>NZ_JAJFDP010000001.1:0-382494 GCF_020709435.1 Collinsella aerofaciens
GCGCCGAGCGCAGGAGCGAGCGGATCTCGTCGCTGACGTTGGAACCGTTGAGCTCGGCCCGCGTCTTGAGGGCGGTGTAGAGCTTTGGATCGAGCTTCACGCTGACTGTTTTAGTTTCGATCACAGGGTGTCCTTATAAAAAGAGGGGCCTCTTGGACCCCATGTAATGGTCATTTTTAATTGATGCGGGTTGATGGGCATTCGGTTCGGTCGATAGAGACCCCGATATAGTTGAGAACGCTATCGCGGTTGATTCGCCACAACTTGCCGCACTTCACGGCTTTGAACGTTCCGTTCTGACAGAGTCGGTAGACGGAGCGGTCGCTGATGCCGAGCAGGTATGCGACTGGCAGCGGATCGACGATATCCGGCATTCCGCGGAAGTCATCGACCCCGATACGCTTTTCTTTAACTTTCACTTTTGTCTCCTTTCTGGTGCCTGCCGATTTCTCTCATTTCGCAGTCTGACGCGCCGCCGCCGGCATTCGTCAAACTACGGGCAGGGCGGACGATATGGACCAAATAGGCTTTGAGGGGTCGAGGCGACAAGAAAAGGCCCGGTTAATGCCGGGCCTCCGAGGCAATGTTGTTTTCCTTGCTTTCGACGAAGCAATTCACTCTTTATAATAAGCGTCCAAGAGTTCTCATGGCCGATGCGGTGGCTTTTGGATCGGCACTGGCGTATCTGTCGAGGGTCATCGACGCCTTCGAGTGTCCCATGAGGCTTGCGAGGGTCCTCGGGTCGATTCCGTTGGAGACGGCGTATGTTGCGAAGCTGTGCCTGAGGTCGTGGAAGGTAACGGTGTTCTTGTTCAAGACACCGTGGAGCTTCAGAGCCTTTGCCAGGGCCCGCCAAGCGTCGTTGATTCTGGGCGGCTTCAGGAAGGAACCGTCCGGAAAGCCGAGGACAAACAGCTCGTCGGTGAACTCGACGCCCAGATTTGCGCATTCGGACTTCATGTCGACCTCGCGTTTCGCAAGATCTTTCATAAGATCTTTCGGGCAGTTGGGGATAGCGCGACGGCTGCTGATGCTCTTGGGTCCTTTGATATAGAACTCGTTGTCTGTGTGCCCAATCGCGGCCTCGACTCGGATCGTTGCGGAATTAAAGTCCACGCTTTTCCATTTCAGGGCGCAGAGCTCGCCGCGCCGCAATCCCGTGTAGAGCGCCATCTTGGCCGCAAGCATCGCGGGGACATCTATGGAGGCATTCAGGGTGTTCAGGACCCTGGTTCGCTCTTTGGATGTAAGCGAATTCGGCAGACCGTAGTTCGCGTTCTCGTTTTTGGGGACTTTTGCCCAGGAGGCCACGTTTTCGCTCACCCACTTCTTTCGCATTCCATATTTGAGCGAGCCTCGTAACAACCGTAGGGAATTGCAGGCGGTAGACCGTGCGTGGGTTGAGGCGATTGCCGTTATCCATTCCTGAACATCCTCTTCCGTGAGGTCTTCCAAAGGGACATCGCCGAGGTGCGGCTCGATATTCCGACGGAGCATGCCGTGGTACCCGGTCGCCGTGGAGCGCGCAACGTCCGCGCACTCGATATCGATGTAGCTCGTCACGAGTTCTGAAACGGTGATGCCAGGTTCCTTGGGTTTGGCTGCTTCTGCGGCAGCCTTCTCGTTGAGAGAGGCGCGGATGGACTCGGCTTCGAGCATCGCCGCGTCGCGATGTTTATGGCTCCTGCCTTTATCGCGTCCGCGATGTTCCAAGAGCTGAGTCTTCTTATGCCAGATGCCGTTCTCCAAATAGGGGAACTGTGCGCGCCAGCGATCGTCCTTAAACTTATAAATAGACGAGGTGGTGTATTTCTCTTCCATTGTCCCTCCGTGTGCAATCGCGTGTGCAATGAGTGTGCAATTTGACTGTTTCGGAGACGTCTCAAGTGAGACTATAGGCGGAAAACGAAAGAAAAAGGCGAGGTTACGGTCGCTATAGTCGCAGATGGACGCTATTAACCAGAATGAAAAGCGATGTAATCAGTGGGTTGCAGGTTCGATTCCTGTCACTGGCTCCATGAGAGTTTCGGGCTCTGTCTCCAATTGGGACAGGGCCCGTTTCTATTTAGGTGGCGCGCCATCAGGTTAGCGCCCATCCCGTTTTTGGTTTGTCTCGTCCTCCAGTTTGTCTAAATCTGTAACACCAAGACCGATATTTGGCATCTAACTGTTACAGATTGAGATGAAACTTAGGGTGTTTTAGGAATATCTTGATCTGTAACATGTAGAAGCGGAATAGGCCTCTTGCTGTTACAGATCGAGACAAGGGCGGGTGTGGACCTGGATGTTCTGCTCGAGCGTGGATTTCTGGACACGCGAGCGAAGAAAATCTTCCGACCGGAGAACGAGCGTGGATAATTAACTTGGATAGGGAGCTAAGGTAAACACCGATTGTCTATCGAAGGCTTTAGAAACAACGACCCCGATTTCATTGTGGAATCGGGGTCGTTTGTGCCTGAGGAATCCGAATGGATTAATCGAGCTCCTAAGGGACTTCTTGGGTTCTTGCTAATGGTCTGCCGAGGATGTCCCCAATGCAAGCAGCGGGCATCTACTCAATATAGTTGGGATTCTTCTTGATGATCACGCGTGCAGCGATGAACGAGACGACGATGGCGATGACGGCGACAACGCATGCCAGTACGAAGTTGCCCATGGATCCATCGGGAGCGATAAAGATCAGCGCAGAAAGAAGACCGGGGCATGCTCCCGCAACATACTCCTTCAGGACGAAGATACCTGCAGGGAGTCCCGCGCAGAGGGCGCCGATTGCCGTGCCGACAAGCAGGCGGGGACGCTCGATGAGGCAGCCGTAAAATGCGGGCTCAGTTACGCCACAGAGTGCGGTGACGGCAACCGTGGTGACCATACCTCTCTTCTCCTTGTTGCTTTTCATTGCAGTTGCCAAGGCGAGACTCGTGCCGCCAATGCAGAGGTTTGAGATGAAGCCAAAGATGATGGGCGCCCAGCCGAGCTGCGCCAAGCTCGTAACTTCGATCGCGATGTAGGCCTTATCAAGACCGAGCATGACAAAATAGGGGTTAAGGGCTGCAAGGACTGGAGTAGCGATAAATGCCACGTTATCCATGAGCCACGTGGCGGCATCACTCAGCGCGTAGCCCATCATGCTGCCGGCGGGGCCGAGGATAATCAGCTCAACAGGCACGACGATGAACATGGTGAGCAGCGGCTTCAAGAACAGTTTGGTAATGTCGGGGATGATTTTCTGAAGACCGCGATCAACAAAGTACATGAACACAACGCCCAGTACGATTGGCACCACCGTGCTCGAGTAGTCATTCGTCGGGATGGGGATGCCAAGAAAGTCGAGACCCTCAGCACCGCTAATAGACGAGCTAATCATGATTGCGCCCAGCAGTGCGCCCATGATAGGCTGCATCTTCATGACGGCGGCGAGCTGATAGCCGAGGTAAACGGGCAGGAAGCTAAATGAGGCGCTGAAGATCGCCAGCAGAACCTGGGCGGTTCCGCTATCGGTGTTCAATCCACAATAATTGACCAGGAGATTCTTGATCGAAAGAATGAGTCCGCCAACGATGAGCGCCGGGACGATGGGCATGAATACCTGTGCAGAGACGTTCCCGAATTTCTCAATCAAGCCCATGGCGGTGTTACCGCTTTTAATGCCTTCTGCAAGGTCTTTGGCGGTTTGGGCATCGTCGGCAACCGTGCCACCGCCGACTTCGATTCCCGCGAAGTCGAGGAAGTCGTTGTAAGCCTCGGTGACGTTGGGGCCGATGATCACCTGAAGCTGGCCACCGCTGACTACTGCCCCGAGCGCCTGGTCGGCCGATTTGGCGAGCTGGAGATCGATGATCGAGGTGTCTCGTGCGTCGATGCGAAGGCGCGTCGCACAATGAGTTACCGATGTAATGTTCTCTTTGCCGCCAACAGCCTTTAGGACTGTTTCGGACATTGCCTGATACTTCATCTCTTTCTCCTAACCTTCCTGCTCCTGATACTTCGAGATAAGGTCTCGGTACCAATACCAGCTCTTTTTGGGGGTGCGCTCCAGATTGTTCTCGAAGTCGATATGGACAAGTCCGTATCGTTTTTCGTAGCCGTTGATCCAGCTATACAGATCCATCGTCGACCAGAGGTAGTAGCCCTCAACGCGCGCGCCGTCGCGCTTAGCCCTCATCATGTGCTCGATGAACTGGCCCAGAAGCTCGATGCGGTCATCATCGTGGATCATTCCGTCTGCGTCTGGTTGCTCATAGGCGCCATGTCCGTTTTCCGTAATAAAGATGCGGGGCGCGTCATAGCGCTCGTGGACATCCATGATGGTTGAATACATGCAACTTGGGAGTATTTCGCGGCCCCATTTATTGCGGGGAACATTGCTGTCGCGGGCGCTTTCAAACAAGGGCGCAATGCATTTTCCTTCGACCTTTTTGCTCGAACCGCCCTTATTGTTCGCCGAAACGGCAAGCTCTCCACCGTGCCAGTCGGTTACATACTCTCGGCAATACACGTTGAGTCCAATAAAATCGACTTTACCGTCTCTGAATTCTTCTACGTCATTTGGGGATCGATAGAGCGAGACGCCAAGTTTTTCAAGGATTTCGTCCATTTCTGGCGGCAGTTGACCCTGAAGTGCTGGTGCCAGAATCATGCGATTGGCGAAAAAGTCTGCGTATCGAAATACGTCATCGGGGTGCTCGGTTGCCGGGTCGAGTTCGACAACGCCGCCATCGTGGACGGCGCCGATGATGCCGTCGTAGCCCATTTGACGATATGCTCGGACTGCGAGTGCGCTTGCGCGCATCAGGTTGTACTGAAACTGCATGTACGACTGAACGTCGAGCGATCGATTGGGGGGATAGTTGCCCAACATGTTTACGCAGTAGCTGTAGAAATGCGGCTCGTTAACGGTAGCCCAGATTTTGACGCGGTCTCCAAAGCGCTCAAAGCAAATCTTGGCGTATTTGCAGAACCACTCTGCCATATCGTTGTTCAGCCATCCGCCTTTGCAAGCAAGCGTGAATGGCAGATCGTAATGGAACAGCGTAACGTTGGGCTCTATGCCATTTTCGAGGCAGCAATCAATGACCCGATTATAAAAATCGATACCCTTTTCATTCACTTCGCCGATACCCGTGGGGATGATTCGACTCCATGAAAGAGAGAAGCGATAGGTGTTTTGTCCGCCTTCTTTCATCATGCGGATATCTTCTTCATAGCGATGGTAGAAGTCGCAAGATACATCACCGTCAACATGGTTGATGTTCTTATTGCTTGTGTGGTTAAAGAAATCCCACTCGCCAAGGCCTTTGCCGTCTTCGTTCCAGGCACCCTCGCACTGATAAGACGCCGTGGCGGAACCCCAGAGAAACGGGATGTTGTTCACGTTGCCCATGAATCCCCTTTCCATCATTCAACACGGTGGATACGTGTGGCGGAATTACGATTAAGATGACGTCAACTGATTTGAATCATAGGAGAACGACCAAAGCTGTTTGATTCAATAAATGAACTATGATTTCGAGGAGAGCGGAAAGAGGGATCACGTGAATATCAATGACTTCGATGTGCTCAATCGCATTAGCTCCATCATCAACAGCGAGTTTGGGTCAAACGATGCCGCCATCGCTCGATATCTCATCGCTCACATTAGGCGTTCGAGCGAAATCAATGTTGCCGCAATAACCCGCGATGCATTCGTGACCCGTTCCGCTGTTCGTCGTTTCTGCAATCGATTGGGCTACCAGTCTCTTAGCGATTTGAAAGAATCATTTACTCAGTCAGTCTTTCCAAGCGACTTAAGCCATCGAGAGGAGGAATTTGGCTACGAGGAATACAGGGCAGAGCTCGACGTTCGCATGATCGAGATGTTCGCTGAGGTTGAAAGCGGCGTGTCCGATATCGCTATTAAGCATCTTGTCGACGAAATTGATGGCCATAAAAACGTTGAAATCTGGTGCACCAATAATGTGAGCGCCAATCTCGTACGATTTCAGCAGGAAATGTTTTATGCGGGCAAGATAGTTCGCATAGTTGCTGGGGCTAACGTCGCGGAATTGAAAAACATGGGAGACGCTTCGCAGTCATTGATAATTCTCGTATCGGTCTCCGGGCTATTTGCGTCACAGGCGCGTGAGTATCTTGATTGCCGTTCGGGCAGGAAGATTCTAATTACTGCGTTTAGCAACGATGACAAATCGAGGTCTTTTGACCGTGTATATCGTCTTGGTAATGCGGGAAACGGAATTGACCGACTCGGCGTTTATTCGAAATACGCCATGACTTATTTTTTCGACTTGCTATCGTCGTGTTACTTGAGTCGCTACCCCTGCACCAAGGGGGAGCCGCTCTATGGGTCTACTTTGGCCTGGCCCGAGTAGTTGCGGCTTTACAGTTCTCTCGCCTGGAGAATGAACGTGGATAATCTGCCACTTTGGCCTTAGAGCCGCGCTAAAAGTGGGAGATAATCCACGCTCGATCGTGGCGTGGAAGCCCGATCTCGACCTATATATAGGTGCAAATAAGCCGGTATCGAAGTTCGATACTGAAGGTGTACTCCACTACACCAAAGTGTTACCTCGGGAAACGTCACCTCAGTATCCAAAACCACCGTCCTTCATATCCAAACTCAACAAAACCGCAGGTCACAGCTATATAGATACGCCCGGCACCGTGTATCTAGAGGTTTTCGTTGACAGCCCCCAAGGTTGCATCGTATTATCTTTTTCGTTCGCGGGGGCGGCGGTCCAAAAGACCAAAGGACCTGCGGATACTTGAACGATTGGGAGTTTGCCCGAGTGGTTAATGGGGACGGGCTGTAAACCCGTTGGCTCTGCCTACATAGGTTCGAATCCTATAGCTCCCACCCGTCAAGTGCCTGTATAGCTCAGTCGGTAGAGCACTTCGTTGGTAACGAAGAGGTCACCAGTTCAAGTCTGGTTGCAGGCTCCATCCGGCGGTGTAGCTCAGTTGGTTAGAGCACACGGTTCATACCCGTGGCGTCACTGGTTCGAATCCAGTCACCGCTACCATAGGTAACACGGTGGCTTCTCAATAGTATGTTGAGAGGCCACTATGGTATAAAGGCAAAGTCCCGTCCGGGGACGACCTGTTAAGAGGAGGGCTTTATGGCCAAAGAGAAGTTTGAGCGCACTAAGCCGCATGTTAACATCGGCACCATTGGTCACGTCGACCACGGCAAGACCACGCTGACCGCTGCCATCACCAAGGTTCTCTCCGAGACCGAGGGCTGCAAGGCTGACTTCACTGCGTTCGAGAACATCGACAAGGCTCCCGAGGAGCGCGAGCGCGGCATTACGATTTCCGTCTCCCACGTTGAGTACGAGACCGCTGCCCGTCACTACGCTCACGTTGACTGCCCGGGCCACGCTGACTACGTCAAGAACATGATCTCCGGCGCTGCTCAGATGGACGGCGCTATCCTGGTCATCGCCGCTACCGACGGCCCCATGGCTCAGACCCGCGAGCACATCCTGCTCGCCCGTCAGGTCGGCGTTCCCTACATCGTCGTCTTCCTGAACAAGTGCGACATGGTTGACGATGACGAGCTCATCGACCTCGTCGAGATGGAGACCCGTGAGCTCCTCTCCGAGTACGATTTCCCCGGCGACGACATCCCCGTCATCCGTGGCTCCGCTCTGGGCGCTCTCGAGGGCGACGCCAAGTGGATGGACGCCATTCGCGAGCTCATGAAGGCCGTCGACGAGTACATCCCGACGCCTGCTCGTAACAACGACCTCCCGTTCCTGATGGCCGTTGAGGACGTTATGACCATCTCCGGCCGTGGTACCGTTGCTACTGGCCGTGTCGAGCGCGGTGAGCTCAAGCTCAACGAGCCCGTCGAGATCGTCGGCATCAAGGATACCCAGAACACCGTCGTTACTGGTATCGAGATGTTCCGTAAGTCCATGGACTTCTGCGAGGCTGGCGACAACGTCGGTCTGCTGCTCCGCGGCATCAAGCGTGAGGACATCGAGCGCGGCCAGGTTCTCTGCAAGCCCGGTTCGGTTACCCCGCACACCAAGTTCACCGGTGAGATCTACGTTCTGACCAAGGAGGAGGGCGGCCGTCACACTCCGTTCTTCGATGGTTATCGTCCTCAGTTCTACTTCCGTACCACCGATGTTACCGGTACGGTCAAGCTCCCCGAGGGCACCGAGATGGCTATGCCTGGTGACCACATCACCATCGAGGGCGACCTCATTCACCCGATCGCCATGGAGGAGGGCCTGCGCTTCGCTATCCGCGAGGGTGGCCACACCGTCGGTTCGGGCATCGTCTCCACGATCATTGAGTAAATTAGCTCTCTGATATAGCTGACTTAGAGAACCCGGCACTTATATGGGTGCCGGGTTCTTTTCTGCAATGGATATTGAGCCGTTGCTGGTGTCGAGAGGATCGATAATGGTCCTGGATGCACCGTCGATTAGCTCACGATGGCTTCATTGATGTGTTCCAAATATGAATGGATCCACCGAGAACCAATTGACTCGAGGTTTTCATTGACAGCACTTACGTGGAGCTGATAAAGTAACAACTCGTGCCCGTACGGGGCGGAAATGAAAGGTTCAGGATACATGCGTACTCTAGTTACTCTTGCGTGCACTGAGTGCAAGCGCCGCAACTATACGACCACCAAGAACAAGTCGACCATGCCTGATCGTATGGAGATCAAGAAGTATTGCCCCTGGTGCCGTCACCACACGCTGCACAAAGAGACTCGCTAGTCTCTAGTCACATACGCCAGTAGTTCAATTGGTAGAGCATCGGTCTCCAAAACCGAGTGTTGAGGGTTCGAGTCCTTCCTGGCGTGCCAGTCATTATTCCGTAAGCTCCCACTTGGGAGCTTACGGTTTACTCATGTATAAGCGCATTGCGCGGAGGTAACCCAAATGGCCAACAAGAAGAACAAGAAGAAGGCTCAGCAGCCGGCACCTGCCAACAAAGCTGCCGCCAACTCCAAGGTTGAGGCCAAGAAGGCCGTTGCCAAGAAGAACGAGAAGGCTGCGAAGTCCAAGAAGAACGAGAAGCCTGGTTTCTTCGCCCGCACCAAGAAGTATTTCGCTTCGGTCAAGTCCGAGATGAAGCGTGTCACGTGGCCCGATAAGAAGGAGCTCGTGAACTACTCGGTTGTTGTTTGCGCTTCTCTGATCGTCGTCGGCGTCGTCATCGCTCTGCTCGATGCTGGCTTTGGCGAGGCTCTTGCTCTGTTCTCCGGATTGAGGGGCTAAACCATGTCTAAGCGTTGGTACGTCGTTCACACTTACTCTGGATACGAGAACCGCGTTAAGTCCGATCTCGAGCATCGCATCGAGACTATGGGCATGCAGGACCGTATCTTTGATATCGAGATTCCTATGGAGCGCGTCACCGAGATCAAAGAGGGTGGCAAGCGCGAGACCAAGGATTCCAAGATCTTCCCGGGTTATGTCCTGGTCCGCATGGAGATGGATGACGATGCTTGGACGTGTGTTCGTAACACGCCTGGCGTCACCGGTTTCCTAGGCGGCAACGGCAAGCCCGCTCCGCTTTCCCGCGACGAGTACAACAAGATGACTCGTCGTCCCGGTAAGGGCGATTCGCCCAAGCGCACCTCGGTTGATATTGAGGTCGGTACGTCCGTCCGCGTTACCGATGGCCCGCTTACCGACTTTGATGGCAAGGTCTCCGAGGTTAACACCGAGGCTGGCAAGCTCAAGGTCACGCTGATGATCTTTGGCCGCGAGACGCCGGTCGAGCTCGACTTTAACCAGGTCGCTGTCATCGCTTAAGTTTTCGTCCGTTCGCGCGAGCGTGCTTCTTCTGTGACTGCTCATCTCAGGAGTGCTTCTAACACGTGCGTGCTTACGATATAGCAAGTACTTCACACTCGTGATTCGAAAGGAATGACCATGGCTGAGAAGAAGGTTGCCAACGTCATTAAGCTCCAGATTCCTGCTGGTGCAGCAAACCCCGCTCCTCCCGTCGGCCCCGCCCTGGGCGCTGCTGGCGTGAACATCATGCAGTTCTGCCAGGCCTTTAACGCCGAGACGCAGGACAAGAAGGGTGACATCATCCCCGTTGAGATCTCTGTCTACGAGGACAAGTCCTTCTCCTTCATCACCAAGACCCCGCCGGCGGCTCACCTTATCAAGAAGGAGCTGAACCTCAAGTCTGGTTCCGCTAAGCCCCAGGCTGACAAGGTTGGTCAGCTCTCCCAGGAGCAGCTCACCAAGATCGCCGAGATCAAGATGCCGGACCTCAATGCCAACGACATTGACGCCGCCAAGAAGATCATCGCCGGTACCGCCCGTTCCATGGGCGTCACCATCGCTGAGTAGCGATTTCTTATGGTAACGGCGGGTGCTCCGACCGGGGCGCCCGTTAAATGTGTGCAATAGGGCACACGATACGATGTGGGAGGGCTCACGCCCGTTTAACCACAGGAGGTAATGCACATGGCTAAGCATGGTAAGAGCTATAACGCCGCTGCCGAGAAGATCGACCGCGCCACGCTCTACACCCCCCTTCAGGCTGCCAAGCTCATCAAGGAGCTCGACACCGCCAAGTTCGACGAGACCGTCGAGGCTCACTTCCGTCTGGGCATCGATACTCGTAAGGCTGACCAGAACATCCGTGGTTCCATCTCCCTGCCCCACGGCACCGGCAAGACCGTTCGTGTTGCCGTCTTCGCCGAGGGCGAGAAGGCCCGTGAGGCTGAGGCTGCCGGCGCCGACATCATCGGTTCCGACGAGCTCGTCGCCCAGATTCAGAAGGGCGAGATCAACTTCGACGCCGCTATCGCTACGCCGAACATGATGGCCAAGGTTGGCCGCATCGGTAAGATCCTTGGTCCCCGTGGCCTCATGCCGAACCCCAAGCTCGGCACCGTGACCATGGACGTCGCCAAGATGGTCTCCGAGCTCAAGGCTGGCCGCGTTGAGTACCGCGCCGACCGCTACGGCATCTGCCACGTGCCCCTGGGCAAGAAGTCCTTCTCTGAGCAGCAGCTCGTCGAGAACTACGCTGCCCTGTACACCGAGATTCTGCGCGTCAAGCCCTCTTCTGCTAAGGGCAAGTACGTCAAGTCCATCTCCGTGTCTTCCACCATGGGCCCTGGCGTCAAGGTCGATCCCGCTGTCCAGCGTGACTTCCTGGCTGAGTAACTGCTAGTTACTGCCTGAGTACAGCAAGCATTGCTAAAGAAACCCGGTTCTGCCTTGTGCAGGACCGGGTTTCTTGCTATCGCGTCAAAAGCACCATAAAGGGGACAGTGTCCCCTTTATGGTGGTTACCAGGGTGTTCTGGCTGTTGAAGACTCGATGGCTTCGTGGCGTTTGAGCTCGCGGCGCATGGTTTGTGAGTTGAGCCAAGCTGCTTGCCAGCCGCGGATGGGGTAGTGCGTCTGGTCGAGCTCAAACTGCGTATAGCCGCAGGCGTTGATGATCGTCGTTCCACACACATGCTGACGCTCGCGCTGAAAATCGCAACCGTAGCTTTGGTGCACATGCCCGTGCACCATGTAGTCGGGATTCCAGGATTCGAGTGCTGTGTTAAAGCACTCGAACCCTCGATGCGGCAGATCGTCCAGATCACCCATACCGGCGGCGGGTGCATGGGTAAGCAGAATGTCGCACCCGCCGACCATCCTAACCTTACGCGACAGCTTACGCATGCGCTTGGACATCTCGCGTTCGGTGTACATGTTGGCGCCGTCGCGATAACGCATGGACCCGCCAAGGCCCGCAATGCGAATCCCTCGGTACGTGTACACGCTGTCTTCCACGCAGATACATCCGCCCGGTGCATGACGTGCGTAGCGGTCATCGTGATTGCCGCGCACGTAGATGAGCGGTTTGTTGATGACCGTAACCAAAAACTCAAGATAGTCCGGGTCCAGATCGCCGGCGGACAAAATCAGGTCGACTCCCTCAAAGCGTTCCTTGCGAAAGCACTCCCAAAGGCATCGTTCTTCGGTATCGGCTATGGCAAGGATTTTCATAGGGCAGGGACTTTCGGCTCATCGTCGAGCTGCGGAATGGTGCCCACCACGTTGTCCGCCAGCCAATTCATCTCGACAATCTGCGTGCTCGGCAGCGGAGGAAAGCCTTCGATCTGTACCACGCCGTTCTGGCTGTGGAGCTCGCCGCCAAAGGGGTTGATGGATCCCTCAACAATGCCATTGCGGAGGAGCTGAACAAGCTTGCGCGTCTGATAAGGCAGGCCCGGAGCGTAGCGAATGTCGATAACGCCTGAGCTCATGCCGTACCAGTAGTTGACGGCGCGCACTTGGTTGTCATCGCTGGTCTCGTCCCACGTACCGTGCAGAAGGCTGCGAACGATGAGCTCGTAGTAACGGCCCCAGTTCCATACCGGCATGGCGATGCCGGAAACCTTGCCATCGACCAGGCGGTGGAGTCCGTAGGCCGTTGGGTCTTCGAGCGACTTTGACATGTCAGCGCCGGTCATGACGCTCACGCCTTCGCGGTACATGGCCTCGACAAGACCACCTGCAGGCACATCGCCCCAGGTGAGGATTACCTGCGCGCGTGGGTCGAGCAGCGAGGCGCCAATCGCAAAGGCGTTGATCTCGCTGAGTGCGCCCGAGGCGAATACCGACGCGTGGTAACCGATGCGGTGGTTGTCCGCCATGCTGGCGGCAAGGGCGCCCAGGAGAAACTTGGCCTCGTACATCTTGCCAAAGTACGAACGGACGCTTTGATGGGGAAGGCCGATAGAGCAGTTGAGGAACCGAACCTGGGGATACTCAACGGCAGCCCTGAGCGTGTATTCCATCAGGCGGTGCGAGGTCGAGAAGATGACGTTTGCTCCATGTTTGACAGCCGTTTCCACGGCGGCGTAGAACACATCCGGATCGTGACAGTCCTCGAACGCCTCAGTGCGCACGATACCGCCAAAGTGCTCATCGAGATACTGGCGCCCTTGGTCGTGCAGGCTGTCCCAGCTCGACGTCGCACAGGGGAACTCATGGATAAAGGCGATGCGCAGGGGGTTGGCCACCGAGTAGACGGTCTTGCCCATAAAGAAGTTGAGCACACCGGAGGTGGACTTGGCGGGCGACTCTTCCTCGTCGACGCTCGGTGCTTCGACAAGATCGACCTTGTCCTCGTCATTTTTGCCGGCGATGACCAGCTCGCGCCAAATCTTGCACAGGCGGTTTACAACGATATCCGTCGGCGTATCCAGCAGGCGGTCCTGGTTGTACACATTGAGGTACACGAGCATGGCGTCGGCAGGCGTAATGTCCAGGTGGTCGCCGCCTGCGCGAAGGTAGGCGCGCTTAAAGAGCAGGAAGGTGTGGCGCAGGTAGTCGACCTTTTTCTGCGGCCATTTTTCGATAAGGTTCTGACCGAGCATCTTGGCGAGCGTCTCGTAGCTTCCCTCACGCGAGAACTCGATCTCGTATAGGGGGCAGACGCGCCAAAACGCGCAGAACTCGCCGTACAGGCGGCTTTCGACGGAATCCCATGTGCCGGGGTAGAGACGGGTGACCTTGGCCGAAACCGTCGGGGCGTCCAGGAATTTGAGGACACTGACGCGTTTGTTGCCTTCCTGGACATAGAACCGATGCATGAACTCGGTGACGATGATGGGGTCGCGATAACCCTCGGTTACCTGGATGTCGTAGAGGTTGGACCACTTGCGGGCGAACTCGGTGCCAAACGGCAGTAGGGGCATAAAGTTGCATGAAAAGGCGGACTGACGGCCCTTGGTAACCGTACCGACGACCATTTCGAGCGGAATGTCTCTCAGGCCGACATTCTCTCGCTGGCCTAAGGGGAGCTGGGCAACCAAGCTATCGAGGTCCGTGAGGTACGGATACTCGCTTTGACTAATGGCGCGTCGACGTCCTTGCTCGCCGCGCTTGCGTGCTTGACGGTAGGCCTCTTCCATGATGTTGCTCCCTTAGTCGTTTAAACAACTATATGAACCATGGTACCACGAATGAAAACCACAACAAAGGTGCCTGTCCCCTTTGTGGTGGTTTAGGCAATGATGGGGGCGATGGCGCGGATGCAGGCGTCGGCAGCGGTGAAAGTGGTGCTGTCGTCGCTGACGATAAAGATGATCTTGCCCTTAATGCCAAAGTCGCCGATCTCGCTAAAGAGCACATACGGCTCCTTGTCAAAGCCCGAGATGGGAAGCACGGCGGCCTTGGTGGCGCTGGTCAGCTCGTCTGCCAGCGCGTCGAGCGAGGCCCACTTGGACGTGTCCTTTACGGCAACGGGCACAGCCACGCGCCCAAAGGGCATCAAATGCACGAGCGTGTTCTTGGAGATGTTGGAGTTGGGGACGATGATGGTCTGCCCGCAGGCATCTTCGATGGTCGTGTGGCGCCAGGTGATGTCCTGGACCACGCCCGACACGCCGCCGACCTCGATATTGTCGCCAGGCTTAATGATGCCCATAAACGTAACCTGCATGCCGCCAATAAGGTTTGACAGCGTGTCCTGAAAGCCGAGCGAGATGGCGATGCCGCCGACGCCAAGAGCGGCGACGAGCGCGTTTGCGTTAATGCCAAAGCAGTTGTCGAGGATAAAGCTGCCGCCAATCATCCAGATGACGGCGCGCGCGATGTTGATGAAGATACTTGATGCCGGAAGCGGGTTATCGTCACGGTTAAGCAGATGGTTCAGGGTCTTGGATACGACCTCGGCGGCGACGGCGGTGCCTATCGCCAAGATGACGGCCCAGATGATGTTGTGGACCCACCGTTGCTCAAAGAAATGAAGAATCGGCTCAAACAATTCCATGTAGGGAAAACCTCCTAATGATCGTCCAACCATGATACCCACCAAGAAGCCCGTCCGATCAAATTCGGACGGGCTTCTGTGCTCGATATAAGGTTTACGCGGTGGGGCTGCAAGGCCCGGCGGTGTAGCTTAGCGTCGACGCTTCCAGATAATGCCGAGAATGATGACGATGATGCCGCCGATAAGGCACGCGCCAACTACTGCCAGCGTGCGGTCTCCCGTTGCGGCGAGCTTACCGGTCGTCTTCTTGGTGATGACCTTCGTGGTCGTCGTGTCCGTCTTAGGCGAGGGCTTAGGCGTCGGGGCCGGTGTGGGCGTGGGGTCCACGGCAGCGGAGCCAAAGCTGATGGTGCCCGCGAGCGAGGCCATCTTGCTCTCCCAGCTGTTCTGCCCGATCAGCGCCCTTAGGGCTGACTCGCAGGCACCCCACTCGGTGTGTTTGGTGGCGTTTGCGAAGGTGGGGAAGTCGGTCGTGTTGGTAATGATGTAGTTGTTGGTGGCGACGGTATAGGTCTTGGCGGGGTCGAGCGTGCTGCCGTCTTTGGTGAGTGTGGCACTCACAATGCGCTTGCCTTCGGGCTGCGTCCAATCAATCGTCACGTTGATGCCGCCAAAGGAGAGAACGCTGCCAGAGTCATCGCGCCACTTGTACTTGTCTTGCGCCTCCTGCTCGGTGTGACCGGCCGCCACGTAGGCTTGCTGAAGCTCGTAGCTGTGATTGCACTCGTCGCTGATTTGTAGCGAGTGCTCGAGCGCTGCGAGGAAGTCCGCGCCGGTCATGGTCCAGGTCTCCACGGTGTTGCCGTAGGGCGAGATGGCGATGACGTTGCCGGCGGTCACGTTGCCCGCCGCGATGCCGCCGCGGATGCCGCCAGCGTTTTCGATAGCGAAGTCCGCGCCCGTCAGGGCAAGATAGGAGCCGCAAATCACGTGGCCGATGGTCTGGGCCTTGGTGGTGTCGCCCTCCTTGCTGGGGCGGAAATCGGTGGTGCGCACCATTTCCCAACCATGCGTGCCTGCGACGTCCTCGCCGTAGAAATAGTTGGTGGTGGATGTGCCGAGCACCTTGTTCGATTCGTTTTCAAAGGCCTCGTCGAGCGGCTTGATCTTATTGCGGACGGCTTCAAGGTGGCTTTGGTAGTCGGAGCCCTTGTCGGGGTCTGCCAAAAGGTCGTTGACGTTCTTGGCGGTGTAGAGCTTCTCGTCGCTGCCGTCTGCAGGGACCGTGACCGTGTCATCGTCGGTCGTCTCGGTGCCATTCGTGTCGTACTTGTACGGAATGGAAAGCAGCCCCACCTCGGCAAAGGCGCTGCCTGCCTCAACAACGTGGATCGTCTTGCCGTCGGCTCCCGTCACCTTCTCGTTAAGGTTGATGTGCTCGTGGCCTGCGATAAGGGCATCGACGCCACGGAGTCGCGTGGCAAAGGTCTTGGCGTCGAGCGTGTGCGCGATACACGCAACAACATCGCAGCCCTCCTTGCGCAGCTGCTCTGCCTCGGCATTGATGGCGTTCGCGGCACCCGAGAACGACGTACCCGCGACCAGGTCCGCGCGCAGCGAGGAACCTAGCGACTCATCCATGGCACCCACGACGCCGACCTTGATTTTGTAGTCGAATGTGGAGTGATCTTCGCTATCCTCCCAGGTGCGATCGAGCGTCTTCGTGATGCTCGAGCTCCATACGCCGCTCGTAGACTTCGCGTTCGCGCAGAGCATGGCGAAGGGCGTGCCGGTGGTGCTGTAGCCGGTCATGGTGCGGAGTTTGTCCGCACCGTAGCTCCAGTCGTGGTTGCCTGGCGTGGTCGCGTCGTAGCCGTCGGCGTAGAAGGTGTCCATGAGCTCGGCGATGCTCTTGCCCTCGCTCATGGTGGCGAAGGACTGTCCGTGGAAGGTGTCGCCCGCATCGAGCAAAAGATCGGGGACGCTGCTTTGGGCGCTATAGAGAACCGCCAGTCCGTCAAAGCCCACAGTGCCGGTGCCCTTGCTTGCGTTGTAGCTGTACTTGTAGCTGCCGTGGATATCGTTGGTGTGCATGACGGCCACGGAGCCGTCAATAGCGGCGGGCAGGTTTCCCGCGAAAGCGAGGCTTGGGGTGCCTGCGAGCGCGCCGGCAAACAACGCGGCGGCCAACGCAAAGCGGGGGAGTCTTTTCATGGCAGTTTCCTTAGTCCTTAGCCAGAATGTCTGGTTGAATATCGGATTATCGACATAATATGCGAAAACCGCCGCAAGGGCGTCTGTCCCTTTGCGGCGGTTTTGACGTTTGCGCAGATAAAACCTACCAAAATAAACCTGTCCCTTTTTGGCAGGTTTTAGCTCAGCAGCATGCGGTCGTTGGCGAGCTCGCCTCCCGAGACCTCCTCGAACTTCTGCAGCAGGTCGGCTACGGTGAGCGACTTCTTCTCATCGCCCGCCACGTCGTAGATCACGTGGCCTTCGTGCATCATGATCAGACGGTTGCCCAGACGGATGGCGTCGTTCATGTTGTGCGTGACCATGAGCGTGGTCAGGTGGTTCTCGTCGACGATCTCCTCGGTCAGGTTAAGCACCTTAGAGGCCGTCTTGGGGTCGAGGGCCGCGGTGTGCTCGTCGAGCAGCAGCAGGCGCGGCCTGGTGAGCGTGGCCATCAGCAGGGTGAGTGCCTGGCGCTGGCCACCCGAGAGCAGGCCGACCTTGGCGTTGAGACGCGTGTCCAGACCAAGGTCCAGGCGCTTGAGCAGCTCAACGTACTCATCTTTCTCGGCCTTGGTGACGCCCCACGAAAGGCCGCGACGCTGGCCGCGACGCTTGGCGAGGGCCAAGTTCTCGGCAATCTGCATGTCGGCAGCGGTGCCGCGCATGGGGTCCTGAAACACGCGGCCCAGGTACTTGGCGCGCTGCGACTCGCTCAGGCGCGAGATGTCGGTGCCGTCGAGCTCAATAACGCCCGAATCGAGCGGGTACACGCCGGCGATCATGTTGAGCAGCGTGGACTTGCCGGCGCCATTGCCGCCGATCACGGTTACAAAGTCGCCGTCATTCAGGGTGAGGTCGACGCCGGTGAGCGCGCGCTTCTCGGTGACGGTGCCCTTGTTAAAGGTCTTCTTGACGTGCGAGAGCTTAAGCATCTGCCTCATCCCCCTTCGTGTAGGAGCTGCGGAGCTTATAGCGCTCCCAAACCACGGGCACGCACAGGGCCACGGCGACGATCACGGCGGAGAGCAACTTCATGTCGTTGGCGTCCATGCCCAACTGCAGCACGATGGCGCGGATAAGGAAGTACACCACGGAGCCAAAGACGGCGGAGGCAAGACGGACGCTAAACTGCGTGAGGCCGCCGGGCAGCAGACGGCCGAGCACCTCACCGATAACAATGGCGGCAAGACCGATAACGATGGCACCGGTGCCCATACCAATGTCGGCATACTTCTGGCTCTGGCAGATAAGCGCGCCCGAAAGGCCGATGAGGGCGTTGGAGAGCACGAGGGCGATCATCTTGGTGGAGTTGGTGTTGACGCCCAGAGCGCGGATCATGTACTCGTTGTTGCCGGTGGCGCGCAGCGCCGAGCCGATCTCGGTGCCAAAGAACCAATACAGGATGGCAACGATAGCCACGGCGAGCAGGATGCCCAAGATGATGGCAACGGTGGACTGCGGCAGACCGGTCATATTGCTGACGGCCGAGAACACGGTGCCCTTGGCAAGAATTGGCGTATTGGACTTGCCCATGATGCGCAGGTTGATGGACCACAGGCTGATCTGGGTGAGGATTCCGGCGAGGATCGCGGGAATCTCGAAGACGGTGGTCAAAATGCCCGTGACGGCACCCGCGATGGCGCCGGCGCACATACCGGCCAGCACGGCGAGCAGCGGGTCGACGTTGTTATTGACGATGAGCACAGCGCAGACGCAGCCGCCGAGGGCAAAGCTGCCGTCGCAGGTCATATCGGGAATGTCGAGCAGGCGGAACGTGATAAACACGCCAAGCACCATAATGCCCCAGAGGACGCCCTGCGAAACGGCGCCCTGCAATGCAATGAGCATGCTTCATACCTCCTAGGATAGGGTGGACACGTGATTCACCATAATAGCGGTAACAATGCATAGAAGAGCTGCGGACAGACGTTTTGTTTTACCTGAAACAAGCAGGGCGGACGCCGGTCTACAGCGCCCGCCCCTGTGGCTCAGATATTGAATAACGCAGCTAAAGCGCGAGCACGGGCTCTAGACGCATGCCGCGTATAGCATTACGCGTCCAGAGCGGAAAGGTCGATGCCCAGGGCCTCGGCCATCTCGTCGTTCTTGACGACGACCAGGTCCTTGCTCGAGAGGTGCTTGATAGGCATGTCTTCGGGCTTGGCCTCGCCCTTCAGGATCTTAACGGCCATTTCGCCCGCGGCGTAGCCCAGGTCCTCATAGTTGATGGAGAGGGTGAACAGGCCGCCGGCCATGCACATGCCCTCCTCGCCGGTCACGAAGGGAAGCTTGTTTTCCTTGCAGATCTGGCCGACCTGCGAGGCACCCGCGGCGATGGTGTTGTCGGTGGGGGAGTACAGCGCGTCGACCTTGCCCACGGCAGACTCGACGACGGACTGAATCTCGTTGGAGCTCGAGACGGTGAAGTCAGTGTACTCGAGGCCCAGCTTGTCGAGCTCCTTCTTGGCGGCCTTGATCTGGACGTCGGAGTTGGACTCGGCGGTGCAGTAGAGCAGGCCGACCTTTTTAACGTCGGGCAGGACCTTCTGCATCATCTCGAGCTGCTCGGCGACCGGGGTGAGGTCGGAAGCGCCCGTGACGTTGGTGCCGGGCTTGTCGTTGTCCTGGACCAGGCCGGAGGCGGCGTAGTCGGTGATGGCGCAGCCCACGATGGGGATATCGGCCGTGGCGCCGGCGGCAGCCTGCGCGGCGGGCGTGGCGATGGCATAAATCAGGTTGACGTTGTCGCCCACAAACTTGTCGGCAATGGACTTACACGTGGACTGGTCGTTCTGGGCGTTCTTCTGGTCGATCTTGACCTTAAGGCTGCTCTTCTTGATGGCCTTGACGAAGCCGTCGTTGGCGGCATCGAGCGCGGAGTGCTCGGTGAGCTGCAGAACGCCGATGGTGTAGTCGGAACCGGCGGCAGCGGAGCCGGAACCAGAGCTGCCGCCGCATCCGGCGAGCGGGGCGAGCGCGAGCAGGCCGGCGGAGACCAGAAGGCTCCTGCGGCTGATGGTGATGTCCTTCATATCATTACCCCCAGTATAAAAATGGCTGGAAACACTGCACTGGGACAAAGTGCAAGTGGAACTATAGTAGCGCTGATGTCCATTTTTACAACAGCCTGGCGGGTTTTTTAATACAGAATCGGATGGGCGGTACGGGTAGTCGAATGGGCGGCGGAGGGTCTTATGCGGCGGAGGAGGCGTCGTCCTCGTCCAGGGCGGCGAAGAGCTTCTTGCCGTCGAGCAGGCGCGTGCTGACGTTTCTCATACGGGCGATCTCGACGGTGCGCAGCGTATCGTCGGTGCCTCGGGCGTCGTAGACCGTTCCCAGCAGATACGAGATGCCGTCTCGTTGCTTGATGGCAAAGGGACGGAGTGTCATCCGTGCTGCTTCGGTTTCGCCACGTGTCGTGACGCTCGAAATATCAAAACTCACCGTGGTTCCGTGGTCGATGGCCTGCTCGACGAGCTCGCACGTGTCGATGCGCTTGATGGGCGTGCGTGTTGCCTTGGTGGCCTTGCTGCCTGCGCTTGGAACGGGTTCGGGTGTATCGAGGTAGCCGCGAACGTCGGCGCTCGCCATGGCAACTAAGTGCTGCGCCATGCTCTTGCGGATAGCGATAGGCGTGGAGCGGTTGCGCATGACCATACCGTGGAGCCGGATGATCTCTTCATCGGTGAGCGGGCGGGTAAGAAGTTTGTAGCCCACGCCGCGTTTGTACTCAATTTCGTATCCGGCATGGCGAAGCGCGGAGATGGCGGTGTAGATGCTGCGCCGCGCCGCCGAGATGGGCATGCGGGCGGGGTCGTCGGGATGGGCGAGGCGCCGGATCAACTCATCGGAAAGCATGGCCTTGTCCTCGCCGGTGTTTTCGCTTAATAGTTGCAGGATGCGAACGGCGCGATAGGCCGCCATCGAGGCGGCGCCTCTAGTCGTGGTGTCGTAGGTTTCAACAGCGGCTTCGGTCATCGTGCCCACGTCCTTTCCGTTTTTGGTGGCGACGGTATGGAGCCTAGGACGTGGGGCTTTCCCAGGGGCGCAGGGCGCTCTGGGCGGTCGGTAGTCGTCGGCAAACGGCGGGCCGAGTTTTCAACAGCCCTGCTCAACTGACCAAAAACTTGCCAAAAGCTTGACGGATGCTGTTGAAAAAAGCGTCTCTCGACCGATGTCGAGAGACGCTTATGCGATGAGCGTTGGCGTGTGGCGACGCGAGCTAGCGTCCGACGATTAGAAGTCGGCGTTGCCCACGGTGCGCGGGTGCGGCAGGACGTCGCGGATGTTGCCCACGCCGGTCAGATACATGACCAAGCGCTCGAAGCCCAGACCGTAGCCGGCGTGCTTGCAGGAACCGTAGCGGCGCAGGTCAAGGTAGTACTTGTACTGCTCGGGATTCATGCCCAGGTCCTTGATGCGGGCCTCGAGCAGGTCCAGGCGCTCCTCGCGCTGGGAGCCACCGATAATCTCGCCGATGCCCGGCACCAGGCAGTCGGCGGCGGCGACGGTCTTGCCGTCGTCGTTCATGCGCATGTAGAAGGCCTTGATCTCTGCCGGGTAGTCGGTTACGAAGGTCGGGCGCTTAAAGTGCTCCTCGGTCAGGAAGCGCTCGTGCTCGGTCTGCAGGTCGATGCCCCAGCTGACGGGGTAATCAAACTGGTGGCCAGCAGCGACTGCCTGCTCCAGGATCTCGACGGCCTCGGTGTAGGTAACGCGGGCAAAGTCGGAGTTGGCGACATGGTCCAGGCGCTCGAGCAGACCCTTGTCCACAAACTTGTTGAGCATATTGAGCTCGTCGGGGCAGGTTGCCATGACGTCCTTAAGGACGTACTTGAGCATGGCCTCGGCGTTATCCATGTAGTCGTTAAGGTCGGCAAAGGCCATCTCGGGCTCGATCATCCAAAACTCGGCGGCGTGGCGCGTGGTGTTGGAGTTTTCGGCACGGAAGGTGGGACCAAAGGTGTACACGTCGCCAAAGGCCATGGCAAAGTTCTCGGCATTGAGCTGGCCGGACACGGTGAGGCTTGCATGCTTGCCAAAGAAGTCCTGGCTCCAGTCGACCTCGCCGGACTCGGTGAGGGGCGGATTTTTGGGGTCGAGCGTGGTCACGCGGAACATCTCGCCGGCGCCCTCGCAGTCACTCGTGGTGATGATGGGGGTGTTGACGTAGACAAAGCCCTGCTCCTGGAAGAAGCGGTGGATGGCGGCAGCCGCGACAGAGCGGATGCGGAACACGGCGCGGAACAGGTTGGTGCGCGGGCGCAGGTGCTGCTGGGTGCGCAGGAACTCGACGGTTGCGCGCTTCTTCTGCAGCGGGTAATCCGGGGCGCTGACGCCCTCGACCTCGATGGAGGTGGCAGAAAGCTCGAAAGGCTGGGGCGCATCGGGGGTCAGCTTGACGGTGCCGGTGCAAATGAGTGCGGCCGAGACGTTTTGATGGGCGATCTCGTCGTAGTTGTCGAGTGCCTCGCGGTTCATGACGACCTGCAGGTCGCGGAAGCAGCTGCCGTCGTTGAGCGTAACGAAGCCAAAGTTCTTCATGTCGCGGACGGACTTGACCCAGCCGGCGACGGTGACGGTCTGGCCGCCGAGCGACTCGGCATCGGCATAGAGCTGCGCGATTTTGGTGCGGTTCACGTATCCTCCCATAACGGTTGAATGATAGTTATCCATACAGTTCGATATTCTAGCAGCTCGGCTCATTTGGGCTATACAGATAAGGCATTGGCGGGATGGTTTTTCAAACGAAAAGCGCCCGCGGCCAAATGGTCGTGGGCGCTTGACGAGGTGCCTTTTGGCTGTGTGGCGCGGGGCCTGGCTACTTGGTCTTGGCAACCAGCAGCGGGTCGCCAAGCTTGACGAGCGGGTTGCCGCCGATAAGCGTTCCAGACTCGCCGACATGGTCGATGCTCTTAAGACGATCGAGCTCGGAGACGATGACGGTCACGATGTCCTCGTGACCAGCGGCCTTAATGGCCTCGCGGTCGAAGCTGATGAGCGGCTGGCCTGCCTTGACCACATCGCCCATCTCGACAAAGCGGGCAAAACCCTTGCCGTTCATTTCCACGGTGCCCAGGCCAACATGGATGAACACGCGCAGGCCGTCCTCGGTAATCATGCCGATGGAGTGGTTGGTGACAGTGGTGGCACCGATGCGGCCGTTGGCGGGCGCATAGATGGTGCCGGTAATGGGCTCGATGCCATAGCCCTGGCCAAGCATGCCCGAGGCGATCGTCTCGTCGGGAACCTCGTTCAGGTTGACGAGCACGCCGTTGACGGGGGCATAGATGACGCCTTCGCGGGTAGCGAAGCTTGCTGCGGGCGGAACGGACGCCTCGCCGGTCGAGGTGAAGGTGGACTTAAGCGAATCGAGCAGACCCATAGTTGCCTCCAACTTAAATAGGCGCATATCGCGCGTTTGGTTTGCCGGAAACGTTTCATATGTGTTTCGCGGCTTGGTCAACGCCCCTATTCTACGCTGCTCAAAGATACCTCTGAACTGGGATTATGTGATATATCAGTTGAAGGGAAACTTATTGCCGGAGTGTTTCTGCGCCACGGGTTCAAGTGGGGTACGCTTGAAGGCAAAAAACAAGGGCGCTTAATTTGCGCGAAGGGAGCACATATGATTGTCGAGAACCATGCGCTGTGGGGCGAGGAGCCGACCGAGGAATATCCGGCGACCTTTACGTATTTGGGTGCCGAGCCGTTGCCCGATAAACCGAATGGCCGCCGCCCCGCGGTGATCATCTGCGGCGGAGGCGGGTTTACGCATATCGCTCCGCACGAGCAGGACCCGGTGGCGTTTGCATTTTTGGATCGCGGCTACCAGGCCTTTGTGCTCAACTATGTCACGAGTTCTACGGGTGACGTGAGCTTTCCGCACCCCCAGGCAGATCTTGCCAAGATGGTCGCCACGGTGCGCGCCAACGCCGACGAGTGGCATGTCGATCCTAAGCGCGTGTGCGTCGTGGGATTCTCGGCGGGCGGCATGATCTGTGCCTCGCTGGCAACGCAGTGGAAGACCGGTCCCTTCGCGGCACTTGCCGGGGCGCGCGCGGACGACATTCGTCCCGATGCCGTGGTGCTGGGTTATCCATTGCTCGACTTTGCCTATGTGCGCGACATGCAGACGCGCGATCCGCGCATTGACTTGCGTGTGCCCAAGACGGGCGGCAAGACGGGGCGCGATTTGCTCAACGACTACCTGTCGATGGTGACGGGCGGCGAGGCAACTGACGAGCATCTGGCCGACATCTGCCCCACCACGCATGTTTCGCGTCAGATGCCACCGACCTTTGTGTGGGGCGTGTCCGACGACAAGACGGCGCCGATCGCGCAGGTCTATCCGTTTGCGCAGCGCATGGCCGAGGAGGGCGTTGCATGCGAGATGCACGTCTTCGACCAGGGTGGTCACGGCCTTTCGCTCGGCAACGCCAACACCGCGGTCGACAACGAGGACAAGCAGGTGGCGGTCCGTCCCTGGATTCGCCTAGCCTTCCGCTTCCTGGAGCGCCACGGGTTTTAGTTACGGCGTTTTACCAAACGCCGTAACCACTTGACGCTGCAAGCCCGCCAGGGCGGCAATCTGCCTTTCAACTTCGGCGGCATGACCAGAAGGTCAATGCCGCCTCGTTTCAGGGCACCTTGCTCGCCCTGGCGGGCTTTCGCTGTTCGCGCCAAAACATCGGCGTTGCCATGGCCCAGATGCGGCACTTGGGGACGTTCCTTTTGTGCCGGCACTTGGGGACGGTCCTTGCAGCAATCTGTCGATTGAACGTCGTTGTGTGTTCGCGCTATCATGCATGGTTACAATTGGTTAGCCGTGGCAAACGGTTAGCCAAGGTAAACTAAATGCAACGCCCTGTGGGCGTCGGGGGAGGAACACGGACGTGAAGCTCGATACGCTCGAGATCGGAAAAGACGCCGTTGTCGCATCGGTGGCATCGGACGATCAGGCACTCCGACAGCATATTTTGGACATGGGCCTAACGCCGGGCACCGAAGTCACCATGATGAAGTACGCCCCCATGGGCGATCCGCTCGAGATCCGCCTGCGTGGCTACGAGTTGACGCTGCGCAAGGACGATGCCGCTCGCATCGAGCTCGTGGGTGTTCACGACACCGATGCGGGTCCGCGCGCTAACGCCGCAATCGGCACGACGGAGCATCCGGCCCTGGGCGAGGGGACGTATTCGCCCCGCGCCGCGAAGACGGCCGTGCCTGAGGGCGCGCCGCTGCATTTTGCCCTCGCCGGCAACCAAAACTGCGGTAAGACCACGCTGTTCAACCAGCTTACGGGCTCCAACCAGCACGTCGGCAACTTTCCCGGCGTAACGGTCGACCGCAAAGACGGTACCATTCGTAACCACCCCGAGGCGAGCGTTACCGACCTGCCCGGCATTTACTCTCTGTCGCCGTACACGGGTGAGGAGATCGTGAGCCGCCAGTTTATCCTGGATGAGCATCCCGACGCCATCATCGATATCATTGACGCCACCAACATCGAGCGCAACCTGTACCTGACACTGCAGCTCATGGAGCTTGACCGTCCTATGGTCATCGCGCTCAACATGATGGACGAGGTGACCGCCAACGGCGGCGCCGTAGACGTCAACTTGCTCGAGAGCCTGTTGGGCGTGCCCGTTGTCCCCATTAGCGCTGCCCGCAACGAGGGCATCGGCGAGCTGGTGGACCACGCCCTGCACGTGGCACGGTTCCGCGAGCGCCCCGGTCGCCTGGACTTTTGCGCGCCCGACGGTCCGGACGGCGGTGCACTGCATCGCTGCATTCACGGCATTGCTAACCTGATCGAGGACCATGCCGTGACGGCGCACATCCCGGTGCGCTTTGCGGCGACCAAGCTGGTCGAGGGCGATGAGCTGGTAACCGAGGCGCTTCACCTGGATCGCAACGAGCTCGACGCTATCGAGCACATCATCACCCAGATGGAGGGCGAGGCCGGCACTGACCGCCTGTCTGCGCTGGCGGACATGCGCTTTAGCTTTATCGGCGATGTGTGCGGGCGCTGCGTCGTCAAGCCGCACGAAAGTCGCGAACACGTGCGCTCTGTCAAAATCGACCGCATTCTGACGGGTCGCTATACGGCCATTCCGGCGTTTCTGTTGATCATGGGCCTCGTCTTTTGGCTGACGTTTGGCGTGATCGGCGCGGCGTTGCAGGGACTCATGGAGGACGGTATCGCTGCCATCATCGCCTCGGCCGATGCGGGCCTCAAGGCGTTCGGTACCAACGACGTGGTGCGCTCGCTGGCTGTCGACGGCGTGCTTACGGGCGTGGGCAGTGTGCTGACCTTCCTGCCGATTATCGTCGTGCTCTTTTTGTTCCTCTCCATTCTGGAAGACTCCGGATACATGGCGCGCGTGGCCTTTGTCATGGATAAGGTGTTGCGTCGCTTTGGTCTGTCGGGCCGCAGCTTCGTGCCCATGCTCGTCGGCTTTGGCTGCACCGTGCCGGCTATCATGTCGACCCGTACGCTCCCATCCGAGCACGACCGCAAGATGACGGTCATGCTCACGCCGTTTATGAGCTGCTCAGCCAAGCTGCCGGTTTACGGCTTGCTGTGCGGGGCGTTTTTCCCGCAGGCGACGGTTCCCGCCATGGTCTCGCTCTATCTGATCGGTATCGTGGTCGGCTGCGTCGCGGCTTTGGTGCTCAACCGCACGGCATTTAAGGGCGACCCGGTGCCGTTTATCATGGAGCTCCCCAATTACCGCCTGCCGAGCGTCAAGACGACGGTGATGCTGGCATGGGATAAGGCCAAGGACTTCATCACCAAGGCCTTTACCATTATCTTTGCCGCGACCGTGGTCATCTGGTTCCTTCAGACGTTCGACATCCGCTTTAACGTGGTCGCCGACCAGTCGCAAAGCCTGCTTGCCGGTCTGGGTAGCATCATCGCGCCGGTGTTGGCCCCGCTCGGCTTTGGCGACTGGCGCGCCTCGACGGCGCTCGTCACGGGGCTCATTGCCAAGGAGAGCGTCATCTCGACGCTCACGGTGCTTTTGGGCGCAACGTCGCCCGCGGCACTGTCAGCCATGTTTTCGCCGTTTACCGCCTACGTGTTCCTGGTCTTTACGCTGCTGTACCCGCCTTGCGTGGCGTCCATCGGCGCCGTCAAGAGCGAGTTGGGCGCACGCTATGCCGTGGCCGTATTCGCGTTTCAGGTGACGGTCGCCTGGGTCGTGGCGTTTGTCGTGCATTCGGCGGGCATGTTGCTGGGGTTGGCTTAGTTATGAATTGACGGCGCAACCTCTGTGTATCGAATTGTTTTCGGCCCCGCATCTGTTGCTGACGGATGCGGGGCCGTTGCTATATAATCGCCTCCGCTCAAAATGATTGGAGACGTTATATATGAGTCAGGCAAGGCAAGACGGCATCACGCTCAGGCAGTGGCTCCCGCTCGTCGGGCTCACCTGCTGTGCGTTCGTGTTCAACACGTCGGAGTTTATGCCCATCGGCCTTTTGACTGATATCGCCGCGTCGTTCTCGCTCACCGAGGCCCAGGCGGGCATCATGATCTCGGTCTATGCCTGGGGCGTCATGCTGCTGTCGTTGCCGCTCATGGTGTTCGCTTCGCGTTTCGAGTTCAAGCGGATGCTGCTGGGCGTGCTCGCCGTGTTCTCGCTGGGCCAGTTCCTGTCCGCCTTGGCACCGACCTATCCCATCTTAGTCTGCGCGCGCCTGGTGGTTGCCTGCGCGCACGCCGTGTTCTGGTCGGTCGCCTCGATCATGGCGTCGCGCCTGGTTGACACACGCCACGGGGCGCTCGCTATCAGCATGATCGCCACGGGCTCTTCCATCGCACAGATCTTTGGCCTGCCGCTCGGTCGCGCCATTGGCTTGGCCGTGGGCTGGCGCATGACGTTTGCCGTGGTCGGAGCGCTGTCTGCTGTCGCGGTCGTCTACCAGGCCACGGTGTTCCCTGCCATGCCAGCGGGCGAGCGTTTTACGCTCAAGCAGCTGCCCGAGCTGCTCAAGAACCCGTTCCTCATCGCGTTCTACGCAGTCACGGTCTTCATGGCGACCGGCTATTACGCAAGCTACAGCTATATCGAGCCCTTCCTGGCGCAGGTCGCGCACGTCGATGCGGGCGCCATTACCATGACGTTGACGGCGTTTGGCTGCTCTGGTTTGCTCGGAAGCTGGCTGTTTGGCCGCCTGTTCGATGGGCATCGCTTCCCGTTCTTGGCTATCACGCTCTCCGGCGTGCCGGTGGCTCTGCTGCTCATGGGTCCGGCCGCATCGTCACTCGCTGCGGTTCTCGCTGTGTGCGCACTGTGGGGTTGCTGCGCCACGGCCTTTAACGTGGCGTTTCAGGCCGAGCTCATCAAGCACACGCCGGCAGATTCGTCGGCCGTCGCCATGTCGATCTTCTCGGGCCTGTTCAACCTCGGTATCGGCACGGGTACCGCGATCGGCGGAGCCGTGGTTTCGGGTCCCGGTATCGCCTGGATCGGCTTTGTGGGCGGGGCGATTGCCGTCGTGGGCGTTATCCTCGCCATCACGGTGATGTTCCCAGCCATCCGCCGCGCCAAGCCCGTCGCCTAGCCACGTCCCCTCATCAGTTGCGGTGGAATAGTTCCTGTTTAAGGCCTTTGAAGGCCCAAGCAGGAACTATTCCACCGCAACTTATTTTGGGGGAGGGGATACAAGCTGGGCATACAATGGATGTCGTTGTGTTGAGCTTACCGGGAGGTTGCTATGTGGGCATACGAGACGACGTTCTATCAGATCTATCCGCTGGGCTTTTGCGGAGCTCCGCGCGAAAACGCCGCCCCCGTTGCCGAGGATGAGCTCGCCCAGGCCGCCGATGTCGAACCCAACCCCGATGCTCCTATCATGAAGATTGCCCAATGGGCCGACTGCCTGCAAAAACTCGGCGTTGGCGCTGTGCTCATCAACCCGCCGCTCGAGTCCGATAGTCACGGCTACGACACGCGCAGCCTGCGCCATATAGACCGTCGCCTGGGCGGGGATGCCGACTTTGCCGCCGTATGCGACACGCTGCACGCCCATGGCATCCGCGTGGTGCTCGATGCCGTCTTCAACCACGTCGGTCGCGGCTTTTGGGCCTTCCGCGATGTGCAGGAGCGCAAGTGGGATTCGCCGTACAAGGATTGGTTTCACATCAGTTTTGACGGCGACTCCTGCTATGGCGACGGCTTTTGGTACGAGGGCTGGGAGGGTCATTTTGAGCTTGTGAAGCTCAACCTGCAAAATCCCGCTGTGGTCGATTACCTGCTCGAGTCTGTGCGCCGTTGGGCCGACGTCTTTGGCGTCGACGGCCTGCGCCTGGACGTCGCCTACATGCTCGACCGCGACTTTATGCGCCGCCTACACTCCTTTACCCGTGAGCTCAAGCCCGGCTTTGTGCTCATCGGCGAGACGCTCCACGGCGACTACAATCAGATCGTCAACGACGAGATGCTCGACTCGTGCACTAATTACGAGTGCTACAAGGGCCTGTATTCCAGCTTTAACTCGGTCAACATGTTCGAGATCGCCCATTCGCTGCACCGTCAGTTTGGCGGCGACCCTTGGTGCATCTACCGCGGCAAACATCTGCTTTCGTTTGTCGACAACCACGATGTGCCGCGCCTGGCAAGTATCCTCACCGACAAATCCTGCCTGCGTCCCGCCTACGGCATGCTCTTTGGTATGCCGGGCATTCCGTGCGTCTACTATGGCAGCGAGTGGGGGATTCCTGGCGAAAAGGGCGGCCCCGATGGTGACTGGGCTCTGCGACCTGCGCTCGATGAGCCTGCGCCCAACGAGCTGACGGCGTTCATCACGCAGCTCGCACACCTTCGTTCGGCCGACGACGCGGCTGCCCGTGCTCTCAACTACGGTGCCTATCGCAACGTGGTGATCCAGAACAAGCAGCTGCTGTTCGAGCGCGCCTGCGACGACGCGGCGGTGCTCGTGGCGGTGAATGCCGTGGGTGAGCCTTACACCTTTGGCGCCGGCGAACTCAACGGCTCCTTCGTCGACCTGCTTGCCGACGATGCGCCCACGGTCGAGCTGACGGGTACCCTTGAGCTTGCACCCTACGAGGTGCGCTATCTGTTGAGAGCCTAGCCCATGGCCGTGTCTGACGAGGGCTATCAACATATTGAGCATGGGTTTGAGCCCGTGTTTGACGAGCACTCGCGCGTTTTGGTGCTCGGGTCGTTTCCCTCGGTGCTTTCGCGCGCCAATGCCTTTTATTACGGCAACCCTCAGAATCGCTTTTGGCGTGTGATGGCCACGTGCCTCGGTATGCCTGTGCCGCCCAACGAGGGCGATCCTTTGGCAAGCGGTGAGCCCGCGACGCTCGATGCCTCCATTGCCGCCAAGCGGGCCATGCTGCTGAACGGCGGCGTGGCCCTGTGGGATGTGGTCGAGAGCTGCGACATTAAGGGCTCGAGCGACGCCAGCATCAAAAACGTCGTTCCGGCACATATTGAGCGCATTACGGGCAATGCGCCTATTGAGCTGGTGGTGTGTAACGGAGGTACGGCGGGGCGCCTCTATAAGCGCTATCTAAAGGAGCGGACAGGCCTGCCCGCTGTCGTATTGCCGTCAACTAGTCCCGCTAACGCGGCTTGGCGTCTGGAACGTCTTGTTGAGCGTTGGCGCGAAGCCGTTGACTGGATCGCACGGTAGTCTAGATCCTTGATTGAGCATGGGTGCCGAGGCGTTTCATGATGGCATGCCAGATCGGTGTGGGCAGCGCGGGCCTGGCGCGCACCATGCCGTCGGCATCGACGCTACCGGCATTGCCGCCGCCAAGTCGCTGTGCATGCTCGACGGAGCAGCCCATGCGCACAGCGCCCACAAGCTTATCCATCGCTTCCGAAAATGGTCGGCGCAAGAGGCCCATGCGTGGGGAATGGCGAAGCGCCGCAATGCCGCTGCCAGCGCAAATGGCAACGCCGCCACACCACAATTGGTCATGGCGCTCACATGCCTTGTGCAGGCGAACGGCGGCCCCACGCGCCTGCTCAGCGCCCTGTCGTGCGGCTCGGATCACGGCATAGACACGCGTTCCCGTACTGCCAAAGCGCTCAAGCGCCTGCTCGATAGCAGTCAACGTCTCATCGTCAGCCATATCTTCAATGGCCAGCACGATGCCATCGGCAACGCCGTCGGCATTATCCGCCTTCAAGTCAACCGGGTGGGGGAGTACGGTGCCGGAAAACCGGGCATAGGCGGCGATGGCATCCTGCAGGTCCCAGAGCAAAAAATCAAGATCGGCGCTATTGGGAATACTGATATACGCAATGGTTTGCAGTGTCTTTGGTACGTCGCCACGCGCGGTCGTCTCCATGCCATCTCCTTTCCGGCTCGTTTCCGTTTAGGTTACACCGTCTGGCGGCGCCCTGCCGCGCTATCCTAGTGCAACCCTTACGAAAGGAACGCCATGCGACTGCCCATGAATACCTCGCTTGCCACGCTCAAGCCCTCCGGTATCCGCCGGATCAACGCGCTCGCCGCCCAGCACCCGGGGTGCATCGCGCTTGCGCTTGGCGAGCCCGATTTTCCCACGCCCGATGTGATTAGCGCCGAGGTGACCGCCGCACTGGACCGCGGTGACACGCACTATCCGCCCAACAACGGTCGCCCCGCCCTGCGTGAGGCGTTATCTGCCTACATGGGGGATGCGGGCCTTACGTTTTCGGCGGACGAGGTCATCCTGACCGACGGCGCGACCGAGGCACTGTCGGCAACATTCATGGCTATGCTCAACCCCGGCGACGAGGTCATCATCCCCACACCGGCCTTTGGCCTGTACGAGAGCATCGTCGTGGCCAACCACGCCAAAGCTGTCTTTTTGGATACGGAGCCTGCACAATTTCAGATTGACGAGGACGCACTTCGTGCTTGCGTGACGCCGGCGACCAAAGCCATCGTCATCTGCTCGCCCAACAATCCTACGGGCTGCATCCTTGACGCGGCATCGCTCGACGCCGTGGCACGCGTGGCAGACCAGGCGGGCATCTACGTAATCTGCGACGACGTATACAACCGCCTGGTTTATGTGGATGGCTACGAGCGCTTTGCCCAGCGTCACCCGGAGCTGCGTGAGCAGACGGTAGTCATCGAGAGCTTCTCCAAGCCCTGGGCCATGACCGGCTGGCGCTTGGGCTGGCTCGCAGCGGCAACCCCCGTCATCGCCGAGATCGCAAAAGCCCACCAATACCTAGTATCGAGCGCCGTCTCCTTCGAGATGGATGCCGCAACGCGAGCCCTGACCGTCGACCCAACCCCCATGCTCGAAGTCTATCGAGCCCGCCGCGAACGCGTACTCGCAGCCTTAGACGCCATGGGCCTCGACGTAGTAGAGCCCGCAGGAGCCTTCTACACTTTCCCGAGCATCAAAAAGTTCGGCCTAACCAGCGAGGGCTTCTGCATCAAAGCCATCAAAGAGGCCAACGTAGCCCTAGTCCCGGGCGACTGTTTCGGAACCGAAGGCCACATCCGCCTAAGCTATTGTGTTTCCGACCAAGATTTGGACGAAGGCCTAAATCGCCTGTCCACCTTCATTTCAACCTTATAGCCCAACGGGACGCAACACATCAGCCCACCGACCCAAGCATTATGAGTGGGGCGCGTCGCTCAACGGACACGAGGATTCGCAGCAAAGTTACCGCAGCTCCGGCCCCTCGGACCGGAGCGTATGCAGGGTTTGTGTACGAATCCTCGCGCCCGTTGACCGACGCCGGGGTCCCCGCCATAATACTTTCGGTTCACGCACGAATCCGCTGCCAGAGACAGCCGGCGCAAACGGGTCTTACCCGCGAGCTTAATGGGACTTCCCGCCAGCCGAGGTGGTCGAGTAGATATGTCTTCTCGCCCCCGTCGCTCATGCAGCGCGGGGGCTTTCTTTTTGGACATGCCCCCGTCACGTCCTTGTGGCGGACCGTGCCCGGAAAGAATTCGAGGAGGTGTAATTCATGCCCCAGCAGTACAAAATCGACAAGGTTGCAGAGATCGAGTCCCGTATCGCCGAGAACGCCGGTCTGTTCGTCGTCAACTACAACGGTCTGACGGTTAAGCAGGCTCAGGAGCTGCGTCATCAGCTTCGCGAGTGCGGCGCCGAGATGAAGGTCTACAAGAACAACCTGGTCAAGATCGCCCTCAAGAACCAGGAGCAGCCCGAGATCGACGAGATTCTCGCCGGCCCCGTCGCTTATGTGTTCTACGAGACCGAGCCGGTCGAGGCCGCTAAGGCCCTTAAGGACTTCTCCGCTAAGTCCAAGGGCGTCCTTGAGATCAAGGGCGGTATCTCCGACGGCAAGGCCGTTTCCGCTGATGATGTTAAGGCTATCGCCGAGCTGCCCACCAAGGATCAGCTTCTCGGCCAGATCGCCGGTCTCATCTCCGGTTTCGCTCGCGACATCGCTGTCTGCGTCAACGGCGTTTCCTCTGGTCTCGCTCGTTCGATCCAGCAGGTCTCCGAGCAGAAGGCAGCCTAGTCGCTGTTTTCACCCGCGGCGGCAACGCCGCACCCCTGGCGCATTCGCGCCGTGTTTTAACTGATCTCCGTGCATCCGCACGGAAACCGAAAGGACTTAGAAATGGCTAAGCTTACCACCGATGAGATCATCGATGCTCTTAAGGAAATGACCCTTCTCGAGGCTTCCGAGCTCGTTAAGGCTATCGAGGACACCTTCGGCGTTTCCGCCGCTGCTCCTGCCGCTGTTGTCGCCGCTCCCGCTGCTGGCGCTGCTGAGGCCGAGGAGAAGACCGAGTTTGACGTCGTGCTCGAGGGCTTCGGCGACAACAAGATCCAGGTCATCAAGGCCGTCCGTGAGCTCACCAACCTTGGCCTGAAGGAGGCCAAGGAGGTCGTCGAGGGCGCTCCCAAGGCTGTTCTCGAGGGTGCCAAGAAGGAGGACGCCGAGGCTGCCAAGGAGAAGCTCGAGGCTGCTGGCGCTGCTGTCACCCTCAAGTAATCAGGCTTTCTCGCCAGATTTCTTTGCAGACGGGGTTCGCATTGCGAGCCCCGTCTTTTTTGTTTTTCGGTCCCTCGACATCGGTTGCTCAAACTGCCATGTTCTGTGATTTGCGTCGTATCGCGTGCCCTGCCGTTGGGCAATAAAATTGCACCATTCGAGCAATAATTTGCGTTGACCTGCTGAAGAATTGTCTCTGCCTTGTAGCGACATATAGTTCCAGCGGTAAGATGCTTGGGTATCGCAATTTGGTCTGCGGCTGTGCGCCGCACGCACGGGGCGCTTTTGCGCCTGCGAAAGGATCTTTGAATAACATGAAGGCAATCATCCCCGCCGCCGGTCTTGGCACGCGTTTTCTGCCTGGCACCAAGTGCACGCCCAAAGAGATGCTGCCGGTGCTCGACAAGCCGGTCATTCAGTATGTCGTTGAGGAGGCACTCGACCCCGAGGAGGTCGACGACGCCATCATCGTTACCTCTCCCGGTAAGCCCGAGCTGCTGAGCTACTTCCAGCCCGACCGTTCGCTCGAGAACCTGCTGCGCGAGCGCGGTAAGGATGCTTACGCCGATGCCGTCGCCCACGCTGGCGGTATGCCGGTCGATTTCCGCTATCAGTACGAGCCCAAGGGCCTCGGTCACGCCATTCGCTCTGCCGCCGATGCTGTGGCAGGGGAGAACTTCCTGGTTCTTCTGGGCGACTACGTTGTGCCCAACCGTGACATCTGCGACAAGATGCTTGCTGTCTCCAAGGAGCACGGTGGCGCTTCGGTTATCGCCGTCGCTGCTTGCTCGCCCGAGGAAGTCAGCCGCTACGGCGTTATCGCCGGCGAGCGCGTCGGTTCGCTCGAGGGCGCCGAGGGCGTTGCCGATGCCGAGCCGGGCGCTGTCTGGCGCATCGGCGGTCTGGTCGAGAAGCCTGCTCCCGAGGCGGCTCCTTCCAACCTGTACATCGTCGGTCGCTACCTGCTGAGCCCGCTGGTCATGGACCTGCTCGCCGATCAGCAGGCCGGCAAGGGCGGCGAGATTCAGCTCACCGACGCCATGGCCCGCTCGCTCGACCGCGAGGCCATGTACGCTGTCGTTATCGACCCGCTGTCGGGCTACGACACCGGCACCCCGTCTGGCTGGATGGCCACCAACGCCCTCATGGCTGCAAGCGACCCTCGCTTTGCCGGCGCCTTCTGGGACGCCATCGACGAGCGCGGCGGCTTGATGCGCAAGTAGGCCTTCGTTCATCGACATTTACGGGTGCGGACCTCGGTTCGCGCCCGTTTTTTATAAGAGTTGCGATTGTCGGCTCTCTGTTCACAGAAAATATATGAACAGGTGTTCGATACATACCTATTTACCTGCACATTTTCTGTCGAAAAACTTTGCTACTCCAAAAACTCAATCGCGTCAAGGCTTTTCTTGCCCAACGGTCGGTACCTGATAAACTATTAGGTTGCGATAACTGGCGAAGCTATGCCTCGCCAACCCACCGAGCATTTCCGTGAAGGAGGAAAAACCTGGTGACCTACGCATACACTGCCACTGAGCGCAAGCGCGTCAGCTTCGGGAAAATCCCGGAGGCCATGGAGCTCCCCAACCTTATCTCTGTTCAAAGGGAATCCTTTGAGCGTTTTAAGGACGAGGGCCTTCGTGAGGCGTTCAAGGAATCCAGCCCCATCCAGAGCCAGAACCATGTTCTCGAGGTTACCTTCGGCGAGCATCAGTTCGGCGACCCCGCGCACACCGTTGAGGAGTGCCGCGAGAAGGATATGACCTATCAGGCTCCGCTTCTGACCGACGTCCGTCTCACCAACAAGGAGACCGGCGAGATCAAGGAGCAGCTCGTCTTTATGGGTGACTTCCCCATGATGACTGATCAGGGCACCTTCATCATCAACGGTACCGAGCGTATCGTCGTCTCTCAGCTCGTCCGCTCCCCGGGCGTGTACTACAGCTCCGAGATGGATTCGGGCAAGCAGATCTACAAGGCCCAGATCATCCCGTCCCGCGGTGCCTGGCTTGAGTTTGAGGTCGACAAGCGCGACCAGCTCATGGTCTCCATCGACCGTAAGCGCAAGCAGAGCGCCACGATGTTCCTGCGCGCCCTTGGCATCGCCGTCACCAACGACGACATCATCGAGCTGCTCGGCAACTCCGATGTGATCAGGCGCACCCTGGAGCGCGACACCGCCCTCACCCGCGAGGACGCCCTCATCGAGATCTACCGTCGCCTGCGCCCGGGCGAGCCCCCCACCGTGGACGCTTCCCGCAGCCTGCTTGAGGGCCTGCTCTTCAACCCGCAGCGCTACGATCTGGCCCGCGTCGGTCGTTACAAGGTCAACAAGAAGCTCAACCTCACCACCGAGGAAGAGGTCACGGTGCTCACCGACGAGGATATCGTCGCGACGCTGCGCTACCTCCTGTCCCTCGCTGCCGGCGAGCAGGGCTTCAAGGTCGACGACATCGACCACTTCGGCAACCGCCGCATCCGTACCGTCGGCGAGCTCGTCGCCAACCAGTTCCGTATCGGCATGAGCCGTATGGAGCGCGTCGTCCGTGAGCGCATGAGCTCTCAGGACATCGACGAGATCACCCCGCAGTCGCTCATCAACATCCGCCCGATCGTGGCCTCCATCAAGGAGTTCTTCGGTTCCTCGCAGCTCTCGCAGTTCATGGACCAGGCGAACCCCCTGACCGGTCTGACCCACAAGCGCCGTCTGTCCGCACTCGGCCCTGGTGGTCTTGCCGGCCACAAGTCCGGCTCCAGCCGCCGCACCAACGTGCCGACGGCCGTCCGCGACGTTCACAACTCGCACTACAGCCGCATGTGCCCGATCGAGACCCCCGAAGGCCCCAACATCGGCCTGATCGGCTCGCTCGCCCTCTACGCCCGCGTCAACGAGTACGGCTTCATCGAGGCCCCGTTCCGTCGTGTCGAGAACGGCGTTGCCACCGATCAGATCGACTGGATGACCGCTGACGAGGAAGAGAAGCACGTCATCGCGCCGGCCAACACGCCGCTCGATCCCAAGACCAACGAGTTCATCACGACCGATGCCGAGGGTAAGATCGTCCGTCCGCACACCGTGATCGCCCGTACCCGCGACTTCGACGGCTCCTTCGGCGCTCCCGCCGACGTGCCCGTCGAGGACGTCGACTACATGGACGTCTCGCCGCGTCAGATGCTCTCCGTCGCAGCCACGCTGATCCCGTTCCTGGAGCACGACGACGCCAAGCGTACGCTGATGGGCGCTAACATGCAGCGTCAGGCCGTGCCGCTGGTTCACCCCGCCGCTCCCTATGTCGGTACCGGCATGGAGCGTCGCGCCGCTCTGGACTCCGGCGAGGTCACCCTGGCCAAGAACGCCGGCGAGGTCATCTTTGCCGACGCCGCCAAGATCATCGTCAAGCATGCCGGCGGCATGGACGAGTATCACCTGGCCAAGTACCAGCGCTCCAACCAGTCCACCTGCATCAACCACCGTCCGCTCGTGCGCGTCGGTGACACCGTTGAGCAGGGCGAGCCTCTGGCCGACGGTCCTTCGACCGATCACGGCGAGCTCGCACTGGGTCAGAACCTCACCGTGGCCTACATGCCGTGGGAAGGCTTTAACTACGAGGACGGTATCGTCGTGTCCGAGCGCCTGGTGGCCGAGGACCTGCTGACGACCATCAACATCACCCGTCACGAGATCGATGCCCGCGACACCAAGCTTGGCCCCGAGGAGATCACCCGCGAGATCCCGAACCTCTCCGAGGACATGCTTGCCAACCTCGACGAGGACGGCATCATCCGCATCGGCGCCGAGGTCGGCCCTGGCGACATTCTGGTCGGCAAGGTCACGCCTAAGGGCGAGAGCGCTCTGACCGCCGAGGAGCGCCTGCTGCGCGCCATCTTCGGTGCCAAGGCCCACGACGTCCGCGACACCTCCCTTAAGATGCCTCACGGCGCTTATGGCCGCGTCATCGACGTCGTCCGCTTTAGCCGCGAGAACGGCGACGACCTGGCTCCCGGCGTCAACGAGCAGGTGCGCGTCTACGTCGCCCAGCGTCGTAAGATTCAGCAGGGCGATAAGATCGCCGGCCGCCACGGCAACAAGGGTGTTATTTGTAACGTTCTGCCGGTCGAGGACATGCCCTACATGGCTGACGGTACCCCGATCGACGTTATCCTCAACCCGCTGGGCGTTCCTTCGCGTATGAACGTCGGCCAGCTGCTCGAGTGCCATCTTGGCTGGGCTGCTGCGTGCGGTTGGGATACCGAGCAGGCCGACTCCGACAAGTACGTCCCCGGTCCGTTCTTCACCGCGACGCCCGTCTTCGACGGCGCCAAGGAGGACGAGATCGCCGAGGTCATCCGTCGTGCTAACAAGAACATGCTCAACAAGGCCACCGCTGCCTTTGGCGATCACATGCGCCCCGAGTTCGTCACCCAGCTTGACGAGCGCGGCAAGACCCGTCTGTTCGACGGCCGCACCGGCGAGGAGTTCCGTGAGCCCATTACCGTGGGTACGTCCTACATCCTCAAGCTCGGCCACATGGTCGACGACAAGATCCACGCCCGTTCGACCGGCCCCTACAGCCTGGTTACCCAGCAGCCTCTGGGCGGCAAGGCTCAGTTCGGCGGCCAGCGCTTCGGCGAGATGGAAGTTTGGGCACTGTACGCTTACGGTGCTTCCAACGTCCTGCAGGAGATCCTGACCGTCAAGTCCGACGATACCGTGGGCCGCGTCAAGACCTACGAGTCCATCGTCAAGGGCGAGAACGTCCCGGTCCCGGGTATCCCCGAGTCCTTCAAGGTTCTCGTCAAGGAGATTCGCTCCCTCGCACTGGACATCGAGCCCATGCACGATGCCGACGAGGACGCCTCCGCCCCTGTGACCGCCGAGGAGACCTCCGCTCTCGACGACCTGGCTGCGCTCGCCGGCGTTGACGCCGACGTCGAGGCCCAGGATGCCGAGACCGCCGAGACACCCGAGGCTGTCGCCGCCACGACCACTGATAAGGAGTAGTTGACTGTGGCAGATTTCGAAGCTACTGATTTTGACTCGGTAAAGATCTCCCTTGCCTCCGCCGACCAGATCCGTTCCTGGTCGCACGGTGAGGTCAAGAAGCCGGAGACCATCAATTACCGTACCCTCAAGCCCGAGAAGGACGGCCTGTTCTGCGAGAAGATCTTCGGTCCCGCCAAGGACTGGGAGTGCTCCTGCGGCAAGTACAAGGGCATCCGCTTTAAGGGCATCGTCTGCGAGCGCTGCGGCGTCGAGGTCACCTCGGCCAAGGTGCGTCGCGACCGCATGGGTCACATCGAGCTCGCCGCTCCCGTGTCCCACATCTGGTACTTCAAGAGCCCCACGAGCTTCCCGATGAGCCGTATGCTCGACATCAAGTCCAAGGACCTCGAGAAGGTTCTGTACTTTGCCAGCTACATCATCACCGAGGTCGACTACGAGGCTCGCGAGGCCGACGCTGACGACCTGCGCGAGGAGCTCGCCGCCGATCTGGAAGAGATCGATGCCGAGTGCGCCCGCCAGATCGAGTCCCTCAAGGAGCAGGGCAACCCCGAGAACTTTGACGAGTTCTCCGACGAGGAGCCGCTGACCCCCGAGGAGATCGCCTCCGGCATCGTCGACATCGAGGAAGAGTGCAAGGACGAGAAGCAGCTCCGCACGGACGCCTTCAACGCCTTCATGAAGCTCACTGAGCGCGACCTCATCTCCGATGAGCCGCTGTTCCGTGAGATGACCCGTTACTACTCCATGTACTTCAAGGGTGGTATGGGTGCCGAGGCTGTCCGCGACCTGCTCGCTGCCATCGACCTCCCCTCCGAGGCCGAGAAGCTCAAGGCCATCATCGCCGACGAGGATTCCCAGAAGCAGAAGCGCGAGAAGGCCGTCAAGCGCCTTGAGGTCGTTGACGCCTTCCTGAAGGGCGGCAACAGCCCCGCGAACATGATCCTGGACGTCATCCCGGTCATTCCGCCCGATCTGCGCCCGATGGTCCAGCTCGACGGCGGCCGCTTCGCCGCGTCCGACCTCAACGACCTGTATCGTCGCGTGATCAACCGTAACAACCGACTCAAGCGCCTGCTCGACCTGGACGCCCCTGCGATTATCGTGAACAACGAGAAGCGCATGCTCCAGGAGTCCGTGGACGCCCTGTTCGACAACGGCCGTCGTGGTCGCCCGGTCTCTGGCCGTGGCGGTCGCCCGCTCAAGTCGCTCGCCGAGGCCCTCAAGGGCAAGCAGGGTCGTTTCCGTCAGAACCTGCTGGGCAAGCGTGTCGACTACTCCGGCCGTTCGGTAATCGTTACCGACCCCAAGCTGCTGCTGCACCAGTGCGGTCTGCCCAAGACCATGGCGCTGGAGCTCTTCAAGCCCTTCGTCATGAAGCGCCTGGTCGAGCTTGGCAAGGTCGAGAACATCAAGGGCGCCAAGCGCGCTATCGACCGCGGTGCCACCTTTGTGTGGGATATCCTCGAAGAGGTCATCGACGGCCGCGTCGTGCTGCTCAACCGTGCACCGACCCTGCACCGTCTGTCCATCCAGGCCTTTGAGCCGGTGCTGGTCGAGGGCAAGGCTATCCACCTGCATCCGCTGGTCTGCTCGCCCTTCAACGCCGACTTCGACGGCGACCAGATGTCTGTCCACGTGCCGCTGTCCAGCCAGGCTCAGGCCGAGGCCCGCGTGCTCATGCTCTCTGCGAACAACCTGCGCTCGCCGGCATCCGGCAAGCCGGTCAACATCCCTTCGCAGGACATGATCATCGGTGTGTACTACCTCACCCAGGTTCGCGAGGGTCTGCCGGGCGAGAACCACGTGTTCTCGAGCTTCGACGACGCGCTGCACGCCTATGACTGCCGCTCCGAGGTCGACATGCAGGCCAAGATCCAGGTCCGCGTGTCCGCTGCCGATGCCAACGTCATCAACGAGGACGGCACCCGTATCTTCCGCGTCAAGAACGGCAAGAACGAGTTCGTCGACTACGACGTCACCGGCAACAAGACTGCGCGCTTCGAGACCTCTATCGGCCGCATCATCTTCAACCGCCAGTGCCTGCCCGAAGACTATGAGTTCATGAACTACAAGATGGTCAAGGGCGATGTGGCCAAGCTGGTTGCGGACTGCTGCGATCGTTACCCCGAGGCCAAGGTCGGCCCGATCCTCGACGCCATCAAGTACTCCGGCTTCCACTACGCTACCCGCGCCGGCCTCACCATCTCGGTGTGGGACGCTCTTATCCCTGCCGAGAAGCAGGAGCTGCTCGACCGCGCCCAGGCCAACGTCGACCAGATCAACGAGTACTTCGAGGAGGGCTTCATCAACGAGACGGAGCGCCACATCGAAGTCGTTAACGAGTGGACCGCTTGTACCGATAAGGTTGCAGCGCTCATGCTCGACATGTTCGACGAGGAGAACCCGCTCTACATGATGGCCGACTCCGGCGCCCGTGGTTCTAAGACCCAGCTGCGTCAGCTCGGCGGCATGCGTGGCCTGATGGCAGACATGTCCGGCGAGACGATCGACCTTCCCATTAAGGCGAACTTCCGCGAGGGCCTGCTGCCGCTCGAGTACTTCATTTCGACCTACGGCGCCCGTAAGGGCCTGGTCGATACCGCATCCCACACCTCGGACTCTGGTTACCTGACCCGTCGTCTGGTCGACGTGGCCCAGGACGTCATCGTCCGCGAGGAGGACTGCGGTACGCACGAGGGCGTCACCTACAACCTCATCATCCCCGGCACCACCGACCTCAACACCGACCTCGTCGGCCGTTGCTTCATCGAGGACGTCGTGGCTCCCGATGGCACCGTGCTCTTTGAGCAGGACGGCTACATCGAGAAGGTCGCCGACATCCAGAAGATGGTCGATGCCGGTCTCAAGAAGGTCAAGCTCCGCGCGCTGCTCACCTGCCGCTCCAAGTACGGCGTGTGCCAGAAGTGCTATGGCTGGGATCTTTCCACCCGTCGTCCGGTCGCTATCGGTACCGCGGTCGGCATTATTGCCGCCCAGTCCATCGGCGAGCCCGGTACGCAGCTTACGATGCGTACCATTCACTCCGGCGGCGTCGCTGGCGTCGACGATATTACGCAGGGTCTGCCTACGGTCAGCCGTATGTTCGATATCGTCGGCAACGTCAACGAGAAGATCCTGGGTCGCGAGGCCGAGCTGGCTCCGTACTCCGGCCACCTCTCGATTAAGCCCGAGAAGTCCGAGTACGTGCTGACGCTCACCGACTCCGAGGATCACACCCGTGTCCTCGACGAGCGTCGCGTTCCCGCATCGGTGCGCTTTATGCCCGAGATCGAGGACGGCTGCGAGGTTCGCGCCGGCGACCAGATCACCAAGGGCTTCGTCAACTTCCGCAACCTGCGCAAGCTGACCGACATCGAGTCGACGATGCACACCTTCGTCGAGAGCGTCAAGGACGTCTACACCAGCCAGGGCGTCGACCTGAACGACAAGCACATCGAGGTGCTCGCACGTCAGATGCTGCGTCGCGTTCAGATCACCAACCCCGGCGACTCCAAGTACCTGCTTGGTCAGTACGTTGACCGCTACGAGTTCGCTGACGAGGTCGAGCGCGTTGCCCGTCTGGGCGGTCAGGCTCCTGTGGCCGAGCCCGTCATCCTGGGTACGCTCAAGGTCGCGTCCAACATCGACTCCTGGCTGTCGAGCGCTTCGTTCATCCGCACCGCCGGCGTCCTTACCGAGGCTGCCATTGAGGGCAAGGTCGACCACCTGCTCGACCTTAAGTCCAACGTCATCGTCGGTAAGAAGATCCCGGCTGGTACTGGCCTCAAGCCGTACGCTAACGCCAAGCTGACGTATCGCACGGCCGATGGCTACGTGGACATCGACGGCCCGGCTTCGCCCAATGCCAAGTCGCTGCCCGAGTGGGCTCCGGTTGAGCTCAAGGACCTGGACGAGCAGCTCCCGCAGCAGCTCGACTGGGCCGGCTACGACGAGTTCGGTGGTGCTGACGGTTCGTTCACCCGCAACGGCCACACCATCTCCGCCGAGAAGGCTCGCCTGTACCTGTTCGATGACCTGGGCGTGTCGCAGCGCTGGACCAACAAGTTCAGCGAGGTCGGCATCGAGACGGTCGGCGACCTGGTCGGCAAGTCCGAGGAGGATCTGCTGCGCATCGACGGCATCGGTGCCAAGGCGATCGAGGAGCTCCGTGACGGCCTGGAGTCCCACGACCTGCTCTACATCCTCGAGAACAACGACGACGTTGCCGACGAGGAAGACCTCTCGCAGCTGCTGCAGATGGTCTTTAGCCCCGACGGTCCGGACGACATCCTGCTGGGCACCTCCGCTGCGCCGACGCATCACGCCGACGCCGACGAGGAGCTCCTGGGCGCCCCGATCGACGATAAGAAGGCTCCCGCCAACGGTGCCATCAACGAGGACATGGCTTCCCTCGACGAGCTGCTCAACCAGCTCGTGGACACCGACGACGCCGAAGAGGCCAAGGACAACGACGAGGAGTAATTTCCTAGTACGTTAACCGCCCTTATAAAGGCTCGCTTCCCAACAGGGGGGCGGGCCTTTTTTGATGAGGAACGTTGCCCCGACGAGTACGTCGGATTCCCGGGACGGGAGGGGATTCCTTTATGCCAAAAAGGGACAGGTTTATTTTGGTCGGTTTTTCATGCTTGAATTTGAAACATTTCGCCCGACAAGAGCGTATCTAAGGTGAGGGCCTCACCAAGAATTATTAACGTCACCGGGAGGTGATTATGGAAGAACAAGCATTTAGACAGGCGGTTGAAGATCACAGAGATGTCGTGTTTCGAATCGCATTGACGTATCTGCGCGATCGTGCCGATGCCGACGATGTCGCTCAAGACGTCTTTCTGAAGTTACTCAAAAGCGATGCGCAATTTGAAAGCTGGGAACATCTTCGTCGATGGCTTATCCGGGTCACGATCAATGAATGCAAATCTCTCTTTCGAAAGCCATGGAGGCGTGTGGAGGATATTGAGAACCTGGCCGATTCGCTTTCGACGGCGCAGGAGGAGACCAAGGCGGTCCTGTCAGACGTTATGCGACTTCCGGAACGATTCCGTGTTCCCATCATGCTCTATTACTATCTGGGCTTTTCGACCTCAGAGATTGCCGAGTTATTGCATGTGCCAGCCGCGACTGTTCGAACGCGTTTGGCTCGCGGCAGATCGAAGCTCAAGTTCATCCTAGAGGAGGGCGACCGTGAAATCCAATCAAATCAAGCAGGCCTTCGAGTCCGTCCAAGCCGATAGCGATCTTGCTGACCGTGTTCTTTATGCCGCTGCTGGCGAGCCGCTTCGCCGAAAGGGTCACGCGAAGCCTCTGTATGTTGCCGTGATCGGATGCCTTGCCGGAGTGCTGGCGACCGGAGGGGTCGCCTACGCCGTCGTCAATTCCAGCTATTTTGCCTCTGCCTGGGGAAACCACGGCAACGGGGATTCCATTACCTGGACCAACGGCGGCTCATCGGGAACTAAATATACCTACACCAGAGAGTTTGGCGATGGCATCGCGCCCCAAAGCCTGGAAGGCGCAGTCCAGGAGGTTAATCTGTCCGTCGAGGGCAACGGCTATACGCTTGATATCCATGAGATGGCAATCGACCAAAACGGCTGCGGAGCCGTGACGTTTACGTTGTCCAATCCAAATGGAGTTAACTACTACAAGCCAGCAGCAGAGATTGGCGAACTTGTTCTCTATGGTGAAGAAGAGCAGGGCATCGGCACGCCCGATATGAAGTTCGGCGAGGAATGGCCTGACACACGCAGCACAATTGATAAGGACACATCAAGCGATACTGTCATTAATGGCACGATGTACTTTGCCGCTATGGATCGCGAGCGAGATTTGCAACATGCTGTCACCTGGAATATCCACTGGACCGAGGGTGAAGGTGAGAGTGCGAGGCGGTTTGAGGCGTCGACACCCGAGTTCAATATTGGAGCGTACGTCGATACAAAGGAACTCCGCTCCGGTGACTCGCCTCTTGAGATTAGCCCGTTTTCCATCCAGACGCACATCGATGATTTGGGCTATGAAGCAGTTGATAATAAGCTGACCGTCAGCTACAAGGATGGATCGGAGCAGATTATCGAAGATGACGACGCAGGGGTGTTCAACTTATATTTTTCTTATGGGCGCAATAGCGGAGAGAACATCTGGGTGCCAACGAAGTTGATTGATGTCGATCAAGTTGTCTCGGTAACCCTTGAAATTGTGAGGTATACATCAACAGGGGAGACCGAAACGAAAGAGCCCTTTACCATCGTCTATTCGTAAGATTTGGGGCCGCTTCCTACTAGGGGAAGCGGCCTATTTTGCGAAACATGGATGGTTGGATCGGGCGCTATTCATCTGGTCATCGGAAGTGCGGTGAAAAACTCAGAACCGTTAAGCACACCTAAAATTTGACCCACTGCTGAGCTGCGGTTTTGTCGTTAAATATGCCGGTCTGCTTGGAGGTTTGCGAATTTTCTCCGCACTTCCGAAAACGTCGTCGATCTAGATGCTGCAAAAAGATACTGACTACCGTAATCGGCCACGTTTCCCAGATAAAACCGACCAAAATTAACCTGTCCCTTTTTGGCAGGGAACGTTGCCCCGACGAGCACGTCGGATCCCCGGCCCGGGCGGCCCAGGTTTTAAGTTTGTCGCGAGTTCCGCACGCAAAGGAAAGCACTTAATGTGCTTTCCGTCTTGCGCAGGACTGTAGAGCAGCAAACTTAACCCCTGTGCCGCCCGGCCCGGGGATCCACCACCGCGCACAGGAGGGGATTCCTTTTGTGTAGGCTTTGCGGAAATGTGCCGAATTTGGGATACGCCCGGCGGCGTGGTCTGTTGACGGCACAGCTAACGGCACGTATCCTATCGAACTGCGTGTTTCGTAGGGGGATGCTGACCCCTCGATTCAAGCCGTTGCACTTTACAGAAAGCTGGAATCATTCGAGAAGGAGTACGCTTTGCCTACTATTAACCAGCTGGTTCGCCAGGGCCGTCGTTCCGTGCCCAAGAAGTCCAAGAACGCTGCTCTGCAGCACAACTCCCAGAAGCGCGGCGTGTGCACCCGCGTCTTCACCACGAGCCCCAAGAAGCCGAACTCGGCTCTTCGTAAGGTTGCCCGTGTTCGCCTCGTCAACGGCATCGAAGTTACCGCTTACATCCCGGGTGAGGGCCACAACCTGCAGGAGCACTCCATCGTGCTCGTCCGCGGCGGTCGTGTCCGTGACCTCCCTGGTGTCCGTTATCACGTCATCCGTGGCGCCTACGACGCTGCTCCGGTCCAGAACCGCATGCAGGCCCGTTCCAAGTACGGTGCTAAGCGCCCCAAGGCTAAATAAGCCAGATAACGTTTTGATACTTTCGCCGTGCGCCTCATAGGGCACAACGGCAGACACTAAAGGAGATTTCACATGCCGCGTCGTGCAGCAGCTAATCGTCGTGAGGTTCAGCCTGACGCCGTTTACAACAACCGCCTGGTGACTCAGCTCATCAACAAGGTCCTTCTTGACGGCAAGAAGGCCACCGCTGAGCGCATCGTTTACACCGCTTTCGAGATCGTTGCCGAGAAGTCCGAGGGTGGCGACGCTCTCGCTACCTTCAAGAAGGCTATGGACAACGTCAAGCCCACGCTCGAGGTTAAGCCCAAGCGTGTCGGTGGCGCTACCTATCAGGTCCCGATGGAGGTCAACTCCCGTCGTTCCACCGCTCTGGGCATCCGCTGGATCGTCAACTTCTCCCGCGCTCGCAAGGAGAAGACCATGGCCGAGCGTCTCGCCAACGAGATCCTCGACGCTTCCAACGGCCTGGGCGCTTCCGTCAAGAAGCGTGAGGACGTCTTCAAGATGGCCGAGGCCAACCGCGCGTTCTCTCACTATCGTTGGTAAGTTAAGGTAAGGAACTAACATGGCTAAGCCTAAGTACAAGCTTTCCGATACCCGTAACATCGGCATCATGGCCCACATCGATGCCGGTAAGACCACCACGACTGAGCGTATTCTTTACTACACCGGTAAGACCCACAAGATCGGTGAGGTCCATGAGGGCGCTGCCACCATGGACTGGATGGTTCAGGAGCAGGAGCGCGGCGTAACCATTACCTCCGCTGCTACCACGTGCTTCTGGAACAAGGACGGTAAGGACTACCGCATCCAGATCATCGACACCCCGGGCCACGTTGACTTCACCGCCGAGGTCGAGCGCTGCCTGCGCGTCCTCGATGGTGCTGTCGCCGTCTTCGACGCCGTTGCCGGTGTTCAGCCCCAGTCTGAGACCGTTTGGCGTCAGGCTTCTACCTTCAACGTCCCCCGCATCGCCTTCATCAACAAGTATGACCGCGTGGGCGCTGACTTCTTCAACGCTATCGAGACCATGAAGGATCGTCTCGACGCTAACGCCGTGGCCGCTCAGGTCCCGATGGGCGCCGAGGACAACTTCTGGGGCGTCATCGACCTGGTCACCATGACTGCATGGGACTTCAAGGCCGACGAGAAGGGTATGACCTACCCCGAGCCGATGGACGAGATCCCGGCTGAGTTTGCCGACATCGCTGCCACCAAGCGCGAGGAGCTCCTTGACGCTGCTGCCAGCTTTGACGACGAGCTCATGGAGAAGATCCTCATGGAGGAGGACTTCACCGTCGAGGAGCTCAAGGCGGCTCTGCGTAAGGGCGTTCTGGCCAACGAGCTCAACCTCGTCTTCGTGGGCTCCGCCTACAAGAACAAGGGCGTTCAGGAGCTGCTCGACGCTGTCGTCGACTACCTGCCCAGCCCGCTCGACGTTGAGGCTGTCACCGGTACCGATCCGGACACCGGCGAGGAGATCCAGCGTCATCCTTCCTTCGACGAGCCCTTCTCCGGCCTGGTCTTCAAGATCATGACCGACCCGTTCGTCGGTAAGCTCACCTACGTCCGCGTTTACTCCGGCCGTGCCGAGTCCGGCTCCTACGTGGTCAACGCTTCCAACGGTCAGCGCGAGCGCCTCGGCCGCATCCTCGAGATGAACGCCGCCGAGCGTATCGACCGTGACGACGCTGCCGCCGGCGACATCGTTGCTTGCGTCGGCTTCAAGAACTCCACCACCGGTGACACCCTGTGCGCCGAGGGCAAGGAGATCGTCCTCGAGAAGATCGAGTTCGCTAAGCCCGTTATCGACGTTGCCATCGAGCCCAAGACCAAGGCCGAGCAGGACAAGATGTCCCTGGCTCTGACCAAGCTCGCCGAGGAGGACCCGACCTTCCAGGTGTCCACCAACCACGAGACCGGCCAGACCATCATCGCCGGCATGGGCGAGCTGCACCTCGAGATCATCGTCGACCGTCTGCTCCGCGAGTTCAAGGTTGACGCTAACGTTGGTAAGCCTCAGGTTGCCTACCGCGAGACCGCTGGTCACGACGTCGAGAAGGCTGAGGGCAAGTTCGTCCGTCAGTCCGGCGGTCGCGGTCAGTACGGCCACGCCGTCATCAAGCTCGAGAAGATGGAGGAGGGCTTCGGCTACGAGTTCGTCAACGCTATCGTCGGCGGCGTCGTGCCCAAGGAGTACATCCCGTCCATCGACAAGGGCATCCAGGAGGCCCTGAACACCGGTGTTATCGCCGGCTTCCCGGTCCTCGACGTTAAGGTCACCCTGTTCGACGGTTCTTACCACGAGGTCGACTCCTCCGAGGCCGCCTTCAAGATCGCCGGTTCCATGGCTATCAAGGACGCCCTCAAGAAGTCCGATCCGCAGCTGCTCGAGCCGATCATGGCTGTCGAGGTCGAGACCCCTGAGCAGTACATGGGCGACGTTATGGGCAACCTCTCCGGTCGCCGCGGCAAGATCGAGGGCATGGAGGATCGCAAGAACAGCAAGCTCATCCGTGCCAAGGTGCCGCTGGGCGAGATGTTCGGTTACGCTACCGACCTTCGCTCCCAGACCCAGGGCCGTGCATCCTACACGATGCAGTTCGACTCTTATGAGCCCGCGCCCAAGTCCATCGTGGACGAGGTCATGAGCAAGAACGCCTAAGTTCGAGCTCCCTGTTACGTAATCCGCGAGAACATCTCTCGCACTCTTTGGAGGTTTAAGTTGGCTACCCAGAAGATCCGCATTCGCCTCAAGGGCTATGATCACGAGGTCGTCGATCAGTCCGCGAAGCTCATCGTCGAGACCGCTCAGAAGACCGGCGCTCGCGTTTCCGGTCCTGTCCCCCTGCCCACCGAGCGCAACCTGTACACGGTTATCCGCTCGCCGCACGTGAACAAGGACTCGCGTGAGCAGTTCGAGATGCGCACTCACAAGCGCCTCATCGACATCCTCGACCCCACCTCGGGCACCGTTGATTCGCTCATGCGTCTCGACCTCCCCGCTGGCGTCGACATTGACATCAAGCTCTAAGCGATATCGCTCATAGCTTAAAGGGCCCCGCTGCCGTTACGGTAGCGGGGCCCTTTTGTTTTGAGTTTAGATTTTGGGATAGCGAATTCGTCTGCCGAGCCGGCGGCTGCGGCGCCCTATTCGCTCAGGGGGCGCAAGGATGCTTCTTCGAAGTGGAAGACGCACAAGCCGCTCTCGGTCTCAATGCATGCGCGGCCGCAATCGTCGACCGTTCTAAATATGCCTCGTGCCAGCTCGTCTCCAGCGGGGGAGCGGGCGATAACGTGCTTCCCGATCCAATTGAGGTGAGCGATATATTCGTCGTGGACGGGCGCGAGCGGACCGGCGTCTTCTTCCTTGGCGTTAAGACGCTCTGCCCACGCATCTACAGCGTCTATAACTGCGTGATAGACCTCATCGAGGAGCATGTTGACGGTGGGAACGCTCTCGTTAAGGTCCGAGAGGCCAATTGCCGCCAGACCGCCATCGGGTACCTCTTGGGGCGTGTAGTTTACGTTGACGCCAATGCCGCAGACGGCGAAGGGCTTGCCTTCGTTATCGCGTGCGGCCTCGACCAGAATGCCGCCGAGCTTGCGTCCTCGCGCGACAAGGTCGTTGGGCCATTTAAGGCGAATCTCGTTTGCAAGACCCTGCTTTTCGAGCGCTTCAAGCACCGCTAGGCCGCTGACGGCGGCAAGACCAGAGAACTTTGCAGGATTAACGCATGGGCGCAGGACAATCGAAAGCAATAAGTTGCCGACGGTTGAGTCCCACTTGTGCCCGCGCCGGCCGCGTCCTGCTGTTTGAGCCCGGGCGGCAAGTCCTGTGCCGTGCGGCGCTCCCTGTTTTCCTGCTTCGAGCAGGTCATCGTTGGTCGATCCGGTTACGTCGACTATCGTTAATTTGGCATCCATAACGGTTGCTACCTCCTAAGTTAATAAGGCAATCGCGTAATGGTGTCGAGAGATAGACACAATGTGAAGCCTTTGTCGCATTTGGACAATTTAATGTTAACACGTCAACAACGACTAAAATGCGCTATCCTCTCTTGGTCGATGTAAACACGTCAACAACTCAAAGGAGGCTAGTGATGGGTTTCACGATTCTTGGAACAGGCTCGGCGCTTCCTGAGCGCAGTGTTTCCAATGACGAGCTGTCTGAGTTCCTCGATACCTCGGATGAGTGGATTTTTACCCGCACAGGTATCAAGAGCCGCCACGTCTGTACCACCGAGTCACTTGACGACCTTGCCGTAGCGGCGAGCGAGCGGGCACTCCAGGTGTCCGGAATCGACGCGAGCCAGCTGGATCTGATCGTCTGCTCGACGACGACGGGTGACCACCTTGTTCCCGCTGAGGCGTGTGCCGTTGCTGAGCGACTAGGAGCGGCGTGCCCTGCCTTCGATGTCTCGGCGGCCTGTGCCGGCTTCGTGTTTGCGCTCGATGTCGCCGAGGGCTATATCGAGCGCGGTCGTGCCGAGCGCGTGCTTATCGTTGCTGCTGAGCAGATGACGCGCGCGCTCGACTGGACCGACCGCGCCACCTGCGTGCTCTTTGGCGATGGGGCAGGCGCCGCAGTGATTGGGGCTGGGGGAGACAGCCCCCTTGCCGTTGAGCTTTCGACGGCGCCCGACGTCGAGACGTTACACGTTCCCGGTCTGGTCGGCACCTCGCCGTTTAAGGCTTCCGCAGATAGCAAGAGCGTGCTGTCCATGAATGGCCGCCGCGTGTTCAAGTTCGGCGTCAACGCCATCTGCGACACGGTCCATAAGCTTGCGGGCGATGCGGGCATTTCGGTCGAAGACATCGACCATTTTGTATTCCATCAGGCTAACGAACGAATCCTGAGTCAGGCGGTCAAGCGCCTCGGCGTGCCAGATGAGCGCGTGGTTCGAACGCTGCGCGAGACCGGCAACATTTCGAGCGCCTGCATTCCCTTTGCGCTTGACCGTCTGGCACGCACCGACGCACTGAATGCGGGCGACACCATCGCCCTCGTTGGATTTGGCGCCGGCCTGGATATAGGTGGCTATCTGCTTCGTTGGAAGTAGTTGCACATAGGAAAAAACGCCCCTAGGGCACAAACAAAGGAGAACTACCATGGCAGATCAGAAGACCTTCGAGCGCGTTTGCGACGTTATCCGCGAGACCGCCGGTCTTGACGATGTCGAGATGAAGCCCGAGTCCACGCTCGAGGAGATTGGTCTCGACAGCCTGGGCACCGTCGAGATCCTCGTCGCCGTCGAGGACGAGTTTGGCATCCAGCTCGATACCGAGGAGAACCCCAAGACGGTCGGCGAGTTCGCCGATACGGTCGAGGCGGCATTGGAGAAGTAGAGATGCTCAAGACTCCTCTCTGCGATCTGCTCGGCATCGAAAAGCCCGTGTTCCAGGGCGGTATGGCCTGGATTGCCGATGCCTCGCTGGCGTCCGCAGTGTCCGAGGCGGGTGGCTTAGGCATCATCGCGGCCATGAACGCCGACGCCAACTGGCTTCGCGACCAGATTCATGAGCTGCGCGCCAAGACGGATAAGCCCTTTGGCGTGAACGTCATGCTCATGAGCCCGTTTGCCGACGAGGTCGCGCAGGTCGTGATTGACGAGCGAGTGCCGGTCGTCGTGACGGGCGCCGGCAATCCCGCCAAGTACATGAAGGCGTGGAACGAGGCGGGCATCAAGGTCATCCCGGTCGTTGCCTCGGTGGCGCTGGCGCGTCTCGTGGCGCGTCGCGGGGCCACGGCGGTTGTTGCCGAGGGTACCGAATCGGGCGGCCATATTGGCGAGACCTCGACGATGGCACTGGTGCCGCAGGTCGTCGATGCGGTCGACATTCCCGTTGTGGCCGCCGGCGGTATTGCCGACGGCCGCGGCGTGGCGGCCGCCTTTATGCTGGGCGCCGAAGGCGTGCAAGTGGGTACGCGCTTTCTGGTCGCAGACGAGTGCACCGTCTCGGAGCAGTACAAAGAGATGGTCCTGAAGGCCAACGACACTTCGACGCGTGCGACCGGTCGCTCGACGGGACATCCAGTGCGCGCCCTCAAGAGCCCCTTCACCAACGCCTATGCCAAGAGCGAGGGTTCCGGCGCGAGTGCCGAGGAGCTCGGTGCTATGGGAACCGGTGCGCTGCGTAAGGCCGCCAAGGACGGCAACTACGAAGAGGGTTCGTTTTTGTGTGGACAGATTGCCGGCATGGTCAACGAGCGCCAGAGCGCACGCGAAATCGTTGACGACCTGGTCGATGGCGCCGAGCACGTCCTGAAGGGTGCGTGCGCATGGGTGGCGTAGCGTTTTTGTTTGCCGGCCAGGGTGCCCAGCACCCCGCGATGGGCGTTGACTTGATCGAGACATCGCCGGCGGCTGCCGAGGTGTTCGCCATTGCCGATGAGGTGCGCCCGGGGACGAGCGAGCAGTGCCGGAGCGCCTCCAAGGAGGAGCTCTCGCAGACCGAGAACACGCAGCCTTGCGTGTTCGTGCACGACCTGGCAGCGGCTGCCGCCCTGCGTGAGCGCGGCGTGGTACCTGCCGCCTGTGCGGGATTCTCGCTGGGCGAGGTCGCCGCGCTCACCTTTGCGGGGGCGTTCGATACGCGAGCGGGCTTTGAGCTCGTGTGCGAGCGCGCGGCGCTGATGGCCGCGGCTGCCGAGCGCCATCCGGGCGGCATGCGCGCCGTCATCAAGCTCGATGCGGCGCAAGTCGAGGGCCTGGCAAAACAGGCCGGCGAGGACTGCTGGCCAGTCAACTACAACAGCCCACAGCAGACGGTTGTGGCCGGAGCGCCCGAGGCGCTGCAGGAGCTCGACGTCCTAGTAAAAGAGGCTGGCGGCCGCGCCATGAAGGTCGCGGTGTCGGGTGCATTTCATAGCCCCTATATGGCCGAGGCGACCTGTGGCCTTGCCGCATATATTGAGGCCGGTCACGCGCCGTCCCCGTTGCTCATTCCTGTTTTGGCAAATATGACAGCGGCGCCCTATCCGGCGGATCCCCAGACGGCATCGGATGTCTTGGCCAATCAGGTGAGCCATGCCGTACGCTGGGTCGATACGCTGCATGCTCTGCAGGATCAAGGCATCGACACATTTATTGAGGTCGGCCCCGGCAAAACGCTGTCCGGCCTGGTCAAGCGTACGCTGAGCGACGTTCGCGTGTATTCGTGCGAGACGGCCGAGCAGGTCGCAGCTATTGCCGACGAGCTCGCATAGTCCACAGGGCTGTAACCCGAAAGGAATGACATGGGCAACTTGAACAATGGCGCGCTCGAGCGCAACGACTCACGTCGCGTGGCACTGGTCACGGGTGGCTCGCGGGGTATCGGCCGCGCCTGCGCTATCGGTCTGGCGGAGGATGGCTACGATATCGCCGTCGTCTATGCCGGCAGCGTCGATGCGGCGCGCGAGACGTGCGACGCCTGCGAGGCGGCTGGCGCCACGGCGCGCTCATATCAATGCGACGTGGCCGACCCCGCTGCCGTCAACGCGTGCGTGGAAGCGGTCCTCAACGACTTTGACTCCATTTGGGCGCTCGTCAACAACGCTGGCATCACCCGCGATGGCCTGCTCATGCGCATGGGCGATGACGCCTTCGATCGCGTGCTCGATGTCAACCTTAAAGGAACGTTTAACACGACGCGCGCGCTCACCAAGACCTTTATGCGCCAGCGCGGCGGCTGCGTCGTCAACATGAGCTCGGTTGTGGGCCTGATGGGCAATGCCGGGCAGGCCAACTACGCTGCCTCCAAGGCGGGCGTGATCGGCCTGACCAAGGCGGTGGCGCGCGAGCTTGCGCCCCGCGGTGTACGAGTGAACGCGGTCGCCCCCGGGTTTGTCGAGACAGATATGACGGCAAAGCTTTCGGAAAAGGTTCGTGCGGCAACCGAGGAGCAGATTCCCCTTAAGCGCATGGCGCGCCCCGAGGAAGTGGCCGGCGTGGTGCGCTTTTTGGCGAGCGATGCGGCTTCCTACATTACGGGCGAGGTTGTACGCGTTGACGGCGGAATGGCGATGTAGAAATCAGGGCCGAAGAACGGCTTGGATGAGGAGACCATGATGGAACAGAGAGTTGCAATCACCGGCATAGGTGCCGTATCGCCGCTCGGCAACACCGCGCTTGCCACCTGGGCGGCAATGTGCGCTGGCACGTGCGGCATCGGCCCGATTACGCACTTCGATACCGATGCATTTGCCGTCAAGGTGGCGGCCGAGGTCAAGGGCTTTGACGGCAACGAGTACTTTGGCAAGCGTGACGCCAAGCATCTGGACCCCTGCGTTCAGTTTGCGATGGCGGCTTCGGACGAAGCCATGCACGATGCGGGCTTTGATGTCGAAGGCGCCATCGATCGCGAGCGCCTGGGCGTCTACGTGGGCTCAGGCGTGGGCGGCATGACGACGCTCGTCGACAACGTCCATACGATTGCCGAACGTGGGCCCCGCCGCGCATCGCCCTATATGATCGCGATGATGATCCCCAACATGGCATCGGGCAATATCGCAATCCGCCACAAGGCAAAGGGCCCGACCCTGCCCGTGGTGACCGCGTGCGCAACCTCGGCCCATGCGGTGGGCGAGGCGTTCCGCGCCATCAAGCACGGCTATGCCGACGCGATCCTCGCGGGCGGCGCCGAGGCGGCCATTATCCCCGATGCCGTTGCGGGCTTTACGTCCTGCCGCGCATTGACCACCAACCCCGATCCCGCGACGGCCTGCCGTCCGTTCGATGCAGACCGCGACGGCTTTGTGATGGGCGAGGGCGCCTGCGTGCTCGTGCTCGAGAGCATGGAACATGCGCAGGCGCGCGGTGCGCACATTTATGCCGAGGTCGTGGGCTACGGCAACACCGATGATGCCTATCACATCACGAGTCCTGATCCCGAGGCTGCCGGCATTGCCCGCGCGATATCGCTGGCGGTGACCGAGGGCGACGTCAAGCCTTCCGAGGGTCTCTACATCAATGCCCACGGCACATCGACCAAGCTCAACGATTCGTCCGAGACGGCGGGCATTAAGCGTGCGCTCGGCGAGAACGCGGCGCGCGCCGCGCACGTCTCGTCGACTAAGTCGATGACCGGCCACATGATCGGTGCCACGGGCGCCATCGAGGTCATGGCCTGCGCCATGGCGCTCGAGCAGGGCGTGGTGCCGCCGACCATTAACTACCGCACGCCCGATCCCGCCTGCGATCTTGACTACACGCCCAATCGCGCAGTTCGCGCCGACCTTACCTGGGCGCTTTCGACCAACCTAGGCTTTGGCGGGCACAACGCCGCCATCGCGCTGCGTAGATATACGAGGAGCTAGAGCATGGATTCCAAAAGACTTGCCGAGATAGCCGATGTTATGGAGGACCGCGGCCTCACGCGCGTACGCGTTGAGGAGCCCGATGGCACCGCGGTCGAACTCGAGCGCGCGAGCGCCGCACAGCCGGTTGCCGTGCCCATGCCTATGCCGGGTGCCGTGACTGCTCCGGCGGTGGCTCCTGTCGCCATGCCTGCCGCCGCACCGGAGCCCGCCGCGCAGACGCCTGCCGCCGCACCGGAGCCCAAGGGCATCGAGGTGACCGCTCCCATGGTCGGCGTGTTCTATGCTGCCCCGGCGCCGGGCGACGAGCCGTTTGTGCACGTGGGCTCCAAGGTCAAGGCCGGTGAGACCCTCTGCATCATCGAGGCCATGAAGGTTCTCAACGAGGTGACGGCCGAGGCAGACGGCGAGGTGCTCGAGATCTGCGTGGCCGACGGCGACCTCGTGGAGTTCGGCAGTTGCCTTATGAGGATCGGATAGGTGATGTCCATGAACAAAGAAGAGCTCAAGAAGCTGTTACCGCATCGCGAACCGATGCTTTTGCTCGACGAGGCCGAGCTGGTGGGCGACGAGGCCCACGGCAAGATCACGATTACGGGTGACGAGTACTTTTTGCAGGGGCATTTTCCGGGAAACCCGGTAGTCCCCGGCGTGATTCAGTGCGAGATGCTCGCCCAAAACTGTTGCGTGCTGCTGATGGGCGATGAGGAGGCGCGCGGCGCGACGCCGTTCTATACGAGCCTCGATAAGGTGCGCTTTAAGCGTCCGGTGCGCCCGGGCGACACGGTGGATCTGGTGTGCTCCATCACGCGTGCGCGCGGGCCGTTCCGCTTTGCGACGGGTACTGCGAGCGTCAACGGTGAGGTTTGCTGCCGCGCCGATATGTCTTTTGCACTCATGCACGAAAGTTAAGGAAGGCTTCATGTTCGACAAAGTGCTCATCGCCAACCGCGGTGAAGTCGCGGTCCGTGTTATCCGCGCGTGCCGCGATATGGGCATCAAGACCGTCGCCGTTTATTCCACGGCCGATGCGGACGCGCTGCACGTGCAGCTTGCCGACGAGGCGTATTGCATCGGTGGCCCGCGTCTTGCCGAGAGCTACCTCAACGACGATGCCGTGCTCACCTGTGCCGTAAAGTCGGGAGCTAAGGCAATTCATCCCGGCTATGGCTTCTTTTCCGAGAAGGCAAGCTTCGTGCGCGACTGCGACAAGTATGGCCTGGCGTTTGTTGGTCCTTCGGCCAAGGTGATCGACAGCATGGGCGACAAGGACGCCGCACGTCGAACGGCTGCCGCGGCGGGCGTGCCCATCGTGCCGGGCTGCGATTTGCTCAAAAGCCCCGAGGAGGCAACGGCCGAGGCCGAGCGCATTGGCTGTCCCGTGCTCATTAAGGCGCGTGCAGGTGGCGGCGGTCGCGGTATTCGCAAGGTCGAGCGCGTGGAAGATGCGGCAAAGGCGTTCATCGAGGCGCGTGCCGAGGGCGAGGCCGTCTTTGGCGACGGCGAGTGCTACATGGAGAAGTTCGTCGCGCCGGCGCACCATGTCGAGGTGCAGATTATGGCCGATAAGCAGGGCCATGTGTTTTCGCTTGGCGAGCGCGAGTGCTCGGTGCAGCGTCGCAACCAAAAGCTGATCGAGGAGAGCCCCGCGCCGTGCCTCGACGGACACGACGACATTCGTGCTCGCATGCACAAGGCAGCGCGTGACCTGGCTCGTGCCGTCGGCTACGAAGGAGCCGGTACCATCGAGTTCCTGTATTCGGACGACGGCAATTTCTACTTTATGGAAATGAACACGCGCTTGCAGGTGGAGCATCCGGTTACGGAGTTTGTGACCGATACCGACTTGGTCAAGTGGCAGCTGCGCGTGGCAGCCGGCCAGCCTCTGCCCTTTGAGCAGGAGGATATGCCGGTCCGCAACCACGCCATGGAGTGCCGCATCAATGCCGAAACGCCGGACTTTCTGCCGTCATGCGGAACGGTCACCGCGTTGCGTGTGCCGGGTGGTCCGCGCGTGCGCTGGGATTCCGCCATGTTTGCCGGTGCGAAAGTTCCGCCGTACTACGACTCCATGCTCGGCAAGCTCATCGTGTGTGCGCCCACGCGTGACGGCGCCATTCGCAAGATGCGCTCGGCCCTGGGCGAGCTCGTGATTGAGGGCGTGAGCGAAAACAGCGAGCTTCAGCTCGACGTGCTGGCAAACGACGAGTTCTTGTCGGGCATGTATCACACCGATCTAATGGGGCATCTCTATGCTGATGAATAGAAAAGCGAAGACGGTCAACGTCCTCGAGGGACCGATGACCGAGTCGTGCGCCGAGTTTCCCGCGCGCCACGTGTTTATCAAGTGCCCGGAGTGCCGCCGCGTGATCGATGAGGCACGCCTGCACGACAACCTCGAGGTCTGCCCTCGTTGCGGCAAACACTTTCGCGTGAGCGGGCGCGACCGCATGCACATGACGATTGACGAGGGCACGTTTGAGGAATGGGATGCCAGTCTGGCGCCGGAGGACTTCCTTTCGTTTCCCGGCTATGCCGACAAGCTCAAGAGCGTGAGCGAACGTTCGGGCGAGCGCGATGCCGTTGTGTGCGGCAAGGGCAAAATCTGCGGTTGCGATACGGCGCTCTTCTTTATGGACGCCAACTTTATGATGGGCTCGATGGGTTCCGTGGTGGGCGAGAAGATCTGCCGCACATTTGAGCGTGCGACCGAGCTGGGACTGCCGGTCGTTGGCTTTACCGTATCGGGTGGCGCCCGCATGCAGGAGGGCGTGACCTCGCTCATGCAGATGGCCAAGATTTCTGCGGCGGTTAGGCGCCATAGCGAGGCGGGCGGCCTGTATATCACGGTGCTCACTGACCCCACGACCGGAGGCGTAACCGCGAGCTTTGCCATGGAGGGCGATATTATCCTGGCCGAGCCCGATGCCCTGACGGCATTTGCCGGCCCGCGCGTGATCGAGCAGAACATGCACAAGCGCCTGCCCAAGGGATTCCAGCGCTCCGAGTTTTTGCTGGAGCACGGCTTTTGCGATGCCGTTGTTCCGCGTGGCGAGATTGCGCTCACGGTAGGCGAGCTGCTGGCGCTGCACGAAGGGCACGCGCCCGGCCTGGGGGCACCGCATGAGATCGTGCATACGGGTCGCCGTGGCAAAAAGCTGGGACACTTGTTCAAGCGCTCGGCCGCACCAAAAACCGCGCTCGAGATTGTCAAGCAGACCCGCTCGGCAGATCGCGCCACGGCAGGCGAGATGATCTCGCTGGGCCTGGATGGATTTGTGGAGCTGCACGGCGACCGCTACTTTGGCGACGACGCCGCTGTGGTGGCTGGCATTGGCTGGAAAGACGGGCGCCCCGTAACGGTCATCGCCATCGAGCGCGGCACCACGACCAAAGAGCGCATGCGTCGCAACTTTGGCATGGCACATCCCGAGGGCTACCGCAAAGCGCGTCGCCTTATGCGCCAGGCCGAAAAGTTTGGTCGACCGGTTCTGTGCCTGGTCGATACTTCGGGCGCGTTTTGCGGCATCGGTGCCGAGGAGCGCGGCCAGGGCGAGGCGATTGCCCAGAACCTCATGGAGATGAGCGGCCTTAAGACGCCGATTGTCTCGGTGGTGACAGGCGAGGGCGGCTCTGGTGGCGCGCTGGCGCTGTCCGTGGCCGACCGCATCCTGATGCTCTCGAGCTCGGCCTATTCAGTCGTGAGCCCCGAGGCCTGTGCGTCGATCCTGTGGAAGGATACCGAGCGTGCGGATGAGGCCGCCGAGGCGCTTAAGCTCACGGCCCCCGATCTGCTGGCGCTCGGCATCATCGACGGCATTGTTGACGATAAGGGCCTGTCGCATGAGGAGATCGCCGGTGCCGTCATGTCCTCGGCATTGGATGCCTTCGATACGCTTGGGCAGCTCGACGACGCGACCCTCACAAACCTCCGCTACGAAAAGTACCGCGCAATCGGTCGATACCGCACGATGTGACAAAGGGACAGCCCGCATGTCATATTGGGAAAGGCGTTCCATGCTACAAGTTTCTAACACCTCGTTTACAACGTCGGTTTCATCAAACGCCATGGCCGTGGTCGATTATCTGTCCAAAAGCATGATGTCGGCGCTGCCGTTTATTGTCTGCGCGGCGTTGTTCCGCACCGTCGCTGTCATTATGGGCGAAGGCATGCTGGGCCTGTGGTCTGCCGATTCCGATATCTATCGCCTGTTCTACAGTTGGCTCTATAACGCCGGCTACTACTTTTTGCCCATCTATCTTGGTTGGGCGGCCGCCCGCCAGCTCGGTTGCTCGGAGCAGCTGGGTATGATGCTGGGCGGCGTATTGATTGCGCCCGATCTGCTCAAGCTCGTCGATGCCGCATCGACGACGGGGGCATCGATGACTTCCGTGTATGGTCTGCTTCCCGCGCCGGTCAACGATTACACGACGACTGTTATTCCAGTTCTCCTTTCGGTGCCTGTGCTATGGCGAGTGGAGTGTTTCTTTAAGCGCGTTATCCCTAGGGCCGTGGCGTTTTCGTTTGTTCCGTTTGCGACCATGCTTGTCATGGTTCCGGTTTCGCTGTGTATCACGGCACCGGCGGGCAGCTATCTGGGCATGCTGTTGGGCCAGCTTATGTTTATGCTTGGCAATTCCGGTGGCATCGTGTCGCTGCTCACGCTCATGGGGCTTGCCGCGGGCTGGGAGTTCCTTAAGATCGCGGGCGTCAGCAACGTTGTCCTATCGCTCGCCTATGCACAGTTTATGAGTGTGGGAACGGATTCGTGCATCCTCATCGCCGCGACGATGGCAACGTTCGCCGTTTGGGGCATGCCCTTTGGCGCGTCGCTTCGCGTTGCGGATAAGGACGAGAAGGCGCTCATGCTGGGCTACTCAATCTCGGGTGTTCTTGGCGGCGTAAGCGAGCCGGCGCTGTACGGTTGCGGCTTTAAATATGGCAGGTGCCTGACGTGCATGGCCATTGGCGGCGCCGTCGGAGGCCTTGTTGCAGCCGTGGGCCACGTTACGGCCTATACCATCGGCATGACGAATGTCCTCATGGTCATTGGCTTTGCCACGGGCGGCATCTCGAACCTGCTGTGGTGCTGCGCTGCCGGCGGTGTGGCATTTGCGGTGTCTGCGGCGCTGAGCTACTGCTTTGGCGTGGTGCCGGCGAAGGGACAGACGATGGGGGACGGAGCCGATTCACCCGAAACCTCGAAGAGCGTGGCCGAAGTAAGCGCGTAAACCTGTGCGACACAAGGACGATTCCTTTGCCATGCTCCAAGGCCGTGGCCCGTGTGGGTCGCGGCCTTTTTGTATCTGAAGGACAAAGTGGCTACACTACAATCCGTTTGAGCAATAGATATATATAGGCAGTACCGTGGGGGCTGATGAAGATGGTCGAGTGGATCGTTCGTCGTGCGCAGGGCGACCGTGCGCGCGTGGGCACGTTGACGGGCATGGTGTGTATTCTCGCTAATGTTGCGCTTTGTGCTGCGAAGGGCGCAATTGGTGTGCTGTCGGGATCGGTTTCGATTGTGGCGGATGCCATGAACAACCTGTCCGATGCCAGCTCGAATATCGTGAGCGTGCTGGGCTTTAAGCTGGCGAGCAAGCCGGCGGACCCCGAGCATCCTTACGGACATGGCCGCTACGAGTATCTCTCGGGTCTGGTCGTGGCGGCGCTCGTGCTGCTGATCGGCGTTGAGCTGGTGAAGTCCTCGGTTGAGCGCATCATCCACCCCGAACCTGTCGAGTTCTCGCTTGCCCTGGTGGCAGTTCTAGTGCTTTCGATGGTTGTAAAGCTGTGGATGGCGGCCCTCAACCAAAAGCTCGGCGATCACATTGAGTCCGAGACGCTGCATGCGACCGCGCAGGATTCCAAGAACGATGTCCTTGCCACAGGCGCCGTGCTGGCATGTGCGATTGTTTCGCAGGTGACGCACATCAATCTTGACGCATGGGTTGGCCTTGCCGTTGGCGCCTATATTGGCTGGAGCGGCCTTGAACTTATTCAAGATACGGTGAGCCCGCTTTTGGGCCAGTCACCCGATCCTAAGCTGGTCAAGCACATTCGAGACAAGATCATGAGCTACCCCGGCGTTTTGGGCGTTCACGACCTTATGGTTCACGATTATGGTCCGGGCAGGAAGTTTGCAAGTGCGCACGCCGAGATGGCGGCCGAGGCCAGCCCGCTGGAAAGCCACGACACGCTCGATAACATCGAGCAGTCGTTTAGGGACGAAGACGGCATGATCGTCACGCTTCACTACGATCCCATCGTGACCGATGACCCCAAGGTGGCGAGCATGCGCTTGCGCATTCACGCCATGGCTCAGGAGATCGATAACCGCCTCTCGATTCATGACCTACGCTGTGTGCCGGGTCCTACGCACACCAACGTGATCTTTGACTGCGTGCGTCCCTCGGATCTGCAGATGAGTGCCGAAGACTTAAAGCACGCGCTGGCACAACGGGTCGAATCGGAATATCCCAAGTCGATTGCCAAGATTACGATCGACGAAGACTACGTAGGCCATACCCACGAGTAAGGCCACGCCGATAAAGCAACTGATGCAGAAGGGGAGAGCATGAAGAAACTGTATCTACTCCGCCACGGTCAGACGGAGTTCAACGTCAAAAAGCTGGTCCAGGGTCGCTGCGATTCACCGCTCACCGACTTAGGCCGTCAGCAAGCCGGGATGGCAGCCGCATGGCTCAAAGCCCACGGCGTCGTCCCCGATAAAGTGGTCTCCTCCCCTTCGGGCCGAGCCATGGCCACGGCAAGCCTCGTCGCAACCGAGCTTCTCGGCGCAGACGCTGACGTTGAGCCCTGCGAAGGCATTATCGAGCGCTGCTACGGCACCTTCGAAGAGGGCCCGCACGACGCGCTACCCACCGACGTCTGGGATCCAGGCGAGGACTTAATCCCATTCGGAGGAGAAGGAAGCCAGGCGCTGCAAGAGCGCATGGTAGACACCCTCACCAATATCATGGACGCCGATGGTATCGAAACCCTTCTAGCAGTAAGCCACGGCAGCGCCAGCCGCCAATTCATCAAGGCTGCCGTCCCAGAGGACTTTGAGCTCCCAACAAAACTCCCCAACTGCGCCATCATGATCTTCGATTTCGATGAGGAAAAGTCGGGAGAAGAGGGCGATACGCCTCAATCCAAGTTTACCTTGCGGCAAATCATCGATCCCCAGCAAAGTCATTAGCCTGAGCGAGCAGAGTTAAGCAGACATCAGCGTGTCGTCTCCCGAGCACGGCGAGGGCCGGAGAAATATATTAAGGTCATCGCGAGTTCCGCACGCAAAGGAGAGCACTTAATGTGCTCTCCGTCTTGCGCAGGACTGTAGAGCAGGGACCTTAATATATTTCTCCGGCCCTCGCCGTGCTCGGGAGACGTGCCACGCACTTTACCTGCGTAAACAATGTGAGTGAAATATGAATCTCGATGGATACGCCCGCAGCCGTGTATACTAAACAGCTGTGTGAAACCAGGGGAGTATTCTGGCTGGACAAAATGCCTGCTTAATAGGGTTGTCAGGTAGTCCGGGCGAAATACAAGGCTGGGGAGCACGTCGTGTAAGTAGTGGTCCTCTAGGGGCGTACGCTCGGTGGTGTACGCATTGTCCCAAGACCACGCGAGAGTTGGGATCATATCTTGATCAGCATGATTCTCGGCCGCAAGATTGGCATGACCCAGGTTTGGGACGAGGACGACAACGTCGTTCCCGTCACGGTCATCCAGGCTGGCCCCTGCGCTGTCTCGCAGGTTAAAACTCAGGCAACCGACGGCTATGACGCCGTCCAGATCGGTTTCGGCGACATCAAGGCCAAGAACGTGAACAAGCCCATGGCTGGTCACTTCGCCAAGGCTGGCGTCGAGCCTGTCCGCTTCCTTCGTGAGGTCCGCGTCGAGAACGGCGAGGAGCACAAGGTCGGCGAGGTCGTCACCGTCGCTGATTTCGCTGATGTCGAGAAGGTCGACGTCATCGGTACCTCCAAGGGTAAGGGCTTCCAGGGTCGCATCAAGCGCTGGGGTCAGCGCCGCGGTCCTATGACGCATGGTTCTCACTTCCAGCGTCACCCCGGTTCTATCGGTCAGTGCGCCTATCCTGCGCGCGTCCTCAAGGGCGTCAAGATGGCCGGTCACATGGGTAACGAGCGCGTTACCGTCAAGAACCTTTCCGTTGTCCGCATCGATGCCGAGCAGAACCTCATCTTGGTCAAGGGCGCTGTCCCGGGTGCCAAGAATGGTCTCGTCGCCATCCGTATGGCCTAAGGGCCCAGCCCATTTAGCCCAGCGTCATACCAAGGAGAACACTTAAATGGCAAAGTTTGAAGTAAAGAACAGCGAGGGCAAGAAGGTCGCCGAGGCCGAGCTCGCCGCTGAGGTGTACGGCATCGAGCCGAACATCCACGTTATGCACCACATCGTCAAGTGCCAGATGGCCTCTTGGCGTCAGGGCACCCAGTCTGCTAAGGGTCGCTCTGAGGTTTCCGGTGGCGGCAAGAAGCCTTGGCGTCAGAAGGGCACCGGCCGTGCCCGCCAGGGTTCCATCCGTGCTGCCCAGTGGCGTCACGGTGGCGTTGTCTTCGCCCCCAAGCCCCGTTCCTACGCTAAGCGTATGAACAACAAGGAGGTCAAGCTGGCTATGCGCTCCGCGCTGTCCGCCAAGCTGGCCGATGGCGAGCTCGTGCTCGTCGACGACTACGGCTTCGAGAAGCCTTCCACCAAGGCTGCCGTCGCCATGCTCAAGGCCCTCGGTCTTGAGGGCAAGCGTCTGACCATCATCGTTCGCGATGAGGACGTCAACGCCTACCTGTCGTTCCGCAACATTCCCAAGACGTTCATCATCACCGCTGACGAGGCCAACACCTACGATCTCGTCAACAACAACGCTGTGCTGATGCCCGCCGACATCGCCGCTCACTTCGGGGAGGTGCTTGCATAAATGACCGCCCACGAGATCATCATCCGTCCGATCGTGTCCGAGCGTTCCTTCTCCGGCATGGAGCTGAACAAGTACACGTTCGAGGTCGCCAAGGATGCTAACAAGTATCAGATCAAGGACGCTGTCGAGGAGATCTTCGGCGTCAAGGTCGTTCGCGTGAACACCCTGACGGTCAAGCCCAAGACCAAGCGCGTGCGCTATGTCGCCGGCAAGACCCGTTCTTGGAAGAAGGCCATCGTCACGCTGGCCGAGGGCGACACCATCGAGGTCTTTGGCAACCAGGCCTAAGACTCGCTGCTGTTGAGTGAGCTCATGCCTCCCAAATAGGGGAGGCGGGAGCTCAAGGTTTTGGGCGTATAAAATGGACACGCCCGGAACCGTGTATACGTCCGGTGTCATCGCACCCGAGGCAGAACCTCGAATCCCTGTCTGCGATGGCTAACGGATTCCTATTGAAAGGGATTGTAATGGCTGTAAAGCACCTTAAGCCGACCTCCGCTGGTAGGCGTTGGCAGACGATCTCCGACTTCTCCGAGATCACCTGCACCAAGCCCGAGAAGTCTCTTCTCGAGCCCCTGCCCAAGAAGGCCGGTCGTAACAACAACGGCCGCATCACCACCCGCCACCAGGGCGGCGGCGTGAAGCGTCGTTACCGCGTGATCGACTTCAAGCGCAACAAGGACGGCGTGCCCGCCAAGGTTGCCACGATCGAGTACGATCCGAACCGTTCCGCTCGCATCGCTCTGCTGCACTACGCTGACGGTGAGAAGCGCTACATCCTGGCCCCCAAGGGCCTCGAGGTCGGTCAGACCATCATGTCCGGTTCTGACGCCGACATCAAGCCGGGCAACGCTCTGCCCCTCGCCGACATCCCCGTCGGTACGCTCATCCACGCCGTCGAGTTCCAGCCGGGCAAGGGCGCCGCTATCGCCCGTTCCGCCGGTAACTCCTGCCAGCTGATGGGTAAGGAGGGCAAGTACGCCATCGTCCGTATGCCTTCCTCCGAGATGCGCCGCATCCTCGTTACCTGCCGCGCCACCGTCGGTGAGGTCGGCAACGCCGATCACTCCAACATCGTCATCGGCAAGGCCGGCCGTAAGCGTCACATGAACGTGCGCCCGACCGTCCGCGGTACCGTCATGAACCCTGTCGACCACCCGCACGGCGGTGGCGAGGGCAAGAACCACACCTCTGGTCGTCCCTCTGTTACCCCCTGGGGTAAGCCGACGAAGGGCCTTCGTACGCGCAAGAAGAAGAAGGTCTCGAACCAGCACATCATTCGTCGCCGTAAGAAGTAATTTCGGATACCGAGTTTTAGGAGAAAGCACTTATGAGCAGAAGTCTCAAAAAGGGCCCGTTCGTGGAGACTCGCCTTCTCTCGCGTATCACCGCGATGAACGAGGCTGGCAAGAAGGACGTCGTGAAGACCTGGTCCCGCGCGTCCACCATCTTCCCCGAGATGGTTGGTCACACCATCGCCGTCCACGACGGCCGCAAGCATGTGCCCGTGTATGTTACCGAGTCCATGGTTGGTCACAAGCTCGGCGAGTTCGCGCCGACTCGTACGTTCCGTGGCCACAAGGCCAAATAGGGGGTTAACCGTAAATGGCAACTAAGTCTATTGAAACTGAGGCCACCGAGGTTCGCGCCGTCGCTAAGTACGTGCGTGTTTCCCCCAGCAAGGCCCGCCTGGTGGTCGATCTGATCCGCCGCAAGCCTGTCGCTCAGGCCTTCGACATCCTCCACTTCTGCGACCGCGCCGTCGCCGTGGATGTCGAGAAGGTTCTCCGTTCCGCCGTTGCGAACGCCGAGAACAACAACGGTCTGCGTGCCGACAACCTGGTTGTCGCCGCTGCCTATGTTGACGAGGGTCCGACGCTTAAGCGCATCCGTCCCCGCGCCAAGGGTTCCGCTTCTCGCATTCTGAAGCGTACTTCCCACATCACCGTCGTCGTTGCTCCTCGAAAGGAGGCGTAAAGCTGTATGGGTCAGAAAGTCTACCCCACCGGCTTCCGTCTTGGCATCACCGAGAACTGGCGCTCCCGCTGGTTCGCAGAGAAGGATTACGCTAAGACCCTCGGTAACGATCTCGAGATCCGCAAGTACCTCGAGAAGCGTCTTTCCCGCGCAGCTGTCTCCCGCGTCGAGATCGAGCGCGCTGGCGACAAGGTGAAGGTCATTATCCTCACCGCTCGCCCCGGCGTTGTCATCGGTAAGAAGGGTGCCGAGATCGATACCCTCCGCACCGAGCTCGAGAAGGTCGCTGGCGTCTCCAAGGGCCAGCTCTCCGTCGACGTTGTCGAGATCAAGCGCCCCGAGCTCGACGCCAACCTCGTTGCTCAGTCTATCGCCGAGCAGCTCGAGGGCCGCGTTGCCTTCCGTCGCGCTATGCGCAAGGCTGTCCAGTCCGCCCGCAAGGCCGGCGCTAAGGGCATCCGTATCCAGTGCTCCGGTCGTCTCGGCGGTGCCGAGATGGGCCGTCGTGAGTGGTACCGCGAGGGTCGCGTGCCTCTGCACACCCTCCGTGCCAAGATCGACTACGGCACGGCTGTCGCCAGCACCACCATGGGCGCTTGCGGCGTGAAGGTCTGGATTTACCTGGGCGAGAAGCTCCCGGGCCAGCCTGTTCCCAACCCTGCACTCGAGGGCTCTTCCCGTCCTCGTCGTCGTAACTCCGAGAGGAGGGGTCAGTAGTGCTTGCCCCTAAGCGTATTCTTCACCGCAAGGTGCAGCGTGGCTCCATGAAGGGCCAGGCCAAGGGTAATACCGAGCTGCATTTCGGCGAGTTTGGTATCCAGGCTCTCGAGGCCCATTGGATCACCAACCGTCAGATCGAGGCCGCTCGTATTGCCATGACCCGCTACATGAAGCGTGGCGGTCGTGTCTACATCACGATCTTCCCCGATAAGCCCATCACCAAGAAGCCTGCCGAGACTCGCATGGGTTCTGGTAAGGGTAACCCCGAGGAGTGGGTGGCCGTCGTCAAGCCCGGCCGCATCATGTTCGAGGTCAAGGGTGTTCCCGAGGAGGTCGCTCGCGAGGCTCTGCGTCTTGCGCAGCACAAGCTCCCCATCAAGACCAAGATTGTTGCTGCCAAGAACGCTGAGCAGCGCATCGAGAAGGAGATGGCTGAGGAGGCCGCTCTCGAGGCCAAGTGGGCTGCTGAGGACGCCGCCGCCGCCAAGGAGGAGAACTAATGAAGCCCGCAGAGATTCGTGAGCTCTCGGACGCTCAGCTCGTTGAGAAGCTGAAGGAAATGCGCGCCGAGCTCTTTAACCTTCGTTTCCAGATGGCTACCAGCCAGCTGGACAACACCGCTCGCGTCAACACCGTGAAGAAGGACATCGCTCGCGTCCTCACGGAGCAGCGCGCCCGCGAGATCGCAGCGGAGAAGTCCGCTGTCGCCGAGTAGGACCTAAGGAGAGAACATGACTGATTCGCGTAACTCGCGTAAGGTCCGTACGGGTGTCGTTACCTCCGTCTCCGGTGCCAAGACCATTGTTGTCACCATCACCGAGCGCAAGCGTCACCCCAAGTACGGCAAGATGATGACCAGCTCCAAGAAGCTGCACGCTCACGACGAGGAGTGCACGGCTGGCGTGGGCGACACCGTCCGCGTTATGGAGACCCGTCCTATGTCCAAGATGAAGCGTTGGCGCCTCATCGAGGTCGTCGAGCGCGCTAAATAAGCAGTCGCTCTTACGACTTGTACGTTTCCGAAGATGTGCGTATGCCTGGCTTGCATACCACAGGCCGTATAAAGGCAGCGCACCTCTCTTCGGTTCTTAGTTCGGAGGAACATCTACCATGATTCAGATGCAAACCATGCTGAACGTCGCCGACAACTCCGGCGCTCGCAAGATTCGCTGCATCAAGGTGCTTGGCGGTTCCAAGCGTCGTTATGCAGGCATCGGCGATGTGTTCATCGGTGCTGTCCAGGAGGCTACCCCTGGCGCCAACGTCAAGAAGAAGGACGTTGTCCGTTGCGTCGTCGTTCGCACCGTTAAGGAGATCCGCCGCAAGGATGGCTCCTACATTCGCTTTGATGAGAACGCCTGCGTTGTCATCAACAACGATGGTTCGCCCGTCGGCACCCGTATCTTCGGGCCCGTCGCTCGCGAGCTTCGTGACAAGAAGTACATGAAGATCGTCTCGCTCGCTCCCGAGACCCTGTAGTTAGGGGAGATATATGTATATCAAGAAGGGCGATAAGGTCCAGGTTCTCTCTGGTAAGGATCGCGGCAAGCAGGGCGTTGTCCTGCGTGCTCTCCCCGCCGAGAACAAGGTCGTTGTCGAGGGCGTTTCGGTCGTCAAGAAGGCCGTCAAGCCCAACGCTGCCAACCAGCAGGGCGGCATCGTTTCGCAGGAGGCTCCTATCGACGCCTCCAACGTCAATCTCGTTTGCCCCGAGTGCGGTAAGGTTACCCGCGTCGGTCACGAGAAGGACGGCAAGAACAAGCTGCGCGTCTGCAAGAAGTGCGGCCACAAGTTCTAAGCTGCCCGCAACATCAAGTTGCTAGCAAAGGCCCGGATGCCCCACGGCACCCGGGCCTTTTTCTATCCCCACTCATTGGGGACAGACTTAAATACTCATTGGGGACAGACTTACATGAGTGATTGTGCTCATTGGGGACAGACTTAAATGAGTAGTCCCGGCAGTTGGGGACAGTCCCCATGTGTCGGCAGTTTGGGACGGTCCATTGATGCCTGATGCCCCTAGAGGGGAAGAGCAAGACAGCCTGCTCTGCCTTTTTGGGCTTTGGTGTTCCGCTTCTTTATCCTTTACAAGGATCCTCGCATGCGCATTATCGCGCATAGCATTGCGTGTTAATGCGTATGACCGCGTAAAAATGTGCAAAATATGGCTAAATAATGACCGATAAACAAATAAATACGCAAACACGAGCAGATACGCGCGCAATTGAGCGACTATAGGGTTGTTAGAAATGAAGGACTTCCGATGACTCAGGAGGCACATCATGGCAGATTCCAAACAGGCTCCGCTCGACGCCGAGGCAGCCGCAAAGGCGGCGTTTGCCTCGGTCCAGAATCAGCCGTTCCCAAACGACATCTTTACGGCTCCCGAGCTTCGTTGGGCAGTGATCGGGTGCGGTGTTATCGCCAACCAAATGGCCCAGTCCCTCGCGCTGGCCGGCCGCAAGCTCGCGGGTGTCGCCAACCGTACGCTTTCCAAAGCCCAGGCTTTTGCCGAGCAGTATGGCGTCGAGAAGGTGTACGAGACGGTCGAGGACCTCTACGCCGATCCGGACATCGACGCCGTCTATATCACCACGCCGCACAACACGCATATCACCTATCTGCGTGCTGCGCTGGCCGCCGGCAAGCACGTGCTCTGCGAGAAGGCCATTACCCTCAATTCCGCCGAGCTTGACGAGGCCCGTGCCATCGCCGACGAGCACAACGTGGTTCTTATGGATGCCACCACGGTGCTCCACATGCCGCTGTATCAGGAGCTGCGCCGTCGCATGGATGCGGGCGACTTTGGCCGTATGAACCTTGCTCAGCTCAACTTTGGTAGCTATAAGGAGTACGGCGATCTGACCAATCGCTTCTACAACCGCAACCTTGCTGGCGGTGCCATGCTCGATATTGGCGTGTATGCCCTGTCCGTCATGCGTCTCTTTATGGCAAGCCAGCCCGCTGAGGTCGTTTCGCTGGGCAACACCTGCGAGACCGGTGTTGACGTTGCAGGCGGCATCGTCTGCCGTAATGCCGAACAGCAGCTGGGCGTGGTGAGCCTCACGCTCCACTCCAAGCAGCCCAAGCGTTCGGTCATTAGCTTCGACAAGTGCTATATCGAGGTCAACGAGTATCCGCGCGCCGACCATGCGACCATCGTGTGGACTGCGGACGGTCGCCGTGAGGAGGTCCACGCTGGCACCGAGGCTTATGCCCTGTGCTACGAGATGGCTGACCTCGAGCAGGCCGTCGCCGGCGACGATTCCAAGCGTGAGCTTCTGGATTATGCTTCTGATGTGATGGAGCTCATGACCAAGCTCCGCGCCGATTGGGGAGTCGTCTACCCCGAGGAGGAGTAAGCGATGCTTGCGGAAGATAGGCTCAATGCGATCGTGTCGATGGTGCAGCAGGCCGGCTCGGTTACCGTGCCGGAACTTGCCGAGGCCCTGGGCGTGACACCGTCCACCATTCGCCGTGACTTGCAAACGCTCGACCGCGCGCACCGTATCGCCAAGGTGCACGGAGGTGCGACGAGTCTGGAGCGCGCGCACGTGACGCGCGACTTGACGATCAGCGAACGCAGTGATCTCCATAACGATGACAAGGAGCGCATCTGTGCTCGTGCCGCGGCCCTGGTGGAGCCCGATAGCTTTGTGTATATCGATTCGGGCTCAACGACCCTCAAGCTCATCGAGCATCTTCCGCGTCTCGACGGCGTCACCTATGTGACCGATTCCGTGCTCCATGCTCAGCACCTTGCTTTGCGCGGCATGCGTACCGTGGTGCTGGGCGGCGAGCTCAAACCCGAGACCGAGGCGCTCGTTGGCCCCGATGCCTTGGCAACCCTGGACCGCTATAACTTCAACTGCGGCTTTTGGGGATCCAACGGCATCGCGGCCGAGCAAGGTCTCACCACACCGGATATCGAGGAAGCACAGGTCAAGCGTATCTCGATGCGCCATACCGCCAAACGCTTCGTAATCTCGGACGCCAGTAAATTTGGCATGGTGGCGCCCGTCAAGTTCGCGGACTTCCGCGACGCAACGATTATTACCGCAGGCGAGGTCCCCGCCAAGTACCGGGCAATGGACAACGTCATCACGGTCTAGCAGCAGGGGACGGGCTAAGGCCAAAACCACCGCGAAGGTGCCTGTCCCCATTGTGGTGGTTTAGGGCTCCCAGGGGCAGGGGGCTTCGATGTGGATGTGCTCGCCGGTTACGGGATGCGTGAAGGACACGCTGTGGGCGTGGAGCATCAGGCCGCAGGGGCGCGGCGTTCCGTACAGGTCGTCGCCAACCAGGGGGTGACGCTCGCTGGCCAGGTGCACGCGAATCTGATGCTTGCGGCCGGTGAGCAGCTCAACATCGATATACGAACGCGCGGGCAGGCCTCGGCGGCTCTTAAGGCGCTTGAGTACCTTGACGCGCGTCTGAGACGGCTTGCCGCTGGCGCCGACGCGCATCTTGCGGCTGTCGTGGCGATCGCGGGCGATGGGCTTGTCGATGAGCTTTTCGTTCCAGTCGATCTTGCCCTCGGCGAGCGCCAGATAGTGCTTTTCGAATGCGTGGTCGATGACCATCTGGTCAAAAGCGGGCTGCGTCCGCTTGTCGAGCGAGAACAACACCACGCCGGTGGTGTCGCGGTCCAAGCGGTTGAGCGGTTGCATGTCGGTCGCGGCAAAGCCGTCGCCCATCGCCAGCAGCAGGTCGCTGGCGTAGTCGGTAAGTGTGCGCTCGCCGGTGCCGTCACCGTGGACGATCATGCCGGCAGGCTTATCGATAGCCATGAGCCAGGCGTCGCAGTAGAGGACTTGAGGTTCTTCGTTCACGTGTAAGCCTTTCGATTAGCTAATTCCCACAAACATGCAGCCCGAGGTGGCGCCGCGCAGGCGGGCGGCGGGCTTGCGGCCGGCTTGAGCCGCCTCGACGGCGCGACGGACGCGAGCGACGGCACGGCCAATCTCATCGGCCTCGAGCAAGGTTCCGTCGACCATAAGACGACGGACGCCGGCGTCGAGCAACTGCGGTACCTGCGGCGTGAGGTCGATGGGGTAAGCATCGTACAAGCGAGAGCGGCCATGGATGTCGGTGCGTACGGGCATGACCTTGCCGTCGATATTCTTGAGCGAGAGCTTGCGGGCACGCAGGCGGCAGTTGGCGCAATCGTGGATGCAGCCGTTGGCAACCTGCAGAATGCAATGCTCGCTTGTCATGACGCGTGGGCGGCCAAAGACGGTGATGCCCAGAGTCGCGGGCGCGGCGGCGCCGAACGAGACAATCTCGTCGAGCGTGATCTCGGGCGAGAGCCAAAACGCACCGGCCCCGCGCTCGGCAAGCGCCTCCATGCAGGGCGTGTTGTGCACCGGCAGGCAAGAGCGAATCTCGGCCGTGGCGCCAACCTGGGCGGCCAGGGCAAGCTCAGAGATGTTGCCAATAGCGACCGTGGCGCCGGCAACAACCCACGGGTCGACGCGCTCGTGGTCAACGGCACGGCAGACCTCGTCGAGCACGGGCACGATGCCCTGCTCAAACGCATCGGCGGGGGAGAGCTCGGCCGCATCGAGCGCGTCGGTGGTCATGTAGATGCGCGTTGCACCCTCCGCTCGCGCTGCCTCGGCGGCCTCGAGCGAGGTGACGGTGGCGCAGATCTGCGGCTCGTCGCGGTAGTGCTCGGGCATGGGCCGCGTACATTTGTCGAGCACCGGCAGCTCGAGCGTGCGGGCACGCTCGTCATACGGTGCCAGAATGGCCTCCTCCAGCGCCTTGCAGGCGGCGGCGCGCACCTTGTGCACAGCGGAGAAGCCCATGCCGCAGCCCTTATCGAGCGCCACATCAAAGCTCGCGGACTCAAAGGGCGAGGACCCCATGCGGCCCACATGCTCTACCAGATCGGACGCCTCGACCGCGCGGGTCTTGGCGGCCTCGACGGTAAAGCCCGTGGCCGTGGCCGTAAGCGAAGGGGCGTCGCAGCAAGTAAGCGTGACGGCAAACGGTTCGCCCAAACGCGCCACAACGGTTACATCAACGGCGCGGCGGCGCAGCACATCGCGCTTGAGCGCGGCGCCGGCAGCGTCAATGGCGCGCTGGCTTCGAATCACGCGCACGCGGCAGCCCTCGGGCATGCTGCGAGGCACGCGGCACTCGATGATGTCACCGGCGGCGGCATCATCGGCGGCAATGGTGGTCAGGAACTGGTCAAACTCGTTATCGTGGCGAAGCTCCAGCAGGTCGCCCTTGCCCACGGGCTCAAACAACTCAATGCGGGCGATGGCGGCGCGCCGACGGCGGTCGTCGGGCTTGAGGCCGCGCACATCGCGGTTGGCCGGGCGGCTGCCCAGCACCGTGCCCACGATCTGGCCGCGGTTGTTGGAGCGCTCGTAGCTCATCATCTCGTCACCCGAGGTACCGTCTTGGTAGGCGTGCGTAAAGTCGCGGTTGAAGCAGCGCTTGAGCTGGCGCTGGCGGGCGGCTTCCTCGTCCTTGGCAACGGTGGCTCCGGATAGCATGTCGTCAATTTCGTGACGATATACATCAACGATGGAGTACACGTAATCGGGCGCCTTCATGCGGCCCTCGAGCTTGAGCGACGCGGCGCCGGCGTCATACAGACGGCGAACAAGCTGTGAAGTGTTGGTGTCACGCGGGCATAGCGCACGCTCGCGGCCGGCGGGGGAGAGTGCGCGACCGTTCTCGTCGATCAGCTTGTAGGGCAGGCGGCAGGGCTGGGCGCACATGCCACGGTTGGCCGATCGTCCCGCCATGGCAAAGCTCGAAAGCAGGCACAGGCCCGAGTAGCAAAAGCAGATGGCACCATGGCTAAAGACCTCAAGGTCCACATCGGGCGCGGCATCGTGAATGGCGGCAATCTCGTCGATGGAAAGCTCGCGCGAGAGGGTCACACGGTCGGCGCCCTGCTCGCGGCACCAAAGGGTTCCGCGGTCGTCGTGGATGTTTGCTTGGGTTGAGATGTGCGTCTCGATGCCGGGCATCGTGCGCTTGACCTCAAAGAACAGGCCCCAGTCCTGGATGATGAAGGCATCGGCGCCCAGCGTGGAGCAGCGATGGATGAGTTGCAGCGCATCGCTCATCTCGGACTGCTTGATGACGATGTTGACCGTGACGTAGACGCGCGACCCGGCTAGATGTGCGGCGCGGCAGGCTTGCTCAAAGGCCTCGTCGGTAAAGTTGGTGGCCTTGCGGCGGGCGTTGAAGCTGCCCATGCCGCAGTAGATGGCGTCTGCCCCGGCGGCGAGTGCGGCGGCAAAGGGCTCGGGCCCTCCGGCGGGCGCCAAAAGCTCGGGTCTGCGGTTGGTGGTTCGACTGGCGGTTGCGGTCATATCCTGCCTTTCAAAATGCTCAGATACTCAAAAGTATAGTGGTGCTGTTGCGGCGGGCGATGCCCGTGCTCCAAGCGGGATAAAGTCTTCAGCAGTCCTTGCAGCAAAAATGACCCGTTTCCCTCCGTCCCCTATGGATTACCTGATCCGATGGGGACGGAGGGAAACGGATCATTTTGAGCTTCACCGTCCGGTCGTGCCGTTCAGCGGCCGACAGGTGCCGTTGGGCGATAAATTATTCTCGCAACGTGATAATAATCTTGCATCGCGCGGAAACCTTGAGTACTATCCCAAATCAAGCGCGGTGTTCAGACCGAATTGTGCCTCCCGGTGCGAACGCCGCGCTCACGCTCTCTATCTGATCGTAAGGAGAAAAACATGAGCAAGACCGTCGTGTCTTCCGATAACGCACCCGCAGCCATCGGCCCGTATTCCCCCGGTATCCAGACCGGCAACATGGTGTTCCTGTCCGGCCAGCTGGGCATCGACCCCGCAACCGGCAAGCTGCCCGAGGGCGTCGAGGCCCAGGCCAAGCAGTCCCTTGCTAACGTCGAGGCTCTGCTGACCGCTGCCGGCGCCACCTTTGCCGATGTCGTCAAGACCACGGTCTACCTGGCCGACATCGCCGACTTCGCTGCCGTGAACGAGATCTACGCCTCCAAGTTCGAGGCCCCGTTCCCCGCGCGCAGCGCTTTCCAGGTTGCCGCCCTTCCGGCCGGCGGTCTGGTTGAGATCGAGGTCGTCGCCGCTCTCTAAGGCGTTGGCAACAACTAAACATGACATGCAAAAAGACCCTGCAGTGCGAGCTGCAGGGTCTTTTGTTAAGTGACGGATCGCTTGTGGAGCCGCGCTCCATTTTGCTCGTTAGCCCTCCTTGCGGACTTTTTGCAGGTAGCGGTAGACGCTGGGCTCCGAGATGCCCAGCGCGGTGGCGGCGCAGGCTACGGCGCCCTTGAGCATGAACACTCCGTTGCCGTTGAGGTGGCGAATGACGTCCACGCGGTCGCTTTGACCAAGCGACGCCACATCCAGCCCGCGAGCGCTCAGCAGCTCGGCAATGCTGCGGTCGATGAGCTCCTGTGTGGACTCCGAAAGGCTTTCGACCTCGATAGAGGCGGGCTCCGTGCGCGTCGGCGCCGCGTCGAAGCACGCCATGAGCTGCTGTGCCATGGCGTTGATGGAGCGCACGGTCGAGAGGTCGGTGTTGACGCAGAGCATACCGACGATCTCGTCACCCTCACGGATAAAGTACGTCGCCGACTCCAGCGTCTTGCCACCGGCACCGCGGCCCTCGTAGCCCGTAATAAACGGCAGGTCGCGATACTTGGCGTCGTGCATGATCTTGAGCGCCAGGTCGGTGGCGGGACCGCCGACCTTGCGACCGCTCACGATGCCGTTGCGAATATCGACGATGGCGTGGTCGGGATCCGAGAAATCGTGCAGCACGATTTCGCTGTTTTTGCCGAGTATCTGCTCCAGGAAATCGACCATCGGCAAAAAGCGACGTACGGTCTCGTTCACGGGCAACTCCTTTGGGTGAAATCGGAAATGTTCATAACAATTTTTTCTCATGGTAACACGCTGCCCATCATCTCGTATATCCGCAGGTACATTGCGTAATGCAGACGAACGGTAGGAATTTAGCGGTAAACGGTTGACCAAAAGAAAAGTTAGATGTTATTTTGACCAGACACTTTCCTGACCTGCGGAAATGCGTTATTTCAGCTGAAGAATAGTCTGATAACAAAAAATTATTATTGAGAATGAGAATCATCTTTAATACGATATGCAATGAAGGCACAACCTCAACCCCGCACTGCGTCACAATAGAGCGTTAGATGCGAAAACAACTACTTCGAGGATTGGTGGTCAAATGACCCAGGAGACGGTTACGAACGGCACTGAAGCCCTGTTCACTCGCGAAGGCATGCCTCCCGTTAAGGAAATGATCCCGTGTGCCCTTCAGCACGTACTGGCATCGTTTGCCGGCATCATTACCCCGGCGGTCATCATGGCCGGCGTCTACGGCTTTAATAGCCAGCAGAGTACCGACATCATCCAGGTCGCGCTCATTCTTTCGGCGATCGACACGGCCCTTCAGGCCTTCGCTCCCTTCCGTCGCATCGGCGGCGGCCTGCCCATCGTCATGGGCGTTTCGTTCGCGTTCCTGCCGGCCCTGCAGGCCATGGGTGCCTCGGGCTTTAGCTTTGGTGCGCTGCTGGGTGGCGAGATCGTCGGCGGCGCCGTCGCGGTCCTCTTTGGTCTGGCCTACAGCAAGATCAAGTGGCTGTTCCCGCCCGTCGTGACCGGTACGGTCATCTTCTCCATCGGCGTTTCGCTGTATCCCACGGCCGTCAAGTATATGGCCGGCGGTATGGGTACGCCGCTGTGGGGCACCCCGCAGGCCTGGTGCGTCGCTCTTATCACCTTCGCCGTGGTCTTTGCGCTCGCCAACTTTGGCAAGGGCACGCTCAAGCTGGGATCCGTGTTCTTTGGCATGATCGTTGGCATGATCGTCTCCATCCCCTTTGGCATGATCGACTTCTCCAGCGTCGCCACCGCTCAGGTCTTCGCCCTTCCCAAGCTCATGCCCTACGCGCTCGAGTTTGATCCCGAGGTCTGCATTACCCTCGCCGTCGTGTTCCCCATGGTTGCCATCCAGGTTATCGGTGACGTCTCCGCCGCCTGCCTGGGCTCCATCGACCGTATGCCCACCGAGCGCGAGCTCTCCGGCGCTATCGTGTCCCAGGGCCTCACCTCTATGGTCGGCGGTCTGCTGGGCGGTCTTCCCACCAGCGCCCTTGGCCAGAACGTGGGCATCATCTGCTCCAACAAGGTCGTCAACAAGTGGGTCTTTGTGATCATTGCGGCCGTCTTTGCCATCGCCGGTCTGTTCCCGCAGCTCTCTGCCGTCCTTTCCGCTATCCCGCAGCCCGTCATCGGCGGCGCGACCGTCGGCGTCTTTGGCACCATCACCATGAACGGTGTGCGCATGTTCACCCGCGAGGGCCTCACGCAGCGCACCACCACCATCGTCGGCACCTCGGTCGTCTTTGGCCTGGGTATTTGGATGGCCAGCGGCTGCCTCGCCGGCGAGGGTATGCCCACCTGGGTGTCCACCGTCATCGGCTCCAACGCCGTGACCCCCACCGCCATCATGGCCATTGTCCTTAACCTGATCCTTCCGCAGACGCCGGTCGTGGCTCAGCACATCGATGCCGCCAAGGATGCCGCTGTGGATCTGGTCCTGCCCGAGAGCAAGAAGTAACCAATTCGGTGCTATTCGCTGGCGGACGCATCGCCTCGTCCGCCGGCGCCATGCGGCGCCAAGCCGCACTTCAAAGGGTTTGTCCCTTTGGTGAAGCGTTGACGGGAGAGGGCCCGTTTCCGGTGTAGGCCGGCGCTTCGCACTTCCGCCATGTCAGAGGTGTCAAACCCCGCCCCTGATGTTGAAGGGAGCATTTATGCTTCTGGTCGCTAACGGTTCCGTCTTTACCCGCAACGCTCAGACTCCGTTTATTCCCAACGGTGCGGTCGCCATTGACGGAGATACGATCGTCGAAGTGGGCCCCGAGTGCGAGCTCAAGGCCAAGTACCCGGATGCCGAGTACGTCGACGCCCAGGGCAACCTCATCATGCCCGGACTTATCAACTGCCACACCCACATCTACTCGGGTCTGGCGCGCGGCCTTGCCATTAAGGGCTGCAATCCCACCAACTTCCTGGAGAATCTTGAGCAGCAGTGGTGGAAGATCGACGACAACCTGACGCTCGACGGCACCAAGGCAAGCGCCTATGCCACGATTTTGGACTCCATTCGCGATGGCGTCACCACGATCTTCGATCACCATGCGAGCTTCTGTGAGATCCCGGGTAGCCTCTTTACCATTAAGGACGCAGCTCAGGAGCTGGGCATGCGTTCGTGCCTGTGCTACGAGGTCTCCGATCGCCGCGGCCGGGAAAAGTGCGACCAGGCCATTGCCGAGAACGCTGAGTTTGCCCAGTGGGCCGCCAAGGAGCGTCGCGATAACGACAACCATATGATCGCCGCCATGTTTGGCGGTCACGCCACCTTTACGCTGTCGGACGAGACCATGGACAAGATGGCCGAGGCCAACAACGGCCTGACCGGCTTCCACATCCATGTGTGCGAGGGCATGAACGACGTGTGGGATTCCCGCCTCAACCGCGGCGGCATCAGTCCCGTCGAGCGCCTGCTGCAGCACAACCTGCTGGGTCCCGACACCATGCTGGGCCACTGCATCCACGTGACGCCTGCCGAGATGGATATCGTCAAGGAGTCCGGCACCTGGCTCGTCAACAACCCCGAATCCAATATGGGCAACGCCGTAGGCTGCGCCCCCGTGCTCGAGTTCTTCCGCCGCGGCATTCCCGTGTGCATGGGCACCGACGCCTACACCCACGATATGCTCGAGAGCCTCAAGGTCTTCCTGATCATTCAGCGTCACAACGCCGCCATGCCCAACGTGGGCTGGTGCGAGGCCATGACGATGCTGTTCGAGAACAACGCCAAGATGGCGAGCAAGTACTTCGATCGCAAGCTCGGTGTGCTCGAGGCCGGCGCTGCCGCCGACGTCATCGTCATGGACTACAAGCCCTTTACGCCGCTGAGCGAGGAGAACATCGACGGCCACATGCTCTTTGGCATGATGGGCAAAAACTGCCGCACCACCATCATCAACGGCCGCGTCCTGTACAAGGATCGCGAGTTCGTTGGCATTGATGAGGAAAAGATCAACGCGTGGACCATGGCTGAGTCCAAGAAGCTCTGGAGCACGCTCAACGATCGCGCCTACTAATTACAAGTAGATTCACGCGCGTCGGATGTTTCGCCGCATCCGGCGCGCGCATAGGCGGCCTCCGCGGGGTCGCCGGCGCTGTGCTAGCGCTACACCGTATTTGCGCCCGTCGCGCGGTCTCGCCGGGCGTTACAGAGAGGAGCTCACTATGAGCGACATCATGAGGCCGATCCCGTTTTCGCAGCTGATGAACTGGATCATCGAGGAGCACAAGTCCCAGGACGCCATCTTTGGCGTGCGTAAGATGGTCACGACCAACCAGGAGGGCGCGCTTCCCATTTTTGACGAGCGCATCGAGACTCCGTTTGGCCCGGCCGCCGGTCCCAACACGCAGCTTGCCCAGAACATCGTGGCCTCTTATGTGGCCGGTTCCCGCTTCTTTGAGCTTAAGACCGTTCAGGTTATGGACGGCGAGGAGCTCTCCAAGTGTGTGAACAAGCCCTGCATCGTGGCGCAGGACGAGTGCTACAACTGCGAGTGGTCGACCGAGCTCGAGGTTCCGCAGGCCTTTGCCGAGTACGTGAAGGCATGGTTTGCCTGCCACCTGATCGCTCGCGAGTACGGCCTGGGCAGCCCGGACGGCTTTGTCTTCAACATGTCCGTGGGTTATGACCTCGAGGGCATCAAGAGCCCCAAGGTCGATGCATACATTGAGGGCATGAAGGACGCCAGCGGCTCCGAGGTTTGGAACGAGTGCCGCACGTGGGCGCTCGCTAACCTGGACAAGTTTGAGAATGTCGATGCCGCGTTTGTCGAGTCCATCCCGGCGCGCGTCTCCAACTCCATTACCGAGTCCACGCTGCATGGCTGCCCGCCGGCGGAGATCGAGCGCATCGCGACCTATCTGATTACCGAGAAGGGTCTCAACACCTACATCAAGTGCAACCCCACGCTGCTGGGCTATGAGTTTGCTCGCCAGCGCCTCAACGAGCTGGGCTTCGACTACATCGTCTTCGATGACACGCACTTCCGCGAGGATCTGCAGTGGGTCGACGCTGTGCCCATGTTTGAGCGTCTGATTGCCCTGTGTGCCGAGCGCGGCCTGGAGTTTGGCGTCAAGCTGACCAACACGTTCCCCGTCGACGTGACGAGGAACGAGCTGCCCTCCACCGAGATGTACATGTCCGGCCGTTCGCTGTTCTCGCTGACCATCGAGGCCGCCCGTCGCATTACCGAGCAGTTCGATGGCAAGCTGCGCATTAGCTACTCTGGCGGTGCTACGGTCTACAACATCCGCGCCCTGTACGATGCCGGCATTTGGCCCGTCACCCTGGCGACCGACGTACTCAAGCCTGGTGGCTACGAGCGCTTTAGCCAGATGGCTGGCGAGTTTACCGACCTGGATGGCAAGCCGTTCGCGGGCGTCTCTCTCGAGGCCGTGACTGCGATCCAGACCGACTCGCTCACCAACCCGCTCTACAAGAAGCCGCTGCGCCCGCTGCCCGACCGCAAGGTCGCCGGCAAGAGCCCGCTTTCCGACTGCTTTACCACGCCGTGCCGCACGAGCTGCCCCATCCAGCAGGATATTCCCGCCTATCTGGCGGCTGTTGACGAGGGCCGCTACGAGGACGCACTCAACATCATCATCGAGCGCAACGCCCTGCCGTTCATCACCGGTACCATCTGCCCGCATCCCTGCGGCCGTGCCTGCGAGCGTGCGTTCTACGAGCCCGAGGGCGCCCAGATCCGCGCCAGCAAGCTCAAGGCCGCCCGCGAGGCCATGACGGCCGTGCTGCCCAAGCTGCGCGCCCAGGCCATCGCCAACGACGGCGAGCGCAGCGTTGCCGTTATCGGCGGCGGCCCGGCCGGCCTGGCGACGGCGTTCTTCCTGACGCGTGCCGGCGTGCCCGTCACCATCTTCGAGGCCCGCGATTCGCTCGGCGGCGTGGTCCGTCACGTGATCCCCGAGTTCCGTATCGCCAGTGACGATATCTCTCACGATGCCGAGCTCTGCTTGGCCTTTGGCGCCAAGGTACAGCTCAATGCTCGCGTGGATTCCATTGAAGAGCTCAAGGCCCAGGGCTTTACCAACGTGGTCGTGGCCACCGGTGCCTGGATGCCCGGCTCTGCGGGCTTGGGCGAGGGTGCCGAGCTCGACGTGCTGGAGTTCCTCGAGGCCGCCAAGAAGGGCGAGAAGCTCGAGCTGGGCGAGGATGTCGTAGTCATTGGTGCCGGTAACACCGCTATGGATGCGGCTCGCGTGGCCAAGCGCCTGGCTGGTGTGAAGAACGTGCGTCTGGTGTATCGTCGCACCAAGAAGCAGATGCCCGCCGACGAGGAAGAGCTTGATCTTGCTCTTGCCGACGGCGTTGAGTTCTGCGAGCTGCTGGCGCCCAAGGCACTCAACGGCGCCGTGCTGACCTGCGACGTTATGGGGCTTGGCGAGCCGGATGCAAGCGGCCGCCGCAGCCCCGTCGCCACGGGCGAGACCGTCGAGCTTCCCGCCACCACGGTGATCTGCGCCGTGGGCGAGGGCATCGATGCCAGCCTGTACGACGCCGCGGGCGTCGAGCACGACCGTCGCGGCCGCCTTGCCGCCACCTCCACCGGCGTCGAGGGCGTTTGGGCTGCCGGTGACTGCCGTCGCGGTCCGGCCACCGTGGTCGAGGCTATCGCCGACGCCGCCGAGGTCGCCCGCGCCATCGCCGGCGTGGACTTTAACAAGTACGCCGACTGCAACGAGCAGGCCGGCCGCGAGGACACCTGCTACGAGCGCAAGGGGTCGCTGTGCCGCGACAAGCGCAACTGCACCAAGACCCGCTGCCTGGGCTGCGGCTCGGTGTGCGAGGTCTGCTGCGATGTGTGCCCCAACCGCGCCAACGTGGCAATTAAGGTGCCGGGCCTGGCCAAGCATCAGGTCGTCCATGTCGACGGCATGTGCAACGAATGCGGTAACTGCGCCGTGTTCTGCCCCTACCAGGAGGGTCGTCCCTACAAGGACAAGCTCACCCTGTTCTGGAGCGAGCAGGACATGGAGAACTCCGAGAACGAGGGCTTCCTGGCCGTGGACGAGGACCACTTTAAGGTTCGCGTCGCCGGCACGGTCCGCACCGTCTCGGTCGATGCCGTCAACACCGGTCTTCCCGAGGCCGTCCGCCTGACCATCAGGGCCGTGCGCGACAACTATTCGTACCTTCTTAAGAAATAGGCGAGTCTCTTATGGCCAAATCCATTCAACATAACGTGGCCTACGTTGCCTGCGGAAGTGGTTGCGCTTCCGCAGGCGGCGACGCCCGCTGCAGCGAAGGCTGCATTGGCTGTGGCGCCTGCGTCACGGCCTGCCCCTACGGCGCCATTGCGCTGGTCGATGGCATCGCCCGCGTGGATCGCTCCAAGTGCACGGGCTGTGGCCTGTGCGGCATGGCGTGCCCGCAGCGCGTGATTGCCTTCGTTCCCGGCTACCAGAACATTCTGGTGCGCTGCAACAACACCGATAAGGGCGCCATCGCTCGCAAGATCTGCGACACGAGCTGCATCGGTTGCGGCATGTGCGCTAAAAAGTGCCCTGCCGGCGCTATCCGCATCGAGGACAACTGCGCCCATATCGACGGCGTGGACTGCCTGTCGTGCGGCATGTGCGCCGTCGTCTGCCCGCATGGCGCCATCCACGACCGCACCGGCATCGCCGCCGGCGTGTAGAAGGGAATCACCATGGCACAGGAATTCACTTTTACCGTTAACGGCGTCGAGCGCACGACGACGGAGAATAAACCGCTGCTGCGCTACCTGCGCGACGACCTGCATATCCATTCCGCCAAGGATGGCTGCTCCGAAGGCGCTTGCGGCACCTGCACCATCCATGTGGACGGTGCGGCCGTCAAGGCGTGCGTACTGACCACCGCTCTTGCCGCCGGTCGCAACATCGTGACCGTCGAGGGCCTGCCCGAGGACGTGCGCGAGGCCTTTGTGTACGCCTTTGGTGCCGTGGGCGCCGTGCAGTGCGGTTTTTGCATCCCCGGCATGGTCATGGCGGGCGCGGCGCTCATCGCTGAGGACCCCGAGCCCACCGAGGAGCAGATCAAGTACGCCATTCGCGGTAACGTCTGCCGCTGCACCGGCTACAAGAAGATCATCGAGGGCATTTCGCTGGCAGCTGCGGTGCTCCGCGGCGAAAAGCAGATCGACGAGGACCTGGAGCGCGGCGACGACTACGGTGTGGGCAAGCGCGCCTTCCGCATCGACGTGCGCAAGAAGGTGCTCGGCGAGGGCAAGTATCCCGACGACATCGACGAGCTCGATCAGCCGGGCCTGACCTATGCTAGCGCCGTGCGCTCCAAGTATCCGCGCGCCCGCGTGCTCTCCATTGATACCTCCAAGGCCGAGGCCCTGCCCGGTGTGGTGGGCATCCTGCGCGCCGAGGACGTGCCGGTCAACCAGGTCGGCCACCTTATCCAGGACTGGGATGTCATGATCGCCCAGGGCGATATCACCCGCTGCGTGGGTGACGCCATCGTGCTGGTGGTTGCCGAGGACGAGGCGACGCTCGAGAAGGCTAAGAAGCTCGTAAAGATTGATTACGAGCCGCTGGAGCCCGTGCGCAACATTGTCGAGGCTAGGGCTGCCGACGCCCCGCGCCTGCATGACAGTTTCTTTGCCTTTGGCAACACGGTGGAACTCAAGGACAACGTGTGCCAGAGCCGTCACGTGACGCGCGGCGACGCCGCCAAGGCGCTAGCGGAGAGCGCGTTCACCGTGACGCAGCGCTTTACCACGCCCTTTACCGAGCATGCCTTCTTGGAGCCCGAGTGCGCCGTCGCCTTCCCGTACAAGAACGGCGTCAAGGTGCAGTCGACCGACCAGGGTGCCTACGATACGCGCAAAGAGTGCGCCCACATGTTTGGCTGGGACAACGAGCCCGAGCGTGTGGTTGTCGAGACCATGCTTGTGGGCGGCGGTTTTGGCGGCAAGGAGGACGTTTCGATCCAGCACCTGGCCGCGCTTGCTGCCTATAAGCTCCAGCGTCCTGTTAAGTGCAAGCTCACACGTGCCGAGTCGCTCGCGTTCCATCCCAAGCGCCACGCCATGGACGGCACCTTTACGCTGGGCTGCGACGCCGAGGGCAACTTTACCGGTCTGGACTGCGAGATCAACTTTGACACCGGCGCCTACGCGTCGCTGTGCGGCCCGGTGCTCGAGCGCGCCTGCACGCATGCCGTCGGCCCCTACAAGTACCAGAACACCGACATTCGCGGTTTTGGCTACTACACCAACAACCCGCCCGCCGGCGCGTACCGCGGCTTTGGCGTTTGCCAGTCCGAGTTTGCGCTCGAGAGCCTGATCGACCTGCTGGCAGAGAAGGTCGGCCTGGATCCGTGGGAGATTCGTTACCGTAATGCCATCGAGCCGGGTGAGGTTTTGCCCAACGGCCAGATCGCCGATTGCTCCACGGCGCTGAAGGAGACGCTGCTCGAGGTCAAGGATGCCTACTATGCGCATCCCGGACACGCCGGTATCGCCTGCGCCATGAAGAACGCCGGCGTGGGCGTGGGCCTGCCCGATGCCGGCCGCTGCAAGATCCGCATCGAGAACGGCGTGGCCGTGGTCTATGCCGCCACGTCCGACATCGGCCAGGGCTGCAACACCGTCTTTTTGCAGGACGTTGCCGAGGCATGCGGCCTGCCGCTGAGCTGCATCGCCAACGGCGAGTGCTCCACCGAGAACGCTCCCGACTCCGGCACCACGTCTGGTTCGCGTCAGACGGTCGTGACCGGCGAGGCCGTGCGCGGCGCCGCCTTCCTGCTGCGCGATGCCATGCTTGACATCGAGGCCGGCAAGCCCGCGCCCGATGCTCCCGTGAGTGCGCATGGCGACGGCGTCAAGATCGAGTACGACGACGGTCACGCCTATCAGCTGCGTACACAGGAACTCGTCGCCGGCCAGGGTATGCATCCTCAGGATCCCGCGGCCGCCATCAAGGCACTCGAGGGATGCGAGTTTGGCTACGTGTACCTGGAGCCGACCGACAAGCTGGGTGCGGATGTTCCCAACCCCAAGAGCCACATCTGCTACGGCTTTGCCACGCATGTGGTCATTTTGGATGATGACGGCCGCGTGAGCGAGGTCTATGCCGCGCACGATTCCGGCAAGGTGGTCAACCCCATCTCCATCCAGGGTCAGATCGAAGGCGGCGTGCTCATGGGTATGGGCTATGCGCTTACTGAGGACTGGCCGCTCAAGGACTGCGTGCCCCAGGCAAGGTACGGTACGCTCGGGTTGTTCCGTGCACCCGAGATCCCGGATATCCATGCCATCTACGTGGAGAAGGACGAGCTGCTGCCCGTGGCATACGGCGGCAAGGGCATCGGCGAGATCGCAACGATTCCCACGGCGCCCGCCGTACAGAACGCCTATCGCGCATTTGACGGCAAGCTGCGTCCCGATCTGCCCATGGTGGATACGCCCTACAGCCGCGTTCGCAACCGCGGGTAGGGTGGGGCGCGGACGACCATTGCTGATGGGCTGTTCGCGCTCAACATCAACTGTATATGCTGCGCCTTTGGCCCCGGCCCCATCGCGAGCCGGAGCCTTTTGTTTGGAGCGGAAACTGTGACCCGGAATTGCCACTCGGAATGGGACGTGCTTTCCGGATGGCATGCTTGGCGGAAACTACGGCCCAGTTTTTGGCTCCAGAACGGGATACAGTTTCCGGAACGGTCCACGTGCGGGGGTGTACCGCCCCTTTTCGTGCTCCGCTTGTCGAATTAAGTTATAGCTAGCTATATTATAGGAAGGTATAATATAGCTAGCTATAACGTAAAGGAAGGATGGTCTATGTTTGTCGGAAGAACAGCGGAAATGTCCGAGCTCAATCGACTGTATGGCACGGACTCCTTTGAGATGCCTGTGATTTACGGCCGCCGTCGTGTGGGTAAAACGCGCCTTATCACAGAGTTCATCCAAGGCAAGAAGGCTATTTACTTTCAAGCTCGTCGTACCAATGCGGAGGCAAACCTGCACGGCTTTAGCCAGGCGATACTTGCAGGCTCGGTTGGTGCTGCAGGCGTGTCGTTTCGTAGTTTTGACGAAGCGTTCGATGCATTGGCCACCATGGCTCGCACGGAACGTTTGGTTGTCGTGATTGACGAGTATCCCTATCTCGCCCAATCGAATTCCGAAATCAGCTCGTTGCTGCAAGACAAGATCGACCACTTATACAAAGAGACCAGGCTAATGCTGATCCTATGCGGCTCGTCTCTTTCGTTTATGGAGGAACAGGTGTTGGGCTACGAGAGCCCACTATACGGTAGGCGTACGGCCCAGTTTAAGATTATGCCGCTCGATTTTACGACGACCCTCGGGTTGTGGCAGAGCATGGGTCGCGAAGACGCTGCAGTTTGCTATGGCATGACGGGCGGCATTCCTGCATATATCGAGAAAGTCGATCCTGCCGTATCGCTCAAGGACAACATCAAACGTCTTTTTCTTACTCCTACGGGCTATCTCTTTGAGGAGCCGAGTAACCTGCTGTTGCAAGAGTGCCGCAATCCCGAGCAATATGATGCGATTGTGCAAGCAATTGCTCAGGGGCGCTCGAGGATCTCGGAGATTGCGAGCTCTACGGGAATCCCTGCGAGCAACGTAAAGAGCTATGTGGATAAGCTGGCGTCGCTTGGGATTGTCGAGCGCGAGCTGCCCCTAAACGAGACGAGCAATAAGCGAGCCGTGTATCTGCTGAGCGACCAGATGTTTAGGTTCTGGTACAAGTTTGTTCCGCAGAACATCGGGCTGATTCAAAACGACATGGCCGAGATGGCGTATAAGCGCATTGAGCCGCACGTATCGGATTACATGGGTACGGTCTTTGAGCTTATATGCAGACAATACGTGTACGAACTCGCGCGCGCGGGCCGGCTCGACGTGGTTCCGGCGAGCGTCGGGCGCTGGTGGGGGACGGATAATCGCACGCATACGCAGGAAGAAATCGACTTAATTGTTGACGATGGCGAGGGCACTGCTCTGTTTGCGGAGTGCAAATGGCGCAATGAACCGGTGGGCGAAGACGTGCTGCAAAAGCTCGTGCACCGAAGCGAGCTCTTTAGACGGCAACGAAAAAGCTATGCACTATTCTCAAAAAGCGGCTTTACGCAGGGATGTCGGGATGCCGCGGAGAGCAGGGGAGACGTCAAGCTGATCTCGTTTGCCGAGATGTGCGAGCGGAGATAACCAAGCGCGCTCTGATGTGATGCTCGGAATGGGACGCGCTTTCCCTTTGGCGGAAAGCGCGTCCCAGATTTCGGCCTCAGAGTGGGACGCATTTTCCGGTAGAGGCCTGGAGCGGAAAGCACGTCCCAGAATCCGGGCAATTCGCTGGTCCGGTGGTTGAGCAAGCGCCGCGCCAAGGATGCCGAGCGTAAAACCTACAATGAAAACGGCGTAAAAACTGCATTGAGAATGGCGTAATTTCGCAGGATGACGTCGCCCGCTGGTGCTGCAGGAGCGGTGACCTGCAAACCTTGGGTTTTCGGACGAGCTTGCGCGAGAGAGCAGGCCAGTATGTGCGCTCGAAGGCCCGCGTTCGCGTGCGCCCCAAGCGCTACTTCTGTGACCCGTCACTTGCGGCGGCGTTGCTGGGGGCTACCCCTGAGCGGCTGCTTGGCGATATGCAAACGCTGGGGATGCTCTTTGAGAATCTCATCCTGCGCGACGTGCGCGTGTTCCTTTCCACCTACGGCGGTGTCGACAACAGTGTTCATTATTTCCGAGATGAGAAGGGCCTTGAGGTCGATCTGATCGTTGAGCACGACGGGCGTTGGGGAGGCGGCGGCGTCGACAGTTCGATAACGCCACCGCTCTGTTTCTAAATCATTGCAATCCCGCGCACGGCACTCAGCAGCTCGTACTCCCTTTGACTCCACTGGCGCAGCTCGGCAGCCTCGACGGCGTCGTGGCACAGATCCAAAAACACCTCGGCGCCCTCGCAGAAGCACTCGCGGGCAAAGGCGCCGGATCCGTCCGCAACGCACACGCTGTCGGCGAAGAGCATCCATCTGGACGGCTCACGAGGGTCATCTCCGAGCAGCTTGATCTGCAGCACGTGCGGGTCGCCGGCGGCGCAGAGCTCTTCCTCGAGCACCTGCACGGTAAAGCGCATCTGGTGGGAGAGGCTGTTCTTGACCATGGCCGAGGCATAGCCGCTCGGCTCGTCCAGAAGATGCATTCGTTTTGGCTTGGCTGCCAGGTTGTGGAAGTTGCGCTCACTGCGCACGGAGAAATTGTCCATACGGACTCCTTTCATCGATGTTGGCAGGGCCACCGTGCCTCTTGGCCGGTTGGCGTCGGGATCGTGGAGCCAACTCTCTACCCCGACTCTGGATAAAACGCGCCCGCTGCTTGCGGGCAAGAGGAAGTCTATCAGCGTGTACGGACGGAAATCAAACGCCGCCTGCGAAATGACGCGTGAACGGCGTTAGTTTCCCAAGTGATTATTCGGCTTTCATCCGGAAAAGTGTCGAAATAGGCACCTTAAAACTTCGGAAAAGTGTCAAATTCGATAGGCAAATTATCCGGAAAAGTGTAGCTGGATGCCAAAACAGCACTTAGAAGCCGGTGCTGGATGCGGGATCCTGTGGTCGCCTTCAGCCCTCGCTACTCGTCGTCCTCGTCGTTGGGGTCGCCCTTGAGGGTGTTGATGTCCAGGTACTGGTTATCGTCCTCTTTTTGCTGGGTTTCCGACTCCGCTTGGGTGGGGCCGCGGAACAGCTGGAATCCCTCAAACGCAATGACACCGAGCAGGGCAATGACAATGGCGATAAAGGCAACCTTGACTGCCTGCGGAAATTCCGAGAAACGCAGCGCCTTTTCCTTGGCGTAATAATCGGCGAAGCGCTCTTCGCCCGTGCTTTTGGTATACGCCGGCGCGGACGCGGCCTCCGGGTCATATTCCGGTGCAGGCGTGGCAGCGTACGGATCGTTGAGATAATCGCTCGATGCGGTGCCATAACCCTCGGTCTCGATGCGACCATTGCCAGCATAGTCATCGGAATAATCGGAATATGCTGCACCGCCCTCATAGTCCACGGCGCTCGTGTTGGCGGCAAAAAGCGGGTTAACTGGAACGTCGAGCGCCGGCATGCCGGTAGAGGTCTCATCCAGATCGGTTGCAGCCCAGGAATCGTAGGCAACCTGATGGGCAACGGGCTCGTCGAGCCTTGCGATCGGAGGCTTGCGTGCCGCAGGAACAGGCAACTGCTGGGCGCTGTACATAACGGTGCTGTCGGCCGATTTGCCCTGCGTCGCTGCAGCGAGAAATGCCGCGGTCTCGGACGGGTCGCTTGCGGGGCGGGGAGCGGTCGTGGGCGCCGAAGTGGGTGCGGGCGTAGGCGCGGGCGTCGAAACAGGCGACTGCGCAGGAGTCGGCGCAGGTGCGGACTTAGGCGCAAGTGCGGGATTGGGGCTTGACGGGCGAGCCCCGCCGCCGCCCATGAGTTCGTCGGCGGTCCACGGGCGATCATCCATCACATCGTCAAGGCTCAGTGAAAACAGGTCGTCTTCACCCTCATCGAACATGCGGTGCACATGTCCACCAATTGCCGGAATCAATCCGCGACCGGTGCATGATGCCTTGCTCAACGCCATTCTGTTCCATCCTTTCGAAATACTAATGACATCGATTATATGGAACTTCCCAAGCTGCTCGGTCTTGGATTCGTGCATTCCAGAACTCGCGCCCAAAAGGGGAGGGGCGCAGGCGCGCTGACTATTTGTCGCCGGCGGCAGCCTTTGCCTCGTTGAGGTAGCTGTAGAAGCTGTATTTGGAGATGCCAAAGAACTCGCAGGCGCGCTCGCTCGACTTGGAGATGAGGAAGGCGCCGCGACGGTCGAGGTAGCCAATGGCGCGGATGCGCTCGTCTTTGGTCATGAGCGCCGCGGGCTTGCCCACAAACTGTTCGCACTCGCGCAGCAGGTCTTCGAGCAGGTCGCCGATGTTTTTGGTAATGGGCTCGGGCTCGGTGTAGCCCGAGCCGCCAGTGCCGGTAAAGGCATCGAGCGAGCGCTCAAATGCCTTCATGAGCGTAATGTCAAAGTTGATGCCCAAAATGCCGACGGGCTTGCCCTCGTCGTTGCGGATAAAGATCGTCGAGGACTTGAGCAGCTTGCCGTCGGTGGTTTTGGTGAGGTACGGCTCGCGGTCGCGTACGTCGGTGGCACCCTCGTGCATGGACTCAAACACAATGTGGCTGGGACCGTCGCCCAGCTTGCGCCCGCTTACGTGGCCGTTTTCGATCACTACGATGGAGTGGTCAACGTCCTCGGTCTCCAGGTCGTGGACGACAACTTCGCAGTTGGGGCCAAATTGCAGCGCCAAACCGTGTGCGAGGCGCTTGTAAAACTCAATCTGTGCGGGGGTCATGGGTGCCTTCCTAAAAATTAGTTTGGGCACACTTTGCCATAAACCCCACTTGTTCGCAAATAGCGAAAGCGTCGCTGCGTTATGTGACCGTTCGGCGGCGAAAAGGTACCGATTACGACAACAAACAATTTGTTAGATTTTCCAATCAAAAAGTGTGATAGAACAGTGCTAACAAACTTTTTGTTTGGCATCCACATAAAAGTTCAGCCGCATGAATGGGAATGGGCTGGAACGCGTATGCGGGGGCCGGCAAGAGAGGACTTAAGGAGTTCACCGTATGGCCGATAAGATCCAGTGGGCGAGCAACACGATGCCCAAGAGCGATGACAAGCACTTGGGAATCATGAGTCTCGACCACGTGAAGAAGGCCCGCGCCTTCCACCAGTCGTTCCCCCAGTACACCGTCACTCCGCTTGCCCGCCTGGACGGCCAGGCCGCGCGCCTGGGCCTGTCCAACCTGTGCGTTAAGGACGAGAGCTATCGCTTTGGCCTCAACGCCTTTAAGGTTCTGGGCGGCTCGTTTGCCATGGCCAACTACATTGCCGACGAGACCGGCAAGGACGTTGCCGACTGCACCTTCGATTACCTGACCTCCGATCAGCTGGCCGAGGACTTTGGCCAGGCTACCTTCTTTACCGCCACCGACGGCAATCACGGCCGCGGCGTGGCATGGGCTGCCAACAAGCTGGGCCAGAAGGCCGTCGTGCACATGCCCAAGGGTTCCACCAAGCCCCGCTTTGATAACATCGCCGCCGAGGGCGCCACGGTGACCATCGAAGAGGTCAACTACGACGAGTGCGTGCGCATGGCCGCCGCCGAGGCCGACGCCTGCGAGCGCGGCGTCATCGTTCAGGACACCGCTTGGGAGGGCTACGAGAAGATCCCGTCTTGGATCATGGAGGGCTATGGCACCATGGCTTCCGAGGCTGCCGAGCAGCTGCGCGAGATGGCCATCAACCGCCCGACGCACGTCTTTGTCCAGGCTGGCGTGGGTTCGCTCGCCGGCGCCGTGGTGGGTTACTTTACCAACCTGTATCCCGATAACCCGCCCACCTTTGTCGTGGTTGAGTGCGCTCCTGCCGCCTGCCTGTACAAGGGCGCTGCCGCCGGCGACGGCGACCCGCGCATCGTGGACGGCGACATGCCCTCCATCATGGCTGGTCTGTGCTGCGGCGAGCCCAACATCCTGGGCTGGGATATCCTGCGCAACCACACCACCGCCTTCGTGTCCTGCCCCGACTGGGTCACCGCTCGCGGCATGCGCACCCTGGGCGCTCCCGAGAAGGGCGACTCGCGCGTCATCTCCGGCGAGTCCGGCGCGGTGACCACCGGCCTGGTCGAGACCCTCATGCTCGATCCCGAGTACGCCGAGCTCAAGGAGCTCATCGGCCTGGACAAGACGAGCTCCGTGCTCTGCTTCTCCACCGAGGGAGATACCGATCCGGATCAGTACCGTCGCATCGTCTGGGAGGGCGAGTACCCGACCTGCTAGCAGGTCTAACCTGGCCGGGCAGTGGAGCATATGTTTGCTCCCTGCTCGGACAGTCCTGCTCGCACGGAGAGCACATTAAGTGCTCTCCGGCTCGTGCGGAACTCGCGACGGAGCAAACATATGCTCCACTGCCCTACGTTAACTTGCTTGCCGGGTGCTCGACCTCACGCTGCTTGGCACAAGTGATCTATCTGAAAGAAATTCACCTGTAGGTAAACCCTTGTAGAAAGGTTGACTGTTATGACTAAAGAACTCGATTTTGATGCCATTAAGGCTGCTGCTGAGTCTCACCGTGCTGACATGACTCGCTTCCTGCGCGCCATGATCTCGCACCCCTCTGAGTCCTGCGAGGAGGGTGAGGTTGTCGCTTGCATCAAGGCCGAGATGGAGAGCCTTGGCTATGACGAGGTCAAGGTCGACGGCCTGGGCAACGTCATGGGCTTTATGGGCGAGGGCGACAAGATCATCGCCATCGACTCCCACATCGACACCGTCGGCATCGGCAACATCGAGAACTGGGATGCCGATCCCTACGAGGGCTACGAGACCGACGAGATCATCTACGGTCGCGGCGGCTCTGACCAGGAGGGTGGCATGGCTTCCGCTACCTACGCTGCCAAGATGATGAAGGACATGGGCCTCATCCCCGAGGGCTACAAGATCATGGTCGTCGGCACCGTCCAGGAAGAGGACTGCGACGGCATGTGCTGGCAGTACATCTACAACAAGGACGGCATTAAGCCCGAGTTCGTCATTTCCACCGAGCCCACCGACGGCGGCATCTATCGCGGTCACCGCGGCCGCATGGAGATCCGCGTCGACGTTCACGGCACCTCCTGCCACGGCTCCGCTCCCGACCGCGGCGACAACGCCATCTACAAGATGGCCGACATCATCGCCGACGTCCGCGCCCTCAACAACAACGGCTGCGACGAGTCGACCGACATCAAGGGTCTCGTCAAGATGCTCGACCCCAAGTACAACCCCGAGCACTTCGAGGATGCCCGCTTCCTGGGCCGCGGCACCTGCACCGTCAGCCAGATCTTCTACACCAGCCCCAGCCGCTGCGCTGTCGCTGACTCCTGCGCCATCTCCATCGACCGTCGCATGACCGCCGGTGAGACCTGGGAGTCCTGCCTGGACGAGATCCGCAACCTGCCGGCCGCCAAGAAGTACGGCGACGACGTGAAGGTCTCCATGTACATGTACGACCGTCCGTCCTGGACCGGCGAGGTCTACGAGACCGAGGCTTACTTCCCCACGTGGATCAACAAGGAGACCGCTCCGCACGTCAAGGCCCTCGTCGACGCCCACAAGGCCATGTTCGGTGACGAGCGCATCGGCTGCGAGCCCAGCATGGACAAGCGCATCGGTCGTCCGCTGTGCGATAAGTGGACCTTCTCCACGAACTGCGTCTCCATCCAGGGCCGCTACGGCATCCCCTGCGTGGGCTTTGGCCCGGGTGCCGAGTCTCAGGCTCACGCTCCCAACGAGGTCACCTACAAGGACGACCTGGTCACCGCTGCCGCTATGTATGTGGCTGCCCTGAACCTCTACGATCCGAGCCAGGCCGATGGCGATGCCACCGTGTTCCGCGCCGGTCTGACCAACAACAAGATCGACTAGTCCCATTCCTTGATCTTGTTGAGCCGGGGGCCGCTCGTGCCCCCGGCATCCCCTGTTGACTTGGGGCCCGCGGCCGTTATCTCCCATGCTTCCTCGACGGTGGCGGGTCCTCGTCATGGTGCTCGGCATGTTCTAGCCGCACGCGCATGCCGGAGCGCATCTACTCATTGCGATCGTTTCATCTTTCGAAAGGATATTTACATGGACGCCAAGTTTACCGAGCTCGTCGAGCAGCTGAACGGCCTCGATTTTAAGGGCATGTACGGCAGCGACTTCCTGCACACCTGGGATAAGACCACCGATGAGCTCAAGGCGCTCTACATCGTCGCCGACGCCCTGCGCGAGCTGCGCGAGAACAACGTCTCGTCCAAGATCTTCGATTCGGGTCTGGCCGTCTCCCTGTTCCGTGACAACTCCACCCGTACGCGCTTCTCCTTCTCTAAGGCCGCCAACCTGCTCGGCCTTGAGCTGCAGGACCTGGACGAGAAGAAGTCCCAGATCGCCCACGGCGAGACCGTCCGCGAGACCGCTACCATGATCTCCTTCATGGCCGACGTCATCGGCATCCGTGACGACATGTACATCGGCAAGGGCGACGCCTACATGGCCGAGGTCTCCGAGTCTGTCCAGCAGGCCTACGAGGACGGCGTTCTGGATCACCGTCCCACGCTCATCTCCCTGCAGTCCGACTCCGATCACCCCACGCAGTCCTCTGCCGACATGCTCTACCTCATCAACGAGTTTGGCGGCCTTGAGAACCTCAAGGGCAAGAAGGTCGCTGTTACCTGGGCCTATTCGCCCTCTTACGGCAAGCCGCTGTCCTGCCCGCAGTCGCTGATCAGCCTGCTGCCCCGCTTTGGCATGGACGTCACCCTGGCTCACCCCGAGGGCTACGACCTCATGCCCGAGGTCGTCGAGCGCGCCAAGGGCTACGCCGCCGAGTCCGGCACCACCTTTAAGCAGGTCAACACCATGGCCGAGGCCTTCGAGGGCGCCGACATCGTGATCCCCAAGAGCTGGGCTCCGTTTGCCGCCATGGAGAAGCGCACCAACCTGTACGCCGAGGGCGACGACGCCGGCATCGCTGCGCTCGAGAAGGAACTGCTCGCTCAGAACGCTACGCATCAGGATTGGTGCTCCACGACCGAGCTCATGGAGAAGACCGCCAACGGCCAGGACACCATCTTTATGCACCCGCTGCCCGCCGACATCTCCGGTGTCTCCTGCGAGCACGGCGAGGTCAACGCCGACGTCTTCGACATGCACCGCGTGGGCATGTACAAGGAGGCCAGCTACAAGCCGTACGCCATCGCAGCCATGATGTTCCTGCAGAAGGTTGCCGATCCGGCCGCTACCCTCAAGGCCCTCGACGAGCGCAACACCGCCCGTTGGTTCCAGGCCTAAAGCTGGGCTGAGAAATGGCTAAGCGTATCGTTGTCGCCCTGGGCGGAAACGCCCTCGGTGCCAACCTTCCCGAGCAGATGGAGGCCGTCAAGACGACTTCCAAGGCCATCGTCGACCTGATCGAGGAGGGCAACGAGGTCGTCATCGTGCATGGCAACGGTCCCCAGGTGGGTATGATCGCCAACGCGATGGCCGAGCTCACGCGCTCTAACCCCGAGAAGTACATTCCCTGCCCGCTGTCCGTCTGCGGTGCCATGAGCCAGGGCTACATTGGCTATGACCTGCAGAACGGCCTGCGCGAGGAAATGCTCGACCGCAATATCGACAAGGGTGTCGCCACCGTGCTCACCCAGGTCGAGGTTGCGGCGGACGACCCGGCCTTCGCCGATCCCGTTAAGCCGATTGGCCCGTGGATGAGCGAGGCCGAGGCCAAGGAGCTGGAAGCCGACCGCGGCTACCAGTTCATCCACGACGAGAAGCAGGGCTTCCGTCGCGTGGTGGCCTCGCCCAAGCCCGTGAACATTGTCGAGCTCGACACCATCAAGTCGCTCGTCGAGACCAACCACGTGGTGATCTCCTGCGGCGGTGGCGGTATCCCCGTCACCAAGGCCCAGGGCAACCACCTTAAGGGCGCTGCCGCCGTCATCGATAAGGACTTTGCGGCCGAGAAGCTCGCCGAGCAGCTCGATGCCGATGCCCTGATTATCCTGACGGCCGTGGAGAAGGTTGCCATTGGCTTTGGCACCGACCACGAGCAGTGGCTCGACACGCTGACCGCGGCTGACGTAAAGCGTCTGTCCGAGGCCAACGAGTTCGGTCGCGGCTCCATGCTGCCCAAGGTTCAGGCTGCCTCGACGTTTGCCGAGAGCAAGCCGGGCCGTACGGCGCTCATCACGCTGCTCGAGAAGGCGCGTGACGGTCTTGCCGGCAAGACCGGTACCACGTTTACCGGCGACGCTGAGTAGGCATATCTGCACCATTGAGGAGGGTGCCCTGCGTCGCGGGGTGCCCTCCTTTGTGCTATGGAGAGCTGGGGAGCGCTTGCTGGAAAACTGGCGCGTGCCTGTTCCGACGGAGTGTGAGCTTGGAATGGTGGGTATAGCAACTATGGTGTCCAAGGCGGCCAGGGGAGGTTTGCGGAGATGAAGCTCGGTTGCGTGATTATGGCCTCGGGCGAGGGCAAGCGGTTTGGTTCCAACAAGATGCTCGCCGATATCTATGGCAAGCCGCTGATTGCCTGGACCATCGACTCGGTTCCCAGAGGCTTTGACGTCGTGGTTTCGACGCGTTGGCCCGAGGTCGCTCAGATTTGCGAGGACAAGCATTGCCCGTGCGTGCTGCATGACGGTTCGCTCAGGAGCGAGAGCATTCGTGCGGGTCTTTCCTGGGGAGCCGGGCGCAACTGGAAAGGCTGCCTCTTTTTGCCGGGCGACCAGCCACTCGTGAGCTCGGATTCTTTTAAGGCCATGGTTCGTGCATTTGACGAGCGCGACTGCAAACATCCGGTGCGCTTGGCGTGCAATGGCGAGCCCTCGAGTCCGGTGCTCTTTCCGGCGCAGCTGTTCGACGCGCTTATGCTTCTCGAAGGCAAAGACGGCGGAGGCTCGATTCTCGGGGGTCGCACCGACATTGCGCTGGTCGAGGCGCGTGCCTACGAGCTTTGGGATGTCGATACTGCAAAGGGGCAGCGTCGTATAACGGAGCACATCGCCGCCTGCTCGTATTTTGATCGCGTGGCCAACTGCATCAATCAATAAGGAGCAATTATGATCATCATCAAAAACGGCGCACTCGTGACGCCCCAGGGGCTTCGTCGCGCCGACCTTGCCATGGATGGCGACAAAATCGTGCGGATTGCCGCGGAGATTAAGCCGGGCGAGGACGACACCGTGCAGGATGCCACGGGCTGCTGGGTATTCCCCGGCTTTATCGATGGACATACCCATATGCAGTGCTGGACCGGTATGGATTGGACGGCTGATAGCTTTGAGACCGGCACACGTGCGGCTGCCTGTGGCGGTACCACGACAATCGTGGATTATGCGACGGCCGACCGCGGTGTGACCATGCCCGATGCCTTGGCCGAGTGGCATCATCGCGCCGACGGAACCTGCACGTCCAACTACGCCTTTCATATGGCGCTTGCCGAGTGGAACGACCGCAACCGTGCCGACCTTTCGGCCATGCGCGAGGCGGGCGTGTCGTCGTTCAAGACCTACTTTGCCTATGATCACCTGCGCTTGGACGATGCCGAGACGCTCGAGGTGCTTGAGGAGCTCAAGCGCGTGGGTGGCATCCTGTGCGTGCACTGCGAGAACGGCACGCTGGTGAACAAGCTGCAGAAGCGCGTGTTTGAGCAAGGTATCCACGGGCCCGAGGGCCACGCGCTCAGCCGTCCGGACGTGTGCGAGGCCGAGGCAGTGAGCCGCCTGCTATATCTGGCGCACCTGGCCGGCGACGTACCGGTCAACGTGGTTCACCTTTCGACCAAGCTGGGGCTCGAGGCCATCCGTGCCGCCAAGGCGCGCGGGCAGAAGAATATCTATGTCGAGACCTGCCCTCAGTATCTGATGCTCGACGATACGTGCTATTTGGAGCAGGGCGAGGACGGCTTTGCGGGCGCCAAATATGTGATGAGCCCGCCGCTGCGCCATGCGGGCGACCGTGCGGCACTGCGCGAGGCGCTTGTGGCCGGCGAGATCGATACGATCGCGACCGACCACTGCAGCTTTAACCTGCACGGGCAAAAGGACCGCGGGCGCGACGACTTCCGCGCGATTCCCAACGGCGGGCCCGGTGTGGAGCATCGCCCCGTCGCGATCGCTACGAGCTTTGAGGGACAGCTGGGTCCCGAGGATCTGTGCCGCTTGATGAGCGAGAACCCGGCGCGCGTCTTTGGCATGTATCCGCGCAAGGGATGTCTTGCCGAGGGCTCCGATGCCGATGTGTGCGTGTGGGATCCCAAGGCGCGCTGGACGATCAGCGCCGCGACGCAGCATCAGGCCGTGGACTACACGCCGCTCGAGGGCTTTGAGGCGCACGGCCGCGCCAAGGCAGTGTTTGTGAACGGCGTGCTGGCCGCGTGCGACGGCGAGCCCACCGGAGCCCAACCCGGCCGCTACGTCCCCCGCTAACAGGAAGGCCGCCAGGGTAGCTAATTTGGGACGGGGCTCTTTTAGCTACCCTTGCCTGCCTGATGATTTTTCTCTCAACATGGGGTAGCTAAAAGAGCCCCGTCCCAAATTAGCTACCCCTTGAGGCTGGTGGCGATGAGGGGGCGGCCGAGGGCTGCCTCGAAGCGGTCGGCCATCGTGGGGTCGCTGAGCGTGTCGACTTGGTTGAGCATGACGCGTGCGGTGCTGAGTTCCATCACCCGTATCTCGGCATTGAGCACCTGTGCGACGCGCTCGGGCGTGGCGATGTCGGTGAGCTCGCAGCCGCAACGCTCGCAAAAGAGCTCGGGGCGGTGGACGGCTTCGTGGATGGGCTTGCCGAGCCCTGAGGCGCCGACGATCCAGACGATGTTGGCCGTGCCAGAGGGAATCACCGGCTCCCAGGCGGCGTGGGCCTTGAGCGGGAGCCGCTTGCTGCCGTCCGCCTCGGCCAGGACGTAGTCAAAGCGCTGCGCCAGCTGGTCGAGCGGCTCGGCAGGGGAGGAGAGCTTGCCCGTCTGGGGGTCCAAGACGCCTGCCTGGCAGATGCTTCCCCGCACAAGCCCCGCGCAGGCCTCGCAGGTGCAGCCTGGGGCGTGTGGGGCACCTGGCTTCCAGGGCGCGGCGTCCAGGCGACGGCTCGACCCGTCCCATGGCACGCCGGCGACGGGGAGCATGCGCGTGGTGGTGCAGAGGAGCACGCGGCCGCCAGCGCGCATAAGCTCAAGGCCGAGCGTCTTTAGCAAGGTCGACTTGCCACCGCTGCCGATAATCGCGGTAATGCCCGGCTCGATCCTGAGCGCCGAGGCAAGATTGCCGCTAACCGTTTCCATCTGTTCACCGCCGTATAATACTGTGATAATAAATAATCATCAGAGTAGCGGTCGAACCGCTTTTGCTCTGCTCAAACCGTAGCACAGGGAGGTGTCCCGGGAATGCTCGTTTATGTTCGCGGCGCCGGCGATATCGCCACGGGCGTCGCCGCTCGCTTGGTGCGCGCCGGCGTGTCGGTTGTCATGGCCGATATCGCGGTTCCCACGTGCATCCGTCGCACAATCAGTTTTTGCGAGGCCATTCGCTTGGGCGAGGTCCAGGTCGAGGGCATCCGCGCTCGCTTGGCGCAGACGCCGGCAGAGGCGCTTGCAATTACCGAGGCCGGAGACGTCGCCGTGGTGGTGGACCCCCGGGCCAGGATGCTCGACGAACTGAAACCCGCTGCCGTGGTCGATGCGATTTTGGCCAAGCGCAACTTGGGCACCACGCGCGATATGGCGCCTGTCGTCATCGCCGTGGGGCCGGGCTTTACCGCGCCGGTCGATTGCGACGCCGTGGTCGAGACCATGCGCGGGCATTTTTTGGGCCGCGTGATTACCCAGGGCTCCCCCCAGCCCAACACGGGTGTGCCAGGCATGATCGGCGGATACGGCAAGGAGCGTGTTATCCACAGCCCCGCCGCCGGCGTGTTTCGGTCCGACCGCGCAATCGGCGACATCGTGAGCGCCGGAGACGTGATTGGCTACGCGGACGATACGCCCATGATCACGCAGATTGACGGCTGCTTGCGCGGCCTTTTGGCGAACGGCGTGCAGGTGACTGAGGGCTTTAAATGCGCCGATGTCGATCCGCGCGGCGATGCCAGCTATATCAACTACATTTCGGACAAGGCGGCGTCGGTCGGCGGCGGCGTGCTCGAGGCACTCGCTATGCTCACCGATATCTTTAGAGGATAGAAGGCGGCAATGGAAAAGCTCGATGTTGTGAATGCGGCGCTTGCCGCCCTGCGTGCTGGCGAGACGTGCGAGCTCGTGGTCGTGGCCGGCACGGCGGGGTCGTCGCCGCGCGGCGTGGGCGCCTGGATGGCCGTCTTTGCCGACGGCAGCCAGGCGGGCACTATCGGCGGCGGCAAGATTGAGCTCTTTGCGCTGGATGAGGCGCGCGAACTCCTGAGCGCGGGACAGTCGCGTCTGGTCCGCTACACCATGGGCGGCGAGAACTCCGATACCGGCATGATCTGCGGCGGAGCCATCTGCCTGTGCTATCTGCATCTGGATGCGACCCAGGCACCGTTGTTCCAGGAAATTGCCGACGTCTTGGTCTATCGGCGCATCGGCGACTTCGTCATCGACTTTGAGCCGTTTATCGCGAGCGCGCTCGAGGGCGATGTGGCCGAGTACCATGGCGAGGCATCGCGCCATACCATTGCGGGCTGCCCCGGGCTTTCACTGGTGGAGGAGGGGAGTAACGTCACCTACACTAACGCCGCCTCCGAGATTCCTCCCGCGCACATCGAGACGCTCTGCCCCGAGGGCCTGACCTATATCTTTGGCTGCGGCCACGTGGGCGCCGCGACGGCGCGGGTGCTCATGGCGGCGGGCTTTGCCGTCGTGGCGTGCGACGACCGCCCCGGAACGCTGACCCCCGATTGGGTGCCCGGTGTCTACGACCGTCGTCTGGTCGACTACAAGAGCCTGAGCAAGCAGTGCCCCATCGGCCCGCGCGACCTGGTGGTCGTCGCCACGGCGGGTCACAAGTCCGATATCGACGTGGTGATTCAGGCCATGCGCGCCAAGCCTGCCTACCTGGGCTGTCTGGGTTCGCGCCGCAAGACGGCCTTTGTGCGTGCCCGCCTGGAGCAGGAAGGCTTTACGCAGGACCAGATCGACGAGCTGCACCTTCCGATCGGCGTCGCCATCGAGGCCGAGGACCCCGAGGAGATCGCCATCTCCATCGCCGCCGAGATGATCCACCTGCGACGCACCAAACTCGTCCCCCGCAAGCGCTAATCGCATCCCCACCAATAAGTTGCGGTGAAATACGGATTGTTTAAGCCTGTTAGGCCGCCCAACAGTCCCTATTTCACCGCAACTGCTTGTTGGGACCCATTTGTGCGGGGGAGTTGTGGAGTTGTGCAGGCAGACGAGGTTTTTCTGGAAATACGCTCACGATGCGCGTATAGTACCGATTGTTTTGTCGGCTCCTGCTGCGTCGAGTCCAAACCGCAAAATGCCATGAGCGGCGCGGATGCAGCCAGGAGGCACGAGGACAACCCATCGTGGCCACGCCCCGTGCTTAAAACCCCAAGAAGGAGTGAACAATGGCAGAAGAGAAGTATGTGCCGCGTCTGAAGACCAAGTACAACAACGAGGTCAAGCAGCAGCTTCAGGACAAGTTCCAGTACGAGAACGTCATGATGATCCCCAAGTTTGAGAAGATCGTCGTGAACATGGGTGTCGGCGAGGCCGCTACCGATTCCAAGGCCATCGACGGTGCCGTGCGCGACCTGCGCGCCATCACCGGACAGCAGCCGATGATCACCCGTGCCCGTAAGTCCATCGCTACCTTCCGCCTGCGCGCTGGTATGCCGATCGGCTGCAAGGTTACCCTGCGTGGCGACCGTATGTGGGAGTTCTTCGATCGTCTGACCTCCGTCGCGATCCCCCGTATCCGCGACTTCCGCGGCATTTCCGCCAAGAGCTTCGACGGCCGTGGTAACTTCTCCATGGGCGTCACCGAGCAGCTCATCTTCCCCGAGATCGACTTCGATTCCGTCGATCACCAGCGTGGTATGGACATCACTTTCGTGACCACCGCCAACACCGATGAGGAGGCCAAGGCCCTTCTGGACGCCTTCGGTTTCCCGTTCAAGAAATAGGTTCACCTGCCCTATAAGCGCCGTTCCCACAAGGGGGCGGCGCTTGGGGCGAACAATACTCTATGTGAGGAGGATATAAGTGGCTAAGACATCGATGATCGTCAAGTGCAATCGCAAGCAGAAGTTCTCTACTCGTGAGTACACGCGCTGCCAGCGCTGCGGCCGTCCGCACTCTGTGTACCGCAAGTTCGGCCTGTGCCGTGTCTGCTTCCGCGAGCTTGCACTCAAGGGCGAGCTTCCCGGCGTTAAGAAGGCCAGCTGGTAAGTCACTACCAGCGTTTCAAGCATCAGTTTGGAACAGGGAAAACGCGCTAAAAAGGCTTTGCCGTTAAGGGCGGCGAAGAACCAAGAGCACGTGTTCATCAAGAACGAAGGAGAATCTGTATGAACCTTACAGACCCGATCGCAGATATGCTTACGCGCATCCGTAACGCTAACTCTGTGAACAAGGCCACGGTCTCCATGCCGAGCAGCAAGAAGCTCGTCGAGATCGCTCGTGTTCTGCACGAGGAGGGCTACATCGAGGGCTACGATGTCGAGGACACCGTTCCCCAGAAGACTCTGCACATCACGCTTAAGTATGGTCCCAAGAAGGCTAAGGTCATCAACGGCATCCGCCGCATTTCCAAGCCGGGCCTGCGTAAGTACACCGGCGTTGCCGACATGCCCCGCGTCCGCGGTGGCCTTGGTACCGCCATTATTTCCACCAGCCATGGCGTCATGACCGACCGCGATGCTCGCAAGCACAACGTCGGCGGCGAGATCATCGCTTACGTCTGGTAATTCGCTCGGTAGGTAGAAGGAAAGGAGATCACCGTGTCTCGTATCGGTAATAAGCCTGTCCAGATTCCCGCCGGAGTCGAAGTGGCAGTCAACGGCAACAACGTTGTCGTCAAGGGCCCCAAGGGCCAGCTCGAGCTCGATGTCTTTGAGAAGCTCGCTATCAACGTCGAGGACAACGTCCTCACCGTTTCCCGTCCCGACGACGAGCGTGAGACCCGTGCCCGCCACGGCCTCACCCGCGCCCTCATCCACAACATGGTTGTTGGCGTTTCCGAGGGCTTCGAGAAGAAGCTCGAGCTCGCCGGCGTCGGTTACCGCGTGCAGCAGAAGGGCAAGAACCTCGAGTTCTCCCTGGGCTTCTCGCACCCCGTGATCGTCGAGGCTCCCGAGGGCATCACCTTCGAGGTTCCCGACAACACCCACGTGAACGTCAAGGGTATCAACAAGCAGCAGGTCGGTCAGATTGCCGCTGAGATCCGCGGCCATCGTCCTCCCGAGCCTTACAAGGGCAAGGGTATCCACTACGTTGGCGAGCACATCCGCCGCAAGCTGGGTAAGGCCGCCAAGTAGTCGTAACCGACTCACTCGCATAAGACCAGCACCCCGTCAGGTGCTGGCAAGATCAACCTTTTTAGGAGTTTACGTATGAACAAGCATAAGGCGAAGCTGGAAGGCCTCAAGCGTCGTCAGCGTCGTGTTCGCGGCAAGGTCTCGGGTACCTCCGAGCGTCCGCGTCTTCGCGTGACCCGTACTAACGCCAACATCTATGCCCAGATCATCGACGACAGCAAGGGCTCCAGCCTGACGCTCGTCTCTGCCTCGACCCTCGAGGCCGAGTTCAAGGGCACCCACACCTCGAACAAGGAGGCTGCGGAGAAGGTCGGTCAGCTCGTTGGCAAGCGCGCCATCGAGGCCGGCATCACCAAGGTCGCCTTCGATCGCGGTGGCCGTATCTACCATGGCCGCGTCAAGGCCCTCGCCGACGGTGCTCGTGCCGCCGGTCTCGAGTTCTAGGAGGTATGTAGCACATGGCTCGTAATCAGAAGCAGCAGCGCGAGGCCTCCGAGTTCGAGGAGCGCGTCGTTTACATCAACCGCGTGTCGAAGACCGTCAAGGGTGGTCGTCGCATGAGCCTCGTCGCTCTCGTCGTCGTTGGCGACGGCAAGGGCAACGTCGGCGTTGGCATGGGCAAGTCCGCTGAGGTGCCCATGGCCATCTCCAAGGCATCTCTCGATGCCAAGAAGAACATGTTCCACGTGCCGGTGACCGAGCAGGGCACCATCCCGCACGAGGTTCTCGGCCACTTTGGTGCCGGCCGCATCATCATCAAGCCCGCTGTCGAGGGTACCGGCGTTATCGCCGGCGGCGCTGTGCGTCCCCTCTTCGAGCTTGCTGGCATCAAGAACGTCCTGTCCAAGTCCCTCGGTACCGATAACGGCCTCAACATCATCAAGGCTGCCGTCGAGGGCCTCAAGGAGCTCTCCAGCCCTGAGGACGTCGCGGCTCGCCGTGGCCTGACGGTCTCCGAGATGTTCGTCGGTAAGGAGAACTAAGCATGGCTGACACCATCAAGATCAAGCAGGTCCGCAGCACCAACGGTTGCAAGCAGGACCAGGTCCGTACTGTCCGTGCCCTCGGTCTCCACAGGATCCGCGAGGTTCGCGAGATTGCTGACAACGAGTCCGTCCGCGGCATGATCTTCAAGGTCAAGCACCTTGTCGAGATTGTAGAGGAGTAGCAAATGCAGCTTCACGATCTTACTCCCGCGCCCGGTTCCACCAAGAACCGCAAGCGCGTCGGCCGTGGCAATTCTTCGGGTCACGGCACCACTTCTGGCCGCGGCCAGAAGGGCCAGGGTTCCCGCTCTGGCGGCACCAAGGGTGCCGGCTTCGAGGGTGGCCAGACTCCGCTGGCCATGCGCCTGCCCAAGCTTCCGGGCTTCCGCAACCCCCGTCGTATCGAGTACACCGCCGTTAACGTTGAGCGTCTCGAGCGTAAGTTCGAGGACGGCGCTGTGATCGACGGTGCCGCTCTTAAGGCCGCTCGCATCACCAAGAGCGAGTTCGAGCCCGTCAAGGTGCTCGGCAATGGTGAGCTCACCAAGAAGTTCACGGTCAAGGTCGACAAGGTCAGCGCTTCTGCGCAGGCCAAGATCGAGGCCGCCGGCGGAAAGGTCGAGCTGCCGTGCTAAATGGTCTTAAGAATGCTTTCCGCATCAAAGAATTGCGCGAAAAGATTCTTTTTACCATAGCTATGCTCGTCGTGTACCGCATTGGTGCGCACGTTCCTGTGCCCGGCATTCCCTTCCAGGGGATGCTGGGCCTTTTCTCGACCGATAACAATTCGGTCGCCGCAGGTGCTATGGCCCTCCTGAATCTTTTCTCTGGCGGCGCGTTGAGCTATGTGTCGGTGTTTTCGCTGGGCATCATGCCTTACATCACCAGCTCGATCATCCTCCAGATGCTCCAGGCCGTCGTGCCTTCCCTGCATGAGCTTGCCCGCGAGGGCGAGGTCGGTCAGACCAAGATTACGCAGTATTCGCGTTACCTCACCCTGGCTCTGGCAATCCTCAACTCCGTGGGTTACCTCTTCCTCTTTAAGAGCTTCGGCATCAGCTTCAATGGCGCCGGCGCTCCCGAGATCATCTTCGACCTCATGATCGTCGGTACGCTCACCGCGGGCGCCATGCTGATCATGTGGATTGGTGAGCTCATCACCCAGCGCGGTATCGGCAATGGCATGTCGCTGATCATCTTCGCGAACATCATGGCCGGTCTGCCGCAGGCTATCTTCTCCAGCACCGAGGGCAACGCCGGTGGCATCATCACCATGGTGATCATCTGCGCCATCATCCTGCTGGTTATCCCGCTGATTGTTTTCCTTGAGCGCGGCCAGCGCCGCATCCCGGTCTCCTACGCTAAGCGCGTCGTGGGCCGTCGCATGATGGGTGGCCAGACCACCTACCTGCCCATCAAGGTCAACACCGCGGGTGTCGTGCCGATCATCTTCGCTTCGGCGCTGCTGTACTTCCCGGCTCAGATTGCCGTGTTCTTCCCCGGCATCGGCTGGATTCAGGCAGTTGCCTCCGCGCTTTCGACCGGTTGGCTCAACTGGGTGCTTAACGTTGTCCTCATCGTGTTCTTCGCGTACTTCTACACCTCCATGGTGTTCAACCCCGATGACACGGCCGATAACCTTAAGAAGCAGGGCGGCTTTATTCCGGGCGTCCGTCCGGGTAGGGCTACCGCGGCCTACATCAAGAACGCGCTCAACAAGATCACGCTTCCCAGCGCTGTCTTTTTGGCGCTCATCGCCATCGTGCCTTCGATCATCTTCTCCTTCACGGGTAACCATCTGATCCAGGCATTTGGCGGCACGTCCATCCTCATCATGGTCGGCGTCGTGCTCGACACGGTCGATAAGCTCGAAGGCCAGATCAAGATGTATGATTACGATGGATTCTTTAAATAGGCTAGAGGAGGATTGCTCATGAACCTCGTATTGCTCGGAGCTCCGGGTGCCGGTAAGGGCACCGTCGCACAGGAGCTCGTCGCCGAGTTTGGCGTCGCCCATATTTCCACGGGCGACCTGCTGCGTGCTGCCGTCAAGGGTGGCACCGAGCTTGGTATTCAGGCTAAGAAGTACATGGACGCTGGCGAGCTCGTTCCCGACCAGCTCGTGATCGACCTTGTCAAGGAGCGCCTTGCCGCCGATGACGCCCAGCAGGGCTTCATCCTCGACGGCTTCCCGCGCAACACCGCCCAGGCTGTGACGCTCGATTCCGAGCTCTCCGCCATGGGTCGCGAGATCGATTGCGCCCTTCTGGTCGATGTGGCCCCCGAGGTCATTATCGATCGTCTGTCTTCGCGTCGCACCTGCCGCGCCTGCGGTTACACCGGCACCGCTGCCGATGCCACCTGCCCCAAGTGCGGTGGCGAGATGTATCAGCGCGACGACGACAAGCCCGAGACCATCAAGAACCGTCTCGACGTCTACGAGAAGTCCACGAGCCCGCTCGTTGACTACTATCGTGGCCAGGGTCTGCTCAAGTCGGTCAACGGTAACCAGGCTCGCGAGACCGTGTACGGGGATGTCAAAGAGGCTCTCGGTCTATGATCAAGATTAAGTCTGCAACGCAAATCGAGCAGATGAAGAAGGCAGGAGCGCTATCTAAGATGGCGCTCCGCCACGTTGGAGCCATGGTGCGCCCCGGCGTTTCGACTTTTGAGCTCGATCAGCTCGCGGAGCAGATTATCCGCATGCATGGCGGCACCCCGGCCTTTAAGGGCTACGGCGGGTTCCCGGGAACCATCTGCGCATCGATCAACGATGCCGTGGTTCACGGTATTCCCAACCCCGACATGATCCTGCGCGATGGCGATATCATCTCCATTGATACGGGAGCCGTTGTCGACGGTTGGGTCGGCGATAACGCTTGGACGTTTTTCGTCGGCACCCCCACGCCCGAAGCCAAGGCTTTGTGCGAGGTCACGCGCGATTGCCTTAAGGCTGCCATCGAGCAGGCTGTTCCCGGTAACCATATCGGGGACGTCGGTTATGCCGTTCAGTCCCTCGCCGAGTCTCACGGTTACGGCGTGCTTCGTGATTATGTGGGCCATGGCATTGGCCGCGTGATGCACGAGGACCCCAACGTTCCTAACTATGGAAAGAAGGGGAGGGGCGTTCGCCTCCAGGCCGGCATGGTCATTGCCATTGAGCCGATGGTTACGATGGGTTCCAACCATGTGAGCACGGGTTCCGACGGTTGGATCGTCACGACCAACGACCACCTGCCCGCCGCGCACTACGAGAACACCGTCGCCATTACCAATGACGGCCCGGTGATTCTCACCACGGATGCGCAAGGTGCTTGGTGTTCGCTCCAAGGCGGAGAAATGTAACAAGTTCCACTTAGTTGTGGAGCCATTACGAAGTTATTACGATGCGTGCATACGTGTTGTAGAATACTCAATCGCTGTCGTTTTCTAGAGAAAGATGATTGCTTGTGAAGAAGGAAGACGCAATTGAGCTCGAGGGTACGGTAAAGGAACCGTTGCCCAACGCCATGTTTAAGGTCGAGCTCGAGAACGGTCATTCGGTTCTGTGCAACATTTCTGGCAAGATCCGAATGAATTACATCCGTATTCTCCCCGGTGACAGGGTTGTCGTGGAGCTTTCCCCGTACGACCTGACCCGCGGCCGCATCACCTATCGCTACAAATAGCGGCACGCATACACGCACTCCATTTCCGACTGCAGGCTTAGCTCAACCTACGGTCGGATTGTGTGTGAAGACCAGCCATAGTTTTAAACGCCTGCGGCTGGGCGAGTAGATAGTAGGGAAGTAGTTTGAGCGCTACCGAAAGGAAGAACGATGAAGGTACGTCCTTCGGTCAAGAAGATGTGCGATAAGTGCAAAATCATTAGGCGCCATGGCAAGGTCCTCGTCATTTGCGAGAACCCCCGTCATAAGCAGCGTCAGGGTTAAGAGAGGAGACTACGTTGGCCCGTATTAATGGTGTCGACCTCCCGCGTGAGAAGCGCGTTGAGATCGGTCTGACCTACATTTACGGCATCGGCCGCACCACTGCGACGAAGATTTGCGTCGAGTGCAACGTTAACGTGGATACGCGCGTTAAGGACCTCACCGAGGATGAGGTTAACGCCATCCGCGATTATATCGATAAGAACCAGATCATGGTTGAGGGCGACCTCCGCCGTGAGCGCAACCAGAACGTCAAGCGCCTTATGGACATCGGCTGCAACCGCGGCCTTCGTCACCGCAAGGGCCTCCCGGTCCGCGGCCAGCGCACCCACACTAACGCTCGTACCCGCAAGGGCCCGAAGCGTCAGATCGGTGCTAAGAAGAAGAAATAAGGAGCGCTAGATAGATGGCTACTGCTAAGAAGAACGTTCGCGCTGCCCGTCTGAAGCGCGCGGACCGTAAGAACATTTCCGTGGGCCAGGCTCACATTCGTTCTACGTTCAACAACACGATCGTTTCGATCACCGATCCCCAGGGCAACGTCATTTCCTGGAAGTCGGCTGGCCAGGTGGGCTTCAAGGGCTCCCGTAAGTCCACGCCGTTCGCTGCCCAGATGGCTGCCGAGGCTGCTGCCAAGCAGGCCATGGAGCACGGTATGAAGAAGGTTTCCGTCTTCGTCAAGGGCCCCGGCTCCGGTCGTGAGACCGCCATCCGCTCCCTCCAGGCTGCTGGCCTCGAGGTCTCGAGCATCCAGGACAAGACCCCCATTCCGCACAACGGCTGCCGCCCCAAGAAGCGTCGCCGCGTGTAACTGAAAGGATCGTATCAATATGGCAATCGACAGGACTCCTGTTCTTAAGCGCTGCCGTCAGCTCGGGATCGATCCCGCTGAGCTCGGTTACAGCAGCAAGAAGGAATCTATCCGTCAGCCCAAGCGCCGTCGCAAGGAATCTGAGTACGGCATGCAGCTGCGCGAGAAGCAGAAGGTCAAGTTCATCTATGGCGTTCTGGAGAAGCAGTTCCACGGCTACTTCAACAAGGCCCGTAAGATGAACGGCGTCACCGGTGAGAACCTCATGATCATTCTTGAGTCTCGCCTCGACAACGTCGTCTTCCGTCTTGGCTTCGCCCGCACCCGCAAAGAGGCTCGTCAGTCCGTCCGTCACGGTCACTTCACCGTGAACGGCAAGCGCGTGGACATCCCGTCCTACCGCGTCAAGGCCGGCGACGTCGTCGCTGTCGGCGAGAAGTTCCGTGACCTCCTCCCCATCAAGGAGGCCCTGATTTCCTCCGAGCGCTTTGAGGTCCCTGGCTGGCTCGAGGTCGATATCGAGAAGCTGTCTGGTAACGTGCTCGCTCTGCCGACGCGTGAGCAGATCAGCGGTGATATCAACGAGCAGCTCATCGTCGAGCTCTACTCTAAGTAGTCCATCCGGGCTGCTGAGGCTGGAGGTAATACATGTCAGAATTCATTAGGCCTCAGGTTCAGGTCGAAGAGATCAACGAGACGTCTGCTCGTGTCTCCGTCGAGCCGCTCGAGCGTGGTTACGGCGATACGCTGGGTAACTCCCTTCGTCGCGTTCTTCTGTCCTCGCTCGAGGGTGCCGCCGTCGAGGCTATTCAGATCGATGGTGCGCAGCACGAGTTCATGACCATCCCTAACATGGTCGAGGATGTCACCGACATCGTCCTGAATGTCAAGGGTCTTGTCTTCAGGGCTCTCGGCACGACCGACGAGGCGACCGCCACCATCTCGGTTGACGGCCCCTGCGAGGTCACCGGTGCGGACTTCTTTATTCCGTCCGAGTTTGAGCTGGTCAACCCCGAGCAGCACATTGCTACGCTCACCGAGGGTGGCCATCTCACCATGAGCATGCGCATCGGCTATGGCCGCGGCTATGTTTCTGGCGAGGCCAACAAGCGCGACAACGATCCCATCGGTGTGATCCACGTCGACTCGCTGTACTCGCCGGTTTCCCGTTGCGCCAAGCTCGTTGAGGCTTGCCGTGTCGGTCAGCACACCGACTACGACCGCCTTGTCCTCGAGATCGAGACCAACGGCTCCATCGCCCCGCGCGACGCCGTGGTCCAGGCTGCCAATATCATCAACCAGCATATGGCCGCCTTTATGAACCTTGCCGAGACCCCCGAGGTCGAGGAGGAGGCTTCGATCTTCGCTCCCGAGGTCACCAACGACAACGCCGAGCTGGACAAGCAGATCGAGGATCTGGACCTTTCCGTCCGTTCCTACAACTGCCTTAAGCGCGCCAGCATTCACTCGGTCCGTCAGCTCGTTGAGTTCTCGGAGAACGATCTGCTCAACATCCGTAACTTCGGTGTTAAGTCGATCGAGGAAGTGAAGGACAAGCTTGAGTCCATGGGCCTGAGCCTGAAGGCTTAATGCTTCGCATATTTGAGGAGAAACTAGACCATGCGTCACAACGTTAAGAAGGGCCTGAAGCTCGGCACCGATGCGAGCCACACCAAGGCCATGAAGAAGAGCCTTGCTAAGGCCCTCTTCGAGAACGACCGCATCAAGACCACCGAGACCCGCGCTAAGGCGCTGCGTTCGGTCGTCGATCCGATCATCACTTGGGCCAAGAAGGGCGACCTGCACTCTCGTCGTCTGGCTATCGCCAAGCTCGGCGATAAGCAGCTCGTTGCCGAGATCTTCGACAAGGCTGCCCAGGGTATGTGGCAGGATCGCAACGGCGGTTATACCCGCATCATGAAGCTCGGTAACCGCAAGGGCGACAACGCTCCCATCGTTATCATGGAGCTCGTCACCGAGCCTTGCACGCCTAAGGCCAAGAAGGCTGCTCCGGCCCCCAAGAAGGCCGCTGCTCCCAAGAAGGTCGAGGCTGCCGAGGAGGCTCCTGCTGAGGAGACCGCTGAGTAGACAATCCGTCTGCATAGGCTATATTCGAGGGGTACGTTCGCGTACCCCTCTTTTTTTGTCGAAATGCCATTGCCTGTTTGTTGGGAGCGCCCATGACCGCGCCGTCTGATTTCAATTCGATTCCAGAGCTCGATGCCACGCTCGTTTTCCGCGTGGCATACGATGGCTCGTCCTATAGCGGCTTTGCCGAGCAGCCGGGACAGACGACGGTTGCGGGTGAGCTGCGTCGAGCCATCGAGACGCTGCTTCGCCGTCCGATCGATCTGACGTGCGCGGGTCGCACCGATGCCGGCGTGCATGCCGTGGCTCAGTACATCAGCGTGCCCGTAACGGACGCTGAGCTCGCCCTAACGCGCCGTAGGTGGCTGCGGGCTATGGATGCCCTGCTGCCCAAAGATATCGCCATCAACGAGGTCTACAAGGCCCGTAAAGGCTTTTCTGCACGTTTTGACGCGCGTTCCCGTACGTATACGTACCGTATTGCCGATCGAGATGCGCGCCCCGTGCTGTCCCGCGGTGCGGTGTGGTGGCATCGCTATCCCTTGGATGTTGAGGCTATGTCTGCTGCCTGCCCCGCGCTGCTGGGCGAGCAGGACTTTAAAAGCTTTTGCAAGGTTGCTTCTGCCGTGGGCAAACCTACGCACCGCTGCGTAATGCGCGCCGAGTTTGGCCATGAGGTTGCGTTTGGCGAGGACATCCTGACGTTTACCATCGAGGGCAATGCGTTTCTGCATTCGATGGTCCGTACGATCGTTGGCACGCTTGTCGCGATTGGCATGCATCGCCGTGAACCCGAGTGGATGCGCGAGGTCATCGATGCTTGCGACCGTACCGCTGCGGGCCCCACGGCTCCTGCCTGCGGCCTTACGTTTATGGGCGTGGATTACGATCCCGCCGAGCTCGTCGTGCTCGACTAGGGGAGGGCTCGACGCGTCGTGCGTCGACACCCATTATCTGTGGGCTGCGCGTGTGCAACATCTGTTCTTGGCGTGCAATACAACCGGTGTCTCATTGCTTTTATTGCCGGGGTGTACCATGAACCACGGTTTGATTCATTGCTGTCGAGAGGACGGATAACTTGGTTCGACGTGGCTCGCATCCGCGACTTTCGGTGATCCTTGTGGTAGAAGGTTCGCCCAGCTATGCGATGCGTGCGCTCGAGAGTATCCAGAACCAAGACCTCTACGATTTGCAGATTGTCGTTGTTTGCCGCGATGCTGCGCCCGGTGTGCGCCATTCGCTTCAAGTTGCTGCCGACAGGGACATCCATATTGATTTGATTGACGTCGAGGACGCGAAGCGCGGCGCTTGCCTTCGTGCCGGTTTTGCTGTCTCGCGCGGCTCTCAAATCATCGCTATGAACGCCGATGAGTGGTTTGCTCCGCAGTCCCTTTCCAAGATGGTCGATATCGCGTGCGATACTGCGGCAGACATAGTGTTCCCCACGGTGTCGCTCGACCGCTATGATGCACATCGAGAACGCCATTCGCGCGTCTTGGATGCTGCCTCTATTGCCATAGAAGACGAGTCTTCTATGGTGACTGGGCTGCCCCAGTTGATTTTGGGCGGCCTAGTCGCTCAGACCTCTGGCGTGATGTATAGCCGTCCGCTGTTTGAGGCACGCCTGTCGCGCGGCAAGGCGTACCGTACGGTTGAGTTTATGGCTTATGCGCTCTCGCAGGCACGATTCGTGTCCGGCTGCGGCGACGCTTGTTTCCACGCGGTGGCACCTAAGCTTACAGATGCCTTTGATCCCACCATGTATGCCAGGATATCCGATGACACTCGAGCGCTCGACGAGCTTGCGGACTCACTCTCGGAAGCAGATAGCGGTGGTCGGCTCAAGCTGGCAAGCCAAAAGTTCTACTTTGCCGGACTGGTCGCCTGCATCGAGAATTTGTGTCTTAGCCCGCATGGAGTGTCGTCAATCGAGCGTTCCGCCCGCATGCGTGATATGCTCGAGGCGCCTCGAACCCGTCAGATGGTCGCCGCGCTCAAGGATAACCATCGGGGACTCGGTTTGTTGTTTGGGCCGATCGCCAGCGCCAAGCCCGCGCGCTGCGTGATGTGTACGCATCTGGCAGCTTTTCTTAACCGGACGGGCGCAAAAACCGCCTAAACGGCTCATTTCGAAACAAATTTGCATAGAATTGTTTCGAAATGCGTTCTTATACACAAAAGCCTTCAAATAGCGTTAAACTATTCAGTCACTGATTGATTGTCTCCGCCATCTTTTGGAGAGAGGGTTTGTATGGCTAAAAAACGCAATGGGCGCCAGGATGCCATTAGAGATATTGTGCGCAATAAGGACGTCCGCACGCAGCGCGTGCTGGTCGATGAGCTCCGCGCTATGGGCTTTGATTGCACGCAGGCGACTGTCTCTCGCGATATTGCCGATATGGGGCTGCGTAAGCTCCCCGAGGGTATCTATGTTCTGGCAGAGGACCTGCACCTGCAGCGTATGGTTTCCGAGCTCGTAACGGGCGTTCTGCGCACCGATAATCTGGTTATGATCAAGGCTCAGCCTGGTACGGCTTCCGGCATCGCCGCCGCCGTTGATGCGGCAGAGTTGCCCGATGTGCTTGGCTCGCTTGCCGGCAACGATACGATTTTGGTTATTGCCCAGACGGCCGAGGACGGCGAGCGTCTCGAGGCGCTGATCAATAAGCTGAGCAATTCTCGCAAGTAGGCGTGCGGGTCGTGCGCTCGGCACTGTGTGCGTGACATGGTGGCTTGTAAGGGGGTATCGACGTTGGTCGGTACCCCCTATATTGTTTGCCGGTATAAAGGCCGTCCACCAGGTCGCTTTAAACTAAAAGGCCCCCGAGCACTTTAATAAGCTGCTCGGGGGCCTTGTTGCTAATGGCCGGATGAATTTCTAGCCAACCGTATCGTCAGGCGTGGGCGAGGGGTCGGGAGTGGGTGTAGGCGTAGGCGTAGGCGTGCCGCCATCGCCGCCGGTCGAACCACCAGTGGAGCCGCCCGTCGAGCCACCGGTCGTACCGGTGCCGCCGGTGGTGTCGCCGCCCGTGGTCTCGGTGGTCGTGGTCGTCGTGGTAGTCGTTGTGGTGGTTTCCTCTTCGTCCTCGTTCTCGTCCTTGTCGTCGTTCTCCGTCTTCTTGGTGTTGTTGGTGCCGTAGAACTTCCAGACGCTGTTGTTCTTGTAGGTGGGCGCCGTTCCGGTCGCAAACTCCTCGCGCTCGGTACCGGTCAGAACGGTGTTCATAAACCGCTTAAAGACAGGCAGGTTGGTGCTGTCGCCCAGCAGGTCTGTGCCGTATTTTTGGATGGGGATCTCGCCCGCGGAATAGCCGGTCCACAGGGCGCACGCCAGCTGCGGGGTATAGCCGCAGAACCACAGGTTGGTGGTGTTGTCGGTGGTGCCCGTCTTGCCGGCATAGGGCTGGTTGACGCTCAGGGCACCGGCAGCACCCGTACCGCCGCCCTGCATGACGCCGGACAGAACATCGGTGACCGCGGCGGCCTCGCCCTCGGTAAGCACCTGTGAGGGATTGTCGGTGTGCTGGTACAGCACCGAACCGGTACGAGAGTCAATCTCGGTGATGGCGATCGGCTGGCGATAGTAGCCGCCGTTGGCAAACGTCGCGTAGGCGGCGGCCATCTCGAGCGGCGAGATCGAGCCGGTGCCGAGGGTCATGACGGGAACGTCCTCGATGTTGTCCTTGGCGGGATCGATGCCGAGCTTTTTGACGAGTGAGATGATCTTGCTATTGCCGACGGCTTCCGCCACCTGGATGTAGCCGGTGTTGGAGGAGTATGCCGTTGCCTGCTTAAGCGTGATGTTGCCATAGCTCTGGTTGGCGTAGTTTTGGACCTCGGTCGTGGTGCCCTTGGCCTTGAGCGGCGAGTTGCAGTTGAGGGTGACGTTGGGGTTCATGCCGTTTTGGATGGCAGTTGCCAGCGTAAAGGCCTTGAAGGTGGAGCCGACGGGACGCTTGGCCGTGGCATGGTTTACGTGGTTCTCGTCGGCGTTGTAGTCGTAGCCGCCCACCATGCACTTGATGTAGCCGGTCTTGGGGTCGACGACGACCATGCCCATGTCCAGTCCGTCGAGTGAGAGCGTGTCGAGCTGCTCGCGGACGGCATTCTCTGCCACCTGCTGCATCGTGGGGTCGATGGTGGTCTTGACGGTCAGGCCGCCCTTAAAGAGCACGTCGGTCGAGAACTCCTGCTCCAGCAGCTGCTTAACATAGGCGACAAAGTAGGGCTGCGAGTATACGTCGACGCCGCTGCCCGAAATCTCGGTCACGTTGAGGGTGATGGGCTCGGCCTGTGCGGCATCGTGCTCCTCCTGCGTGATGTGGCCCAGGCGCAACATGTTGTCAAGGACCTTGTTGCGACGGGACAGCGCCAGGTCGGGGTTGACCGTGGGGTCGTACTGCGAGGGCGAGTTGGGAAGGCCGATCAACAGTGCGGCCTCGCTCAGCGTGAGGTCGGCGGCGCTCTTGGACAGATAGGTCTCAGCTGCGGCCTCAATACCGTAGGCGCCGTGGCCGTAGTAGATGGTGTTGAGGTACATCATGAGGATCTCGTCTTTGGAGTACATATCCTCCATCTTGATGGCGATGTAGGCCTCGCGTACCTTACGCTCGATGGTCGAGTCGAACTGCTCCTCCTGCAGAATGGTGTTGCGCACCAGCTGCTGGGTGATAGTCGAGGCGCCTTCGTGCCCGCCGCCGAGGGTTGCCACCGCAGCACGCGCGATACCCCACAGGTCGATACCGCCGTGCTCGTAGAAGCGCTCGTCCTCGACGTCAACGGTGCCCTGCAGCACGTAGGGGGAGACCTCGTCCTTGGTGATGGACTTGCGGTTTTGCGTGTAGAAGCTCGCGATCTTGTTGCCGTTGCAGTCGACGATCTCGGTGGGCTCGCTCACCAGATACGCGTTGGCGTCGGTGTAGTCGGGCAGATCGGACAGCCAGCGGTTGACGTTGCCGACCATGCCGATGCCAAATGCCACGCCCGCGATAAGCAAAAAGCCCAAAAACGAGAGCAGGATTATGGGCAGGGCATGCGTCTTTGAACGGCTGCGTCCCTGTCGTTGGCGAGGACCCATATATTGACCTCCAGGTATGTCGTGCCGGACGGCGGATGTGCCGTCGGGGCAGGATGGACATAAGTTATTACACGATAAACCAAACGGGGCGCGCGAGGCCTCGTGTATGCTGGAAGACGGCATTTTTCAGAGTGAATGCATACCTTGGTAAGGAGTTTGTCGATGGCGATTCGGACGATGGGGCCGAGCGGACAATACGAGACTGGATTGGATGCTGCCGGTGCGGCGCTGCCCGAGCTGCTGGCGCCGGCTGGCGGGCTCGACCAGATGCTCGCGGCGATTGCGGCGGGTGCCGATGCCATCTACGCGGGGCTGGGTGGGTTCAATGCCCGTGTGAGTGCACGGGGCTTTACGGACGATGAGTTTGCCCGTGGGTGCGCTGTGGCGCACGAACATGGCGTTCGCGTGTATGTGACGCTTAACGTATTTGTGTTCGATGACGAGCTTGCCGATGCCGTGGCGCTGGGGGCACACGCGCTGGCGCTGGGCGCCGACGCTCTGATCGTGGCGGATGCCGGCCTGGCATGCGCGCTGCGCGCGGCGATTCCCGGGGTGGAGATTCACCTGTCCACGCAGGCGGGTGCCCATAGCGAGGGCGCGGTGAAGCTGGCGGCCGACGAGCTAGGGGTTGAGCGTGTTACGACGGCACGAGAGTTGGCGGTCGACGAGATTGCTGCGTTGTGTGCTACCGGCGTGCCGATCGAGGTCTTTTGCCACGGTGCCATTTGCATTGGATACTCGGGCGCGTGCGAGTTCTCGGCTCTGCGGCGCGGGCGCTCGGCAATGCGCGGCGATTGCACGCAGCCGTGCCGTCTGTCGTATGACTTGGTGGACGAGGCGGGCGAGAGTGTTGTTGCCGTTGAGGGCGACCGCCTGCTGTGCCCGCGTGACTATCTGGGTATCGCGCATCTGCCCGAGCTCGTTGACGCCGGGGTGGCGTCGCTCAAGATCGAGGGGCGCATGAAGAACCCCGATTACGTATTCAACGTGGTGAGGGTGTGGCGTCGGGCGCTTGATATGCTGCGCGACGGCACGTGGGATGCCGATGCGGTGCCGGCGCTCGAACGCGAGCTGGGAAGGTCGTTCAACCGTGGGTTTACCGATGCGTATCTGCGGGGCCGTTCGGGTGCCGAGCTCATGAGTTTTGAGCGTGCGATCAACCAGGGCGTGCGCGTGGGCCGTCTGGTGGCTGTCGGTCACGAGAAGGTAACGGTTGAGCTTGATGCCGCCGTGGCGGCGGGCGATACGCTCGAAATCCGATTTTACCCGGGTGCCGACGCGCGTCCCGATGTGCCCAAGCGCTGGCCACAGGTGCCTTGCCCCGTGGATGCCGCTGCGGGAGAGCGCATCGTCGTGCATTGCAAACGTAAGGTGGACGCGGGCTGCGAGGTCTATCTGATTCGCAGCGCCGGCGTGTTGGATCAGACGGCGGCGGTGTTGGAGCGCATGCGGGCCGAGGCGGATGCGATTGCGCCCGTTGCGCGTGCCGTTGAGGTGCTGCCCTTTGAGGACGCTGCGGTGGATGGCGGTGCGTCGACGGAGTTGGCGGGGTCGGCGGGGCCGGCAAAGCGCGAGGATTTTGCTTGTATGGTCTTTGCTTGGGAGCTGATGGATGTGGGTCCGCGCGATGAGCGAGATCTGTCCGATACAACGGTGGTGCTCGACGAAGTGTGCCGCGCGGGCGACGCCGAGCGGACTCGGGCGCTTATGCAGCGTGCCGGGCGCGTCGTCTGCCGCAATCTGGGACAAGTGGCGATGGCCCGCGAGCTGGGCACAACGTTTGACGTAGCGGCGCCGGTGTTCTGTGCCAATCGGGCCACGCTTACCTGGCTGCGCGGACTCGGTGCGGGGCGGGTGTGCTTGTCGGCCGAGTTGCTCGGCAATGATGCGGAGCGTGTTGCCGAGCTTGCCGCTTGCCCCGGTGTCTTGGGGCCTGTCGACGCCGACCGCCCCGAGCTCATGGTGTGCGAGCACTGCTTGCTGACTGCCGAGGGCGCCTGCGCCACGGATGCGACGGGGCAGGTCCGTTGCCGTGACTGCTCGCGCCGTCAGCAGGTGCGCTTTTTGGTCGAACGTGACGGCACGCGTTTGCCGGTCGTTATCGACGCGTGCGGCAGGACGAGGATTTTCCTGTCGTAGGTGTTCGGCCGTGCCGTTTTGGTTATTATTAGTGGGTTTATGAACTTCGAGCACCGCCGTATCCGGTGAGGGTGCTATAGCAAAAGGAGGATACCCAATGCTGTCTGTCGACGAGCAAATGCGTATCATCACCTCGGGCGCAGCGCAGATCGTCCCCGAGGCCGACCTTCGCAAGAAGCTTGAGAAGGGCGAGCCCCTCAACATCAAGCTCGGCGTCGATCCCACCAGCCCCGACCTGCACCTGGGCCATGCCGTGCCCCTGCGCAAGATGCGTCAGTTCCAGGACCTGGGCCACAACGTCACCCTCATCATCGGTAACGGCACCGCACTGATCGGCGATCCTTCGGGCAAGAACTCCACCCGCCCGCAGCTTTCGCAGGAGCAGATCGAGGCCAACGCCGAGACCTACGTGAGCCAGGCCATGAAGATCCTGGATCCCGAGAAGACCACCATCGTGCACAACGGCGACTGGATCCTGTCGATGGATCTGGCCGGCCTGCTGCAGGTGTGCTCCAAGTTCACCGTCGCCCGCATCCTCGAGCGCGATGACTTTACCAAGCGCTACCAGTCCCAGACGCCGATCGCCCTGCACGAGTTCCTGTACCCCGTGATGCAGGCCTTCGACTCCGTGCAGATCAAGGCCGACGTGGAGATGGGCGGCACCGACCAGCTCTTCAACCTGCTCGCTGGTCGCGAGCTCATGGAGAAGATGGGCATGGAGCCGCAGATCGCGCTTACCATGCCGCTGCTCGAGGGCACCGATGGCGTGCGCAAAATGTCCAAGTCCTACGGCAACTACATCGGCCTGACCGATGCTCCCAAGGATATGTTCGGCAAGACCATGTCCATCCCCGACGAGATGATCGGCAAGTACTATCGTCTGGCCAGCTCGCTCACCCCGGCCGAGGTCGACAAGATCGACGCTGCCCTGGCCGACGGTTCCGCCGACCCCTATGAGCTCAAGCGCGCACTGGGCCGCGACCTGTGCGACACCTATCACGGCGCCGGTGCCGGTGACGAGGCTCAGGCCGAGTTCGACCGCGTGTTCAAGGAGGGCCAGCTTGCCGACTTCCCCGAGAAGCACGTTGAGCTGACTGTTAACGACGAGGGCCAGATCTACCTCGCAGGCCTGCTCAAGGACCTGGGTCTTTCGGCGAGCGCCGGCCAGGCCCGTCGCGACATTGACGGTGGCGGCGTCAAGATCAACGGCAAGGCCGTGGCTCCTAAGAGCTACAACATCGACCCGAGCGCCCTCAAGCTGGGCGACACCCTCTCCGTAGGCAAGCGCAAGGGCTTTAAATTGGTCTAACGAGCAAGTTAACCTCACAAGTGCGACAAGGCCGCAGCCGGGATTTCCGACTTCGGCCTTTTTGGCACTTGGGGACGTTCCTTTTGTGCCGGCACCTAGGGACACTCCTTGTATTGGTGCTCGGCGGCAGTCCCCTTTGCGCCAAGCGGCGTGTGCCGTTAAGCGGAGGGGCGTATCGTTGGCCCGTCGTTTGGGCATACAATGGCTATTGGCTTGCTGCGGTGAAGGCTCGTCCGCTCCGCAGTTATTTCTACCGTTAAAGGAGTATGTATGTCCGTTGAGGTCATGAGGTCCGTGATTGATGCCGCCGAGGGGCGCGTGCCCGTCGACACGCTGTTTACCAATGCGCAGATTGTCGACGTATATGGCCAGCGCGTGGCGCCCGGTAGCGTTGCCGTCAAGGATGGCGTAATCGTCGGCGTGCTCTACAGCGGTCGCGACGATGCCGCCGGCACCTACGAGGCGACCGATGTCATTGACTGCCAGGGCCGCTATATCGCCCCCGGCTTTATCGACGGACATCTGCATATCGAGTCCTCGAACATCCGTCCCGCCGAGTATGCGCGCATGGCGGCGACGCGCGGCACCACCACTGCCATTGCCGACAGCCACGAGATCGCCAACGTTTCCGGCCTGGACGGCCTGCGCTTTATGATCGAGGACGGCCGTCGCGCGCCCATTTCCATCAAGTACATGATGCCCTCGTGCGTGCCCGCGCTGCCCGATGAGCAAGCGGGCGCTGTGATTACCGCCGCTGACATGCAGGCGTTTTTTGCCGAGTATCCGGGCGATGTCTTTGGCCTGGGTGAGATGATGAACCTGCCGGGTGTCTTTATGGCCGACCCCGAGACCTGCGCTCGTATCGATGCTGCCAACCAGACGCCGTCCAAGCAGGTCGACGGCCATGCGCCGCTCGTTGCCGGCAAGGACCTCAATGCCTATGCCGCGGCGGGTATTATCGCCGACCACGAGTCGACGATTCCCGAGGAGGCGCTCGATAAGCTGTCCCGCGGCATGTATGTGATGCTGCGCGAGGGCACGTGTAGCCACGACCTGGCCAACTTGTCGCCGATGCTGCTGGAAAACCCCGCCCTCGCCCGTCGCTGCTGTTTTGCGACCGACGACCGCGCTCCCTCCGATGCGCTTTCGACCGGCATGATCGACAATGCCTGCCGCGTGGCTATCGAGGCCGGTATTGACCCCGTGGTTGCCATCTCTATGGCGTCCCTGTCCACGGCCGAGGCGTTTGGCCTGGACCACGGTTGCCGCGACCAGCACGAGCTGCGTGGCGCCATCGCCCCGGGCAAGCGTGCCGACCTGCTGGTACTCAACGACCTGACGTTTGCCACGGCTCCGCATCGCGTATATGCCGCCGGTGTTCTGGTGGCGCAGGATGGCACCTTTGTGGGCGAGATCGCACCCGAGATGGCCGAGGTTGCGGCCCTTGCCGATGAGCTGCGTGCTTCCGTTAAGCTGCCGAAGCTATCGCTCGACGTGTTCGACTATGCCTTTAAGCCGGGCGAGGCCGTGATCGACGTGGTGCCGGGCAAGGCCATCACGGGTATGGCTCGCCCCGAGAGCGCCGAGGGCCTGCGCCGCATTATGCTGATCGAGCGTCACGGCCGCGGCGTGTCACTGCAGGCTGAGGGCGCCGATGGCGACGGTCCCGCCGGCATGGGGCTCGTCGGCAAGCATATCGGCCGCGGCTGGGTGCGCGGCTTTACCATCACGGGCGGCGCTATCGCCTCGACGATTGGCCACGACTCGCACAACGTGTGCGTGGTGGGCGACAACGCCGCAGATATGATGGCTGCCGTCGAGGCCGTGGGCCAGGGCGGTCACGTGCTGGTGCGCAACGGCGAGGTCGTGGCGCGCATTCCGCTGGCGCTCGGCGGCCTGATGAGCGAAGGCACGGCCGAGGATGTCGCCGCGCAGCACGACGACTTTATGGTTAAGGCACGCGCCATGGGTATTGAGCCGCCGCTCGACCCCATCATGGGCATCATCTTCCTGCCCCTGCCGGTCATCCCGACGCTCCGCATCCGCCCCGAGGGCATGTTCGACGTCACGACCTTCACCTACGCCGACTAGTCATTGGGGACGTTCTTAAACGACTAGTCGCCTGCGACACTCTTTGGCGTGTCGCCTGACGCTGCGACCGTGGGACCTCTGGCGCGCGTGAGCTATGTGCTAGGTCCATGTAACGTTTATGACTGCGGGGTCTTATTTGAGCTCCCTTTGGGTACGTTGGAATCGGATACACGTTCGATTCCAACAAGCCCGAAGGGAGCTTTTCTATGTTTAAACTGATTGCATCCGATATGGACGGTACGCTGCTTGACGAAAACGGCCAGGTGCCTCCCGAGACCTACGAACTGATTCTGGCGCTACACGAGCATGGCGTGCATTTCGCCGCATCGTCAGGTCGTCGCTACGATCGCCTGTGCGAGTTCTTTGCGCCCGTTCGCGACAAGATGGACTTTGTCGCCGCTAACGGCGCCCAGGTCTACGCCGACGGTAAGATGGTAGACCGTGAGGTGTATTCCCACCTGGCGATTCGAAGGCTCGCCCAAGCCGTCAGGACGTTTCCCAATCTGCATCTTGCGCTCTTTGACCGAACCAAGTCCTTCCTGCTCGATGACGAGTGCAAGTTCGTGCGTGAGGTCGATAAGGACCTTCCCAATGCCGAGCGCATTTGGGAGCTGCCCGATCCCAGCGTAAATATCATCAAAGCGAGTATCTTTTGCGACGACGGTGCCGTTATGGACAGTGCGTACGTGCTGCAGCGCGAACTCGGTCAGCTCTTTACTTTTGCGCCTTCGGGTAACGCGTGGATCGATGCTATGCAGCCCGGCGTGTCGAAGGCTTCGGGTATCGCACAGCTCGCGGAGCATTATGGCATTGGGCGCGATGAGGTTATGGCGTTTGGCGACTCGATGAACGACTACGAGATCATTCGCTTTGTCGGCACGGGTTGTGCGATGGAAAATGCACGCCCCGCGCTCAAGGCCGTTGCCGATCGCGTGGTGGGGCGCAACCGCGACCACGCCGTCCAGCAGGAGCTCCGCCGTGTTCTGGAGAGTCTCGCCTAATCCGGCAGATGGGGACGTTCCCGTTCTGCCGGCAGTGGGGGACAGTCCTTGCAGCTTTTCGCGAAGAGTGTCCCCAGTGACTAGTCGTTTAAGAACGTCCCCAATGACTAGGCGAGGGCGGCCATGATGGTGCGGGCGACGCCGTCGTGGTCGTTGTCGAACTCGGTGGTGGCGTCGGCGGCGTCGCGGTCCTCGGGCTCGGCGTTGATCATGGCCATGCCGTGTCCCGCTGCCTGCAGCATGGGAATGTCGTTGATGTTGTCGCCGAACGCCCAGGCGTCGGCGAGACACTCGCCCAGATGCTCGCATAGCCACGTGAGGGCCGTTCCCTTGGTGGCACCCTCGCCCATGACCTCGATATTCATGGCGTACGAACGCGTGACCTCAATGCCTCCGAGCGTGTCGAGCTCCGCCGCGATGGCGTCGCGATCGGCTGGGTCGTGCCAGTACATGGCGATGCGTTCGAGTGTCTCGACCTCGTCGATCTTGCTGTCGATATCCATGTCGATCGGTGTTCGTGTGCGCTTGAGCGAAGCCGCGATGTGGGGGTCGCCGCCGCAGAATTCGTCCAGGCGCGTGTAGAGCGAGCGGGGGAGGAAGCACTGCCCGTCCGCGAAGATATCGAAGGTCACATCGTGGCCGGCGGCGATGCTATGGATGCGGTGGGCGATGGCGCGGTCGAGCGGTCGGCTCAAAATGCGCGTAGCGCGTGAAGTATCGGTGGGCGTACCGTCGTCGAGCTGCCAGACGCTGGCGCCGTTGGCGCAGACCGCGTAGTGTACGGCGGGGTGGGCGAGGATGGGCTCAAAGACGCCCGACAGCGGGCGCCCCGTGCAGGGCACAAACTCAATACCGCGTCGCGCAAGCTCGTCGAGCATCGCCCAGGCGGCGTCGCTCATCTGCTTATCACTCGTCAGCAGCGTTCCATCCATATCGGAAAACACAATCATTCGCTGCAATCCTTTCTACTGGCATAAAAAGCGTGGCCGAGGGCGGTGATGCCCTGGCCACGCTCGGGTTCTATAACGGTCTGCGTCCTAACGATCGGCGAGCGGCTTGTACTCCAGCGGCTCGATAACCGGGCGATACGCGGGACGGATGATGCGGTGCGCGCAGAAGAGCTCTTCCATGCGGTGCGCAGACCAGCCGGCCATGCGGGCGACGGCGAACAGCGGCGTAAAGAGCGTCTCGGGCACGCCGAGCATCTTATAGATAAAGCCCGTGTACAGGTCGATGTTGGCGCAGATGGGCTTGGTCATGCCGTGATCGCGCATCACTTGCGGGGCCAGGCGCTCGATGCGCTCGATGAGTGCGAACTCTTCACCCAAGTCCTTCCTGGCTGCCAGCGAGCGCGCGTAACGGCGGCAGACCTCGGCGCGCGGGTCGCTGAGCGTGTAGACGGCGTGGCCCATGCCGTAGATGAGGCCCGTGCCGTCGAAGGCCTGCTTATCGAGAATCTTGCTCAGGTAGGCTGCGACCTCGTCCTCGTCCTCCCAGTTGGAGACATGCGCACGGATGTCCTCGTGCATGGACACGACCTTGGCGTTGGCGCCGCCGTGGCGCGGGCCCTTGAGCGAGCCGATGGCCGCGGCGTAGGCGGAATACGGGTCGGTGGCCGAGGAGGACAGCACGCGGCAGGCAAACGTGGAGTTGTTGCCGCCGCCGTGCTCTGCATGCAGCATGAGCATCACGTCGAGCAGCATGGCCTCATCGCGGGTGAACGCCATACCGCCGCGGAGCACCTGTAGGATGGTCTCGGCGGTGGAGAGGCCGGGCGTGGGGTGCGGCACGTGAACCTCGGAGCCGCGAAGCTTGGCGATCGAGGCCATGTGTGCGAAGGCGGCGATGCGCGGGAGACGTGCGAGCATGGAAATAGCCACGTCGATCTCATGCTCGGGCGTGATCACGTCTGGTTCGGCATCGAAGGCGTAGAGCAGCAGCACGGCGCGCTGGAGCACGTTCATGATGCTCGACGACACCGTGGTCATAGGGAACTCTTTGACGTACTCGTCGCTCAGATGCCTAAAAGCACCCAGGCGTCCGCAAAAACCGTCGAGTTCCTCTTTGGTGGGCAGCGAGCCCGTGATGAGCAGGTAGGCGACCTCTTCGTAGCCATAGCGATCCTCGGCCTGGGCGTTGTTGACCAGGTCCTCGATGCCGTAGCCACGAAGCGTGAGTTTGCCCTGATCGGGCACGACCTTTCCGTCGACCTTGTTGTAGCCGTGCACATCCGAGATGCGAGTGAGGCCCGCGACCACGCCCGAGCCGTCGGCATTGCGCAGGCCGCGCTTGACATTGTGCTCAACAAATAGGCCCTCGTCATAAGGGTCAGTCGGCAGGCCATAGTAGAGATTTTCGCTTTCGGGCGAAATCTGGCGGCTCGCTTCGTAATCCAAGACCAGGCGGCTCAGGTGGTCGTCGAAGCGGTAATAGATTTTCTTGGCGTCGTAGGCCATGCGCGCTCCTCTCCGGGCCGCTTGGGGGCCGCGCGCTTGGACGATATGACGTCAAGCTGCCCCGAGCGGCTTGTTCGCTACAGGCGGTACATAAAGTTAAAGACGTCCTCGCGCTGGATGGACACGTTGACGCCCGAAAGCTCGCCGGCCTCGGCCAGCGCCTTCTGCAGCTCGGCGAAGTCGAGCTTGGACTCGGCGGTGTCGGCCAGCATGGTCATGGTGAAGATGTCCTCGATAATGGACTGCGTAATGTCGCGGATGTCGACATTGGCCTCGCCCAGGACACGGGTGACGCCGGCGACGATGCCGGGGCGGTTCTTGCCAAGGACGGTGATGACGATGCGGGAGGACGAGATCTCGGCCATGGGAAACCCTTTCGCGTGTTGGCGGCGCGCGCGGACGCTCCGCTACGGTACAGTGTTCATCATTGTACCTGTCTGGCGCAAAAAAGGCGCGCTCGCTGCGGCGTTACATGCCTGCAACATGAGCGTAAGGGGGAAGGCCGTACGGGGAAGAGCCGTCTGGCGCGTGTCCGGCTCGTGTTGGGTTGATTTCCGATCTCAGCCGAACACATTGAGCGGACAGGCCGTTCCCGCAGTCAGCCGAACGCCTCCGACGGCTGATTCCGAACTGGAAGCGGAGGGCATCCCCGCCCTTCGGTAGGGGATACCGCTCCGCGGCGCATGCCGCGGGCGGCGCCCCTATCGGACCACCGTGACCTCAGTTGGGATGGGCCCAGCACTGCCGCGTACTCGGTGAGCTAGAGCCAACTGTTCGTCTTCACGTCGCGTATGGCGATATTTCGGTCGTCCGGCTCGGTGATGCCGTAGCCGAACGCCTGGAGCGTCTCGATGGACTCCTGGATCCTCTGTTGGAACATGGGACCCGGATCGACCCTCGGCCCGAGGTGCCCGCGCCAAAGGCACGGCGTGGCGCGCAGCATGTTATGGATTTTGGAGATGGGCTCGATGTCGGCGTAGACGTTGAGCGTCGCCATGGCGTCCTTGTGGCCGAGGATCGATTGGAGCGCCTTGATATCGCCGCCTTGGCGGATCCACTGCGTTGCGAACGTGTGGCAAAGGCCGTGGAACGTGATCAGCTCGTCGTTGGTGCCCATGAGGCCGTTGGTCTCCGAGAACGTCTTGAACGCCCTGCGGATATAGCTTGTCGTCGCGAAGGTCGCGCCCGGCTCCGACAGGATGTAGCAGTCCCCGATCTCGACCGCCCCGGTAAGGCCGCGCAAGCGCAGCTTTCCGCAGTCGATCTCGTGGGTCTCCTTCAGGAAGGGGAGTAGGCCGACCGGGTCGATGGGGATACCCCTGGCGTCATGGGTCTTGGTGTCCTTGATAAACGAACCCATTCCCTTCGCGTACGCCACCGAGTGTCTGATCGAGATCAGGCCCGTCTCGAAATCCACATCGCACCACCGAAGGCCGCAGACCTCGCCGATTCGCATCCCCGTGTGCAGGGCGAGTACGACCGCCCTCTAATCCTCGGCGGACCAATCGAGTCCGAACTCCTTTCGGGCATCCTCTTCGCTCATGACTTCGAGGAGGTCTCCGGGTTGGCAACGAAGGGCGAGGCATAGCTGCTCGAGTGTGTTGAAGCGAATGCCGCGAATATGCCCTTTTTTAATACGGGACAGGTTCACGGGCGTGGTTCCAATCCTTTCGGCAAGTTCGTTCGAGGAAATCTTTCGCTCGGCCATGATCTTGTCGAGGCGAACAATTACGGGCATGGCGTTTCCTTACGCAATCTCGTCGGAGTCGAGGTACAGCTCTCGGGCGTACAAGAAGAGCTGGGAAAGCATGAACAGGACGATGCCGAGAACCAGAGAGGTCCAATCGAATGATGAAGCGATCTCTTGGGCGCCGACGGCCCCCTCGCCGCCAAACATCGAAACGGAGGTTTTGAGTGAGCCGGCGTAGAGGCTGGTGGCAGCTTGAACAACGAAGAGAATGCCGAGCACCTTCAAGCATGTCGCAGACCCTTTCTTGAAGGGGTCTCCGCTCTTGATCGTCCACACGAGAACGGCGCTGAGGATGGTCGTAGCGATACCGATGACGGCAGGGACCAATGTCGAGATCGCAAGGGCTGGATACGCGGGGGAGTCTGCAATTACAGGGTTGTCGAGCACTTCGATTGCTGGCTTTAAGGAGAACGCCACTTGTGCGATGGCGGTGGCGCAAAGGGTCGCAGAGGCTATCGCACATGCGATGCGGAAGGAATGAAGCCGGGGAGTGCGATTGTCGGAACTCATAATAACCTCCGAAGAATTTAAAAAACTCAGGTTACTTTTTAACAGTTTATGTTAAATTGACTTTGCCGGCAAGTAATAAGGGCCGAGCATTTTGTTCGGCCCCTCTGTTCCGACTGGATGAGGTTAAGGTTGGCGATGAATATGCTCAAAATCTCGAAGGCAATCTTTAGGTCGCTCCTCTCCTCCAGGTCGCTCTGTGTTGCCGTTGTTGCGTTGATGGTTCTTTGTGCTTTGCCCGTCTTCAGGAGCGCGGCTGGCATCGACGGACGGGTTGAATACCTCGAGTCGGGAATAACCCGTGTTGAGCAGGAATTGTCAGCATCCTATGCGGATGCGCTTGTGAATGCGGGGGAGGAGGGCGTCTATACCTCTTCATCAAGCATGCCCGCGCTTCTGTACCCTCTTGCCGCGGGGCGTCTTGTCTTGGCGCCGCTCTCTCCTCTGCTTCCGTTTCTGCAGGTATCGGATGGAGCGTACTCCTTTTATGACGGATCGAAGGAGTACTTGCTATGGGCCGCAACGGCCGTTGCCGTTTCGTTCCTTGCCGCGCGTCTTAACAAGCGTGAAAAACTCATCATCCAGGCACCGATGGGTGAGCTGGGCAGGCTTGTTGCATCGAGCGTATGGGCGAGTGTTTTTGCGATGCTTGCCGTCTTCGCCGTCAATCTTCCAGGGATAATCGCCGCACTTGTGAAGAATGGCCCGGGCTCGCTGTTCTATCCGATAGGCTACGTTCAATATGCGACTCCGGTTATCAAACCGGCTTGGCTGGTGTTCGCACAGACGGCCATCTTGCAATTCTTGGTGGCGGCGTTCATCTCGCTCGTCGTTCACCTTGCCGTGAAGATTGCCAATAACCCTACGCTTGGAATCGTGTTCGTATGTGCCCTGATGGGGGTGACGATGGTTCCCGGGTATTACGGAAGATCCATCGCTTTACGTGAGTTCGCCCTGTTGAATCCCCTTTCGTATGCGAACACCGAGCTGACCGTCGGCGCCTATAGCCCGTACCCGACAACGCAGATAGTGAATCTGCCTGGACTTTGCTTCGAGCGTGGCGCGATTACCCTCGTATGCGCAATCGGGATCGAGGTGCTGGCAATTAGCCTGCTTTGCGTTGCTGGAAAGAGCGGCTGCGCGCGCCCGATATCCCCGATTTGTCTTGAGAGAGGTTCCTTCACCGCACCGAGAACGACAGCCCGTTCGAGCGCTTGTGCCTCCGCCGTTGCATACGTAAGAACGATGGGGAAGCTGCTCCTGCATTCTCCTGCCCTCGCCGTATGCGCGATTGCAATGTCGACGGCGATGCTGGCCCCGGCTCTGGTCGAGGTGTTTCCTGACGCTGGTGACGTTTCCGCTGTTCGGTATAGGGATGGGGAGCTCCGTTCAATAGATCGGTATCTAGAGCAGGACGCTGCGAATATGGACGTCGAGGGCAAAGCGGCCCTGGAAGGCATGCGAGATGCTCTTTCGGGTTTCGTGTACGCGCCCACGCCTGCGGAGGGGTTTCGAAGCCTTGCGACGTACGAGCGCGCTCGAGGCGAGCTGGGCGCGGCAGATGCGACCCTCCTGCAATCGATCGGAATCGAGCCGGAGACTCCTTCTCGTGTGAAGGCGCGCGCCCTTCTGCTCGAGTCGATCGCGAGCTTGCCGGACCCCAAGGTTTACGAGTTAAGTACGAAGATGCCCCCATTAATCCTCCTTTCCTATCTCCAGGCAGCGCTTCCTTCCTTGTTTTGGCTGTTGCCCGTGGTTGTCACATCGCTTGCGTGCACCCACCTGCGGTGCCGTTCCCTTCTGGTTTTCCAAGTCCCCGCAACAGCGCATGTGCGTTTTCTGACGGCTGTTGCGCTGTCTCTCCTGCTTGGCTTGGCGCTGCTTTTGGTGTCGATGGTTCCCGCTGCGGTTGTGTCCTTGATTAAGAACGGTGCGGGCGGATCGGAGTATCCCGTCGCTCTCATTCGGGCGGGAGCTTCGACAACGTCCATGGTGGGGGAGGCGGTGTTGTGCAGTATTCCGTTGCTGGTCATGGCATACGGCGTGATTTCCGTCGTCGCTGCGTTGACAGCAGCGATTAGCCGCAACCCCGTTGTCACCGGAGTGGTTTGCGCGGTTCTCCTGGTGTTGGGTTCGTTGAGCGCTCATGTTGAAAGTGCGGGCATGGGCGTCGCGCTGCTGGCTCCATTCGCCTCGTTTGATCCCGCTTCCCAGGTGGGGACGATTGGGTTCCTTGGGCGAGGGACGAACGCGATGCCTTTTGGAGAGGTCGTCGGCGCATCGGGCGCTCTGCTGGTGGTTTTGGGCGCCGTATCTCCGTTGGTGGCGCGCCTGGGTGTTCCAAAGATCGAAAGGGGACGGTCTCGATGATTGGCCTTCAAACGCTGACGATCTCTTATGGAAAGAAGGTGCTCGTAGATTCGGTGGACGCTGAGTTTGCCCCGGGTACGGTCTACGGTCTCGTCGCTCCGAACGGGCATGGAAAGACGACGTTGCTGCGTGCGATGGCAGGTTTGCCGGGTCCTCGCGTGGACGGGAGCATCGTTCTGGATGAGGTGCAGGGTACGGGTGCGAGAGAGGTCCGTTCTATGATCTTCTATGCACCTGGTGAGGGGACGCTGCTGTATCCCGGATTGCGTGCGGAAGATCACCTCAAGATGGTTTGCGATATGTGGCCGCATGCTCGCGATATCGAAGAGATAGTGGAACAAACGCAGATAGGCGAGTTCGCGAAGATGAGGATCCGCACTCTGAGCCAGGGCATGAAGCAGCAGCTTACCCTGGCGATTGCGTATGCGACGGGTGCGCGGTACCTTCTATTAGATGAGCCCATGAACGCGCTCGACCCCAGCAGGGTGGACTTGCATTCCGAGATTCTCAGGAAGCTGGCCGATTCTGGTACGTGCATCATCATGTCATCCCACATCTTGGATTCGGTCGATAGGCTGTGCGATGAGATTCTGTTTTTGAAGGATGGGAGGCTCATTAGAAGCATTCCGCAAGATGATGCTGCGCCGAAGTCTCCTGGATCCCATTTCGCAAAGCCTGCCGGACGCGCCGAGGGTGCGCTAAGCACGTATCGGCGACTCTACGAAAAGGGCGGGTAGAAATGCAAGTTAAAAATCTATGCGGTCAATATAATACCGTTGAACCCGCGTATCGATACCGTTCAGCCATTCGCCTCGCCCCCGTCGCACGTATCTTCATCCGGTCTGTTACTTTTAATCTAACAGTTCTTTGAGGAACGTAGGTGCTTCCAAATGTACTGTCGACTTCTTCTCAAACTAATCCTAAGAGACAAGGCCGTATGGATCTCTACGCTCGTTCTTGCTGTAGCCTTCTCCATCCCCATTGCGTTCAATTCACCCATCTACGGGCCCTTCTTTATGAAGCAGGGCATGCAGGGCTTTGTCGACGCATTCAATACGCGCGCACCCCAGGCCAGCGGCACAGACCTATCGCCAGAGCAGCAAAATGACGCGGAGCTTGCAAGATACGCGAACGCCGCCCTCGCCGCTCAAACCGACGCCGCCTTTCTCGATTCTGCCGAGAGCTACTACGCGCTCATGGGCGAAGGCTTCCAATCCGGATCCATCGTGGGGGACCAGGAGACCAATGACGCAGAGCTCGCATATTGCCGCGCTCTGAGCAGCTCCGGCATCGCGGATATCCCGGCCTCCGCAAACGACCTGCCGTTCCTCTCCTTCCTGCCCTACGCCATTGCCCAGGCGCCGTCCTTCCTTCCCTTCATCCCCTTCCTTCTCTCGTCGATACTCGTGCTCGGCGCCACAAGGCCCGGGACCCTGGCGGCAAAGGCGCCCGTGCCCAAATTCCGGCGCCTTATCCAAACCGTGTTTTCGATAATTGGCGCGGGGACCGCGATGCTCCTCGCCGGCCTTGCGCCCGGGAGTATTTACGCCTTGGCCCTAAACGGCTTCGGGCAGATCGGGTACCCGATCGCCTTCTTCCATAACGGCGCGCTCACTACCACGACCGCGGGAAACGTCTTCACGACCATACTTCTCGCGCTGCTCGCGGGTGGAACCTTGATATCCGTTTGTTCCGTCGTCCTATCGACCGCAACGAGGCGCGTCTTCGCGGGCCCCCTTACCTCCGCGTTGCTTGTCGCGGCCCCGGCATTCCCGTTATTGTCCGATTCGGCACTGGGGCATAATGCCGCGCTCGAGCTCCTGCCGCTGGCCGTGTTCTCGCCTATCGAGGCAACGGGTTACGTAGGATGCTTCCCGACAGAATTCATTGGCTCCGGTTCGGGCGGCGCATCGATGCTTGCCGTGGCCCTGGTATACGTCGCGGTCCTTTTCGCGGTCGGCGCCGTTGTGACGCGTTCGCCCAAACAGGCTGGACCCGCTAAAAAGCACCATGGGCTTGAGCTCCTGGACGCGAGCGTGGGATACGGGAGCACGACGATACTTTCGATCGGATCGCTTTCCTTGGGCCCGGGAACGGCGGCGGGGCTCGTCGCTCCCAACGGCTCGGGGAAAACCACCCTTCTTGAAGCGCTGTCGGGCCAATTTCCCACCCGCATCCGCTCGGGAAGCCTGGCGGCAGACGGAATCTGCCAACGTCGATCAGCCGAATTTGCAGAACTCGTCTACCTGAGCTCTTCGGGCAGCGCGGATCTCTATCCCACGCTATCGGCCATCGAGCACCTTGCTTTCGTTAGGGAGGCGTGGAAATCGGCCGCCGACATCGACTCGCTCTGCGACTCCCTCGGAATCTCCCCATATCTCGACAAGCCGACCCGTAAACTCTCGACAGGAATGAAGCAGCAGGTAAAGCTTGCCATGGCGATAGCGACCGATTGCCCGTACCTCATCCTCGATGAACCGCTGAACGGCCTCGATCCGGGAAAACGGAAAACCTCCTGCGACGCGATGCGCAGCGAGGTGGCGCGGGGACGCAGCGTGCTCATCTCAAGCCACCTGCTCGACGACCTGGCAGACCTCACCAACTCGTTCTACTTCATCGAAGCCGGCACGCTCGTGGAAAAGATCAAGTCGTCCTCGCAGACGCTCAAGCAGGAATACCTCGATACATACGAAGGAGGTGAATGACATGAAACTATTTGAACAGCTGAAGTCCAATGCGTCGCGCATGGCTGTCTACGCCATCCTCGTGGCAACGGCTTTATGCGGAATCGCGGCACCCGTCTAGGCACCCGTCTATGCACTCAACGGGGAGAAAGGCGATGTCGAACCCGCGTACATGGCTTCGACGGTTAAGGACCGGTACAAAGCCTTCTCTGGAGACACGTTTTACGTAGCAGAGTACGACACGACCTACCGTCAGCTTCGCTACAACAAGAGATACGAATATCTAGGCGCAAAAGTAATCAGCTATACATCGGGTTGGTACGGCCCCAACTATGGACACATAACCCAGTTCAAGTGTAACTACCGTGTGTACAACTAAAGCAACCGGCCGGGACGAGGGGTGACGCAAAAGCGTCGCCCCTCGTTTTTAACCATGTCAACTGAACCTAGTTCAGTTTGGTTGATTTCCGATCTCAGCCGAACACATTGAGCGGAAAGGCCGTTCCCGCAGTCAGTCGAACGTCCCCGGGGCCCTTCTCAGGCCCCGGGGACGGCATTTTCCCAGTTGAAGGAACGGTGGAGATGTGTTTCGATGGGTCAGATTCGTGTCGTTCCGAAAAGACCGTGAACCTTTTGTGGGACGCGCGGCGCCGTGGTACCATAGCCGAGTTTGTTGTCTTGGTCGGAAACCAAGACGCCTTATGCGCTGATCGGTAACCAGCGCCTGACCAATAAGGAGTCCTACCATGAAGCAGGGTATCCATCCCCAGTATGTCGAGTGCACGGTGACGTGCTCCTGCGGCAACACCTTCAAGACGCACGCTACCGTGTCTGAGATGAAGGTCGAGCTTTGCAACGAGTGCCACCCGTTCTACACCGGCCAGCAGAAGTTCGTCGACACCGGTGGACGCGTCCAGCGCTTCGCCGACAAGTTCGGTGGCGCCGCTGCCGCCCAGCTCAAGAAGGCCGAGGAGGCCAAGGCTGCCAAGGCCGCCAAGGCTGCTGAGGCCGAGGCCGCTCGCAAGGCCGCCGCTGAGGCTAAGGCTGCCGAGAAGGCTAAGCGTGCCGCTAAGTTCGCCGAGGAGGCTGCCAAGCAGGCTGCTGAGGCTCCCGCAGAGGCTCCCGTCGAGGAGGCCGCTGCCGAGGCCGAGACCACCGAGGCTGCTGAGTAAATAGCTCGCCGCGGAATCACTCGCATTCATGGCATGAGGGCCGTGCATCCATTTGGGTGCGCGGCCCTTTTTCTTTTTAAATTAGTGCAAACTAACCTGTCCCCATGGCACCACATGGCAGAGAGGCGGCGTTTGCCCAGATAGACCTGCCAAAATTAACCTGTCCCATTGTGGCAGGTTGGTCGTAGTTATTACGTGGCGGTCGAGCTCGACCGTATAGGCCGCGCCTTGTTTGGCTAAAGTACAATCATCTGTGTTTAACTCGCCCGCAGCTGCACGGCGTGGGCGATGGCCAAAAAGGAAAACCACATGGGATTCATGTCAAAGCTGCTGTCCTTTGGATCCGATAAGGACCTTAAGCGCTACTACAAGATCGTCGACCAGATCAACGGTCTTGAGCCCCAGTTTGAGAAGATGACCGAGGAGGAGCTCCGCGGCCAGACCGATAAGTTCCGCGAGCGCTACGCCAATGGTGAGTCGCTCGACGATATGCTGCCCGAGGCCTTCGCCACCGTGCGTGAGGCCTCCAAGCGCACCATGGGCATGCGTCACTTTGACGTGCAGCTCATCGGCGCCATGGCGCTGCACGAGGGCCACATCGCCGAGATGAAGACCGGCGAAGGCAAGACCCTCGTCTCCACCTTGGCCGGCTACCTCAACGCCATCGCCGGCAAGGGCGTGCACGTTGTTACCGTCAACGATTACCTGGCCAAGCGCGACTCCGAGTGGATGGGCCGCATCTACAAGTACCTGGGCATGACCGTCGGTCTGCTCCAGAACAACATGCCGCTCGAGCTCAAGCGCCCGGCCTACCAGGCCGATGTCACCTACGGCACCAACTCCGAGTTCGGCTTCGACTACCTGCGCGACAACATGGTCACCCGTCCCGAGCAGCGTGTTCAGCGCGGACACAACTACGCTATCGTCGACGAGGTCGACTCCATCCTGATCGATGAGGCGCGCACCCCGCTCATCATCTCGGGCGCCGGCACCAAGTCGGCCAGCACCTACAAGGACTTTGCGCGTGCCGTGCGCGGCCTGGAGCGCGGCGAGGACGTGTCGCACGACATGCTCACCGCCACTGAGGACGTTGAGCCCACGGGCGACTACGTCATGGACGAGGCCAAGCACACCATCGCCGCCACCGAGCGCGGTCTTAAGAAGATCGAGCGCCGCCTGGGTATCGAGGACATCTACGCCGACCTCTCAGGCCAGCTGGTCAACCACCTGCAGCAGGCGCTGAAGGCCCAGTACATGTTCCACCGCGACAAGCAGTACGTGGTCACCAACGGCGAGGTCAAGATCGTCGACGAGTTCACCGGCCGCATTATGGAAGGCCGCCGTTACTCCGAGGGCCTGCACCAGGCCATCGAGGCCAAAGAGGGCGTGCTCGTACGCGAGGAGAACCAGACGCTGGCCACTATCACCTTGCAGAACTACTTCCGTCTGTATGACAAGCTCTCCGGCATGACCGGCACGGCACTCACCGAGGATGCCGAGTTCCGCGAGATCTACAAGCTGCCCGTCGAGGTCATCCCCTCCAACAAACCCGTTCAGCGTGTTGACCACGAGGACCTGGTGTACCGTACCATTCAGGCCAAGTACAACGCCGTCGCCGACGATGTCGAGCAGCGTCACGCCAAAGGTCAGCCGGTCCTGGTGGGCACCGTTTCCATCGAGAGCTCCGAGAAGCTGTCTGCCGCCCTTACCAAGCGCGGCATCGCACACGAGGTCCTCAACGCCAAGCACCATGAACGCGAGGCCCACATCGTGGCCCAGGCAGGACGCTACGGCGCCGTGACCATTGCCACCAACATGGCCGGTCGTGGTACCGACATCCTGCTGGGCGGCAACCCCGACGAGCTGGTGCGCGAGCGCCTTGAGTACGAGGGCCTGACCATGGAGGACGTGACGCCCGAGCAGCTTGAGCAGTTTAACGCCGAGGCCAAGGAGACCTGCAAGGCCGAGCGCGAGCGCGTGCTTGCCGCCGGCGGCCTGACCGTTATCGGCACCGAGCGCCATGAGTCCCGTCGTATCGACAACCAGCTGCGCGGCCGCTCCGGCCGTCAGGGCGATCCGGGCGAGACCCAGTTCTACCTGTCGCTCGAGGACGACCTCATGCGCCTGTTCGGTGGCGACAAGATGGACCGCGTCTCCAAGATGATGGTCACGGCCGACATGGGCGACGATATGCCCATCCAGCACAAGATCATCTCCAAGGCCGTCGAGAGCGCCCAGCACAAGGTCGAGAGCATCAACTTCTCCATGCGCAAGAGCGTCCTTGAGTACGACGACGTCATGAACAAGCAGCGTCAGGTCATCTACGCCGAGCGCAATAAGATTCTGGACGGCAAGGACCTGACCGACCACATCACCGAGGTCATGCACGATACCGTGTACCGCTGCGTGCAGGAGTTCTGCACTAAGGACAGTCACGATGGCGAGCGCGACCTGGAGGGCCTGCGCAAGTGGGTTGTGGAGCTCACCGGCCACATCGACACGCCGAAGTTCCCCGACGAGGATTATGAGGCCCTGGCTGCCGATGTCCTGGCTTACGTAGAGAAGTGTTACAACATGAAGGCCGAGCGCTTGGGCGAGGACCTGATGCGCGAGCTCAACACCCAGGTCATGCTGCGCGTCATCGATACCCGCTGGATGAACTACCTGCAGGAGATGGACTACCTTAAGACCGGCATCGGCCTGCGCGGCTTTGGCCAGCGCGACCCGCTGGTTGAGTACAAGACCGAGGCCTACGGCGCGTTCCAGATACTCGTCGATACCATGTATGAGGATTACCTGCGCACGGTTCTGCGCATCGAGATCAAGGCTGCCCCGCGTGCCGTGGAGCACAAGGAGGAGCCCGCGCTCGAGGGCGCGCGCTTCTCCGGTCCTGCCGAGGTCGATGGTGATAACGGCGACTCGGTGCTGCGCAAGCAGGCGCAGGTGCAGGCCCGCACGGCTGTCCAAGGCGGACCGGCTGCCGTCAACAACGGTGGCAAGGTGACCACTTATCGCAAGTCCGAGAGCGACGATCCGTACGTCAACGTGGGCCGCAACGACCCGTGCCCCTGCGGTAGCGGCAAGAAGTTTAAGTACTGCCACGGCAGGAATCGTTAATGGCTGAGGCTTTAGAGATAACGCCCGCCGAGCTGGACGCGTTCGCGGACCGGCTCGGCGAGGTCGAGTCGTATCTCCACCTGGACGAGAAGCGTACCCGTGTGACCGAGCTCGAGGCCAAAAGTGTTGCCCCTGGCTTTTGGGATGACGCCGACGCCGCCCGTGCCACCATGGAGGAGATCGCGCGTACCAAGGAAGATATCGCTGCCGTGGACACCGCGCGCGGCGAGCTTTCCGATGCCCGCGCCGCGCTGGAGCTTGCCGAGGAGATGGGGGATGACCCCGACGCCGTCGCCCTTCGCGAGGAGGCTACAGCCACGGCTGAGCGCCTGGCCCGTGCCATCGATGAGCTTGAGCTTTCGAGCTGGTTTACCGGTGAGTTCGATCACGGCGATGCCATTGTGACCATCAAGCCCGGACAGGGTGGTCTGGAGGCCCAGGACTGGACCTTCATGCTCTTTAAGATGTACATGAAGTACTGCCAGCGTCGCGGCTGGAAGGTCACCATCAACGACTGTCCCGCGGCCGAGGTCATCGGCATCGACCGCGCGACCTTTACCGTCGAGGGCAAGGACGCATTTGGCATGCTGCGCGCCGAGGCCGGCGTCCACCGCTTGGTTCGCATTAGCCCCACCGACGACAAGAAGCGCCGCCAGACCACGTTTGCCGGTGTCGAGGTCATTCCCGTGCTACCCGATGATATCGACATCGAAATCAGTCCCGATGACATCCGCGTGGACGTGTACCACGCGAGCGGCCCGGGCGGTCAGGGCGTCAACACCACCGACTCCGCCGTGCGCGTGACGCATTTCCCCAGCGGCATTGTGGTCACCTGCCAAAACGAGCGCAGCCAGATCCAGAACAAGGCCGCGTGCATGCAGATCCTCAAGGCTCGTCTGTACGAGATTGAGCTCGAGAAGCGCGCCGAGGCCCTGGATGAGATTCGCGGACCCAAGACCACGATTGGTTTTGGCAACCAGATTCGCAGCTACGTGCTCTACCCGTACCAGATGGTCAAGGACCTACGCACGGGCGTGGAGACCAGCAATGTCGAGGCCGTTCTTGACGATGGCGACCTGGACCCGTTTGTTATTGGCTACCATCGCTGGGCCACCGGCAACGCTGACGCGGAGACCCCGTCTGCTTAAACCGCCCGGTTTATGTGGAAATGGATTAAAACCCTCCGAGCAGTGTGGTTTTGTATCCAGAGCAAACCCTGCGCAGGGGTGGTTTTTGTCCGGCGAATCGGTAGAATCGAATACAAGAAGAAGTTCAAAGCGCATCCGATGGGGTGCGCTTTTTTGAGGGAGGCAGCATGGCATATCGTCTGGACATCAAGCGCATTCTTTCGATGAACTTTTTTCACGACCTGCCCCAGATTATGTTGGGGTGCGCTCTGGCCGCTATTGCGACCGACCTGTTTTTGATTCCCAACGGCCTTGCTGCCGGTGGCGTTACGGGCCTTGCCACCATTATCCAGGCGGTCGGTGCATCGCGCGGCCTATCGCTTCCCGTCGGTATTCAGACGATCGTGATGAACGCCTTGCTGTTGCTGGTCGTTATGCGCGAAGGTGGCATGTTCTACGTGGTGCAGACCGCGACGGGCTTTGTGCTGCTGGGCTTCTTTACCGATCTGTTCGCCCCGTTTGTAGCGCCTCTGGCGGATGCGGACCTGATGCTTCCCGCTATGTGGGGCGGCATTATTACGGGCATCGGTTACGGCATGGTGTTGCGCGCCGGCGCCAACACCGGCGGCTCGGACACGATTGGCCAAATCATCTCGCGTAACACCTCGCTGCCGGTGGGCTCGACCGTCATGGCGATCGATGTTGCCGTATGCGTGCTGTCGGCTCCGGTCTTTTCAATCGAAAACGCACTATATGCAGGCCTTTCGATGGTCATTAGCGGCTATGTGATCGATGCCGTGGTCGATGGTGGCAACAAGCGCCGTATGGTACTCATCATCTCGGACAAGTTCCCTGATATCGCTGCCGATATCATGTATGGCCTGGGTCGTGGTTGTACCAAGTTTAAGGCGACTGGCATGTATTCGGGTGCCGAGAAGCCGGTGATTATGGTCATCGTGAGCCGTCGAGAGCTCAATACCCTCAAGACGATCGTGCGCGAGCGCGATCCTCACGCCATCGTGACGGTCGCTGACGTTACGGAAGCCTTCGGCGAGGGATTCAAGGACATTAGCGCGTAGGGTCGATCGCGTTCCATCCAAAAGACGTTCACATTGATAAACCGTTTCATCAGCGGTTCTGCCTGCTAAATTGTTCAAATAATGATAAAAACTCTGGTAAAGCCATCAGTTTCCAGCATAATGAATGACGTACGTGCATTGCGGCTGTGTTGGGATTACCTTCGGTGCCGTGCGCATTTTGTCTAATGAGGATGAAAGGAAGGCACAATGAGCGACGAAGAGCTCAAAAAGGTTGCCAACGAGGTAAGGAAGGGCATCGTCATCGGCGTGCACGCTGCCAAGTCCGGCCATCCGGGCGGTTCGCTCGGCGCTGCCGACATCATGACCTATCTGTACTTTGAGGAAATGAACGTCGACCCTGCCGACCCCCGCAAGGCCGACCGCGATCGCTTCGTGCTTTCCAAGGGTCACTGCGCGCCTGGTCTGTACGCCGTGCTCGCCGAGCGCGGATTCTTCCCCAAGGAGGATCTCGAGACGCTGCGCCACATCGGCAGTCACCTGCAGGGCCATCCCAACATGAACGACACTCCGGGCGTCGATATGTCCACCGGCTCGCTGGGCCAGGGCATCTCCGCCGCCGTGGGCATGGCGGTTGCCGCCAAGCACTGGGGCGATACTTACCGCACGTACGCCCTGCTGGGCGATGGCGAGAGCGAGGAGGGCCAGGTCTGGGAGGCCGCCATGTTTGCCGGCAACCAGCAGCTCGACAACCTCTGCGTGATCGTCGACCATAACGGCCTGCAGATCGATGGCCCCGTCGAGGAGGTCAACGACCCCATGCCGCTCGCCGACAAGTTCCGCGCCTTCAAGTTCCATGTGGTGGAGCTCGCCGACGGCAACGACTTCGACCAGATCCGCGCCGCCTTTGCCGAGGCCCGCGCCACCAAGGGTCAGCCGACCGCCATTATCGCTGAGACCACGAAGGGCAAGGGCGTCTCCTTTATGGAGAACCAGGTGGGTTGGCACGGTAAGGCCCCCAACGATGAACAGTTTGAGCAGGCCATGGCAGAGCTCACGGCCGCCGGAGAGGAGCTCTAGGATGGCAGACGTCAAGAAAATCGCCACGCGCGTAAGCTACGGCGAGGCCCTCGTCGAGCTCGCCAACGAGCACGATGACTTTGTGGTCCTCGACGCCGACCTGGCCGCCGCCACGCAGACCGGCAAGTTTAAGGCCGCCTGCCCCGACCGCTTCTTCGATGTGGGCATCGCCGAGAGCAACCTGATGGGTGTTGCCGCCGGTATCGCAACCACCGGCCGCGTCGCCTTCGCGAGCAGCTTTGCCATGTTTGCCGCCGGCCGCGCCTTTGAGCAGGTCCGCAACTCCATCGGCTATCCGCACCTTAACGTTAAGATCGGTGCCACGCACGCCGGTATCTCGGTGGGCGAGGATGGCGCCACGCACCAGTGCTGCGAGGATATCGCCCTCATGCGCGTCATCCCCGGCATGACCGTGATCGTTCCCGCCGACGACATCGAGGCCCGTGCCGTGACGCGCGCCGCCTACGAGTGCGACGGCCCCGTGTACATGCGCTTCGCCCGTCTGGCCTCGCCGGTTATCAACGACCCCGAGACCTACAAGTTCGAGGTGGGCAAGGGCATCGTCATGCGCGAGGGCACCGACGTCACCATCATCGCCTGCGGCCTGATGGTCGGCGAGGCGCTCGAGGCTGCTGAGCAGCTTGCTGCCGAGGGCATCGATGCCGAGGTCATCAACATGCACACCATCAAGCCCATCGACGCCGACCTGATCGTCAAGAGCGCCACCAAGACCGGCCACGTCGTGACCGTCGAGGAGCACTCCGTGATCGGTGGCCTGGGCAGCGCCGTTGCCGACGTCCTGTGCGAGCAGTGCCCGACGCCGCTCAAGAAGATCGGTGTCAACGACACCTTCGGCGAGTCCGGCCCGGGTGCCGAGCTCCTGCACAAGTACGGCCTGGACGCCGCCAACATCGTGGCGACCACCAAGGAGTTCTTGGCATAAGGCAAGGCGGATCTCAAGGACTGCTTCGCCAGAACTATAAAACTGTTTCGCCAGTACTATGGAAACCCGGCAGGGGCGCTCTCTTGGAGAGCGCCCCTGTTTCAGTTGCGGTGAAATAAGGACTGTTTTGCCAGCTTAAAGGCTCCATCAGTCCCTATTTCACCGCAACTTCTAAAGAGGTCGTATCAAGCAGGATTTCTATTGGGATAAGGGCCCATCCCAGCCAAGTGCAATTCAGCCCCCAAGCATAGCGCTGCTGCAACCAAGTAAAACGCGGCGACCCCTTAGTTACCGCAGGCCGGACACGGGGTCACTTTCCAAATCTTTCCGCAGGACAGAGGAGCCCCCGCCGCACGTAGTGCGCAGCGGGGGCTCCGACATGTCCGAGGACGATTTGGAAAGTAACCCTGTGTCCGGCCGGAGGGATCCAAACACGGCCATGCTTCTTATGTGCAGCAAAGCTAATGCTGCTAAAATACTAAGCGCTCATGTAGTTTAAACGCACGACGATAAGGAGCACCAGTGGGTAACCACTTCCGTACCTCCGGTGCGGGCGATGATGCCCCCAAGACGCAGGCAGGCGTCCAGGGCAGTCGTTTCGCCACTCCGGATTCAGAGGGCCAGCCTGTTGCTCAGGCCCCCGCTCAGCCGGCAGATCAGGCACAGCCGGCATCCGATCCCTTTGCCTACAATCCCACCAGCGATGTCGCGCTTTCCGGCACGGCGGGCTTTGAGCCCGTTCAGGCCGTGACCGCTCGCGTGGAGCAACCTCAGGCTGGCGCCGCCACGCCGCAGCCTACCATGGTCGGCATTCCCGACCCCTTGGCCCCTGCGACGCCGGCTCCTCAGCCTGCGCAGTCCGGTCTCTTTGCCGCTATTCCCGACCCCACGCAGCCTGCTGCCCCGGTGGTCGAGAGCGATCAGGCGGCCGAGGTCGCAAGCCTCGATAACGCGCTCAACAACCCCGATTTTACGTCGGTGTTCGCGCCCATCGATCCGCAGGCCAGCCGCAAGAAGATGGCCAAGCAGGCCGGTGTCGAGCCCGTCATCCTTATGGAGCATGTCACCAAGATCTATCCGGCACAGCCCAACAAGCCCGCACTCGACGACATCAACATCGAGATCTATCCGGGCGAGTTCGTCTTCCTGGTCGGTCACTCCGGTTCGGGCAAGACCACGCTGCTGTCGACGCTCAACCGCGACGTTAAGCCGACGAGCGGCCGCATCCTTGTTGCCGGTCAGGACCTCATGAAGATCAAGAACCGCAAGGTTCCGTTCCTGCGCCGCCAGATTGGCGCCGTGTTCCAGGACTTTAAGCTTTTGCCGCAAAAGACCGCCTACGAAAACGTGGCGTTTGCCCTGCAGTGCATCGGCAAGCCCAAGGGCGTCATTCGCAGCCAGGTGCCCGAGGTGCTGCGTCTGGTCGGTCTGGCCGATCAGATGGACTCGCTGCCCGACCAGCTTTCCGGTGGCGAGCAGCAGCGCGTTGCCGTCGCCCGCGCTATGGTCAACCGTCCGCCGCTGCTGATCTGCGACGAGCCGACGGGCAACCTCGACCCGGCGATCTCGCTGGGCATCATGAAGTTGCTCGAGCGTATTAACCGCACCGGCACCACCGTGATCGTCGCCACGCACGACCGCGAGATGGTCGATAGCATGCACCGTCGCGTGATCGCCCTCGAGGGCGGCCACGTTATTCGCGACCAGGAGAGGGGAGGTTACGGCAACTATGGCACCAACTAACGTGGGCTACTCCTTCAAAGAGGCAATCAGCCACTTCTTCCGTAACTGGACTACCTCGCTCGGCGCCGTCATCACGATCTTCCTTTCGCTGTTTATCATCGGCCTGTTCATCATGGGCTCCGCGATGCTGAACTCCGTGATCGGCACCGTCGAGGATCAGGTTGTCATCAACGCGTTCATTAGCGATGACGCCGATCAGGCCGATGTTCAGGCTTTTGAGGCCGAGCTTAAGACGTGGAATAACGTCAAGTCCGTGACCTATAAGGACAAGGACGACGCGCTGGCCGAGTATACGAGCAAGATGTCGGGCAACGCCGACGCCACCATGAGCGCACTCGATGGCCAGAACCCGCTGCCGGCTTCGTTTGCAATTGAGATGGACGATCCGTCCAAGGTCGAGAGCACAGCAGAGAAGCTCAAGAAGGATGCCGATTTCCAGAAGATCGCGGATGACGGCGACGTCAACGCGAGCGTGCTGTACGGCCAAGAGGAAGTGAGCCGCCTGTTCCAGGTGACCAACTATATCCGCATCGCCGCCGTGGTGCTCGTTGGCCTTCTGACCTTTATCGCATTCATCTTCATCAACAACACGATTCGCCTGTCCATCACGGCGCGTCGTCGTGAGATTGCGATTATGCGTCTGGTCGGCGCCAGCAACGGCTTCATTCGCGGCCCGTTTATCACCGAGGGTGTACTGCAGGCCATTTTGGGCTCGCTGCTTTCCATCGGCGTTCTGGAGCTGCTGCGCAATCTGATGATTCCGCGTCTGCAGGAGAGCATCGGCTGGATGTCGTTTGCCCTGCCGATGCAGTACTACCTGGTGACCTATGCTGCGCTGATTCTGGTCGGCGTGATTATCGGTCTCTTTGGTTCTGCCATCGCCATGCGCCGCTACCTGCGCGTGTAGGCATGCCTGGAATTCATCCCTTCCAACGGGTCGTCTCTTATGGGGCGGCCCGTTTTTTGATTCCTAGGGGACGGCAGGAAAGCGAATCATTTGGGTAGACTCTTTGGAGTTCGCAATCGATAGTTAGGAGGCGCCATGGGGCGCAATAACAAGCATAAGCGTGAAGCTCGCAATAAGCGCGGGCCGGTGCGCAGCGAACGCCGTCCGAGCCTGACCGGGCGCGTGCAGCTCCATGAGCACAGTGCCTATGTCATAACCGAGAATGGCGACTACAAGGTCATGGGTCGCGGCAAGCGTGAGATCATGGACGGCGATACCGTTGCCGTGAGCATTAAGAACAGCCCGCATGGCGAGCGTCGCGCCGTGATCGAGGGCGTGGTTGAGCGCGCAGCTATAAGCGTGGTGGGCACGTACCAGACCGCCGGTCCGCTCGGTGTGATCGAGCCGCTCGATTCGCGCCTGAAGGCCGACTTCTTCATTCTGCCCGAGGATACCTCGGCGGATCGCCTGGGCGTCCGCCCGGGCGATGTCGTTGTCGCGCGCATTTTGACCTACCCGACGCGCCTGGAATCGGGCACCGTGACGATCGAGCGCCGCATTGGCGGAGATGACGCGCCCGATTTGGGCGTTCAATATGTGATGGCGCGTTACGGCTATACCGATGGCTATCCCGAGGCCGCGCTGGACGAGGCCGAGGGGCTTTCGCTCGATGTGTCCGCGGCGCTTAAGGACCCGCTCCGCCGCGATCTGCGCGACCGCTTTGTCATCACGATCGACCCGGTCGACGCGCGCGACTTTGACGACGCCATTTCGCTGGAGCGAACGCCCGAGGGTGGCTACAAGCTGGGCGTGCATATCGCCGACGTTTCACACTATGTGGCTTGGGACGGGCATATCGATCTTGAGGCTCGCCATCGCACGACTTCGGTGTATCTGGCCGATCGCGTGCTTCCCATGCTGCCCGAACGCCTGTCCTGTGACCTGTGCTCGCTTCGCCCTGACGAGGACCGTCTTGCGTTTACCGTCGATATCGAGCTCGATGCGCAGGGTCGCGTGCGGCATTACGATCCGTACTCCAGCGTGATTCGCTCGCGTGTGCGTATGGACTATGACGGAGCCGAGGCGCTGCTGGTGCGTGCCGGCGCGGTTGAGTGTTCGGTGCTGGAGGGTGCGGCCGAGGATGTTGCGGCTGCCGAGACCTCGCGCGAGGAAGCGCTTGAGCGCGGTCTTGCGTGCGAGGAGACCGCTCGCGGCTACAACGTCGACCTCGGCGATTTCCTCGTCGCCGCCAACGAACTCGCCGAACTTCGCCGTCGTATCCGTCGCGCCCGCGGCTCAGTCGATTTTGACACGGCCGAGATTCGTGCTCTGTTGGATGAGGACGGAGTACCCGTGCAGATTGTGGCGCGTGAGCGTTCGTGTGCCACGTCGCTTATCGAGGAAGCCATGCTGCTCGCCAACGAGTGCGTTGCAGAGTGGCTGGCAGACCGTGATATCGAGGCCTGCTATCGCGTGCATGAGGATCCGAGCCCCGATAGCCTGCACGGTGCCGCCGTTGCGCTGGCGCAGCTAGGCATCATCGACGATCGCCGTGCTGCCGGTATTGCCCTGGGGAGCCCCGATGAACTGCAGGCTGCAGTCGATGCTGCCGCCGGTACGGCCAACGCACCGCTCGTTAACACGCTGCTTCTGCGCAGCATGCAGCGCGCGCTGTACAAGCCGCGCAACGAGGGGCACTTTGCGCTCGCCGCGCCGTGCTACTGTCACTTTACGAGTCCCATCCGTCGCTACCCCGATCTGGTGGTGCACCGCGTACTCAAGCTGCAGTTGGCCTATGAGCAGCTCGGCGGCAAGGACGCCTTGGTCCGTACGTCGCGGCTGATCGGCAAGGGGCGTGAGTCGCTGCCGCGCATTCTGCCGCAGATCTGCCGCGCATGCAGCGATGCCGAGCGCGCGGCAGATGCCGCCAGCCATGCGACGCAAAAGATCAAGATTGCCCAGTACTATGAGGACCGTCTGGGCGAGCGCTATGCCGGAACCGTCTCGTGGGTTAGCAGCATGGGCCTCTTTGTGCGCTTGGACCTGACGCAGGTCGAAGGCTTGGTTTCGATCAAGAGCCTGGGCAACGAGTGGTTCGAGTTCGACGAGGACGCGCTTACGCTGACGGGCGCCGACACGGGTACCCGTTACGAGCTGGGGCAGCGCGTGATTGTCGAGGTCTCGCGCGTCAATACCACGCGTGGGCACTTGGACTTTAAGCTTATCCATTAGCCAAATCCCGACTCATGGCGGGGGAGCTGAGGGCGGCCTTTCGGGACCGCCCTTCGCATTTGAATCGTGACTACCTTGCCGTCTGCTCGGCCGCCCGCTTACCTGCTATTTGAGAGGTAAAACCTACCAAAATAAACCTGTCCCTTTTTGGCAGGTTTACAAGAAAGCGGGGATGAGATGGCGACGGTGTACGGTTATGCGCGGGTGAGCTCGCGCGATCAGAACCTTAATCGGCAGCTGGATGCGCTGGGCGCCTATGGCGTGGGCTCGGCGAATATTTATGCCGACCATGCGAGCGGCAAGGACTTCGATCGACCGCGTTATCGCGAGCTGCTACACGTCCTGGGAGACGGGGACGTGCTGGTGGTGCTTTCTATCGACCGACTTGGTCGTAATTACTCCGAGATTCTTGAGGAATGGCGACGCATTACCAAGGAGCTCGGGGTTGCCATTGTGGTGTTGGATATGCCATTGCTTGACACGCGCGTCAGGGCCAGCGGCGCGCCGGATGTGACCAACACCCTGATTGCCGATATTGTGCTGCAACTGCTGAGCTACGTGGCGCAGGTGGAGCGTGAGAATATCCATCGGCGCCAGGCGGAGGGAATTGCAGCGGCGCGGGCGCGAGGGGTCCGTTTCGGTCGACCTCGCAAGCCGTGCCCTCCTCAGTTTGAGCTGGTGCGCGATAGCTATGAGGCAGGCGATATTACCCGCAGCCAGGCAGCAAAATGCCTGGGCGTGTGCGTGGGGACGTTCGATCGCTGGATGCGCGAGGCGGGGTAGGGGTTTGCGTCGCTTTGTCGCTTCCTGTTGCGATTCAAATTTTGATACGGTGACGATGCCATTTGTGGCTACACTCGCTGATATTCAAAAAAGGAGGTTGGCCCTTGGCTCGCGTAAAACAAATAATCGGATGGACCGCGATCGTTCTGTTCGCTGCAACGCTGGCGGGCATCTGGGTGCTGACGGAGCAAAACGCGGTGCAGACGTCGTTGCTGAGCGAGTCCACCGCGCGTGTGGTGGAGGGTCAGGCTACGGGCGTTCAGGCTGCCGATGCCACGGGTGAAGCCCAGACGGAGAACGGAATGACCGGAGGCGCCGATTCGGCTGCCTCGAATGTCCGGTCTGGTCGACTTGCTTCCATTCGCATGTGGGTAGGCGCAAACGTCCGTCGCGTCGCCCATACCGTAGAGTTTTTCTTCGTCGGATTGTTCGCCTCGGTGATCGTGGTCTGCTTTTCCAGGCGTCCATGGAGTGTGTGTTCCCGTTGCGTGCCTGTGTTTCTCTTTTGCGCTGCCTGCTCCGTTGGCGACCAGGTGCATAAGATCTTTGTTCCCGGCAGGCATTTCGACGTTATCGATTTAGGATTCGATGCTGCGGGCTATGTCACCGCCATGCTGTTGGTATTGCTGGCAGCGGCGTTGGTGCGCCATGCGACTCGGCCGATCGGCGCCCATGCGAGGCGCTAGCCTTAAGACGAGACATCGCGACTGCCTATGCTTCGACATTGACTACAATAACGGCTGCAATCGCGAGTGGTCGTCGATGTGCAGTTTTCCAGACACCTGTTTTCTCTAAGAAAGGAAATCCCATGGCGGTATTGTTTGTTGAATATCCCAAGTGCTCGACCTGCAAGAAGGCCAAGGCATGGCTGGACGAACATGGGGTAGAGTATATCGATCGCGATATCGTTTTGGACAATCCCACGGCTGATGAGCTTGCGACCTGGATTGCTCGTTCGGGGCTGCCGGTGCGGCGCTTCTTTAATTCGTCGGGCATGAAATATCGAGAGCTGGGCCTGAAGGCGCGTCTGGATGCGGGCATGACGGATCGGGAGTGCTACGAGCTGCTGGCGACCGACGGCATGCTGGTCAAGCGTCCGCTGCTGGTGGGCGACGACTTTGCGATTCCTGGGTTTAAGGAAGCGGCCTGGACCGAGGTGCTGCTGTAGTGGCTGCGGAAAGTGCGTCCCGTTTTGAGCTCGGATTCCGGGACGCAGTTTCCGGTTGAAGGGGCTAGCGGAAACCGTATCCCAGTTTGAGCGCGAAATCTGGGATACGGTTTCCGTTTGGGGCCTCTAGGGGAAAGCGCGTCCCGTTCTGGACGTAAATTCCGGGATGAGCTTTCCGGTTGGCGGGCATGCGCACTATCCCGGCTGGCGGGCATATGCGCTAATCCTCAAGCTGTGCCCATTCGTGCGGATCGTAGACCTTTACGTGCTTGTTGGGCTTGCCGCTCCAGTACTCCTCGTCCATAAAGGGCAGATATGCCTGAACGCCGGGGCAGATAAAGGGAATCCGCTGCTGTTGCAGCCGCTCGCGCTGGCGCTGCTCCAGGTGCGCCTCGGATATGACGGTCGGCATACCGGACAGCTCGACGAGGCTTGCCTGGATTCGCTTAAGGTCGGGGAGTCCCGCGTGCCATGACACTCGCATGATCAAAAAGGATGCACGGCGGTATTTTGCCTGCATCACCGTGATGGCGGGGCGCAGTGTGGGATGGATTTTGTCCCGTTCGGGCCAAAGGTCGGCAGTGATCTCGAGGCCCAGGGTCTCCCATAGGTAATCAAGCTCTTCGTCCATGGCGCCTCGATATCTACGCGATCATTGATACTTCGATTGTGTTGCCTGGTGCTATCGTTTTCACGGTAGAATCTGCCAACGGTTGACGGCTACCGCTCGCGGCGTTTTGCCCTTCGCGTACAGCGGTTGGCTTCACAGGTCCTTCACGGGTTGGACTAAATTAGGCCAATTTGACTGAATTTCAAAAAAGTCAAAATTGGGGCTTGCGTCACGGCGAGACTTCCCGTATATTTCTTTCTTGCGCAAAGGCACAGCCGAGCGCAGCGATGCAGTCATTGGGATGTCGTCTAATGGCAGGACAGCGGATTCTGGTTCCGTCAATGGGGGTTCGACTCCCTCCATCCCAGCCATTGCATTTGCTACATATGGCCCGTTCGTCTAGCGGTTTAGGACGCCGCCCTCTCAAGGCGGAGATCACCAGTTCGAATCTGGTACGGGCTACCAAAATTGAACGCCCGGGCCTCGTAAGAGACCCGGGTTTTGTGTATTGACCGTATATACGGCGCCTGCCGTGTTTCGCTCAGATCGAGGAGTAGCCATGGATCTGCCCATCAGCTTGCAAGACATCACGTATGCCGAGAACTATCTGGCGCAGGGCGACCTGGCTACGGCGACGCCGCTGCTGGAGCGTCTGGTGGAGCTCGCCGAGGAGTATATCGACGCCGAGTGCAAGACGGAGGAGAAGCGTCAATACTTTAGCTTCGATAGCAAGTTTGAGCGCTTGGCCTATCGCCGCGTGGAGAAGGATCCACGCGAGCTCGTGCAGGTCGAGGTGCCGTTTGACCGCCTGTACTCTGACATGGCGTTTGCCTACATTCGCCAGCAGGATTATGTGAGCGCTCGTAATGCCCTGATGCAGGCTGTGCGTTGGGACCCCATGAACTGCAACTATCGCTTGGATTTGGCCGAGCTGTTCCGCGCACTCGAGGACAAGCAGGAATGGGCATCGCTCTCGTTCTCGGTGCTGGAGCGTGCAAGCGATGGCAAGTGCGCCGCCCGCGCTTACGCCAATCTAGGTCAGTACTTCTTGGAGCCCGAGACCGAGAACGTTTCGGCTGCCGTGGGCTGCGCGCGTCTGGCGCTGCGCCTGGCGCCCAACGATGCGCATACGACGCGCCTGCTCAACAAGATCCATACTACCTATCCGGATGCCGCCGAGGAGAGCGACGAGCACGTGATGGGCGAGCTGGCGTTGCAAGGCGTGCCGACCTCGCCTTCGGCCGAGATTGCCATCTGCCTGATTATGTGCGCGACCGATGCTGCAAGCGACGGCGACAAGCAGGAGGCGACGCGCCTGACGGTGCGTGCTCGCGACTTGGTGGGCGAGGAAGCCTGCGCGGCGATTATCAAACTGGTGCGCGAGAGCGACGCCGAGCTCAATGCCGAGCGCAAGGCAAAGCGCGAGGCTGCGGGCTCAAACGCCGATGGCGCCAAGGAGGCCGGCGATGCCCAGTAAGCGCGAGCGCAAGCTCATTTCCAAGAATCGCTCGGCGCATCACGAGTACTTTATCGATGAGACGTTCGAATGCGGTATTGAGCTGAGCGGCACCGAGGTCAAGTCGATTCGCGAGCGCGCCTGTCAGATCACTGACACTTTTGCGCTGATTCGTGGCGGCGAGTGCTGGCTCGTCGGACTGCATATCCACCCTTATAGCCATGGTGGCGTGTGGAATCGCGATCCCGACCGTCGGCGTCGTCTGCTGCTGCACCGCAAGGAGATCGACTTTCTTGACGGCAAACTTCGCAACCGTGGTTATGCGCTGGTTCCGTTGGAGCTCTACTTTAATACCGACGGCCGCGTAAAGCTGCTGCTGGGTCTGGGTCGCGGCAAGAAGCTCTACGACAAGCGCGAGGACATGGCCAAGCGTGATGTCCAACGCGAGATCGACCGCGCCCTTAAGGAACGCAACCGCTAGGCACTCTGTATAAGTTGCGGTGGAATACGGACTGTTTTGCCTGTTTGAGGGGCTATTCAGTCCCTATTTCACCGCAACTGCGGGCGTCTCATCTTTCTTACTGTTCTGACACATATGTCTTAAAGGCGGCGTCCGTTATGGGTGCCGCCTTTTTTGTGGGTACATACATTCATGAGGTTCCAACCCGAGCTAGGGGAGTGATCGTTATGGACAAAACTGCGTTCTTTACCATGCCGAGCGGTCTGTACGTGGTGAGCGCTGCGGCAGACGGGTTGCGCGCCGGCTGCGTCATCAACACTGCGGTGCAGGTGACGTCCATGCCGCCGCGTATTTCGGTTGCCGTGAACAAGGAAAATGTCACGTCCGGCGTAATCGCATCGGCTAAGGCCTTTGCGCTGGCCGTGATTGACCAGACCGCCGACATGCTCTATATCGGCAATTTTGGCTTCCGCACCAGCAGCGATTACGACAAGTTTGCCAAGTACGAGACCCACGAGACCGCGCTGGGCATGCCCTATGTGCCCGAGCACGCGGCGGCGCTGTTTAGCTGCCGTCTGATTGATACCGTGGATGTGGGCACGCATCTGCTGTTTATTGGCGAGGTCGAGGATGCCGAGCGCTTGAGCGGCGAGACCCCGCTGACCTATGACTACTATCACAAGGTCTTGAAGGGCAAGACGCCGCCCAAAGCCTCGTCGTATCAAGGCTAGAAATGTTCTAAAAATACTTGCATTATATTATTGAGAATATATACTAATAAGCAAGTACACCAGCAGTCACGTTCGAGAGGAGAACATCATGGCTGAGGAGAAGAAGACGTATAAGTTTGTGTGCACCGTTTGCGGCTACGAGGTTGAGGTCGACACGCCCGAGCTGCCCGAGGACTACGTGTGCCCGGTCTGCGGCGTCGGTCCCGATCAGTTTGAGCTCGTCGAGGAGTAACTCGTAGACACACGGCGATTAGCCATACAGAGCTCTGTCCAAGGGTCCCGGCTGGATATTCCGGCTGGGACCCTTTTGATTTATCTGACGGTTTAAAACGGCCTTACGTGTTACAGATTGAGACGTTATATCTGGACGGCCACGCCATCCCAATTACATCCCCGTTAGCAGCACGATGTCGAGAATCGTCACGATGACGCCGATCCCTACGAGCAGCGCGTTGAGCGGGCGCGAGTTGGCGTATTTGCCCATGACGCGGGCTGAGCTGGTGAGCCGTATGAGCACAAAGACCGTAATCGGCAGCTGGAGCGACAGCAGTGCCTGACTCCAGATGAGACCTTCAAAAGGATTTGGGACGACCAGACACGCCGCCACTGCGCCGGCGAAACAGGCCGCTACCCCGATCGAGGAATGTCGGTCGTGGATGTCGTATTCCTCGTCGAACATGCCCGCCGAAATGGTGCCCGCCGCCATGCCCGCCGTCACACTACTCGATATGCCCGCAAACAGCAGTGCCACCGCAAAGATAGTCGAGCTCGCCGGGCCCAAGATGGGGGAGAGCGTGTCCGCTGCGACGGCGAGGTCGTCTACGACAATGCCGTGCGCAAAGAAGGTCGTTGCGGCCAGGATGACCATGGCCGAGTTGATCGCCCAGCCCACGCCCATCGAAAAGAGCGTGTCGAAGAGCTCGTAGCGCAGACGTTCCTCGATAATCTGCTCGCCTTGGCCTTCGAAGTGCATGGATTGGATGACCTCGGAGTGCAGGAAGAGGTTGTGAGGCATAACGACCGCGCCTAGGACGCTTACGATAATCGCGGCCGAGCCGGTGGGCATACTGGGTGTGATCCAGCTTGCGGCGGCCTGCGGCCAGTCGACCTTGACCAGCGTAAGCTCAGCCAAAAACGAGAGTCCTACCACGCCTACGAAGGCGATGATCCAGCGTTCGGCACGCTTGTAGGAGTTCGTCATGAGCATCGCCATCGATACTGCCGCCACGATGACGCAGCCGGCGCGCACGGGCAGTCCAAAGAGCATCTGGAGCGCAATCGCGCCGCCCAGGATCTCGGCCATGGCGGTGGCGATGGTCGCGAGGTAGGCACTGGCGAGCACCGTGCGCCCAACGAAGCGGGGGAGAAAGCGGGTCGTGGCCTCGGCAAGGCAGACGCCCGTGGCGATGCCCAAGTGCGCCGCGTTGTGCTGCAGCACGATGAGCATGATCGTGGACAGCGTGACGATCCACAACAGCGCGTAGCCAAACTGCGAGCCGGCGGCCATATTGGAGGCCCAGTTCCCCGGATCGATAAAGCCGACGGTCACGAGCAGCCCGGGGCCGATATGCCGTGCAATGTCTAGGCCTCCGTGACCACCGGTGCGTCGGCAGCCAAAGTGTTGTTTGAGATGGTTGAGCATGGTGAGCTCCTGCGTGCCGTTTGTTTGACGCCGCAAAGGATACCCGTTTTAGGCTCAAAAGTTAACCAAGACTAACAAAATTGTTGTATTTGAATAGGATGGTGAAAGGGGATTGCTGAAATGTCTTGATCTGTAACAACTAGGGATGGAAATTGGGTCTTACTGTTACGGATTGAGATGTTTGAAGCGGTGAGCTTACAGGCCGAACTTGGGGCCTATGTTGTCGCCCTTGAGGTCGGCGGTGTCCACTCGTAGGGCGTGCGTTACGCGATTGTTTCGAAACGGGCGGGAAACACAACGGGCCGGCGATGCACCTAGTATGCCTAGTCAACTGACTGTCTAATAGCTAGGGGAGGATCGCGATGCAGGCAGATTTCGCTCAGCAGCAGGGCCTTTATCGCCCCGAATTCGACCACGATGCATGTGGCATCGGCGCGCTTGCCGATATCAACGGCGAGCGCCATCACCAGATTCTGGACGACGCACTGTCCATTCTGGTCAACTTGGAGCACCGCGGCGGTACGGGACTCGAGAAGAACACCGGCGACGGCGCCGGCATCCTGTTCCAGGTTCCGCATCACTTTTTCCGTAAAGAGGCCCAAAAGTGCGGCCAGATTCTGCCGGCAGAGGGCGACTATGGCGTGGCCATGCTGTTCTTCCCGCAGGACGACAAGGGCGTAGAGGATGCCCGCCGCGTGTTTGAGGAGGGCTGCGCCGAAGCCGGCGTGCCGCTGCTCTTCTGGCGCGAGGTGCCGGTCGACCCGCACGACCTGGGCGAGACGGCCCGCGCCTGCATGCCTACTATCCTGCAGGCTTTCCTGGGCCGTCCGGACGACACGCCCGCCGGCGATGCCTTTGAGCGTCGCCTGTACGTGTGCCGCCGCACCATCGAAAAGAAGGCCGACGCCGAGTTTGCCCTGCGCGACAAGATCTTCTATGTGTGCTCCATGAGCTCGCGCACCATCGTGTACAAGGGCATGCTTGTGGCCACGCAGATGCGCCGTTTCTTCATCGACCTCAACGACGCCGCCGTCAAAACGGCCGTGGCGCTCGTCCACTCGCGCTACTCCACCAACACCACGCCCAGCTGGGAGCGCGCACATCCCAACCGCTTTATCATCCACAACGGCGAGATCAATACCCTCAAGGGCAACGTCAACTGGATTCGCGCCCGCGAACCCAACCTGTACAGCCCCGTGCTGCAGCACGATCTTGAGCGCGTGATGCCCATCATCAACCGCGAGGGCTCCGACTCCGCGATTCTGGACAATGTGCTTGAGTTTTTGGTCATGAACGGCCGTCCGCTCACGCGTGCCGCGTCCATGCTGCTGCCCGAGCCGTGGGACCACAACGACAGCCTGAGCGAGGAGCGCCGCGCCTACGACGCCTACCAGTCCATGCTCATGGAGCCCTGGGACGGCCCGGCCGCCATCGCCTTTACCGACGGCCGTACCCTGGGTGCTGCCCTCGACCGCAACGGTCTGCGTCCCGCCCGCTACTATGTGACGCGCGACGGTCGCTTTATGCTGGCAAGCGAGGTGGGCACCATCGAGGTGAGCCCCGAGAACATCCTGACGAGCGGCTGTCTGGGGCCGGGCCAGATGCTCGAGGTCGATTTTGCCCGCGGTCGCGTGATCTACAACGATGAGCTGCGCGCCCGTTACGCTAAGGAAAAGCCCTACCGCGACTGGATCGCCGAGGAGACGCTGACCGTCGACGCGCTCGACAAGCCCGTCGCGCCCACGCCCGCCGAGGATACCGAGGTGCCCGCCGCCGTGCGCATGGCCAAGCTCGGGTATCACTGGGATGATGTTGACGAGGTCGTGCGCCCCATGGCCCAGCAGGGCAAGGCCCCGCTCGCCTCGATGGGCATCGACGCGCCGCTGGCCTGCCTGTCCAAGAAGACGCGCTCGTTCTTTGACTACTTCTATCAGCTGTTCGCTCAGGTCACGAACCCGCCGATCGACGCCCTACGCGAGCATATGGTCACCTCGACCACGCTCTACCTGGGCAACCACGGCAACCTGCTCGAGGACTCCCGCACGGCCTGCCAGCTGGTGCGTCTGGAGCGTCCGCTGCTCAACGAGGAGGAGTTCGAGCGTATCTGCGCCATCGACCGCGTGGGCTTTAAGACCCGTCGCTTCCGTGCCGTCTACCGCCGCGATGCCGGCGAGGGCGCGCTGCAGGCTGCACTCAAACAGCTCGCAGAGGACGTTGAGGCTGCGGTCCGCGACGGAGTGAACATCGTGGTGTTGAGCGATCGCGCCGAAGCGGGCGAGGTGCCCGTGCCGTCGCTGCTTGCCGTGGGCTGCGTGCACAACCATCTGATCCGCGCTGGCGTGCGCACCTTTGCCGATATCGTGGTGGAGTGCGGCGACGCCGTGTCCCCGCACGACTTTGCGGCACTGGTGGGCTACTCCGCGAGCGGCATCTATCCGTACAACGCACATGCGTGCATCCGCGATCTGGCGGCACGCGGCGACCTGGACGTGACGGCCGAGCAGGGCATCGCCAACTACAATAAGGCTGCGACTGCCGGCATTGTCTCCATCATGTCAAAGATGGGCATCTCCACGGTGCAGAGCTACCATTCGGCGCAGATCTTCGAGGCCGTGGGCTTTACGCCGGAGTTCGTCAACGCGTACTTTGCCGGTACGGTGAGCCGTGTGGGCGGTATGGGTATCGAGGACGTCGAGCGCGAGCAAAATGAGCGCTACGACGCCGCGCTCGTCATCCTTAAGAGCCCTGCTCCCGATCAGCTGCCCACACTGGGCCTGACCAAGTGGCGCCCGCTCGGTGGCGAGGATCACCTGATTGACCCCCAGACCGTCTACCTGCTGCAGACCGCCTGCCGCGAGGACAGCTACGACACCTTTAAGAAGTACAGCGCCCGCCTGCACCGCACCGGCCGTGCCGTGCGCCTGCGCGACCTGCTGGACTTTGATGCCAGCGGCCGCACTCCGGTGGCACTCGACGAGGTCGAGCCCGCGCTCAACATCGTCCGCCGCTTTAACACCGGCGCCATGTCGTACGGCTCCATCAGCAAGGAAGCACATGAGTGCATGGCCATCGCCATGAACCGCCTGCATGGCCGTTCCAACTCCGGCGAGGGCGGCGAGGACCCGCGTCGCGAGACCCCGCTGGCTAACGGTGACTCCAAGAACTCCGCCATCAAGCAAGTGGCAAGCGCGCGCTTTGGCGTGACGAGCCGCTATCTGTGCAGTGCCTTCGAGATTCAGATCAAGATGGCCCAGGGCGCCAAGCCCGGCGAGGGTGGCCACCTGCCCGGTAAGAAGGTCTATCCCTGGATCGCCGAGGTCCGTCAGTCCACGCCCGGCATCGGCCTGATCTCACCTCCGCCGCACCACGACATCTACTCCATCGAGGACCTGGCGGAGCTTATCTTCGATCTTAAGAACGCCAACCCCGGCGCTCGCGTGTCGGTCAAGCTGGTCAGCGAGGCCGGTGTCGGCACCATCGCCACCGGTGTGGCCAAGGGTGCCGCCGACAAGATTTTGATCAGCGGCCACAACGGCGGCTCGGGTGCCGCTGCTCGCGATTCCATTTGGCACGCCGGTCTGCCGCTGGAGCTCGGTCTTGCCGAGGCCCAGCAGACGCTGCTGCAAAACGGCCTGCGCTCGCGCGTGGTGCTCGAGGCCGACGGCAAGCTCATGGACGGCACCGATGTTGCCGTCGCCTGCCTGCTGGGTGCCGAGGAGTTTGGCTTTGCGACCATGCCGCTCATCTCGATGGGCTGCCTCATGCAGCGCGACTGCCAGCAGGATACCTGCCCCGCCGGCATCGCTACGCAAAACTGCCGCCTGCGTCGCGGCTTCCGCGGCAAGCCAGAGCACGTCGAGCACTTTATGCTCTTTGTTGCCGAGCAGCTGCGCGAGGTCATGGCGAGCCTGGGCTTCCGCACCGTCGACGAGATGGTCGGCCATCCCGAGTGCCTGCGCCAGATCGAGGTCCCGGGCAACCGCAAGGCCAACCTGCTCGATCTGTCGCCCGTGCTGGCAAGCGCGACCTGTGAGTTCGGTGCCCACATCCCGGGCGCCGACGGCCGTCACTTCCTGCCCCAGATGGCTGCGGACAGCGAGCTCGACAAGACGCTCGACTCCACGTTGTTTGTGCCCTATACGGCCGATGCCCGTGCGCACCTGCGTCCGATTCGCTTCCGCGCCGATATCGCCAACGTCAACCGCTGCGTGGGCACCATCTTGGGCAACGCGGTGACCAAGGCGCATCCCGAGGGCCTGCCCGCCGGCTCCATCACCATCGATTGCGATGGTTCGGCCGGTCAGAGCTTTGGCGCCTTCCTGCCGCGCGGCATTACGCTCAACGTGTGCGGCGACGCCAACGACTACTTTGGCAAGGGCCTTTCGGGCGGCGAGGTGTCGGTGCGCCCCAACCCGCATGCGACCTACAAGTTCGACGAGAACATCATCGTGGGCAACGTTGCGTTCTTTGGCGCTACGAGTGGCCGCGGCTTCATTAACGGCCTGGCCGGCCAGCGCTTTGGCGTACGCAACTCCGGTGCCACGGTGGTGGTCGAGGGCTGCGGCAACCATGGCTGCGAGTACATGACGGGAGGTCTGGCGCTCATCCTGGGCGAGGTCGGGCAGAACTTCGCCGCCGGCATGACGGGTGGCGTGGCTTACGTCTTTGACCAGTACGGCACGCTCGATGCCCGTGTGAACCACGAGAGCGTTGAGCTTAAAGCCCCGACGGCCGGTGAGCTGGCGCAGATTCGTGCGCTCGTCCAGGAGCACGTGGACGCGACGCAGAGCCCGCGCGGCATTAAGCTGCTCTACAGCTTTGAGACGATGAGCAAGCACTTTGTGAAGGTCATTCCAACCGAGTACGAGCGCGTGCTGGCGATTGTCGCCGCCGCCGAGGCTGCCGGCAAGACGCATGCGCAGGCAGAGGAGCTGGCGTTTGACATTGTGACCGGTCGCGCCGACGCCGCCGATGTCGCTCGCTTTGATGTGGCGGGTGGTGTCGCTGGCGCTGCGCCCGCCACCGCCAGCTCTGTTGCTTCGACCAAGAAGGAGGCGTAAGTGCCATGGGTAAGCCCGGTGCTTTTCTTGATATCGATCGCGTGACCCACGAGCTGCGCCCCGTGGAGGAGCGCAGCCGCGATTTCGATCCGCTGTACGTGGAGCTCGACGACGATGCGCGCCGTGCCCAGGCGAGCCGCTGCATGATGTGTGGTGTGGCGTTTTGTCAGATGGGCGCGAGCTTTGGCAAGGCACGCCCGAGCGGCTGCCCGCTGCACAACCTGATTCCCGAGTGGAATGAGCTGGTGTACCGCGGCCGCTGGGATGAGGCTGTCGAGCGCCTGTCGCTCACCTCGCCCATGCCCGAGTTTACGAGTCGCGTGTGCCCGGCGTTGTGCGAGGCCGCGTGCAACCTGGGTTCGGTCGATGGCCAACCCACGACGATCCATGACAACGAGCGTGCGATCAGCGACCATGAGTGGGCCAACGGCGGTCCGCGCCGCTTTGAGCCGGCAGGGGAGGGCGCGCCCACGGTTGCCGTGGTGGGCTCTGGTCCTGCTGGTCTGGCGGCAGCATGGGAGCTTGCGCGTCGCGGTGCCCGCGTGACGGTGTTTGAGCGTGACGACCGCCCGGGCGGCCTGCTCATGTACGGCATTCCCAACATGAAGCTCGAGAAGTCCGTGGTCGAGCGTCGCGTGGCACTTATGCGCGAGCTGGGCATTGTGTTCGAGCTGGGTGCTGACGTGAGCGATCCCAAGGTTACCGCCAAGCTCGACGACTTTGACGCCGCCGTGGTGGCTGCCGGCGCTCGTGCTCCGCGTGGGCTTTCGGCTGCGAACATTGATGCCCCGGGCGTGGTGTATGCCGTGGACTACCTGACGGCTTCGACCGCCTCGGTGCTCGATGGCGGCGAGCCTGTCATCGATGCATGCGGCCTGGACGTCGTGGTCATTGGCGGCGGCGATACCGGTAACGACTGCGTGGGCACCGCGGTACGTCAGGGTGCGCGCAGCGTGCGCCAGTTTGAGTTCTTGCCGGCTGCGCCCGATAAGCGCGCGGCGAGCAACCCCTGGCCGCAGTGGCCCAACGTTAAGAAGACCGACTACGGCCAGCAGGAGGCTATCGCTGCGATGGGTGGCGAGATGCGTGCCTGGGGCGTGGATACGCTCGAGGTGCTGCTGGACAAGAAGGGCGCGGCTGCGGGTCTGCGCGTGGTCGATCTGGACTGGTCGGCGGGAAAGCCCGAGCGCATCGCGGGCTCCGAGCACGAGGTACCGGCGCAGCTGGTGCTCATCGCCTGCGGCTTCACGGGCCCGGAGCACAGTGTGTTCGACGCCGTTGGCGTGCCTGTTGCCACCGCTGGTCGTCCGCTGCCGGTGATGGCTGCCGAGGGCTCGCACCTTGCGGCTCGTGTCGACGGCGTCGCCGCGGATGCCGCGCCGGTGTATGTGGCGGGTGATGCTCGCAACGGCAGCTCACTCGTGGTAAACGCCGTGGCCGATGCCCTGGCCTGCGCTGCCGAAGTCGCCGACGCGCTGGAGCTGTAAGGCGGCTGTCCACAGCTGAATCGTCAAGGGCTGTCCCCAACGGCCGGCCCAAAAGGAACGTCCCCAAGTGCCGGCATGCTGGGGACGTTCCTTATGTGCCGGCATTCGGGGACACTCCTTGCGGGTTTGCGACCGATTTGTTCGTTTGTCGACGCGCGAGTGTCCATTCGGCGTCTTCTTGAGCTGTGGTGCTCTGCTGTTTCTGTGGTGGCCGGGGGCGCTTGGCTCAAAAGGGCGGGTTGGCCGTCTATGTTTATCTGCGGTTTTGTTGCGGTGCGCATTTTCGGTCAAGCATCCCGTCAAGTGTTTGGTCAGCAGTTGGTTTGCAGCCGGAGGCCTATTTTGTCCGTGCTGACAGTGGCTGCCCACCCTCCCCGTAAGCTCAAATTGAGGTTCATCAGTTTGAGGAGGATGCCGTGACTGACCACGTTTTAGACCGAGCGCATCTGGCTGAAGCCGTCGGCAACGATATTGCCGACATGGCCCATTTTTGGATGCTGCGGAAGTTTCAGTTTTTGGAGCCGGCGCGCGAGCAGTTTGAGATCATTGTCGACCCGTGGCTCAGCTATTGCACCGAGCCTTCCCAAAACGAAATCATGGCCTACAACATGGCATTTACCGATTGGCTGCTCTTCGAGCGCCCCTATCGCCATGGCAAGACGCTGCTCGAGCTGTATGTTGACGAGCCGCCGGCATCGCTTTCGCCTGTCTCGCTCAAGCGGCTCGAGCAGGTACGCGACATGCAGTATTTCTCGCGCTTTGGCATTTTGGACAAGGATCCTGCGAACGGCATGGCTGCGCTGAAGGATACGCGCACCGACCGTCGCTTTGATGTCTACGACCCGCATATCGTGCAAAAGGAGCATTGGAGCGACGGCGCGATTGCGGTGCGCCTCGCCTGCGTCGACGATGTCTGGCTGACGGCGGGGCAGCTCTACCTGTATGACATCGCGCGCCTGAGCGACACGGCGGTCGATGGGCCGGGTGCGGTGCATCCGGAGGACCTGCAGGACGGCTTCGACACCTCGTGCATCAGCTTCTTTTTGCGCCTGGTCCGCGACATCATGGGCGCCCAGGGGCGCTACGTAAAGTCCCTCAACATCTACGAGCAGGAGTGGGAGTAAGGGATGGGCTGTCGCAGCGCCGCCGCGTGTCTATTTGTCTCGATCTGTAACGTTTAGGGACAAAAAACCGGTCTACCTGTTACAGATCGAGACGAATGCTTGGGCGCTGCTGATTTGTCTAAATCTGTAACGTTTAGGGCCCTGGAGAACGTCTAACTGTTACAGATCGAGACGTTTGGCACCTGGTTGGGGGAATGTCTCGATCTGTAACATCTACAGGCTAAAAGTCGACCTTGCTGTTACAGATTGAGACGGAGGGTTGGCGGCTGCCGAAAGATCTCAATCTGTAACAACTAGAGGCTCAAAGACTGTCTTCCTGTTACAGATCAAGACATTTGTCAGCGGAGGCAACGGTGACGATGGTCCATTTGTCCGATGTGGTGGTGATGAAAGTGTCTAATACCGTTCTCAAACACAAACATGCGACTCGCAACACGTTGGCGCGGAACAGGATGCTCGCGCGGCTCACGGAGGCGACCGAGCAAGGTACGCTGCTCGCAACGCATGACAATACCGAGCTCATGTGGTTGCGACGCCATGTTGGAACCGACGATATTGCGGAGCCCGAGCCGTACCTGTTCTGTTTTCAGCATGATTGGGATGCATTGACGCTGACGGAGCGAGCACTGAGGACTATCAGAGGGCTTGCGGAATTTCATCCCGATTGGGCGTTTTGGGGATATGACGCCGCACTGATATGGGGTCTGGAGGTGCCGAATGATCTGCTCGGGCCGCGTTATCTTGTTAAGACAGGTTGCTCGGTGCCGCTGAGTGCAGGATGTCGGCTGTTGCGTCCGCAGGCGGCGGGTGCGCTTGAACAAGTCGACGGCGTGTGGGCGACGCCGTTTTGGCGCACGGTAGATGATTGCTTGCTGCGTGCGCCGTTCTCCTACGGGTTGGCGATTGCCGATTCTGCACTGCGGGCGAAAGGCGTATCGCGTGGGGATTTGTGCGAGCGCCTCCGCGTCGATTGTAAGGGCAGGCGAGGGTATCGCAGGGCACAGGTGATTGCGTCGTATGCGGACGGGCTGTCCGAAAACGGCGGCGAGTCTCGGTTCCGAGCGTTCTTTATTGCGTACGGCTTTCCGGTTCCGGAGCTGCAGGTGGAGTTTCGCGACCCGCTCGATCCGAGCCAGGTGTTTCGCGTCGACTATTTTTGGCGGCTCGAGAACGGGACGTGTGTCATCGGCGAGCTCGACGGAAAGGGGAAGTACACCTTGCAGAACGGCGAGGGTCGGGAGTCGGTCGACCCATTCGTGGCAGAACGTCAACGGGAGTCCCATCTGACAATGCTCGGGCATAAGGTGCTTCGGTTTACGTTTAACGAACTCAAAGACCCGGGGAAGCTGGTCGAGAAAATGAGGCTGGCGGGTATTCCGCGACGGGCTGATTTGGCTGAGGAATGGAGATGCCGGTGGTATGGGCGCTGAGAGGTTTTGTCTCAATCTGTAACGTTTAGAGGTTATTTGAGCTCGTAACTGTTACAGATCGAGACAAACCGGTGAAACGTCGACCGAATGTCTCGATCTGTAACATCAAGGGGCCCAATAACCCTGTACCTGTTACAGTTCGAGACATTCCCCTGATGTTGCTGGGATGGGGCTGCAACGTATTCCGTCCCCCACATCCCCTCTTCCCTCCGTTAACCGATATGTTTGACTTTAGTTCGCTGCATTAGGTGATAATGGACAAATGTTCAAGTTAATTGCGAGGGAGGAGCTCGATATGGCGTCTGCCGATCGTTCCACGTTGTTTATCAATGCGACCGTCCTGGATGGTTCGGAGCATATGGAGCCGCAACCCGATATGGCCGTGACTGTTGAGCGCGGTGTCATCACGTGGATGGGGCCGAGTGCTGTGGCGCAGGCACCTGCAGGTGCCGAGGTCATCGACCTGGCAGGTGCGTATCTCATGCCCGGTCTCATCAATATGCATGTGCATCTGTGCGGTTCGGGCAAGCCGGTTTCGGCGGGCGATGCGGGCGCGCTGATGAAGAAGATCGATAATCCCGTGGGGCGCGCCATCGTGCGCCATATTCTTAAGGGCAGCGCCCAACAACAACTGGCAAGCGGCGTGACCACGGTGCGCGGCGCGGGCGACCCACTGTTTGCCGACATCGCCGTTCGTAATGCCATCGACGCCGGCAAGTATCAAGGTCCTCGCCTGGTGGCGCCGGGAACGGGCGTCACGGTGCCGGGCGGCCATGGTGCGGGCTTGTTCGCCCAGGTGGCAAACAGTCCCGCCGAGGCAGCCGAACAGGTGCGCGACCTGTATGCGCGCGGTGCCGACGTCATTAAGCTGTTCGTAACGGGCGGTGTGTTCGATGCGACCGAGGTGGGCGAGCCGGGCGTGCTGCGTATGCCGGTGGAGGTTGCCGCGGCGGCGTGCAAGGCGGCGCACGATATGGGCCTTCCGGTCATGGCCCATGTCGAGAGTACCGAGGGTGTGAAGGTTGCGCTTGAGGCCGGCGTTGACACGATTGAGCACGGCGCTCCGTTGACGTCCGAGATTCTGGAGCTGTACCGTGGCACCGCGGGCACGCAGCTCGAGGGGCGTGCGCCCAGCGTTACCTGCACTATCAGCCCGGCGCTGCCGTTTGTATTGCTCGACCCGGAAAAGACCCATTCGACCGATACACAAAAGAAGAACGGCGACATCGTGTGCTCGGGCATCATCGAGAGCGCCCGTGCCGCACTGGAAGCTGGCGTTAAGGTGGGCCTTGGCACGGACTCGAGCTGCCCGTTCGTGACGCAGTACGACATGTGGCGTGAGGTGGCCTATTTTGCCAAGTACGTGGGTGTGAGTAACGCCTTCGCGCTGCATACGGCCACGCAGGTCAATGCCGAGCTGCTGGGGCTGGGCGGCGAGACCGGCACAATCGAGTGCGGCAAGGCCGCCGATATCCTGGTGACGCGCAAGAATCCGCTCGATGACCTGTGCGCACTGCGTGAGCCGATGCACGTGATGTGCCGTGGTGATCTGGTGCGCAAACTCAAGGTGAAGCGTATTCCCGAGGTGGACGCCGAGCTCGACGCGATTATGGCCATGCCTGCCGAGGCGTTGGCCGAGGAGCTTGCCCGCGATGGCGTGGCGTAAGCGCGCGATATGGCGATGCGACAAAGGGACAATCCTTTTGTCATAATCAGAAAAAGCCGAGGTCCCAGTGCGAGGCCTCGGCTTTTATTTGTCCCATGGTATGGCGGCTATGAGCGCGTCTCCATCTTGGCATGGCACTTGGGGCAGGTGACGCGGATCTTGCCTTTGCCCTTGGGAACGGAGAGCATCTGGCCGCAGTTGGGGCACTTGAGATAGGCCGTGGTCTTGCGGCCCTTCCACATCTTCTTGGCTGTGCGCTTGGCACGTTCAAAGTCTTCCTTGCTAGTACCGGCTGCGCGCGAGGCGTTGGCCGCTGCAGCTCCGCCGCCCAAGCTAGCTACAAACTTGCCCAAGCCGGGTACGTTTGCAGTCGCGGCGACAAAGGCCTCGTTCTCCTTGCGACGTGCATCGATATTTTTGGACAGGCCGCGCAGCACGCCAATCACGATTACGGCGATGGCAATCCAGCTGAGCCACTGGATACGAGCCATCGAACCGATCATGGCGATGATAATGCCTGCGAAGCCCATCACGATGGTGAGTTCGTCAGCGCCATTGCGGCCCTTCATAAAGTCATTCATGCAAATTGCCTTTCATTCGATATGCCGCACGCCTTTATACCCGATTTAGAGCAAGGGGGACAGGTTAATCTGCACCAATGTGGTGCAAACGTACCTGTCCCCGGAATACCAAGACGGTGCAAAGAAGTCTGTCCCCAATGCCCCAATTACTTGGAGAGTTTGTCGACGACGCGTTCGATTTCGGCGAGCTTGGCGGCTTTGAGGTCTTCGTCGCCCGATTCGATTGCCGAAGTCACGCAGCCCTCGATATGCGCCTTGAGCACGTCGGCGTTAATGCGCGCGAGGAGCGCCTGCGTTGCCATGAGCTGCGTGGAAATATCGACGCAGTAGCGGTCCTCCTCGACCATCCGCAGGATGCCGTCGATCTGACCGCGTGCCGTCTTGAGCATGCGGGTCACCGATTTATGGTCTGCCATCATGGCGGGTCCTCGTTTCTGGTCGGGGTGCGCGTGGGTCGTTACGCGGCGGTTACGGACAGGGCGTGGAACTTCTCGCCGGCGCCCTCGACGGCGGCGACGAGCTGCTCGGCGGTCACGGTGTCGGCGCACTCCACCTGGACGGTCTGGGTCTCGTGATCGGCGTCGGCGTCGGTCACGCCGGCCACGTTGAGCAACGCCGTCTCGACGGTGGCGTCGCAGTGGCCGCACATAAGGCCGGAAGTCTTGATCGTGTAACGCATGGGTATTCCTCTCTGTTGTGTCGGCTTTCCCAGGCACCCGACCTTGACCTTCAAGCCGTCGCTCGCGTACCAAAGTACGCGTCGCTCCTCTTTCAGGTCAATCTCGGGCACCTGGAAAACCCGTTCTAAATGGACTTAATGGTTAGCCTATTTTGCCACTTTAGGCTTAAAGGATTTCAGACGCAGCGCATTGCTTACGACGCACACGCTCGACAGGCTCATGGCCGCGGCGCCAAACATCGGCGAGAGCTGCCACCCGGTGAGCGGGAAGAACACGCCCGCCGCCAGCGGAATGCCGATGCCGTTGTAGAACAGCGCCCAGAACAGGTCCTGCTTGATGTTGCGAATCGTGGCGCGCGAAAGCTCGATGGCCCGCGCAACATCCATGAGATCGCTGCGCATGAGTACCACGTCGGCGCCCTCCTTGGCGATGTCGGCGCCGGTGCCGATGGCAAGGCCCACGTCGGCGCGCGCCAGGGCGGGGGAGTCGTTGATGCCGTCGCCCACCATGGCGACCTTGCCGCCCGCATCCTGCAGCTCGCGCACGTGGCGCTCCTTGTCGGCGGGGAGGACGTCGGCGATGACCTGTTCGCTGCTCAGCCCCACGCGGCAGGCGATGGCCTCGGCCGTCACGCGGTTGTCGCCGGTGAGCATGCGCACGTCGACGCCGAGCTTGCGGAGCGCAGCGATGGCCTCGGCGCTCGTCTCTTTGACCTCGTCAGCCACGGCGATGGTGCCGACAAGCTCGCCGTTCTTGGCAAAGAACAGCGGCGTCTTGCCTTCGGCGGCAAATTGCTCGGCAAGACCCGCGGGCACGGTAACGCCCAACTCGTCCATCAGGCGCACGTTGCCGGCTGCGATGACATTCTGCCCCTCGCGCGCCGTAACGCCACGACCGGGCACGGCGGCAAAGTCCTCGACCATGCGCGCGACAATTCCGTGCGCCTCGCACTCGGCCATAATCGCCTCGGCCAGCGGGTGCTCGCTTGAGCGCTCCAGCGCGGCGGCCAGCTTGAGCAGCGCCTTTTCGCTCATGGCGGGCGAGCCGTCGGCGCGCGTGGCCACCTCAATGTCGGTCACAGCCGGCTTGCCGCGGGTGACGGTGCCCGTCTTATCGAGCACCACGGTGCCCACGCTGCGCAGATTCTCCAGCGCCTCGGCGCTCTTAAACAGAATGCCCATCTCGGCGCCCTTGCCGGTGCCGACCATAATGGCGACGGGTGTGGCCAGACCCAGCGCGCACGGGCAGCTGATCACCAGCACGGCGACGGCGGAGGTGAGCGCTTCGTTGACGCTTCCGGTCAAAACCATCCATGCCACAAAAGTTACGGCAGAGATTGCGAACACCACGGGCACGAACACGCCGGCGACCTTGTCGGCCATGCGGGCGATGGGCGCCTTGGTGGCGTTGGCGTCCTCGACGAGCTGGATAATCTTGGCGAGCGACGTGTCGGCGCCCACACGCGTGGCGCGGAAGGTAAACGAACCGGTGCGGTTGACGGTGGCGGCGCTGACGGTGTCGCTGGCGGTCTTTTCCACGGGGATGGACTCGCCGGTGAGCGCACTCTCGTCCACGGCCGAGCTGCCCTCGAGCACCACGCCATCGACGGGGATGGACTCTCCGGGGCGTACGCGCAGGACCTGGCCGGGAAGGATACTGTCGACGTCGACGGTGGTTTCGGTGCCGTCGTCGGCAACGACGGTCGCAGTCTTGGGTGCCAAGTCGATGAGCGCCTCGATAGCGCCGCCGGTTTTGGACTTGCTGCGCGTTTCGAGGTATTTGCCCACGGTGACGAGCGACAGGATGGTGCCGGCGCTCTCAAAATACAGGTTGTCCATGCCCGTCATCATGGCCTCGTGCACCTGACCTGTGGCCAGCTGGTCGGCCATGATAAACATGGCATAGAGCGACCAGGCGATCGACGCGGTGGCGCCGACGGCGATGAGAGCGTCCATGGTGGGCGCGCCGTGCGCGAGCGATTTAAACCCGTTGATAAAGTACGCGTCGTTGACGTAGACGATGGGGATGAGCAGGACGAGCTCGGTGAGCGCGAGCGTCATGCTGTGGGTATGGTCGGTGAAAATGCCGGGTAGCGGCCAGCCAAGCATGTGCCCCATGCCTATGTAGAACAGTGGGATGAGGAATACGATCGAGACGATGAGGCGGGTGCGCATGGCGGAGGCGGCGGCCTCCAGCTTTTTGGTAGGCGACTCCATATGGGCGGCGCCGGACCTGGCTTGCGCACTGCCGTTTGAGCCGGCGGCACCGGTGCCCGCATCAACGGGTGAGGCCGAGTAGCCCGCGCGGTCGACGGCGGTGCAGATGTCATCGGGGGAGACCTGCGCGGGGTCGTAGTCCACCAGCATAGAGCTGGCGAGCAGATTGACCGCGACGCTCTCGACGCCGTCGAGCTTGCTCACGGCACGGTCCACGTGCGCCTGACAGGCGGCGCATGTCATGCCATCCACATCGAATTTATCTTGAGCCATGGCTTCTCCTTTCTGTGGCTCGGTATTGGAATTGTTAACCTGCCGATACTATACACCCATACCCCCTGGGGGTGTCTAGTACAGAAAGAAATATATGACATTTCGTTACGGATGAGAATGGATGGTTGGCCGATGGACCGTCCCTGCCAAACATCTCAATCTGTAACATCTGGGGACCGTTTTGCCTGCTAGATGTTACAGATCGAGACAGAGCGTCCGCGGTCAACTCAAATGTCTTGATCTGTAACATCTAGAGAGGTTTTTAACCCCTTACTGTTACAGATTGAGATGTTGTCTCGCGGGGCGGGGGTTTGTCTCGTTCTGTAACATCTAGACCTGTATCTGCCGAGCTAGTGTTACAGATCGAGACAATTGCCGGGGAGGGGTCCCGTCACGGCAAGACGCCCGCCGCCTAGATACAGAACCCGGGGATCACACAGGTTAGCTTGTTTGGCTTTTCCGCAGGCGTTGCGTACGTAAAGACGTCGCCGTCGTGCCCCACGCGGTTCATATAGAGCGTGCCTTCGCTCTCCGATGTGTCGGGACTCACCGTTCGTTCCCACCAGCAGGTGTCCTTGCCCTTCCACTGGCGAACCATCGTCTCGTTCGTGGAATACGGGCTCACCTTGAGCTCGCGGAAGAGTTGGTACTCCTTGCCCTCGCCGTTATAGATGTCGGCCAGGTAGTGAAAGTCCTTGGCAAACGAATTGGGCGGTTGCGTACCGCACAGCTCGACCATGGCGGGCAGCCAAAGGGTTGCGGGCAACTCGCTCAGACACGATGCACTGTTGGCGGCGCCAGCGTTATTCGAGATCTTTTTGACAGATTTGATGAGTGCGCGCAACTCGTTGGGCAGCAGCTTAAGGCCGTCGCCGTTGAGCCATTCCCGCAGCTCGCAATCTGCCCAGCCGGCGCTCGGCGGTTCAGCCGCAGCGTTGCGCTCGGCAATACCCGCGTCGAACATAAACGTCAGCCCGGCCTTGCCCGTACCGTCCAGAAGCTCATCGTGACGGATGCCCACAAGCTGCGCGCCGACCTCCAGCCCGTTGGTGAGTTTCACGCGCTTGGTACACGGATAGGGGATATGCCCGTTGTCATCGAGCAGATGATAGCGCTTGGCAATCTCGCGTGCCTCGCTACGGGTCTCGGCGGCCTTAATCTTGAGCGAGATCCCCTGCAGCTGATCCCAAGTGTAGTCGTCAAGCGAACCGCGGATGCCGTCCAGGTAGTCGGGGATGCCAAAGCCATGGGTCGCCGCCCCAATGACGCTGAGCCCCGCAACGGCTGCAACGACGCCACCGATAATAAAGCGGCGGCGGGTCATGACATCGTGCCGGGCCTGCTCCAGGATCTCTCGCGCGCGCTCGCCGGCGACGTCGACCTTAAGGTGCGTGCCAGAATCGATATCAATCGCGGCCTCGTCTCCTGTGCCTTCGCGGCCCTCGGATTCGGCATCGGTGAGGTATGCCGAGAGCACCTCGAGCATCTGCTGCTCGGTGGGACGATCGCACTGCTCGACTGAGAGACCCTTCATGATGATTTGGACGAGCGCTTCATCGCCCTCGCAGCGCGGCTCGAGCGGCGCCGGCTTGGTCTTGGTCTTTACGAGATAGAACGAGCCGGTTGCAGCGGCGTCCGTCGACTCAAAGTCAAACGGTTTGCGACCGCTGTAGAGCTGGTACAGAATGCTCGAAAGCGCATAGACGTCGATCGCGGGCGAACGGCGAAGGGCCGCGATGCCTTCGATATCCTGCGTGAGCATCTCGGGCGCGGCGTATGCGGGTGTGGCAAAGCGCCAGATGTCGGCGCGCCGGGTGATCGTGTCGTCGCCGAGAGCCATGGTCGCGGAGCCCATGTCGATGAGGCAGGGGTCAAAGGAACAATCGGCAATCTGCTGCTCGAGTGTTCGGCTGGTGGTGCGGAACATGATATTGGCAGGCGACAGGTCGCGATGGATGACCGGATTCACGAGGCCTTGGGTCATCAAGAGCGCACGAAGCACGGCGTTTCCGACAGCGGCGACCATCTGGGTGGTCAGCCCGCCCGAGGCGTCGTGCGGAAGCAGGGCAGCGCCTGCTTGAGCGAGGTGCCCTCGACCCACTCCATGAGGATGAGAGGGTCATCCTCGCACGATCCGTAGCCATAGACGCGCGGAAATCCGCGCAGCTGCGAGACGGTACACAGATGACGGTACTCCTCGAACAGCGCGGCGGTGCTGGCCAGGTGCGCTGCCGATTGCTCGGCGGAGCGGTCGGGGGCTTGGCCGGAAAGGATGGCATTGTCCTTGAGTAGCTTGACGGCAAAGACCTCGCCGCTCGTGTTGGTCGCGCGCAGCACGTGCCCGATGTTGCCGTTGTTGCGGTGGGCCGTCTGGAGAATAAGCGTCATAAACCGACGCTTGGCGTCGTCCTCGGCGCTGGGGTCGACCGCCACGGCGGTATCGAACGTATCGAGACGGACGAGTTTGTCGCCATAGGCGCTATCGGTAGTATCCATGGCGTTCCTTTGTCTGGCATGGGTTGCCGCACGTTTACGCGAGCAGTGCGGATATCGGTAAAGTACCATGATAGCCGCACTGCCCACGTATACCGCTGAGCATTGTCGTTTACGACGCAGAAGGTAGAAGACGAAAGACGGACGGCGACCGTCTTTCGATCGCCGTCCGCGCTAGTCCACAATGACAAGGAATGTCGTGTAGAGACCCAGATGGAGCCTGTCGCTGTTTTCGATTTCCACTGGGGGATAGATCTTGCCGGGCTCGCGTAGGTCGCGCGGCGGCTCGATTACGATATCGCCGTCGCCCGCGCCCGATTCGAGCACCGTGCCGTTGGTCGATCCAAGGCCCTGGGCGTACCAGTGCTCACCCTCAAGCCAAATGCGAAGATGTTCGCGCGATGCGTCGGCGCCCACATCGGTGATGCTGGGCGAGGTTTTGGGCAAGGATCCAATTACCGTGCCACGCGGATCGCGTGTGAGGGGATGGATTTGCATGTCGACGCAGTTGTCGGCATGTGTCCTGAGCAGACCGAGGTTGGGAGCGACGGCGTGCGGCTGATCCAGACTGCCCATAAAGCCACGTCCGACGGTAGTTTCGGTGGTGCCAAAGTGCCCACCCGTCTTGCTGTCGCAAAAGCGCTCGACGGTGGCCACGCCCTGAACGGGATCGGCGAGCGCCCCCGTTGCCACAAAGAGCATAAGGTAAAGCGTGCTTTTCTCACGCACGGCATTGCCGTCAAAGTTGTCGATGCGATTGAGGGCATTTGCATATAGGCGGCTGTCCAGCTTGTAGCTGGCGAGAGCCGACATCATTTCGTTGGCGGCCGGACCGCGATAGTGCTCGGCGATTGCCCGATAGGCGGACTCGCCGCCGCCGAGCTTGCTGCAGATTGCCGCGGAAAGGTTGAGCGTGGTGACGGTAAAGTCGCTGTAGATGGCGGGCGCGCACTGGTCAGGCTTGCGATGGACGATGTAACGGGTGAGATACGAGCGGTTGGAAGAGCATTTCTCGAGCAGGGTACTGCCGAGATAAGAGTTTCCATTGATGAGCATTCGGGCGATCTCGAGATGTTTAAGACCGCCGAACGAGCGGATATCGTTATAGAGGACCGAGCAAGGCGTCTCTGCTGCCACGATACCTCCTTTGATTGCTTCCTAGCCAATATGGCGATAGGAATTAATGGCTCCCGGTGGGCGACGTATTAAATGGCTGCGCAATATACAGCGTAACCAAAGCAACATTATAGGCCACATGTTCGAAATTGCAGGAAGACTGAGAGATTTGGTTTGGACTGGACGGAAATCCCCCTCTGTCTTGTTCTGTAACATTTGGACCCGGTTTTGCCCTGCATCTGTTACAGATTGAGACAATCGGCCAGGCCCGCCCCGTCCGCCTCGTCATCTGTGGTTTACGTGGGGGCATACGGAGTGCGGGTATACTAACCGGCGGCGAATCTGCTCCATCGCTTAGAGCTGCTGCGTCTGGACGGCGCGTGATAGGGCTGCCAAAGCGATCGCCAGCGTGCTGAGCAACGTCCTCTCTGTGCGCACCTGTTTTTGTATGTATTAGCGCACTACCAAGCACGCCCGCGCGGCCGCATGCCGTGCCCATTGCGCGTGCAGATAAGGAACAACAACATATGCGTAATTCTGTATCCGACGTCACGGACGCCGAGATTCTGGACGAGGCCCGCGAGGCCATGACCCAGGCTGCCTTCGATGCCGCCGATGAGGCCAATGCTGCCCAGGCCGTCGAGTCCGCTACCGAGAGCCTGCCCGCCTTTAACGAGCTGGGGCTTTCGGACGAGATACTCCGTGCTATCGAGAACCTGGGCTACACGGCGCCGACGCCCGTGCAGGCCGGCTCGATCCCCGTGGTGCTCGAGGGTCGCGACCTGCTTGCCGCCGCTCAAACCGGCACCGGCAAGACGGCCGCCTTCTTGCTGCCGACCATGAACAATCTGGAGCACATTGCTCCGCCCAAACCCGTGCGCGAGCGCGGCGGCCGCAACCGCCGTCGCGGTGCCAAGAAGCCCGAGGGCAACGGCCGCGGCCCCGTGATGCTCGTCATCACCCCCACGCGCGAGCTCGCCCAGCAGATCGACGAGGTCGCGAGCAAGATCGCCGACGTCACCGGCCATGTCGCCGTGACCGTCGTGGGTGGCGTGAGCTACAAGCCGCAGACCGCGGCACTCAAGTACGGCTGCGATATCCTGGTCGCCACGCCGGGCCGTCTGGTCGACCTGATCGAGCAGGGCGCCTGCCACCTGAACGAGGTCAAGGTGCTGGTACTCGACGAGGCCGACCGCATGCTCGACATGGGCTTTTTGCCCGCCGTCCGCCGCATTGTGCGCGAGACGCCGGCCGAGCGCCAGACGCTGCTGTTCTCGGCGACGCTCGACGAGGAGGCCGTGGGCGAGATCACCGACCTGGTGAGCGATCCGGCTCGCGTGGAGATCGCGCCCGCCACGTCGACCGCCGACACCGTCGACCAGTTTGTGTTCCCGGTGTCCATCGAGGCCAAGAATAACCTGTTGCCCGAGTTCCTCAAGAAGGAGGGCCCGGAGCGCACCATCGTCTTTATGCGCACCAAGCATCGCGCCGACAGCTGCTGCCGTCGTCTGGAGCGTAAGGGCATCAAGGCCGCCGCGATTCATGGCAACCGCAGCCAGGCCCAGCGCGAGCGCGCGCTTTCTGCCTTCCGCGACGGCACCGTCGACGTGCTGGTGGCAACCGATGTTCTCGCCCGCGGCATCGACATTAGCGACGTGCGCTACGTCGTGAACTTTGACGTGCCGGCCGAGCCGACCGACTATATCCACCGCATTGGCCGTACGGGCCGCGCCGGCGAGCTGGGCTGGGCCATTACGTTTGTGACCGAGCAGGACGTCGATGAGTTCTACGAGATCGAGAAGCTCATGGACAAGACGGCCGATATTTACGAAGCCGGCGACCTGCATGTGGGTCCCAACCCGCCTGCGGTTGATCCCGAGCGCGACCCTGCGGCCTTTAAGGTGAAGAAGAAGACTAAGCGCGGCAAGTCCAAGAGCAAGAAGAAGCTTGAGCAGGCGCGTCGCGACGGCAAGCGCAACGGCGACGATTACGGCGATGTTGCCGGTCGTTCCAACCGCGGTCGCGACGAGCGCCGCGGCGACGGCGAGCGTCCGAGCCGTCCCAAGCGCGGCGGCAAGACCCGCGTGCGCGAGGGCGTTCAGGCTCGCGTGGACGAGGCTGTTGAGAGCGTGGCTCGCGAGGTAGCTGCCGAGGAGCGCGGCGGTGCTGGTGCCGCTGAGCAGCCTGCGCGCGGCAACCGTGCCGAGCGTCGTGCCAAGCAGTTCCAGGGCGAGGCACACCGCCGTCGTCGTGAGGACGAGGACCGCGGCGGTCGTCGTCGTGTCGAGCGCGAGGACGAGGGCCGCGGTTCGCGCGGTGGCAAGCGCGGTGCGGGCGACCGCCGGCGTTCCGGTCGTGATGACGAGCGCGGCGGCCGTGATGAGCGTCGCGGCGGCGAGGGTCGCGGTGAGCGTACTGCCCGTGGCGGTGAGTCCCGTGGCGGCAAGCGCTTTGAAGAGCGCGGTAGCCGCGGCGGCGAGCGTCGCGAGGGTGCTCGCGGCAATGGCGGCCGCGGCGGCGCTGGTCGTTCTAACGAGTCGCGTGATCGTCGTGACCCGCGTGCCAGCCGCGATCGTCGCGATGACTGGCGCAACTACGACGATACCCGCGAGGAGCGTCGTGGCGGCTATCGTGGCGGGCGTGGCGGCAACCAGGCCGGCTCCCGCGGCGGCCGTGCCGGCGGTCGCGATAATCGTGGTAGCTATGGCAATAGTCGTGGCGGCAAGCGCGGCGGCAGCTCCCGTCGCCCCGGTGACGGCGGCGGCAAGCGCAAGTAACATACGCATCGCCCGCTAGAGCGAGGTGAACCAAGGGCCCCGAGCAACTACGCTCGGGGCCCTTTTTGTTTGCCGTATCCGATCGCTAGTTCAAATGTGATTTCCTCGGGAATGCATCTAGAGGATGCCGTGGGCCTGTTTCCTACCATGCGGCAATGGGTCCCATGGGGTGCGCCGTGCATTTTTTGGAGTATTCTGCAGTTCGAGTTGTCTGCATATGATTTGACGTCGCCAACGGTGGCTTTCGGATATCCCTAGCGAGCGTTCTGAGTCAGATTTCGTCGTTTTCCGGAGCAGGGGCGCGTCATTCTCGCCATGTCGGAACCCAAAATGACGCAGCGCCCTAAAGGTTTGCCCGCTCGGGGTATTGCTGGCGCGGTCACGTTGCAGAATACTCCGTTTTTTGCACGGGCCAGGATGGGGTACCTCGGGAGAACACGGCGGTATCCCGTAAATATATACAATCTGTACCGTAATTTATACAAAACGAAGAGGCAGACAGCGTAGGGTGGGTGCATTGGGGTGCTTGGTGCACCAAAACGGGGATCCCATGCGCCGTATACTCTGGCTGGATGTGAAAGCGGCTTGACGCGTTGCCAGGCGTAGGGGAGGGTGCCTCGATGAGCGTATTCGAAATTGTGTTTAGTCCGACGGGTGGAACGCGGAAGGTGTCTGGCCTTGTGGCCGGGGCACTGGGCAAGAATACCGTTACCGTCGATCTGGCCGATAGCGGGCTAGATTTCAGCGCTGTCTCGATGACTGAGGACGACGTGGCCGTAATCTCTGTGCCGGCGTATGCCGGTAGAATCCCGGCTGTGGTGGCTGACCGGTTGGGCATGGTGCGCGGCAACGGGGCTCGGGCTGTTTTGGTTTGCGTATACGGAAACCGCGCGTTTGAGGACACGCTCGTAGAGCTGGAGGACGTTGCGAAGCGCGCCGTATTTAGGGTTGTTACAGCGGTTTCTGCTATTGCTGAGCATTCCGTTGCTCGTCAGTTTGCTGCTGGGCGACCGGATGCGCAGGATGCGGCGCAGCTCGCAGAGTTTGCGCAGCAAATTCAGCAAAAGCTGTTGGCTGAGGATGCGTCCGGGCCCTCTATCCCCGGCAATCGTCCTTATAAACAAGCCGGAGGTCACCGCATGGCACCCGAGGCAACAGAGGATTGTGTCTCCTGCGGTGCATGCGCCGCGGCGTGCCCCGTTTGCGCTATCGACAAGAGTGACCCCAAACGAGCAGCTGGCGAGGCGTGCATCTCCTGCATGCGCTGCATCGCCGTATGTCCGCGAGGTGCTCGCAAGCTTGATTCCAACAAACTATCCGCTGTTTCCCAGATGCTGAGCAAGGTTTGCGTCGCGCGGAAGGAATGCGAGCTCTTCATCTAGCGCAAGTGAGATTGGTGCAAACAAACCTGGCCCTTTTGCACCAAAAACGATCCGTTTTCCTCCGTTCCCAAGGGATCATGTGATCCGAAGGAGACGGAGGAAAACGGATCAAAAAGGAAAAATAGTAAGGCGCTCTTTTTCACATTGAATATTGCAATTTGGTAACGCGTTTTATCAAATATGGCATTTATCTGCGGTAATGTTCTATTTCACCGCTGAGGGTGACATTTTATACCGCCTGCCGAACCGTATGGAGACCTCACAACTTTTTAGGTCAGTGTTGTGCGTGTAGCAATTTCGCCCGGCCTCGCCTCCGGGCTGCCATGTGAGAGGGGATCTTATGGCTCGACTGCACGTAATGGAACGCAGCCACGCTCAGGCCGTCATGGACGACCTGCACGATGCGCTCGGACGTCGTCTGGCGGTGAGTTCGCTCGCCCCGTGTCCCGTTGAGTTTACGGCAGCGCTCGTCAACCTGTGCTCCACCCAGAGCTGCGGCAAGTGCACGCCCTGCCGCGTGGGCCTGAGCGCGCTGAGCGATCTGCTCGCCGATGTGCTCGAGGGCCGCGCCGACGAGTCCACGCTCAATCTGATCGAGCGCACCGCCCGCACCATCTATCTTTCGAGCGATTGCGCCATCGGTTACGAGGCCGGCGCCATGGCGCTTACGGCTATCCGCGGTTTCCGTGACGATTTTGAGCACCACATCCGCGAGCACTCCTGTGGCTTTGACCGCGAGGCCCGCGTCCCGTGCGTCTCGGGCTGTCCGGCGCATGTCGACATTCCCGGTTACATTTCGCTCGTCGAGGCCGGCCGCTATGCCGATGCCGTCAAGGTCATCCGCAAGAATAACCCGCTGCCGCTCGTTTGCGGCCTGGTGTGCGAGCATCCCTGCGAGATGCATTGCCGCCGTGGCATGGTCGACGACCCCATGAACATCCTCGCCCTCAAGCGTTTTGCCGTTGAGCACAGTGACCTCAACGACCACAAGCCGCATGTAGTGGACAACACCGGTAAGCGCGTCTCCGTGATCGGCGGCGGCCCGGCTGGCCTTTCCTGTGCCTACTACCTGGCCGTGATGGGCCACAAGGTGACCATTTTTGAGCAGCGCCACCACTTGGGCGGCATGCTGCGCTACGGCATCCCCAGCTATCGTCTGCCGCGCGAGCGCCTGCAGGCCGAGATCGACTGGATCTTGAGCGCCGGCATCGACGTTGAGCTCGATCACTCCGTGAACGGCGAGGAGCTCGCTCGCCTGCGCGACGAGTTCGATGCCGTCTACCTGGCCATCGGTGCCCATAGCGACAAGAAGCTCGGCCTTCCGGGTGAAGAGGCGCCCGGCGTGGAGTCGGCCGTCAAGATGCTGCGCGCCATCGGAGACGACGAGCTGCCCGACCTGAGCGGCCAGCGCGTGTGCGTCATCGGCGGCGGCAACGTGGCCATGGACGTGGCGCGCTCTGCCGTGCGCTGCGGTGCCGAAAAGGTGAGCATCGTCTACCGCCGTCGCATCTGCGATATGACGGCCCAGGACGCCGAGATTGCCGGCGCCCAGGCCGAGGGTTGCGAGGTTTTGGAGCTCACGGCGCCGCTCGCCATCGAGACGGGCGAAGATGGTCGCGTGAGCGGCCTGCGCGTGCAACCGCAGATTATCGGCGAGCCCCGCCGCGGTCGTCCGGCTCCGCGTGCCGCCGCTACGCCCGAGCGCGTCATCCCCTGCGAGCGCGTGTTTGTCGCCATTGGCCAGGACATCGATTCCAAGCCGTTTGAGGACATGGGCATCGCCTGCAAGTGGGGTTGCGTGGTCACCGACTCGGACGGTGCCGTGCCCAACTTCGATGGCCTCTTTAGCGGCGGCGACTGCCAGACCGGCCCCGCCACCGTCATCCGTGCCATCAACGCCGGCCGCGTGGCTTCGGCAAACATCGACCGCTATCTGGGCTTCGACCACAAGATCAAGCTCGACGTGGAGCTGCCGACCGTTCAGTTTAAGGGCAAGCACGAGTGCGGCCGCTGCGAGCTGGCTGAGCGCGAGGCCGGCGAGCGTATTCACGATTGGAATCTGGTCGAGCAGGGCCTTACCGAGGAGGAGGCGCGCCAGGAGGCAAGCCGCTGCCTGCGTTGCGACCACTTTGGTTTTGGCGCGTTCCGCGGAGGGAGGAACCTGGAATGGTAGAGCTCAACAACCCCACTGTCAGCGATAACACCGAAAGCGGAGCACTCAATATGGTCAAGCTCACTATCGATAATTGCGAGGTCGTGGTGCCCGAGCACACCACGATCCTGGACGCGGCCAAGTCCGTCGGCATCCAGATTCCCACCCTGTGCTACCTGCGCGATCTGAACGAGATCGGCGGCTGCCGCGTGTGCGTGGTCGAGGTTGAGGGCTGCGACCAGCTGGTTGCCGCCTGCAACAACTACGTGCTCGATGGCATGGTGGTCCACACCAACAGCCCCAAGGCCCGCGAGGCGCGCCGCACCAACGTGCAGCTGCTGCTTTCGCAGCACGATTCACGCTGCACGAGCTGTGTGCGCAGCGGTAACTGCAACCTGCAGACCATTGCCAACGACCTGGGCATTTTCTATCTGCCGTATCAAAGGCATTTGGCGGGCGAGGGCTGGGATTTCGATTTCCCCATCATCCGCGAAAACGACAAGTGCATTAAATGCATGCGCTGCATCAAGGTGTGCGAGAGCGTACAGGGCCTAGGGATTTGGGACCTGACCAACCGCGCCACGCATACCGCCGTGGGCACCCGCGGGCGCGTGCCGATCGGCAAGACCGATTGCGTCGCGTGCGGCCAGTGCATCACGCATTGCCCGACGGGCGCGCTGCGCGAGCGCGACGACACCGAGACCGTGTTTGACGCGCTCGCTAATCCCGACAAGATCGTGCTGGTGCAGATCGCGCCGGCCGTGCGTAGTGCTTGGGGCGAGGAGCTCGGCATTCCGCGCGAGGAGGCAACCGTCGAGCGTCTGGCTTGCGCGCTGCGCCGCGTAGGCTTTGAGTATGTGTTCGATACCGATTTCTCGGCCGACCTCACCATTATGGAGGAGGGCTCCGAGCTGCTCGAGCGCCTGGGCGCCGCCGCTAAGGGTGAGGGCGACAGCCGCGGCTGGCCCATGTTCACGAGCTGCTGCCCGGGCTGGGTACGCTTTGTGAAGGCGCGCTACCCGGAGTTTGTCGACAGCCTGTCCACGTCCAAGTCGCCGCAGCAGATGTTCGGCGCCATCGCCAAGACCTACTACGCCAAGGTGCTGGGCGTGGAGCCCGAGCGCCTGTTTGTGGTGTCCGTGATGCCGTGCACGGCCAAGAAGGCCGAGTGCGCGCTGCCGAGCATGGTGGGCGAGGGCGGCACGCCCGATGTGGACGTTGCGCTGACGGTGCGCGAGACGGTGCGCATGGTCCGCGCGAGCCACGTGAGCGTGGATACGCTAGTTGAGGAGCCGCTCGATACGCCGCTGGGCTTTGGCACGGGTGCGGGTGTGATCTTTGGCGCCACGGGCGGCGTGATGGAGGCCGCCGTGCGCTCGGCCTATTACCTGGTGACGGGCAAGAACCCCGACGCCGACTTCTTTACCGATGTGCGCGGCCTGGACGGCTGGAAGGAGGCCGTGGCCGATATCGATGGCACCAAGGTGCGCGTCGCCGTGGCACACGGGCTGGGCAACGCTGCCCGTCTGCTCGACGCGATTCGCGACGGCCGCGTGAGCTATGACTTCGTTGAGGTTATGGCGTGCCCGGGCGGCTGCGTCGGTGGCGGCGGTCAGCCCATCCACGACGGCTGCGAGCTGGCAGCCGAGCGTGGCCAGGTGCTGTGGGGTCTGGATGCCGCTGCGGACATTCGTTTCTCGCACGAGAATCCCGATGTCCAGGCGTGCTACCGCGAGTTCTTGGGCGAGCCGCTCTCGTCGCTGGCTGAGGATCTGCTGCATACCGACCATCACGCATGGACGATGCCTAACGAGGGGACGTGCTAGCGATGCGCGCGTTTGATTTTGAGCTGTCGCGCCGGGGGTTTGCCTCGGCGCTTGCCGCGGGTGCGCTGTCGCTTGCACTCGCGGGCTGTGGCGGCGGGGCTGCCGGTGCCGGGTCCGCCGCGGACTCGGCTGCCACGGACGGCGCCGGTGCTGCTGCAGAGCCGGTCGAGGTGCGCGTCGCCTCGCTCAAGGGGCCGACCTCGATTGGTCTGGTGCAGTTTATGGACCGGGCAGCCGATGGCGAGACGGACAATGAGTTCGACTTTGCGATCAATACTGCCGCCGATGAGATTGTGCCCAAGGTCATTCAGGACGATATCGATATCGCCCTGGTGCCCGCCAACGTGGCGAGCGTACTCTACAACAAGACTGAGGGTGCGGTGCAGGTCATCGACATCAACACGCTGGGCGTGCTGAACGTGGTGACGGGTAACGCGAGTGTGGCCTCGTTTGGCGATCTGGCGGGCCATACCGTCTATATGACGGGCAAGGGCACCACGCCGGAGTACGTCATGAACTATCTGCTGGAGCGCGCGGGCCTGACCGGTCAGGTGGCGCTTGAGTTTAAGAGCGAGCCCACCGAGGTGCTCTCGGCGCTGCTTGCCGATCCGTCTGCTGTGGGCGTGCTGCCCGAGCCCTTCAAGACCGCTGCCATTGCAAAGAGCGGAGGCAAGCTGTCGGCGCCGGTAAGCCTGACCGATGTGTGGGATGAGCTGGCGGGCGACACGGGCTCCCGTTTGCTGACGGGCGTAACCGTGGTGCGCCGTGCCTTTGCCGAGGAGCATCCCGAGGCCGTGGCGGAATTCTTGCGCTGCCATGCGGCGAGCGTTAAGGCCGTCAATGCGGCGCCGGCAGACTGGGCGCAGGCCGTGGTCGATGCTGGCATCGTGGACAACGCCAAGATTGCCGAGAAGGCGATTCCCGGGTGCATGCTTGTGTGCCAGACGGGCAAGGATATGAAGGCGGCACTTAGTGGGTATCTGCAGGTGCTGGCCGACGCGGGCGCGAGCGCCGTGGGTGGTAAACTTCCGGCTGACGATTTCTACTACATGGAGTAGCCCGTGCGTGTGTTTGCTCGACAAATGACAGAGCGTATGAAGGCGGTGGCGGCAGCAGGTGCCGTCGCCGCCTTTTGGCTTGCCGTGTGGGTCTTCGCGGCGGCGCTGGTGGCACAGCCGCTGATTTTGCCGGGTCCGGGTGCTGTTGCCTTGGCGCTGCTGCGCCTGGTGTGCGATGGCGGCACCTGGACGATTTTGGCGGGCTCGGGCGCGCGAATACTGGGCGGGCTGGCGCTTGCCGCGGTGTGTGGTGGCGTGCTTGCCGGGATTTCGTCACGGTCGCGGGCGTTCGCGCACTTGGTGGCTCCGGCGCTGTCGTTTGTAAAGGCGACGCCGGTCGCCTGCGTGGTGGTCCTGCTGCTTATTTGGTTGGGATCGGCGCGCGTGAGCATCGCCGCTGTCTTTTTGATGGCGCTGCCGGGCGTGTATTTTTCGCTGGCCGAGGGCTTGGCACGGGTGAATAAACCGCTGGAGCAGATGTTCCGTCTGCATGGCGTGCGCGGCTGGCGCCTGTTTTGCGCCCATACCTGGCGCGAAGTCCTGCCGTTTGTGCTTTCGTGCGCCCGCGCCGTGATCGGCATGAGCTGGAAGGCCGGCGTGGCAGCCGAGCTGATCGGCATGGCGGTGGGCACCGTGGGTGAGCGCATCTATCAGGCAAAGCTTTTGATTGAGACGGCTGATTTGCTGGCGTGGACCGTGCTGGTCGTTGCCGCCTCGTGGGCGTGTGAGCGCGTGCTGGTGTGGCTGCTGCGGGTTTCGGGACCCGTGGCGTGGAGCGCGGCCGTGCGGGCGCATGGGCATGGACTGCGCGGGCGTGCGGGGGCTGCGAGCGATGGCACTGCAGCGGAGCTTGCGCTTGCCGTGGGCGATCGTGCGCCGTGGGCTCCGGCACTGGACGGTCTGGCGCTCAACGTGCCCGCGGGCGGGCGTATCTGTGTGATGGGTGCTTCGGGTGCGGGCAAGTCGACGCTGCTTGCGCTAGCGGCGGGGGAGTCCGCGCCGTGCTCGATGGTGTTTCAGGATGCACGCTTGGCCGAGTCCGCCTCGGCGCTGGATAACGTGCTGGTGTGCGCCGATGCGCGCGTGGATGCTTCGAGCGCCGCGGCATTGCTGCGCCTGCTGGTGCCGGGAGTCGATGTGGATGCTCGCGTGGCCGAGCTTTCGGGCGGGCAGCGCCGTCGCGTCGAGATCGCTCGAGCCCTGCTGTGCCCGGGCGGCGCGGTGATTCTTGACGAGCCCTTTACCGGCCTGGATGCCGCCGCGCGCGATGCGACGACCAAGGTCGTGCTCGACCTGCTCGACGGCCGCACGCTCTTGCTTGCCACGCACGACGCCGCCGACGCTCAGGCCCTCGATATCTCGGACATCATCACGCTCTAAAAACTAACTCAGCAACAAAATGATTCGTTTTCCTCCGTCCCCATGGGGTCTGGTGTGGTATTCTATCTGCGGGGTAATACTTAGGAATACCAAGTAATACCAACGCCGCAGAAACAAACTCCAGATGCGGGTCAATCGGGTTGCCTTCACAGCCCGTCGCCCAGCCGCGTGGCCCGCATCTATCCGCACCACCGTCGTTTCAAAAAGGAAGCGCCATGGCAGAACACATGACCCCCGTAGTCGCGAAGGTCTTGCCCGAGGAGAAGGCAGCCTTCGCGGCGGCAACCCAGCTCGTGGGCACCACGCCGTCCAACGCCATCCGCATGTTTATCGCCGCGTTCAATCGCTGCGGCACCTTTCCGTTTGACATCTCGCCCAACGGGGCCTTTGGCAAAGAGTGCCCCCAACAGCTAGTCGTTGAAGAACGTCCCCAATGACTAGTCGTCGGGAGGAGGTTGGCATGCTCAATGCGATGATTTGGGCGCTTGCCTGTTTTGGCGTCGTCGCTGCCGATATTGCCCTGAGCATGGTTTTGTTCTCCGCGTTGGACATCGTGTCGGCGCTGACAGGTTTCCCGGTCGACAATCTCGATATCCAATGGTTTCAGGCTGCCGCTCAGACGGCGTCATTTTTGATGGCGCTGCTGTGGTGGCGTTATCTGTGGCCCCGCTCCTTCATGGCGCGCCGGCAAGGCGAACGCCCACTCGGCGGGGGAGCAGGCGCGGCATGGAAGCGCATTGTCTGCATTGTTGTGATCGGCCTATCCATGCAGGTGGTCATTAGCTACCTATGCGACGGCGTACTGTCGCTGCTGCCCGAGGTCGCGGCAGACTATAGCGATCTCGTCGAGGAGACGGGCATGGGCGATACCAGCCTTCTTGCGGTCTTGACCACAGTGCTCGGCGCTCCGTTTTGCGAAGAGCTCCTGGTGCGCGGCATCATCTTTGAGTTTTCGCTGCGTGCGTTTAATCCACAGTGCCGTTCGCTCTGGAAGCGCCGGCGCCGCGCGAACGCGCAGGACGGCGCCATAGTGCCCTGGGCGGCCCCGAGTACCTGGGGCGTCGCCGCGGCGATTGTGCTGCAGGCGGCAATCTTCGGCTTTATGCACATGAATTGGGTACAGGGCTGCTATGCGGGTGCCGCCGGCCTCATCTTTGGCTGGGTACTCGTGACCACCGGAAAGCTCTGCTACACGATTCTGCTGCACTTTGCCTTTAATGCCGGGTCGTATCTCATGACGATGCTCTGGTTTGTGAACACGCCGCTCGACGTGGCGGTCACGGTTGCCATCGCCGGCATCATCCTCGTGGAGGCGATGCGCTCACTGCGCCACGCATGCGAGACGGACATAGCGACGGCACCGCTGCCTTAGTTGCGCCTGCCGCCTCCGTTGGCGCCCTGCCGTCCCTGGGCCGCGCGGTTGCGGCCGGCAGTGTTCTGCGCGCGCGACATGCCGCCGTGACCCTTGCTGCCCTTAGGCCCCTTGCCGGCGCCGCCAGCGCCACCGTGGGCCTTGCCGCCCTTATTGCCGGCGCCATGTCCGCCGCCAGCAGACGTCTCGCCCGGTCGCGGCGGCACGGGGCGAATCAGGCAATGCTTGGTGTAGCCGATCAGGTCACGACGCCCGGCTTTTTCCAGCGCCTCGCGCACGAGCTTGTAGTTCTCGGGCTTGCGGTATTGGATGAGCGCACGCTGCATGGCCTTCTCGTGCGGGTCGCGTGCCACGTAGATCGGCTGCATGGTACGTGGGTCCACGCCGGTGTAGTACATGCAGGTTGACATGGTGGACGGGGTGGGGTAGAAGTCCTGCACCTGCTCGGGCATGTAGCCCATGTCGCGCACGGCTTCGGCAAGGTCCACGGCTTCCTTCATCGTTGAGCCGGGATGGCTCGAGATTAGGTACGGCACTACGTACTGCTTGAGTCCGTATTCGCGGTTCAGGCGTTCAAATTTACGGCAGAACGCGTCGTAGACGGCTCGGCTCGGCTTGCCCATCACGGACAACACCGCGTCGCTCACGTGCTCGGGTGCCACGCGCAGCTGGCCCGAGACATGGTGCTCCAGCAGCTCGCGCAAAAACTCGTCCGAGGCATCGGCCATGGTGTAGTCAAAGCGGATGCCGCTGCGGACGAAGACCTTCTTGACGCCCGGCAGCTGGCGCAGGTCGCGCAGCAACTGCGTATAGCCGCTCTCGTCGACCACCATGTTCTTGCATACGCTCGGCCACAGGCAGCGCTTGTTCTTGCACACGCCATGCTTGAGCTGCTTGTCGCAGGCAGGGCGGCTAAAGTTTGCCGTCGGTCCGCCCACGTCGTTGATATAGCCCTTAAACTCAGGATCGCGCGTGAGCAGCTCGGCTTCGCGTATGATCGAGTCGTGGCTGCGCATCTGCAGCACGCGACCCTGGTGGAAGGTGAGGGCGCAAAACGAGCACTCGCCAAAACAGCCGCGGTTGGAGCTAATGGAAAACTTGATCTCGGCAAAGGCCGGCACACCGCCCGCCGCGTCGTAGTCGGGATGCCAATCGCGTGCGTAGGGGAGTTCGGCCACCTCGTCCATCTCGTCGGTGGTGAGCGTCGCCGATGGCGGGTTCTGCACCACATAGACGTTGTTGGGATAGGGCTCTACCAGGCGATGTCCGGTGATGGGGTCCATATTCTGCTGCTGCACATTAAAGCTGCGTGCGTAGTTGAGCTTGTCGGCGGCAAGGTCGTTCCAGCTGGGCAGCAGGTCGTAGTCGTAGACCTCGTCAAGCGAACCCGTGCGGTAGACGGTGCCGTTGATATAGGTGATCTGATCGACGGGCAGCCCCGCGTCGAGCGCGTCGGCGATCTCGACAACCGCGTGCTCGCCCATGCCGTAGATGAGGATGTCGGCGCCCGAGTCGAGCAGCACCGAGCGCTTGAGCTTGTCCTGCCAGTAGTCGTAGTGGGCCAGGCGGCGCAGGCTTGCCTCGATACCGCCGATGATGATGGGAGCGTCCTTGAACGTCTGGCGGATGAGGTTGCCGTAGACCGTGACGGCACGATTGGGGCGGTGCCCCTCCTCGCCACCGGGGGTATAGGCGTCGGTGTGGCGGCGGTGCTTGGTCACCGAATAGTGGTTGACCATGGAGTCCATGTTGCCGGCACTGACGAGAAAGCCCAGGCGCGGCTCGCCGAGCACGGTGATGCTGGCGGGGTCGGTCCAATCGGGCTGGCAGATGATGCCCACCTTGTAGCCGTGTGCGTCGAGGACGCGGCTGACGATGGCCATACCAAAGCTGGGATGGTCCACGTAGGCGTCGCCGCAGATGTAGACAAAGTCGCACTGGTCCCAGCCGCGCGCATCCATGTCGGCGCGGCTGACGGGGAGGAACTTATCGCGGCCCGGTCGCCAGGGGCGGGCGGGCGTCGCTTGGGAATGCTTGGTGCGGGCGACCGTGGCCTGCGCCTTACCGCCACGCTTTTGCTGCTGGCCCTGTTTGCCCTGTTGACTGCGCTGGTTGTTCTGAGCGTGCTGAGGCTTTTTTGCCACGATCCCTCCCGGTGTCTGTATGCTGCACGTAATTGTAACCAGTCTTTTTGGGACGGCGCTAAAAAGACTGGTGGAGTACACGAGGCGTCGGGTGTCGGCGCCGCGCCCGCTGTTTGTTTCCAGACTGTGTATCTGCGCGTTGGAGAACCCGTCTCGCGCGCACGCCATGTTGTCAATGGGTTACAGTATGAACGGCGGCTATGTTTCCGCCAACGCACGAGAGAGTCGTCAACAAGGAGGATGCACGACGATGCAGCGTGCCAAACAGATATCGGAGTCCATCGAGCTGGGCATTATCTTGGCGCTCGCCGGTGGCTTTATGGACGTCTATTCGTACATTGGGCGCGATCATGTTTTCGCCAACGCGCAGACAGGCAACATCCTGCTCGTGGGCGTGAGCATCTCGGAGGGCAACTGGGCACTTGCGGGACGCTATTTCTTCCCCGTGGTGTCGTTTGCCGTGGGCATTATGCTTGCCGATCTGGTACACGAGCGGTTTGGCAGCGTGATTCACTGGCGCCAAGTGACGGTGTTCTTTGAAGCCGTTATCTTGCTGGGCGTGAGCTTTATCCCCGGCGGCAATTTCAACCTGCTCGCCAACTGCCTCACCTCGTTTGCCTGCGGTATGCAAGTTGAGAGCTTCCGCAAGATCCACGGTCACGGCATCGCTACGACCATGTGCATCGGCAACTTGCGCAACGCGCTGCAAAACGTGGACGATTACATCATCACCCACAGGCGCGGCTTTTTGGAAAACGGCCTGCTGTACTTTGGCGTGATCTTTACCTTTGTGTTTGGCGCCGTGTTGGGCAACTGGTGTATTGAGCGCATGGGCCTGCACGCCATCGTCGTGGCGAGCTTGCTGCTGTTTGTCGCGTTTGCCATCATGTTCATCGACCGCGAGCGCGACTTGCGCTTACGCTGGAAGGTTGCGGCCGAGGCTTGGAAAGAGGGCTGCCGAAAGTAACCGAATGCGGCAAAGGGGCTGTCCCTTTGCCGCAATATTTTTCATCGTCTGTTGAAACGCTTTAAATAGTTTGACGTTCTCACGCGTTTTTTGTTTCAAAAGCGTTAGGATGGGACTCATAGCGTGGGGCGTAATGGATGCCCCGCACACGATGGGAGGCTATCAATGGCTAATCGTTTCGTTCTCAATACCATCTCTTATCATGGTTCCGGCGCCATCAAGGAGATCCCCGGCGAGCTCCAGCGTCGCGGCTACAAGAAGATCTTCGTCTGCTCCGACCCCGATCTGGTCAAGTTTGGCGTTACCGCTAAGGTGACCGATGAGCTCGATGCCGCCGGCATCGCTTGGAGCCTCTACTCCGAGATCAAGCCCAACCCCACCATCCAGAACGTCAAGGACGGCGTCGAGGCCTTCAAGGCCGCCGAGGCTGACGCTATCGTGACCATTGGTGGCGGCTCCTCCATGGACACCGCTAAGGCCATCGGCATTATTATCAACAACCCCGAGTTCGCCGATGTCCGCAGCCTCGAGGGCGTTGCTCCCACTAAGAACCACGCCGTGTTCACCATCGCCGTGCCGACGACCGCCGGTACCGCCGCTGAGGTGACCATCAACTACGTCATCACCGACCCCGAGAAGGTCCGCAAGTTCGTGTGCGTCGACACCAACGATGCCCCCGAGGTTGCTGTCGTCGATCCCGACATGATGGCTTCCATGCCTGCCGGCCTGACCGCTTCCACTGGCATGGACGCTCTGACCCACGCCATCGAGGGCTACACCACCAAGGGCGCTTGGGAGCTCTCCGACATGTTCCACTTTGAGGCTATTAAGCTGATCAGCGAGAACCTGCGCGACTCTGTCGCCGAGGCCAAGTCCGGTCAGCCCGGCTCCGGCCGCGAGGGCATGGCTCTTGGCCAGTATGTCGCCGGCATGGGCTTCTCCAATGTTGGCCTGGGCATCGACCACGCCATGGCTCACACCCTGTCCGCTCACTACGACACCCCGCACGGCGTCGCCTGCGCCATGCTGCTGCCGATTGCCATGGAGTTCAACAAGCCGGTTTGCGCCGAGCGCCTGGCCAAGGTTGCCGTTGCCATGGGCGTTGACACCACGGGCATGAGCACCGATGAGGCCGCCGACGCCGCCATCGCCGCCGTCAAGCAGCTCTCCGCCGACGTGAACATCCCGCACGTCTGCGAGGCCATGAAGGCTGACGAGATCGAGGTCCTGGCCAAGGACGCCATGGCCGACGCCTGCTTCCCGGGTAACCCGCGCGAGGCGACGCTCGACGACGTCATCGAGCTCTTCAAGAAGATCTGCCCGGCTGCCTAGCCTCGTTTGGTGTTCTTTCGCCTGTAGGTGTGCGGTCGCTTTTTGACTTGCCGCTGGCCCCGCCGTGCTACGCACGGCGGGGCTTTTTGTGCTGCGTCGATGCCCTGAGGCGGACAAAACCAAGGCGTACTGCCCGCTGCGGATAGGTGGTGCACTTCCCTGCGTGCATTTTTGGGAGTATTCAACAAGCTCTTAAAAATGCATAACGTTGTGAATGGGCGGTAGTGATCCGCAGGCGCCCATCGACAGCCATTGTGGGCGGGCTATCGATGAGTGGAGGGGGTTGTTACTGAGTTTCTGCTTTGCGACGACCTGCAACACTGCTGTAACCGCGTCGTTTTGTCGTTCGTGATGGGGCCGTTGGGGCCCACGGTGCTGAATACTCCGTTTTTTGCACGGTCCAAGGTGGGGCACCCTGAGACGAAGCAAAAAGATACCTCATTTCTATGCAAATACCAATAGGATTTATGCAAGATTGAGATTGTAAACCGTGCACGTGCACAAAACCGGTGCGGGGACGTCTGGAGGCGGCTCGGCTCCTGGGGCATTGCACGTGCAGAACGGTTAAAATCGGGACTCGGTCTTAGTTTTACTTGGAAGGATGCATATGACTTCTAATTTTGATGCTTCTCTAGAGGAGACGCTCTCCTATATCGCAGGACAGCTTAAGACGCTGACTTCTATTGCTTCGCCTACCGGCTATACCCGTGCGGCGACTGATTATCTGATGGAGACCCTGCGCGATATGGGGTTTGGGCCTGAGCGTTCTAATAAGGGTAACGTGCTCGTTGAGCTTGGCGGCGAGGGCGAGCCGCTCGTACTGGCGAGCCATGTCGATACCCTAGGCGCCATGGTGCGTTCCATTAAGGACAATGGCCGCCTGCGCCCCACGACGCTCGGTGGGCATCAGTGGTCTACGGCCGATGGCGAGAACTGCACCGTCTACACGCGCGACGGCAATGTCTACACGGGCGTGGTTCTTAACACCGAGCCTTCGGCGCACGTGGCCGACGAGCCGGTCAAGACCATCGAGAAGAACATGGAGATCTTGCTCGACGAGAACGTCGACAGCAAGGACGATGTGCTCGAGCTGGGTATTCAGACCGGCGACATCATCGCTATGGATCCTCGCACGACGGTGACGGAGAGCGGCTACATTAAGAGCCACTTCCTGGATGACAAGCTATCGGCCGCCATTTTGTTGGGCTTGGCGCGTGCCGTCGCCGCTGGCGAGGTGATGCTTTCGCGTAAGGTTTCGCTGCTCTTTACCGTGTACGAGGAGGTGGGCCACGGCGGCGCCTTCGTGCCGGCCGACACGCGCGAGATGATCAGCGTTGACATGGGCTGCGTGGGCGACGACCTAGGCTGCACCGAGCACATGGTGTCGATCTGCGCCAAGGATTCGGGCGGTCCGTACAACTACGACCTGGTGACGGCGCTGTCCAATATCGCGCGCGAGCTTGAGCTCGATTACGCTATCGACGTGTATCCGCATTACGGTTCGGACGTCGAAGCCACGCTCTCTGCCGGCTACGACATTCGCCATGGTCTGATCGGCCCCGGCGTGTATGCGAGCCACAACTACGAGCGTAGCCACATGGACGGCGTGCGCAACACCTTCGAGCTCGTCCGCGCCTACGTACAGCGCTAGCGATGCAGCGGCCTCGGCTGATACGGCAGTACCGACCGAGGCCGTCCTCTCTAAGTTGCGGTGAAATAGGGACTGTTTGGCGGTTTTAAACGCTTAAACGGTCCCTATTTCACCGCAATTTATGAAGGGGATGGGGCTACTTAAGTGCGCCGGTCACCGTGCCGCCGCCGAGGACGATGTCGCCGTGGTAGACTACAACGGCCTGGCCGGGGGCGATGGCTCGCTGCGGCTCGTCAAAAGTTAGCAGCATTTGCCCGTCTTCGTCACGCGTAAGGGTCGCTGCCTGGTCTTTCTGACGGTAGCGGTACTTGGCACCTACGCGAATGCCGCCGGCATCCAGCTCGGCCTCCATGCGTGCGTCCGGCGCGCTCCAGATCCAGTCATTGGCCGTGAGCGCTGTGGCCGTCAGGTCCTCGGCCTCGCCCAGAAGCACAATGTTGCTGGCGGCGTCGACGCCCGTTACGTACACGGGATGCGCCATCGCGACGCCCAAGCCTTTGCGCTGACCGATGGTATAGCGCAGCGCGCCGTTATGGCGTCCGACCACGCTGCCGTCGCGCCACACAATGTCGCCTGGCTCGGCGGCATGTCCGCAGCGGCGCTCGATATAGCCCGCGTAGTCGCCGTCCGCGATAAAGCAGATATCCTCGCTCTCGGCCTTCTTGGCGTTTATGAAGCCCTGCTCGGCGGCAATGCGGCGCACGTCGCGTTCTTTGTCTAGGCCTGCCAGCGGAAAGATCGTGCGTGCCAGGCGCTCTTGTGTGAGCGAATACAAAAAGTAGCTTTGGTCCTTTTTAGGGTCCTCGCCGCGGTGCAGCTGCCAGGTGCCGTCGGACGACTGGCTCGTTTTGGCGTAGTGGCCTGTGGCGATGTAGTCGCAGCCCATATCCAGCGCCGCATCGAGCAGCGCACCAAACTTAATATGGCGGTTGCAGATGATGCACGGGTTGGGCGTCAGCCCCTCCTGGTAGGCGGTCACGAAGCGCTCGATAACATTGCGGTCGAAGGTCTGCTGCAGGTCGAGCACATGGTGGGGTATCCCCAGGCGCTCGGCGACGGCCTTTGCATCGGCGATGTCGCGGTCGACCTTGCTCATGCCCGTGATGGGATCGGGCACGGGGCAGGTGAGGCGCATGGTGGCGCCGACGCATTCGTAGCCCTGGCTTTTGAGCAGATAGGCAGTCACGCTGGAATCGACGCCGCCGCTCATGGCGACGAGCACGCGCTTGTTGTGCATGGGGAGGTTCTCCTTGGTGGCATGTGGCCAAAAAAGAAAAGCGGCGCGGGAGGCTGGTTCCGCGCCGCAGACATTGTAGCAAGTTCGGACGTCTCGTGGGACACCCTGATGGGATGGGCTCAGACTGCCGGGAGAGAGGAGGCCGGCTCGTCCCTGAGCTCAACCTATGGGCGACGGGCCCTAGTCCTGGAAGAGTGCCGTGGACAGGTAGCGCTCACCGGTATCGGCGAGCAGCGCCACGATGGTCTTGCCCTCGTTCTCGGGGCGCTTGGCCAGCTGCAGTGCGGCCCACACGGCGGCGCCGGACGAAATGCCCACGAGCACGCCCTCCTTGTGGCCCACGGCGCGGCCGGTGGCAAAGGCGTCCTCGTTCTCGACGGGGATGATCTCGTCATAGACCCGGGTGTCGAGGACGTCGGGCACAAAGCCGGCGCCGATGCCCTGGATCTTGTGCGGGCCGGCCTGGCCCTTGGAGAGCACCGGGGAGGTGGCGGGCTCAACGGCGACGACCTTAATCTCGGGGTTCTGCTCCTTGAGGAACTCGCCCACGCCGGTCACGGTGCCGCCGGTGCCAACGCCGGCGACGAAGATGTCGACCTTGCCGTCGGTGTCATCCCAGATCTCGGGGCCGGTCGTGGCCTTGTGAATGGCAGGGTTGGCGGGGTTCACAAACTGGCCGGCGATGATGCTGTTGGGCGTCTCCTTCTGCAGCTCCTCGGCCTTGGCGATAGCGCCCTTCATGCCCTTGGAACCGTCGGTGAGTACGAGCTGTGCGCCATATGCCTGCATAAGCTTGCGGCGCTCGACGGACATGGTCTCGGGCATGGTGATGATCACCTTGTAGCCGCGGGCGGCCGCCACCGAGGCGATGCCGACGCCGGTGTTGCCGCTCGTGGGCTCGATGATGGTGTAGTCGCCGCCGCGCACAAGCTTGCCGGCCTTCTCGGCCTCGTCGATCATGTTCTTGGCGACGCGGTCTTTGACGGACCCGGCGGGGTTGAAGTATTCCAGCTTGACGAGCACGCGGGCCTTGAGGTCCTCATCGGCCTCAAAGTGAGTGAGCTCCAGAAGCGGAGTGTGACCGATAAGCTGATCGATGGACGTGTAAACATTGCTCATGGTGAACCTCCAAAGTGTTCGAATGACTGGATACCGTGTGGTTTTACGGTGTGTGTAACAGCGAAACCCACAAACCTTATAGGTTGTTCGTTTTGCTGTTGGCAAGCATAGTAGACAGTAAAGCCTAGTAATGCAATAGGAAATAGAAGATTATTACGAGTCGATTAACCATCTTGACGGGAATAGGTATTTTCAATACCAATATTTCGGCTAGAATTTCTACGGATTAAAAGACCGAAAGGCAGCAATATATATGTTGGTTTCCACAAAGGGCAGATATGCCCTGCGCGTTATGGTCGACCTGGCCGAGCACCAGGCGGCGGGCCGTATTCCCCTCAAAGAGATCGCTGCGCGTCAGGGGATTTCGGAGAAATATCTGGAGAACATTTTGGCCACGCTCGTGCGCGCCAATATGCTCTCGGGCATGCGCGGCAAGGGCGGTGGTTACGTGCTCACGCGCCCGCCCGAGCAGTACACGGTGGGTGAGATCTTGCGCCTGACCGAGGGCAGCCTGGCGCCGGTCGCATGCCTGGACGGCGACTGCAAGGGCTGTTCGCGTTCGGATGAGTGTCCCACGCTCGACGTGTGGAAGAACCTGGACAAGCTCATCAACGACTACCTCGACGGCGTGACGCTCGATGCGCTCGTCGCCCCCAACGAGGGCTACGACTACGTCATCTAGTCCCACCTGCCATTTGGGGACGGGGTAGAAATGATCGATTTTCTTGCCCTCTGAGGCTTGGCAAATGACAAGGCCGCCCATCGTTGCGATGGGCGGCCTTCGTTTTGGCGTGTTGTGGCGGTCCGTATCCGGTCGCTTTAGTTCCTGGCGACGCTGTCGAGAATGCTGCGCATGATGGATACCAGGATGCTGCCCATAAAGGCCGATCCAAAGCCGGCAATGGAGATACCCGCGCCCAGCAGATTGACCGACAGGTAGCTGGCCAGCTCGAGCATAAAGCTGTTGACTACGAGCTGAAAAATACCAAGCGTGATAATAGTGAGCGGCAGTGAGATGACCGTCAGGAATGGTTTGACGAGCGAGTCGACGATGTTGAGGAACAGTCCCACGAAGGCAAAGCAGACCCAGGCATCGGCCATGCCGAAGGGCTGAATGCCGGGGACGAGAAACGTTGCAATCGCGATGGCGATTGAGGTCAAAAGCCAGTTGAGCAAAAAGCGCATGGTGGAGATCCTTTCTTGCGCAAGACGTGGCAAAGAGGCGTGAGAGGCGCATGCCTTTGCAACTCGGATAGATGCGCGGGCACGGTCCTGTTTGGGCGCCCATTGTCTCAGATATTCGTGGAGCTTGCGTGCGCATTCGGTTTCAAACCGGCGTTCGTCCTAAAAAACGCGCCGCTGGCAGAGAGTCTTGTCGCTTTAGTTTGGTGGTGTGCTAAACTGCTACGGGCAAAAGCCACAGGCGTTGCCCTATTGCATAGAACGGGCGAACGATGCCCGATGTCAGTATCAACTTCGATGCCTTTTGGCGGGTTTGGCGGTGATCGATGAATATCGAGAACATGTTTGACAAGCCTGATGTCAAGCAGCTGGTCCACGCATTTAGCCTTTTGGACGACGAGAAGGATATCCAAGCGTTTTTGACCGATATCTGCACGCCGCGCGAGATTTGCGATCTATCGCAGCGTCTGCAGGTCGCGCGTTACCTGGACGAGGGCGAGCCCTATGTCGAGGTTCAGGCACGTACCGGCGCTTCGTCCACCACGGTGAGCCGTGTGTCCAAGGCGCTCAACGGCGAGTACGGTGGCTACCGCAAGATCCTCATCAAGCTGGAGGATGGCGAGTAGGCCGCGCCAAAACGGATTGTGTAAAACCGCTCCTTCGGGGGCGGTTTTTTGATCCCTTGGGGACGGAGGAAAACGGATCATCGAGGGGGTCAGTCTAACCCGGTGATCCGTTTTCCTCCGTCCCCAAGGGATCAAATCTGTTGGCGTGGGGCAAATGTGTCCGCTTGGGCGGGTAGGATGGATACATTGATTATTGCGAACAGTTTGAGCGGAGGACCATGCCTGTTCGAATCTATACCACCAATGCCGGCACGGATTTGAGCGATGCCGAGTCGGCGTTGCTTGCCGACCTTATTGCCCGCCACGGGCGTGCCGTGTTGCTGGCGCCAACGTTTGCCGAGCTCGACCTGTGCCGTCATGATGCGGCGGAAGCCGGGATTTCGCTGGGTATCGACTACAAGACGCCTACATCGTGGCTTCGCTCGCTTTGGGAGCTTTTGGGCGACGGGCGCGGTTTTGTCGACAACCTGCAGCGCCAGATGCTGTTCTCGGACATGGTCACGCGCCTCGACGATGCCGACCTGCAGCCGCTTTCGCGCAGCCAGGGCACGGTGCGCATGCTTGCGCGCATGGCCCGCGATGTGCTGCCGGGTGTGGCGGGGACGGGTGCCGAGCGATGCCGTGGCAACAATTGCCAGCCTGAGCCAAAAAGCGATGCCGAGGCTCGTGTGTTCGAGCTTTTGCGTGCCTACGCGGGCGGTTTGGACCGTCGAGACATGGTCGAGCCCTGCGAGGCAGCTGACATTATGGCCGGTGCCCTGGCCGATAACCTGCCGGCGTGTACCCGCGCCGTATGCGTGCGCGGTATCACGTCGTTTACGCACGGCCTGCTCGAGCTGCTGTCTGCCGTGGCGAACAATGGGGGAGAGGTCGTCGTGCTGCTTGCCCGCGAGCAGGCGGCGATGCGCGAGGAGCTTGCCGCGGCATTTGATGCCCGCGGTGTGCTGTTTGAGATCGCGCCGCTGGGGGAGGACGCCGTCGCGTCTGATGTCGCTTGCGGGACTGCCGCTCAGCCTGTCTTTATTGAGGTCGCCGGTCCCCATGCCCGTGCTCATGTCTATGCGGACGCAATTGATGATCTGGTAAAAACGTGCCGGGGTTCCGAGGTCAACGCCGCCGCCGGCGCCTCTGCCGACCCCGTGCGCGTGCTCGTCGTTTCTGCCCGGGCACCCCAGCTGTTCGGTGAGCTCGCCTCTCGTCTGGCGGCTCGCCATATCGCTGCCGAGACAACTGAGTTCACGGCGTTTTCCCAATCCATTGCGGGCAGGCAGTTTGCGGCGCTTGCCGGCCTGATCGAGCGCATGAAGGCCGCCGATGAGGGCACGGCGTCAAAGACCGAGTGGTGGCCCGCGCCGGAGCTTACCGACTGGATCTACAGTCCGCTTTCGGGCGCTGATGCCGTCAATGCCCGTGCCTTCGATAAGAATATGCGTCTCTCGCGTAGCAAGACTACCGCGAGCGTTAAGAGCCTGCTGCAGAGTGTCCAAGGCCAGGTGAGGGGCGCGCGCAAGGCGGCGAGCGACGACAACTGGTTTAAGAACGTACCGTGTGTGGTTTCGGACGTGTTCCAGGCGCTGTGGCGTGACAAGCCCGTGACGGCGCTCAAGGCCATGCTTGCCGTTGCCGAGGCGTTGCCCGATCGCGCCCTTGGAGGCCTTGACGGTCAGGCTCGTCGCCAGGCGGAGGTGGCCTTGCTGCGCCACGTCATCGACATCCTTATGAATGGCGCCCGCGTGCTCGACGTGTCGCAGGCCGCGACCGTGCCCGTGCTCGATGGCATTCGCACCAAGGTGGACAAGCGTAGCACCGCCTACGATTACGAGACCTACGAGGTTGACCGTGCGCCACGTGCTCAGGTTCGTTTTGCTTCGCTTGCCGATGCGGCAGCTCTGCGCCCCGGCAGCTACGATGCCGTGCTGTTTGCCGATGTCGATCTGGACAGCTATCCGCTCTCGCACGAGGAGGGGCCGCTGGCCACGCTGACGGCGAGCCTTGGTCGCGAGGGCGTGACGCTTGAGCCCGCGGCCTTGCTGCGCGCGCGCTTTGGCCACGCGATGCAGGCGTCACGCGGCCCGGTTACGCTCGCCCGTGTGACCCACGATCGCCAGGCGCGCGAGTGCTATCCGGCTGCCGTGTGGACCGAGTTGCGGGCGCATGCCGAGGCTGACGGCGCTAAGATCGCTGACGACGCTAAGACCGCTGGTGACGCTAAAGCCGCTGGCGCCGACAAGGCGAAGTGCGTGGGTGAGGGTGATATCGTAAAGGACTTCGATCCCGCGGCAGGCGAAGGTCTCAAGCGCGAGCGCGTGACCTGTGAAGCCCCTCAGCATCTGAGTGCCGAGGCCGTGCCGTATTTGGTCCTGCGTCGTCGCGATGGCGAGGGCGAGGACGCGCCGCTCGTGCCGCGCCTGACGTCCGCCTCGCAGATCGAGGCCTATTCCACCTGCCCGCTGTGCTGGTTCGTCTCGTATCGCGTCAAACCTCAGTCCATCGATGCGGGCTTTGGCAACATGGAGAAGGGCAACTTTGTCCATGACGTGCTGGAGCACTTGCATGCACGTCTTCCGCAGGAGGGCATGGAGCGCGTGACGCCCATGAATCTGCCGCGCGCGAAGGAGCTGCTGCACGAGGTCTTTGCCGAGACCCTGGCCGAGCACGCCGGCAAGCGCGGTACCGAGGGCCCGCTGGTGCCGCTCTCTCCAGTGGAGGAGCGCCAGGCGGCCGAGATCTTGCCGCAACTGGAGGGCGTGCTCGCCTACGAGTCCGAGGCGCTCGCGCCCTTCGCACCGCGCTACCTGGAGTTTGCGTTCAACGAGCTCCAGGTCGAGTATGCCGGTTGGCCGCTCGGTGGGCGCATCGACCGCGTTGACGTGGATGCCGAGAATCGCGCCGTGGTAATCGACTACAAGCATCGTTCGGGTGTCGAGGAGTTTAAGCTCGCCGACCCCACGGTGCGCGACGAGGAGTCGGGCGAGGCCCCCATCGACGACCCGCGCTGGCTGCCGCCCCATACCCAGACACTCATCTACGCCCAGGCCATGCGTCGGGCGCTGGGCCTAGATACCCGTGCTGCGCTCTATTTTTCGACCAAGGGCGGCAAGCCCGCGCTGCGTGGTGCCGCAAGTGCCGAGTTGCTCGAGGAAGAGCGCGGCGACGGTCGCATCCCGGGCCTCAAGAAGGGCTTTCCGGGCGAGGGCGGCAACATGGACTTCGATGCGCTACTCGACCGCGTGGAGGCCGGCATTGCCGAGCGCCTGCGCGAGCTCGAGGCGGGCGACGTCGCCGCTGTCGATCCGACGTCGGCGCAGGCCGCGCATGCGCGCTGCTCGTATAACCACGAAGGAACGTTCGTAAGGAGGGACGTGTAGACCATGGATCTTTCGACTTTGATGCCGCAACAGCTGCAGATCGTCAAAACGCTCGACCGTCCGCTGTTTGTCTCGGCGGGCGCCGGTTCGGGCAAGACCTTTACCCTCACGCGCCGCATCGTCTACGCACTCTCTCCCGAATCCGGTCCGTTCGTTGAGCATCTGGACCAGGTGCTCGCTATTACCTTTACCAAAGATGCCGCGGCCGAGATTCGTGACCGCGTGCGCCGCGCGCTCATCGACGAGGGCATGGACGAGGAAGCACTGACCGTCGACGACGCGTGGATCTCGACCATTCACGGCATGTGCTCGCGTATCCTGCGCGCGCACGCGCTGGAGCTGGGCATCGATCCCGAGTTCACAGTGCTCACCGATACCGACGAGCTCATGGATCAGGCTGTCGAGCATGTGCTGGGTCGCGCAACGGCGCCCGATGCCGCCCCCGAGCTCGCGGCATCGCTCAAGGCCCTCTACGCCTGGTATCCCATGGCGGGCGAGGGCGGTTCCTTTGGCGCCGGTACGACCATCAAGGGTCTGGTGCGCGACCTGCTGGAGCTGTCGAGTCAGTTGCCGGGCGGTATGGACGACGTGCGCGTGGCGCGCGGCCAGGCCGATACCTCTGCACTCGCCGATGCCTATCGCGCGGCGCTGGGCGCAAGCAAGGCCGCGACCGAGAAGGCGCAGGTGGCGCTCGATGCCATCGACGCGTTCGAGGCGAGCGGCAAGACCATGGTCGATGCGGCGCGACTCATGATGTCGTGCACCATGTCGCGCGCGAGCAAGGCATTCCCCAAGGAGCAGGTCGAGCTGCTCAAGGCCGAGGCCGCCGATGCGTTTATCAATATCGTGCTTGCCTGCGGTGGCCCGGCGCTCGATGCGCTGGTGGGTCTGGCCCGTTCCGTCGAGGCCGAGTATCGCGCATTGAAGGCTGCCCAGTCCGCCCTCGATAATAACGACCTGCTGCGTATGGCCTACGAGGCCCTGCGCGATTACCCTGCCATCCGTGCTGCGTACGAGGGCCGCTTTAAGATGGTCATGATCGACGAGTTCCAGGACACCGACCAGATGCAGGTCGATTTGATTCGCTATCTGACGGGCGCGGGGGAGCGCGCGTTGTGCACCGTGGGCGATGCGCAGCAGTCGATCTACCGCTTCCGTGGCGCCGAGGTCGAGGTGTTCCGTCGTCAGGAGCGCAAGGTGGGCTCGTCTGCCGCGCCCGAGGCGACTGCCGTGGCCGATGCCCCTGCCGGCGAGCTCGTCAAACTCGTGCGCAACTTCCGCAGCCATGACGAGGTGCTGCGTTACGTGGCACGCGTCTTCGACGGCGATGACGGCGGCCTGATGCAGGGCTTTTTGGATCTTGAGGCGAGCGACGGCCGCAAGGACACGCTGGTGGCAGACGCTTCGCGTCGCCAGGCCCTCTTTGTTGCCGGCGGCAGTACGCAGGAGCGCACGCAGGCCAAGGCCCGCGCGATCGCCGAGCGATTCCGCGCGCTTGCCGATGCCGGCCAGCCCCAGGGCGGCATGGTACTGCTACTGGGCCGCATGACCAACGCCGACGTCTACGCCCAGGCCTTCCGCGATCAGGGGCTCGACTGCGTGATCGCAGGCGGCTCGGTCTTTGCCCAGGCAGCCGAGGTGCAGACGGTGCGTGCCCTGGTCTGCGCGCTCGCCAATCCGGCCGATACGGCGCAGGGCCTTATGCCACTGCTCGCCTCGCCGATGTTTGCGCTCGGTGCCCAGGAGTTCCTGGCGCTGGCGACCAAGCTCGATAGCGAGACAGGGGAGACCTCGCGCCGGAATATCGACATGGGCATCATGAGCGATTTCGACGTGCCGGGTTTGCAAGACTTGCCGCTTGTGACGCGCGCCCGCGAGGTGCTGCGGTATGCGCTTCGTCGCGTGGGCCGCGATTCGTTCGCCGCCATCGCGCGCGACGTGGTCAACGCCTCCGGCTGGTTTGTGCGTCTGGGACAGCGTGGTCCCGAGGGCAAGGCCATTGCCGCCAACGTGCTCAAGGCGCTCGACGCCGTGGCTGAGGCTGAGGCCGAGTTCGGCAACTCGCCGCGTTCCATCGCGCTTGCCTTCGACCGCTTCTTGGCGGGCAAGGAAGCCCCGGGTGCCCTCAACGAGGAAGGCGACGGCGCGGCGCGCATCATGACGGTGCATGCCTCCAAGGGTCTGGAATATCCGGTCGTGGCGGTCGCCGAGTGCTTTGGCGTGCGTAAGTCCTCGGGTGCGGCACAGATGGGTCGCGTCGAGGGCGGAGCGCAGGTCGTGGCACTGCCGGCACGCTTCGACGGCGTTAAGCTTGCCGACGGTACCTTTGTGAAGGGCGACGACGTCAAAAAGCAGTTTGAGCACGCGTTTAAGGGCAAGGGCACGTCGCTGTGGCTGCCGCCGGAGCTCATGGAGGACGTCTGTGCGACGGGTTCTCCCGCCGAGGCATTTGCTCGCCTGCGCAACGCCGACCTGCAGCTTTCGCTCGAGGAACGGGCCCGCTTGCTCTATGTTGCCATGACGCGTGCGCGCGAGCTGGTGATCTTGGCGATGGATGCCGGCGTGAGCCGTGGCAAGGTGACGGCGCCGACCTTCGATGTCGAGACCGATCTGACCTACGACGTGCTGCGCCGTATTTTGCCGACGGACGCTCTGGACATGCCGCAGCTCGATGCCGACCGCCTGGTGTTCGACAACTCCCAGCCGGGCGACTACGAGCTCATATCGCTAGCAGACTTTACGTTTGGCGAGCAGGCGTTTGAGGCCAACGCTTCGCTGGATGCCGAGGGCAGGCTTGTTCGTGGCGATGCCGATGCAGATGCTGCCGACGATTCGGCCAGTACAATCGTCCCCGGTCCTGCCGACCCCGAGCCCGATGCGTTTGAGCTCGTGTATCCCCAGGCGGTGGGCGTGCGCATGGGCATCTGTCCGTTTCCGGTGCGTGACTCGTATAGCTACTCGTCAATCGCTGCGGCGCTCCATGCCGAGACAGAAGACCGTGCCGCCGAGGCGCGTGTGCCCATGGACGAGTCCGGCGATGATGCAGAGTCGGATGGCTCGGAGATGACGGATGCAGACGTGGCCGCTGTCGAGCCCGCCGGCAATCCCATGGCGCTGGGCTCGGCCTTCCACGCCGCCTGCCAGTGGCTCATCGAGATGGGTGCCGATGCGCTGCCCGCTGAGCGTGCCGACGCCCTGGCTCGCCTGTGGCACCTGACGCCAGAACAGCGCGAGCGCTTCGATGTCGCTCTGGAGCGCTGGCTCAAGTCGTCGGTTCGTGCCGACCTGCTCGCGTGGCCGTGCGTTCGCGCCGAGGTGCCGTTCTTTTCGCTGGGCTGCGAGGACGAGGACATCGCTCGCTACGGCGCATATGCCGAAGGCGCCATCGATGCACTGGCGACGAACCCGGCGGATTCGTCACGCGCGCTGGTCATCGACTATAAGACGGGCGGCACGCCGGACGAGACGCCGGACCAGCTGCAGGAGAAGCACGCCCTGCAGGCGCGCGTCTACGCTGATGTTCTGAGCAAGGCGGGCTTTGAGGCTGTGACCGTCAAGTTCGTCCGCGTGGAGCAGGCCGATCCGACTCTCTTCGTCAATCCCGCCGAGCCCCAAGTAGTCACCTACAACTTCTAGTCCTCAGATAACTTGCGGTGGAATCCTTTTCGATTCCACCGCAACTGCAATAGCGATGATTTTTCTGGGACGGGGATTAAAAAATCATTAGGTACGGAATGATTTTTTAATCCCCGTCCCAGAAAAATCATCGGGTAGATGAGGGCAAGGGTAGCCAAAATAGCCCCGTCCAAAATTGACTGCCCATGTTGGTTTGGCTAGGTTCGGGTGCCGTCCGCGCCGTGCGGTAAAATCGTTCAGTCAGAACACGAACCCGCATCGGAGCTCATCACATGGCATTCGTCCATCTGCACAATCACACTGTTTTCTCCATGCTCGACGGCGCAACCCGTATCCAGGATATGGTCAATCGTGCCGTTGAACTTGGCATGCCCGCCGTGGCCATTACCGACCACGGCTACATGTATGGCGTGCCCGACCTGGCGCTGGCCTGCGACGCCGTCAATCACAACACGCCCGAGTACAAAACCTGGAGCCACGACAAGGCCTTCTTGGAAAAGGACCGCCGCGACGAGCTGGTGGAGCCCGACCCCGAGGAAAACCCGCGCGAGCATGCCCAGTATGTGAAGGACATGGCCATGTGGGACGAGAAGGGCAATATCGACGAGCTCAAGCCGCCTCTGGTCATCAAGCCCATCTTTGGCTGCGAGGTCTACTTTACGCCGGACGAGACCCTTGCCCGCGACCACAAGCCCGAGCTCTACCACATGATCCTTCTGGCCAAAGACCAGGAAGGCTACGTCAACCTGATGCAGACGGTTTCCGAGGCCGCCGTGCAGGGCTTTTACTACAAGCCGCGCGTGACGCTCGACAACCTACGCCGCCACGCCAAGGGCATGATCTGCACGAGCGCCTGCATCGCGGGCATCATCCCCAAATACATCGACCGCGGTGACATGGAGGGCGCCATCAAGTGGGCCGAGACCTTCCGCGATACCTTCGACCCCGGCGACTTCTACATCGAGATCCAGGAACATGGCATCACCACCGACAACGGCCTGACCGACGAGCAGATGGACCGCACGCTCATCGATATCGCCAAGCAGGTGGGCGTCAAGGTCATCGCCACCAACGACTTCCACTACCTGCGCCGCGAGGATGCGCCCGTGCAGGACGTCATCATGTGTATTGGCATGAACGCCAAGGTCGATGACCCCAACCGCATGCGCATGACCGGCTCGGAGTTTTACATGAAGACCGAGGAGGAGATGCGGGCGATGTTCCCGTATTGCCCCGAGGCCTGCGACAACACGCTCGAGATCGCCGACAAGTGCTACGTTGAGCTGGACTGGGACTCTATCATCCTGCCGCGCTTTCCGTTGCTCGATCCCGGTGAGACGCACGAGAGCCAGTTCCGCCGTGAGTGCGAGAAGGGCCTGCGCCAGCACTATGGCGACGACTGGGCCACACGCGAGATCGGTGGCGTCAACATCAAAGAGCGCTTTGAGTACGAATACAAGGTCATCTGTGACAAGGGCTTTGCCGCCTACTTCCTCATCGTTGCCGAGTACGTGCAATGGGCCAAGGACAACGGCATCGGCGTCGGCCCCGGCCGTGGTTCTGCCGCCGGCGCTATCGTCGCCTACGCCATGAACATCACCGCGTTCGACCCGCTCGAGAACGGCCTGATGTTCGAGAGGTTCCTGTCCCCGCAGCGTACCGAGATGCCCGATATCGATATGGACTTCGACGATGAGCGGCGCCTCGAGGTCGTGGAGCACGTTCGCCAGCTCTACGGTCCCGAGAAGGTCACCCACGTCATCACCTACTCGACCATCAAGGCCAAGCAGGCCATCAACGACGCCGCGCGCGTCCTGGACTACCCGGTCTACATGGGCCAGCGTCTGTCCAAGATGGTCTCGAGCGACCCCAAGGTCAAGCTCAAGCAGGTACTCGAAAAACAACCCGGCAAAGAGGATCTGTTTAACCCCGACTTTGCCGAGGCCTATAAAAAGGACGACGACGCCCGCCGCATCATCGACACGGCGCTCTCGATCGAGGGCCTTACCCGTGGCGAGGGCGTGCACGCGTGCGCCGTTCTGATTTGCCGCGACCCCGTCAACGAGCACGTGCCCACCAAGCTCGATACCAAGGGCGGCGTCGAGATTACCCAGTACGAGGGCCATACCGTTGCCGACATGGGCCTGCTCAAGATGGACTTCCTGGGCCTGCGTACGCTGACGGTTATCTCCAAGGCCAAGGCCAACATCAAAAAGAACTTCGGCATCGACATCAAAGAGGAAGAGATTCCCTTTGACGACCCCGAGATCTTTAAGCTCATGGGCTCCGGCCACACCGCCGGCGTCTTCCAGGTCGAGTCCGCCGGCATGACGGCCACGATCAAGAACATGAAGCCCACCGAGTACAAGCACGTCGTGGCATTGATTGCCCTGTACCGCCCGGGCCCTCTGGGCGCCGGCATGGTTTCGTCCTATATCAACCGTATGAACGGCAAAGAGCCGGCCGTCTCCTATGACGACCGTCTGGACGACATCCTGGGCGAAACCTACGGCACCATGGTCTACCAGGAGCAGGTTATGCTCATCTCCGTCGAGATGTGCGGCTTCTCCAAGGGCGAATCGGACTCGCGTATCCGTAAGCCCGTGGCTAAGAAAAAGATCAAGCTGCTCACCTCGACGGTGCTCCACTGGGAGGATGGCTCGGACGAGACCACCTACGACCACTGGATGAACGGCGCTATCAAGAACAACTACACGCGCGAGGTCGCCCAGAAGATTTGGGACGATGTTCTCGAGTTCGCATCTTACGCCTTTAACAAGTCGCACTCCGCCGGCTACGCCATCCTGGTTATGCAGACGGCATGGCTTAAGGCGCACTATCCGCACGAGTACATGGCGGCCGTTCTGACGTCCTACACGGGCAAGACCGACAAGATCGTTCACTACGTCTCGGCGTGCCGTCACGACGGCATCCCCGTGCTGTCGCCAGATGTTAACGAGTCCGGTACCGAGTTCACGGCTACCAAGGAAGGCGTGCGCTTTGGTTTGGCCGGCATTCGCGGCGTGGGCACCGGCGTGGCGCAGGCGATTATCGCCGAGCGCGAGGCGGGCGGCCCGTTTAAGACACTGCACGACTTTGTCGAGCGCGTGGACTCGAGCCAGGCCAACCGTCGCGTGATCGAATCGCTCATCAAGGCAGGTGCTTTCGACTCCACGGGGTATCCGCGTCGCCAGATGATGCACTTCGTGGACAAGAACAACCCCGAGAACATCATCGATGCAGCGGTAAAGCGCCAGAAAGATCGCGCGAGCGGCCAGACGTCGTTCTTCGATATGTTTGGCGACGTTGAGGGCTCGGGCTTTGAGGTGAGCGTGCCCGATCCGGATGGCCAGGAGTGGGACCGCCACCTTAAGTTGAGCCAGGAGAAGGAGGTTCTGGGCATCTATGTCTCGGACCACCCGCTGCGCCCGTTTGAGTATGCACTAGCCAAGGCACGCGACTTCTCGTTCTCGCAGATCGATACCGGCTACGAGGTGCAAAACCCCACGGGCGGTACCATCAACCAGGAGATTCCCGAGGGCAAGGCGCTGTGGTGGGCCGGCATGGTCTCGAGCGTGTCCAAGCGCGTGACCAAAAACGGCGACCCCATGGGTATTGTGCAGCTCGAGGACATGGAAGGCGAAGCCACGGTCGTGGTGTTCCCCAAGACCTACAAAGAGGCCGAGGGATACCTGTACGGCGAGGTCGATCCCGAGACCGGTGCGCAGCTGTCTGATGCGTTTGTTCGCATTAAGGGCAAGCTCGAGCGTTCGGACCGCGGCGACCAGATCATCGCGCAGGAGATCGTGCCGCTTGAGCTTAACGAGGAGAACAACAAGCCCAAGGTGTTTGAGGTCATGGTGCCCAACAGCCGCTTTAGCCAGGGCAATATGGCGCGTCTTGCCACGGTGCTTACCGCAAACCCGGGCGGCGACCGCGTGGAGATCTTTATCGAGCAGGTGGACGGGCGCGTACTGCGTGCCGAGGTGCCGGCCAAGGTCAACGCACGCTCGATTCCGCTGCTGGCAGAGGCAAAGGCGATTGTGGGTAACCAAGGCAGAGTGACGGTAATTTAAGGACGGCGTTGGCGGGGTAGCTAATTTGGGACGGGGCTATTTTAGCTACCCTTTGACTGACGGCGAATGAGTCGGGGTCGGAATGCATCTCAACCGACATATGGGGGTAGCTAAAATAGCCCCGTCCCAAATTAGCTACCCCGGGTGAGATTGGAGGAAGTGATGGCGCAGGGGACGTTTGTGCAGGCGCTTCGTAAGGAGGCGGCGCTTAGCAGCACCTTTATGAAGGGGCGCTCGCTCATGCTCAACGGTGCCGTGCTGTCGTTTGAGGACTCCGGCTCGCGCTTCTCCAAAAACGTGAACATCGAGGGCACGGTGCGTGGCTCGCGCGGCGACCTGTACAAGACGCACGTGGCGCTCGATATGGACGAGCACGAGGTTATTGACTACGACTGCGATTGCCCCGCTGCCTTCCGCTATTCCGGCATGTGCAAGCACGCCATCGCCACGGCGTTGGCGTATCTGGATGCCAGTGGCGCCGAGCCTGTCGAGGGCCTGCGTACGCCGGTCCGCACGTTTACGGCACCGCCCGCACAATCCAAACAGTCCGCACGCCCCGCGCCTAGCGCATCTTCGGTCAACCCCAACTTTCCCTTCCCTGCGCCCGTCCCCACGAGCCCGAGCCTTGTGGCGGCGCTTTCCGATCTTTCGGACGCGCGCATGGACGAGCTCGCGGCCATGCGTCGCAAGCTCGCCGGCACCATTGACCCCGATGCGCCCAAAGCGGTGCTGGAGCCCTCGCTGGTGCCGTACTACAATCCGCTGTTTGCCGATCGCTTTAACTGGGCGCTCGAGTTTCGCATTCGCTGCGGTTCGGTGTCCTACGTGGTCAAGGATATCGACGGCATGGCCGACGCCTATGTCCGAGGCGGCACCTTCTCGTACGGCAAGAAGCTCACGTTTGCCCATACGCCCGAAGCCTTCGAAGACGTGTCGACAAAGCTGCTCAACCTTGTTGTGACGACAGTTGCCTATCTCGATGACATCACAAGCTCGCGTTCGGCGTCGTACGACTTTGCCCGCAGCGGTTTTGTCGCCGAGCGTCAGTTGCCGCTGTCCGAGCATAGCATCGTATATGTGCTGGACCTGCTGCGCGGCCAGACCATCTCCTTTGAGCCCGCTTGGTCGCGGGGGGCGACGACGCATCGCACCTATGACGTGGCGGTTGAGATGCCTCCGGAAGGGGAGGACGAGGCGCTGTCTAAGCGCCCACCGCTCCTTGCCGCCAAAATCGCGCCGGCGGCTGGCGGCAGCTACGATCTGCGCCTGCCGGTCGATGCATACTGCTTTGCTTCGGGCGACGTTGCCTATCTGGTCGACACCCGCCGTGCGCGCCGCACCGATGTAGCGTTTGCCCAGCATGCGGCGCCGTTTCTATCGCGCTTGCTGCCCTGTCGCACGCCGGTCCATATCGCTGCCGACCAGGTGGGGGAGTTCTGTCGTATGGCGCTGCCCATTTTGCGCGACTACACCGACCTTACCGCGCCCGCCGCGCTCGATACCGTGGCGCCCGAGCCGAGCTTTGCTATGGCGATCGGCGTCGACGATGGGCTTGTGACCTGCAAAATTACGGTTACCTACGGCGACTGGTCGGCAGATCTCTTTAGCCTGGGCGCTCCGGGCAGTCTCTTCGAAGAGCAACGCCCCGGCGTGCCGCCCCGCGACGAGGTAGCAGAGTTTCGCGTTATGGATACGGCGGCCCTGTATTTCGACTTTTACGAGGGCGGCCTGGCGTTTGAGGAACGCGATGACGAGAGCCTGTTCCACTTGCTGACCGAGGGCCTGTCTGCCCTGTCCGAGCTGGGCGAGGTCATGCTCAGCGATCGCCTGCGCCAGATCTCGGTACGCCCTGCGCCCAAGCTTTCGGTGCGTGCGACCGTCAAGAGCAACCTGCTCGATGTTGAATTGGGCGCGAGCGGTCTTTCGGCGGCCGACCTTGCCATCTATCTGGACTCGTACAAGCGCCACCAGACGTTTGCGCGCCTTACGTCCGGCGACATCATTCGCCTGGACGAGGGCGCCCGCGCCGCGTTTGGCCTTGCCGAGGACCTGGGTGTCGATGCTGTCGACCTGCTCGACGGCGTGTCGCTCCCCGCGTCGAGTACCCTGTTCGTCGATAGCATGCTTGCGCGCACGCCGGCGCTTGAGGCCGATCGCGACGCTGCGTTCCGCCGTACCGTCGAGCGTCTGGACACGCTCGGCAAGATGGACTTTACGGTGCCGGTCTCGCTCAAGGCCACACTGCGCGGCTATCAGGTCGACGGATACCAGTGGCTCGGCTCGCTCGAACACCTGGGCCTTGGCGGCATCTTGGCCGACGACATGGGCCTGGGCAAAACGCTCCAGATGATTGCGCATATTCTGGCGCGCGTGGAGGCGGGGGACACCAAGCCCACGCTCGTGGTATGCCCGGCCTCACTCGTGTACAACTGGACTGCCGAGCTGGAGCGCTTTGCCCCGTCGCTCGATGTGTGCGCCATTGTGGGCGCCAAGGCTCAACGCCGCGTGCAGATCGCCGGCGTGGCCGAGCATAGCGTGGTCGTGACGTCGTATGACCTTATGCGGCGCGATATCGACGAGTACGTCGAGCAGGATTTTGCCCGCGTGGTGCTCGATGAGGCACAGTACATTAAAAATCCGCTCACGCAGGTAGCGCGCGCCGCCAAGTGCCTGCCGGCCGGCGTGCGCTTTGCCCTGACGGGCACGCCCATCGAAAACCGCCTGTCCGAGCTCTGGAGCATTTTCGACTTTTTGATGCCGGGCCTGCTCGGCACGCGTGAGTCGTTTGCCAAGCGCTTTGAGAGCCCCGTCGAGCATGCCGAGGGCGATAGCGCCGCTCGCCTGCAGGCGCTCGTGTCGCCGTTTGTGCTGCGCCGTGTCAAGGAGGACGTGGTGGCCGATCTGCCCGAAAAGATCGAGGACACCGTCGTGGCTCAGCTCGCCGGCGAGCAGCGCAAGCTCTACCTGGCCAACCAGGACCGCATCGCCCAACAGGTGCAGCACCGCGAGGCATCCGAGTTTAAAAAAGACAAGCTCAAGGTGCTCGCCGAGCTCACCAAGCTGCGCCAGATCTGCTGCGACCCGCGTCTACACTACGAGGATTACAAGGCGGGGAGCGCCAAGCTTGACGCTTGCATGGAGCTCGTGCACGGTGCGCTCGACGGCGGGCACCACATTCTGCTGTTCAGCCAGTTTACGGGTATGCTCGATATCATCGGTAAGCGCTTGGCCAAGGAGGACATCGCCTTCCTTAAGCTCACGGGCGCTTCGTCTAAGGAGAGCCGCGCCAAGATGGTCGCGCAGTTCCAAGCGGGCGAGGTTCCGGTCTTTTTGATTTCGCTCAAGGCGGGCGGCGTGGGCCTTAACCTGACGGCGGCCGACGTGGTCATCCACTACGACCCGTGGTGGAACGTGGCAGCGCAGGACCAGGCGACCGACCGCGCGCACCGTATTGGCCAGCAACATACCGTGACCGTGTACAAGCTCATCGCCAAGGACACGATCGAGGAGCGCATTATGCAGATGCAGGAGTCCAAGCGCGACCTGGTCAACAGCGTGCTCGGCGGCGACGGCATCTCGTCGGCGCTGTTTACCCGCGAAGATGTTCTGGCGCTGCTGGGCGGCGACGGGCGCTAACCCGCTCGGGTGGGGCCGCCAGGGCGGATAGCGCACGCTGCCCCATCGTCCCCGCCCGTTATGTGTTCATTTGCAATGCCGTGGATGGTTTGTCTGCCTTTGGGCATAAGAACCATCAAGAACATTGGCACGTCAGCAAAGGAGAACATCATGGCGAAATTCTTTAAGGACCCCGACGGTAAGCTCATTGCCGCCCTTGGCAACGACGTTGCAACCCCTGCCGGTTGCACGGAACTGACCGCAAACACTGAGGACGCGGCGCACGAGAAGCATGTGCCTGTTGTCGAGACCGAGCGCGACGGTCACGTGATTCGCGCACGCGTTGGCTCGGTCGAGCACCCCAGCCTGCCCGAGCACTATATTGAGTGGATCGCCCTTGAGGCCGAGGGCCGCTTAGAGGTCCATTACCTTGAGCCCGGCATGAAGCCCGCGACGTTTTTTGCCGGCGGTTCCAAGACCGGTACCGTCTATGCCTACTGCAACCTGCACGGGCTGTGGTCCGCGACGTTCTAGGAGCGCGCCCCCGCTCGGGGTATCATAGCTAGCATATGCACATGCGAGCGCCGACTGCATCATGCGGCCGGCGCTTTTACTACGATTTCGATGGTTTACGACGGAAAGGGCTGAGCCATGAAGCTCGCGCTTGCACAGATCGATATGCGCCTGGGTGATATTGAGGGCATTTGCGGCCGCATCGAGGACCAGGCTCGTCTGGCCCACGAGCGCGGGGCGCGCGTGCTGTGCGTTCCGGCTCCGCTCTTTATGGGCGCCATGCCCGGTGGCCTGGTGGGCGCTGCCGACTTTGAGCACGACATGCTTGCCGGCTTGACTGGTGTCGCCGAGCGCATCCAGGAGCTTGACATGATCTGCATCGTGCCCGCGGCGGTTTCGTTTGAGGGTCAGCCGCTGCTCGACTACATGATGCTCAAGGACGGTCATGTGGTGCCGGCGCGTTCGAGCATTGCCCTGCAGCGTGGCGAGAACAACGACACGCGTTGGGCGCCGCCGGTGTTCGACGTGGACGGCGTGCGCATCGCCGTGATTTTTGACTTGGACCGCGAACTCGAGATGTTGCCGACCGGTGTTGACCTCATTGCGTATTTCCAATTCAATGCGTTTGACATGACCGACCGCGAGACTGCCGCCATTGCCGCCGTTCGCAGCGGCGCCTACCGCAAGATCGCATCCAAGCGCAGCGTGTGGTTTGCCTGTATGGCGCCGGTCGGTGCCTATGACGAGTCGGTGTATACCGGCGGTTCGTTTGTGCTCGACGACTGCGGTCGCGTGGTGGCCCAAGCGCCGTGTTTTGAGGAGAGCCTGCTGGTTCAGGAGATTCAGCGCGGCGTGATGCTCGATGCCCTGGAAGATCACGAACTGCCCGAGTTCCGTTCCGAGGAGTGGCTGTGGCGGGCGCTGGTGCTCGCCGTGCGCGACAACGCCCGGGCCCACGGTGCGTCGCGCGCCGTGGTGGCACTCGAGGGCGACTTGCCGTCGTCCCTGCTGGCGGCGCTGGCCGTCGACGCTCTGGGCCCACGTAACGTGATTGGCCTGGTGCTGGGGCGCAACCGCATCTTTACGCCGGCGCAGGAGGAGGCCGAGGCTGCTCGCTGTGCCGCCGTTCGCGCCATTGCCGAGCGCCTGCATATTCGCACGGTTGAGCGCGATGCGCCGGATGCCGCGCGCGTGCTCGACCGCGATGTGTCGGCGGGCGACGCCGAGCGCCTGCGCTCTCGCACGCTGGGCCTCATGCTGGAGGACACGGCGCTCGAGCTGGGTGCGATGGCGTTGAGTCCGCTGTCCAAAACCGAGTACGCGCTGGCGGCGCCGGCGCTTTGCGGCGGCTACCAGGGTGATTACGCGCCCTTTGGCGATGTGTACCTGTCGACGCTTGAGTTTGTGGCGCGCGTGCGCAACCGCACGTCTGCCGTGGTGCCCCAAGAGCTCGTGACGCTCAACGCGGTGGAAGATTGTATGGAGCGAGTGCTGGCGCAGGCGCTCTCGACGCTCGACGGTCCGGTCGATATGCTCGACCGCGCGGCACAGCTGCTCGGCGGGCTCGAGCCGGGTGAGGTCGATGGTGCGCTCGAGTCGCACGTGGACCGCAATCGATCTTTCGACGACATCCCGATGGCCGCTGGCAAGCCTGAGGCCTGCTCGCTGCTGCTGATGCTCGTGCGTCAGGGTGAGGCTGCCCGCCGCATGTTGCCGATGGCGCCGATCGTCTCTGCCCGTTCGTTTGCCGAGCGCGCCTGGCCGTACATGCTTGCGTGGTCCGATCTGGGGCTCAACGGCAAGGAGCGCATGACGGTTGATTCGCTGGCGCGCGCCGAGGTGCGTCGCTTTGCCGACGACGATACGAGTGACCGTATGCGCGGTGAGATGATGGGCATTTTGGGTGAGCTGCTGGGTATTTCGCCCGAGCAGATGGAGGAGCTGCGCTCTGAGGACGGTCAGCGTCGTTTGCACGAGGGCATGAAAAAGTTCGAGGGCGAGGTTCAGGACGCCATCGATAAGATGATGGGCGGCCAGGGTGGCCCGCAGGGTGGACCCCAGGGCACGCCGATGCCGCATCCGCCGGTGGATCCGAGGCAGTTCCCCTTTTTCTCGCAGAACTAACTATGGGATAGGATTCGCTTCCAACCCCGACACTTCAACTGAGCATCTTGGCCCCGTTGTGTTATTCTAGAACAGACGTTCGTGAATGATGCGCGGGGCCTTGTCTTGCGTTGTGCTTGTGGCGAGGGGAGGTTGGCTTGGTTATCTTGGGCATTGACCCCGGTTTGGCTCATACGGGTTGGGGAATTATCGAGGAGCGGCGTGGCGAGGTTCGCTGCCGTGCCTATGGCTGCATCGAGACCAGTGCCGGAAGTCCGCTCGCGGTGCGCCTGTCGCATATCGCCCGCGACCTCAAGGATGTCGTCGAGCGTTATCGACCCGACACGGCTGCTGTCGAGAGCATCTACTTTGGCGCCAACGTTCGTTCGGCCATCCCCACGGCGCATGCCCGCGGTGCTGCGCTCGTGGCGCTTTCGGAGTGCGCGCTCGAGATTGGCGAGTACACGCCCATGCAGATCAAACAGGCTGTGGTGGGCACCGGCGCCGCGGACAAGCGGCAGGTCGCCTACATGGTACGCACGCTCACGCAGCTCGACCACGACCCGCATCCCGACCATGCCGCCGATGCCCTGGCTTGCGCCATATGCCACGTAAACCTCAGCCGCACCCGCGCCCTCACCGGTGGCGAGTTCTATCAACAGAGAGGAACCGGATACTGATGATTTCCCAGCTCCACGGAACGCTTGTCGAGTCCACGATGAGTTCTGCTGTCGTCGATGTGTCGGGCGTTGGCTTTGAGCTCGGCATCTCGGGCAGCACTGCGGCCACGTTGCCGACGCCCGGCGGCGAGGTCCGCCTCTACACGCGTATGCAGGTGCGCGAGGACGCCATGACACTTTTCGGTTTTTCCTCAAAGGATGAGCGCACGATGTTCGACCGGCTCGTGTCCGTCTCGGGCGTTGGCCCGCGCTTGGCGCTCGCCGTGCTTTCCACCTATACCGTGGGGCAGCTGTATTCGCTGGTGATGGCCGAGGACGACAAGGGCATGTCCAAGGTACCCGGTGTGGGCAAAAAGACAGCTCAGCGCCTGATCCTGGAACTCAAGAGCACCTTTGCCAAGGATAAGGGCTTTGTGCCGGTCGACGTGATTCCCGGCCAGGTTGCGATGCCGGTTCCCGCCGCCGCTCCTTCGGCGATTGATGATGCCCGTGCGGCACTCCTTTCCATGGGCTTTAGCCCGCGGGAGACCGATGTTGCCCTGAGCGGGTATGATGGGCAGGATATGCGTGTCGAGGATCTGCTCGGCGCGGCGCTTAAGCGACTCGGAATGGATGCGTGATGTGGGAAGCCGATGACTCTCAGGACCTGTGGGCGACGCCCGGCAACTCGCCGGCGGCATCCATGGCGCACGGCGAGCGCATGGTGGGCTCGGAGCTGACGGCCGAGGACCTCGATGTCGACCGCACTTTGCGCCCCCAGCGCTTGGATGACTACTGCGGTCAGGAGCATATCAAGCAGAGCCTTCGCGTGCTCATCGAGGCAGCGCAGAGCCGCGGCGAGACGCTCGACCACGTGATCTTCTCGGGTCCTCCGGGCCTGGGCAAGACCACGCTGGCCACCGTTATCGCCAACGAGCTGGGCGCTCAGATCAAGACGACGAGTGGTCCGGCCATCGCGCGCACCGGCGACCTGGCGGCCATCCTTACTAACTTGCAGCCGGGTGATGTGCTGTTTATCGACGAGATCCACCGCCTTAACCGTTCGGTCGAGGAGGTCCTGTACCCCGCGATGGAGGACTTTGCCCTCGATATCGTGATTGGCAAGGGTCCGGCGGCGCGCTCGATTCGCCTGGATATCCCCAAGTTTACGCTGGTAGCGGCAACGACCCGCTCGGGCATGTTGACCGGCCCGTTGCGCGACCGCTTTGGCATTTCATATCGCCTGGATTACTACACGGTCGAGGAGCTCGCCCAGATTGTGACGCGTTCGGCAACCATCCTGGGCGTGACGATCGACCACCCCAGTGCACTCGAGATCGGCTCGCGTTCGCGCGGCACGCCACGTCTTGCCAACCGCCTGCTCAAGCGCGTGCGCGACTATGCGCAGGTGCGCGGCAACGGCCCCATCGAGCTCGATATCTGCCGTCAGGCACTCGAGTTCTTTGAGATCGACGAGCTCGGTCTGGACTGGATGGATATTCGCATTTTGGAGACGCTTGCCAAGACGTTCTCCGGTCGTGCCGTGGGACTTACGACCCTTGCCAGCGCGGTGGGCGAGGACCCGGGCACGCTCGAGGATGTCTATGAGCCCTATTTGCTGCAGTGCGGGTTGATGATTTGTACGCCGCAGGGCCGTCAGGCAACCCTTCGCACCTTTGAGCACCTGGGGATTGAACCTACCGTTTAGGGCGCTTTATTTTGGCGGGCTGTTGGGCTATCGCTGGGCATCGGGTAAACATATCGCCGTTCATCGGTTATGGGCGTTTTACTATTGCGCGCCCGTGCTATGCTGAATTGGTCTTTTTCTCATTCGGTAACGAAAGGACCGCCCATGCCTACTGACATCGAAATCGCACGTTCTGTCACGCCGCTGCCCATTACCGAGGTGGCCAAGAACGCCGGCGTCGACGTTAAGCACCTTATTCCGTACGGCTTCGACAAGGCTAAGGTCGACTATTCACTGCTCAACGAGCCGACTGATCACCAGGCCAAGCTTGTCCTCGTGACCGCCATCAACCCCACGCCTGCGGGCGAGGGCAAGACCACCACGACCATCGGTCTGGCCGATGGCCTGCGTCGTCGCGGCGTCAAGAGTGCCGTGGCCCTGCGCGAGCCTTCGCTCGGCCCCGTCTTTGGCGTTAAGGGCGGTGCTGCCGGCGGCGGCTGGGCTCAGGTCATCCCCATGGAGGATATCAACCTGCACTTTACCGGCGACTTCCACGCTATCGGTGCCGCCAATAACCTGCTGGCCGCCATGCTTGATAACCACATCCAGCAGGGCAATCAGCTCGGTATTGACGTTAAGCGCATCACTTGGAAGCGCGTCGTCGATATGAACGACCGTCAGCTGCGTCACGTCATCGACGGCATTGGCGGTAAGGCCCAGGGCGTGCCGCGCGAGGACGGCTTCGATATCACCGTTGCCTCCGAGGTCATGGCAATCCTGTGCCTGTCCACGAGCATCAACGATCTTAAGGAGCGCTTGGGCGAGATCGTTGTCGGCTACAGCTATGCCGGCGAGCCCGTCCGTGCCCGCGACCTCAAGGCCCAGGGTGCCATGGCCGCGTTGCTTAAGGACGCGCTCAAGCCCAACCTGGTGCAAACGCTCGAGGGCACGCCCGCGTTTGTCCACGGCGGTCCCTTCGCCAACATTGCCCACGGCTGTAACTCTATCATGGCCACGCGTATGGCGATGCGCTTTGGCGATGTTGCCATTACCGAGGCCGGCTTTGGTGCCGATCTGGGTGCCGAGAAGTTCCTCGACATCAAGTGCCGCATGACGGGCGTTCGCCCCAGCGCCGTCGTGGTCGTCGCCACTGCCCGCGCGCTGAAGTACAACGGTGGCGTCGCCAAGGCCGATCTCAACGAGGAGAACCTCGAGGCACTCAAGGCTGGCATGCCCAACCTGCTGCGTCACGTCGACAACATCCAGAACGTATATGGTCTGCCCTGCGTGGTCGCCATCAACCGCTTCCCGACGGACACCGAGGCCGAGCTTGCGCTCATTGAGTCCGAGTGCCAGAAGCTCGGCGTCAACGTTAAGCTTTCCGAGGTCTGGGCCAAGGGCGGCGAGGGCGCGCTCGAGCTTGCCGATGAGGTCATGCGTCTGATTGAGCAGCCGAGCGAGCTCAAGTTTGCCTATGAGGACGGCGCTGATGTCGCTGATGCCCTCGAGGCCGTTGCCACCAAGGTCTACCGCGCCGACGGCGTTGACTTTACGCCGGCCGCCAAGCGCCAGCTCGCCGAGCTGCGCGAGAACGGCTTTGGCAACCTGCCGGTGTGCGTCGCCAAGACGCAGTACAGCTTTAGCGACAACGCCAAGGCCCTGGGCGCTCCCGAGAACTTCCGCATCACGGTGCGTGAGCTCAAGGTTTCCGCCGGTGCCCACTTTGTGGTCGCGCTGACCGGCAGCGTTCTGACCATGCCGGGTCTGCCCAAGGTGCCCGCGGCCGAGAACATCGACGTCGACAACGACGGCAACATCACCGGCCTGTTCTAAGTCTGCTGTCCATAGCTGCTTGTCCGCCCCGCCGTGCCCACAAGGCCCGGCGGGGCTTTTTGATCCTTAGGCCCGCGCATGTCTTGTAGATACCGACGGACTCTGCCCATCATAGGCTTTTGCGCGGGTAGAATGCATGGATAACTTGAGGCTCACGCGCGACGGAAAGGAATCGTTGCATGGATCAGGACAAGACAACCGTGATGGGCGGCTACGGTTCCGCGCAGGCTGGCGATAGCGCCGATGCGACCCGCGTTGTTCCCAACCCCGGTTATGCCGACCCCGCCGCGACGCAGCCTTCTGCCGAGCCCACCCGGGTTATGGGCTATGGCGACACGGCGCAGGATTCTTACGCTGCATCTTCGCAAGGCCCCTATGGCAACGCAGCTCCGGATCCGTTTGATTACACGCCGCAGGATTCTTATGCTGCCTCGACGCCGAATCCCTATGACAACCTGCCGCAGAATCCCATTCCGCAGCCTCAGCAGACGACGTATATGCCTCGCACGGCGCAGCCTCGCTACGAGTCGCGCGAGCCGTATCGCGAGTACCCCAAGTCGATTCCGCAATATAGCGAAGACGAGGAGAAGAGGCCGTCGCGTTCGTCGAGCGTGATCAAGAAGATCCTCATCGTGCTGGCGATTTTCTTTGCGCTGTCGGTTGTGTTTGCCATCGTGTCGGGCATGCTCAACAAGCGGGGGAGCTCAACGGCCGATACCGCTGCCGAGCAAACCGAGTCCGCCTCGTCTAGCACCGTCGATCTGAGCGATATCCCGGGGCAGTATTGGTCCAACGCCAAGAAGCTTCTCAAGTCGCGCGGCGCCGATCTTTCGAATGCCGTGGTCCTGACTGATGATGGCTCAACGCCCGTCGTCGATGCCAACTGGGTCGTTACTTCTGCCTACTATAACGACAGCGGCAACCTCGAAATTCAGCTCACGCACAAGGACGGCTCGTCGGGCAACGCGTCCGGCGACCAGGGCGGCGCGGACAGCTCGAGTTCCAATACGCTGGAGGACTTGAGCAACAAGGCGCAGGAGTTGGGAGACAAGGCGCAAGAGCTGGGCGACACGGCACAAAACCTGGGCGATACCGCGCAGAACTTGGGCGGCTTGGCGACGGATGCCTGGAACGCCCTGCAAAACGGCATCTCGGGCGCGCAGGGAAACTAGCTGTTAAGCAGGCTACAACTGCTCGGCCGGACGCTCGGGCGAGCTAAAGCCCGAATCAAACGTGACGACGCATGAGGCATCGGGTCGGCGCCCGTGCACGATGCGCGTGACGAGCTCCAGCAGCTCCTCGTCGGATATGTCAAAGCCGTCGGGACGCACCAGGTCAAACGAAACGAACCCGTCGTGCTCGTGCAGGTCGTGGATGGAGAGCGCGGGATCGATCTGCATGACGCCGCGCTTGACCCAGCTGCGCAGGTCGTCGCTGGTGGTGGCGATGGGGTCGCAGTGCAGCGTGATATCGATGCCCATTTGGCGCTTGATGTCGTGCTCGATGGTGTCCAAAATCTCGTGGTGCTCAAATGCGTCGCCCTCGCCGGGCATCTCCACGTGGGCGCTGGCAAACTGACGACCGGGGCCGTAGTCGTGCACCATCAGGTCGTGTGTGCCCAAGACCTGCGGATAGGACATGATCTTATCGCGGATTGCCTGGACGAGCTTGGGGTCGGGCGCTTGCCCCAGCAATGGGCTGATGGCGTCGCGCACTAGGCCCATGCCGCTGATGCAGATGAAGATGCCCACACCCAGGCCTGCCCAGCCATCGAGGTCAAAGCCGGTCGTCTGCGAAATAAGCGCCGCCACCAAGACCGAGCCCGAGGTGATGACGTCGTTTTTGGAGTCCTGCGCCGTGGCGATGAGCGTTTCGGAATCGATGCGGTTACCCAGCGTGCGGTTGAACGCGGCCATCCAGAGCTTTACGAGCATGGACGTAGCCAGTGCCGCAAGGGAAATGAACGTGTAAGCGGTGGGGGAAGGCTTGATGATCTTGGTGACCGACTCGAGGATCAGGTTGATGCCGACGGCGCAAACCAGGACGGCGACGAACAGGCCGGCTAGGTACTCATAGCGGCCGTGACCATAGGGGTGGCCTTCGTCTGCCGGGCGGCTGGCAAGGCGGAACCCGAGCAGGCTCACGATGTTGCTCGAGGCATCGGAGAGGTTGTTGAAAGCGTCGGCGATGAGGGAGACGGAGCCGGCGAGCAGGCCCGCGATGCCCTTGGCCAGGCACAGGGTGATGTTGAGTCCAATGCAGATGAGGCTTGCGGTAAAACCCGCGTTGGTGCGGCAAGATGCATCGACCGGCTCGTCCTCGCTGCCGGGAACAAGCGTATGTACCAGCCGATTTACAAATAGCATAGCGGTCGTCCTCACAATCATGTTTAAGGGGATAGTGTAGCTCGCGCGGGGGCGCCGTGCACCGATGCTCAGAAAATGCAGCAATAGTCTGCCGGTGCTAACGAGCGAGCCTTCTCGTCTGCCTGGGTGGTCCATTTTGGGCCACATGGGTATGGGCATGTGCCTGTTTGATCGACATACTTAATGCCGACAGCCCCTGTGCAAAGGAGGACGTTTCCATGGACGAGATGTTTGCCATTAAATGTCAAAACTGCGGCGGCCCTATGTACACACACCAAGCTAAGCGCAGCTTTGAGTGCGCTTATTGCGGTGCGGTCATTCCGTGGCAGGCGGACGCCGGAGAGCCCAAGAGCGCTTTGGGCATTCGCCATACGCCGTTGACGGTGGTGGATGGACTGCTCAAGCTCACGCATGTGTCGCAACTCGAGCGCCCGGAGGACCCGGACTGGTATTTCTTCAATTCGCACTGGCGCAATCAGTCGGTCCTGGAACATCTGCTGTGGGAGGATCGCGGCACGGCGCAAGAGTTCCAAGAGGCTACGCATGTGAGCATTCCTTGCCCCTTCTGCGGAGCGTCCTTTGAGGGCGAGTCAACGCAGCGTGTGTTTGAGTGCCCGTCCTGCGGCAACAAGATCGGCATTGCCGACCTGCTCAAGCCCGGTACCTTCAGCAAGCGTCTGACCATGGGCGTGGGTGCAGAGTATGTGCCGGAGCAGGGCATTCCCTGCGAAATCTCGCCGCAGCAGGCACGTGCCAACGCACTGCAGCTGGTGCGCCAGTACCCCGACGCCTTTGCCGGGCACGACGTGGAAGATGCGATCCAAAACGACATGATGCTCTTCTATTTCCCCATGGCGCTGGCGGACCTGCGCATGATGGCGTCCTTCCCGGTCAAGGGCCTGAGCAAGGAGACCCTGGTGTACTACGAGGTGCTCGACTGGGCGTATCCCAGGGCAAACTACCTGGACGTTCGCCTCCTGGGCATTTTGGAGCCGTGGGACTTTGCCAAGGTCGGTCCGTTCGATCCCGCCATGCAGGAAGGCGACTTTCGCGTCGTCTCCGTCGATGCGTCTACCAAGGACCAGGTGGTCATTGATAAGCTGGCGCTCGACGTTGCGGGCAACGACGCCGAGGCTGTACTGGGGCTCAATAAAAAGAGCATCCGCACCTGGGCGCGCAAGGCCCGCAAGCACAAGGACGGCCTAGTTATGGTGCCGGTGTACTTTGTCGACCGTCCGGCAACGGATAGCCGCGACGGCGAGCAGGTGCGCATCGCCGTAAACGGCCAGACGGGCCGCGCGGCCGCGGTGGTGTTTAGCGACAAGCGCGAGACGCATATTGTGGCGCCGCTCAGCCCGAGTCTGCATCTGTCCGGTGAGAGCACCGTGCACGCCACGCCCGTCGAGGTCAAATACGTTAAATCGCCGTTCCTGTACCAGATCGTGCGCCGTGGAGGCGGCGAGCAACCGCGCCAGGTTGCAGCCGCCGTCGAGGGTTCCTACCGAGAGGAGAAGCCCAAACGTCGCGGCCTGCTGGGTGCGCTATTTGGGAAGTAGGGAAGCGCAGCCGGTTGGCGCTGCGATGCGATAGTTAGAGGAACGGGGCAGTCCGCAGAAGTGCGGACTGCCCCGTTTTTGTGTTGCGGGGAAGTACTGGGCACTTCATTAAAGGTCTTCGCACGGACTCGAATTTCAATGTCGTCTAGCGCCTTCGTGCAGGATTCCCGAAGTGACTAAAATGTGGCCATAGAGACAGTTTTAACGAACCCCACGGGAGTGACGTGTATGGACAACAACACGCTGCTATTCCAGGACAAAGGTTCGGGTAGGTATAAAGACGTCAAGATCTACCCTAACCGCATTGAGGTACTCAAGAAGGGCACTTTTGGCGGCAAGCACACCGAGATTGTTTATCTTAAGGACATTACGGGCGTCAATAGAATCAAAGGCCGCGATGTTTTTCTGCGCAATCGTCTGTTGACCGCTTGCGTCTTTAGCCTGAACAGCTGTGCGAAGGCCCAGGAGTTTGTTAACGCGCTGAACATGGTGATGTAGCCGATAGCGGCGTTCGGGCCAAGGTAAAAATCGGGGGCACAGAACGGTGTTCTGCGCCCCCGATTGAGTCGATGTGTCTAAAAGGCCGGCTTGCCTATTCGACAACGTCCTCGTTGTTTTCACCGTCACTGGCAAGCATCGCCGCGCCGGCGACCGTTGTCGCCACGGCGGCGGCAGCGAGCCCGGCGGCAACGCCAGAGCTGTCGCCCGTGTCGGCGAGCTTTCCGCCCGAGCTCTTGCCCTTGTTGCCCTTACCGTTCTTATCAGCGCTGCCTGCGTTGGAACCCGTGCCGCTGCCGGTGCCGGCGCCGGCAGCACTGTCCGAGGCCGCTACGGTAAAGCTTGCGGCTCCGTCGCTGGCGAGCGTGTAGTTCTGCGCCGCGTTGCCCAAGAGACCGTTCACGCGCACCCAGTACGTTCCTGCGGCAAATGTTTCGCCCTCGGCCATTGCTGTGCCCGGAGCGCCGTTCGCGTCGTGCACAAACTCGAGCTGGGCCGTGCAGGCATCGGTTTCGAGCTTGCCCTCGAGTGATGCCGCAATCTTGGCGCGCACGTCTTCGCCGGCCTTAAGGCCTTCGAGTCCCTCAAAATGGGGCGTCAGCGCGCGTGGATCGATATCGATGGGCACAGAGCCCTGCAGCCCCGTAACGGTCTCGTTGCCCAGGGCGTCGACATCCACGTATTCAATGGCAAACGCATGGCCCGAAGCCGCCACGTTGAGTACGTTGCTGCTGTCGACAAGGCGGAAATGGCCCTCGCCAACGGTCTTGCCATCCTGGAGCGAGGCATCGCTCAGCGAGTCGCCGTACGTCATGCGCATGCGGGTCGGGAGGCAGCACGAAGCCGACTGCGTGTGCTTCGTATCGTAATTGTAATTGCGCTGGTAGATGCTCCGGGCCAGCGCCGCATCAACAAAGTCGGATGCGATGATGCCAATGTGCTTGAGGTAATCTGACTTTGTATCCTCGGTGCCGCTGGGATTGATGTACGGGCTCTTGTACAGATGCTCGTTGACTACTCGTGCCGAGGTAAAAGGATTGCCTCCGTGCGACAAGCCCGTGCAGCTGGTGTAGTTGATAGACCAGCAACGCTCCTGGACTTGCACCTCGGCCCCGGCATCGTCCACGACGTCTACCTTGTTGCACGTGCGCCCGGTCGTTTCCTTCAGCGCATTATCGACCCAGCTGAGCTTGTCGGTTCCCGTGAGTTTGTACTTGTCCTGGGCATATACCTTGGTGCAATAGGGCTCTTCATTGCCCGTTTCCCCTATGGCTTCAAATCCCCGCGCGTCTTGGACGAGACACATCGACTGCCCGGAATGCGCCTTGATCTTGCCATCCCATTGGGTGAGGTCGAGGCCCCACGTGTGGCCGCTTACGCTGTTGCCGGCGAGCCCAAATCGACGCAGCAGGACGATCTTTCCGCGCACCTCGCCCAGCGTGGGGACGTGGCTCGACGTGTAGAACAGGTTGGGGTTATCGGCCATAACCTTGGCGAAGGCCGTCGTTATGCTTTCGTCGGTAGCCTCATCGTTGCCGCGCGATGCGAGCATGATGAGCGCTTCTGACGGGTTTTCGTTCAAAAACGTTTTGAAGTACCCGATGACATCGGAGAGATGCAGATAGTTCCCGTCTTTTTTGAGTAGGTAGAAAATCCCGTGGTCGATGCCGGGGTCATCGCCCTTTCCGAGCCGGATATCAAAATAGCGAATGCCTTCGAGCAACTGCGTGGGAATGTAATCCTGCTGGCATTTTACTTGCGAGGATTGGGGCTCAGTGTCGTTGTCCACGCTGCAGGTGCCCGAATCGTGCGTACCCGGGATGCTCAGCTCGTCGAGGAACTTGTTGTCCTCGACGTATTTCATCCAACATGGTCCGTCGACGTAGCTGCTGTACGTGATCCAGTCGAGGCTGCTAACCGTGGCATCGTTCTTTTTCATGTCGTAACCGATAAGTTCGAGCTCCCACGGAATGCTCTTACTCTTATGGCAGATCTTATTGTTGTCCTGGTCTTTGCCGTTCGATTCTATTGCCAGGTACTTAATGTCTTTTTTCTCGGTTTCTTTCTCGACCGTGCGGTCTCGGATGATGTAGGTTCCGTTTGATTGACGCTCGAACGCAAAAGCGCGGCTGGGCTTGTTGTCATACTCGCCGCCCCATACGTGGATGACCTTTCCATCTTTGTCCGAGTCGTCGTCGACCGACCAAATGCTGTAGCCCGTCTTTTTATGCTCTTCGAAATTGAGCAAGGTGCGGATAGCATACCAGTTTGTATCGTCATTCTTGGTCGTTACGTTCTCAAGGATGAGCTTGCTGGACGTGCCGTCATTAAATAGGTGGCAGACGTTGCCGATGACGTTGCCGTCTTCGTTGACGCTCGCGGTGCGAAAATAGCCCGCGGGGCGAAGGCGAATGACGAACTTGTCGAGGTTGGCCGCCGGTGTGGGCGTGTCTTCTGCAAATGCCGCGCGCATGGGAAGGCCCAATCCCGCGGTTTCGGGCAGGCTTACAAATGGCGACAATGCTGCGAGTCCTAGGCCCAACGTGAATGCTCGACGGCTGATGGCGTGGTGTTCGGTCATAACTCCTCCGTTCGCAGGGTGCGGTTATGCGATAGTTTTGGTCACTATACTGCTCAGATGTTTAAAGATGCTGGTTTAATTGTCTGCGCGGCGCAATAAATCGGCGGGCGGACGTGTTGGGGTGCTTGTCGTTTTCGTACTGTTGCTACATTTGGAGCGGTTCCGGCGTCCGGCATCCTCGCGTTCGTTGGCTACCGGCATAAGAAAGGGAGGGTCGGTTTACCGGCCCTCCCTGGGTACGAAGCGCTGGGGTACCGTCGCTTGTTTGCACTGCGCCCGTGTTTCCCGCTGCACTCGCCAGTCGCTTAGCGCTTGATCTCGATATCGTCGAGCTTGACGTCCATGGCCTCGGTCTTGGCCTCGGCGATGTCGTCGGCAAACTCCAGGGACTTCATCATGGTCTCGACGGCGTCCTTGTGTTCCTCGACGTTGTCGATACGCACATACACGCTGCCACCGTCAACGTCGGTGAAGTACTCGGTCGTCACGCCGCCCGAGTGCGTAAAGTAGGCGCTGCGCCAGGTCTTGCCGTTGTACTTAACGGGATCACTCTCGGTCCATCCGGAGTTGGTCTTCCACTTTGCCTCGTAGTCGAACAGCTCGTCGGCGTTCTTGTCAGAGTCGAAGACGGGGATGAAGCGGTCGCTGGCATGCTCGCTCTCGGTGAACTTAAACTGGGCCCTGTCGGCGGTATCGCCTGCAACGTCCGTGATTTCGACGCCCTCGGGCACCTCGACTTTAAACCAAATGAAGTCAGTCCTCATATCCACGGCTGGCTTTTCCGCTCCACCGCCACCGCCGCTGCCGGTAGCGCCGCCGCTGCCACCGCAACCCACCAAGGCAACCGCGGCAAAGAGACTGATGCAGAGGGTGAGAATCGCAAAGGCCTTCTTTTCCATGGTCGTGTCCTCCTCGATCTGTAATCGTCCATGGGTTACCTCCCTTTACTGTACGCGTGGACGGCTCCTTCGGGTGGGCCATGTGTCCCATTCTGAGGGCCGGATTTGCGCCGTTAAGTGGCAATATGCACGGGTCCAAAAGAGGGGAGGGCCGGTGCTGTCGGCTCTCCCCGGGTTGGGCGCCCGTTGTTTTAATGGGGCGCGCCTACGCGGGTTCGCGTAGGCGCGTACGGGTGCCCCGTTACTTGATCTCGATGCTCGAAATCTCGACTTCACGTGCCTCGTCAACTGCTTTCTTCATGTCGTCGGGGAACTCGATGGAGTTGAGAAGCGCCTCGGCTTCTTTCTTGTGCAGGTCGAAGTTCGCGATGAGAACGCAGACGCTTCCCGGCTCAACGTCGGTAAAGAGATAGGTATGGGTGCCGCGGTTGTCCTTGCACGTTCCGGTGAGCCATGTCCTGCCGTTGTACTCGACGGGGTCGCCAACTTCCCACTGGAACATGCTGCTCTTTCGACCTTCATCGGCAAGAGCCTCTTCTGCCGTCATCTTCTCTTCCCGACAGGTATGAAGCGGTCAACCGTGGTGTTCTCGTTCTCGGGGAAGGTGAGCTGGACCCTGTCGGCGTTCTTGCCGGCGGAGTCGCTCACGCCAACGCTCTCGGGCATCTCGACCTTAAACCAGATAAAGTCGGTCTTCTTGGCGACGGGGACCTTTTCCTTGCTCTCGCTCTTGGGGGCGCTGCCGCCGCCCGATGCGCTCCCGCCGCAGCCGACAAGGGCAAACGCGGCAAAGAGGGCGATGCAAAGGGAAAGGATCGATAGGGTCTTTTTCTTCATGGTGGCGTCCTCCTTGTCTGCCAGGGACATCGTGTGCCGCGGATCGCTGGGGCGGCGGTTACGCATGTCCATGATGTCTTTGTTTACTGTGCGGTTATTCTTCCATTCGTCGTCCGGTGCCGTGATGAGCTTGCCCCAACATAGGGCTCCTTACCTATAATGTATGCCCCAGTTGCCGCTGCCCGGAAGTCTCGAAAGGTGGGCCATGTGTCCCATGTTTGCGGCGCCGACGCCTATCGTTCGTCATAGAAATCCGCGATGGCCAGGTGTGCTGACGCTCATGTGCTTATGGGCTAGACTTAGCATCATTACGTGTTTGATGCGGTTGGTCGGCGGTTGCCGCCCGACCGATCTATATGACTTGAAGGTGCATACGTATGAGCCAAGAGATGATGGACAAGACCTGCCGTGGATTTGCCGAGGCGCTGGCCGCGCGCGAGCCGGTTCCCGGCGGCGGTAGCGCGAGCGCCTTTGTGGGCGCGCTGGGCGCCTCGCTTTGCGGGATGGTTGCTCGCTACGGGGCGACGAACCCCGCGCTTGCCGATCGCGCGGACGATTTGACGCACGCGTTTGCCCAGGCAGACGAGCTGGCTCAGGAGCTTGTCGACTTGGTTGCCGAGGATGTTCGAGCCTACGGGCAGGTGTCGGCGGCGTACGGTATTTCGCGCGAGGATCCGGCTCGACCGGCTGCGATTCAAGATGCGTTGCATGTGGCAGCCATGCCGCCGTACCGCATTATGGGTGCCTGCGGTCGTGCGCTGGCACTGCTCGAGGACATGGCAGACAAAGGCTCGCGCCAACTGCTGTCCGACGTGGCGTGCGGTGCCGTGTTCTGCCGCGCCGCCATGCAGGGTGCGAGCCTGACGCTCTTCGCCAACACCACATCTATGAAAGACCGGGCGCGCGCCGAGGAACTCGAGGCAGCGTGCGACGATCTGCTGGATACGTGGCTGCCGCGCGCCGATGCGCTGGCGCGCCGTGCTGCCGACGCCGCAAGGAAGAGGGGGTAGCCATGGCCGAGCTGTTGAAGGGCGCTCCCGTCGCCCGTGCTTTGACCGAGGAGCTCGCCGCTCGCTGCACGGCTTTGCGCGAGCGCGGCGTTGTTCCGACGCTGGCCATCGTGCGTGTGGGCGAGCGCGAGGACGACCTGTCCTACGAGCGCGGCGCCCTCAAGCGCTGCGAGAAGGTTGGCATTGAGGCTCGCCGCCTTTTGCTTCCCGCCGATGTTTCGCAGGACGAGCTGTTGGCGGCTATTAAAGACATCAATGCCGACCCCGCTGTTCATGGCTGTCTGATGTTTCGTCCGTTGCCCGCTGGGCTTGACGAGGATGCGGTTGCCGCGGCACTCGATTCCGCCAAGGACGTCGACTCCATGACGCCGGCCTCGCTGCTCACCACGCTTTCGGGGCGCGGCGAGGGCTTTGCTCCTTGCACGGCTGAAGCCGTGTTGGCATTGCTGGACCATTACGGCGTTGAGCTGGATGGGGCCAAGGTCGCGGTCGTCGGTCGGTCGCTGGTGATTGGTCGTCCCGTAGCCGCCATGCTTACGGCTCGCAATGCCACGGTGACGACGTGCCATACGCATACGCGTGACCTAGCTGCCGAGTGCTGTTCTGCCGACATTGTTGTTGCCGCGGTTGGACGCGCGCGCACGATTGGCGCGGATGCGGTTCGCGAGGGCCAGACGATCATCGATGTTGGCATTAATTGGGACGAAGCTGCCGGAAAACTGGTCGGCGACGTGGATTTTGATGCTGCGGAACCGATCGTTGGCGCCATCACACCCGTGCCGGGCGGCGTGGGGGCTGTGACCACCGCAATTCTCGCCAAACACGTGATTGAGGCGGCGGAGCGCGGTAGCGCGCAGAGATGTGGTGTAAGAGGCGGGGCATACCCCGCCTCTTCCCTTTCTTGAAAGGGAGGGGACACCGCCTAGAATTCGTCGTTGGAGTAATGAAGGTGACGAATGGAAGGAAAGGCGATGCCCCAAGAAGAGAGTGTACTGCGCCTCGGCCGCGACGAGGCCCTCGAGGCGGCGAGGCTTTGGCAGGAGTGCGGCGACGCGCGCGAGTTCGCGTGCAGGGTGCTGGGCGGCGTGATGAACGCGCTGATGGACTCCGAGGCCCAGCAGATGTGCGGCGCGGGCCGCAACGAGCGCAGCGACGGCAGGGAGAACAGCCGCAACGGCTACCGCCCCAGGTCGCTCAAGACCGCCGTGGGCGACGTGGAGCTCGAGATACCCAAGCTCAGGCACGGCACCTACTACCCCGAGGGCATGCTCGCGCGATGGTCGCGCGTCGACACCTCGGTGGCCGCCATCGTGCAGGAGATGTACGTGTGCGGCGTGTCCACCCGCAAGGTCGAGCGCGTGGCGTCCAAGCTGGGCATATCCTCGCTGTCGAGCTCGGAGGTCTCGAGCCTCTGCTCCGACCTCGACGCCGAGGTGGCGGAGTTCCGCCGCCGCGACCTGTCGGGCACGCCGTGCTGCTACCTGTGGCTCGACGCCACCTACATGAGCTGCAGGGTCGGCTCGTCGGTCGTCTCGCAGGGCGTCGTGACCGCGATCGGGCTGGGTGACGACGGGCGCAAGCACTTCCTGGGCTGCGACGTGGTCGACACCGAGAGCGAGGACTCCTGGGCGGCATTCCTCGGCGGGCTGCGCGAGCGCGGGCTGGCCGGAGTTCGCCTCGTGGTCTCCGACAGCCACGCCGGGCTCGTGGCCGCCGTCTCGCGCCTGTTCCAGGGCTGCGCCTGGCAGCGCTGCGTGACGCACCTGCAGCGCAACCTCCAGAGCGCCTGCTCGGGCAGGCCCGAGGACTCCAAGGCGGCCGTCAGGGACCTCGTGCACGCCGCGGTCTACCAGGACGACCCCGACCTCGCGCGCTGCGTGTGGGCCGAGGCGGCACCCTGGGTGGCGTCGGTGTCCGCCAGGGCCGGCGAGGTCTTCGAGCAGGCCGAGGACTCCGCGCTGGCGTTCACGGCCTTCCCCAGGGCGCACTGGGCCAAGCTCCGCACCAACAACGTCCAGGAGCGCGCCAACCGCGAGATCAAGCGCCGCTACAGGGTCGTGCAGTCCTTCCCCTCGAGGGAGTCGATGCTGCGCCTGACGTGCGCGAGCCTCATGGAGACCGAGGGGCAGTGGTCCCAGCAGCGCGTGTTCTCCGAGGCCTCGGCCGCCGAGGGCTTCGCCGAGCCCGCGGACAGGCCGGCCCCGACAGAGGGGAGGCGCCGCGCGCTCGGGCGGCGCGCCAGGGAGATAGTGGACGAGATAGTCGAGAAGCGCGGTCTCAAGAAGGAGTAACATCGGGACTTGCAGCGACGGACCTCAGGACACTCTTACACCATGTCTGCGCGCGCGACCCGGAGCGCGCATCGAAATAGGCGTTTTGGGCTGTTTGAGGGGTTAGCCATATACCACGTGGTCAAAAAGCGCCAAATATGAGTACTGTTGCCATGATAGTCACATATGTTTTACGTCTTTTGGGTTTCCTAACGATATTCATTCTCGTTAGGAAACCCATTTTATTAAACCTATGGGGAATAACGTTGTCTTGCTTTTGGACAATTGGGGATTTCTGGCACTCATTACAAGGAAATTTGCTGCCACTAAATTGGTGACAGTACTCATATTTGGCATTTTTTGACCACGGGGGCTGCCGAGGCCGTGGTTTCGCCCTTTCTGCGCCGAAGCGATACACTGTTGCCGTTTGATTTCTTCGCTCAAGGAGGATGCGCATGCCGTGCACAACGATTTTGGTTGGTAAGAACGCGAGCTACGACGGGTCGACCCTGGTCGCGCGTAACGAGGACTCGTCCAACGGGGTGTTTGAGCCCAAGCGTATGCGCGTGGTGCATCCCGACGAGCAGCCGCGCGTCTACACGAGCGTCCTGAGCCACCTGACCGTTGAACTGCCCAATAACCCCATGCGCTACACGAGCGTCCCCGATGTTGTCCCGGGCCACGGCATCTGGGCCGAGGCCGGTTTCAACGAGCTCAATGTGGGCATGTCCGCAACCGAGACGCTCACTACCAACGAGCGCGTTCGCGGTGCCGACCCGCTTGTGGACTACGTGCCCGCCAAGGGCAACGAGGGTGAGGACGGCTATGTGCCGGCGCAGCTTGGTGGCCTGGGCGAGGAGGATATGGTGACCCTGGTCCTGCCCTACGCCAAGTCCGCCCGCGATGGCGTTCGTATCCTGGGCGACCTGCTCGAGCGCTACGGCACCTACGAGAACAACGGCATCGCCTTTAGTGATGTGGACGAGATCTGGTGGCTCGAGACCATCGGCGGCCACCACTGGATCGCCAAGCGCGTGCCCGACGACGCCTATGTAACCATGCCCAACCAGCTGGGCATCGACAGTTTTGACCTGGATGACGCCGAGGGCGCCCAGGCCGACCACATGTGTTCCGCCGACCTGCGCTCCTGGATGACCGAGTGGCATCTGGACCTGACGCTGGGCGTCGAGGGCTACGGCCCGGCTGCGGTCTTTAACCCGCGCGAGGCCTTTGGCTCGCACAGCGACAGCGACCACGTCTACAACACGCCGCGCGCCTGGTACATGCAGCGCTGCCTCAACCCCAGCGACGTGTGGGATGGCCCCGACGCCGACTACACGCCCGAGAGCGACGATATCCCCTGGAGCCGCGTGCCCGAGCGTAAGGTGACCATCGAGGACATCAAGTACGTACTCTCGAGCCACTACCAGGGCACGGAGTACGACTGCTACGGTAGCAAGGGCACGCCCGCCACGCGCGGCGCTTATCGCCCCATCGGCATCAACCGCAATAGCCAGCTCGCCGTGTTGCAGCTGCGTCCCTATGCGCAGCCGGCCTATCGCGCCGTGCAGTGGATGGCCTTTGGCTCCAACTCGTTTAACGCGCTGGTCCCGCTGTACGCCAACGTCGAGACCATGCCCGAGTACTATGCCGACACGCAGGCTCGCGTGACGTCCGAAAACTTCTACTGGGCCAACCGCCTGATCGGCGCTCTGGCCGACGTCCGCTTCCATGAGTGCGGCCGCGCTGTGGAGGACTATCAGGAGAAGGTCGGTGGCATGGGCCACAAGCAGATCCATGACGTCGATGCCGCTGTTGCCGCGCTGCCCGAGGCCGAGGTGCCCGCCGAGCTTGCCCGCGCCAACGAGGCCTTCGCCGAGCTTGTGTGCGTAGAGACCGATGCCCTGCTGGGCAAGGTGCTCTACACCACGAGCTGCGCCATGAAGAACTCTTTCGCGATGAACGACAACGTGAGGTAGGGATTTCCCGTCGATCGAATAGTGCTAAAACGCTTTGTCGCTTTCGCTCAATCTTGGGTACAAGAACGCCAATGCAGTTGTTTGTGATTGGAGACAACCATGGTTATGAAACTCGATCAGCTTGTTAACGGCGCCATTAACGTGGGCTTTGGCGCTGCCGCCGTTGCTGTCGAAGGCGGCAAGAAGGTCCTCGACGACCTTAATACCAAGGGCGAGCAGGTTCGCAAGGACGCCGGCACCCCCGATATCGCCCGTAGCGTGTCCGACATGTTCGAGCAGGCCGGCGGCACCATCTCCGACCTGACCGAGCGTCTGGGCATGCAGGGCGAGACCGCGGCCCAACGCGTGCTCGACGAGCTCATTCTGGCTCGCGTCCGCGTTATGACCGCGCCCGAGCGCACGGCCTTCCTGGCTCATGTGCGCGACATCGTCGATTCGGTCGAGGACAACGTGACCTCGGTGCCCGTCGAGTCTGTTGAGCCCGACGATGCGAAGGATACCGAAGAGGCCGAGTAGCAGCGCAGATGGCAGATTCCACCACCGATTACAACAATCTAGATCCTCTGGGTGACGAGGCGGCGGTTGTCGATGAGGTCGACGCTGCCGTCTCGGGCGCTCGCAAGAAGCCACGCGCTGTCGATATGGTGCCCGAGGAGCCCGACGCGATGGCACCGGACGAGGAATACCAGCTCACGCCGGCGGGTCGTCGCGAACGCATCGGGCAGATTGTTCGCCTGGTCAAAAAGTACCGCGTGTGGGATAACCTCACGCCGGTTCGTTTGCGCCGCCTGCTCGAGGAACTCGGCCCCATGTTCGTCAAGATGGGGCAGATTCTGGCCAACCGGTCCGAGATTTTGCCGCAACGCTTTTGCGACGAGCTGCGTCGTCTGCGCTCCGACGTGGAGCCGGTGCCGTACGAGGTGGTGCTTCGCTGTCTGGAGGAAGAATACGGCCTGCGCCTGGGGGAGATGTTCGATGCGATCGACCCCAACCCGCTCGGTAGCGCATCGCTCGCGCAGGTACACCGCGCTCGTCTGGTGACGGGCGAGGACGTAGCCGTCAAGGTGCAGCGCCCCGGTGCGCAGCAGGTTATGGCGCAGGACATCGATATCATCCGCTCGGTGGTGCGTATCGTTTCCAAGTTCGTCAACACCGATCAGTTCGTTGACCTGCACGGCGTAGTCGAGGAGTTGTGGACCTCGTTTCGCGAGGAGACCAACTTTTTGGCCGAGGCAAAAAACCTCAACGACTTCTACGAGTTCCATAAGAGCGTTCATGGCGTGACGTGCCCTAAATCCTATCTGGACCTGTGCACCGAGCACGTGGTGGTTATGGACTACGTCGACGGCATTTCGATCGCCGATCCTGAACGCTTGGTGGCCGAGGGCTATGACTTGGAAAAGATCGGTGCCGCAATTGTCGAGGACTACTCGACGCAGGTGCTCGATGACGGCTTTTTCCATGCCGACCCGCATGCGGGAAACATCATCCTCAAGGACGGTATTGTCTACTTTATCGACTTGGGTATGGTCGGACGTATGTCGAGCCATGACCGCGGTATCGTTAAGGACATGATTTTCGCCGTGGCCGAGGGTGACGTGCCCAAGCTCAAGGATTCGCTCATGCGCTTTGCCGTGACGCGCGGCGATTCGGCCGAGCTTGACCATTCGGCCTTTTTGTCCGACTTGGACTTTATTGTTGCCGACTTTGCCGGGCTCGACCTTAAAGACCTGGATATCGGCGAGTTTTTGACTTCGCTGTTAAACCTCGCGCGCAAAAATGACGTTGAGCTGCCGAGCGTGGTGACGATGTTCGCCCGCGGCATGGTGACGCTCGAGGGCCTGTTGACCGAGTACATGCCCAACGTCAACATGATCCAGATCATCCAGACGCACATCAAAAACGAGAAGAGCACCTACGCCCGCATGCGCGAGATGAGCCGCGATCTTGCCGCGAGCAGCTATCGCGCGGCAAAAGGCTCGCTCGAGGCGGCCGAGTATCTGGGCTTGGCTTCGCGTATGCTTACGCGCGGCCAGCTTAAGGTAAACACGCAGATCATGAGCAGCGATAAGGCGCTGCGACAGCTGGGCGGAATTATCGACCGCATGTCGATGGCAATTGTGATCGCCGGTCTGTTTATCGGTTCGTCGGTGGTGTACTACGCGCGTATCGAGCCGGTTGTGTTTGGTATCCCAGTCATTGGCTTTATGGGCTACGTGAGCGCGCTGGTGCTGGCGCTTATGCTGGGCCGCAATATCTGGCTCAACAGTCACGGCGGCAAGCACTAGAGGCTGCGGCCGTCACCGCATTTTCCTATCGCAAACAATAGCTTTTACCTTGGGCTTCGCCTGCGTGCGAGGCCTTTTTGCGTGATACCATTTTGACGGTAATAATCGATGGCCTAGATGGTGGTGCGGAGACGCACGAATGCGCGGTTTTCCTGCGCGTTTGGGAGAATCGGGGTGCAAGTCCCCGGCTGTACCAGTAACCGTAATTCCTCTTGGCTCGGGATGTTCGCGTCGCAGATCGGACGGCGTGCCCGAGCCGTTAAGGTTAAGTCGGATCGCCTCCCGTCTTGCATGCGGCTGCGGCTTTTGCCGCCGGTGTGCATAGGGCTCTGGAGGGAAGGGGGTCCCCGATGGGGGAACTCGAGCGCAACATGCGCGATGACGTGGGGCAGTCTCAAGGCAACGCTCCAAGTACAGACAGTAGGAGACAAATGGATATGTTTGAGGACGAGCGCCAGCGCGTCTCGCATCGCCGTGGCGCGATTGCGCGCGGTGTAGCCAAGCGCGGCCTGGTGGCATTCCTGGCCTTCGCGATGGCCTTTGGCACCACGCCGGCTCAGCTGTGGGCCGAGGGCGCTGAGGGCATTGCCGAGGCTGTGGCTCAGGCTGCTACGCCGGGCGAGGACGCAGCGCTTGCGGGCGGTGCCGCTGAGCAGAGCGGCGCCGAGGTTTCGGATTCTGGGAGCGCGTCTGCAACTAGTGTCGCCACAACTGAGGCGGCAACTGGCGACGAAGGCTCGGCGACGGGGGAGAGTCCTGCCACGAGCGAGCAGTCTTCGACGGCATCCGCTGGCCAAGCAGGATCTGCCGCCGCGGCTGCCATCCAGACAGAGAACCCGACAGAAACCGGCGATGTCGCCAAGAAGCAGGTCGAGGTCTCGTTCTCGATTATCGGCACCGATGCCGACGGCAAGGCTCAGACCTGGGTGGCACCTACGCAGCTCAAGCTCGACGAGGGCGCGACGGCTGCGGATGCCTTCATTAAGCTGCAGGAGAAGACGGGCTTCAAGGCGAAGTACGAACCGAACACGGCATACGGTTTCTACCTCGAAAGCATCACATCCCCGAGCGATGGTCGCACGCTTGCCTACGATCCGACGACTTATGCCTTCTGGCAGCTGTTCGTCGACGGCGCGTCTTCCTCGGTTGGCGCGAGCAGCGTCAAGCTCACCCAGGGGCAGAAGATTGAGTTTGCCTATACGGCTGGTAGCTCGTCCCCTGTCGTTAAAGACCAGGTTGCCGCAAATGTGACCGTCATTGGTCGCGATGCCCAGGGCAAGACTCAGACTTGGGTCGATAATACGCAGTATGTGGTGACGTCCGGTTCGAGCGCGCTTGATCTTACGAAGGTCGCACTCGAGGCGAACGACATTGACGCCGTTGCTGCGGGCTCCTTCATTCTGAGCCTTAAGTACAACGGTGTTGAGCTGGGTACGCCCCAAGATTATTCGACCTATTGGCAGCTGTTCATCAACGGCAAGTCGAGTGACTATACGGCGGACAATGTCACCATCCATGCCGGCGATACCGTCACGTGGTTCTACGGTGGCTGGGGCGACCAGTTGCCGTCCGATTCTGTCCATGCTTCTGTTCAGGTTCTCGGTAAGGACAAGGACGGCAAGCAGCAGGTTTGGGCTTCGACGGGTCAGACGAGTCTCAAGGCAGGCTCCACTGCCAAGGATCTCCTTGAGCAGGTCGGCCTTACTCTCGATGCCGGCGAATCGTCTTGGGGCTGGTTCCTCAACGGCATAACTTCGCCGTTCGATGGTAAGTCCTATGGCTGGGATGCTGTGACTAATAGCTATTGGCGCTTCTACGTAAATGGCAAGTTCGCCGACGTTGGCGCCGGTGCCTATGAGCTCCAAGAGGGCGATGCCGTCACCTTTATGTATGGTGCTGACGCCGATGCCCTTCCTGGCCAGGTTCTTGGGTCTGTCGATGTTATCGGTCCCGACGTCAACGGCAACAATACTCGCTGGGGCTCGGCAAGCAATGTTTCTTTGCCCGAAGGCTCTACTGCCCAGAACCTTATTGAGACGGTCCTGAAGGCCAAGGGCGTTACGTACAACGGCTCCCAGAGTGGTGAGTACTGGTTCCTCAATTCCATCAACTCGCCGTTCGATCACAAGCCGTATGCCTGGGATGCTGCGACCAATAAATATTGGCACCTGTATATCAACGGAGAGCCCTCCTTACTCTGCGCCAATCAGATTACGCTCAAGAGCGGCGATAAGGTTACGCTTGCCTATACCACCGACGATTCGGCCATGCCCGATCCCGACAAGATTGTCGTGGACCCGAGTGCGACGACTCCTGATTGGGATGCCGAGTGGGCTGGCTACGGCAACAGTGGCAACGGTTCGACCGTAACGGATGCCAAGACGCCTGCGCAGGCCGCCGGTCTTAAGTGGGCCTTCGATTGGAAGGCCGAGTCTGGCCAGCAGTATGCCAACTGCAGCGAGCCTGTCATCGCTAACGGTTTTGTGTACATCGCGACCGAGAACGAGCTCATTAAGATCGATTTGTCCACGGGCAAAAAGGTTGCCTCTGCGCCGCTTGCCTCCAAGGTGAGCTATACCTCTCGTCCGATCTATACCAATGGCCTTATCATCGTTCCGCTCAACGGCGGTGCGGTCCAGGCGATTACTGCAGACAAGCTGATCTGCAAGTGGCTGACGCCTGGTTTGACGGATTTGACGCAGAGCTCCTGCACCGTCGTTTCGGACGGCGAGTACGTCTATGTAGGCTCGGTCGATATTTCGTATGACGAGAATTACAACGCGACCTACGGCAACGGCTCCCTTAAGCGTATCAAGATTGCCACGGGCGAAGTCTCTTGGCAGAACATCGACCCTGCCGAGGGCTATTACTGGACTGGTGCGGCTTTGACGGATAAGTATGCCATCGTTCCTACGAGCGCGGGTACGCTTAAGTGCATTGATAAGACGACGGGCGATGTCGTTTCGACCATGAAGCTCGGCGCCCTTGCGAACGCTGACTGCGTCGCCGATCCGTCCAATGGTTCGACCTTCTATCAGATGACGCACGATGGAAAGCTCCATGTGATTTCGCTTTCGGCGAAGGGCGTACTGAGCGAGCAGAAGACGGTCGATCTGGGTCTTACTAATAACATGAGCGCACCGGCGGTGGCTGGCGAAAACTTGATTGTCGGCGGACAGACGGCTACTGGCTCTGCTCTGGCTCTCTATAATCTGAAGACCGGCAAGACCACGATGGTCACCGCTGCTGACGGGAAAGAACTGCCGGCCGGATTTAACGGTATTGCTGCTACTCCGCTGGTGAGTGCTCAGGGCGGCAAGACCTATGTGTACTTCACCGTTAACAGCGCGGATAGCAAGGATTACGTCAACTACTCTGCTGGTGGCGGCGTGTATCGCTATACGCTCGGCGATGCAGAGGCGACGCAGATTTATGATGCGGCTGGCCATTACCAGCACTGCGACTCTCCGGTCATTGCCGATGCTTCTGGCAATCTCTACTACATCAATGACTCGGGCACGCTGTTCAAGCTTGGGGCCGTTGAGTCTTGGACGGTTGCTTTTAATTCCAACGGCGGGTCTGCTTGCGACACTAAGTTTGTTGCTACGGCCGATGGCAAGCTGGTCAAGCCGGCCGATCCGACGCGCGATGGCTACGCTTTCGGCGGTTGGTATACCGATGAGGCTTGCACGCAGGCGTATGACTTCAGTACGCCGGTGACGGCCGATCTGACGCTGTATGCCAAGTGGACCAAGAATGCCGTTAACCCTGGCGGCAATGGCGGTTCTGGCTCCAATGGCGGCAATGGTGGCGCTGGTAACGGTTCCGGTGCTGGCGCTGGCACGGGTTCCGGCTCCGGCACGAAGGGCCAGCAGGCTGGCGGCGCTGTCGCCCCGGGTCAGAAGCCGGTGACCAAGACGACGGTGTCGACCAAGACCGAGACCAAGGACAACAAGTCCGACAAGAAGGACTCCGATAAGTCCGACAAGAAGGACGAGAAGAAGTCTGACAAGAAGTCTGACAAGAAGGACAACAAGTCCGACAAGAAGTCCGATTCCAAGTCCGATACGGGTGCTGCTTCCACGACCACTGCTAAGAAGTCCTCTAGTGCCTCCGAGCAGGAGGCTGGCACCAACCCGCTCGCCATCGTTGGCATCGCCGCCGGCGTGATTGGCCTTGCGCTCATCGCTGTCTTCGTGCTGACCAAGCGCGGCAAGGGTGACGGTAATGCCCGATAAGCCCAAGGAGACCAACGGGCAACAGCCTGACTCCTCGTTTATCCAGCTTGACGATGCAAAGCAACAGGGCGCCGCTTTGGCGGCGTCCGCCCCTCGTCGCAAGACGCTCCTCGGCGTTCTGACTGCCGCGTGCACCATTCTGATCGTCGTTTCGTTGGGTTTCGTCCATCCTTCCGAGAGCGGCGCCTGGTCCATCGACTGGATCATTCAGACCGTGACGGGGGAGAGCGTCGTCGCCAAGGACACCAAGGGGTTTGGCTCGACTACGACTTCGGGCGAGGCCAGTTCCAAGGATTCCAAATCTTCGAATGATGCAAAAGACGAGCCCAAGGGTTCGAACGACGCCAAGGACGATTCCGAGTCTTCAAACAAGGAATCGGACAAAAACTCGGATAGCAAGAAGTCCGAGGACCGGGGCGGCAAGAAGTCTGGCGATAAATCCGCTGCCCAAAATACGGGAGCCGGTGATACTTCCAATGCGTCTGGCGGTGCTTCTTCGGGCGGTGGCCAGTCGTCTGATGGAGCCTCATCCTCTAATGGTGGAAACGCCTCCTCGGGCAGCCAAAACGGCTCACAGGAGTCCAACTACGTTACGGTGACGGTTTCGCTCACATCGAGCGCTGTGGGCAATCCCGTGTCCTCTGGCGGCACCTTTACCTTTAACGAAGGCGCCACCGTTTACGATGCCCTGTGCGCGCTGGGCCTTTCTGTCAACGCACACGGCTCATCGTACGGCACGTATGTTTCTGCGATTGGTGGTTTGGCCGAGAAACAGTACGGCGGCACGAGCGGCTGGATGTACTCCGTCAACGGCACAACGCCCATGACGGCCTGCAGTAACTACGTTCTCTCCAATGGCGACAACGTCGTTTGGTATTACGTAACGGGCTAGAGGCCTCGACATAGCGCGCCAGACGGGCGGTTCGGACCAACATCCGGACCGTCCGTTTTTCATGCGAATGGGACTGGGTCGCCGGGTCTCTCGGCAAACAAAAAACCGGTTGGAACGGGAATTCCAACCGGTTATACATTCAAGCAAATAGTGAATCGACTACGACCGTGCGCCCTCGAGGAAAAAGCGACGGCTAAAGTAGTTGTACCAGGTGACCAGGAACGTGGCGATGGCCTTCATGGCCTGGTAGCCGATGCTCAAAAACGTGACGCCCACAAACATGTACAGGTCGTTGAGGCCCAAACCAATCACCGACAGGATGGTGAAGATCGTGAACTCGCGCTTGCGGCTCATGCCCTCGCGATGGTCGAACACGTACTTCATGCTGAGCCAGTAGTTGACCACGACGGACGTGATAAACGAGATCGTGGTGCTCATCAAAAAGTCGAGATGGAACAGCTCGACGAGCGCAATGAGCATGCCCCAGTCGATGCCAAAGGAGATAAGACCTACGACAGCGAACTTGAGGAATTGCTTAGTATGAGGTTGTGCCAGTGCCTTGCGCACGTAATCACATCCAATGCGTTGACGAATCGAGCAGAGGATACTTTAGAGCTTTTGCAAGGGAAACGTAAGGGCTTTGCCAAGAACTATACGAACTCGCCAAATTTGCAAGAGACAATCCGCAAACGTTGTAAATCCTTCCGTAAACGAGCAAGGCCCACGAACAACGCAGCGCTCGACGCACGTCGTCCGTGGGCCCCGTAGTGCAACGAGGAGGCCGAGCTACTTGGTCTCCTCGCCCTCCAGGAAGATCTTTCGGGTCACGAAGTTGTAGACCATAACAAGCGCGGTGGCGCAGATCTTGGCGATATTGGCCTCGAGCCCCAGACCGGCGTTGAGTGTCAGCACGATACCGTCGTTGAGTGCCAGGCCGATCACGGACAGCACGACAAAGATGATGAACTCGCGGCGGCGGCTCATGCCTTCCTTGTGCGCAAACACGTACTTCATGCTTGCGAGGTAGTTAAAGATGAGTGAGATGATAAAGCCGCTGGTGTTGGCGATTAGGATGTTGAGGCCCAGACCGTAGTGGAGCAGATTCATAATGCCAAAGTCGATAACCGTGGCAATGACACCGACGACGCCAAATTTCATGATCTGCGCAAGGAGCTTTTGCATGGTACCTGCCTTAGGGTGGCGCCGAAGCGCCGCGGGGATGACAAACTCAGCAAGTTTAGCCAATCCCCGCGGGTGGGGCTAGACGCGCTCTTCGATAGCACCGTTTCTATATGCATCGAGCAGCTGACGCAGGTCTTGGATTTGGCTGCGGATCTTGGCGCCAGTATCGGTGTCGCTCACCATGCGGCGACGGTCTGCTTGGTCAAAACGGTTGGTCTCGCTCTCGATGTCCACGTTGCGCGTGAGTGCCTCGGCAACCGTCGTAAAGGCCTGGTGCGACTTGAGGCGGCAGCCGCGCGAGCTCGAGATGAGCGTATAGCCAGCGATGCCCGTCTTGGGATGGTAAGCGCGGCAGAAGCCGCCATCGATGACCAGTAGCTTGCCCTCGGCGCGGATGGGCTGCTCACCCTTGGTGGTTTTAACGGGCGTGTGGCCGTTGATGATGTGACCGGTCGGTGAACATGCCATGGGCGCGACGCCAAACTCGCGCATGATGTCATCGCAGACCGAGGGCGACTTGGTAAGCGTAAAGTACGGGTCCATCGGCTCGACCCAGGTGCTCTTATCGGCGATATAGGCGCGCTCAAAGGTACGCACCAGGCGTCCGCTGGCGGGTGAGTTAAAGCCAATCCACAGGTACCACATCCAGTCGAGAGCGTCGCGGTCGCCCACGCGCCAGGCGCGGCGGGCGATGTGGTCGCAAAAATCGAGATAATCGCGGCCGGCGTGCCAGGTGCCCAGGCAGTTCATGCTGCTAAAGGTGCCGTCTTCGTTGAGCGGCACGCAGCCATGGAAGAGCAGGTTGCCGTTGGCGACCTTGTACATCGAGCCGTGGGTGTAGAGGAAATCGATATGGCGATGCAGGTGATCGGCGGTGACAAACTCGGACACGAGCTTGTCGATGATGTGCTGCTCCTGAGACGTGAGCGTGTAGGGGTCCGCCGGGTCGACGGTGGGGAAGTCGTTGGTCGTGAGCGGCCACACGCTGCCGTCGGCGAGCGTGACCGTGCCGGTGTCGTGGTCGATCTTGTCGAGTAACAGGCGGTCGGTCATATCGAACTCGGGGTGGCGCTGGATAATCTGGCCCTCGAGCTTAAAGAGCAGCACGTTGATGGCCTTGATCAGCGGGGTGATGGACTCACCGGCGGTGTAGGTGGCATCGGCAAAGGCGACAAGCTCACGCAGCGAGATGCCGTAGTCGTTCTCCAGGATCTCGTAGTTGTCGTAGCGTAGGTTGTTGCGCAACACCGTGGCGATGCAGGCGGGCTCACCGGCCGCAGCGCCCATCCACAGCAGGTCGTGGTTGCCCCACTGGATGTCGAGCGAATGGTAGGTGAGCAGACGGTCCATAATCTTGGCCGCGCCGCCGCCGCGGTCGAAGATGTCGCCCACCAGGTGCAGGTGATCGACGGCCAGGCGCTTGACGAGCGAGGCGAGCGACTCGATAAAGTCGTCGGCGCTGGCGGTCTCCAGGATGGACTCCACGATGCGCTCGTGATAGCGCACGCGATAGTTGTTCTCGTCCGGGTGCGTGTGCAACAACTCGTCGATGATGTAGGCGTAGTCGCGCGGGATGGCCTTACGCACCTTGGAGCGCGTGTAGCGGCTCGAAAGCGAGCGTGCGACCATGATGAGCTGGTCAAGCATCGTCTTGTACCAGGTTGGCGAGTCCTCGCGCTGGCTACGGACCAGGTCGATCTTCTCGCGCGGGTAGTAGATGAGCGTACACAGCTCGCCCTTTTCGTCAAAGGAGAGCGTGTCGCCAAAGATCTCGTCGACATGTTCGCGCACGACGCCCGAGCAGTTGTTGAGGATGTGCATAAAGGCTTCGTACTCGCCATGCACGTCGCTCATAAAATGCTCGGTGCCCTTGGGTAGGTTGAGGATGGCCGAGAGGTTGATAATTTCGGTAAATGCGGATTGTTCGGTGGGGAACTGTCTCGACAGCAGGCGCAGATACTTAAAGTCTTGCGGATTGCGATCGAATGCGACCATGAAACACCTTCCGATGGGGTTGGTAAAACTGATAAACAGCGTCAAACGTTTATCAGTATGCGCCGCTTTTGTTTCGATTGGGGGTGGGAGGTCGAATTGTTGGCCGAACGGTTTGGTAAATCGATTTAGTTGAGGTAGATGTGTTGGTCGGGTGGAGACGACAGAGGGTGTTTTCTCAGATATTTATGCGTCGGGTCGGTGGAGACGATGGTGGTAAAGATGTTCACTATTTTTGGTTCGATTTGGTAAATAGTGGACATATGTACCGCATGTAGGCTCACTGTGCGATAATTTGCGCAGCAATGAGTAAGGAGCCTCATATGAGTGATTTTGTCCTGACCTGTGAATCCGCCGCCGATCGAACCCGTGAGTTCTTTGCGTCGCGCAATATCCCTGTCGTGTGTTTTCATTACGAGATCGACGATGTTGTCTATACGGACGATCTGTATCAGTCGATTACGCCGGACGAGTTTTTTGCCCAGATTGCCGCGGGCGCCATGCCCAAGACGTCTCAGGTGAGCGTGGGTGAGTAAGAGGAGTTTTGGGAGCCGTTTGTTGCCGAGGGTAAAGACGTGCTGCACCTGACGTTGTCGTCGGGTATTTCGGGCACGTATGGATCGGCCTGCGTCGCGGCGCAGATGCTTGCGGATCGCTATCCCGAGGGCGGCAAGGTGCGCGTCATCGATTCGCTGGCGGCGTCTTCGGGCTTTGGCCTGTTGTTGGAATATGCCGCCGATGTGCGCGATAGTGGGGCTTCACTCGACGAGACGGCTGCCTGGATCGAGGAGCACAAGCTCAACCTGCACCACTGGTTCTTCTCGACCGATCTGTCGAGCTACCTGCGCGGCGGTCGCATTTCGGCCGCGAGCGCGATCATCGGCACGGCGCTTAAGATTTGCCCGCTTATGACGGTCGATTGCGAAGGTAAGCTGTCGCCACGTGAGAAGATTCGCACTAAGAAGCGCGCGATTTCCGAGATGGCTAAGACCATGATGGCACACGTACAGGACGGTGCAGATTATTCGGGTAAGTGCATCATGTCGCAGTCGGCGTGCCGCGAGGATGCCGAGGCGGTCGCGGCGCTGATTGAGGAACAGGTTCCGCAGCTTAAAGGCAAGATTGAGATCAATGACATCGGTACTCTGATTGGCTCGCATACCGGACCTGGTACGGTGGCGCTCTTCTTTATGGGCGACAAGCGCGTGGATTAATTTGCCCCATCACGTCGCTGCATGATTGCTCAAACGAAAACGGCCCGCCTCACGTTTGTGGGGCGGGCCAAGATGTTTTGCTAGCGTTTCTTTCCGCGGAAGAAAAAGCCGTGCAGTGACGGCTTGAGGCCGCGGTTGGCGCGATGCTCCTCGACGCGCTCGTGGATCGAAGCGACGCGCTCGATGACTTCGTCGGGAATCGGCACATCGGGATTCATGTTCTCGACTTGGCTGACCTCGGCGGCGGCGACCTGGTCGATAATGGGCACGTCGTCGCGCGAGATGACAGGTGTGGCGTCTTCCTTCATCTTGCGATAACGCTGCATCATGTCGGTCTGTAGCTGCTGGGCCGAAGGCGGTGTCCAGATGATGGCGTTGGCGCCGGCGGCGATGGTCTCGCGAATGCTCTCGGGCGTCTTGCCGCCCGGCGCGATAAGCGGCAGGTTGGGATAGTGCTCGCGCAGCTCGCGTAGGACCTGGGGCGTGTTCTTGCCGGCGGCGATGTTGAGAATCTTGGCTCCAGCGCGCACCTTGGCGTGGGCATCGTCGTCGCAGCGAACGACCGTGGCGATGACGGGGATGTCGGCGATGTTGGTGATGTGCTCGACCATCTCGGCAGTAGCGGGGGAGTTGACCACGCAGCCCGCCGCGCCCTGCATCTCGGAGACGGCTGCCATCTGCACGGAGCGCTTACCGGTCGTAGTTCCGCCACCCACGCCTACAAAGACCGGGCACTCGGCGACGGTCAGCAGCGCTTGCGTAATGGCGGGCTGCGGCGTGAAAGGGTAGACCGCAAAGACGGCGTCGGCGTTGGAGTTGCGGATAACCGCGACATCGGTGGTGTAAATGAGCGACTTGATGCGTCGGCCAAAGAGCGTGAAGCCGCTGGCCTCCTCGATCTCGTCGGGCATGCGAAGGGCAGCCTTGCGTAGGCGTCCGTCGATGGGCAGGGGCTCCATAGGGAGCAGGCCGTTGGGCGTGACGGCTATTTGGGGCTCGGTGAACTCGTCTGCAAGCTCGACCTCGGAAAAATCGACCGAGGCGACGATGTCCTCGTGCACCTCGGCGGGCACATCGATGGGAGCTTGGTCGTTTGCCGCCGCAGGCGTGTCGAAGGAGCTGGTGCCGACGAAGGCGTCGACGCGCTCATTTAGATCGTTGAGGGTATCCATGGAGGCTCGATTCTATGTGATGATGGCCGGCGCGATGCAGCCGGAATTGCGAATGCTAAATCGTTTGACGAGTTGATTTTTCCCCGCCGCGCCATCCGTTAGACCGAAGGGCCGGCGAACGTGAAGGAGCTGTGGTGGCGGGTATCGAGGTGCTATCTTGAAAGCCCCGTTTAAAAGAGAGGTGACGCGGTATGGAATTGACAGCAATGTTTGGCTCGATCGGCCTGTGTGTGGCCGCAATCGTTGCCGCCGCGGTCATCTACTTTGTGGTCACGGCCATTAAGGGCAAAAGGGCCGAACGCAAGGAGCGCGCGATGCTTAAACAGCATCGCGACCAGCAGGGCAAACGCGCACAGAGATAGCTTGTTGAGTTTTGGATCCGTGCGCTAGCTGCGTTTTCGGATCAGGGCAATGTAGAAGCCCTCAAAGTCGCGGCTAGGCGGAATGGTGAGCGTGCCGGGCAGGCCGTTGACGATGGCCGATACCTGACCCGCGGCAATGGCTTCGGTCAGAGCGTTGGACTCGATGCGCGGCTCCTCACCAGCTTCCTGGGTGCGTCGTGCTTCACTTTCGCTTGGCGTGCCGTCGAGGGGGATGAGCTCGCAGTCCATATGCTTGTCGAGGGCCTCTTGCAGGGCGTCCTCGTTTTCCTGCGGCAAGATCGAACAAGTCGAATAGACGAGCGTGCCGCCCGGTTTGAGGGCCCCCATGGCGCGGTCCAGAAGTGTTCGCTGCGAGCGGGCGCACTTGCTCAGCAACTGCTCGGTGAGGCCGCGCAGGCTTTTCTCGTTGCCACTGATGACGGTGCCCGTGCCGGTGCAGGGAGCGTCGAGCAGGATGCGGTCAAAGCGGAAGAACTCGTCGAGCTCGCGTGCGTCGATGCGCATGACGGGCACGTTTTTGGCACCCTGGCGATGGAGGTTCGACTCGAGCTTTTCGGCGCGGGGAATGCTCATCTCACAGGCGGTGAGGTGCGCCTGTCCCTGGGTGAGGGCGGCGATCTGCGTCGTCTTGCCGCCGGGGGCTGCGCACATGTCCAGGATGTCCTCGCCTGCCTGGGCGCCCAGGACCAACGGCGGCATCATGGATGACAGGCTCTGCAGGTAGATTTTGCCGTCGCGGTAGATGTCGAGATCCCACAGATCTGAAACCTGGGCCTCGGGCAGGATAAAGGCGTCCGGATACCAGGTAACGGTTTGGTGGGCGATGCAGGCGGCATCGAGCGCCGCAGCGATGTCCTCGGCGGTCGCCTTGAGCGTGTTGGCGCGCAGCGTGACCGGGCGTGTGGCCGCGGCGCCGAAGCCCTCGATCATGAGCTTGGCATCGGCGGGCGCATAGGCGCCGGCGACCGTGTCGACCATAAAGCGCGGCAGGTCGGCGGCGGAGTGTTGGGCGGCAAGCTGGTCGGAAAGCTCGGTAGCAGCAAACTGCCTGAGCTTGAGCTCGGCCTTGACCTGCTTTTTCTGCTTACGACGACGCGGCTTGGACATCCGTCTTTCCTTCCCGTCCCAAATTGACTACTTTCCGGGCACGCCGCTGCTGGCGTGCTTTAGTACTGGCTCTCGTGCTTGCTAAAGAAGTCGAAGCGCGGGGGCAGCGGCTTCACGCGGTGCTCGCCGGGCTTCTCGCCCAGGCTCTCCACAAACTCATCCGTGGAGGCAAAGATGTTATCCCAGCTAAAGAAGGCGACCGGGTCAACGTCGAAGTACTCGCAGATGAGCTCGCAGCCGGCCGGCACGATGCCGTGCATGAGCACGGTCGCTACGCGCAGCTCGGTAAAGGCGTCGACGAGGGCCTGCGTCATGGCGGCGTTGGCCGGCTCGCCCTCGAGCTTGTTGGCGGCCTTGGAGGCATCGCTCCAGCGCTTGTTGGCGGCGCGCAGGTAGTCGTCGCACACAGCGAGCGCTCGGTGCGTCTCGAACTTGTACATGGCCTGCTCAAAGGCGAGGGCTGCCTGCTGGGCGGCTTCGACCACGGTGTCAGAAGCGGCACCGGCGGGGATGCAACCGTTGCGATAGGGACTCTCGTCGCCCTCCTTGACGGCGACGCCGTAGAAGCAGCTGCGGGCCAGGCGGTTGAACACGCCGGTCAGCAGCGCGCTCTCCTTAAGGGCGGGGTCGATAACGCGCTTGTCGTCGCAGGCGCGCACCTCGTTGCCGTCCTTGTCCTTGCCGGTCACGCGCGTGTCGTATGCCTTGGGGCTAAAGCTCACCGGCTTCTCGGACAGGCCGAGCGACAGCCAATGCGCGCGCATCTGCTCGCAGGTGTAGTGGTTGAGCAGGTCGTCTGCCGGCGGGGGAGGAGTCTGCGAGGACGAGCTTGCCTTTTTGCCCATGTAGAGCAGGTGGTAGCAGGCGCTGACGGTGCTCTGCGTGAGGTTCCAACCCAGGGCCTCCCACATGGCGGTCTGCGCGATGCAATAGAAGTAGATGTTGTCCTGGCCAATGAACTGGTAGATCTGTGCGTCATCCGAGCACCACCAGTCGCGCCAGTCGAGCGAGCTGTGCTGGTAGGTGGGCGCGGGGACCTGCGTGGAATCGGCGGCGGGCTCGCCCATGAGGGCGGCATCCTGGGCGGCGACGCCCTCGGTCACGCCGGCGGCCTTGGCATCGCGTGCGAGCACGGTGCGCGTATAGCTGATGGGAGCCCACAGGCTCTCGGGCCAGCACCAGCAGGTGACGTCGGAGACGCCATCGACCTCGGGCACCGGAACGCCCCAGTCGATGTTGCCGGTGATGCGGAAGGGTACGAGCGCCTTGCCGCTGCGGAAGCGCACGCCGCCGTTGGCGAGCACCGCGTGGGCATCGTCGCGCTCCTTCCAGCTGGGGAAGGTGACGGTAAAGCTGCTCTTGTTGCCCTCGGGCTCCAGCACGGTGTGCTCGGGAAGCTGATCCTCGACGGCATCGAAGGCCTCGCGGAACTTGTTCTGGATGTAGAGCTGGGCCGGCAGCAGCCACTCTTCCATGGTCTTGGAGACCACGGAGCGAACCTGCGGGTTCTGGGCGAGCTTGGCGGTATAGGTTTTCATAAAGTCGAGGTAGGCCGGCAGGTCGAAGTAGAGGTTGTCGACCGGGCGCAGCTCGGGCACCTCGCCGGTGAGCTGGCTTTTGGGCGCGATGAGCTCCTCGGGCTCAAACTGGTGACCCAGGTCGCACTCGTCGGCATAAGCCTTCTCGGACTTGCAGCCCTGGATGGGGCAGCGGCCGATCACCTGGCGGCCGTTGAGGAACGTGCCGGCCTTGGCGTCGTAGAACTGCAGCGTGGAGCGCTTGGAGATGGTGCCCTGTTCGTGCAGACGCTCGATAATCTCGGCGGTCACCTCGTTGTGAATCTGCGCAGCCGGCTCAAGGCCCGAGCCGCCGTAGATATCGCAGCTGATGTTGTAGTTGTTGAGGGTCGCGGCCTGGCGGGAGTGATTGGACTCGACATACTCGGCGATGGACTTGTCGTAGCCCTCGTTCTCCTTGAGCTTGCGGTAGCTCTCCATGATGGGCGAGCCATAGCAGTCGGTGCCCGAGGTGAAGATGACGTTCTCGCGGCCCAGACGGTCGCGCAGGAAGCGGGCGAAGAAGTCGGCCGGGACAAAGACGCCACCGACGTGGCCAAAGTGAAGGCCCTTGTTGCCGTAGGGCTCGCCGGCGGTAACGATGGCGCGGCGAGGCCAGCTGGGACGGTCGTTCATGGAGTATTTGGATGCCATGGGACTCCTTCGCATATGGTGAGAGCGCGGCCGGGCGCAAGGCCTGGCGACGCGGTGGTCAATTCGTGCATATCGTTCGACATTATCGCACATGCGGACGGGTACGTGGCAGGGGCGCTATCCTAAGATGCTATGAATGAGATTTCCAACATACATGCGTTTGAAGACGAGGAATTTCTGCACGCTTGCTTCGTGTGGGGGATGGTCGTAGTCGGCGTGTTTGCCGTGTGCCTGGTGCCGGTGTTTATGCTGCTGGGCGGGCCTGCAGACTTGGATGCGGCTGACGCGGGCGGCTGGATGGCTGTCGTGGGCTGGATAGTCGGCTTGGCTGCGATCTCAATGGCGTCGTTCGCCGTGCACGAGCTGGTGCACGGTGTGTTTTTTAAGCTGCTGGCGCCTGCGGGCGCGCAGGTGACCTTTGGGGCGAATCGCGAGACGGCGATGATCTATGCCTGCGCCGAGGGCGTTGTGTATTCGCGCCGGCGGTACATGGCGGTTTGCCTGGCACCGACGGCTGTTGTGACGACAACGCTTGCCCTGGGGTTTGCGTTTTCGGGCTATCCGCTGCTGTGCTATCTGGCGGCCGGCTTGCATTTGTCAGGCTGTGTGGGCGACTGGTATTACGTGCGGACCATTTTGCGCGACCGCCGCATTGTCGCCTGCGAGGACACGTCCTTCGGCGTGCGCTTTTTCGGGTGAGGAGATGTCGATGAAGCCGTTGTTGTTGCACGCCTGCTGTGCGCCGTGCTCTCTTGAGCCGGTCCGCCTGCTGCGCGAGGAAGGGTTTGAGCCCACAATCTGCTGGACCAACCCCAATATTCAGCCGCACGATGAATGGCAGCGGCGTTTGGACGAGCTGCGCCGGTGGTGTGCCGATGGCGACATCGAGCTTATCGAGGCGGGGGAGGACCGTGAGCGCTGGGAGGCCGGCGTGGCACCGCTGGGTGCCGATCGGCCCCGTCGCTGTCGTGCGTGCTATGCCCTGCGCTTGGCCGAGGCGTGCCGCGTGGCCCAGGAGCGTGGGTTTGAGTTTGTGGGTACGACGCTCGCCGTCTCGCCGTATCAGTTGTTCGAAACCTGCAATGATGTGTTGGAGCGTCTGGCTGCCGCCCGCGGTCTCACTCCGGTGATTCGCGATTTTCGTCCGTATTACCCCGAGGCGACACGCCGTTCGCGCGAGCTGGGCATGTATCGGCAGAACTACTGTGGTTGCCGCTTCTCGGCTGTCGAGGCGGCCATGGACCGCGCCCGCATCCGCGACGAGCGCAAAGCGTCCAAAAAGTAGTTCATTTGGGACGTCAGCCTGCTAGGATGTAGAGCGGACTTTAGCTATATAAGGAGTATCCGACGTGTCTATGCGTACCGATGATTTTGACTACAACCTTCCTGAGGAACTGATCGCCCAGGCTCCAGCCGAGCCGCGCGACTCCTGCCGCCTGCTGGTGGTGGATCGCAAGGGCTCCCAGGCGGGAACGCCGCTGGAGCACGGCGGTACCGTTGAGCACCGCATCTTCCGCGACATCATCGACTATATCGAGCCGGGCGACGTGCTCGTCATCAATCAGACGCGCGTGATGCCGGCCCGTCTGATCGGTCGTAAAACGGGATCGGGCGGCGTGGTCGAGACCCTGCTGCTCAAGCGCCGCGAGGACGTGGATCCGCTGGGCCATGTTTGGGAGTGCTTGGTCAAGCCGGGCAAGCGCCTGAAGCCCGGTGCTCATATTGAGTATCGCGCCGGTGGCGCCCATGCGCCCGAGGGGGCTCCCGTGGTGCTGACGGCCGAGGTTGTCGACTTTGTCACCGATAGCCGCGGCGGCCGCCTGGTACGCTTTGAGCCGGCCGGTTGCAATGCCGCCGGCGAGCCGCGCACGCTCGACGAGGCCATCCATGCTGCCGGCCACGTGCCGCTGCCGCCCTACATTACCGATTACGAGGGCGATCCCGAGAAGTACCAGACCGTCTACGCCATGAAGGAGGAGCACTCGGCCGCTGCTCCCACGGCGGGTCTGCATTTTACTCCCGAGCTCATGGCTGCCATCGAGGCCAAGGGTGCCAAGTTTGCCGCCGTCGAGCTCGAGGTGGGTATCGATACCTTCCGTCTGGTGGAGGAGGACGACCCCGCGCAGCACGTGATGCACACCGAGCGCTACCACGTGTCGCAGGAGGTTGTCGACGCCGTGCATAAGGCGAAGGCCGAGGGCCATCGTGTGATCGCCGTCGGCACTACCGCAGTGCGCTCGCTCGAGAGCGCGTTTGACGCGGACGCGCCGGTGTCCGATCCGGCTGTGACGGCGCGCTATTTTGAGGGCCGCGAGGACGGGGCCGACACGCTCGGCCGCGGCGACATCGTGGTGCGCGAGAACGCGACAACGCAGCTCTACCTTATGCCCGGCTCGACCTATCACGTGGTCGACGCGCTGATCACGAACTTCCACGTGCCGCGCTCCACGCTCATGATGCTCGTAAGCGCACTTGCCACCCGCGACCAGATCATGGATGCCTACGCCGCTGCTATCGAAGAACGCTACCGCTTCTTCAGCTTTGGTGACGCCATGCTCATCTTGTAGGTTACGGCGTTTTACAAACGCCGTAACCGGTCGACGCTGCGCGGGCCGCATTTGGACAATCTGACGTTCAACTTCAAGGGCGCGACCAGAAGGTCAGCGCCCTTTCGTTTCACGTCACCTTGCCTCAAATGCGACCCGCTCGCTGTCGTTGCCAAAACACCGGCATTTCTTTGGTTGTCAACAAAACATCGGTGTAGTCATTGGGGACGTTCTTAAACGACTACCTTGCATCAATCTAAATAAGTTGCGGTGAGATAGTTCTTGAATTGGCCTTTTTGGGCTAAACAGGAACTATCTCACCGCAACTGCGTTGAGCGTTTTTTTTGGCGGCTGGTTTACTTGCTCGCGAACAGCCAGACTAGGATGATCACCAGGATTGCGGCGACGATGCAGACGATGGCGCCGGTGAATTTGATGCGTGAGTCGCGGGTGCGCTCGCGCACCGCGTCCTCGGTGGCCTCGAGCTGGGCGACTTCTCGCTCGGTCTCGGCGTGTTCGGCTTTGTCTCGGGCCAAGGATCCTGCAAGCGACTCAGTGATCTCTGGATGGTCATGTACCTCGGTCGCCTGCTCGATGATCGACTGTGCATGTGCGGCATCTGCTTGGGCGTTGGCGATGCTTTGCTCTTGGTCGCGGCGTGCCTTGTCCTCGGCGGCGATCTTCTCGCGCAGTTCGCGCTGGCGCGTCGTGGCGGCAGTTTTCGCCGTCTGCAGCTCGTCGCGCGCGGCATCAGCCTCAGTCGTCACGGCTTGGTGCGCGCGTTTGGCTTCGGCAATGGGGGCTTGAGCCTGCTCGACGGCCTGCTCGGCTGCGGCAAGCGAGTGCTCAAGGTCGGCGGTGATGCGCGGGACATCTTCTTCGGCTTTACGCAGGGCATCTGCCGTGTCGGAGATCTGCATCGAGAGCTCGCTGGTGCGCACCGTATAGTTGGCGGGATTTGCCGAGGGATTGCGTTGCAGCTCGGCATACTCATGACGCAGCGTCTCGAGCTGGGCGCGCGTGGCGTCGACGGTTTGTTGTGCGGCGGCAATGCCGGCGTCTCGCTCGGCCTGCACCTTGTCGCGGATGCGCTTGGAATCCTCAAGACGTCGAACGAGGCGGTTGCCGGTCTCGCGCGAGCTTGCCTCGCGGGCCTCCACGGCGTCGAGCGCGGCCTTCAGGCGGAGCTCAGTCGCGTCATCCTCTGTCTTCATTTGTTCGAGCTGACTCTTGAGCTCTGTCGCTTTGGCGGCGTGGGCATCACGGTCAATCTCGGCTGCCGCAGCGGTCTTTTGCGCTGTGGCGATCGCCTGACGCTGGTCGGCGACGATCTGGTCGTAGCGGCCTGCGATATCCTGGCGCGTCTCGAGCTCCTCGGCCTGATCGACAATGCGCTGCTCAAGTTCGGCCAGGTGGGCGCGGGCATCGGCAAGTGCCTTTTTCGCGGCGTTCATCTCGCGCATGGCCGAGGCGCCCTGGGCAATAAAGGTGCCCACGGCGTTCGCGGTGTTCGAGACAGCGGTCCCCAGATCGCGGTTCGCGTCGGGGGAGTGCGGGGCGATCGGGCGAGCGGTGTCGACAGCGTCCGCATCGGCAGCCTGCGGCGCGGCGATATTGCCGGTACCGCCCTCGACCACAGAAAAGCCCGCTGCGTGCGGATCGACCGCATCGGCGCCAATCGTGGGGTGCTCGAGCTGCAGAAACGAGGGCATGGTGCTGCCCTGGTCGGCAACGGGGGTCTCGCCGGGTACAAAGGTCGAGGCCGCCTCGGCGGCCTCCTCTTCCTCGGCATCAATATCGGCATCGGCCACGGCGTCTTTCATCGCTTTGACGGCATCCATCATGGAGTCCATGACGGCATCGAGCTCTTCTTCCGAAGACACCTCGATGGGGCCCGCTGCTTGCGGGGCGGGGTCCGTGTCAGGTTCGGCATCGCTCGGCTCCGGCTGCTCGCTTTCATCATGCTCGACAGTATCGTCTGTGTCTGTTGCCTTATCCGCACCGGCGTGCGCATCTGCGGTGGCGGGCGCATCGGTGGAGGCGTCGACGCAGGTAGGAGTATCGCAGTCGTCGACGGCGTCTTCGGAATGATCAATATGCTGCTGAGTCTGGGGGTCCAGCTCGTCTGTCATAGGCATGTGCTCCTCATCGTTGTTTGTCACCCTATGATAAAGTCTCACGCCGACATCCCACGCGCTGCAGCAAAGTTTCAAAACGTGTTCGATGGCTCGATCTGATAACGATAACTCGGCCGCTTTATCCAGTTTGTACTTGACAATCCCTTCGCCGAACGACGTGGTGCCGTTCGCCTACCGCGGTCTTTTATTTTCGCTTGAACACGCTAAAGTTGCATCTCAGCTTTTGGCGCGTGAAGTTGGATACGCGCAGTCGGCGGGCGTGCCCGTCGCGATTTGAAAGGACTTTGTATGGGACTTTTCACTGGTAAGACCGTGATCGTCACCGGCGGCGGCAAGGCCACGCTTAAGGACGGTTCCGCTGGCTCCATCGGCTACGGCATCGATATCGCATTTGCCAAGGAGGGCGCGAACCTCGTCATCACCGGCCGCAACGTCGCCAAGCTCGAGGCCGCCAAGGAGTCTCTCGAGGCCGAGTACGGTGTCAAGGTTCTGCCTGTTCAGGCCGATGTCTCGGCTGGCCAGGATAACGAGGCCGTTGTCCAGAACGTCATCGACAAGGCCATTGAGGAGTTCGGCCGCATCGACGCCGTCGTCAACAATGCTCAGGCCAGCGCCTCGGGTGTGACCATCGCCGATCACACCATGGATCAGTTTAACCTGGCCATTTACTCCGGTCTGTATGCTACCTATCTGTACATGCAGAAGGCCTATCCGCACCTGAAGGAGACCAAGGGCTCCGTGGTCAACTTTGCTTCGGGCGCCGGCCTGTTTGGCAACTATGGCCAGTGCAGCTACGCCGCTGCCAAGGAGGGCATCCGCGGTCTGACCCGCGTCGCTGCCAACGAGTGGGGCAAGGACGGCATCAACGTCAATATCGTTTGCCCGCTTGCTTGGACCGCTGCGCTCGAGAACTTCCAGGATGCCTATCCCGAGGCGTTCAAGGCCAACGTCCACATGCCGCCGGCTGGCCACTACGGCGACGTCGAGAAGGAAATCGGCCGCGTTGTCGTTCAGCTCTGCGGTCCCGACTTTAAGTATATGAACGGCGAGACCGTCACCCTCGAGGGTGGCATGGGCCAGCGTCCTTAGGGGTTACGCGGTTTTACCAAACCGCGTAACGGCTCGACGCTGCGCGGGCCGCATTTGGACAATCTGACGTTCAACTTCAAGGGCGCGACCAGAAGGTCAGCGCCCTTTCGTTTCACGTCACCTTGTCTCAAATGCGGCCCGCTCGCTGACTTATGCTCAACCTGCGGCGCCATTTTGCTTGAAGGCACCTTGCTCGATCTGGCGGGTTTTCGCTGTCGTTGACAAAGCATCGGCGTTGCCTTGGCTGTTGGATGTAGTCGTTGGGGACGTTCTTAAACGACTATGACCCCTTTGCATCAGTTTCTGTCGAGTCGGTGCTTCTTGCGGGTTGCCCGTATAATGGTTTGCGTATGAACCGCAACCAAGGAGTTCCAGTTTATGGACCAGAGCCTTTTTAAATTCGACCTGATCGCCGAGGATCCGACGACGCATGCGCGTGCCGGCGTGCTGCACACCCCGCACGGCGACATCGAGACGCCGATCTTTATGCCCGTGGGCACCAAGGCAAACGTCAAGGGCATCCCCACCGAGACCGTCAAACAGCTCGGCGCCCAGATCGTGCTTGCCAACACCTATCATCTGTCCATGCGTCCCGGCGAGGACACTATCGCCGAGCTGGGCGGCCTGCACAAGTTTATGAACTGGCACGGTCCTATCCTCACCGACTCGGGCGGTTTCCAGGTGTTCAGCCACAACGACGCCGTCAAGCTCACCGACGAGGGCGTGCGCTTTATCGTCAACGATTACGACGGCCGCCACGTGTTCTGGACACCCGAGGACAACATGGAGATCGCCATGAAGCTCGGCTCCGACATCTGCATGCAGCTGGACCAGTGCCCGGGCTATCCCGCCACGCGCGCCTACGTTGAGCGCGCGGTGGAGCTGTCGAGCATGTGGGCCGAGCGCTGCTATAAGGCGCATACCCGCGACGACCAGGCGCTCTTTGGCATTGTTCAGGGCGGCATGCACCTAGATCTGCGCCTGCGCTCGCTGCGCCATTTGGAGGAGTGCGGCGACTTCCCCGGTTACGGCATCGGCGGCTACTCGGTGGGCGAGGACCACGAGACCATGTTCGAGACCCTGGCACCGCTCGTAAGCGAGTACATGCCCAAGCACAAGCCACGCTACCTGATGGGCGTCGGCAACCCCACCACCCTCGTGCGCGGTGTGGGCGTGGGCATCGACATGTTCGACTGCGTGCTGCCGACGCGCACCGGCCGCATGGGCACGGCGTTCTCCAGCGAGGGTCGCCTCAACTTCCGCAACGCGCGTTTTGCGCACGACGACGGCCCCATCGATCCCACCTGCACCTGCCCGGTGTGCACGGGCGGCTACAGCCGCGCGCTCATCCGCCACATGGTCACGCAGAAGGAGATGCTCGGCGGCATTCTGCTGTCGATGCACAACATCTACTACCTGCTCAACCTTATGCAGCGTGCCCGCCAGGCCATTATCGAGGGCCGTTACGGTGCATTCGTGAGCGACTGGATGAACAGTCCTGCTGCGGTGGATTACTAAGGGCGACAGGCACGCTTGCAGAGCGTGGGCAACGGCAAAGGTTGAGCGGCAGCCGCTCGTCACATTCGCTGACGCCGGCTGCGCGACCGCTGACCGATGCCTTGCAAGCGCTTGATGCAACGTGGGTACCATACCGAATAGTTGATGTTCGGGCGGGTGTTTGGCGCATGGCGTCGACCCCGCCCGCTTTTCTTTTTCTCGATAGGAGTACCCATGATTAAGAATGAGAACGTCGAGGGCGAGCCCGCCTACGACGAGACGTACCGCCGCGGCCCCGTGGTTATGCGCGGCCCCATGATTCCTAAGGACAACACCTACGCCAACCTGCTGGCGCCCGAAGATTCAACCGACTGGTTGCATGCCGATCCGTGGCGCGTCCTTCGTATTCAGGCAGAATTCGTCGATGGCTTTGGCGCGCTTGCCGAGCTTGGTCCTGCGGTGACCATCTTCGGCAGCGCCCGCACGCCCAAGACCGATCCGCTCTACAAGGCGGCGCGCACAGTCGGCCGTAAGATTGCCCAGCGCGGCGTGGCGGTTATCACCGGCGGTGGTCCTGGTGTCATGGAAGCGGCTAATAAGGGGGCGGCGAGCGTCAACGGCAAGTCAGTTGGTTTGGGCATTGAGCTGCCGCACGAGCAGGGGCTCAACAAATACGTGAACCTTGGTATGGACTTCCGTTACTTCTTTGTGCGCAAGACCATGTTCGTCAAATACAGCTCGGGCGCTATTGTTTTTCCCGGCGGGTTTGGCACACTCGACGAGATGTTCGAGGTGCTCACGCTGGTGCAAACGCACAAGGTCAAGCGCATGCCGCTTGTGCTGGTGGGCACCGAGTACTGGCAGGGCCTGTTCGACTGGCTTAACGGCCCGGTAATGAGCGCCAGTATGATTAGCCCGCTCGACCCGGATCTGGTACACATTACCGACGACCTCAACGAGGCCGTTGACATTGCGCTCAGCGGGTTGATGTAGAGCAATCGTGTCTACCGCGACATGAATATGCATGGCAATCTGATGCTATCTAACGTCAGGTTGCCATTTATATTGGGTATACTGATGCAAAAGACGAGGGCAAGGAGGTCGCGTATGTCTACTGCAACGGTTAAGCCTACGACGGTTCGCCTCGAAGAGGGGCTCAAGGAGCAGGCGACTGAGTTCTTGGATTCGGTCGGCCTCAGCCTCAATTCCTATCTCAATCTTGCCGTTCGGCAGCTGGTAAATCAGCGAAAGATTCCTTTTGAGATTGTAGGAAGGGCGGAGATGCCCAACGAGGCGACGAGGCGTGCCATGGTGATCGCCGAGGCTCATGAGTTGGGGATTTTGACGGACGACAGCCCGTCATTCAATAACGCTGATGAGCTTATATCGTTCCTCGATGAGGACTAGCGATGTTTGAGATTAAAGTCGAGGCTCAATTTAAGGCGGACTACAAACGAACGATGCGCATGCATCCGCAGCTAAAAAGTGAGTTTAAAGCGGCGGTTGCAGAGCTTGTGGCTCATGGGTCACTTCCGGCGGAGTATGGCGCCCACGAGCTCTCAAACCCGGGCGGAAACTACAACGGCCACATCGATTTCCACCTATCCGATGGCTTGGTCGATGTGGTCGTTCTTTATCTTCCCCATAAGACTAACCCAGTGATTAGGCTGGTGAGAATGGGCTCGCATGAGGAACTGTTTCAGGGTCCGCTGGGCTGATCGCCGATTTCCAAGTTGCGGTGGAATAGGGACTGATTTGCGGTCGATTGGCCAAAAACAGTCCCTATTTCACCGCAACTGATGTGGGCGCCCCGTTCGCTGCTGCGGCCCCCGGTTCTCCTCATTGCTGGATTTCGCTCAAAAACTCAGCGGCGACTTCGTTGCTTTTGAAACGGATGCTACGGTCTTCTTTCTTGGGGAATGCCAGCAGCGGGATAGTCCCGTACCAGACAGTTTCCTCGTCAATCACGGCCGCGCACAGCCGCCCTTTGGCCTTGACGGAATAGTCGACGTTCATCTCGGCAAAAATCGCTTTCGCGTCATCGCGCGGAGGTGAGGCAACATAAACCTCAAGGGTAATCCCACGGGCGGCTGCGCCTGCGAGTGTGGTGGTGAGTTTCGTGAGGCATGCGGCGGATGCGTAGGATGCGGCTATGAAGGCACTCTTTGTGGCACCGGTGATGTCTTTAATTAATGCCTCAATAGCGTTTGCCGGCTCTATGAGAATGTTGTAATCGGGTTGCTCGCTGTCCTCTGCTGAATAAATTTCGTACCCCAACTTGGCGTACGTCTTGAGTCTTTTCTGGTACATGCGGGCGAGCATGGGTATCGACAGGTCAATGTAGTCGAATATCTCAACCTGTTGCTTGCCCTCGTGGCTTCTATGCAGTCTGCCCACCTGCTGCGTTACGCTGCCGTCCCAAGATATCGGCGTGGCAATGAAAAGGGTGTCAAGGTAGGACAGATCGAAGCCCTCGCTCAGAAGGCTTTCGGTGGCGACGATGATTCGATGTTCATGCTCAAAGCCGGGAAGACTGTTCAGTATCGCTTTTCTTTCTTTGGCGCCGATTTCTCCGGTTAAGAGTATGGGCTCGTGTCTGCGATCATTAAGCAACCTGAACAGTTCCTCAGCATGCTTTTTCCTTTTGGATAGTATGAGCGGATGTCGACCGTTTGACGCTGCTTCGAGGGCGTCATCGACAATCAATTCGTTTCTTGCCGCATGTGCACACAGCATATCGAGAATCTGATTGAAGCTTGCATCCGGCTCGTAGGCGGATAGCCGAATGCCGGTAAATCTCGGTCGAACGATGCGCTGGATGCCCTGCTGAATTGCCTGCGTTTTTGGATCGATGACATAGCGAAGCGGGCCGCAGAGCATCGAGAGCGCCCGCGTGAGTCCGTCGGAGCGCTCGGGTGTCGCGGAGAGGCCATATATATATTTGGCTGGAGCGGACTTGAGGACGAGCTCGAGCTGTGGCGCGGCAGCATGGTGGCATTCGTCGCAGATAATGAGGCCGTAATTACGAACAAGGTTCTTAACTATCGGCTCCCCGGTTTGGGAGTCTTTGCCAGATAGCGACTGAAAGGAAGCGACGTCGATAAGGCCGCTGACGGCGGTTTTGCCCCCTCCGATTTGTCCAATAAGGGGAGGTTGCTTTTTGCTGATTCGTCCTTTTGGCGTTCGGACCGGCTCTCTGGTGTCCGTAATGTCGAGAAATCGTTCGAGCTGCGATTTCCATTGGGCTATGAGCGCGGTCTTTGGAACAATGACGAGCGCCGGAAGACCAACGGCGGCAATAAGATAAGCTCCGATGACGGTTTTACCGAAGCCCGTTGGCGCAGACATGATTCCGTCTTCGTATTCAAGCATCTGGTCGGCGGCAATTTGCTGTTCGGGATGAAGGGTCCCTTTGAATGCCATCTCAATTGGATTGCCTGTGCTACGTTCGTCTGAATAATGGGCAGTAACGTGGGCTTCTTGAATCAGCTGCTCAAGTTGGGCTTTGCAGCCTCTGGGAATCGCGACGCGGCCATCTCTAAGTTCGCTGAGGTCTATGAGTCGCGGTTTGCCGAATACTGATTGATGCATAGATTGCGCACGGAAGAACTCCGGGTTGGCAAATGTCGCAAGCCTGCGGATTTCCATTTGAGCTGCCGGGCTCAGAGACTTTTCGGGGATGTAGAGCATATCGGCTTGTGTGACGAGCAGGTTCGAGGGGAAGTCTCGTGGCGTGAGCGGGAGCCGCTTTCGTGGCTTTTGGACATTGCGCCTGGTTTTGTTTGTCGCTGCAGCTGTTGCTATTCCAAGCGGTTTGTTTTTGGTGTCCTCGATCAGACGATCCACCGTCGCACGCGAGATTAGTTGGATTTGCGAAAGGTAAAGCCATTGGTCGGGAAAGGGCTCGAATCGTTCGTCAACAAATACGCTGTTTCCTTCCCGCTGCGCTTTTCCCTGAAAGGGCAGCGCAATGAGATTTCCAAAGCCGCCTTCAGGAATGGTGGACTGCGCGGGTATCATTCGGTCAAAGGCTTCGAAGGTGATTGTCTTGTTGAGTGCCGCTGCTTCGGCGATAAGGCAGCTACCGAAATCTCGTGCTGTCTTTGCGTTTATAGGTTCTAGGAAGAAAAACCAGATATGCGCGCCGTTGCCTGACCTTGATCGCTCGACCGCAGCGTTAATTCCATGGTTTTTTACGACAAGCCTGATAGCGTTTGTCGCTTCTTTCCAATCGGCTTTGTCAAAATCAATGACAAGGACATTTGTGTTGCAGTCTTTGTCGAGAACATATTGACCTATGACGTCCCGGAGCCTGTCGTCGCTGCCTTTGAAATGGGCGATAATGGCGGCATCGTTCAGCTCAAGGAATGTGCGGCTGCGACATTCAGCGCATTTAATTCTGTGATGGTTTGCTTTGGGGCAAATGCCTGGCTTCCACTCATTTGCGCAGGCGGGTGTATAGCCGATGCCCCCGTCTTTTCTGCGATACCCGTGAGCGTGCACATCTTTGCGGCCGGTAAAAAGATTGCGAAAGAGCTCGAGTTTGTCGCGCGCTGGGCTCGCGCTGGTAACGATGCCCTCGGTCTGTGCACGTTCGCCGAAAGATTTGCCGGCTTTGTCCCATTCTTCGAGTGTTGCGTAACGGATGTCTGGACCGTTGCTACAGATTACGATCTGCTTACGCGGATCTGAAGCGTGGACAACCGTTTTATTGAGTTTGAATAAGGCGTTCCCGAAAAGGGCGTATTGATGCACGGCGTTGCTCATTTGAATGCCATTCTTGTCAGCGTTCATTGGGATGAGGGTACGTCATTTCAGCTTTATGAGATATGCGACTTCGATTTTGGTTCGGTAATAGTGGGGTACCGATCCGTGAGTGGCAATTAGCCGGTGCCAAAACGTGCGGCGGCTGTTGTTAAAGGTGTTTTGGCGGCTATGGGGCGTGTTGGCGGCGTGGGGAGGGGTCCTCGAATGACTCCGTGGTCAAATAACGTCAAATATGAGTACTGTTGTTAATGTAGTCTCATAACATTTGGTAAGAATAGAATACCAATTCCACATTATTCTATATATCTAACCCACTAAACACGGAATTTTGAGCCTTGGCAAGACGTGGAATTGATCGAAATGATCAATTCCGGCGAGATTTTGCTGCTACTAATTTGGTGGCGGTACTCATATTTGCCATTTTTTGTCCAGTGGGTACCGCGAGGGGCCTGTTCGACTGGCTCAACGGCCCGGTGATGGATGCCGGCATGATCAGCCCACTCGATCCAGACCTTGTCCACATCACCGACGACCTCAACGAGGCCGTCGACATCGCCCTGAGCGGGCTGATGTAGAGTAGCTAAAATGGGACGGGGCTAAAAAGACTGGTCTGAAACGTTTGATACCAGTCTTTTTAGCCCCGTCCCAAACGAACTGCTTCTAAGTTGCGGTGGAATAGGGATTGATTGGCGGCTAATAAGCCAAAAACAGTCCCTATTCCACCGCAACTGATGTGGGCGTCCCTAGTGAGTTGGCTGGTAGCGGGGGCAGTAGCTGATGGCGATGGCGTCGACGCCTACGTGGGTGGCGATGGTGCAGCCGATGGGGCCGGTGCCGGCGTCTACGTAATCCTGACCCGCGAGTGCCTCGTTGACAAGCTCCTGCTCCTCGGCGGCGCCGGTCGTGAGCACGCGCACGCTGGAGCCCGGATACTCGGCCAAAAATGCGAGGCAATCGGCCATGGTGTTGGTAACGATGCGCTTGGCACCGCGGCCCTTTTTTATGGCCTTGATCTCGCCCGATTTCCACTCCGGCGAAACGGCCAGGCGAATGTTGAGCATTTGCGTGAGCTGGCCGGCGAGCTTGGGCGCGCGGCCGTTCTTAACGAGATTCTCGAGCGTGCGGGGAATCAGCAGCAGGTGGGCGTCGGGCAGCGTCGCGCGGATTTGCGCCTCGGTCTCGTCCAGGCTGCGGCCGTCCTCGCGCATGGCCAGCGCGTACTCCACCAGCAGGCCCTCGGCGCCCGAGCCGGTGCGCGAGTCGATGCAGCGCACGTCGAGCTCGTGCGTCTCGGCCGTCAGGCTGGCGTTGGCGTAGCAGGCGGACCACTCGCTGCACAGCGAGATAAAGATGGCGCTATCGTGGCCGTCGGCGCGCACGCGGTCAAAGAGTTCCTTGAACTCGCCGGCACTCGGCTGCGAGGTGTGCGGCAGCTGCTCGGAGCCGGCCATGCGGGCGACGTACTCTTGGGCGGTAATCTGCACCTGGTCGAGCAGGTCCTCGCCCTCGATAATCACATGCAGCGGAATCACGTAAATGCCGAGCTCTTGGGCGCGGGCGGGGGAGATGTCCGACGTGGAGTCGGTTATGATGGCAAAAGACATAATTGCACCTTTCGTTGGGGCGCGACGGCGCCGCCTTCTGAGAGCAAAGTGCGACAAGTATAGTGGAGTCGTTCCACATTTCTAGGTTCAATTGTTGAATAGTCAACAGTTTGAAGTGTCGGTGTGGAAATCGTCAACTGGGGAAGAGGGATGCCGATGGAGGCGCTGGAGATATGCAAACGGCCGGTCGTGCTGTTTGATTTTGATGGCACGGTGGCCGATACGGGTCGGGCGGTGATGACCTCGACGCGCAAGACGCTGGCTGCACGCGGGTTTTCGGAGGCGCAGATGGGTGACCTGCGTCGCATGATCGGGCCGCCCCTGTGGAAGAGTTTTCACGACTTTTATGGCTTCTCCCGCGAGGAGTCGCTTGTGGTGGCCGACGAGTACCGCGCCTTTTTTGACGAGCTGGGACCGGAGGAGTATCCCGTGTTTGACGGGATCCCCGAGCTGCTGGATGGGTTGGTCGCCCAGGGCAAGCGCTTGGCCGTGGCGACGTCGCGCATGGAGGCAAAGTGCGTTGACATGGTGGGAGAGCTGGGACTTTCTCAGTTTGAGGCGGTGGTTGGCATGAATTCGCCGCAGGGGCGCGAGACCAAGGCCGATTCGGTCCGCGACGCGTTGGCGGCCTTGGGTGCGGCCGCGGGCGATGCCGTGATGATCGGCGATCGCTTTAACGACGTCGAGGGCGCGCACGCGATGAGCGTGCCGTGCATTGGTATCTATTCGGGCGCGGCGGCGCCGGGCGAGCACGAGGCGGCGGGTGCCGATGCAGTGGTGCACTCGGTGGCCGAGCTTGCTAAACTTTTCGCTATATAGGTATTTGATGTGAGGGGCGGGCACGCTCGCCGCTCATTGGTAAGGAGGTCGTCCATGAATCAGGTGGAGCAGAGCGTTGCCGAGTATGTCGACGAGGTCTGGGAGGATGTCGTCGCCGATATCGAGCAGCTGGTGAGTTATCCGTCCGTGGCAGTTTCTGCCGATGCGGAGCCCGGCGCGCCGTTTGGCCGCCCGGTCCGTGACGCGCTCGATTGCGCGCTCGGCATCGCGCAGAAGCTCGGCTATCAGACGAGCGACGACGAGGGCTATGTGGGAATCGCCGATATCCCGGGCCGCGGCGACAAACAGCTCGCGACTATCTGCCACGTGGACGTGGTTCCCGCCGGCCCTGGCTGGAACACCGACCCGTTCACCATGGAGCGCCGCGAGGGCTGGCTGCTCGGTCGCGGCGTGATTGACGACAAGGGCCCGGCGGTATTGTCACTCTACGCCGGCGCCTACTTGCTCAAGCACGGCATTGTTCCGCGCTACACCTTCCGCGCGCTGCTGGGCTGCGATGAGGAAGTGGGCATGTCCGACGTTCACCATTATCTGGAGAACAACGCAGACCCCGACTTTTTGTTTACGCCCGATGCCGAGTTCCCGGTCTGCAATGCTGAGAAGGGCCAGTTTGGGGCGACGTTTGTGAGCTCCAAGATCGACGGCGGCCGCATTGTGTCCTGGAGCGGCGCCGAGGCGAGCAACGCCATTCCGTCGCAGTCTGTCTGCGAGCTCGCGATTGCCGCCGATGAGCTGCCGGCGCCGGTCGAGAACGCCGACCGCCTGGAGATTGCGGCACTCGATAACGGGCATGCGCAGATTTTCGCCCACGGTATCGGCGGTCATGCCTCAATGCCCGAGGGAACGATCAATGCCGTCGGCCTCATCGTGGCGTATCTGCGCGAGGCCGAGGACGCATTTGGTGCCCGTGACGAGCGCCTGCTGACGCCTGCCGAGCACGAGTTTGTCAAGTTTTTGGCCTTTGTGCATGCGGATGCCTATGGCCGCGGTCTGGGTATCGACGCGACGAGCCCCGCGTTTGGCCCGCTCACGTGCAACCCCGGCGTCATCCGCGTGGTGGATGGCCACATTGAGCAGGTCATCGACGTGCGTTTCCCCGACAGCACGAGCGCCGATACCATCTGCGAGCAGCTCGAGCCGCTCGTGGGCCGCTTTGGTGTGACGTGCCAGCTGGGTCGCGCTAAGGTGCCGTTCTCGGTGTCTGCCGACGATCCGGCCGTGAAGGCGCTTATTGATACCTATAACGAGTTTACGGGCAAGCATGCTGAGCCCTTTGCCATGGGCGGCGGCACGTACGCGCGCAACTTTGCCCGCGCCGTCTCGTTTGGCCCCGAAGAGACCGGCCTGGAGCTGCCCGCGTGGGGCGGCCAGATGCACGGCCCCAACGAGTGTGCCAGCGAAGAACAGCTCAAGCAGGCGCTCAAGATTTATATCGTGGCGATCCTGCGCCTCAACGAACTGGAACTTTAGGGCTTCCCCAGGCACCCGACCTTGCCCCTCAAACCGTCGCTTGCGTCAAAGTACGCGGCGCTCCTCTTTCGGGGCAATCTCGGGCACTCGGGAAACCCCTATATCCTGCTTGGATACAAACTTGCATTACGAGCCCGGTGCTTCGGCCCGGGCTTTTTCTGTTGCGGTGGGGTAGTCATTGGGGACGTTCCTTTGGTGTAAAAGGTGCGCCATGTTCGGCGCTGGATTGTTATCCGTTTGTAAAGGCTGGGCAGAGCTTGCGGTAAAGGTCTATCAATAGCCCGTAAGAAACCGCAGTTGGCGCTGGTGCTGCCCGGTCGGGGTCGTATCTTTCCAAACAGCAAAGCGGGCAGGGTGCCCGCGAGTCGCATGTACGAAAGGAAGATCATGCTCGATCAGGCTTATTCTCGTCGTCAGTTCCTCGGCCTCGCTGGTGGTCTTGCCGGCATCGTCGGTCTCGGTCTCGTTGGTTGCGGCGGCTCCGGCGCATCCGACGCCGCCGACAAGGGTAGCGCTGCTGCCGAGTCCGTCTCCGGCGAGGTGACCTACGACGGTGCCTCCTCGTTCCAGGCTCTCGTCGAGGCTGCTGCCGAGAAGTTCATGGATGCCAACCCGGACGTCTCCGTTTCCGGCTCGGGCAACGGCTCGGGCAAGGGTCTGACCGCTGTCGCTGCTGGCACCGTCACCATCGGTAACTCCGACGTCTTCGCCGAGACCAAGCTCGAGGCCGACCAGGTCAAGAACCTCGTCGATTACGAGGTCGCCGTCGTTGGCATGGGTCCCGTCGTCTCCAAGAACGTGACGGTCGACGACCTGTCCCTCGAGCAGCTCAAGGGCATCTTCTCTGGCCAGATCACCAACTGGAAGGAGGTCGGCGGCGACGACGCCAAGATCGTCGTTCTCAACCGCAAGGCTGGCTCCGGCACCCGCGCCACCTTCGAGGCCGCCGTCTTTGGCGACGAGACCGTCGACTTTAAGGGCGACGCCGAGCTCGACAAATCAGGCGATGTCCAGACTCAGATGGGCAGCACCGACAACGCCATCTCCTACCTCGATTTCTCGCACTTCGATGACTCCAAGTTCAACGCCATCAAGGTCGAGGGTGTCGAGCCCAAGAGCAAGAATGTCACCGACGACTCCTTCAAGATCTGGGCTACCGAGCACATGTACTGCGCAAAGGACGCCGACGAGGCCACCAAGGCCTTCCTGGAGTTCATGCTCTCCGACGACGTCCAGGGCAAGCTCGTCGAGGAGCAGGGCTTCATCCCCGTCTCTGCCATGAAGGTCGTCAAGGACGCCAGCGGCAAGGTCTCTGCTAAATAAATAATCGCCCCGGAAAGGTTTGCAATGGCAAAACAGCTGCCAAAGCGCGATCTTGAGAACGTGGGCCTGGGCGTCACGGGCGCGTGCGTAGCGCTCGTGACGCTTGTCGTTGCCGCGCTCATCTTTATGGTCGCCCAAAAGGGCCTCTCGGCTTTTATCAAGGACGGCGTCTCGGTCGTCGAGTTCTTCACCGGCACCAAGTGGGACCTGGCCAACACGGCCAAAAACGGCCTGCCCTACACCGGCGCCCTGCCCCTGATCGTCACCTCGTTTGCGGTCATGGTGCTCTCCACGCTCATCGCGCTGCCCATCGCCATCGGCTCTGCCATCTTTGCGGTCGAGATTAGCCCTAAGTTTGGTTCCAAGATCTTTCAGCCGCTTATTGAGCTTTTGACCGGTATTCCCTCGGTCGTCTTTGGCCTTATTGGCTTTCACGTGGTCGTCGGCCTTATGAAGAGCGTTTTCCATGTGAGCACGGGTCTGGGCATCTTGCCCGGCGCCATCGTGCTGGCCGTCATGATCCTGCCGACGATGACCACGCTTTCGGTCGATGGCCTGCGTGCCGTGCCCGACAGCTACCGTCAGGGCTCGCTCGCGCTGGGCTACACCCGCTGGCAGACCATCTGGCACGTGGTGCTCAAGTCTGCCATGCCGTCGCTCATGACTGCGGTCATCCTGGGTATGACCCGCGCCTTTGGCGAGACGCTCGCCGTGCGCATGGTTATCGGCGGCATCGAGGCCATGCCGACGTCGCTGCTGTCGCCGGCGTCCACCATCACCACCACGCTCACCACGTCCATGGCGGTCTACGCCGAGGGCTCGGCCCAGGACGACGTCCTGTGGGCACTCGGTCTGCTGCTGATGGGCATGAGCCTCATCTTCATCCTGATCATCCATCTCATTGGCCGCAAGGGGGCGAAGGCTCGTGGCTAGCACGCGCATCCACATCGACGAGGCGAGACTCGAGCGCGTCCAAAAACAGGACCGCATCGCTACGGGCGTGTTGACGGCAATCGTCGCCATCGTCATGCTCATCGTCATCTCCATGGTGGCCTACATCCTGTTCGAGGGCATCTCGACGCTGTTCCAGCCGGGCTTTCTCACGCAGCCGTCGCGCGCCAACGGGACCCAGGGCGGCGTACTCTACCAGCTATTCGACTCGTTCTATCTGCTGCTGATCACCCTGATCATCTCGGTGCCCATCAGCCTGGGCGGCGCGGTCTTCCTGGTCGAGTACGCGCCGGACGGGCCCATCCGCGGCATCGCCTCCACCGCCATCGAGACGCTGTCCTCGCTGCCTTCCATCGTCGTCGGCATGTTCGGATTTCTGGTGTTCTCGGTTCAGCTGGGCTGGAAGTACTCCATCATCTCCGGCGCCGTCGCGCTCACCATGTTCAACATCCCCATCCTGGTGCGCGTGATCCAGCAGGCGCTCGAGGACGTGCCGCAGACCCAGCGCGATGCGTGCCTGGCCATGGGCCTTACTCGTTGGGAAGCCACGCTGCACATCCTGATCCCCGAGGCCATGCCCGCCATCGTGACCGGCATCGTGCTTTCGGCCGGCCGCGTGTTTGGCGAGGCCGCGGCACTGCTCTTTACCTCGGGCATGAGTTCGCCGGTTCGCCTGAATTTCTTGAGCTTTAACCTGTCGAGCCCCACTTGCGCCTGGAACGTGTTCCGCCCCGGCGAGTCGCTCGCCGTGCACATCTACAAGATCTATGGCGAGGGCAGCCCCGAGGCCCAGCAGATCGTTTGGGGCACCGCGGCGCTGCTGATGATCTGCGTGCTGCTGTTTAACGTAGTCGCCCGTATCGTGGGCAAGCAACTGGCAAGGAAGATGACGGCCGAATGAGCGAGATAAATGCAACGCCCGCAACCGAGGCGGCCACGTCCGAGGCCCAGGACTTTCTGTGGAGTGTGGGGGAGAGCGAGAAGCGCGTTCGCGTGAGCGGCAGGGCCGTGAGCGACGAGGTCGTGCTCTCCACCAAGGACGTCAACGTGTACTATGGCGACCACCATGCCCTGCACAATACGTCGCTCGACTTTCACAAGGGCGAGATCACGGCGCTCATCGGGCCTTCGGGCTGCGGTAAGTCGACCTTCTTGCGTAGCCTCAACCTTATGAATCGCGAGATTCGCGGCTGCCGCGTGGAGGGCGAGATCAACTACCGCGGGCGCAACGTGAACACCAAGACCGAGAACACCTACGAGCTGCGCCGCTCCATTGGCATGGTGTTCCAGCAGCCCAACCCGTTTCGCAAGTCCATTCGCGACAACATTACATTTGCGCCTAGGCGTCACGGCATCACCGACCGCGACGAGCTTGATCGTATGGTCGAGGAGAGTCTGCGCGGCGCGGCACTGTGGGACGAGGTCAAGGACAAGCTCGACAAGAGCGCCTACGCGCTTTCGGGCGGCCAGCAGCAGCGTCTGTGCATCGCGCGCACGCTGGCGCTCAATCCCGACGTGATCCTGTTTGACGAGCCCTGCTCGGCGCTCGACCCCATCTCGACGCTGGCGATCGAGGACCTGATGTCATCGATCGTTGCCGACCGTGCCATCGTTATCGTGACGCACAACATGGAGCAGGCGTCGCGCGTGTCCAACCGCACGGCGTTCTTCTACATGGGCGATATGGTCGAGTACGACGAGACCGACGAGATTTTCCAACGGCCCAAGGACAAGCGGCTGAACGATTACCTCACCGGCATGTTCTCCTAGTCCGGGACATGCTTGAGGCCCGCGGCGGCCACGGTCGCCACGGGACTGATTGGAGAGGCGGGTCATCTCTTTCGGGAGATGGCCCGCCTTTTTGTGTCGCGTGCAGCCCGCCTTTTCGCTGCTATCATGGACAACGTTGAATTTCTACGAAGGAGCAGGGCATATGGCGATTCTTTTGGGATGCGATTCCGTCAGCCTAGAGTTTCCCACCAAGCATATTTTCGATAGCGTAACGCTCGGCGTGGGCGAGGGCGACCGCATTGGCATCGTCGGCAAAAACGGCGACGGCAAGTCGACGCTGCTGAGCGTGCTTGCCGGCACGCTGGAGCCCGACGATGGCCGCGTGACGCATCGTCGCGGCACCACGATCGGTCTGCTCGGCCAAAAGGACCAGCTTGTCGACACCGATACCGTGCATCATGCCGTCGTGGGCGACACGCCCGAGTATGAGTGGGCGTCGAGTCCGCGTACGCGCCAGATTCTGGCCGGCCTTATTAGCGATGTGCCTTGGGAGGGCACGGTGGGCGAGCTTTCGGGTGGTCAGCGCCGTCGCGTGGACCTTGCGCGCCTGCTGATCGGCGACTACGACGTGCTCATGCTCGACGAGCCCACCAACCACCTGGACATGCGCACCATCAATTGGCTCGCGCGTCACTTAAAGGCCCGCTGGCAGCGCGGCCAGGGTGCCATGCTCGTAGTCACGCACGACCGCTGGTTCTTGGACGAGGTCTGCACCAGCATGTGGGAGGTCCACGACGGCCAGGTCGATCCCTTCGAGGGCGGCTACTCGGCATACATCCTGCAGCGCGTGGAGCGCGACCGCATGGCCGCCGTCACCGAGGAGCGCCGCCGCAACATGGCGCGCAAGGAGCTCGCGTGGCTGAGCCGCGGCGCCCAGGCGCGCTCCACCAAGCCCAAGTTTCGTGTGGATGCCGCTCGCGAGCTCATCGCCGACGTGCCGCCCGTGCGTGACGAGCTGGAGCTCAAGCGCCTCGCCGTGAGCCGCCTGGGCAAGCAGGTCATCGACGTGATCGACGTGGATGCCGGCTATGCGGATACCGACGGTGCGCCCAAGCAGGTGCTCTCCGACGTGACCTGGCTCATCGGTGCGGGCGACCGATATGGCCTGCTGGGCGAGAACGGTGCCGGCAAGTCGACCTTGCTCGATGTGATTCAGGGCAAGATTGAGCCCACGCGCGGCCGTGTGAAGATTGGCCAGACAGTGCGCTTTGGCGTGCTGTCGCAGCAGCTCGAGGAGCTCGAACCCTACATGGGCGACACGATCCGCGAGGTGCTGAGCAACTATAAGAAGTACTACGTCATCGACGGCAAGGAGACCTCGCCCGAGAAGCTTTGCGAGCGCCTGGGCTTTACGACGCAGCAGCTCTGGAGCCGCATCGGCGATCTTTCGGGCGGCCAGCGCCGTCGCCTGTCGCTGCTGCTGACGATCCTGGACGAGCCGAACGTGCTTATCCTGGACGAGCCGGGCAACGACCTGGATACCGACATGCTGGCGATTGTCGAGGATCTGCTGGACGGCTGGCCCGGCACGCTGATCCTGGTGACGCACGACCGCTTTTTGATGGAGCGCGTGACCGACCAGCAGTGGGCGCTGCTCGACGGCCACCTGACGCATATGCCCGGTGGCGTGGACCAGTACCTGCGCCTGTGCAACGCTACCGCCGAGGGCGAGCCCGTGGGCGCGCCGAGCGCCAAGACCGGCACGTTCGACACCGGTGCCGCGGCAGCTGCGGCCGAAAAGCCCAAGTCGAGCGGTCAGCCCAACGGCCTGTCCAACGCCGAGCGCCAGAAGCTCCGCCGCGAGGTGAGTTCGCTCGAGCGCAAGATGGAGACGCAGCGCACCCGCGTTGAGGAGGCCGAGGCAGCAATGGCCCAAGTCGATCCCACCAACTACACGGCGCTCGGCGAGCAGCAGGCAAAGATCGACGAGGCTCACGCTGCCATGGACGAGCTGGAGATGGCGTGGCTCGAGGCGAGCGAAAAGCTCGAGGGCGAGGAGTAGGCGAGAATGATCAAAGCCGCATTTTTCGATATCGACGGCACGCTGCTGAGCTTTAAGACCCACCGGATTCCGGCGTCGGCGCAGCAGGTGCTCGACAGCTTTCACGAGCAGGGGATTGCGTGCGTGATCGCCACGGGCCGTCCGACCTACCAGATGCCGGACTGGCTGTTCGACCTGGGCTGGGATGCGTACATTACGCTTTCGGGCCAGCACTGCTTTGATGCCGAGGGGGTTTACCGCAGCTGCCCGATCGATTCGGACGACGTCGCGGTGATTGTGGACCAGGTGGCGCAGGGGCGCTACGACTCGCTGTGCATGCAGGGCGAGAACTCGTTTGTGAACCGCCTGTCCGAGCGCGTGGTGACGGCTGGCAGCAACGCGGGAATCGTCTACCACGAGGAGCCGTTTGAGCACGCCTTTGACGCACCGGTCTACCAGTTTTGCGCCTTTGTGGACCCGGTCGACGAGCATATCGTGACCGACGCCGTGTCGCATTCGCTCACCACGCGCTGGTGCGACCTATTCTGCGACATTATTCCCGCTAACGGCGGCAAGGACCTGGGCGTGGCGGCGACGCTCGAGCGGCTTGGTATCGACGCGAGCGAGGCGATTGCCTTTGGCGACGGCGAGAACGACCTGTCGATGTTTGCCGCCGTGGGCACGAGCGTGGCCATGGGCAACGCGCAGGACACGGTGAAGGCTGCGGCGACCTATGTGACGACCGCCGTGGACGACGACGGCATCTACAACGCCGCGAAGTACTTTGGACTGCTATAGCTGCGGCTCGGCACTTGGGGACACTCCTTGCGGGGCGTGTTCCCATTTTGTTTTCGTCCCGCTCGTTTTGTGAAACACGGCTAACTTTTAGGCAAAGTAGTAAGACATGGGCAACTTTTGCGGTAAAGTAAGCCGTGGAAAGTATCCAAAGGCTAACTAGCAATCATCGCGAAAGGCGGCCCATGGCCCTACGTGAATCCGGAGAAGACTATCTCGAATCGATCTACGTTCTGTCGGAACGCCAGGGCATCGTGCGCTCGATCGACGTTGCGGAGTACCTCGGCGTAACCAAGGCGAGCGTTTCCAAGGCCATGGCGACGCTGGAAAGCAACGGCTATGTCGAAATGGGCAAGCGCGACGTTCATCTGACGGAGCGTGGTCTGGAGGTCGCTCGCCAAATGTGGGAGCGTCACTGCTTTTTCGTGGGGCTGCTGGAGGATGCGGGTGTTTCGGCTGAGGTCGCGTCGCAAGAGGGCTGCCACATGGAGCACTGCCTGAGCGAGGAAAGCTTCGAGAAACTGAGGGCGATGCTGAACCGGGGCGAGGCGACGGGCCAAGCGGCGGAATCCTAACGAACCCCCAGTAGCGCGGAGTTCGCGCAAAGCGCGAACCAGCGACCGGGACCAGCGGTCCTTTCGGCCAAGTCCATTTCAGCAAAGGAACCCCGCCAGCAAGCGATGCCCAAGAACTGCCACCTACGTCACCGCAGGCCGGGGCCGGGTTTGGTTTTGAAAACACTCCACAGCGCGAGGCCCGCCTTTCCGTTGCTCCGCAGGAGCAGGAAAGACGGGCCTCATGCGCGAGGACGTTTTCAAAACCAAGCCCGGTCCCGGCCGGACAGCCCACGAACGCTACAGGTTCTTGACACCTATCGCGCGCATGGCATTCAGGATGGCGATAATCGCCACGCCCACGTCGCCGAACACAGCAAGCCACATGTTGGCGATGCCCAGTGCCGCAAGCACCAGAATCAGCAACTTAATGCCCAGCGCAAAGATGATGTTCTGCCAAACAATCGACATGGTCTTGCGCGCCACGCGGATCGCGCGGGAGATGTTGGACGGCTTGTCATCCATGAGCACGACGTCCGCCGCCTCAATTGCGGCGTCCGAGCCCATAGCGCCCATGGCGATGCCAACGTCTGCGCGGGTAAGCACGGGTGCGTCGTTGATACCGTCGCCTACAAAGGCGAGCTTGCCCTTGCCCGATTCTGCTGCAAGCAGCGCCTCGACACGCTCGACCTTATCACCCGGTAACAGCTGCGCGTGGAACTCGTCGAGACCGAGTTGCTTGGCTACAGACGCCGCAACCTCCTCACGGTCGCCCGTGAGCATGACGGTGCGCTTGACGCCGGCGGCGTGCAGGTCGCGAATCGTTTGCTCGGCATCGGTCTTTATGGTGTCGGCAATTACGATGTGGCCGGCGTACGTATCATCGACCAGCACGTGGAGGATGGTGCCGACGATCTCGCAATTGGGCGCTTCGATACCGGCCACAGCAAGCATCTTGGCATTGCCGACGATGACGCGCTTGCCGTCGATAATCGCCGTCACGCCATGGCCCGCGTCATTGGTGGAGTCGCTTACGCGTTTGGGATCGAGCTCGCCCTGGAAGGCGGTGCGTACCGACTGCGCGATGGGATGGTCGGAGAATGACTCGGCAAGGGCCGCGACTTCGAGCAGCGACTGCTCGGTATAGTCTGCCTCGGGGTGTACCGCCACGACCGAAAACGTGCCGTTGGTGAGCGTGCCGGTCTTGTCAAAGACGACGGTGTCCACATCCGCGAGCGTCTCGAGGTAGTTAGAGCCCTTGATGAGGACGCCCAGCTTGGATGCGCCACCGATGCCGCCAAAAAAGCTGAGCGGCACGCTGATCACGAGCGCGCATGGGCAACTGACGACGAGGAAGGTCAGGCCGCGCAGGATCCAGTCGGACCAGGCGCCGGTGACCAAGCCACCGCCGAGCGCGAGTACCGCGGCCGCGCCGGTGACAGCGGGCGTGTAGACGCGGGCGAAGCGCGTGATGAAGTTCTCGGTGCGTGCCTTCTTCTCACTAGCGTTTTCTACGAGCTCCAGGACGCGCGCGACGGTGGACTCGCCAAAGGGCTTGGTGGTGCGCACGTGGAGGAGACCCGTCATGTTGATGCAGCCGCTGATGATATCGTCTCCAGTTTTGGCCGGGCGGGGGACCGACTCTCCGGTAAGGGCGGCGGTATCGAGCTGTGTCTCGCCCTCGACGATGACGCCGTCGATAGGCACGCGCTCACCGGGCGTGACCACGATCACGGTGCCGACGGCGATGTCATCGGGGAAGACCTGCTCGAGTGTGCCGTCGGGCTGCTCGACGTTAGCGTAGTCGGGCGCGATGTCCATCATGGCACTGATCGACTTGCGGCTCTTGCCCACGGCGTACGCCTGAAACAGCTCGCCGACCTGGTAGAACAGCATGACGGCGGCGCCTTCGGCCATGTGCGGGTCGGTATCGGGGAAGAGCACCATGGCAAACGCGCCGATGGTCGCGACGGCCATGAGGAAGCTCTCGTCGAAGGCCTTGCCGCGGCGGATGTTATTGAATGCCTTTTGCAGTACGTCGTAGCCGGCAATCAAAAACGGCACGAGGAACAGCACAAAGCTGGCGTAGATGTCGCCCGGGGTGCCGAATGCGGCGGTAAGGGTGCCGAACTCATCGAGGGCGTACACCACGGCAAAAATGCCCAGCGCTACCAGGATGCGGTTGCGCTTATGCTCGAGTGATTCTTTTTTCTTGCGCTTCTTCTTTTTCTTTTTGGGGTCGGCGGTGGCCATGACTCGTATCCTCCCATTTGAATGTATGAACATTCGCTCATATAATTTCGCGAGCAAAGGCCGCAGCAAGCGCGGCCTTGCAGGTTGGCGTAAACCTGGGCTAGAGAATAATCTCGCAGTCCGGCTCGGCGTCGGCGGTGAACTCCACAACGCGGTCGAGGACCTCGTCGAACTCGGCGTCATCGGCCTCGAGCGTCAGCTTCTGGGTCATAAAGTTGACCGAAACGGACTTGACGCCATCGAGCTTGGCCAGCTCGTCCTGAAGCTCGCGCGCACAGTTGGCGCAGTCGATCTCATCGAGCTTAAACTGCTTTTTCATGGTGGGTTCCTTTCCCTGTATTTGCGGCTTGGGTGCAGGCCGCGCTGGTACCGTGGTTGGCTGCTATTCGCAGATGTGGCTCATGCCCTGGTTGAGCATGGTGTAGACGTGGTCGTCGGCGAGCGAGTAGAGGATATTGCGCCCGTCGCGCCGGAATTTAACCAGGTGCGACTGCTTGAGTGTGCGCAGCTGGTGCGATACTGCCGACTGCGAGGTTTCGGTCGCTTCGGCGATGTCTGCCACGCAGAGCTCGCGGCCCATGAGGGCGTAAAGGATCTTGATACGCGTGGTGTCGCTGAAGACCTTGAACAGGTCGGCGAGGTCGTAGAGAAGTTCCTCGTCGGGAAGGTCCTCGGGCGAGCAGGTGGTGGGGATCGCGGGTTCGGTGGCCTCGATGTCGGGTTTCGTTTCATCAACGCGAATGCTCATTGCAATATCCTTTCATATGAACATGCGCTCATATAACTTGCTTCCGATTATATGAGTGTATGTTCATGTGTCAATGACGTTCAGGTAATTCGTTGCACAAAATGATGGGGAATAGTGGACGAGATCCCGGACTGAGCGGTTTTGATAGCCGATGCCGGGGTGGGTGCCCTTGAGCCGTGCAAAAATTGGAGTATTCTGCAACGATAGGGGGTCCGTTAATTTATTGCAGGCCAAATAATGCAGCTAAAGAGTTATCTTAGGGTGTTAATCCGATGAGTTCTTCCTCAAATGTTGCCTAACGCTCTCACGCAAGAGTGATTTCGCTTCACATTTGGATCCACTCGAGGGTGATAGACACCCGGCTCTGCTGAATACTCGCAATTTTGCACGTCGCTAAGGTGCCCACCTTGTTAGCCGGTCTAGCTCCCGGCCCCGAAGATCCTGCCCTCGGGCGCGAGGCTGCTTGTTTGGGCAAATGATGGGCTGTCGGATTCGACTGTCTGCATGTCATCGATTGCCGGAACTTCATTAATTGTCGGGTCATCCAGCGTGATGCCTTCGAGCGTTGCTTTTTCGAGGTCGATTCGTTGACGATCTTCGGAATCCTGGCGAAGCTGCTTCTGAATTCGCTTTTTCTCTTCTATAAACCTTCTGAGCACAAACTGTCTCAGGTCCTCTTGCATGATTTGAAAGTCTTTTGGCAGACGCGAGGGGCGTACGCCCTCTTTCCGCTGGATTGCTTCCATGACCCTAACGAAAGAGCTGGCATGCATAAAGGAATAACGGCTGACGGTGATGATTCCGTACCCCATGGACGCAAGTGCGTTCTTGCGTTCTTCGTCGATGGCGCGGTCTTCTTCCGCGTCGTGATAAAAACCGTTGTATTCAATATCTGTTCGAGATTTCTTCAGATATGCATCCAAAAAGAACTTTCTGCGTCTCGTGAGATTTTTTGCGGCGGCGGTGACCTGTAATTCGTAATCGGTCTCAATTCCCTTAATACCAAGTCCACCTTCGCTTTTGGGCAGCGTAAGCATCATGATAAATGCCGTTTCCATGGGAGATCGGCATCCGTCGCGTACACATTGAATAGCCTTTCGGGCAAGGGCCAAACCGTCGCATCTGGTAATGGAATTAAAGAACTGCTTTAACCTCTCGGTTGAGGTAAGTGGGAAACGCTCGGCATAAGAGCTAGAAGAACCGGTTCCAAGGGAATAGGCGCCGCACAGCTCAAAGTAGTACTCCACCAGTTCGCGAAAAGAAAGATAGGTGGCGGCCTGAAGTGCACATAGCTCAACGCCAACAATGTAGATGTCATCTTCTAGCTCTAAAAAACGCGAGCATGAGAATCGCTTTGACGAAACATGGCATTGACAGTTCATCGCGTAGCGCGCGTTCCTGCGATCAAACACCATTACCTCGAGGGGATCGTTTGCGTCGCGGGCAACATCATGTTTGGCAAGCCATTCTTTGGCCGCGTCGAGGAGCGTTCCGGTGGGGCACGATCCGTAAATTGCGGCAGGGCTGCAGGACTCGATGCCTTTCGCAGACACCGAATGCGCGGCCTGGTAGACCGCTTTTGCCGTGGTATGTGACAATACGATACTCATGGTATATATCGTGTCAGCTAATGTCGTGTTGATGACGCTGAGCGGAAAAGTCATTTTAGAGGTCTAACCAAATGCTGTCCAAAAGCTTGACGCAATTATGGGTTGGTACGCCCTAAATAAATGTTTTCGCAGCTTGGCTATAGCATAGAAACACTCAATTGCTGCACATTTGGTATCGATGCATCGCCTTCTGAACATAAATCACGTGTCGGGAAAGTTCCGAAATAGTTAAAAAATAGGGTTCATAATTTGTGAAGAGCGGGCCTGCTTGTGGAACGTAGGGCGGCCCCGCCGCGGGGTTTCCCGCTGCGAGGCCGCTCGTGAGCAAGCAGTGTCTGTCGCAGGCGTTGCTATTTCGCAAACAGGTTCTTGAGGTTGAATTCGGCCTGGACGGTACGGAGCATGAGATCGGTGTCGTCGAGGCCCAGGTGCTGCTCGTTGGCGTCGGCGGCGAGGGTGCCACGGCGGCGCGCCCAGTTCTCGAGCGCAGCGGGCGCGGACTCGCGGGGGAGCGAGCGCACGTCGGCGTCCAGGCTGCGGCAAATCTGGCGCGAGTCGATGACGATGATCTTGCCTGCGCGGCGTGCCTCGGCGTAACCGTCCAGATGGATTTTGAACCAGCTGTCCTCGAAGGCGGCGTTATGCGCCATATAGGGATACTTCTTCATGAGCTTGAGCAGCTGCTTCTGCAGCTCCTTGTTCTCGCGGAACGGCTTTTTGCCGTCGATGTCGTCCCAGGTGATGTGATGGATGTTCGATAGCGGCACATCCTCGCCGCGGTAGATGTCGGGCAGGCCGCAGTAGTGCGCCTCGGCGTCATGCGGCACGGCGTCGCTGGTGAGATCCATAATCTCCCAGCCCACGTTGATGATGTAGCCGCGCTCGGGCGCGCGACCGGTGGTCTCGATGTCGATGCCCAGCACCGTGCCTTGGATGGGCTTGCGGGCATAGGCCACGCCGAGTGCGTCGCGGTCACCGCGGATCTCGCGCATAACGGACGCGGCGGTGCGCTTTTGCATCTTGCCGATGGCGGCGCAGGTGTCGGCGTCGGACAGACCGCGCGAGAGCGTCGCGGGCGTCACGTTGCGCAGGCGCGCCTCGCCAATCTGGTCGCACAGGTCGCGGTTGCGGTCGGCCAGGTCGCGCACAGTGGCAAAGTCAAAGCCGGGGTCGCCCTCGGCGGTAAAGTACTCGGTCTCGAGCACCTTGAGGGCCTCCTCGCCCTTCTGGCGCTCGGACTCCATGGCGCCGTGGTCGCCGTAGATAAACATGGGGATAAACGGCTGGCGCTCGTATTCGAGTGCTTGCGAAACATTCATATGCTGCTCCTTGGACGGGCCGCGTTGCGCGGCTCGGGGTTACTGAGTTGTGGCGAGATGATAGTTTACCATGGGCAACTATTGGCACCACGCCCGGGACAACTACAATACCCTAGTTGACCGCTAGGACTTTTACAATGCTGCCGAAAGACACGAAAGGTTCCATCCGTCATGGATTTGCTGATTGATATTCTGCTCGACGCCGGCAAGGACACGCTGTCCCTGGTGCCGTTTTTGTTGGTTACGTATCTTGCCCTCGAGACACTTGAGCACGTTGCTGGCGACCGCGTCAACGGCGCTATCAAGCGCGCCGGCGCCGCGGGTCCGGTTGTCGGATCGTTGTTGGGCATGGTGCCACAGTGCGGGTTTTCGGCCATGGCAGCAACGCTGTACGCCGGCCGCGTCGTGACGCTGGGCACGCTGGTTGCGGTTTTCCTCTCGACCTCAGACGAGATGCTGCCGTTGTTGCTTGCCGAGCAGGTTCCCGTGCAGACCATGGCGATGCTGCTCGCCTCGAAGGCGCTGATTGCGCTGGTCACGGGCTTTATCGTGGATGCGGCCATCCGCGGCCTTCGTCGTAATGCCCGCGCGCATGCGGCGATTCGCCGTACCGTGCTGGCGACGGCTGCCAATCCGGCCCATGTGAACTGCGCGCACGACGACCACACGGGTGGTGACATCATCGACGAAGTGGCCGAGGCGGGCGTGAGCGCCGATCACATCCACGAGCTGTGCGAGCGCGACCATTGCGGCTGTGACGAGAATGAGGACGGCCACGGGCATGGGCACGGTCACGACCTCAGCCACGACCATGGTCACGCGGACGAGCACGAGCACCACCACGGCCACGACCACAGCCACTCCCACGAGGGCGCGCCCGTTCTGTCAATCATCCGCAGCGCCATCTCGCACACCGTTCAGGTATCGGTATTCATTTTCCTGGTGACGCTGATTCTGGTCGCCGTCCTCGAGACCTTTGGCGAGTCTGCAATCGAGCAGTTCCTGCGCGGCAACGAGACGCTCGCTGTCCTGGGTTCGGCGCTTGTCGGGTTGATTCCTAACTGCTCGGCCAGCGTGGTCATCACGCAGCTGTACCTGGAGGGCGCGCTACAGTTGGCGCCGATGCTCGCCGGCACGCTCATTTCCGCCGGCGTGGGCTACCTGGTCCTGTTCCGCACCAACCGCAGCGCTCGCGAAAACGTCCTGTTCCTGATCATGATGTACGTCATCGGCGCCGGCTGGGGCCTCATCCTATCCGCCTTTGGCCTCTAAGTAGGCTTAACAAAACGGGCTTCAAAATAGCCATGCTCGGCGCCTGCGCAGTGCGGCGACGCATGGCATTTTGAAGCCCGTTTTTTTGTTGAGCCATGGATCCTGAGTGCTCATACCGCTCAAAACAAAAAGGTAGATTTTTGGGCATGTCCCAAAAATCTACCTTGGTTAGTGCAGCAGCTCGGTGAGGTTGTGTTTAAAGCGGGCTCGGTCCTCGCTGGTGAAGGCTGCCGGCCCGCGGGTGCGTCCCCCGGCGCGGCGCACCTTCTTTTCCTCGTGGCGAATAAACAGTTGCATGTCGATGGTCGCCTTATCGTAGACGCGCCCGCGCACGCCGATGGCGGCGGCATCGCGGCCGAGCACCATGCTCGCCAGGCCTATGTCCTGCGTCACGACCACGTCGCCTGCCTGCAGGCGCTCGACAATGGCAAAGTCGGCACTATCGGCTCCCACACTCACATCGAGCGTCGTGACCCAAAAGCCCCGACGCGCGTGCTCGGCATCGCGCGGATCGTCGCGGCGAATGTGGCGTTCCAGGTTCTGCGTGCTGTTGCCGGCGATAACAACGGCGACGCCCGCCCGCCGCGCGCAGTCGATCGACTCGCGCGTAACCGGGCAGGCGTCGGCATCAATAAAGAGCGTCTTTGGCATCTAGTGCACCAGTTTGCCAAACTGAATGGCGCGAACAATGAGCGTCACGCCAAACACCAGCAGCGCCGCGCCGCTAAAGATGACGAGCATCTTGGCCGACCACAGCGGATAGATAAACACGAACATGCCCGCGATGATGGAGAGCGCGCCGCTCAGGATGGCGAGGGCGCGGTTGGACGAAAGCTCGGACTCCAGAATCGACATGACGCCCTCGACAATCCAGCCAAAGCCGGCGACGACCACCACGAGCGTGGTGAGCGTTGCGGTCGAGAAGGCCTGATTGCGCAGGATTATGACGCCGCCCAGAATGATGAGCAGGTTGGAGATGATGCTCGTAACGCGCCAGCCGGTGGGCAGCAGCGGCTCGAAAACAGCGGTAAACAGCCTGATCGCGGCCGTGATCACAAAGTAGAAGCCCAGGACGGTCGTCAGGAAGACGAGGGACTTGGCGGGCGCAAACAGCAGTGCGATGCCGGCGACGAGCGCTAAGACGCCCGTGATGGCGTAAATCCAGCGCACGGCCTTGACGGCCTTTCCGGCCATGCTTTTCTCGTCAAATCCAAACGCGCTCGATCGCTTGTCATCGTTCTTAAAGATGCTCATGATGTCTCCTTTCCGTGCGGCGTAAGCCGTAGCTCTCGCAACCAGTATCGCCCAAGGGCACCGTCGCGTGGGGCGGGAAGGGCGAATGGGAGCCTCACCTTCCCGAATTGTTATCTTTGTTCCCGTTTGGATGTGGGATATTCAACAGATGTAGAACATTGCAGCTCTGTTCGTTATTGCCTACGTTTTAGGTTAGATTTTCTTAAGGACAATTGGCTTTTATTGAGGGGTCCCTATGAACGAAACAGTTCCCACGGCGCCGGTAAGCGCTGAGTCGATGGCAAAGCAGGGTTGCGAAAAGCTTGGCTTGGACACATTTGACGCGCTGGTCCGCCGCGCCCGCACGTGCCGCCGATTTGACGAGTCCATGCGCGTGCCGCGCGAGTTTTTGCTCGAGCTGGCGGAGCTGGCGCACCTGGCCCCTTGCGGCGCCAACGCTCAGCGCCTGCGCTTTCATGTGGTGAGCGGCGCAGAGGACTGCGCCCGCGTATTTGATGAGCTCGCCTGGGCCGGTGCGCTTAAGGATTGGCCGGGTCCTGCCGAGGGCGAGCGCCCGACCGGCTACATCGCGATTCTGGCCGAGCGCGCCGTTCCGGGCAAGTCTGCCGCTCCCATTACCGAGGTCGACACGGGCATTGCCGCGCAGACGATGATGCTCGCCGCCCGCAGCGCAACGCCCGAGGTGGCAGCCTGCATGTTCAAGGCCTTTACGCCCCATGCGATTGATGCCATGGGGCTCGATAACGACAAGTATGAGCTCAAGCTGATCATGGCCTTTGGCGTGCCGGCCGAGACGCAGATGATCGATGCGATCGATTCCAACCCCGACGGCTCAATTAATTACTGGCGTGACGAGGCGCAGGTGCATCACGTACCCAAGCGCCCGCTTGCCGACGTACTGGTGTAGTTGAGCGTCGCCGCGGCGTGATTCGGCGGTAAACCACCACAAAGGTGCCTGTCCCCTTTGTGGTGGTACGAGGGGAGGGCGTGTGGCAGATCTGTATTTGGTGCGGCATGGGCAGACCGAGCTCAATGTGCAGAACATTTTGCAGGGCTGGCACGATTCGCCGTTGACGGCGCGCGGGCGCGAGCAAGCGCTGGCGACGCGTGCGGCGTTCGAGGACCGCGGCGTGACCTTTGACCATGTGTATTCGTCTCCGTTGGGGCGGGCGCGGTGTACGGCCGAGCTAATTGCTGGTGAGGGCCGTTCGATAGAGCTGGTCGACGACCTGCGCGAGTGGCATTTGGGCTCGCTGGAGGGTACATCAAATCGCAAGATGCCGCCGCAGCCCTGGGGTGATTATCCGGTTGCCTTTGGTGGCGAGTCGGAAAGTGAGCTTCGCGCACGTATGGTCTCGGCGCTGTCCCGCATCATGGCCCGGCCCCGGCACGACTGCGTGCTGGCCGTCTCCCACGGCTCAGCCTGTCAGGAGTTTCTTAGATGCGTGACTGGCGGGGGAGAGCAACCCGACAACGGCGCCGTGCTTCATTTTGGCTATTGCGACGGGGCGTTTTCGCTCTTGGATTGGTAACAAACGAAAGGACCCCCTATGAATAAAGACCTGCATCTGGTCCGTCATGGCCAGACGATATTTAACCTCAAGCGCATTATTCAGGGCTGGAGTGACTCGCCGCTTACGCAGCTGGGATGCGACCAGGCGGCGCGTGCCGGCATGTTTTTGCGTGCGCGCGGCATTGAGCCCGATCATGCCTACACCTCCACACTTCATCGCACCGAGCAGACTATCGCCAACTTGTGGCCGGGCTTGGCGTACGAGCGCCTGGACGGCCTGCGTGAGTGGTTCTTTGGCGACTTTGAGGCCGAGCGCGTGATGCTCATGCCCGAGCGCCCGTGGCGCGACTTCTATTGCCAGTTTGGCGGCGAGGGCCAGATGCAAGTGCGCGAGCGCATGGTGGCGACGTTGACCGAGCTTATGCAGCGTCCGGACCATACGTGCGTGCTCGCGGTAAGCCACGGCTCGGCTATCAAGGAGTTCATGGACCACGTGAAGGGTGCGGCGGCAGACGAGCGCGACCGTGTGCCGGGCAACTGCTCGGTGCTGCACTTCGTGTTTGATGATGCGACCGATACGTTTGAACTGGTTGAGATCTTTACGCAGGAAGACTACGCGCGCGAGCTGGGGCTTGAGCCGCTCGTGGCGGCAGCAGGCCCGCAGCGGGGGTAGCGCGGACGTGGCGATGCGGTTTGCCGGCGTAATTGTTTGATGCGAAAGGGGCGGAGATGCATGCATTTGCTGCATCTCCGCCCCTTGTTTGTTTGGATGCCGGGTTTTTCAGCTTCGCGTTTGAGTCCGCTAGAACCGCGAGATCTGGTGAGTGAGCAGGCCCGTCGGGACCTGCGGTGCGCCGCCGGCGACCTGCGCGGCGGGGAAGAGTGCGGCCACGGTAAAGTTGAACGGCTCCTTGCCGGTGTACGTTCCGGCAGCACGGGCCTCATCGGTTAGCAGCTGCGACGCCCCGGTCAGAGCGGCGGCGTAGGCGGGGTCGTCTGCCGGCGTCGGCTTCGGTGCCTGATCGAGCATGGCGCGGATGGCGGCAACGGCGTCCTCGCGCTTGACCTCCCACACACGGTGCGTAATGCCGGCGGGGTCGGTGACGGCGTAGAGCGAAGCGCCCTCTTTGGCGGCGCCGAGGATGATATCCATGACGGGCGAGGCTTCGTAGGCGAGCGACACGGGGCGGGGCTGAACTTTGAGTTCGGCGATCGCGTGCGCAGCGGCGAGTGCTTCATCACCGGCGTCGCCCTTGCCGCCCGCAAGTACACTCATCGGGCAAATAGCCACGACACCCGTCACGCGACCCGGCTCGTCCGAGCATTCGTACACGTAATACGCCGCGCCTGGATCCTTGAGCATCAGGCCGTCGGCGATGGCGCCGCGCAGGGCATCGTTGCCGCTCAGGATGCCGCCCATCGCAGGCAGCGCTTCGAGCACGCGGTCCTGAGCCGGGCGGATGCAGGGAAACGGAAGTGCTTTCATGGGCGGTCCTAACGTGTGAATCGGTTTGTTCGCGGCTTATTATGCCCCAACTTGCCCGTTCGCGCCCCAGAGCGTGTTGTCGGCAAGCGCGATGAGTACGTTCTGGCAGCGAATGATATCGGCATGGGGCACATACTCGTTGGGCTTGTGCGCGAGCGCTAACGAGCCGGGGCCGTAACTCATGCAGTTTCGGTTGCCTGTCTTGCCGGCAATGACGGCAGTGTCGGTGTAGCCGGTAAAGAAGCCGATGGTCGTGTCCGCGCCCGTCACGTCATCGGCGGCACGCTTGAGCGCGGCTAGAAGGGGAGAGCTTGGATCGCGCTCGATGGCGGGGCGATCGCCCGTCACGGTATAGCTTCCATGGCAACCGGGAACCGCGGTCTCAGCGCCGGCGATGGCCTTCTCGACCATGCGTGTCGCGGCGGCCGTATCGGTCGGCGGCGTTAGGCGCATGTCGACCCAGACCTTGGCGTGGTCGGGCACGACATAGGGGCGATAGCCGCCCTCGATCTGACCAAATGTGACAGTCGAAGGCCCCAGCTCCTTATGCAGAGGCAGCGCCGCAAACGCGCGACGAAGTGAGCACACGACCTCGGCCATGGCGGCGACGGCGTCGGCGCCCTTCCAAGGCTGGCTCGCATGTGCCGTCACGCCGGTCATCTCAATCTCGAACCATGTGCGTCCCTTGTGCGCCACCTGAATCTGTCCGTCGGTGGGCTCGGTATCCAGCACCCATTCGCGCGAGCCGATCCAGCCGGCATCGATGGCGGCCTCGGAGCCGCGCATAAAGTCTTCCTCGTCGACCGAGCAGATGAGCGAAAAGCCACGTTGAGGCGGCTTACCGCTTGTCGCCACGCGCTCGAGCGTATGGACCAGTGCGGCAATGGCGCAGGCCAGGCCACCCTTCATATCGCAGGCGCCGCGGCCGTAGAGTTTATCGTCACACACGATTGCTCCGAGCGGCGGAATGCCTGCGCCCCAGCCGTCTCCCAAGGTGACGGTATCCATGTGACAGATGTAGACGAGCCATGGCTCGTCGCTCAAACCGGGCACGGTGACCATAAGGTTGCGGCGTCCGGGGAGTACTTCGAGCTCGCGTACCTCTGCGGCGTCCAACGCAGGCGAATCGAGTTTGGCAATATACGCCTCGACCAGGCCTTTGATATGTTGTTCGATCTCGCCCTCATACGCACCTGGGTCGGAACTGTCGATCCGCACGAGCCCTTGCGTAAGCCGCCAGGCAAAGTCCTCGTCAACCATATGCAACCTCACAATCAGTCTGCTTTCCAAACCGATTGTAAGCCTCCTGAGAGATCCGCGGCGTGCGCGCAGCAGTATTTACCGTTCGCAGGCCGAGCCAACGCGCTTGCCGTCCAAGTGGGTTCACAAACGGAGCAGTGGGTACGTAGCCTTTATGGACGACATGCTGTGCGACATTTCTGCCTTTCGGTATCACCGGATACCTCCACAGGTCTTGGCGATAATGCCGGACCTGCCCGATTCTGCGGACGATCCGCGCAGGGAGCGCCTTTGCGAGCACCCGCTCGTCAAGCATTTCCTGGGCACCCCGTTACGCGTTTTGGCGCAGGGCAGCTGCGGACGTAAGGGCGATCGCATTGTCAGGCATGTTTGGAACGGGGAGAGGCCGTTTGGCTCCGTGCGGCAGACAGAGTTTGGCCTCGATGTCGCGTCTCCACTCTTTACCCTGCTGACCCTGGCTTCCTCGGTCTCAAATGAGCGCCTGATCATGTGCATGTATGAGATGTGCGGCACCTTTGCCGTGTGCAAGATTGCGCCTCAGGTAAAGTCGGCACTTGTGCAGGCATATGGGGGCCGGTGGGGTGACGCACGGTTGGGCTGGGAAAACGTAAAGGACGTCTCGGGGAATCCAACGGACTTGTGGAAACGACCGCCCTTGATCGAGCTCTCTGAGCTTGCAGAGTTCGTCGATAAGATCCGGGGGCTCCGCGGCGCTAAATCGTTCATACGAGCCGCGAAATGCATTACGGGGGTGGCGGCATCGCCGCTCGAGGTCCAGGCTTCGATGCTGTTTGGCCTTACGAGGTTGCGCGGCGGCGAAGGGCTGCGCCTTACCAATAACGTTGAGATTCGTATGACGCGCAGCGCCCGCCTGATTTCGGGGCTTGATAGGCGCTATGCCGATATCCTGCTGGCAAATAAGGACGGCAGCCGAGAGTGCCTTGTTGAATGCCAGGGTAAAGCCATACACGGATCGATAGAATCCAAGATCTCTGACTCCGACCGAACGACGGCCTTGCAAGCGATGGGATATCCCGTCGTTCTGATGACCTATGGCCAGCTGGCCGACCCCGATGCCTTCCGCGTGGTGATGGAGCTCATCATGTCCTATCTCGATGCGCCGTTGAAAGACAAGACGCCGCGGCAGCAGGAGCTTGAACGTCGGCTTCGTGAGGAGATTTTTATCGATTGGGCGGGAATGTAGTCGTGCGGGTGGAAAACGGTCGCGCGAGCTAGAGTTTTGGGCGCAAAAAAGGCTTCAGTTTCGCCTTGGAAGGGCTTTAAAAATGCTATCCAGAACAAGTTGTTTCGGAAAATAGACAGTCAACTTGGATGTGGTATATAGAGATCGATTTTTACCTACTAAAGCCCCTGATAAATCTGTTTATCAAAGCAGGTGCGCTCAGTGATTTGGACATGACTGTCGATTATCCGAAAAAACTTCTTCTTGGTAGCATTTTCAAAACCAGCCGGAGCAAAGAAATCGGCCCCCGTTTCGTGAAAACGGGGGGCGAATGGGCTTCATGGCCTGTCTAGCAGGCTTGGCGCCGTCGCTATTTGATCACGCGCACGCGATACATCGACGGAATCTGCTTGAGTGCCTCGATGGTGCTGCTGTCCAGGTGCTCGTCGGTGTCGAACATGGTGTAGGCGTTCTCGCCGGCGGACTCGTTGGTCATACGCTGCACGTTGGCGTTGTCCTTGGCCAGGATGGCCGTGATCTGGCCGATCATGTTGGGCACGTTGGCGTGCAGGCAGGCGATGCGGCTCGCGGCGCGCGCCTTGCCCATGCTGCAGGCGGGGTAGTTGACGCTGTGCGCGATGTTGCCGTTCTCCAAGTAATCCTTGAGCTCGCTGATGGCCATATCGGCGCAGTTGGCCTCGGCCTCGCCAGTGCCGGCCCCCGAGTGCGTGGTGATAAACGTGTTGGGCATCTTGACGGTCTTGGGCGTGGCAAAGTCGCAGCTAAACCAGCTCAGCTTGCCCTCGCGCAGGGCGGCGTCGACGGCGTCCTCGTCAATGATGGTTTCGCGCGCGTAGTTGATGAGCACGGCGCCCGGGGCCAGCAGGTTGATCTGCTCGGTGCTGATCATGCCGATGGTGTCGGCCTTGCTGGGCACGTGCACCGTGAGGTAATCGCAGCCGCGGCACAGGTCCTCGAGCGTGCCCACGCGCTGCACCTCGCGGCTCAGCACCCACGCGTGCTCAACGGAAATGAACGGATCGTAGCCGTAGACATCCATGCCCAGATCGACGCAGGCGTTGGCGACCTTGGAGCCCACGTTGCCCAGGCCGATGACGCCGATGCGCTTGCCCTTGAGCTCGCGGCCCACAAAGGCCTTCTTGGCCTTCTCGGCGTCGACCTGGATCTCGGGGTCGTCGGCGTTGTCGCGCACCCAGTTCATCGACTGCACGACGCCGCGGCTCGAAAGCACCAGCATGCCCAGGACGAGCTCCTTGACGGCGTTGCTGTTGGCGCCGGGGGAGTTAAAGACGACGACGCCCTTCTTGGCGTACTCCTCGACGGGGATGTTGTTGACGCCGGCGCCGCAGCGGGCGATGGCGCGGATGCCCTCGGGCAGCTCGTAGCCGTGCAGGTCGGTCGAGCGCATCAGGATCGCGTCGGCCTCCTCGGCGGTGCTTACAAACTCGTAGCCCTCGCCAAACTCGACTTTGCCGTCTTTAGTGATGTCGTCGATGGTCTTAATCTTACGCATGGAAAAACTCCTTAGCAGGTTTTGATCTAAACAGGGTGGTCTGAGGTGGCTGGTCGGCCCGCGGGTTGCGGGCTAGTTAGATCGCGGGCTCAAACCATGCTGCGCTTCGAAGTCCTTCATGTACGTGGCCAGTGCCTGCACGTCCTCCATGGTGACGGCGTTGTACACGCTGGCGCGCATGCCGCCGACGAGGCGATGGCCCTTGACGTTTTGGATCTGGTGCTCTGCCGCGCCCGCAACAAAGGCGGCGTCGAGCTCGGCGTCGCCGGTACGGAACGTGACGTTGGCGATGGAGCGGCTGTCCTCCTGCGCGATGCCATGGAACAGCTCGCTTTGCTCGAGCAGGTCGTAGAGCAGGTTGGCCTTGGCCCAGTTGCGCTCGGCCATGGCGGCAAGTCCGCCGGTCTGCTCCACCCAACGGAACACCTTGCCGCACACGTAGATGCCAAAGGTGTTGGGCGTGTTGAGCATGGAGCCCTTGGCGGCCTGGGTCTTAAGGTCCAGGTACTGCGGCGTCTGCGCAAAGGCCGGGCCGTCAGCGATCAGGTCGTCGCGCACGATAACCACGGTTACGCCCGCGGCGCCGGCGTTTTTCTGCGCGCCGGCGTAGATGAGTCCGTAGCGCTCGACGTCGAGCGGCTGCGACAAAAAGCAGCTCGAGACATCGGCGACCAGCGGTACGTCGCCGCAATCGGGCAGCTCGTGGAACATGGTGCCAAAGATGGTGTTGTTCTGGCAGATGTAGACGTAGTCGAGCCCGTCGCCCGCGGCCTCGGCGGCAATGCACGTGTTGATGTCGGCCATGTCGGGGATGCGGTCGAAGTTGGTGTCCTCGGAGCTCGCGAGCAGCACGGCCTCGCCGTACTTGGCGGCCTCTTTGTACGCCTTGTTGGCAAAGTTGCCGGTCACGACGTAGCCGGCGCGGCCGCGGCGCATGAGGTTCATGGGGATGCCCGCAAACTGTAGCGTGGCGCCGCCCTGCAAAAACAGGACACGGTAGTTGTCGGGGATGCTCAGCAGGCGGCGCAGGGTTGCCTCGGCGTCGTCGATGATCTGCTGGTACATGCTAGATCGATGGCTCATCTCGAGCACGGACATGCTGCAACCGCGGTAGTCCATCATCTCGTCGGCGATCTCGGCGAGCACGCTTGTGGGCAGTGCGGCCGGGCCAGCTGAGAAGTTGTGCACACGTGCCATCTTCTAGTTCCCCTCGTAGTCGTTTGAACGTTCGGGATACTTTAGCATAGTGGAGCGCAAGGCGCGACCGTATCACGGTAAAACTGGACTGCGCCGCTATGATTTACAGGATGGTTACATGGGGGAGGGGTGACCTTACCTGATGGCTCGCATCCGATCCGCCTCGACCTTCGCCTGCTTCCAAGGACGCACGCGGCCGTTGGTGAGGTCGTCGTAGCCACGAGCGATGGATTGCTGGATGGTTCTATTCATCCCGTGGCGGTTGTCGATTATTAAGCCAGGGATGTTTGGCAAGAATGGATCTGTTCTTTCAACTGGCATACGGAATCCCTCTGTAACGCCGTCCTCTTCAATCGATATCGATGATAACGCGCTGGTATCGCGCAGACATGGGGCAAAACGTAGTGCCACTGGGAGTACTCGGGCTCCCGGACTGCTGATTTACGTTCCTAGCTTCATAATTGGATCATATTTGCTTCGGTTTTGTTGCGCAATAAAAGTGCGCTCGAGTTATGGCCGGCACTCCCATAGGCTGTTCGCCGGATGATAGCGACCGTCTGCAGAAACAGCCCTATTGGGCGTCTTTGTTCTTCGGGCTACATGAGTGCCTCACGGTATGATTAAAAGCACGTTGCGCCAGACCAGTGTTAATAAAAGGTCAAAAATGGTGGCATCAAATGCGATTGTGGCATAGGGGATGCTGATGAGCGAAGCGAACTACTTGGAGAGTCTGGAGAAGGCGCCCATCTCGGAGCTTAGTTTTGACGATGTGCGGCTAAAGCGTTCAATCCAGAATGCTGGTTTTTGCTACTTGCCCGATCTTTTGTCTCTTACCGATAAAGAGATAGACGCTCGTTTCGATAGCAGATATGCCGATTCAATCATTAAGATGCGAAAGAAATACCGTGCGGCCCCGGACGCCTTTGCTGCTTCTATGCTTCAGCCCAAGATGGTCGAGAAACCAGCGAGCGTGAAGGCCCCGCTGAAATGCCGACTTCCTCACGAGCCAAAGGCCGAGGCAACGTCTTCGATTGAGCAATATGAATATGACTTGAGCCGCTTTCCGCTTACGCGCTCCCATGGGCTGTTTTCAGCAAAGCTGGAGGAATTTGAAGAAAGATCTCGGGGTGCCTTCGACGACCTGGAATCTAGGTCTGAAAACGTCATGGTTTATCAGGTATTTGAGGAATTCTCAACAGACCTTGATGACCTCAGCGCAGCTTTTGAAGAGCTCATAAAACGTTATCCAACAAAACCTTGCATTGTTCTGATGCTGATTGATAGGTGTTTGCCTAACGCTTTTATGGTTTATGTTGCCGACAAGGCGCGTAGGGTATTCAATGGCCATAATCTGTGGGGCAACTTCTTTGCCAGTCTTGGCATTCGCGACGGCGGCGTGCAGGGGATAGTAAAGCACATTTTTATTAAACATGTTGAAGAGCGTGGAATGCCTTTGTATGGCCGCGATGAGGAGGTTAATTACTACTTCTACACTACTCTTCTCCACGGAGGCTTATCGGAAGATTCCTGGTCAAACCTGTGGGAAAAATTACTTCCGCTCGCGCGGGAAGTCTCTCAAGGCGGTTTAGGTTTTGGCGGAGAGATGGACGGTCACTCTGTTCTTAGGGAGCTAAAGAACCCTGAGAGTCGGTATGCTCCCGAAAAGGCGGTTCTTAACATTCTTGAGAAAGCTCCCGATTCAACCATTGCTCCATTATTTGAGGCGTCCATGCGTGTGGCGGCGCAAATTGTGGACTCAAATAGGGTCGGAAGCCGCTACACGATGCTGTCTAGTTTCGGTCTGCCTGAAGCCGCAATGCAGGCTCTTCGTGACAATCAAGAACGCGTGCCGTCCTCGACGACCGAAGGAAAGGCCACTGGTTCTTCCCAAGGACGGAGAAATGGCGCCCATCGATTGATCTATCTTCCTATTGCCAGCTTGCAGCTGGATTTATCCGAGGGTGTTGTGACCATGCGCTGGCCGCGTCAACAATTTCCGCTGCGTTTTGCTGGCGACAAGATCGACTATTATGTTGACGGCGAGCTAAAGGCAAGTTCTGAATTCGATATGAGTGTCGGAAAATGCATTTTAAATGCCGTTAGCATTGCCGTTAACCCTCGCGCTCGTTACGACGTGGAATTGAAGCTCATGCATAAAGATGAGCGAGCAGGTGACTATATCGAGCTTAGTTCGTTGAGCCAGTCGTTTAGTAGGAATAAGCCCGGGTGTTTTGAATTTATAAAGGATGGTAAGGGCTTTTACCGTTTGCGCGGCAAGAGCGAGCGGTTAACGAAAAAGCGTCGCATCGCGTATATTGTAAAAGATGGGTACAAAATCGTTCCCGGTCAAGGCATGAAAGCCGTCTCGGAGTATGAGACTTCTGGTGATTGGGACGATAATCAGATTTATATCTATGACGTTGAACCCGGTTCGTCAGGTTCGGTTGTTAACGTGCTTTCGGGCGAGGAGCTTGCCTTTTGGCAAGAACGATATGTCGCAAAGATTGATAAACAACGCATTATCGGAGAGACGAGCGACGGCGTTGACTTGTATGGGTGTATTCCGAACGAGCTTAATACAAACGACGGCCTTCCCTCTGTGAGCATTGAGGCGCTTGATGGCGCGAGTGCCCTAAAAGACTTGGACATTATATGCTGCTGCGATGGAGAGCGGGTGTCGATGCCGCGTTCTGCCATATGGGAAGACGATGCTGATAATTCGGGTTCTGCAAGAATAGTATTCGATCCCTCAAAAACGAGTCTATTCAGTCGGCATATCGAAGAGTGCATCATTGAGGCGAGGCAGAAATCTGCCGCTGGCAAGGTCGTTTTTCGCTACCGATTTACGGTGGTGCCCATACAAGCTTTTAGGCCTCTGTCCATCAGCATTGATCATGGGCGCGCTGTGGCGGAATATGGCTTCCAAGCGTGCCTCCCCATTGATGTCGCGCCCGTTTACGAAGACGACGACGCGAAAGGCGAATGTGGGAGGCTCGATTCTCTCAATGCATGGGAGCACTATGAAGCGAAGGCGCTTCTGAAGGATGATTTCTTGCATGTTCGCATTAGGTCGAGAGAAAGTGGTAAAGAGACCGATGCCAAACTGGCCCTTGCTGCAATAGACGTTGACATGCCAGGCAGACTTGCGAATCTGTCCGAAGAGCGCCCAATCTGTTTGGCAGATGCGTTGGAGCTCGGTCCCAGTGCGGCAAACTTCAAGATTGTCTCCTATGGTTGGAGGTACAACAGGGCCGTGCTAGTGATGCTCGGTTCAAAACCTCTTTTCTTCAAGAACCTCATGCAGCCTGGCGAATACGGATTCAATCTCTTTAGGCATGCAAGCCTCTTTCAACAAGCTGATTATAAGGCGTCCGTCAGTCTTCCCCTGAAGCTGTCTCTGTGCTACGGCGATGACGTGTCAACGGGAGAACTGAAGCAAGCCTGGACCGATGTTCAAATGCTTGACTGTGCCGAAGGGCTCGGCATTAACGGGTGGAAGCTATTGCCAGCCGAATCCCTTGGATATGTTCTTCGGTTTGAAGGCAAGCCCTTATGCGACATCCATTTCAGGTTCTTTAGGATTTCTAAGTATGAGGAAAGTGACGATAAGCCAATTGCTACAGCCTCTGCAGAAAAGGGCTCTACAGAGGTCTTTCTTCCACCCAGCGTGGTAAGGCAGCTGAGCAGCAAGAGGGGGGTTGCCGTCGAAATGTCTCCGAGCGACTTCTTTGGGGACTCCCGGAGAGAATATGCGACAAGAATCAATCTTAACTAGCGGGAGCAAATAATGACGAATGTGAAAGAATTCAATCCCATTGAGACCGCGCGCAAAGTGGAGGACTCTTATCGCGAGTACATCGCTACCACTATTCACTTTGATGACGCGGATTTGCAGAAGCAGCTTGAGACGATTCTTTGCGAGCCGGGATATCTTGCAAAGGGACCTTTTCTTGAGGCGGCGCCTCCGTACCGCAAGGATAAAACTGTGGCCGAACTGGTGGACGAGGGGCTACTTTGCAAGGGCATGATGAGTTTAGGCGGAGGGGAGACGCATAACTTTGACCCCTATCGCCCCTTATATGTGCATCAAGTTAAGGCTATTGAAAAGAGCGTTGCCGAACGTAACTACGCCGTCGTTACGGGTACGGGTTCGGGCAAGACTGAGTGCTTTTTGCTTCCGATTCTGAATGACATCCTCTCAGAATTCGAAAAGAGCGGGCGTTCCGCTGGCGTCCGTGCCATGATTCTTTACCCGATGAACGCCCTTGCAAACGATCAGCTTAAACGATTGCGTCAGTTGCTGAAGGGGACCGATGTCACCTTCGGGCGTTATACCGGCGACACTGAGGAGAAAGAGTCCGTGGCTCTCCGTAAGTGGAAAGACGAAAACCCGGATCAAACTAGACTGCCAAATGAAATCATCTCTCGCGAGAAAATACGTGAGAACCCACCCAACATTTTGCTTACAAACTACTCTATGCTTGAGTATCTCCTTCTACGTCCGGAGGATGCGCCGCTGTTCGAAGGGGCATTTGGTGCAAACTGGCGGCATGTCGCCATCGATGAGGCGCACGTTTATTCAGGCGCGCTTGGCACCGAAATCGCATATTTGCTGCGACGAGTAAAGGCTCGTATCGAATCGGAAACGGGAGAACTGCCCAAGCTTCATTGTTATGCAACCTCCGCAACAATTGGCTCAGAAGAGGATATGCCTAAGGTAGCTATATTTGCTCAGGATCTTTTTGGAGAGGTCTTCTCAAGTGACCCCGCGAATCTTGACGTCATCACGAGCGAGAAAGATCAGCCCCAAGATGCCCTTGACGAAAAGCCTTGGGGCACGCTTTCTTTAGACACTTGGGCGGAACTTCGCAGGGAACTTTCCGATCCTGAAAACGCAAGCGTAGAAGACATTCGCAGCACGCTCACGTCTGGTGGAGCTCCTGAAGAGGTTGTAGCGAGACTAGACGGCGAGTCCCCCCTAATGGGACTAGGAAAGATCCTTCTGGGTGAATCGTCTGCGGCAAAACTGGTGAGACGCTGCGAGCGTCTTTTCGACCTCACTGATCTTGACACCATTGAGGAGCTTGAGATCGAAGAGCTCGCGGGAGATAAGAGGGGTGTGGAAATCCTCACTGCTATGGTTGAGGTGCTTTCCTCTGCGCAGCGCTCCAAGGATGTTCCCATTCTTACGAGTCGCTACCATTCCTTCTTGCGTGCTCCTGAGGGCATCTATTTAAATCTGCATACACGTAAGCTGACTCCTCATAAAACGATTGCGGAGCATTATGACGATGAAAACGATACTCCTGTATATGAGGTGTCGGTCTGTCGCCATTGTGGGCAGGCATACATCCTTGGTGAGGAGAGCTCTGATCCCGAGGTGAAGACTGCGTGGCTAAGTCCTCGACACGAAGGAACGGATTCCGACGACGAGTTTCTTCCGAGAGTCTACTACCGTCTTCTCTCTGGCGAATCGGAGAGAGATCCCGATGAGAAGATCCAATGGCTGTGCCCGATATGCGGGTCTTTGTATCATGAAGCCGAGGGTGGTGCTCATCGTTTCGAGCATGAGATTGTTGCGCGCATCCCAATTGCGCTCAACCAAAACGAGAAAAAACAAGCAGATGAAGCAGAGGCGCGTTGTCGTCATTGTGGATATCAGTCCGTTGTGGCAATTCAGCCAATGCGCGTTTCGCCTGAAGCTGCAGGCAGTGTCGTCTGTTACGACCTGGTCAGGGATATTCCGCCTTTTGATGAGGAGGAAGCTGACGAGGATGATTTGTTCGCAGACCTCGATGAAGAGCGCAGGGCCGGAAGTGTTATTTGCTTCTTGGACAAGCGCCAGGACGCGGCTTTCTTCGCGCCCGCAATGGACAGAACTTATGGAAACATCACACGTCGTCAGCTGATAAGAGAAGCGGTGGAGGCCCTGTCCCGCGACGGTGAGGGCTGTAAGCCGAGCTCAGTTATTGATTGGATAACAAGTGTTGCAAAGAGGCGATATCCGGGGGTCTTGGGTTCCAACAAGAGGGGCCAGGCGACGGCCTGGATTCTCGATGAGCTTGCGGCTGAGGATTCGCGGAACAGCCTTGAAGGCCTTGGCGTTGTAAGGATCGAGCCTACTGAATTTAACGAGGGGTTTTCCCATCCTGGGGCGAAAAAGCTTGTCGCAAGGCAAGTGGATATACTTAATGCCGATGGGGTCACCTGGCTTTCATGCGAAGACTACATTTTGTTTGTAAGGACCTGTCTTGAACTGCTCCGAGAGAAAAACGTTATCGAGGTTCCTGAAGGGGTCCCTGAGCTCAGAAACAATCATGAGAAGCGCGGCAACCTTGTCGTGCTTGAGAGAGGCAGCTCTGCGTCTAGGGATATCGTTTATTTCGCGGGAGATGCTGTACGTGGTACAGAAAACAAGCGCAGCGCCTTTATTCGCAAGTACGTCAAAAGGGTCCACGGTATCGAGCTGACCCGTGAGGACGTTCGCCCGATTCTGCAAAGTCTTTTCCAGTTTATGGGGGAGTATCTGAGTTGCAGGCTATTTAAGGGCGAAGGATATTTGATTGATTCGCCTGAACACTTTAGGCTCAGCAGAGATATTTGGACTATGTATCCGCACTCCAACGATGATATTGTCTATCGTTGCGATGCGTGTGGATGTGAGACTCACCTAGATACACGTGGCGTTTGCACGACAACGAAATGCAACGGTACGATGGTGAAAATGAGCTTCGCAGAGGCAAAAAACAAGGACCGCTTTTATAAAACGGTATATCAAGATGAGGCGCTTCCCCTCGACATTGAGGAACATACGGCACAGCTGTCATCCAAAAAGGCTAGAGAAATACAGAGCGAATTTATCAAAGGCAACGTTAATGTTTTGAGTTGCACGACTACGTTTGAGCTGGGTGTGGACGTTGGCGATTTGAGGGCCATTTTTATGAGAAACGTTCCACCTAGTACCGCGAATTATACGCAACGAGCCGGTCGCGTTGGACGCCGCGCTGGCAAGCCTGGATATGCCATCACGTTTGCTCGCTTGCGGCCCCATGATGTCGCGTACTTTGAGGACCCAGCCAAGATAATTGGCGGCAACACGAGAGTGCCAATGTGTTATCTGAATAACGATGCCATTGCGATACGGCATGTTTTCGCCGTCGCTATGTCTGAGTTCTTTCGCTACGCGAGCCGGAGCTTGGGCAAAGACTACTCTCATGGATACAACGACTTTATGGATCTTTCTAAATCGGAGCCGGAAGGCCTCGAAGATCTTCGCCGCTTCCTTGCATCGCGGCCAAAGAGTGTCTATGAACAGCTCGTCCGCGTTGTTCCGCAAGGCATGCCTGTGGCGGAAGAAGTTGGCGTAAACGAGTGGGGGTGGATAGCAAAGCTCGTTGGGCCAATCGATTCGGCTGAGAGCGGAAGCGGTGGCAGGCTTCTCCTTGCGCATAGCCTTAAGCATGCTGATTTTGAGCGTATTCAGGATGGTATTGAGCTGAATATGGGCGTCAACGACATTCTCGCATCCAAGCTTCTAAAGTCTAGGGATGCGCTCAAGAAGGAGAGAACTATCGCAATTCTTGCCGAGAGCGGAGTATTGCCTAAGTACGGGTTTCCGACTGATCTCGTAGAGCTCCATCTTCTTGATATCGAGAATTCTGTAGGTGAGAACAGGCTCGAGCTTTCTAGGGGTATGCGTCAAGCCATTAGGGAATATGCACCGGGGGCGGAAATCGTTGCCGGCAAGACGCTTTGGAAGTCCGTTGGACTCAGAAAGCCGAAAGGGCAAGAGTTGCGAAAGCGCAGGTATGGAAAGTGTCCAAATTGCGAAACATTTGTATGGCCCATTGAAAACTACAGTGATAAAGGCGAGTGTCCCGTTTGCCATACCGAGTTTGCTCTCGAAAAGAATATGCTCATACCTTCCTATGGTTTTGTCGGCACGGAAAACAAAAAAGGCATAGGGCTTAGAAGGCCGAGGCCAAAGGGGTATGCATCGGTGCACTTTAGCCAGCACTGGCCTAACGAGACTGCGACCAGGGAGTTTTGTTTTCCTGGCGGTGCGGTGAAAGTAAAATATGCCGAGAACGGGCAACTTTGTGTGCTCAATAGCCCTGCTAAGGGCTTCCAAGTCTGCTCTTACTGCAATCGCGCTGCTGTTGGTGGGGAGAAGATCCAACATACCTACTGGTGCGAGAAGAGCGGCACTGCTCCAAAGATTAATAGGTTCAGTGCACTGGGTACGGCATTTGTGAGCGACGTCCTCGAGCTCGTATTTGATTTCGATGAGGCGACAGTTTGCAGCGATGGCGACTGGGAAGCTGTGATGTGGGCACTGTTTACCGCTGCGGCCAAAATCCTCGAGGTTCCCGAGACCGAACTCGGAGGGACTACATACAAAAATGATGCAGGCAGCTTCTCAATACTCATCTATGATGACGTGCCCGGAGGAGCCGGTCATGTACGCCAGCTCAGCAAAGAGGTGACGGATCTAATTGAAGAAGCCTATAAGGTCGTAGATGGCCATTGCGGTTGTGGTGAAGAAACTTGCTGCTACGGTTGTATTGCAAATTATTACAACCAAGTTGTGCAGGCGAATCTTTCCCGCGGGGCTGCAAAACGAATTTTGGGAGCTCTTCTTACTGCCTCGTCATCCGGCCGTTTTGCTGGTAATGCCGATGAGGATAAAGAGCTCGATTACAAGGCTGGTGTCCCCAACCCAGTTGATGGATTTGAGCTATGGGCCTCTGATGAAGGTGCGAACAACGAGGCGCTGTCGCTGGCTGAAGCGATAAAGCTGTCAATCCGATCTAATTCTTCGGAGGAGTGGATCGAGTTGATTCGTGAAATGACGAGCTGCGATTCGCATTTGCGCTGGGAGACTCCGGACAAAGATGTGGAGCTATCTGATGCTGACGGCGACAGCGCTTACGCCACGCTTGTTTGGCGCAAGTCCAAGGTCATTCTTCTTGACGAGGAGTCAGCGGGCGATTTTAAAAAGGTATTTGGGTCCGCCTGGCGCAACGTTTCGGGCTGGAGCCTGTTTGTCGTTGGCGAGTGCTCTGCCGAAGATGTGATGGGCGCGATTTATAAAGAGGCATAACTGTGGCTGCAAGAATGATACCGAGCCTTGGCCCGGCTGAATTCGACGATCGGAGTCGTGAAGGGGAGATTTATTACGCGTTGAGTAAGCTTCCCGATGATTTTACGGTTATCCATTCATACAAGATGTTGGATATTGTGGATGGAAACGCTATTGAACAGAGGGAAGCCGATTTCGTCGTGTTTAATCGCAAGCTCGGCATTCTTGTTATCGAGGCGAAAGCGGGGAGAATTCGCTGCGAAAACGGTGAGTGGCTGTACGGAAGTGGCATATCGATGAGGAGGCACGGTGGCCCTTTCCGACAGGCTGATAGTATTAAATGGAAGCTTATTAAACGCTTTGAGGATGTGGGATTAGGGGAGCTTTGCGGTAGGTGCAAGGTCGCTCATGCGGTTTGGCTTCCGTCCCTGGGGGCACATGAACTTGGTTTTATTGATTACTCTCCCGAGGCTTCTCGCGATATTACTCTGTGCAAGACGGACCTTGGGGATCCAACTCAACAAATAGTTCGCATCATGAGCATGGATGTCGGAGGAAGGGAGACGAGGCTTTCCAATGATGAGGCTAAAGAGGTCTTGCATAAAGTGCTCCTGCCGGAGTTCGATATCGTCCCGACGAATTCGGTGGACTATCGATATAACGACTTCGTGTTCGCAAGGCTGCTGGACTCGCAGGCTCGCGTGTTGAATTTCATAAAGGATCAGAAGACAGCGGTAATTAACGGGGCGGCAGGAACTGGCAAAACTCTCATTGCAATTGAGAGAGCTAAGCAGGCCGCCTGTACGGGCAGGGTTCTCTTTTTGTGCTTTAACTCGCTTTTGAAGGAAGAGATTACTAGAAGGTGCAACGATGTCCCGGAAATTGACGTCTATACAATTCCGGGCTACGCCTGCAAGGCCTGCAATTCTCTCGAGCCAAACTATGCCTGCCTGACCGAAGAGCTCATGGAGCACCCTGACTCGTTTCCCTATCAGCACATCGTAATAGACGAAGGCCAAGACTTTGGCCTCAAAGCCATTGAAGATGCGATGGTGCTCGAAACCTTGCGTTCTATCGTGGATTCGAGGCCGGAAAGCACGATGTATCTCTTTTACGATAAAAGGCAGTTTGTCCAAGGCTCAACTATGCCCAGCTTCCTTATGGATGCCGATTGCAAGCTAACGCTTTATGTAAACTGCCGGAATACGGAGGCTATCGAGAAGTCTTCCCTGAGTGCTCTTGGTGAAGCGCACGGTTTTAGAATGCAGGTTATGGCTAGGCTCGGAAAACCTCCATTGCTTATGATTAATTGTGACGCCGCCGCGCAAGAGGCATTTGTGGATAAGCACATTGATTTACTCAAGAACGCCGGTATTAATGACATTGTGGTTATCACATGCAAGACACTGGAAAACTCTAAGCTGTCGTGCTGTTTCGCTGGTGACCAGAACCTAAAGAGGTGGAAAGGTCAGAAGATTCCCGTCCATACGGTGAGGAAGTTCAAGGGGATGGAGGCTGCTGCGGTAATTATGATTGATGTTGATCAAGCCTTATGGGAACAGCCGTCCATGAGCTACATGCCAGAGCCTGGAACTTTGTTTTATACGGCTGCTTCAAGGGCGCGGCATGAGCTCAGAATTGTTTGCGACATGAATGAGGATGCCTGCAACCACGCGCTCGTGGCGATGGGCGAAAAAGCGAATAGGCGCCCCGCCAAGAAGTTCGCAAATCTTCTGGGGGCAGTATTGGTTGGATAGGGTGCCGGCGCGCCCCGCAGCCCTTCGTGAACCCGGGATTGTGTCCTGGGGGTTTCGCTGCTGTTCATGTCATGCGTGGGCAGCCGCTAAATCACCGGGATATACCGTGACAAATACTCCTTGAGCGCCGGGTCGCATACATAAAGAAACGTTCCTAGCATGCCGCGCGTCATCAGGACGTAGTAGGCGTTGACGATAATCTTTCGCAGGTCTTCGTCGCTCGCCTTTTTCTTGGCGACGGCATCTTTGAAGTTTGCCTTGTTAATGCAGACGGCCCCCTTGTCGTAGTCGTAGTAAATGTCTGGCCCCAGAATTACGAAGCCGTAATTGAGGTCGTAGCCCTGCACCGTGTGGATGCATCCAACTTCGTTTATGGCGTTGGTGGAGTTAACCCAATCCTTTTGACTCGAGTTCCAACGTTTGGGGATGCCCTCAATGACGATGTCGAATGCGTCTTTGTGTTTCTTCGTTTCCCACTTCCACGCAAAACCTGCCGTCATGCGGGATAGACCAACTTCTTCTTCCTTGGCTTGCTGCAGGGAACAGAAATCCTCAAATCGGTCGATGATTCCAAACTGGTATCTGGGAACATCGCTGTCCGGATCGCCGGCTCGCGAATCGTAAGGCTCCGATGAAAAGAGTTCTTTGAACTTCATGCCGGCATGCATGTATGCCTTGTTGTCGAGTAAGTCGTAGACAAAATCGAGGTATTCGTCACCACCGCGCACGCGCATTTGCGTGCTCAGACTGAACTCTTCAGTTTCAATGTCCTTTTCTTCGAGCTGATTAAGTCGCTGCTCAAGGCCGTCTCGATTGAGTCCGGATGCGCGAACCTGCTGTTTGGGGTCATAGAACAGGTACGCCTTGTCACAGCATTTGAATATCCAGTCAACCTGGTTGCTCGTACGCGGAAGGCCGAGGCGATCGCAGGTGTTGTAAAAAGCCCCGATGCCGGCGCCGGCGGTTAAGCAGTTTCCTAGTCGATGTGCCTCGTCGACAAGCAGGATGTCATACCGATCGTTTTTGGTAACATCGCTGGGGCTCAGGATATCTCCGGGCTTTAACCCGGGAAGGAAGTGCGTAAGCTTTTTGAGTGTCTTGCTCAGAGACTCCATGGGTGTCACGAAACCGACCCGCAGGCCGGATAGCTTGGGTTCGTTTTTGATTTTGAACATGAGGCTGATGGCAAGGATGGTTTTGCCTGTTCCGGGCGCGCCGTTTACGACGGTTACGCGTTTCTTCTTGGGACTGCCGTGCTCAACGTCTTTCTGTTCCTGCTCGAGACGCTTGTAAATCGTCTCAATCGTTTCATATTGATCGGGCGTGAGCGTTTTGAAAGGCGAGAACTTGAACAGATCGGAGTTCTCGAGCTCTTCGATGGGGTGAATTGCATAGTTTTCTTCGCGTAGTTTTGTCCATAGCGTTCGGAACTTCTGGCGGTACTGAGGTCGCTCAAAGTAATCGAATTGGGCATAGCCATTGTTGCCATTGGTTACCTGGTATTTTTCGTCAGCGCAGAACAGTTCGATGAGTCTGTTTTCAAATTCAAATGTCGCTGATTGATTGAAGGTCGGGTTGTCGATCAGAAGCGTTCGATCGAAATCCTTGTCAACGTTTGCGGCGTGTTGCTTCATGCGGCGTTGATAGTTGGTTGTTTGGCCAATGTATGCCGTCTTCTTTTTACTGTTGGTCAGAATGTAGAGAACGGGCCAACTCTCGTCATGGTGGGATCCGGGCCTTGGTGTGCCAAAGTCCTGAAGCGATTCGCTTGTCTCAAAGGGCTGGGGTAGGGGAAGCGTGTATTGCCGAAGGGCGAACTCATTACTCACGGTGGCCCGCCTTTCTGTATTCGACAGATGATGCGTTGATGGGGTAGCGCTTGCCATTGCGCATCAGTTTGGACGAGAGCGCAGTTGGGAGATCGATTCCGTTTAAATCGGCAAAACGTAGGAGAAAGATGAGCGTGTCAGCGACTTCGTCTTCGATGGCTTGGCGTTGCTCGGTGTCTTCGAACATTTCCGCAATGCGCTCGTCGCTCATAAAACGAAGGAGCTGAAGGAGCTCGGAGGACTCAGTTGCCATGCCGATGGCAAGCTCCTTTGGCGTGTGATATTTGCGCCAGTCGCGTGCATCGCAAAAGTCCCTGACTTGTGCCGTCATGGCATCGAGCTTATCCATCGTCCGCAGCCTCCCTGATGTCCATTGTTTTATTATGGCCATATTTGGGGTTTATTGCACATCATTTGGGGCGTACGGTTTGTTCGGTCGCGATTGCCCGGTAGGAGGTTTCACCATGAAGGTCGAAGTCGATGTAGATCAGCTGCGCGAGAGCCAGCTCGACCGCGCGGGGAGCGCGGCGGGCGTGGGTTTTCCTGCTGCCATGCTCGACATGATGGATATCGAGGATGAGTCCCCTCAAGAGCTTCTAGACCGAGCCGAACGCGAAGGTCTCGACCTCCGCGACTTTGCCGTCGACGACGACTAAGGTAGCTAATTTGGGATGGGGCGTCTGCACCCGCAGCTGCGCGAAAATGCACGATAAGCCGGCGCAATGGAGTCTAATGACCTCGCGACGGTTCTGTTTTGACTGCACGCTGGCTAAGTGAGTAGACTTTTTTGGAAATCCTGAACACCCGACAAATTTGCTTCAACAAACCCGCAGGTCACAGACTTGTGCTTTGGTGACGTGGTCGGCGATTCGACAAAAGTCTACTCACTTAGTTTTGAGAGACGCTAATTGTCCGCAACGAGACCCCAGCCGGGGCGATTGATGCTCAAGAGTGGCCAATTCGGGACGGCCGCCCCGCCCCTCTTAGGGACAAGGCAGGGGTTGCGGTGACTTTGCGCACAAAAAATGCCGGGGGTAAGACCCCGGCTCTTGGAGGCCCCTCTTTTTGGAGGGTACCGATTTCTTTATAGCATGAGATCGGACGGCTTTCAAATGGCGCCATGTGGATGGGATGGCGCGCCTGATAAAGCCCTCAATGAATGGCATCTAACTAGCGGTCGTGATATAAAGAAGTCGGTCATCTCAAAAGAGAATGCTTCCAAGTGCCGGGGACGTTTTCCCGGCTTTTTTCATTTCGGTGTCAATTCAAATGTTTTTCAACCCATCCCCTTAATAACTTGCGGTGAAATAGGGACTGTTTAGGCTGCTAGGAGGCCTATTCAGTCGCTATTTCACCGCAACTTATGGGTGGGGATGGCTACGACGCCAGCGTGGCGATGACGGCTTCGTCGCCGGCGTATATGAGGGTGTTGCCGTCGGGGATGATGGTTTGGCCGTCGCGCTTGAGCATCACCACGATAAACGGGTGCTTGCCTTGCGGCACATCGCGCAGACGCTGTCCAGCTAAGCGACCGTGGGGCATCACGGTGACCTCGCGCAGCGTAACCTCGGCACGCTCTTCAAACGTCGGCGCGGCCATCACCAGCAGGTCACCTTCCTCGATGACGGTATCACCGTTGGGCAGCACGGGGTGCGCCCCATCGCGCAGCACCAGGACGACGAGCATGTTCGTAGCGCTGCCAATATCGGCGAGCGAGCGACCGGCAAACGGATGGCCCGCACCCACCTTGAGCTTGACGAACGACATACCGTCCTCGTCGCGGTAATCGTTAAACGTGCGGCGCACGTCGCCTTCCGCATCGATCATATCGAGTTTCTTCGCCACTGCTGGCAGCAGCGAGCCCTGCACCACAATGCTCGACACGGCAATTACAAAAACCAGGTCAAACAGATCGTGCCCACCGGGAACGCCGGCCACCACGGCAAAGAGACTAAAGACGACCGAAGCCGCGCCACGCAGGCCCGCCCAGCTTACGAGCGCCACCTGGCGAGGGTTCGTCTTAAAGGGCACCAACAGCAGGCCGACGGCGATGGGGCGGCTCACAAAGAGCATAAACGCCATGAGTGCCAAGCCCGTCGGCAGCATTTGCGGCAGACGGGCGGGCGTCACGAGCAGGCCGAGCAAAAAGAAGATTGTCATCTCGGCCATCTCGGTGAGGGTGTCGAAAAAGTGCGCCAGCTCGACCTTGCCGGTGATGTCGCTCGCGCCTAGCACGATGCCGGCAAGGTACACGGCCAAAAAGCCGTTACCGCCCAGGTAGCTCGGCAGCGCGTAGGCGACGATGGCCACGGCAAACAAGAAGATGGTCTGCGCCCCCTCGGCTGTTGCCTGCGCGCGTTCGATCAGGCGGCTGGATGTCCAGCCAATGGCAAGACCCAGCCCCACGCCTAGGATGATTTGCTTGGCCAGCAGCACGGGGATGTTAACGTCGCCGCCCGCCGCGAGGGTCGCGAGCACGGCGGTGAGCATGTAGGCGACGGGGTCGTTGGAGCCCGATTCGACCTCGAGCAGCGAGTCGGTGCCGCCTTTTAGCGAAAGACTGTGCTCGCGCAGCACGCTAAAGACGCTCGCCGCATCGGTCGACGCCACGACCGAGCCCAGCAGCAGACCGCCGATCCAGTCGAAGCCCAGCACGAAGTGCGCGAACACGCCGGTGATGCCAGCGGTGATGACGACGCCGAGCGTGCTCAGCAGCACCGCTGGCACGGCGACAGGTTTGGCGCGGTCGATGTTGGTGTTAAAGCCGCCGTAGAACATGATGAACAGCAGCGCCGTGCTGCAAACGGTTTCGGTGAGCGCATAGTCGCTAAAGTCGATGTGCGCCGGACCGTTGACGCCCAGCAGCATGCCGAGCGCGATAAAGATAAGCAGGGTGGGGAAGGGGAGCTTTTTGCCGACGGGTTTGATGGTCAGGCACAAAATGATGACGAGGCCGATAAAAAGAAGGATCTGGTTCATGGGTAGTGTCCGCTCCTGGGTGGTTGGCGTGGCACGGTCAGTTGTCTGCGGTTATTTGTACCCAAAGATGGTGGGTTTATGGGGTTGGATTGCGGGCGTGCGCGATATCGTCATAGACGGCTTCCGTCTTTGCCTCTGCTCGGAAACCCTTTCCAGCTTTATTGCAACGGAGTACAATGGGTAACGTTTAAGTTCAACTTGAAGTTTTAGTTGCGGTTCCGGGCTTCGGTCGCAAGGTAGGGAAAGGCGTTCCATGGCGATCTATGTGACATCTGATGCTCACGGACACGTGCATGCGCTTGACGAGGCCCTGTCTAAGATCTCGTTGACGTCCGACGACACGCTGTACGTGCTGGGCGACATGATCGATCGCGGGCCCGATCCGGTCGGCGTTATTAAGCTCGTGCGCTCGCTGCCTAACGCCCGCGTTCTCAAGGGCAATCACGAGCAGATCATGCTCGATGCCATCATTGGCCAGGATCCGCTCGATGCCGAGACCTGGGATATCAACGGTGGCTGGACGACGCGCGAGCAGCTCAACGACATGGAATTTGAGGCATACGAGGAGCTCGTGCGATGGATGGCCGCGCTGCCGCTCTACGCGGTGGCCGAGACCGAGGAGCGCCCGTATCTGCTGGTACATGCTGGAATCGAGATGAAGGCGGCGCGCGCGTTTTTGCTTGAGCATGGCGTCGATTGTGCCGATGGCGTTGGAGCGGTGGGTGCCGATCGCGAGCTGCTGCAGCAGATGCTCGCGGTGCAGTCGGCCGATGACCTGCTGTGGATTCGTCACGGCTATTGGGATGCGCCGACCGGGCTGCTTTCTGCCGAGGGCAAGGGCCCGGTCGTGGTGAGTGGCCACACGCCAACGGTGTCGCTCGGGCGTTATTGCGAGGTCGGTGGTCTTGCGGGGCTCGATGAGGAATCGGGACGAGGGCAGATCGTGCGCTTGGGCGGCGAGGACACTGCCGGCGTGCCCGATCGCATCGATATCGATTGCGCCGCCGCCACCGGCTCCGAGTTCGGTCGCGTGGGCATCCTGCGGCTCGATGATGGGGCGGAGTTCTACGCGAATATCAACCCGGGCGAATAATCGGTGCAAGGGGTAGCTAATTTTGGACGGGGCCTTTTTTGACTACTTTTGCCCTTCTGCCCGCAAATTGATTTTTCAGGGACGGGGATTAAATAATCATTTGGCTGCCCGCTGGCTAAGTGAGTAGACTTTTTTGGAAATGCCGAGCACCCAACATATTTGCCTCAATAAAACCGCTGGTCACGGACTTGTGCTTTGTCGGTGTGGTCCGGGATTCGGTAAAAGTCTACTCACTTAGTTTTGCGTGTCCGCAACGAGACTCCAGCCGGGGTGATTCCACCGCAAATTTGCTTCTCCCATCGCCGCAATTAGGCGCCGTACGGATTCCGGTCCCTCTCTATGCGTTGGCGGATGTGGGCGTACTCGATAATCAACAGTACCAGCAGTAGGGCCATGATGGCTAGGTAGCTCACGACGGCGCCCATCAGGCCGAGCAGATTGATCAGAATCACCGGGAGCACCACGCTCACGGCAAAGCAGATCAGGTAGATCTTGGTGACATCTCCAGCGTGGCGCAGCACCGTGATGATGGCGTAGATAAAGTCGATGGCCGCGGTGACGCCGCCGGCGACGACCATCAGCAGCGCCAGCGTACGGTAGCGTTCAAAGCTGAGACCGTACATAAAGCTCATGAGGGGAATACCGGGACCTGCCATAAATGCGGCGCACACGCCGGTGATGACCACGATCAGCGCCATAACGGCAACAATAATCAGGTCAAAGCGGCGACGCTTGCGCGGATTCGCCCAAATGCTCGACAGACGCAGGAGCTGCGGTTTATAGATAAATCCAATGCTCAACAAAATTCCCTGCGCCGGAAAGAACAGGGCATTAAAGTACAGCTGATACTTGTAGGCCAGCGCGCCTTCCATCACGAACTTGGGCATGCTCTCGATAAGGTTAAACAGGAACAGTGCGCCAAAGAGCGGGGCGCACTGGATAAACAGGTGGCCAGCCTCGCGCAGGCTCATGCGGCGTGATTTTTCGGTCTCGAGCAGGGCGAGCGGGGCGGTGACCAGCACGAGCGAGGCAATCGCGGCGATGCCCATGGCCATGGCCGCGATGGGCATGTTGCGCGTGAGGAACAGTGCCACGCTAAAGACCGCGATGACGCCGGCGGAACGCAGCGTTTGGCTCATGCCGGCCAAATAGAGCTTGTCGGCCTGCTGCAGGCGGCCCTCGTACACGTCGGCGATGCCGTCGATCACCTTATAGAGGTAGACGCCCAGGCCGATCGTGGCCATCTGCGCATCGTAGCCGCGTGCGCTGCTGTACGTGAGGCCGCAGCCTAGTGCGAGCGCTCCGCAAAGCCAACGGTTGAGCTGGTAGGAGGCGAAGGAGGTTTTTTCGTCGATGTCCGAGACCTGAAAGTTGCGCACGCCGTAGTTGCACGCGATCATGATGAGCGTGCCGGTAACAAAGGCGATGGAGAACTTGCCGGCCTCCTCGGCGCCCACGAGCTGCGTCGACACAATGGTGAGCAGCGGAAACGCCATGCCCCATACGGCGGTGCCCAGGGTGTTCCAAAGATAGTCGCGACTGGTGGCGTGCTCCTCGTATTTCGCTTCCTGCATGGAGAAGCCGCCGCCGTAGACGGCGCCGAGCAGACGGTTCCACCAAGCGTTGACCATGCGGCGGACGGGGCCGGGCTTGCGATCGCGTTCGCGCCGGCGACGTGTGGCTTGGCTGCTATCGGGCCCGCCGGCGTTGCGCTGACTCAGCTCTTGGATGCGTGCGAGTTCCTCGGCAGTGTGCGAGGCAGGGAAGAGGCCGTTCTCGATGCGGCCGCCCTGGGCCTTCGCGGCGCCGTCTCTCGATGCAGCGGGGTTGGAGACGCCGTTGCGGCGGGCGATGGCGCGGCGAATGCTATCGAGGGGCGTGATGCTCAAAGCGGAGTCCTTTCTATTGCTGCGCTTTAGTATAGACGCGACGGTGTTCGTTCGTGTTTTTGAACGGATTGTTCAATAATTTCGGCGGGCGGCTGTAATTTGTCGGTAAACGTGCGGTATCCTGTTGAAGTTTTGTGACACCCCCGATGCCGCCCATGCGGTACCAAGGAGCTTCTACCTATGGACGTCGCCGCATTCTTACTGGCTCTTGTGCCGATTATTTGGCTGGTCGTGATGCTGCTGTGCTTTAAATGGCCAGCTTGGAAGGCCGCTATCGGATCGTTTGTCCTTTCGTGCTTGCTTGCCTTCGCATGGTGGCACCTGCCGGCAGCGCAGATCGCGACCGCCTCGCTCGAAGGTTTTTTGATGGCTCTGTGGCCCATCGTCCTGGTGATCATCGCCGCGGTGTTCACGTATAACCTGTGCGTTCGTACGGGCGCCATGGACGTGATCGGCAGCATGATCACCTCCATCAGCAGCGACCGCCGTCTGCTGGCGCTGCTCGTGGCTTGGTGCTTCGGTGGCTTTATGGAGGGCATGGCCGGCTTCGGTACCGCTGTCGCCATTCCCGCCGGCATGCTCGCGGGCCTGGGCTTTGAGGCCGTGCCTGCCGTGCTCATCTGCCTGCTGGCCAACGGCGTGCCCACGCCCTACGGCTCCATCGGCATCCCCACGGTGTCCGTTGCCGACCTGGTGGGTTTGGATTCCCTTCACCTAGCGACCGTTCAGCTGGTGCAGCTCGCACCGTTCTTTGTGGTGATGCCGCTATTTATTGTGCTGGTTGCGGGCCGTGTTGCCGATGACCAGGGCAATGCCGCGAGTGTGGGCGAGCGTCTGCACGGTGTTGCCGGCGTGGCGTTGCTCTCCGGCGTGTCGTTTGTCGGCGCGGCTCTGGTCGTTGCCATGTTTGTGGGCCCCGAGCTGGCCGTGGTCGTAGGATCCATCGTTTCGCTCGCGCTGACAGCTGCGCTTGCCATGCGTGCCGAGAAGTCGGGGCATCTGGACGCACGCTTCCATATGAATATCGAGGCCGGCGAACAGCTCACCGTTAAATCGGCGCTTTCGGCCTGGTCGTGCTTCATTCTAATTTTTGTACTGCTGCTGGGTACGTCCAACCTGGTGCCCGCTGTACATGCTGCGCTCGCGCCGTTTGCGAGCCATGTGCAGGTGTATTGCGGTGAGAATCCCGGTATGCTTACGTTTTCGTGGATCAACACGCCAGGCGTCTGGATTTTCCTGGCGGCGTTTGTCGGCGGTGCCATTCAGGGCGCTTCGCCGCGCATGATGGGCGAGGTGCTGGCCGCGACTGTGAAGCAGATGATGCCGACGGTTATCACCATGCTTTCGGTGCTGGGCTGCGCCAAGGTGATGGGCTATGCCGGCATGATTTCGTCGATCAGCGCATTTTGCATTGCGGTCGCTGGCGGTCTGTACCCGATTCTGGCTCCGTGGATTGGTGCGGTCGGTGCTTTCGTGACCGGTTCGGGCACGTCCTCGGGCATGCTGTTTGGCCCCATCCAGAGCCAGGCTGCCACCGCGCTGGGCGTGAGTGACTACTGGATGGTCGCATTGAACGCCCTGGGCGTCGCCGCTGGTAAGATGATCTCGCCGCAGACCCTCGCCATTGGTCTTGCCGCCGTGCACGTGCGCGGTAAGGATGCCGAACTCCTGGGCGCGGTGCTACCCTACGCTGCCGGCATGCTGGTCCTCATGAGCGTCATAGCCATACTCGGCCAAAACCTGCCGCTGTAGTCGGCACTTAGGGACGTTCCTTATGTGCCGGCACTTTGGGAACGTCCCTAAGTGCCGGCATCCGAGGACACTCCTTGAATGTTGCCTGTTCAAGAGTGTCCCCAATGACTAGGCGTTTAAAAACGTCCCCAATGACTAGGCCGCTTGCCTGCGATTTTTGACCGTTGGGCGGGCTTGCCGCCCTTGTCGCAAAAACGTTTTTGCATATCGGGTACAACGGGCTTTACGTGAGTAAAGTGCGCGCCGCGTCCACGTGTCGCGTTTTTAAAGGAGGCCCCATGCCTGGTGTTACCCCTGCAGAAGTTTTGTCCAACTTTGGTATTACGCTCGTTGAAGATCCCGCCGAGAATCAGCCCCGCCTGCTGGTCGATCTACCCGCCGCGGAGCTCGTCGAGCACGCTATCCGCCGCGAAGAAGGCCGCATGGCGTCCAACGGCGCGCTGGTGATCGAGACGGGGGAGCGTACCGGCCGTTCCCCCAATGACCGCTTTATCGTTGACACCCCCGATGTTCACGACAAGATTGCCTGGGGCGCGGTCAACCGTCCGCTGTCCGTCGAGAGCTATGAGGCCATCAAGGCCGGCATCGTCGACTATCTCAACGAGCGCGACGTGTTCGTCACCCGTGGCATGGCAGGCGCCGACCGCAACCACACGCGTCGACTGCTCGTTGCCTGCGAGCGTGCCAGCCAGGCACTCTTTATTAAGCAGATGCTCGCCCGCCCGCTCGCCCGCGAAATCGCGCGCACCGGCGAGCCCGACTTCTGCGTGCTCGCAGCGCCCGGTTACCAGTGCGACCCTGCCATCAAGGGCCTCAACTCCAGCGCTGCCGTGGTCATCAACTTCCAGGAACGCGTGATTCTGGTCGCCGGCACCGGCTACTCCGGCGAGATTAAAAAGTCGATTTTTAGCGTCATGAACTATCTGCTGCCCGTCGAGGACGACGTGCTGCCCATGCACTGCTCGGCCAGCATGGATCCCGTCACGCACGAGACCGCCGTGTTCTTTGGCCTGTCCGGCACCGGCAAGACCACGCTTTCGGCCAATCCCACGCGCCTGCTGATCGGCGACGACGAGCACGGCTGGTCCGACATGGGCATCTTCAACATCGAGGGCGGCTGCTACGCCAAATGCGAGGGCCTGGACGCCTTCCACGAGCCCGAGATCTTCAACGCTGTCCGCTTTGGCGCGATCTGCGAAAACGTGGTGCTCGACGAGAACCGCAAGCCAAACTACGATGACATCTCGATCACGCACAACACGCGCGTGGCCTATCCCGTGGAGCACATTCCTAACGCGTGGACTAAGGGCATGGGCACCACTCCGAGTGTCGTGCTGTTCCTGACTTGCGACGCTTTTGGCGTGCTGCCGCCCATCTCGCGTCTGACGGCCGACGCCGCCATGTACCACTTTGTGACGGGCTTTACGGCTAAGATTCCCGGCACCGAGGTCGGCGTCACCGAGCCCACGCCCACGTTCTCTTCGCTGTTCGGCGAGCCGTTTATGCCACTCGACCCCATGGTTTACGCCAAGATGCTCGGCGAGCGCATTGCCGACGGCCGCACGCGCGTGTACCTGGTCAACACCGGCTGGATCGGCGGCGGCTACGGCGTAGGCCATCGCATCGAGCTGGCCTACACGCGCTCGCTGGTTGCGCGCGCCCTCGACGGTACCATCGAGGACAGCGAGTTCGTGCACGACGACATCTTTAACGTCGACATTCCCACCACGTGCCACGGTGTGCCCGACGGCATCCTGGCGCCGCGCCGGTACTGGCAGAGCACCGCTCGTTACGACGAGGCTGCACACAACCTGGCCGTGATGTTCGAGGAGAACTTCGAGAAGAAGTACTCGCACCTGCCCGAGTCCGTCAAGGCCGCCGGTCCGCACGCTCAAGTACACGCCGACGCCCGTCATCGCGGCCGCGGGCTGCTGGGACTTCGCCACTAGCTTCGCCGTGAGTCCATATCAACCACAAAGGGGACAGGCACCTTTGTGGTGGTTTTGCTCGCGTGGATGACTCGGGTTACAATACGCCTGACATATCGTCCCCTTCTCCGGATGGGGACAGCGCAAGCGTTCTTGTGACGGCACCGTAGGACTTTGAAGGTGGCCGTCGTGAGGGCGCTTTTTGTTTAGGCGCCCTCGCTCGGGCGCGCACGATGAAGGGAGCACGTATGAAGGGCTTTATTGCTGAGGATTCATTCTGGGAGCTGTTTCCGCAGGCAGCGGTCGGTGTGGTGGTCGTAAAGGGCATGAAGCCCGCGGCTCAGATTCCCCAGGAGGACGTGGATGCGATCGCCGCGTTGCTCGACCGCGCCAATATCGATGCGGAGCGTCATCTGACCAGCGACACTATCAGCGAGAACGCACCGGTCAGGGCATGGCGCGAGGCCTATCGTCTGTTCAAGACCAAGAAAGGCGCGCGCTGCTCGATCGAGAACTTGCTCAAACGCGTGCTCAAAGGCAAGCCGGTGGGCCACATTACGCCCGCGGTGGATATTTACAACACGGTGTCGCTGACCTACGCGCTGCCCGTGGGAGGCGAGGATCTGCATGCGATCGAGGGGGACCTTCGCCTGAAGGTGACCGACGGTGGCGATGCGTTCTTGCCGCTTGGCGAGGAGACGGACGATCCGACGCTGCCCGGCGAGCTCGCCTACATCGATGATGCGGGCGCTGTGTGCCGCTGCTGGAACTGGCGCGACGGCGTTCGCACGGCGCTGTCCGATGATTCGGCCGATGCGTTCCTAGCGATTGAGTGCGTGGAGCCCGAGCGGATGGGGGATTGCCAGGCTGCGATCGATCGCTTAGCCGAGCTGCTTGAGCGCTATCTGGGAGCGACGGTTGTCATTAAGACGCTTGTGACCCGCGACAATCCTTGCGTGGAGCTGTAGCGGCGCCTAGAACCTATTGATGCCCCAAACCACCACAAAGGTGCCTGTCCCCTTTGTGGTGGTTTTTATGTTGATGGGTTAACAAATGGGGTATTTGGGTACGGGTGTCGCCTTATGCGACTAAGATGTTTACCCGTTAGCATTATGCAAGCGAAAGGCGGTCGTCTCCCATGCAGCAGAGCGACGAGACACGTTTCGAGGACTTTGTCGGACTGATCAGCGGTCTCTACAAGGAGATCCAGCGCATTAAGACGTCTGAGGGCGCAAGGCTGGGCCTCAAGGGCTCCGACGTTATGTGCCTGTACTATCTTGAGCGCAGCAAGGACGGCCTGACTGGTGCCGACCTGGCTCGCATGGCAGGCGTGACCCGCGCCGCCGTCTCGCGTACGCTCGCGCATCTGGAGGAGGGCGGCTACGTCGAAGTCGATGATTCGGGCGATGCCGCCGTTAAGTATCGTGCTCCGGTTCGCCTGACCGCTCTGGGCGGCGAGAGCATGAGCGAGGCGGACCGCATCATTCGCGAGGTGCTCGATACCACCGGTAAGGCTATGGGTGTGGAGCAGCGCGAGCAGATGTATGCATCGCTGCGTACGATTCTCGACACCCTGCGCGAGATCTAAGGCCGCCAAGGCATTTGCTTCCCATTAACAACTGCATAGTCCCGTTTGAGCGCGTATACCGTGCCGGGGCATTGCTGTCAAAATTCCCCGCGCGAGCTCCGCGCAAGAAAGGATTTGTTATGTCCATTCGTATTATTACCGATTCCGCAAGCGATATGTCGCCGGCGGAGCACCCCGCTCTGCGTGTTTTGCCGCTGTCCGTCACCTTTGGCACCGATGTGTATATGGATGGCGTCGACATCGATCATCAGCGCTTTTACGAGATGCTCGTGGAGCGCGATGAGCTGCCCAAGACCGGCCAGGTCAACCCGTACGCGTTTTCGCAGGCGATTGCCGAGGCACGTGAGGCCGGCGACGAGGCAGTGATTATTACCGTGGGCGCCAAGCTTTCGGGCACCAATCAGAGTGCCCGTACCGCACTTGCCGAGGCGCCGGGCGGCGACGTGTTCGTGGTGGACAGCAATAACGTCACCCTGGGCGAGCGTGTCCTGGTCGAGTATGCGTTGCGCTTGGTGGACGAGGGCCGTAGTGCGGCCCAGATCGCGGCGGCCGTCGAGGCAGTCCGTGACCGCGTGGTGGTTATCGGTCTGCTTGAGACGCTGGAGTACTTGGTGCGCGGCGGTCGCCTGTCTGCTGCGGCCGGCGCTGTGGGCACGTTGCTCAACGTAAAGCCCGTTGTGGCCGCCGAGGACGGCCTGATCGTGCAGCTGGGCAAGGCGCGCGGTTCCAAGAACGGTCGTAACCTGCTCAACCAGAAGGTAGAAAAGGCGGGCGGCGTCGACTTTTCCATGCCGCTGGCGCTGGGCTATACAGGCCTTTCGGACGCCGTGCTCAAGAAATATATCGAGGACAGCGCGGCACTGTGGGCCGGTCACACCGAGGGCGAGCTGTCCATCCACACCATTGGCGCCACCATCGGCACCCACGTGGGCCCCGGCGCCGTAGCCGTAGCCTTCTTCCGCCCCGCCAACTAGCTTTCCGGTCAAAACCACCACAAAGGGGACAGGCACCTTTGTGGTGGTTTATGCTTTTCCGGGTGGAAGGGAGCGAGCAATGGCGTCTGAGGGCTTTTTTGAACGGGTGTACGAGGTGGTCGAGCAGATCCCCGAGGGGATGGTCGCCACGTATGGCCAGGTGGCGCTGCTTGCCGGTCGTCCACGAAGTGCGCGGTACGTGGGGTATGCCCTGCATAGTAATCCGCGCCCCGGCGAGATTCCCTGTCACCGCGTGGTGTTTGCCGACGGGCACATATGCGAGGGCTTCGCTTTTGGCGGTCCCGATGCTCAACGTGAGCTTTTGCTAGGGGAAGGTGTGGCGTTTAAGGACGACATGCACGTCGACTTGGCCGCCTGTCGCTGGCCTGCCGGGCTCTAGCGGTTCTGCCGTGGCGAAAACCACCACAAAGGCGCCTGTCCCCTTTGTGGTGGTTTTACACTGTAGGTTTACCAGAGCTAACTTATGGAGAAGGTGTGGCGGCGTACTTTGCCGTCAGAAAGTAAACCACGGTGAACTATATTGGTTTCAGCAACGGAGCAGGCAATAGGCGATGAAAAAGCCTGCCCTGTTGAGTTTGATTCGCATCCCTCCCCTCTGTGCGATTCAACGGTGTACTTCGGGAACAGGCCCGCTGGCAGCTAACTGCCGGCGGGCCTGTTCCCGTTTGTCGAGGGGGTGCGATGGACGGAGCCGAAGCGGTCCGGCTCCAAAAAAGGCGGACGCCGCAGCGCCCGCCCTATAGCAATCGAAAGCTCAAGCCAGTAGATCGGTCTAGTACACCATGCCCATGGCGTCCTGAACCTCTGCCAGGGTCTGATCGGCGATCTCGTTGGCGCGACGGTTGCCCTCGTGCAGGACGTCCTTCACATAGTCCAGATCGTTCTCGTAGCGCTGGCGACGCTCGCGGATCGGTGCGAAGTACTCGTTGACGGCCTCGGTCACGTACTTCTTGAGCTGGCCGGAGCCGCCCATGCCGATCTCCTCGGCAATCTCGACCTCGGAGCGACCGGTGCAGATGGCGGCTGTCGAAAGCAGGCCGGACACGCCGGGGCGGTTTTCGGGGTCGAACGTGATCATGCGCTCGGAGTCGGTCTGGCTCTTCTTGATGCGTTTGGCCGTCTCCTCGGCGGTCATCGAGATATTGATGGCGTTGCCGTAGCTCTTGCTCATCTTGCGACCGTCAAGGCCGGGAAGCAGCGGGGTCTCGGACAGCAATGCGTCGACCTCGGGAAATACCTTGCCGTAGCGGTTGTTAAAGCGGCGGGCGATGGTGCGGGTGAGCTCGATGTGCGGCAGCTGGTCGCGACCGACGGGCACGACGTTGCCCTTGCAGAACAGAATGTCGCAGGCCTGGTGCACCGGGTAGGTGAGCAGAAGACCGGTGAGCTCGTGGCCCGAGGCCTCCATCTCGGCCTTGACGGTGGGGTTGCGCGCCAGCTCGGCCTCGGACACCAGCGACAGGAACGGCAGCATGAGCTGGTTTGCTGCGGGCACGGCGGAGTGCGCGTAGATCATGGTCTTGTCGGGGTCGATACCGCAGGCAAGGTAGTCCATGACCATGTTGTACACGTTGTCCTGGATGTGCTCGGTCGTGTCGCGGTCGGTGATGACCTGGTAGTCGGCGATGAGCACGTTGGTCTTGGCGCCCATGTTCTGCAGCTCAACGCGGCCCTTGAGGGTGCCAAAGTAGTGGCCCAGGTGCAGGCGGCCGGTGGGGCGGTCGCCGGTGAGCATGGTGAACTTCTCGGGCGTCTTGGCCAGGCCCTCGCGAATGGCGTTGCTCTTTTGCAGCGTGACTTCGTAGCTGTTCTCGTTTGGCATGATTGCTCCTAACGTATGTTCATGGGTCAAGATGATAACGCGTTTATTGGAGGGGTGGTGCGTAAGTAGGCGAGGGGCGGGAGAGGGGCGCGCGTGGTGCGGCATGTGCGATGGGTGCGGCGCGGCCGCGCTTGGCTAACGGTGCCTTGGCACATCCTCGGCAGCTTGCCCTAGAGCTTGTGGTGGCGCTCTTCTTTGCGCTCCTCGGCTGCCTGCTCCTCCTGCTTAAAAGCGGGGTCGTCGGGGGTGACCAGCTCGTCCTCGTGCGTGCGCTTGTTGTAATGGTGGCGCAGTACGGGCTCAAACAGATGTAGATGCTTGGCAAAGGCCGCCGAGCCAATGGCGAGCACGGTAAAGATGAGCACGCGCATGGGCACCTCGACCTGGTTAATCGCGGCGGCGCCGGCCGAAAGCATAATGCACCAGGCATAGATGAGCAGCACAGCCTGTTTTTGGTTGTAGCCTTCTTGGATCAGGCGGTGGTGGATGTGGCCCTTGTCGGCCTGCCCGATGCTAATGTGGGCGCGCTTGCGGCGCACAATGGCGCTAAACGTGTCGATGATGGGCACGCCGGCAACGATGAGCGGGATGATGAGCGAGGTGAGCGCGGCGGTGCGGCTCACGTTGAGCAGCGAGATGGAGCCCAGCGCAAAGCCCAGAAGCAGCGACCCCGAGTCGCCCAAGAAGATGCTTGCGGGGTTGAAGTTGTAGCGCAAAAAGGCCAGACAGGCGCCAAAGAGCGCAATGGAGAGCGCGGCGGCGTCGATGCGGCCCGAGAGAACGGCCATCGAAAACATGGTGAACGACGCGATGCCGCAGATACCCGTCGCCAGGCCGTCAAGGCCGTCGATGAGGTTAATGATGTTGGTGAATGCCACCAGATAGATCACGGTGATGGGGTAGGCGAGCCATCCGAGCATGATTTCGCCGGGGGCAAACGGGTTGACGATGACGCCGATTTTTAGGCCGCCCATGCAGGCGATAAGCGCGGCGAGGACCTGTCCGGCCAGCTTTTGCTTGGGCTTGAGCTGGAAGACGTCGTCGATAGCGCCGGTCGCAAAGATGACGGTAAAGGAGAGCGCCAGCATGGGATAGCTAATGTGAAGGCGCGGGTGCGGCACCAAAACGGGCGGCCAGCCCAGGTACCAGGTGCCTAGGATTTGCACAATGCAGGCAACGACCAGGCCCAAAAACACCGCCGTTCCGCCCAAACGCGGGATGGGCTTGGTGTTGATGCGGCGCTTAGAAGGATAGTCGACGGCATCGAGCTTAATTGCCAAGCGCTTGACCAGGGGCACCGCGAGGAAGGTCGTGATAAAGGCCGCCGCTGCCACGCATAGGTACGGTATGTAGCTCGGGGATGAAGCCATGAATCTAAAAACCGCCAAGCGTCGAAGGAAAAGGTCAAAGGTTGCTACGCGGAAATGGCATAGCTGTCCCATGATACTCGACCGAGGGGGTGCGGAGGTTTGCACCGTGCGATTATCACGCGCATACCAGATATTGGGATGTTGTCGATGGCTTGTCGGGATGCCGGCGGGGATCCATATGGACTGTAATGGTGATTTTCGGCAAAAGAAAACCACCCCCCACGTTACGAAAATGAACCCACCTAAAACAGGTGGGTGCCCTCATCGACTGTTCCAGCGTCCTTAACAACGAAGGATACCTGTACTGGGTACGACTGTGTGGGCTCCCTAAATAAACGCGACGGTTCACCCAGTTGCTCCGCGGGGGGCGGAATACCTACATTATAAAGCGGCACTTTATCGATTCCAGTCTTGACATTACAAAAATCGTGTCGGACGATTACGGCGCCTTAGGGACGGAGCCGTCTACCCGGTCTGGCCCTTTACGTTTGAGCTGCTGAATCGTTGTTTTGGAGCATTTTTTTTATGCTGATGTCGTTGACCGAACTTTTTTCGCCCGCCTGCCATTTGTGTCCGCGCCGTTGCGGTGCGGCGCGCGATGAGGGCGCGCGCGGCGTATGCGGTGCCGACGACACGCTTAAGGTCGCTCGCGCGGCGCTTCATATGTGGGAGGAGCCGCCTATCTCGGGCGAGGCCGGTTCGGGCACGATCTTCTTTAGCGGTTGCTCGCTTAAATGTATCTACTGCCAGAACCACGAGATCTCGACCAGCAATTTTGGCCTTGAGATTTCGTCTGAGCGTCTGGTCGAGATTATGCTGGAACTGCAGGACCAGGGTGCCAACAACATCAATTTGGTGACGGCGACGCACTATGCGCACCTGTTGCCTGCCGCGATTGCCGCGGCACGGGCGCGCGGGCTGGTCATCCCGATCGTCTACAACACGAGTGGTTACGAGCGTGCGAGTGCCGTGGCGGCGCTGGGCGACCTGGTCGATGTGTGGCTCACCGACTTTAAATATGCCGATGCCGGGCTTGCGCAGTCGCTTTCTCATATTAAGGACTACCCGCGCGTGGCCGTGTCGGGTCTGGCCCAGATGGCGCGCGAGATCGAGCGCCGCGGGGGAGAGTTGGTGGATGAGGACGGGCTCATGAAGCGCGGCATCATCGTGCGCCACCTGGTGCTTCCGGGGCATGCGGACGATTCGTGTCGCGTACTGGACCTAGTGTGGCAGACGGTGGGCGATGTGCCGATCTCGGTCATGAACCAGTACACGCCCAATGCGCTTATGCGCGAGCAGGGCGGCGACTTGGCACGCGCCGTGACGCGCGAGGAGTACGAGCAGGTGCTCGACCATGCCGACGACCTGGGCTTTACGACGATGTTCTGGCAAGAGGGCGGCGCGGTAGACGAGAGCTTCACCCCGGCCTTCGACACCACCGGCGTCCTCACCAGCGCAAAGTAGGACGTTCGTCGATGATTTTTCTGGGACGGGGATTAAAAAATCATCGAGAGGATCGCCTGTTCGAAAAGTTGTCAAAATAGCCGCGCTCCAAAAAGACTGGGTATTGGGCGTTGACAGTTGGCGAGCCGTAGGTAAAATATCAACTTGTCCTGGGGACGTAGCTCAGTTGGGAGAGCGCTGCCGTCGCATGGCAGAGGCCGAGGGTTCGACTCCCTTCGTCTCCACCCTTGGATTTGATAAGCCGCTGACATTGTGTCGGCGGCTTTTTTTAAAAGAAAGGGCTGTACCATGGCCGAGCTTGAGTCCCAACCACTGTCTGCCGAGGAACGCGCCGAGTTGGAAGAGCTCCGCGCCGAGAAAGCTCGTCGCGAGGCCCAGGAAGAGGCACGCCGCGAGCGTGAGGAGCTGGCCGCCCTGCGTGCCGAGCGTGCGAAGGCCGAGGAGGCTGCTGCGAAGGGCGCAGCCGTACCGGCGCCTGCGCCCGCACCCAAGCCCGCCTCTGCGAAGCCTGCACCTGCCGCGCACAAACCTCAGCCTAAAAAGGCCGCTCGTCCCAAGTCCGTCGATCCCAAGCCGAGCCGCGACGAGATGAGCTTTGCCCAGCGCATGGTTACCTCCAAGGAGCCTACGGGCGAGAACGAGATCCCTGGCATGGCGCCGGCTCAAAAAATCATCATTGTCCTTGCCCTCATCGCGTTTGTCATCTTTATGGGCTACACGATCCTGACCAGCATGGGCCTGCTCTAGCCGATTCGCGCCGGGTGCCATGCCCGAACACTCTGCCCTTCTCCAACCCTCAACCTCTGCACAACGCATCCGAAAGGTCGCCCCATGGCTTTGACCGACATCTCGCATCCCACCGACATTGCAATGCTCACTGATCTGTACGAACTCACTATGGCCCAGGGCCTGTGGGAGAACGGCAAGGCCAATGAGCAGGGTTGTTTTACGGCGTTTTACCGCGACCATCCCTTTGGCAGCGCGTATGCCGTCATGTGCGGCACCGCCGAGCTGCCCGAGCTGGTCGAGAATCTGCGCTTTACACCCGAGGATATCGACTACCTCGCCTCACTCCAGGCCCCGGCCGGCGGCGCGATGTTCAAGCCTGCATTCCTCGACTACCTGCGCGATTTTCGAGCGCATGTAAACATCGACGCCGTTCCCGAGGGCGAGCTCGTCTTTCCGCGCGAGCCCATGGTGCGCGTCACCGGTCCCGCGCTGGAATGCCAGCTGCTCGAGACGGCGCTGCTCAACATTGTCGGGTTCCAGACGCTTGTCGCCACCAAGACGGCGCGCGTGGTGCTCGCCGCCGACGGTCGCCCCGTGGCGGAGTTTGGCCTGCGCCGAGCCCAGGGTCCCGATGGCGGCCTGGCCGTTGCGCGCGCGAGCTACGTTGCCGGCTGCTCCTCTACGTCCAATGTGCTCGCCGGCCGCCGCTACGGTATTCCCGTCTTTGGCACGCATGCGCACAGCTGGGTGATGAGCTTCGATTCCGAGCTCGAGGCCTTCCGCGCCTTTGCCAAGTCGAGTCCCAAGAACTGTACGCTGCTTATCGACACCTATGACGTGCGCGAGGGCTGCGAGCATGCCATTACGGTTGCCAAGGAGATGGAGGCGGTGGGCGAGCGTCTGTCGGCCATTCGCATCGACTCCGGCGACCTCGCCAAGCTCTCCAAGTATGTTCGCGGCCGTTTTGATGCCGAGGGCCTGCCCTATGTGGGGATTTCGGTTTCCAACGATCTGGATGAGTACACGATTCAGTCGCTGCTCGACCAGGGCGCGCCCATCGACAGCTTTGGCGTGGGTACCAAGCTTGCGACCTGTTACGACCAGCCGGCGCTGGGCGGCGTGTACAAGCTTTCCGCCCGCCGTGCGAGCGAGGCAGATCCATGGACGCCGGTTGTCAAGCTCTCCGAGCAGCCCTACAAGCGCACGATCCCGGGTGTGCAACGCGTGCGCCGTTATTACGACGGCTTTGGCGGCCCGGTCTGCGACATGATCTACGACGAGGACCATCTGGCGGGGGAGGGCGCCGCGCGCGGCAATACCCTTGTGGCCGTGAATGATGCCGCCCTGGTGACCGACGTGTCCGAACTTGAGTATCGCGAGCTGCTGGTGCCGATCGTGCGCGATGGCAGTGCGGTGGCTCCGCGTGAGAGCATCCAGGACGCGCGCGAGCGCTGTGCTTGGGCGTTCGATCATCTGGACGCAGCTTTTAAGCGCTTCCTGTACCCGCAGACCTATGTGGTGGGCATGGAGCAGGGCCTGGCTCAGGTGCGCGACGAGCTCGTGCGCAAGAACATGGCTGCGGCTTCGGCCTTCCCCTGGGCAAAATGATCCGAAGGGGACGGAGGAAAACGGATCATTTTCGTCCGTTCCGCACTAGGCGCCCCGACTGCCCCAGCTCGCCCGAACGCTCGACATTCGATTGGTTTGACGTATGACGACTTCTTATAAAACGATGGTGGTAAAGATCGGTTCGTCCACGGTGGTGGGCGCCGACGGCAAGGTCAACCGCGCCTTTATCGGCGGGCTTGCCGACCAGGCCGCAGCGCTGCGCGAGCTTGGCTGGCGCCTGGTCGTGGTGAGCTCGGGTGCCATTGCCTGCGGCTATCCCGTGCTGGGCTTCGACCGCAAGCCGGTCGGCGACCTGCCGAGCCTGCAGGCCTGCGCCTCGGCCGGTCAGTGCATCATCTCGTCGGCCTACGACGAGGAGTTCCATGCGCGCGACCTGCTCACCTCGCTCGTGCTGCTCACGCGTCACGACACGGCGCGCCGCACGTCCTACCTGCACGCGCGCGACGCCCTGCTGCGCCTGGTGGAGCTGGGCGTGGTGCCGGTCGTCAACGAGAACGACACCGTTACCGTCGATGAGATCAAGTTCGGCGACAACGACACGCTGGCGGCGCTTGTGAGCTGCCTGGTTTCTGCCGATCTGTGCGTGACGCTCTCGGACATCGATGGCCTCTATACCGCCAATCCGCACGAGGACCCCACGGCCGAGTTCGTCCCGGTCGTGCATAAGATCGATGCCAAGATCATTGCCTCGGCGGGCGATTCTTCGACGTCGGTGGGCACCGGCGGCATGATCACCAAGATTCGCGCGAGCCGCATTTTGATGACGGCCGGCATTCAGAGCGTGATCTGCTCGGGCGAGGAGCCCGATGCGCTCGTGCGTCTGGCCCGTGGCGAGAGCGTGGGCACGCTGTTCGACCCGCCGGCGGAGCGCCTGGATATTGCGCCCCGCAAGCTGTGGATCGCGCTGGGTGACAAGGCACATGGCTCGGTAACGGTTGACGACGGCGCTGCGAAGGCGCTGGTCAGCCGTGGCTCATCGCTGCTCGCGGTGGGCATTCGCCAGGTCGATGGAGATTTTGCCGAGGGCGATGTGCTCGACGTGTGCGACCCGAGCGGCATGGTCGTTGCTCGCGGTATCGCCGAGGCTGATTCGGACGTGCTGGAGCTTGCGGCAGGACGCCGCCAGGACCAGATTGCCAGCAACCGCCTGCTCGCAGATCTGGCCGAGAAGCCGGCGATACACAGGGATAATCTGATCGTCTTCGCCTAACGGGTCGACGCTGCAAACGCCCCTAAGCGGCAATCTGACGTTCAATCGTCGGGCATGACCAAAAGGTCAATGCCCTCCTCTTTCACGTCACCTTGCTCGCTTAGGGGCGTTTTCGCTTTCCGTCCTCTGCCTGCGATGTTGCTGTTACCGGCACTTGGGTGGCACTTGGGGACGTTCCTTTGGTGCCGGCAGTTGGGGACACTCCTTTGCTAGAAGATTTGGCGCAGATCTCCACGGTTGAGGGCTTCGTTGAAGAGGTGCTTGAACACCACGCCGCCGTGTAGACCGTCGTGCTCGAACTCGTTGGTCACCCAGGCATGCGAGTTGCCCACGCGGCTGAGCGTGTTGAGCTGCAGACCCGAATCCACGTACATGTCGTCGAAATACACGGCGGCCTGGAGCGGCACCTCGTTGCAGGCCAGGCGCTGCGGGTCGTAGATCTTGTCCCAGCTGGTGTCTTCCATCATCAGATCCATCGCCGGCTTGAAGGGCTTAAGTTCGGGCATCTGCTCAAACATCCACGGGAACATGGCCTCGCCGGTAAACATGAGCGGGCGCGCGAGTGTGTCGAACTCGGCACGATGAGCTTTCTCTTCTGCCGCGGCCCAGCGAATGGGCATGGTGTCGCCGTCGGCGTAGATGAACTCCTGCAGCGTCCAGTACAGTGGATTCGTGCGCGTGTTGGTTCGCTCGAAGGCGCGCATCAAAAAGCTATCGGATACTGAGGCACCGCAGCTCAGCGTGCCGTCGCCGTCAGCAAAAGCATGATCGATAATCCAATGCATGCGCTCAAAGCTCGGCTTCATGCCAAAGTCGCTGCCCATGAGCTGTAGGCGCTCAACCGTCATCGGCGAGCCGTCGGGCAGCACGGGCTTCTGAGCCTCGAGCGCATCGGCCAGGGCTGCCACGCGCTCGACGTCAGCGGGGTAGCGGTCGTAATACTGCTGCGTCTTGGCGGCCATGCGCGGGAAGGTGTGCGCGTAGACCTCGCTGGCGCTCGCCGGCACGTGCGGAATGCCACCACAGGTAAAGCTTGCCGCCACGCCCTCGGGGAAGAGCGACAGATAGCTCAGCGTCAAAAAGCCGCCGTAGCTCTGCCCGAGCGTGACCCAGGGCCTGCCGCCAAAGCCCACCAGGCGCAGGTACTCAAAATCGCGCACGATAGAGCTGGCGAGGTGACGCTTGAGGAAGTCTGCCTGCGAGCGGTCCGCATCGGCGCCGGCTGCCTCGGCGCGCTCGCCCAAGGCCGCGATCGTGCGTCCGTCCACGCAGCTACTGCGTCCGGTGCCGCGCTGGTCGGGCAGGACCACGCGGAAGTGTTTGACGGCCTCCTCGATCCAGCCATCGCTTGTGGGCGACAACGGACGCGGGCTCTCGCCGCCGGGGCCGCCCTGTAAAAACAGGAGCAGCGGCAGATCGTCGTTGATGCGGTCGGGCGCGCAAACCACGCGATAGAAGAGCTTGATGCTCTCGGGCGCGCCGGCGATTGGTGCCGGCATAGCGCCGCGGCGCATGGTGCTGCCGACGGCCAGGAGCATCGGCTCCAGGCCGCGCCAGTCAAGGGGGACGTCGATGCTGTGGTCCTCGACATACAGGCCGGGGACGTGGTACGAAGTGATGAGCGCCATGTGATGCTTCCGTTCGTTGCGGTGTTTCGGGTTGACCAATTCTACCGCCGTGCGCGAGGGCATGCACAAATCGGCTACCATGGTGGGCAAACTACTAAGAGAAAGGGCCGCCCATGTCGGTCGATATAGCCACGTATGTCCACGATCTTGCCGTTGCCGCCAAGGCAGCGTCGGCCTCGCTTGCCACGGCGAGCGATGAGCAGCGCCAGGAGGCCGTGCGCGCCATGGCCGCAGCACTGCGCAACGGTGTAGACTCCATCGTCGCCGCCAACGAGCTCGATATGTCCGCCGCGCGTGATGCGGGGACCTCGGCGGGGCTCCTTGACCGTCTGCTGCTGACGCCCGAGCGCGTTGAGGGTATGGCCGCCGGCCTGGAGAAGCTCGCCGAGCTGCCCGATCCTGTGGGCCGCGTGCTCGACCACCGCGTGCTCGCAAGCGGCGTGGACCTCACCCGTGTGAGCGTGCCGTTGGGCCTGGTTGCCATGGTGTACGAGGCGCGCCCCAACGTGACGGCCGACGCCGCGGGCATCTGCATCCGCACCGGCAACGCCTGCATTCTGCGCGGCGGCTCGCTGGCCTATCACTCGTGTGCCATGATTTCTGAGCTGCTGGCCGATGCGCTCGAGACCAAGGGCTTCCCGCGCGAGGCCGTGTCGATGATCGAGTCCACCGACCGCGAGGCCACCGGCGAGCTCATGAAGCTCCGCGGCATCGTCGACGTGCTCATTCCGCGTGGCGGTGCGGGCCTGATCCAGCGCTGCGTGCGCGAGTCGCTCGTTCCGGTGATCGAGACGGGCACGGGTAACTGCCACATCTACGTGCATGAATCCGCCGACTTTGATAAGGCGCTCAACATTATCGTTAATGCCAAGACCCAGCGCGTAGGCGTGTGCAATGCCGCCGAGTCGCTGCTGGTCGACCGTGCTGTGGCCGATGCGTTTTTGCCTGCGGTCGTTGCCGTGCTGCACGACCACGGCGTGCTCATTCACGGTGACGAGGCCACGCGCGCCGCGTGCGCCGACGCCGGCTTTGTGGAGGGCGATGACTACGTCGCCGCGACTGAGGAGGACTGGGGTCGCGAGTACTTGGCTCTCGAGATGAGCGTGAAGGTCGTGGCAAACGAGGACGAGGCCATCGCACACATCAATCGCTACGGCACGATGCACTCCGAGGCCATCGTTGCCGAGGACACGGATGCTTGCGAGCGCTTCCTGGATGCGGTCGATGCCTCGGCCGTGTACGCCAACGCCAGCACGCGCTTCACCGACGGCGGCGAGTTTGGCCTGGGCGCCGAGATCGGCATCTCGACCCAAAAGCTCCACGCCCGTGGCCCCTTTGCCGCCGAGGCCCTCACCACCTACAAATACAAGCTCCGCGGCACCGGCCAGGTCCGTCCCTAACGCCCGCGCAAACAAAAACCACCACAAAGGTGCCTGTCCCCTTTGTGGTGGTTTTAGGTGGCGTTGACGGTTAGGCCTGGAAGGTATCTCGGTCGGGGGCGAAGGACTGCATGGCCGCGATGGTGCGGTCAAAGAGCTCGGGAAGCTCCCAGCCCAACATCTCGGCGCCCTGCGAAATCACGTCGCGCGAGCAGCCGGCGGCAAAGCGTTTGTCCTTGAACTTCTTCTTGAGCGACTTAGTCGTAAAGTCCATAACGCTCTTGCTCGGGCGCATGATGACGGCAGCGCCGATCAGGCCGGTGAGCTCATCGCAGGCAAACAGGATCTTTTCCATCTGCAGCTCGGGCTTGGGTAGTGAGGTGTTGAAGTCCGACGTGTGCGTCTGGATGGCGCGAATGAGCTCGGGAGACGCACCTTCGCCCTCAAGAATCTCGGCAGCATAGATGGTGTGGTTAATGGGGCCGTCCTCATGCTCCTCCCAATCCAGGTCGTGCAGCAGACCGACGATGCCCCAAAACTCCTCGTTCTCGGGGTCGAACTCGCGCGCAAAGTAGCGCATAGTGCCCTCGACCGTCTCGCCATGGGTGATATGGAACGGGTCCTTGTTGTGCTCATTGAGCAGTTCGAACGCGCGGTCGCGGGTGATTCCGGCGGTAAGCGGCTCTGCCATAAGAGACTCCTTGTGCTCGTGGGTATCGATAAGAATGAATACTACTAGAACAAGAAAACCACCACAAAGGTGCCTGTTCCCTTTGTGGTGGTTTTTGGCGCGGATGGGTTAGTTGAGGGCGGCTTGGGCTAGGCGGGCTTCGGCGGCCTCCTCGGTGACGCCCAAGGCCACGGCGAACTCCTCGATGGAGCGGCGTTTGGCCTCCTTGAGTACGCGCATGTAGTAGGAGCTGGGTTTTTTATCAGCTTCCTCGGCCTGGCGAATGCGGTGCATCATGGTCTTTGCCACGCGGACCGTCTCGGGCGCGCCCAGCTTGAGCTGCTGCTTAAAGTGTGTCTCCTCAAGCGAGCTGTTGCGCTCGGTAAAGGTGTCGCACTCCAGCTCGTCATAGTGGCTCAGCAGGTGCTCGGCATCTTGCTGAGAGATGGCGGCGTGCAGACGGTCGGCCTGCGCCACGGGGTACATGAGGATCGTCTGCGCATGTCCCTGCTTGGTCTCGAGCAGTAGCATGGGCTGCGGTGTGTCGTCCCTAAAGCCGACGACGGTGCAGACTCCCTGACCCGGATGAATGACGTGTTGACCGATTGAGAACATGCTACCTCCAACTTATACGAATTTACGTATGTTTAGAATAACACGCTGACGTGCTCAAACCCTTACTTTATGCAGGAAAAGCACACAACTCTGATAGGTAAGAGTATTCGATAACAGACGCAGCTCATTCACACCTTTATGCATTTTCAACGCGTGCATAATTTGCAGGCAGACTGGCATCTTTGAGTGACTCCATACAAGCTGTAGTCAATTTTGTGCATATGCAATATCGATTGGCTTTACCCTGCGACAGTGCCCGTCGCTTGTGATAGAGTGCTACAAACTCTGGCTTTTGCCCTACGAGTGACCAAGAGCTCGGGGGCTTTAACACAAGGAGGATCTATGCCCGAGAAGATTGAAGAGCTGGTACGCGCTGCGCTTGCTGCGGCCCAGGAGGCCGGCGACCTTTCCGCATTTGAACTTGACGATTGCGCTATCGAGCGACCGGCTGACACTTCTCATGGCGAGTGGACCTCTACCATGGCCCTGAAGTCCGCCAAGCTGGCCCACTGCGCCCCGCGCAAGATCGCCGAGGCCATCGTTGCCCATATGCCCGAGGACCCCGCGATCGAGAAGGTCGAGATCGCAGGCCCCGGCTTCATCAACTTCTACCTCTCCGTTGCCGTCAAGAATGCCATCTTTGGCGAGGCTCGTGAGAAGGGTATGGACTTCGCTAAGTCCAACGTCGGTGGTGGCCTGAAGACCCAGGTCGAGTTCGTTTCCGCCAACCCCGTCGGCCCCATGCACATCGGCCACGGCCGCTGGGCCGCGCTGGGCGACTCGCTCTGCCGCGTTATGGATCACGCCGGTTACGACATCCAGCGTGAGTTCTACATCAACGACCACGGCTCTCAGATGAACACCTTCGGCAACTCCATCAGCACGCGCTATATGCAGCTTGCCGACATCATCGCCAAGCAGGGCGTGGATATCGACGAGGCTCACAAGCTGCTGATCGCCGACCGCGACGCCTTTGTTGCCGACGAGAACGACGAGCATCCCGAGACCCATCCGTATCAGGACAACTTTGCCGAGACCCTGGGCAAGGACTCCTACGGCGGCGACTACATTATCGACGAGGCCGCCGAGTTCTGGCGCACCGACGGCGATAAGTGGGTCGAGGCCGATCCTCAGGAGCGCATGGAGAGCTTCCGCGAGCGCGGCTATGTGAAGATGGTCGACAACATGCGCGACCTCTGCCACGCCGTCAATTGCGACTTCGATCGTTGGTACTCCGAGCGTTCGCTGTACGTGAAGGACACCGAGGGCGAGACCGCCGGCACCTCTGCCGTCGACCGCGCTTTTGAGAAGCTCGACAAGATGGGCTACCTCTACACCAAGGACGGCGCCCTGTGGTTCCGCTCCACCGACCTGGGCGATGACAAGGACCGCGTTCTGATCAAGTCCGACGGCGAGTACACCTACTTCGCCTCCGACGTTGCCTATCACTGGGATAAGTTCCAGCGCGTCGACCACGTCATCGACATCTGGGGCGCCGACCACCACGGCTACATCGAGCGCGTCCGCTGCGTATGCGATGCCTTGGGTTACCCCGGCAAGTTTGAGGTTCTGCTGGGCCAGCTCGTCAACCTGCTGCGCAACGGCAAGCCCGTCCGTATGTCCAAGCGTAAGGGCACCATGGTGACCCTGCAGGAGCTCGTCGACGAGGTCGGCTCCGACGCTGCCCGTTACACCCTCATCTCCAAGAGCTCCAACCAGATGGTCGACTTCGATATTGAGGCCGTCAAGAAGCGCGACAACTCCAACCCGGTGTACTACGTGCAGTACGCTCACGCCCGCGTGTGCTCCATCCTGCGCCGTGCCGCTGACGTTACGCCCGAGCAGGCTGACGAGATGGGCATGAAGGCCGTCGCCGCCAAGGCCATCGGTGAGAACGTCGATTACTCGCTGCTGACCGACCCGACCGAGCTCGCCCTTTCGCGCAAGCTCAACGAGCTCACCGACCTCATCGCTAGCTGCGCTCGCGACCGCGCCCCGTTCCGTCTGACGCACTTTGCTGAGGAACTCGCCGGCGACTTCCACAGCTTCTACGCTGCCTGTCAGGTGCTGCCGAGCGAGGGCCGTCCCGTCGACCCCGAGCTTTCGCGTGCCCGTCTGGCCGCTTGCGATGCCGTCCGTGTGACGCTCGCCCTGGTGCTCACCCTCGTTGGCGTTTCCGCGCCCGAGCAGATGTAAGCTACGGGTCATTTGACCGTACAGACTTGGTTTAACTAAGCCTTGAAAGCCCGATCTCCCACGGAGGTCGGGCTTTTTGCAAACGCCGACGTATTGACGAATTTGGAACTGCTGGAAATACGAAACTATGCCGGTTTACTACGATGAAATGAGAAATTCCAACTACGCCGGCTTTTCGCAAAAAAGTGCAAGGCATCTACCTGTGGTTTTAGTTCAACAAGTTTCGGAGTGATCGCGGTTGAGCGATTCATCGTAGTAAACCGCCACAGTTTTGGCGGAGGCAGTCAGATTTGTGGGTGTTAAACCAAAGATTGTCCCTTTTGACTAGTCGTTTAAGAACGTCCTCAATGACTAAGTTGCAGGTGGTTGCGGTTGTGTTACACTAACGCTGCGTATATGACGCAAATATCTCGATACAGATCAATGATGTCCGTCGGTATTTGACGGAGCTAGACTGTTTAGCCGCCCTGAAGGTTTATGCAGGGAGCATGTGATCACAGGGCTTGAAAAGAAAGTTGAGCAAACACTGTGTCTGATCAACAGCAAGAAAACGAAATAACGACGACGCAAGCCGCTCCCGCTGCACCGGTTGCGTTGGACCAGGTCGCGGCGCCCGCGCAAGCCTCGGCTCCTGAGACGCCCAAGGCTGCTTCGACGCCTACGCCTTCAGCGGCTGAGAAGGCCGTGCCTGCAACTGGTGAGGAGGCTGCTCCGGCAAAGCCCAAGCGTACGCGCCGCACGGCCAAGTCTGCTGCTGACGGCGAGGAGGTCACCAAGCCCAAGCGCCGTACCACGCGCACGACGCGCGTCAAGCGCACCGTTGCAGCTGACTCCTCGGAGCCGATTTCCGATGAGGTCGCGCAGGCGCGTGCGTTGGCGCAGATTAGCGAGGCTCAGGTGGTGCGCGCCCGCCGTCGTGCTGCCGAGCGCGAGGCCGCGGCTCTGACCGAGCTTGCAGCTCCGTCTGCGCCCGAGACACCTGCCGCCGACCAGCCGACCGAGAAGCCGGCACCGCGCACACGCCGTCGCACGGCTGCTAAGGCCGAGCAGGTTGCCGATCAGGTAACCCTCGAGCTCACCGAGGCTTCGGTTCGTTCCGCGGCAGGGGAGGGCGCATCGCCTGCTGAGTCCGCTGCGCCTGTCGAGGCCAGCGAAGTTCCCGTTGTCGATCCGGCTTTGCGCCCGCACCGTCGCGGTCGCAAGCCCAAGGCCTTCGTCGAGGCCGAGAAGGCCGCAGCCGCAGCCGCAGCCGCTCGGGATGCTGCTGCGACCGCCGAGTCTGCAACCGCTGCCGACGCGCCCGTCCTGGATGCTACGACTTCCGAGGCCGTTTCTGCCGATGCCGAGCCCGCCGACGTCCGTCCTGGTCGCAGCCATCGTACTGCTGCTAAGCGCACGTCCAAGGCCAAGGCTGCCAAGAAGGGTGCGTCCGAGGATTCCGCCGAGACGACCGCCGATGCATCGACTGATGCCGCCGAGCCCCAGGACGTCGAACAGCCTGCGTCTGAGAAGCCCAAGCGCGGTCGTAAGAAGTCCGCTAAGGCCAAGGCGTCCGAGCAGCAGACTGATGTCGAAGCACAGGTCGATTCCGGCGCCGAGGCCAATGACGCCGCTGCGGCTAACGCCGATGCCGCCGCAACCGATGGCGCCGCGCCCGCCGAGGCCGAAGACGGCGCTCGCCCCAACCGTCGCCAGCACAAGCGCAACGAGGAGCGCAATGAGCGCAAGGACGACCGCAACAACGACCGTCGCAACCGCCAGCGCGATCGCAAACAGCGCAACAAGGAGCGTAACGCCGCCCCCACCGAACCCACGCTTTCGCGCGAGGAACTCGCGGCCATGAAGGTCGCCGAGCTGCGCGAGAAGGCCAAGGAGTTCGAGATCGAGACGACCGGCAAGAAGAAGGCCGAGCTCGTCGAGGAGATCTACACCACTGCCGCGAAGGCCGAGGGCTTCCGCGACATCAAGGGCATCCTGCAGATTCGCCCGGACAGCTCCGGCATCATCCACGCCCATGGCTACATGAAGTCCAATGACGACGCCTTCGTGCCCGCCTACCTCATCCGCTCCGCGCGCCTGCGCACGGGCGACGTCATCGAGGGCTCGCTCCGTCCTTCGCGCGGCGGCGACAAGCGCGCCGGCCTCGCCAAAATCACGACCGTCAACGGTCTGGACCCCGAGCAGATTCGCAATCGTCCCAAGTTCGGCGACCTTACCCCGGTCTATCCCAACGAGCCGCTGCGCATGGAGCACGGCAAGGACTCCATTACCGGTCGCGCCATCGACATCGTGTCGCCGATCGGCAAGGGTCAGCGTGGCCTGATCGTGTCCCCGCCTAAGGCCGGCAAGACGACGATCCTCAAGAAAATCTGCCAGTCTATCTCGATTAACAACCCCGAGGTGCACCTCATCTGCCTGCTCGTCGACGAGCGCCCCGAAGAGGTCACCGATATGCAGCGTTCCATCAAGGGCGAGGTTGTGGCGTCGACCTTCGATATGCCCGCCGACAACCACACTCGCGTGGCCGAGCTCGTTATCGAGCGCGCCAAGCGCATCGTGGAGCTGGGCGGCGATGTTGTGGTGGTGCTCGACTCCATCACGCGTCTTGCCCGCGCCTACAACTTGGCGGCGCCCGCCTCAGGCCGCATCCTTTCGGGCGGCGTCGATTCGGCGGCCCTGTATCCGCCCAAGCGCTTCCTGGGCGCAGCCCGTAATATCGAGAACGGTGGCTCGCTCACCATCCTGGCCTCTGCCCTCATCGACACCGGTTCCAAGATGGACGAAGTCATCTTCGAGGAGTTCAAGGGCACCGGCAACATGGAGCTTAAGCTCGACCGCGACTTGGCCGATCGCCGCATCTTCCCAGCTATCGACCCCGTTGCCTCCGGTACGCGTAACGAGGACCTGTTGGTTGACGAGCAGATGCGCCCGTTTGTCTTTGGCCTGCGTCGCATTCTTGCTGGCATGAACAACACCGAGCGCGCAGCCGCATCATTTATCAAGGGTCTTAAGGGCACCAACAGCAACCAGGAGTTCCTGGTGCGTTCGGCCAAAAAGCACAGCGACTACGAGCAGACGTTCTAGGTTGTCATCCACACGCAGCGTTAATCATCAATGCGATAAAGGGTCGGGGCTTTGAGCCTCGGCCCTTTTCTATATCGCCGCTTCGCACTTATTTTTGACCATAAGACTTGCAAGCAGCAGGTTTCCCGTTTCAATCCGACATCGTCGCTTGCAATCGACAGGGCGGTTTCGCATAATAGCTTTTAAGCTTCGCGACGGAAAACGCAGATGAAACGAACCATATACCGTTGCTTTGGGGCATAGCCCCGCTTCATCTTCTCTCGCGCAGCCAACTGAATGATGCGATTTGGGTGCTGGAAGATGGGGAGAGCTCATGGCTTCTTCTGATGCAACACAACGAGCAGTCCTTGCCGGACTTTCGTGCGGGATCGGCCTTGCCGCTCCCGTGGTTATGTATGCCGCGACGCTGCCGTTTTCGTCGGTGAACGAGACGGTCGTGGCGGGTGCGGTTCCCTTCGCCGTGGGCGCAGTGGCGGGCGTGGGTATCTATGCCGCCTCGCTGGGTATCTCCGAGTATCGTGCGCAGCGTGAAGAGCGTCTGTTCCAGCCCGATGCCATGGGCGGTGCCGCCAATCTCAATCAGCATCAAAGCGAGTTCAAGACCGCCTCGATTCCAGCTCAGCAGCAGGATGCGACTCCTTACGCTGCGGCTTCTGCTTCTCAGGCTCAGGCGGAGCAGTCTACCTCGGCATTCCTTTCCGGCCTGACTGGTGCGTTCCAGCGCCGTCATGCCGATGATGGTGTCCCTACCATCGCTCGAGCCGCAGATGCTATGGACGAGGACGAGGCTTGGTCCATGATCGACAGTATGCTCGACGACGATTCGCCGGTGAGCTGCGACCCTGCACACTCGCGCGACGTCTATCAAGTCGCCATCGACGAGCTCACCAACGGCGGGCAGACCGACTCCTTCAATCGCGACGACATCGCCGCCGCGGCACGCGCCGTGTCTGGCTCCCAGGCCGCCCCTGCGGGCAGCACGGCGGCTTTCGTGGCGCTCGTCGCCAACGCGGCAGCCAATAACGCCTACAGCGCTACCTCGGCGGACGCGAACGCTTCTGCCGACAATTCGTACGTTGATGAAGCCATGGCCGCGGACGAGGAGGCCGTTGCCGCCCGCCGTGCCGCCGAAAGCTCGCTTTGGGGCGCTCCTGCCCAGCAGCAGGCGGCTGAGGCTGCGCCGTACAACGCAAACCTCGCCAGCATGCCTATCATCTCCGGTGCCGCGGACATCGATCTCGATGACCTCGATGAGCCTGCAGCCATCACCGCATCGATTGATGCCCAAGATCGCATCGACACCGGCGACCTTCCGGACGCCTCGCTCGAGGTTGATGTCCCCATGGCCGATTACTCGGGCCACGAGGACATGTGGGCCGCCGCCACCGCGATTCTGGATGAGATTGACGAGCCCGCTCCTGTTGTAGCGCCCGCTCCCGTTGCTGCCCCTCAGCCTGCTGCCCCCGCCTATGTCGGCCGTCACAGCGCTGTGTTCCCCGAGGATACCGCCCGCATCTCGCGCGAGAGCATCGAGCGGGCCGAGGCTATTGCCGCCGGCATTATGGAAAATCGTCGTCACGAGCGCGTCAATCAGATCCTCGAGGAAGAGATCGAGCGCCTACAGTCCTCTACCGCCAAGCGTACGGGCCGTGCTTATCTGAGCGTTATCGAGGGCGGTACCGCCAGCTTCGCGCCGCTCCGCGCGGAGGCATAACTTCTGCATGGTTAAGATCAATCGAAAATGGGCGGTTGTAACCTGCCTGACGGCGCTCTTGATCTGGGGCAATTCGCTGGTTCCCGGCTCGGGGTCGGGCTCGCTGAGCCTGACGGTCATGGAAGCTATCCGCGGTTTCCTGCACGGCGTGGGACTTCCATATGAATGGGTGACCAACTTTGTTGTTCGCAAGTGCGCGCATTTTACCGAGTATATGGTGCTCGGCATCTTGGCAACGCACGCCTTTGATTTTGAGGGCCGGCGTACCTTTGACGTGCTGCTGCCCACGGCGGTGTTCCTGCTGCTGATTCCTTCGATCGACGAGACGATTCAGCTCTTTGTGCCGGGACGCGCCGGCATGATCACCGATGTGATGATCGACTACTGTGGAGCGGCAACGGGCGTTGTGCTCCGATATCTACTACAATCCCTCATATGCGCCAAAAAGGCCGCCTAGGACGTATTGTTTGGTCCTAGGCGGCCTTTTTTATTTGAGGGCTTATATGAGGCGTGGTGGCGTCGTTCCGTAGGTTGGATTTGCCGAGCGCGCCACGCCCTGTGGGTGCGTCTGCTACTGAAGCGCCTGTGCGCCCAGGGCCAGGCAGCCCATGATGCCCTGCTTGCCCTCGAGGCTGTTGTTGACGATGTAGTTATCGATGTCGTTGACCTCGGGCGTGACGATATAGCCGTTGAGCATCTCGGCGCACTTCTTGCGCGCGAGCGGCACGATGGGAGTGTGGTCGGCCACGCCGCCGCCGATGATAATCTTTTGCGGCGCGTAGCACAGCGTGTAGGTCATGAGCGCCTGCGCCAGATAGCCGGCGAGCAGGTCCATGGCCTCCGGGTCATCGGCCATGTCTCCGGCGCTTTTGCCGTCCCAGCGCTTTTTAACGCCGGGGCCGGCGATGAGGCCCTCTAGGCAGTTGTCGTGGAAGGGGCAGGCGCTATGCTCGCCGATGGTGTCGCGCGGGTCGCGCGTGACCAGGATGTGGCCGGCCTCGGGATGCATCATGCCGTGCACGAGCTTACCGCCCGAGAGCACGCCGGCGCCCACGCCGGTGCCGATGGTCAGGTAGACCACGTCGGTGAGGCCCTGGGCGCAACCAAAGGTGACCTCGCCCAAGCAGGCAACGTTGACGTCGGTGTCGTAGCCACAGGGAATATTGAGCTCGTTTTGGATGGTGCCCAGCAGATCAAAGTAGCGCCATGCCGTTTTGGGCGTCTCCAGGATCTTGCCGTATTGGGGCGACGCGGGGTTGACTGCGGTGGGGCCAAAGGCGCCGATGCCCAGCGCGGTGATGCCCTTGTCGGCAAACCATGCATTGACGGCCTCAACGGTCTCCTGCGGGGTCGTGGTCGCGATCTGCTCACGCTCCAGGACCGTACCGTCTGCATAGCCCGTGGCGCAGACCATCTTGGTGCCGCCGGCCTCGAGCGCTCCGATAAGCTGCTGTTCTGCCATAGTATTCCTCTCTCTGGGACGAGTTGCTCCGTGACTAGAGTATAGGGCTCTAAACTATTTAAGAAAGCGTTATAAAAAGAAGCCTCGCAACGCGGCGGGCGGTGCGGGGCTTCTTTGGTTGCTTTAGTTGCCGGGCCGTCCTTACCCGCGCGGCTTGATTTTATCACGTAGCGACTTGAGGTTCTCCAGCGCCGCGTTAAGCGTCTCGTCTCGCTTGGCAAAGTGGAAACGAATCAGATGGTTGACGGGCTCGCGGAAGAAGCTCGAGCCGGGCACGGCGCCCACGCCCACCTTTGAGGCCAGGTCCTTGCAGAACTCGAGGTCGCTGTCGTAGCCAAACTCAGAGATATCCATCATCACGTAGTAGGCGCCCTGCGGTACGTTGTGCTTAAGTCCGATACTATCGAGCCCTTGGCAGAACAGGTCGCGTTTGGCGGTATAGAGGTCAAGGACCTCATCGTAATAGCTGCCGTCGAAATTGAGGGCGGTGACGACGGCTTCCTGCAGGGGAGCGGCGGCACCCACGGTGAGGAAGTCGTGGACCTTCTTGATGCGCTCGGTGATCTCGGCAGGGGCGATGGTGTAGCCCAGGCGCCAGCCGGTGATGGAGTACGTCTTGGACAGCGAGCTGCAACTGATGGTTCGTTCGAACATGCCGGGCAGCGTGGCCATATAGACGTGCTCGTGGGGCGCGTAGACGATGTGCTCGTATACCTCGTCGGTGATGCAGTAGGCGTCGTACTTTTTGCAGAGGTCGGCGATAAAGGTGAGCTCCTCGCGCGTAAAGACCTTGCCGCAGGGGTTGGAAGGGTTGCACAGGACGATGGCCTTGGGGTCGTTGTCGCGGAAGGCCGCCTCGAGCACCTCACGGTCAAAGTCGAATGTGGGCGGGTTGAGCGGCACGTAGATGGGCTCGGCACCCGAGAGAATGGTGTCAGCGCCGTAGTTCTCGTAGAACGGCGAGAAGATGACGACCTTGTCTCCGGGGTTCGCAACCGTCATCATGGCGGCCATCATGGCCTCGGTGGAGCCGCAGGTGACTACGATATTCTCGTTGGGGTTCACCGGCATGCCCATAAAGTGCCCCTGTTTGGCGGCGAGCGCCTCGCGCATGGCCTGGGAGCCCCAGGTGATGGAGTACTGGTGATAGAGCGGCTTGGGGTCGCTGGCGATGGCGCTGAGGCTATCGAGCAGCTGCGCTGGGGGATCGAAGTCAGGGAAGCCCTGCGAGAGATTGACAGCGCCATACTTATTGGAGATGCGTGTCATGCGGCGGATGACCGAATCGGTAAATCTTGCCGTGCGGTTGGAGAGTTCTTTCATGACGGTCCTTTCGAGGATTTGCAGTGGGGCAAGTTTACTCCCATGAAACCGGTGGGATTTGCTCGAAATGGTCTCGAAAAACTCTTTTCAAAATTCTTGAAAATTGGGGCTTGCATCGCGTGGCGTTCCTTGCAATAATAGTCGAGCGCGAAGCGCACAGGACACGGTGGGTGTAGCTCAGTTGGCTAGAGCGACGGGTTGTGGTCCCGTAGGTCGAGGGTTCGAGTCCCTTTACCCACCCCAGTTCTTGCTTCGTGTTGATATCGGGTCGTTAGCTCAGTTGGTAGAGCAGGGGACTCTTAATCCCAAGGTCCAGGGTTCGACCCCCTGACGGCCCACCCAAAGATTGTTAAAGCGACTGGCTCAGGCTGGTCGCTTTTTTGTTGACCACGCATGGGGCGAACCCGAAAGGGCACGGAGCTGAGTAATCTGCACCGTGATTCCCTTAGGGAAACACGGCTAAAGCCCCGTAGGCGTGTTCTCCTTAGGGGAATCATGCTTACGGGGCTCGATGCATGTTGAGAAGTTGTGATCAAACTCAAAGTGAGAATCGATTTAGTCTGCTCGATAGTGCGAACCTAAGCTTTCAGTTCGCTTGCGCATGGCTTTGACCATTTCCTGTGCTAGTCGAATCTGCGACTGTAGGCGGGCGAGGGCTGCGATCTCGCTGTCATCGGCATGCGGCTTGCTCAGCGCCATGGCCTTGTCTTGCAGGCTTTCAAGCTGTTGCAGAGCCTCGGATAGGCCCGTCTCGGTTCGGTTGATCATGCAATAGGTGCTCATCGTGTGCTTAAGGCCGTGTGTCAGGCGTTCGGCATCTGTTGTGGCAATGCCGTAGTGGGGGAGGGCGATATCCGCCTTCAGGGCTGTCTCAGGCTCTTTCTGCGCTGCAAGGGCTGCCGATGCGCCCGCGATGCGTCCGAACACGATGCCGTTGGCGCTTGACAAGCCACCAATGCGGTCGGCACCGTGCATGCCGCCTGTCGCCTCGCCGCAAGCGTAGAGGCCCTCAACGCCCGTGTGCGCGGTCTTATCGATCTTGATGCCGCCGTTGGCGGCGTGGGCATACATCGCAACGCGCATCTCGTCAGTCGGGGCGATGCCGTGCTCGTCTTGCAGCCAGGTGGCAAAGGTCTGCACAAACTCTGGGACATCCTCGCGGGGGAAGTCGTAGTGGAGTGCCAGGCCTTCGGCACCTGCCTGATCGATGACGAGATCGATAGCGCGGGAGGCCAAGCATGACGTGAAGGGACCATATCCAGAGCGCTGCTCGAGCAGGTCGTCCAGCTTGTCGTCGGCAATATCTACCGGCTGGTCTACATGTACGTAGCGCCAGGTTTTCTCGTTGAAGACCAGGTTGCGCTTGGGCTCGATGAAGCCGGGCATCATCTGCATGAACTCTATATCAGTAAGTGTTGCGCCGTGCGCCAGCGCGATGGCCTGCGAGGAGCTGAGCACATCAGCCGACGTAAGGCTGCGCTCGAACAGGCCGCCTGTGCCACCGGCTGCGATGATCGTGGCCTTGGCAGCAAAGGGCACGATTCGATTTTCGGTGAGGTCGTAGAGTACGGTTCCGGTTATTCTGCCGTTCGTGTCCTCAACAAGGTCAATAAGCTCATGGCGGGGGAGCAGGCGAATGCCGAGCGACTCGATCCAGGTCGTCAGAGCGTCCTCAAGGGGCTTGCGGGTGAGGCCGCGCCACATGCGCGTCTTGTGGTCAAAGCAGGGGATAAACTGCTTTTGCTGAGCACTCTCGGCGCTTTGCGGACGCTGAAGCTCAACGCCCAGGTCTTGCTCGAGCCATTCAATTGCATGGGGAATGCCGTGGACAAACGTCTGGACAAGCTCGGGGTCGGCGACGCCGCCACCAACGGTCTGAATGGTGTCGATGAGGTCTTGTTCGTCGTCTTCGTTAACGGGTCCGATAAGCCCCAGGCCCCAGGTTCCGGGGAAGAAGCTCGATCCACTCATAGTCTTGCCGGCGTTTGCCACGGTGACGGTTGCGCCCGTGCGTGCCGCTTCGATGGCGGCGCAAAGGCCCGCAATGCCAGATCCAATTACCAGTACATCAGTCGATTCCATCGGATTCCTTTCTCGTCCGGCGCATTGTCGCACGGGTGATCGGCAATGGGGCCGCAAAGACCCGGCAAATCGGTAAAGGGCAAATATGGCAGGTGGGCGTCATGGACGCTCTGGCGCTCCATCTCTTCACATCTCGTATTTCGCCCCAGCTGATATATCGACATTAGCTACCCTGCGACAGCGCAAACAAAAAGAGCCGCTACCCGGGTGGGTAGCGGCTCCAAAGCTCAGCTATATGAGCATCGCACGGGCGCGATTAGGCCTTGAGGGCCTCCTCGACGGCGACAGCGCAGGCGACGGTGGCACCGACCATGGGGTTGTTACCCATGCCGATGAGACCCATCATGTCGACGTGCGCAGGCACGGAGGAAGAACCTGCGAACTGGGCGTCGGAGTGCATACGGCCCATGGTGTCGGTCATGCCGTAAGAGGCAGGGCCGGCGCCCATGTTGTCCGGGTGCAGGGTACGGCCAGTGCCGCCACCAGAAGCGACGGAGAAGTACTTCTTGCCAGCCTCGAGGCGCTCCTTCTTGTAGGTGCCAGCGACGGGGTGCTGGAAGCGCGTGGGGTTGGTGGAGTTACCGGTGATCGAGATGTCGACGTTCTCGTGCCACATGATGGCAACGCCCTCGCGGACGTCGTCGGCGCCGTAGCAGTTGACGGCGGCGCGGGGACCATCGGAGTATGGGATGGTCTCGACGACCTTGAGCTCGCCCGTGAAGTAGTCGAACTGGGTCTTCACGTAGGTGAAGCCGTTGATGCGGGCGATGATCTGAGCAGCGTCCTTGCCCAGACCGTTGAGGATGACGCGCAGCGGCTTCTTGCGAGCCTTGTTGGCGTTCAGAGCCAGGCCGATAGCACCCTCAGCGGCAGCGAAGGACTCGTGACCTGCCAGGAAGGCGAAGCACTCGGTGTCGTCGGAGAGCAGCATAGCGCCCAGGTTGCCGTGGCCCAGACCGACCTTGCGGTCCTCGGCGACGGAGCCGGGAACGGTGAAGGCCTGGATGCCCTCGCCGATGATGGCGGCAGCCTCAGAAGCGGACTTGGCGCCACGCTTGACAGCGAGAGCGCAACCGAGGGTGTAGGCCCACTCGGCGTTCTGGAAGGCGATGGACTGGGTGTTGTTGACGATCTCACGCGGGTTGAAGCCCTTGTCGGTGCAGATCTGCAGAGCTTCCTCGAGGGAGGCGATGCCGTTGTCGGCGAGGCACTTGTTGATCTTGTCAGCGCGGCGCTCGTAACCTTCGAACGTAACAGTCATAGTTATTTCCCTCCCTTTCTACTCGTGAACCGGGAACACGCTGGCGACGGAGTGAGTCTCCTCGTCGGTGCGCGGGTCGATGTACTTGGCAGCGTTCTCCCACTGACCATAGTGGCCCATAGCGCCAGCGATGGCCTCCTCGGGGGTCTTGCCGGCCTTGACAGCGTCGGTGAACTTGCCGAGGTTCAGGAACTCGAACGCGATGATCTCGTTCTTGTCGTTGAGAGCCATGCGGGTGACGTAGCCCTGAGCGAGCTCGAGGTAACGAGCGCCCTTGGCCTTGGTGCCGAACATGGTGCCGACCTGAGAGCGAAGGCCCTTGCCGAGGTCGTCGAGGGAGGCGCCCACGGGCAGGCCGCCCTCGGAGAACGCGGTCTGGCTGCGGCCGTAAACGATCTGCAGGAAGATCTCGCGCATAGCAACGTTGATGGCGTCGCAGACGAGGTCGGTGTTGAGGGCCTCGAGGATGGTCTTACCGGGAAGGATCTCGGAAGCCATGGCGGCAGAGTGGGTCATGCCCGAGCAGCCGATGGTCTCAACGAGGGCCTCCTCGATGATGCCGTCCTTGACGTTCAGCGTGAGCTTGCAGGCGCCCTGCTGAGGTGCGCACCAACCCACACCGTGCGTAAGACCGGAGATGTCGGAAATCTCCTTAGCCTGGACCCACTTGCCCTCCTCGGGGATGGGTGCGGGGCCGTGGTATGCACCCTTGGCAACGGGGCACATGTTCTCCACTTCCTGTGAGTACTGCATGCCTCTCCTCTCTATCGTGTTGGCGTCCCGTCTGGGGGCCGTGGCTGGCGATTGCCGGGCGACCCTTCGAAAGGGACATGACATGCAGCCCCTATAATACCGCGAAATGCACGGAATATTCGGCGAACGGCTCAGTTTTCGTAGCGAGAAGTCCGGAAGTTTTAATTGAAACGGTTTAACTCTATGTTCTGTGGTCGTGAACTTCCGTAGAGGGGGTCCGTCTTGGGCAAGCTATTGGTCAGCTCTTGTAAGCATTGCGGGGGTTGACCTGTTGCAACGATGCCGTTCGCCGCCTGATTACTGCCTTTGGCCGCGCGAGTGTATTGTTTTGCGTGAATGTTTTGATGGCACGCTTCAATCGTGCTGTATTGGATGGCAAGCAGATCCCGGCGAAGGGAGCGCCATGCAGCGCGTTTGGAGAACGGTTACCGGCTTTTACCATGTCTGTGCCCGCGGTACGGGCAAGCAGCTCATCTTTGAGGGCGATGAGGACCGGTGGGAGTTTTTGGAGCTGATGCGCGAGTGCTGCCGCGAGGAGGGTGTGACGGTTATCGCTTGGTGCCTTATGGGCAATCACGTGCATTTGGTGCTTGCAGATTACGAGGACAGGATGAGCGCGGCGATGCACCGGCTGCTTTTGACGTACGCGCGGCGGTTCAAGAAACGCACGAGGCGCACAGGCCATCTGTTCCAGAACCGTTTTGACCGGCGCTCGCTCGATACCGACTGGCAGGTGATGGAGGCTATTCGCTCCGTTCACGCCGATCCGCAGGAGGCGGGCATGAGCCTAATCGAGCGTTACCCCTGGAGCAGCTTTGCGGAGCATCTGCGCGCTTACGACAGTGATGCGGCATATGCCGCGAGGGGATTTTCTGATCCTTCTTGCGTGCTTGAACTTTTTGGTTCTGCCGAGGGCTTTATTGCCTATTCGCTTTCGACGCCCGACGGTAGCGAGCCGGCGCTGTGCGATATGAAAGAGACAGAGTGGGAACGCCACGCCTTTGCCGACAAGATGGCGAAGAGCCTCGGGGTTCCGCTCCACGGGGTTAAAGCCGCGCCGTCGGCGCAGCGCAATATCGTCATTCTTGGATTGCACGATGCCGGTTTTACGGTGCGTCAGATTGAGCGATATACGGGGATTGGCAAAAGTACCGTTTCTCGTATCGTGCGTGCCTGTGCACGAACGGCGGTGCAGACTGGCCGAAACGTGGCGTAGGACTGCCTGTGCACCGCAGCTGGGGTCGCCCATATGCCACAACCATTGTTCTAAAAGCTTGGTACGGTAACTGCACTTCTTAATATGCATAGAACAATCGTCATCTTGCATAAAATAACAGCTCAGTCCGGGTTTGCCCGTGCCTACCCCCGTCTGCGCCGTGCAAAAAACGGAGTTTTCAGCATCGTGGTGCTGTCGGCACTGCCGCAATCTTGCAACATACAGGTTCCGAAGCTATTTATGCCTTCCGATGCGCCTCCGAAGCGCATGTATGTGATCCCTGAGACCGCGATGCTTGTTCTAAAACACAATATATATGCGCCTAAAGACGTTGATTAACGCTTTCGATGCGTATACACACAGCTTGGCGTGCTGAATACTCGCAAATATGCACGCCGCTCCCTATGGGACCCGTCTGCGGCAGGCGCGAAGCGAGTCGGAGCTTCGCAGAACGGGGCTTGGCGCATTGCTTGGCGGGCCCGGGGCCCTGCCGCAGGCCTTTGGTGCTGTGGAAAACGCCCGTGCTCGCGTCTGGCTGTGTGGCAAATGTCAGACGGGGCGCCGGACGCGCGGACTTTGTGCGTTCGCGCTCATTAGGTAAAAACAGAGCCGCCCGTATCGGGCGGCTCGGCAATCAAAAACCTTGGATTCGGGGCATAAACTACTGGTTTGTTTGCCCCTCGAGCATGCCGTCGAGGGTGCGCCAGGCGAGCTCGGCGCACTTGACGCGGGCGGGCATGTGCGAGATGTCCTGGAGCTGGGCGGCTTCGTCCAGGTCTTCCAGGTCCTCCTCGGAGAGCTGCTCGCCGCGGATCATGGCGAGGAAGAGCTCTGCCAGGCGGTGAGCTTCCTCGACGGTCTCGCCGGTGATGAGGTCGGCCATGATGTCGGCACTGGCCTGACTGATGGCGCAGCCGTGGCCGGTAAAGGAGGCCTCCTCGATCACGCCGTTCTCGACGCGCAGCTGCAAGGTGAGCTCGTCGCCGCAGCTGGGGTTGATGCCGTCGTGCTCGTGCGTGGGAGCATCCATCTCGTATTTATAGTCGGGGTGCGAGTTGTGCTCCATAAATGTGGTGGAGGTGTACAGATTACCCATTGAACGTGCTCCAAACGTGATGCAGGCCGGCGATGAACTTGTCGATGTCGGCCTTGTCGTTGTAGAAGGCCACGCTGGCGCGGCAGCAAGCAAGGTTTTCGACACCCAGCCAGGTAAGCAGCGGCTGCGCGCAGTGGTGGCCGGCGCGGATGCAGACGCCGTCCATGTCCATGATGCTCGCGACGTCGTGCGGGTGGATGTCCTTGACGTTAAAGCTCACGACGCCGTGGTGGTTATCCCAATAGATGGAGCCGATGATCTGGACAAAGTCGAGCTGCATGAGCTCGCCCATCAGGTAGTGGACTAGTGCCTGCTCGCGGGCCTGAATGTTTTCGTAGCCAACCGTGTTGACCAGGTAGTCGAGTGCCGCACCCGTGGCGAAGATACCGGCGGCGTCCTGCGTGCCGGCCTCGAACTTCTCGGGGACGGGCGCCCAGACGGCGTCCTGCTCGGTGACCGAATCGATCATCTCGCCGCCGGTGAGCATGGGCGGCATGGCGTTGAGCAGGTCCATCTTGCCCCACAGCACGCCGATGCCCATGGGGCCCATGGCCTTGTGCGCGCTAAAGGCAAAGAAGTCGGCGCCCAGGTCGGCCACATCGACCGGCATGTGCGGCAGCGACTGCGCACCGTCGACGACCAGGTAGCCGCCGTACTTGTGCACGAGTTTGCCGAGGTTCTTGACCGGGTTCTCGACGCCCAGCACGTTAGAAACCTGACCCACGGCCAGAATTTTGGTCTTGGGACCCACCTTGGCAAGAACCTCCTCGGTGGTGAGCTGGCCGGTCTTGGTGGGGTAGAGGTAGACGAGCTTGGCGCCGGTCTCGCGGCAGACCTGCTGCCACGGAATCAGGTTGGAGTGGTGCTCCATGATGGTGATGACGACCTCGTCGCCCGGTTTGAGCACTGTGGGCGCAAAGCTCTTGGCGACCAGGTTGAGCGACTCGCTCGTGTTGCGGGTGAAGACGACCTCGTTGGCCTGTGAGGCGCCGATGAGGTCGGCGATCTGCTGGCGGACCTTCGCGATGGCGTCGGTTGCCTCGACGGACAGCGAGTACAGGCCGCGCAGGGGGTTGGCGTTCATGCGCTGGTAGAAGTCGCGTTCGGCGTCAAGCACGCAGGCGGGGCGCTGCGCGGTGGCGGCGCTATCGAGGAAGGCGATCTCGGGGTGCTGCTGGAAAAGCGGGAATTGCGCCTTGTAGGGATTGGTCTCGATGTCGACGGTAGGCCAGCCGCGCGAGGCCTCGTCGCTGGCGTCGAGCTCCATAGGCTCCGGTGCGGTACAGGTGTCGCATTTAACGTGCTCGGTGTCGATCATGCGAGCTCCTCTTCAAAGTTGTCGATCAGGTTGTTGCCCAGGCGGACGATGCCGGCGCGGGTGCGCTCGTCGGTGGCGGAAAGCGCGGCGTCCTCCAGCTTGGCGCGGATGAACAGGTCCTCGGCGGCGTTTTGGTCAAGACCGCGGCAGGCGAGGTAGAACAGCTGCTCGTCGCGGACGTGACCGATGGTGGCGCCGTGGTTGCCGGCGACGTCGTCCTCGTCGCAGAGAATGACGGGAATGGTCTTGTTGTCGACGCCTTTGTTGGCCAAAAGCACCGTCTCGCGCTCGGTGCCGGTTGCACCCTTGCAGCCGTGCACGAGGTCGATGGTGCCACGGTAGACCTTCTTGGACGTGCCGGTCAGCACGCCGTTGGCGTCGATCTCGCACTCGGTCTTGCGACCGCGGTGGCGCAGCTCGTAGTTAAAGTCGCGCACCTGCTCACGGGCGCCAAGGTAGTCAGTATCGATGGTGACCTTGGCGGTATCGCCCAGCAGGTCGCCGGCAAGGCCGGTGGCGCTGGCGCCGGCACCCAGGACGGTGTGTTGCACGTTGACGCGCGCGCCCTCGTCCAGGAACAGGCCGGTATCGTCGAGTGCGATCCAGCTATCGTCGAGCGTCTGCGTGCAGGCCACGTTGACGGTGGCGTACTCGTGGGCGCACACGCGCAGCACGGATCCCACGACGCCCTCGCCGGCAACGGGGGAGTCCAGGGCGATCTGCAGGTCGAGCGTCGACTGGGGACGGACGACGACGTCGATGGCGGCGATGGCCGCGGCGGCATCGACACCGCTCACACGCACGGTAACCGTGGCGTGCTTGTATGCGGGCACATCGATGACGACGCGCTTGGTGGCGTGGTCGGCCAGGTAGGTGTAGGCAGCCTCGCCCATGCCAGTCTCGAAGGCCTCAGCGGGGGAGAGCTCCTCCTCCAGCTTAATGGCACCGGCCTGGTAGACGGAGGTGGCGGGCACGTCGAGCTCGGTCTCGGGCGTGATGCGGGCGCGGTCGGCGGCATCGCCGGGCGCGGAGGCGCGGCGCTCGGGGAAGCGCTCGGCCATGGCGTCCATGGCGGCGTCGAACGCGTCTGCCACGCCAGCAAATTGCTCGTCCAAGCCCTCAACCTTAACGGTCTCGGCGGGAGCGGCGGCAAGCTCGTCAGAGAGCTCGAGCTTGGTCTGGTTCATCTTCAGCCAGCCCCATGTGGCAGCCGGCATCGCATTGACCTGCTCAAGGGTGGTAGCAGCGGTGTTCGTGGTCTGTTTCATTATCCGATCGCTCCTTCCATCTCGAGCTTGATCAGGTTGTTCATCTCGACGGCGTACTCCAGCGGTAGCTCCTTGGAGACCGGGTTGGCAAAGCCGTTGACGATCATGGTACGGGCTTCTTCCTCCGAGATACCGCGGCTCATCAGGTAGAACACCTTATCGTCGCCGATACGGCCGATGGTGGCCTCGTGGCCGATGTCGACATTCTTGGCGCGGATGTCCATGGCGGGGATGGTGTCGGAGCGGCTCTGGTCGTCGAGCATGAGCGACTGGCAGCTCACGGTTGCCTTGGAACCCTCGGCCTTGGGCGTGGCCACGATGGAGCTGCGGAAGGTCTGGATGCCGCCGCTCTTGGAGATGCCCTTGGTCTCGACGGTTGCCGAAGTATCGGGCGCGTTGAGCACGACCTTGCAGCCGGTATCCAGGTTCTGGCCGGCGCCGGCAAAGGTGATGCCGGTAAAGCTCGAGCGGGCGCGGCGTCCGCTGAGCACGCTCATGGGGTAGAGGTAGCCCACGTGGCTACCGAAGGAGCCGCTGATCCACTCGATGTCGCCGTCCTCGTCCACGCGCGCACGCTTGGTGTTGAGGTTGTACATGTTCTTGGACCAGTTCTCGATGGTCGAGTAGCGCAGGTGCGCACGCTTGCCCACAAAGAGCTCCACAGCGCCGGCGTGGAGGCTGGCCACGTTGTACTTGGGCGCGGAGCAACCCTCGATAAAGTGCAGGTCGGCGTCATCCTCGACGATGATGAGCGTGTGCTCAAACTGGCCGGCGCCCTTGGCGTTAAGGCGGAAGTAGCTCTGCAGCGGGAAATCGAGCTTGGTGCCCTTGGGCACGTAGACAAACGAGCCGCCCGACCACACGGCACCGTGCAGGGCCGCAAACTTGTGGTCGGTGGGCGGGATGAGCGTCATAAACTTCTCGTGGATGAGCGGCTCCCACTGCGGGTCGTGCAGGGCTTCCTCGATGCCGGAGTACACGATGCCCATCTTCGACGCGGTGTCCTGCATGTTGTGGTAGACCAGCTCGGAGTCGTACTGCGCGCCGACGCCCGCCAGGTAGCTGCGCTCGGCTTCGGGGATACCCAGGCGCTCAAAGGTGTTCTTGATGTCGTCGGGCACCGACTCCCAGTCGTGCTTTTGGTCGGTGTTGGGTTTGACGTAGGTGACGATGTTGTCCATGTCCAGACCCTCGATGGAGGGGCCCCAAGTCGGATCGGGGAAGCGGTTGAAGATCTCGAGGGACTTGAGGCGCAGGTCGAGCATCCACTGCGGCTCGTCCTTCTTGGCGCTGATCTCGCGCACGATGTCGGGCGTGATGCCGGCGTCGAGGCGCTCGAATCCCTCCTCGCCATAGGTGAAGTCGTAGAGGCTGCGGTCGATGTCCGCGACCTCGGTGCGGTTCTTGGTCATTGCGTCGCCCCTTTACGCCTGCTGCTCGGCAGCGGCGGCCTCGGCCTGGGCGCGCTGCTCGGCTGCCTCGCGCTCGAAGGTCTCAAAGCCGTTCTTGTCGATCCAGGGGATGAGCGAGGCGTCGTCCTCGCGCACGATATGGCCCTTGACCATAACGTGGACGCGGTCGACATCCAGGTGCTCCAGGATGCGCGTGTTGTGCGTGATGATGAGCATGGAACCGTCGCAGCTCTTGCGGTAGGCATCCATGCCGTGGCTGACGGTGGACAGGGCGTCGACGTCCAGGCCGGAGTCGGTTTCGTCCAGGATGGCGAGCTTGGGCTGCAGCAGCAGAAGCTGGAGCATCTCGACCTTCTTCTTCTCGCCGCCCGAGAAGCCTACGCCCAACTCGCGGTTGAGGTAGGCGGTATCCATGTTGAGCTCGGCCGCGAGCTCCTTGACGCGACGGCGGAACTCCTTGCCCTTCATCTCCAGGCCGGGGCGGCCGGCGATGCTGGCGCGCAAAAAGCTCGACAGCGGCACGCCCGGGATCTCGACTGGGGCCTGGAAGCTCAGGAACAGGCCGGCGCGCGAGCGCTTGTCGGTGGTGAGCTCGGTGATGTCCTGGCCGTCAAAGACGATGCGGCCGTCATTGACGGTATAGACGGGGTCGCCCATGACCAGGTGGCCAAGGGTGGATTTGCCGGCGCCGTTGGGACCCATCAGCACGTGGGTCTCGCCGGCGGCGACGTTAAGGTTGACGTTGTGGAGGATGGTCTTCTCGTCCACGGAGGCGGTAAGACCTTCAATGGAAAGCAGCGGATTTGCGCTCATGCTGTCCCTCTCTGTATATGGTGTACTCATAGGTGTACTAAACCCTAGGAATCTTCTCGGAATAAAGTTACTATGGGTTCGGCGTTAGTCAAGGGAAAACCCGACTAATCCACTCGACTTTTCAAATTCTGGGACAAAATAACCTGTTGTGTTTGTCCCACTTACTTAAGATTTGGGACAAACAAACCTGGTTATGTTGTCCCAGGAACGATGGGAGGGTAGGTATGCTCATTTCTTCCAAGGGCCGCTATGCCCTCCGGCTGATGATCTACATTGCGGCGCTCGGTGACGCCGAGGGCAAGATTGCCTTGCGCGAGGTTGCCGACCGTGAGCATATCTCGCAAAAGTATTTGGAGCAGCTGGTTCGTCCGCTTATGAAGGCGGGCCTGCTTAAGAGCGTGCGCGGCAAGGGCGGCGGCTACATGATGGCCAAGGACCCGGCCGAGGTGCGTGCTGGCGACATCCTGCGCGCCGTCGAGGGCAGCACGGCTCCGGTGGCGTGCGACGGCATCGACAACAGCTGCGCCCGCAGTGATCTGTGCTCGACCGTCAAGTTCTGGCGCGGTCTGGACGACGTGATCGAAAAGTACGTTGACGGCGTGACGTTGGCCGACCTGGCCGCCGTTCCCGAGATCAACTTTGACATTAAGCTGTAGGGCTGCAAATGGCATCTCTCGACAAGGTGTACAAACAAATCGAAGTTTTTGCTCGGGAATGTGACGCCGAGAAGGTTGTGCTGTTTGGTTCTCGTGCTCGAGGCGACAACTTACCCAAGAGCGATATTGACATCGCCGTAGCAGGTTGTCGGGATTTCGGCCGTTTCTCATATTTGATCGAGGAGCGTCTTGATACTCTTTTAGATGTAGATGTCGTCAATCTCGACGAGTCCTTGTCGCAGCAATTGCTCGATGAAATTGCCAGGGATGGTGTGATTCTGTATGAAAAAATATGAGAACTTTGCCAGTGCCTTGGCGAATCTTGAGGATGCGCCCAATCAGGATCTCAACAATGATTTTGTTCAGAGTGGATTGATTAATAAGTTCAATCTTCAATTTGAACTGAGCTGGAAGCTCCTTAAGCGTCTGCTCGAGTATGAGGGCGCCACGCTTGCCGCGTCGGGGTCTCCTCGTGCCATCTTGAAGGAGTCGTACCGATTCTACGACTTTATTGATGAGGCGGCCTGGCTAGACATGCTCAGAGACCGTAATACGAACGTCCATATCTATGACAACAAGCTCGCTCAAGATTTGATTCAGCGCATCTTGAACGTCTATATCCCCGCTTTCTGTCAGTTGAGGGACGGGCTGATGGAGCGTTACGGCGAGCTTCTGTTGGCGCCCGACGACCAGTTTGTTTAATTCCTTACGATTTCGCGGAGGGTTGTTGCCGTTTACCGAGGGGTTGTTGTGCAACAACGGGCGAGCTGCAATACTTACTCTTATCTTTGCAAACTGCACTTTAACTACACCAAAGCAGGGAGGATCTTATGCAGCCCAAGCATTCCGCGATTGTCGCGGGCCTGACGCTGGCGCTTTCGTTTGGCGCCGTTTCCGCGCCGGTACCCGCCGCTGCCGAGGAGCCCACGCCGGGCGTTGCCTCGGATGCCACCGATATCGATAAGGGTCTCTACACCCAGCAGTCCTTCTCGGGCGTGCTGAGGTCGGTCCAGGGCGTTTCGTTTGTCAACGTGACTCCCGAGATGAAGTACTTTACCAAGTACGAGAGCCATGGCAACTACAACCAGGGCTTCTCGTATGGCGACGGTTATAACGCGCTGGGCTATTACCAGTTCGACCGGCGTTGGTCGCTCATCCCGTTTATGAAGCAGGCCTACAACTACAACCCCGAAAAATACAGCATGCTCAAGGATGCGATTGATCGCGGCAGCGAGATTTCTAACGCGAGCAATGCTATGTACGAGAACGGCCAGCTCACCGAGCTGGGCTATATCGCGCAGGATGCCTTCCAAGGCGCGTACAACACCGATCCTGTTGAGTTCTCAGCACTTCAGGATGCGTATGCGTACAACTCGTACTATGCGGTGACCGAGGCGTGGCTCAAGAGCGGCCTGGGTATTGATATTTCGGGCCGCGCCGATTGCGTCAAGGGCATGGTGTGGAGCATTACCAACATGTGCGGCACCGGTGGCTGCAGGGACTTTTTCCGCTGGGCGAATCTTTCCAACGATATGTCCGACCGCGAGTTTGTGACGGCGCTCTCCAATAGCGTGGCCAACAATGTCGCCACTAAGTTTTCGAGTCAGCCCCAGTATCATGAGGGCTGGAAGAATCGTTATAAGAATGAGCTGAAGGACTGCTTGGTTTTTATCGCCGAGGATGAGGCTGCCGCTGCGACGCCCGTGCAGCCCGAGCCTACGCCGGCGCCCTCGCCGACACCTGATTCGAATGACGACTCGAGTGACGATGCCAACGATGACAGGATGGATGCGCCCTCGACCGATGCTGACGGTAATGGCTCTGCTGGTGGCACTACCAACGACGGCTCTACCTCGAACGGCTCCGATTCGAACGGCTCTGCTGCGGGCGATTCGTCTTCAAGCTCTGCCGGCAATACGGACAGCGACGCTTCTGGTTCGACCGGCGCTGGCACCTCTAACTCATCCACCGGCTCGAGCGATTCGTCCGTTGACACCGGCTCTAACAACGGCTCCGGCTCTGACGCAACCCCTGATTCCGATGCTTCCAAGGACGACTCGAATAAGGCGCCGGACGCTCCCGTTGCTTCGCCGGACAAGAAGCCTTCTTTCTCCGTGCAGCTTGGTTCTACGCTGGGCTCTTCGCTGATGGCTGGCGTCAATAACGGCTCGACCCAGAACAAGGACAACTCTGATCAGGCTTCCGCGGAAAAGACCGAAGCCGTAAAGGGCGATTCCAAGGATAAGGCTTCCGAGAAGGTTGAATCCGATAAGGGTTCTAGCTCTGATGAGAAGGACGACAAGTCCGCTCAGAAGAAGGACGAGGACAAGAAGTCTGAATCTGAGGAGAAGGACAAGAACAAGGACAAGACCGAGGACGGAAAGCAGCAGGGCGAGGACAGCAGTAAGGGCAACACCGACAACCAGAACCAGGAGCAAAATGACTCCAAGACGGTGACCACTACAACGACTAAGACTTCGGGCGGCAATATGCCCAAGACGGGCGATCTGATTGTGATGGCGAGCCTTGCCAGCGCAAGCTTGGCCACACTGGGCGCTACGTCTATCGTAAGTGGTAAGCATAAGCTCGATCAGCAGAAGAAGACTTCTGGGGAGGACGGCTCGGAGGAGTAGCCTCTCGGTTGCTAGATAACTAAAGAGTTGGGACGGGGTCTGGTGCTAATACATTGGGCCCCGTTTTGTTGTGCAACGATTAGTTATGCCCCCTCACACCTCTTGTTGCTACCGTTGCCCGATATGTTCGCGCGGCGTCGTCGGTACGCGCGAGGCGGTCATTACAATTGGCATCGTGCAGCGATTTAGGGGGAACGTTTTGGTGTCTGAACAGGCAAATGTTGATTGTGCTGCTGGCTTTGGCGTGCGCTTGATCGGCTGTGCCGACGATGCGGTTTTGCCCATTGGCATGCACGACTATGCGGAGGCCCTTGGTTGCTGCATGCTGGTTGACAAGACCATGTTTATTGCCGATGTGTTGGACTGCGACGCGTCCGTTGTGGTGTGCTGTCGACCCGAGGGTTTTGGCAAGAGCATGAACTTGTCGATGCTCAGGGCTTTTCTGGAGCGTCCAGCGGTCGGTCGCTCTGGTCAGCGTTTGTTTGCCGATGCTCAGATTTGGGATGCGAACGGCGGGCGCTATCGGGATGAGTACGCTTGCTATCCGGTGATATCGCTGGACTTTTCTGGCGCTGCGAGGCGTGGCCCCGCTGTTGCCGACGTCGTGCGCGATGCCCTTTCGGGCGAGTGCGCTCGCTTGTTGGCGCTCTTGGAGGCTCCGGATTTAGCTCGAGATAAGGTGCGTCACATCGAACGTGTCGCGCGTGGCGTGGCGAGCGCGGACGAGGTTGACTCGGTGCTCGGTGTGCTCATAGAGCTGCTGGAGATTGCCTGCGATGAGCAGGTTGTATTGCTCGTTGATGGGTACGATGCGGCGTGGTCTCGCCGTGCGAGCGCGAGGGACGCTTCCGACGCCGATCCGGCAGAACTACTTGACCGTGCGCTGTTTGACGCCATTGCCACTGCGCGCGGTTCGTTGCGGCTGACGTGTCTGATGGGGGAGTGTCCCGGTCCTGCCGAAGCGGCGCTTTCTTCGCGCGGCTGCTCGTATTGTCTGACGACGCCGCTGTCGGCGTGGTGTGACCGTTGGTTCGGTTTTTCGGATGCCGAGGTCGAGGCTCTTTTGAATCATGCTGGGCGCGAGGAATACCTGAATGATGCGCGTGAATGGCTTGAGGGGTATCGGTTTGGCAGGGCCTATTGCTCGAGTCCAGAGCGTGTGATCGGTTTTCTGGGCCGAGGCTGCACGGCGCCTGTGCGTGCCGATCTGTATGGATATGCCGATTGCCTGAGTAGGGTAGTTGCCGGGTGGAATCTCGACCGCCTTTCGGTCTTGTTTGATTTGCTCGAGGCCCATGGGTGCGCTGAGGCCCCGCTTTGTTTGGGCACTGCAGAGCCAGATGTCTCGCCTGACGATGGCATGTGGACAGCGCTGTATCTGTCCGGTTTTCTCACGACGGATATGACTGAGGAGCCAGAGCATGGCGATCGCTTCCGTGCTTTGCGATTGCCCAATAACGAGCTTCGCCAGGCCTTGCGTCTAGTGATTATTGAGTGGTTTGAGTGCGCTGCAGAAGACATTCGAGACGTCGATGCGTTTCGCGACGGGCTGTGCCATGGGAACGAGGATACCGTGAGGCGGGCGCTAAGCCGCATCTTGGGAGATGCGGGAATCGGTGCGACCGACCCAGATACACCGCTGCCATATCACCTACTCTTGCAAGGACTCTGCTTTGGATTGCCGGGCTATGCCAATCCTGCCTCGAGGCGAAAGTGTGGCGCGGGTCGCTGGGACATCCAGGTTTTTCCTACGGGCGCCGTGTTCGACATAGCCGATACGATCGGTATGCTCGATGAACGTCCGCTGATAACGATCAACATGATGTATGACCCCGGTGTGGATGCGCTGGGCCTGGAATTGCTGGCCGTGCAGTCGCTACTCGACATAGAGCGCGACGGCATCGACGAAATCCGTGTGCCACGCCCCGGCGTGGGTCGCATGCGCTGGGGGTTCGGTTTTGATGGGCAGCATGTGGCTACGGTGTGCCAGCGGCTTTAAGCGCCGAGGTGTTTCCGACTTCCGTTACTCGGTGTCCTTCATGGGCGGCATGGGCTTCCAGTTGGGGTCCTTGATGATCTTGCGGGCGTCCTTCATGCCGCGGCGCAGCGCCGGAATTCCGGTCTTAAAGCACTTGTCAACGGCGGCCAGGCGAATAAATTCCTTGCAGAAGGTCGCGGCGTTGCCCAGACGGAACAGCACGGGGTGATAGTCGCCGTAGATCTGCATGTAGCGGGCCAGATAACCGCGGTTGCGCATGATGTAGTAACGGTTGGTGTCGCTCGTAGAGTTGAGCTGGCGCTTGCCGGCGATATCCCAGTTAGAGACAGCGCGGGCGCGCTTGAGAACCACGTCGGCAACAACGGCGGCGGGGAAGTGCTGGCTGGCCACGTAGCCATAGCAGGCATCGTCGCCGTAGATAAAGAAGCGCGCGTCGGGCAGGCCAATCTTGTCGACCACGCGGCGCGAGAACATGCCGCCCTCAAAGCACAGCTGGTTCATGGTGCGGTAGCCCTCGGGACCCAGATCCCACTTGGCGACAGGGTTTGGAATGCCGAGCGAAAGGATCAGTTGGTACTGCCAAAAGAACGCGCCGCCGTCGAAGTCCAGGCGCGAACCCTGGATGACATCGTAGCGGTCGGTCCACTTGGCCAAGCGCTCGATGCCTTCGGGGATGACGAGCACGTCGTCGTCCATCACCCAGAACCACTGGGCGCCCAGGTCGTAGGCGCATTTAGTGCCGGCGGAGAAGCCGCCCGCACCGCCGCCGTTTTCGAGCTGCGGTGCGTAGATGACGCGGTCGGTGCCGCCCTGCGCGTCGGGCTGCTCGGTGTCGATGCCCCACAGGTTGGCCAAGCGCTCGTTGAATGCGGTGCACATGGCCTCGGTCTCGCGCGAATTCTCGTTATCGACAATCACGATGCGCCAGGGCGTTGCCGTGAGCTCGGTCATGGAGTCGAACAAGTTGGCCAGGAGTTCCTGGCGCTTGTACGTAACGACGACGATGGCGAGCTTATCGATGGGAGCGGGGAGGGTTGAAGGCATGGGGCAATATATCCTTTCACGCGCGGCGGGCGAGTGCTGCGCGGAAGCTATCGAATACGTCCTTGGGACTGTCCTATTGTAAAGGCTCGGCGCACCTTGGCGGCAAGCTTTGAATAAAACGCAGGAACCTGCCACGGGCCCGCCGCATGACGTGGGGCTGCTTTGCCCGCAAGAGGCTCCATAGATTATATAAACGCCCGCTGGCGCGCTGACCCTTTGATACCATGAAACGACAGGTATTTCCTAAGGAGCACATTTGTCTACTAACGCCTCTGGCAGCCCTGTTCTGTCGCTGCTTATTCCCATTTACAATGTTCAGCGCTACCTGCGCGAGTGCCTCGATTCCGCCCTGGCGCAGACGCTCAAGGATATTGAGATCATCTGCATTAACGACGGGTCGACCGACAACTCGCCGGCGATAATCCGCGAGTATATGGAGCGCGATGGGCGCGTCAAGATGATCGACAAGGCCAACAGCGGCTACGGCGACTCGATGAACCACGGTCTGGAGATGGCACGTGGCAAGTACGTTGGTATCTTGGAGTCCGATGACTTTATGGCGCCCGACGCACTCGAAAAGCTTGTCTCGGCCGCCGATAGCAATAATGCCGACTTTGCGAAGGCGAACTTTGATTTCTACTGGTCTAAGCCCGAGGAGCGCCGTTCGCTGCACGAGATGTTTAAAGCCAAGGACTGTGGCAAGCCAGTGCACCCGAGCGATACGACGCAGTTCTTTAAGCAAAAGCCGTCGATTTGGTCGGCCGTGTACCGTCGCGATTTTCTTGAGCGCAACGGCATTACGTTCCTGCCGACTCCGGGGGCATCCTTTCAGGACACGTCATTTGCCTTTAAGGTGATCGCGTGCGCCGATAAGGCTATTTACCTGCACGATGCCGTGTTGTCGTATCGCCAGGACAACGAGAATTCCTCGGTCAATTCTTCAGCTAAGGTCTTTTGCGTCAATACCGAGTATGCCGAGATTGAGCGTTGGATTCGAGAGGATTATGCCCGCGACCACGCAAGCGGCGATGTCGCGCGCATGCTCAAGTTCAACCAGCTCATTAAGTACGATTCATACATGTGGAACTACGTGCGCCTGGCGCCTAAGTTCTATAAGGAGTTCCTGGTTCAGATGGCTAAGGAATTTCAGGCGGCCTTGGACGCGGGGGAGTTTTTGCTTGACGACCTCAAACCGTGGAAGCGCGCAAATCTCGCTGCCATCCTCAAAGATCCCGAGGGCTGGGTTGACGAGCATCCGAGTTTTGCGACGGATGGTGCCTTGGGGCGTGCTAAGTATTACGCCTCGGTTGGAGGCCCAGGCGTGGTCGCCGCCTTCCTCATCGAATCGCTGAGGGGGTAGGTCGGCATGGGAGAGGCCTCGTGTCCTAAAGTTACCATTGTCGTCCCCGTTTACAACTCTGCACGCTCCATTCAGCGATGCCTCGATTCGCTGTTGGTCCAGTCTGAGTGTTCGATTCAGGTTGTCTGCGTCAACGACGGTTCGACTGATGATTCGTTGAACGTGTTGCGCCAGATCGCGCAGGCCGACGATCGCGTACTGGTGATTGACCAGGAAAACGCGGGTGTCTCGTGTGCTCGAAATGCCGGTATCGATGTCGCCGAGGGCGAGACCGTCTTTTTTGTGGACGCCGACGATTACATCGATGCCCAGACGGTCGAGCGCGTGCTGCATGCCATGGAGTCTGCGGATGCCGAGGCCGCCGTTTTTGGCGGCGTCTGTGAACCTGCCGATGCTGCCCCCAAACGCGTCCAGCAACTCATGAGCCCCAAAGCTGGTACCTTCGGCGCCCGCGATCCTCAACTGCTGTTCCATTCGAATGCGCAGCCCTATGCCTGCCGTGCGGCTTTTTCGCGCGAGCTGCTCAATCGCGAAGGCATTCGCTTCGCCCCCGGTTTGGCTTTGGGCGAGGACGTCGTCTTCCAATTTGCGGCTTATGCGCTTGCCCGCAGGACCGTCGTCATGCCTGACAAGTTCTACCACTACGTGATGGAGAGCGAATCGGCGACGCACGAGTTCAACAGTGCCGAGGCGCGCGCCAAAAAGCTTGACGCCCACATGAAGATGCTCGAGGAGGTCTTGGAAGACTGGGCGGCCTATGGTCTTTTGGACCTGTGTCCCGGTGAGCTGATAACTTGGTTTTTGGACCTAATTGTGTTCGATCTGGCGCGCTTGGATGCCGATGACTTCCATCGCGTGGCGGCTCGCGTCAACATGGACCTCACGACGTTTTTGGGAACGGAGTGGGCGGATATGCCTGCTAAGGGTGCCGTTCGCCGTGTTGCCCACAAGCTCGTTGCGGCGACCTCGGGCGTTTCGATGGCAGACGCCACGCTGTTCTATCTTTCGACTCGCGGTCTCAAAGCCTGCCTGGAGCGCTTTCTATAATTCCAAGCGCTGCCGCCCGCCGCAACTCGGCTGCTAAAATAACCCTGTTACACGCTATTCAACGGGAGGTTCTCTTGCAGAACTCTGATACCCCTAAAGTTTCGCTGCTTGTCCCCATTTGCAATGTCGAGCGCTATCTGCGCGTGTGCCTCGATTCCGCCGTGGCGCAGACGCTCAATGACATCGAGATCATCTGCATCAACGACGGCTCCACCGATAGCTCGCCGGATATCATCCGCGAGTACATGGAGCACGACCCCCGTGTAAAGATGATCGACAAGGCCAACAGCGGCTACGGCGACTCGATGAACCGTGGCCTGGAGATGGCGCGCGGTGAGTACGTGGGCATCCTTGAGTCCGACGACTTTATGTTTGAGGATTCGCTTCAAAAGCTGGTCGCCAAGGCCGATGCTGAGCATGCCGATGCGGTAAAGGGCGACTTTTATCTGTATTGGTCCACGCCCAGCGAGCGACGTGAGCTGTTTGGGATTATCGACGAGCATATGACGGGCGCCGCGTATCGCCCCGTCGATCGCCCGGGCATCTTCTACCGCAAACCTTCCATTTGGTCGGCTATCTATCGGCGCGCGTTCCTCAACGACAATCAGATTCGCTTCCTTCCCACGCCGGGTGCCTCGTATCAGGATGCGGGTTTTAACTTTAAGGTCTGGGCATGCGCCGAGCGTGCTGCGTTTATCGCGGACCCCATTTTGTGCTATCGCCAAGACAACGAGAAGAGCTCCGTTAATTCGCCCAACAAGGTATTTTGCGTGTGCGACGAATACGCCGAGATGCAGCGCTTTTTGGATGAACGCCCCGAGCTTAAGGCTCAGCTTCAGGGTATTTTAATGCGCATGAAGGTCGATACGTACCGTTGGAACGATGAGCGCCTGGTCGATGAACTGCGCGAGCAGTTTTGGAAGAAAGCCTCGTCCGAGCTCAAGGCCGACTGGGATGCCGGTCGCTTTGATCTGTCGCTGTTTGATCCGCGTGGCGAGACCGACTTGCGCCTGATGGTCAAGTCGCCCCGCGCCTATATCGATTCGCGCTTTGACTTTAAGAAGCCGGGCAAGCTCAATACGTTTAAACATTACTTTAAGATTGGCGGCCTGCCGCTGGTCTGGCGTGTGCTGACGTATCAGTGCACCTACGGCGACAACCCGCACCCCGATGACGTTCCGGCCGCACAGTAGGAGCGAGTGACTATGGCTACCCCCAAGATTTCCGTTGTCGTTCCCATCTATAAAGTGGAGGAGTGCCTGGCCTGGTGCCTGGACTCCCTGCTTGCGCAGGACATGCCCGATTGGGAAGGCGTGCTGGTCAACGATGGCTCGCCGGACGGCTCGCGCGATATTGCGGCTGCCTATTGCGAAAAGGACGCGCGCTTTACGCTGGTCGATAAGGAGAACGGCGGCCTGTCGAGTGCGCGTAATGCAGGCATCGCCGCGTCCACGGCGCCTATCGTTGCGTTTTTGGATTCCGACGACCGATTTACGCCCGATGCATGCCGCGTGATCGTCGATGCCTTTGAGCGCGAGGACTGCGACGTTTTGACCTTTGGCGCGAATCCGTATCCGCTTGAGGCGGGGTATCCGTGGCTTAACTATGTGCTGAGCCCGCGCGATGTGTCGTTTGAAGGCTATAGCTCCGACCTACTGTTTAAGGAAGCATCTCGCCCGTTTGCATGGCGCACCGCCTGCAAGCGTGAGTTTTTGCTGGGCAACGGGATCGTGTTCGACGAAACCGTTAAGTATGGCGAGGACCAGGTCTTCGATTTTGCCGTGTACGGTCGTTCGCACAAGACCGCGCTTATCTCGAACAAGCTGTATGATTACCGCGTGGCGCGCAAGGGTTCGCTCATGGACACCATGCGCTACGACGACGAGACGCGTCTGCTGGAGCACGTGAAGATTTACTCTGCGGTGCTGGCTGACTGGCAGCGCGACGGTCTCGATGCTCAGCATGCCGATGACCTGGCGTACTTCCTCTGCGATCTGGTGCTGTACGATGCGCTCAGGCTGTTGAGTACGGATTGCGGCAAGGTGTTTGCTGCCGTTGCCACGGCGCTTGCCGGTTCTGCCGTGGGCAGCGATGCTGCGCTCGCACAATGCGCTCCTTCTGTTGCTGCTATGGTGCGTGCGGCGCTTACCAGCAAGGCCCCCAATGTCCGTGCGTGCAAAAAGCTCATGTTCGATTACGATGTCTTGAGGTTTGGGCGCCTGGGTGCCTGCAAGCGCGTGGCAGCGAACGCCCTGGGAAAGCGAGAAGTGTAGATGAGTATCAAGCGTTTGGCACTTTGCCGCAGCCAGGGCCGTCTTTTTGTGCTGCTTCGTTTTGCCGGTCAGGATGTCGCCGCGCTTATTGAGCGGGAGGCCTCTCAGGCGTTTGCCCATGCGACTACGAGCGGTTCTTGTTTGCCGTCACTGGTGCTCCCGGTCGATCATGGCCGTGTGCTGGCGCTATGCCCTTCTGTTTCCGATTACGAGCGCGAGCTCGCCGTTTTGGTGCTTCCGTTTTTGGATGGCTCGTCGATGGATGCCGTTTTTGCATCCGGTGGCCAAAGGTTGGGCTCTATTCGTCTCGATAGCCGCGTGGCCAAATTGGAATCCAAGATTAACTACAAAGCAAAGCCTGCGCTGTGCGCGCTTATCCGCGATGCGCAGCGTGGCGAACACTGCGGCCGCTACGAGATCGATGCCATTCGCTATTTGCCGGCAGACGTCGGCGCGGTGTGGCGCTATGAGGTTACCTGGGCGGGAGACCCCCAGTGCGCGCCTGAGCTCCAGATCTTCGATACGCATATGAATGCCATCGATGTTACCGTGCATGTGTTTGAATCGCAGGTCGATGTTCCGCAGCAGAACGGATGCCGCATCAATAAATCGTATCTGAGTGTTGAGATGCCTCAGGATATACGAGATTTTGTCGCGATCGTGAGCGATCCCACAGAGCGGATCCAAAGCGGGTTTTGCGCCATGGATGGTCGCCTGTACAACGGCATGGTCGACGACAGCTGGAACCGTATGAAGGACGCGCGTGCAGACGACGCAGCTTATCGACGTTGGTTTGAGCAGCATCGCGCAAAGCCGGGCGATTTGGCGTGCCAGCGTGTCGCTTCGGCGGCCTTTGCCTATAGACCGCTCGTGAGCATTGTGGTGCCGTGCTACAAGACTGATCGGGTCTACCTGCGCGAGCTGCTGGAATCGGTGCAAGCCCAGAGCTATGACAACTGGGAATTGCTGCTTATGGACGCCTCGCCCGAATGGGACGCGGTGGCCACCCTTGCGGCAGGTGCCAACGACGAGCGCATCCGTCGCATCGAGCTTCCCGGCAACGGCGGCATTGTGGTCAACACCAACGCAGGTATCGAGCAAGCGACAGGCGACTACATCGCTTTCTTGGACCACGATGACATTCTGGAACCGGACGCGTTATTCCAGTATGTTTCCGCGCTGAACAAGGCGGCCGAGGGCGAGCGTCCCCAGGTCCTGTTCTGTGATGAGGACATGTTCCAGAAAACGGGGGAGTGGGGCCAACCGGTCTTTAAGACCGTACTCAACGTCGACCTGCTCTATAGCCATAACTGCGTGACGCATTTCCTGATGGTGGAGAAGGCGCTCATCGATCACATTGGTATGTCCCCAGAAGACGTTGCGGGCGCCCAGGACTACGACTTGACGCTTCGCTGCCTTGCAGCCGGCGCGCGCTTTGAGCACGTTGCGCATGTGCTGTATCACTGGCGCGTGCATCCGGGATCGACCGCCGATGGCTCTGCCGATAGCAAGCCGTATGCCATTGAAGCGGGTCGTCTTGCGCTGCAGCGCCACTTTAACGCGCTGGGCGTTCACGGAACGGTCGAGGAGACCGAGACGCCGTTTGTCTACCGCATGCGCCATGCGCTGCCGGAGCCTGCGCCGCTGGTGAGCATTGTGATCCCCACCAAGGATCACATTGAGACGCTCGATGCCTGTGTGATGTCGATCGCCCAGAAGGCAACGTATGCCAACTTCGAGATCGTCTTGGTGGAGAACAACAGCGAAGCCCCGGAGACGTTTGCGTATTACGAAACCCTGCCAGAGCGCGTGGCTGCAGCATCCGAAGGCAAGGGCATCGCGCGCGTTGTGTACTGGCCGGGCGAGTTCAATTACTCTCAGATCATCAATTTTGGTGTGAAGCACGCCAAGGGTGACTACCTGCTGCTGCTGAACAACGATACCGAGGTCATAAGCCCGGACTTTATCGAAGAGATGATGGGCTATCTGCAGCGTCCCGATGCGGGCGTGGTGGGCGCCAAACTCTACTTTGCCGATCATCTGGTGCAGCATGCCGGCATTTTGATTGGCGTGCGTGGCGCACTTGCCCATGCCAACCAGGACTTCTCGGCAAAGCGCGAGGGCTATCTTGCCCGTGCCGTGCGCCCGGGCAACTTTAGCGCCGTGACGGGTGCCTGCCAGATGGTGCGACGCGACGTATTTGAGCGCGTCGGCGGCTACAACGAGGAATTCGCCGTCGGTTTTAACGACGCAGACTTTTGCCTGCGCGTGTGGGAGGCGGGTTACCGCACCATCTTTACGCCCTATGCCGAGCTGTACCACTACGAGTTCACCTCGCGCGGCAGGGAAGAGGCCAACGAGGAGAAGCTGCGCCGTTGGAAACGCGAACAGGCACTGTTCACGCAGCGCTGGCCTGAGTTCTTCCTCGATGGCGACCCGTGGCTCGGACCAAACCTATCCTCCGACAGTGAGTACTTCTCGTTTTAGTGCGAAGTAATGCCAAGGTCCGGCAAAGTATCCTCCAGAGCTGCAAGAGCGGTGGGGTTCAGGTACTCCTCGTTCAAGCAGCTCTTGTCATATCGAAAACGTGCCTCAAGATTTTTACAGGTGGTTGTATTAAATCGGTTCGCTCATGCGCTCAGTTTGCCTTAGAAGCTATTTGGCGTAACGGTTGGGGTTCGGCGACTCATATTTAAATTGCAGTCACAAAGACACCTTTTATCGATTTCCCGTTGAAATACTGAATTGATAGTTTAAAAATAACTTAAGAGAGCCTTAAATCTCGGAGAAAGGATGTCGTATGAAAAACGTTCGAGAAAGATGGCGCGGACTAACAGTGCTGGGAGTTGTTGCATTTGCCGCTGTCTGCATGACGGTTGCCCCGGCGCCCTCATTTGCTGATATTGCTGGCGGTGGCGGAGGCGGTGGACCGATTACGGAATGGTGTTCCGACGGTCGTCCGAAGACTGGACTCGTTCGGTGCGAGGACGGCAACCTTCGCTATTTCGATCCCGAAACTGGCGCCATGGTCACGAACCAGTGGCATAACGAATACGAAGCTGTCTGGTACTATTTTGGCGCTGACGGGATCGCGGTGTCGGGCTGGCAGTCTATCGGTGGGGACAAGTATTACTTCTACCCCGAAAGCCATGATATGGCATACGGCCGAGTTCAGATTGACGGCAAGAACTACTTCCTGAACACCCCTGGTGCCAACGCCGATGGCCGCATGCAGCATAGCGGCTGGCTCTATGACTCCATCTATGGAAAGTGGTTCTATGCGACCTCCAGTGGCGAACTGCTGACCGGTTGGCATAATATCGGTGGAACTTGGTATTATTTCGACGAGTATGGTGTCATGCTGACCGGCTGGATCAACGTTTCGGGGACGTGGTACTACGCCAACGCTTCCGGTGCGATGGCCACTGGCTGGCTCAACATCGGCGGTACGTGGTACTACCTCGACGGTTCGGGCGCCATGGTCGCTAACAGCTGGCGCAGCCTCGGCGGCTCCTGGTACTGGTTCGGCGACTCCGGTGCAATGGCCACTGGCTGGTTCTTGGCAGGCGGCTCTTGGTACTATGCGAGCGGTTCGGGCGCCATGGCAACCGGCTGGCTCAGCAATGGCGGCACGTGGTATTGGCTCGGAGGTTCGGGCGCTATGGCCTCTAACTCTTGGGCTAACGTTGGTGGAGTTTGGTACTGGTTCGACGATTCCGGCGCGATGGTTACCGGCTGGCGTCAGGTCGGCGGCGCCTGGTACTACTTTAGCGGTTCCGGCGCTATGGCCCACGACGCCTGGGTCGGCGACTACTACCTCCAGTCTTCCGGTGCCATGGCTACGAATGCCTGGGTTGGCTCCTACTATGTCGGCGAGGACGGCAAGTGGATTCCGGGCTATGGTTTAGTTTGGTATAAGAGCGGTAGCCATGTTTACCATACGCATAAGTGCCGTACCGTTGGCAAGGACGCAAAGGGCTATTCGCAGATCTCTATCCAGGAGGCCCAGAGGCGTGGCGCTTCACGAGAGTGCAAAAACTGCCAGCAAATTGGCTAGTACATTACTGAGCTAGTTTTGATTGAGGCCCCGTTGCCCTGAGGTGACGGGGCCACTGCGTGATTGGATACTGTGCTGCTATGAAGAAATGGTCATTCGGGGTGCTGGTCTTTTCGGGCCTTGTTTCTTTGGGGCTCCTTTTGGGTTCGCCCTCGATGTTATACGCCCTTGATTCGAATAACACTGACGAAGGTCCCGCATCTAACGTTGCTATTGCTTCTGTCGAGTCAGGCGTTGATGCTCAGCGCGAATCGACCTTCGCTGTCGAGCAGAACTCTCAGGTGGATAATGAGACCCCTTCCGAGGTTTCGAATCAAATTATTTGGCATCAGGGGTGGATATCACCCGAAGAAGGGGCTGGTTTTTGGCGTTGGGGCTTGTCCGACGGAACAATCGCTGTTTCTTCTTGGAGACATATAGACGGTAGCTGGTACTGGTTCGACGACGAAGGTCGAATGGCTCAGGATGGGTTGGTTCAAGTCGGGGGTGCGACGTATGCCTTCTCCTCTTCGGGCGCAATGCGTGTCGGCTGGTACCTAGATTCTACGGGCTCCACTTCTGCTTGGCGTTATTTCTCCGGTTCTGGCGCCATGGTAAAAGGCTGGCTTTCAGACGGCAGCAACTGGTATTGGCTGGATGATGAGGGCAAGATGGTCCACGATGCGATGCTGCAGATTGGGGGAGCCACGTATGGATTCTCTTCTTCTGGTGCAATGCTTATCGGATGGCATCTTGATGCTTCTGTCTGGCATTATTTTTCCGGCTCTGGCGCTCTGGTAAAGGGCTGGCTCTCGGATGGGGGTCGTTGGTACTGGCTTGATCCTGCAGACGGTTCTATGGCCACCGGGCTGAATGAATGCAATGGCACCTCTTATATCTTTAACAGTTCAGGGGCCATGCTATCCTCCCAGTGGGCACTTATTGACAACAACTGGTATTACGCTGACTCCAACGGCTTACTGCATGGAGGTTGGTTACTTCTAGGGAATTCTTGGTATTACCTGGATCCAGGAAGCCATATTATGCTCACGGGCTTTGTGCAAGTGGGCTCGTCCACCTATTTCCTTACGAGCTCAGGTGCCATGGCAACAGGCTGGGCACTTGCTGATGGTACTTGGTATTACGCCGCATCAAACGGAGCTATTCAACGAGGGCGATGGATAAAGTCCGGAAGCGCCTGGTATTACCTTGATGATGTATCCGGCGCAATGCGTACTGGTGAATTTGCGGTAGGAAGCAAGCGCTATTTTTCTTATGATTCCGGTGCAATGGCATCTTCGTGCTGGATCAACTTGAACGATGGTATGGCATGGGCGAATTCGTCTGGAGCACTGAGCGAGCCGTTGCCTACTTCATCTGATGGATCTCCTGTAGTCGCTGATCGTACTGACTCGTCTTCATTGCCAGGTGTGATTCATATTGGAGATGCGGTTTTCTATGCGGATGCGAATGGTGTCGTTAACGTGGCGTCTGGTTGGATTATGTCGAAAGACGCTTCTGACGAAAGTGGCAATACTTGGTACTACGCATCTTCCAATGGTGTCCTTAAGTCTGGTTGGCAATATGTCAACGGTGCGTGGTATTGGATGGACCCTTCCACATTCAAGATGAAAACTGGATGGCTTAATGACGGCGGTACGTGGTACTGGCTCCAGCCTTCGGGTGCCATGTTTGCTAACGGGTGGCTGAAAATCGATGGCGTTGACTATTACTTCAATGCAAGTGGTGCATGGTTGAATACGTCTGGTTCTGTTTTGGGGGTCAATAGGTCCAGCTTGGTCAATTGGCTTATGAGCCACGAAAACGACGGCTATTACCGTGGAACACGCTACGACACGCATCTCAGCCAGGAAACGTGCATGTACCCAAAGGGTGATCCGCGTTGGGACGGTTATACGGGCATGAATTGTGGTGGATTTGTATCGCATGCATATATGAAGGCGGGCGGGAATTTAGCTCCCATTGCCGCCGAGCAGAGCCATTCCCCTTGGAGTGGAGGTCCCGGAAGGGGCGGCTGCGTAAACGCTTATCGTTGGTACGGCTACGCTATCGATACGTGTGCGAACGTGACTTATTTCAACTCTATTGATGAGTTGTTACGTAGTGGTTTGGCTCGTAAGGGGGACATTGTGTTCTTCAATCCTTACAACCCATATGCGGACGATAGCCACATTGGCTTTTTCTGGGGCAATTCGCCGAGCGAAAATTTGTTCTGGCATAGTGATGGTTATGGAAATCGCATCTCCGGTTTGACCGCTTTGGGCCCATCGAAAGTAATACTGATTCGTTAGAATTCCGAGTTGTAGGGGACTCTCTGGGCCCCCTACCTTTTTGACATCTGGTTTGAAAGTTTATTTGAAGTCGGTATTCTTGGGGGCAAGAGGAGGGGGCAATGAGCCTGCGGGTTCAACCCTGCCGGTAAGTTCTTCTTTTCTTTGCAGCATTGCGCCCAACTATTTATTGTCCTAGATGGCATCTTGTCCAGTTGGATGTTCGGAAATCTTTCACAGCCATGCTGTAAGCTAAACGCAAACAAGAACGAATGACGAGGTTTACATGAGCAAACATCTTAAGTTTTTTTCGGCATTGTTGGTGCTGATGGTCCTTGCGCCCATTTCTGTGTTTGTTTTCCCCTCGAACGCGGAAGCTGCGCGGTCCCTAGTTGAGAATTCCTGGCGTTATGAGGATGGGCAATTGGTCGCAGAGGATGCTTCTTCCGAAGAAGATGGAATAGCCTTATTGTCCATGGACATTCTTCCCGATGGGGCTACGGCGCAGGGCATCGATGTCAGTGAGCATCAAGGACGTATTGACTGGAATGCTGTTAAGGCTTCTGGTATCGATTTCGCTATTCTGCGTGTTGGATTTGGCGCTCCATCTTGGGGCGGTCGAGTTGACTATCAATTTAATCGAAATATTTCTGAGTGCGAGCGACTCGGAATTCCCTACGGCGTCTATATCTATTCATATGCTTTTGATAATCAGCAGGCAGCCGATGAGGCATCAATGGTGATCAATTGCCTTTCTGGACATAATCCAAGATTGCCGGTGTATTACGATCTTGAGGATAACTCGATAATTGCAAATGGACGTCAAACCGGAATTGCATCGAGGGCGCAGGTTTTTTGTAATAGGATTTCTGCCGCAGGATATGAGCCTGGTATTTATGCAAATTTAAATTGGTTTAACAACATTTTGACTGACTCTGTATTTAAGAGTAGCTCTTGGGATCATTGGATTGCTCAATATAACTCGCAATGTGACTATACCGGCAATTACAGTTTTTGGCAGTATAAGAGCAACGGAAAAGTCCCTGGAATCAACGGCAACGTTGATATGAACTACGCGTATGTTGATGTCTCCCTTTATCATTGGCAACTAATTGACAGCACCTGGTATTATGCAGCCTCCAACGGCAAGGCGTATGCCGGATGGTTGTTTCAGAGCGGCACGTGGTACTGGCTCGAGCCCGACGCGGGCGGTGCCATGGCAACCGGCCTTCACGAGTGCAACGGCTCCCTGTACTGGTTCAATTCGTCCGGCGCCATGGCGACCGGGTGGGTCCTCGACGGCGGGACCTGGTACTACGCGACTGGCTCCGGCGTGCTGGCGCGCGGCCCCGTATCCGTCGGCGGCGTGCCCTACTGCTTCGACGCCCGGACGGGGGCCATGCTGACGGGCTACCAGACCGATGCGCAGGGCGTCCGCCGCTACTTCGGCAGCTGCGGCCCCCTTAACGGATGGGGCCTCGTCGACGGCTCCTGGTACTGGTTTGCGAACGGCATCGCCTCGACCGGCTGGCTTTACACCGGCGGCTCCTGGTACTGGCTCGACCCCGACGCGGGCGGCGCCATGGTGACGGGCCTTCACGCATGCAACGGCTCCGCATACTGGTTCAACTCCTCCGGCGCCATGGCGACCGGGTGGGTCCTCGACGGCGGGACCTGGTACTACGCGACTGGCTCCGGTGCCCTCGCCTCCGGCTGGCTCAACCTAAACGGTACGTGGTACTGGCTCGATCCCTCGACGCACGTCATGGCCACCGGGCTCCATGGGTGCAACGGCTCCATGTACTGGTTCAACGGCTCCGGCTCGATGGCGACCGGATGGGTCCTCGACGGCGGAACCTGGTACTACGCGACGGGCTCCGGCGCGCTGGCCTCCGGCTGGGCATATGTCGGCGGCGCCTGGTACTGGCTCGATCCCTCGACGCACGCTATGGTTACTGGTGTTCAGCAGATCGACGGGGCACAATACTCTTTTGCTAGTAATGGTGCTTGGCTCGGCTAGCAACTCTTCTTTAATTGCTTTTTTCTAATTACATATTGCTCTTAGCTATCCATTTGTAGACTATGTTTATGTAAAAATTGGTTACTACTGGGGGCTGACATGGCAAGGAAAAAGCGAATAACATTAATCCTAATCATTCTTTCAACTCTACTGCTCGCTGGGCCCGGTGTGGTTGATATCGCGAACGCAGAATCCATAAGCTCCTCCATCCCTACTGATTTTGAGCAGCAATCCGTCTCCTCGACTCTTAATTCTTCCGATTCAATCAATGATGGGTCTGCTCAAGAATCCGTTAAATGGAATCAGGGTTGGAATTCGTTTGACGGTAACTGGTTCTATGTGGATTCAGTTAATCCGGTCTCGCTGCATTCTGGCTGGCTCTATACCAATGGGGCCTGGTACTGGCTCGACCCCTCGACGCATGCCATGGCCATCGGGCTCCATGAGTGCAATGGCTCCGCGTACTGGTTTGACGCCTCCGGCGCGATGGCGACCGGGTGGGTGCTCGACGGCGGCACCTGGTACTACGCGACGGGCTCCGGCGCCCTCGCCTCCGGCTGGCTCAACCTAAACGGTACGTGGTACTGGCTTGACCCCTCGACGCACGCCATGGCTACCGGCTTTCACGAGTGCAACGGCTCACTGTACTGGTTTAATGCGTCCGGCGCGATGGCTACCGGATGGCTCCTCGACGGCGGTACCTGGTACTACGCGACGGGATCCGGCGCGCTGGCGCGCGGCCCCGTATCCGTCGGCGGCGTGCCCTACTGCTTCGACGCCCGGACGGGGGCCATGCTGACGGGCTACCAGACCGATGCGCAGGGCGTCCGCCGCTACTTCGGCAGCTGCGGCCCCCTTAACGGATGGGGCCTCGTCGACGGCTCCTGGTACTGGTTTGCGAACGGCATCGCCTCGACCGGCTGGCTTTACACCGGCGGCTCCTGGTACTGGCTCGACCCCGACGCGGGCGGCGCCATGGTGACGGGCCTTCACGTGTGCAACGACTCAGCGTACTGGTTCAGCGCCTCCGGCGCGATGGCGACCGGATGGGTGCTCGACGGCGGGACCTGGTACTACGCGACGGGCTCCGGTGCCCTCGCCTCCGGATGGCTCAGCCTAAACGGTGCATGGTACTGGCTCGACCCCTCGACGCATGCCATGACCACGGGCGTTCAAACTATCGGATCATGTGAATACATATTTAATAGTACCGGCAAGATGATGGCTAATTGCTGGTCAAACGGTGATGGGTCTTGGATGTATCATTCGTCATCCAGCGGCGCAATTGACCTTAAAGGCATAATGACCGATTCGGGAATCCAGCTGATTGACGATGACGGTAATGCCAGAACGGGCTGGATTGAGAGTCAGGGTTCTCGATATTATTGTTCTGCTAATGGGGTAATTCTGACTGGATGGCAGCAAATTGCTGGGTCTTGGTATTACTTTAACTCGGATGGTCGAATGGCGACCGGCTGGCTTAACGATGGCGGTAACTGGTACTGGCTAGATTCCGCTTCTGGCATAATGAAAACGGGATGGCTTTCCCGTGGGGGCACATGGTATTACCTTGATGCCGCACGTGGGGGAGTAATGTTGAGCAACGGTTGGTATTGGATCGGCTCTACTGACTACAAGTTCAGTTCATCCGGCGCAATGGTTGGCGCTTGGGTCGATGTCCCGTGCTATTCGCAGTACCCGGAACTTCCTACTGGCTGTGAGTCGGTTGCCCTTACAAACTTGCTTAACTACTATGGTTTCGGTTTAGGTAAGACGATTATTGCGGATTACTATTTGCCCAAGGGAAGTAATGGCAATTTTGTTACCGCTTTTGATGGCAATCCAAGGCGTAGCAGCGGGGGTCTCATGGGATGCGTCGCACCTGCGATTACTATTGCTGGTAATAACTTTCTGCGTGCTGCTGGAAGTGGCAAGCAGGCAAAAGACGTCTCTTTCTCGTCAATTTCTTCCATTAAGAACAGGCTGACCTGTGGTCAACCTGTTGAGATGTGGAATACCGAATGGGGAAGTTGGCCAGGAGGCCGTTATGCTGCGCGTTGGTATAACGGGCATTCCTATGGTCTGTGGGGCGGTAATCATGCCGTAGTCCTTAAAGGCTATGATGACGAGCAGGGAATTGTCTATCTTTCGGATTCGATTAACGGCAATGTTACGCGAAATGCCCAAGTGTTCTTCGGCACGTGGCAACAGATGGATAGCCAGGCCGTGGTAATTGAATAGCCATGATGCTAAAAGGGGAGAGCTCGACGAGCTCTCCCCTTTTGCTACATTGTTAATCTAGCTACGCCGTCTTCTTACGTCCAAATAGTTCGTCCCAGTTACTGGCTGCCAAAACTGTTCCGCATACAATTACAACGCAGCAGATTACGGATGCCATGTCGGGAATTGTTCCAAGCAAGATCAGGCCAAAGACCACTGACCATGCCGAATAGGAGATATTCAGAGCCATCGCACGCGCTGCTCCGATTGCCGCAATGCCCTTGTAATAGAACAGATAGGATGCAGTTCCTGCGAGTCCGGCGAGTGCAATAATCAATGTGGGCATGCTTGGGATAGCGCCCAACGTGAAATGCCATGCTCCGAAGAGGGGGAGTACAAGCACTCCATAAACAAGCGCACTTGTAGTTTCGCGGATTTGCAAAGCCGTTTCGTCATCAACGGCATCATCTTTCATTCCCCATGCGCACAGCACCGCTTCGGATCCCCATCCGATAACAGCAAGCACCGCGCCGAGTAAGCCGAGGGGGGCATTTGCAATCTCGCTCGATCCGGCCGATAGATAGCCCATCGTCATTACGCCGCAAAGAGCAACGAGAAGGGAAAGAATCTGTCCTTTGCCCATTTTCTCCTTCAGCAGCACGAAAGAAAGGAATGCTCCGACAGCGGGATAGAAGGCGGATATAATTGCCGTGTAGGCTGCTCCGATATTATTAATCGCCAATACGTATCCGGTCATTCCGATAGGTCCACCGAGCAGTGCGCCGGCGATGACGACCTTGCCCGAACGAGTTTTAAGTGCAGCGAGCGTGTCTTTTAATCTGCCTCGAACTCCCATGTACCCAAAGAGCCAGATCGCACAGAAGGCATCATGGAGAAAAGATCCCGCAATGGAGGCACATGCAAGCGCTTCCGCCGATCCAATATAGGGCGCGAGCGCCAAACCGATTCCAAGTATTACTGTATCAAGGCCCCAAAGAAGACCGCTAAAAAAGCCGAATTGCATCGTTACTCACCTTTTCGATAGATCTCCAGTGCCTTTTTAAGGTATTTGGCACTGTAATTGAAGTAGATATAGAGCCATTCGCCTACGAAGTCGCCTTCGGCTTCTTTCAGAAGAGACCAGAGGTACCAGCACCATCCTGCAAGGGCAATGTGCGCATAGTTATGTGCAACTTCGTTGTTTGTTGCCTTGCGCCCAAAATATGCATCAAGCGCGCGGTCGACTTCATCTTCGGAAAGCTCGCAGCAGACACTGCACGTTCCAAAATCGTTTGCATAATCGCTCATGCCAGCATATTCCCAGTCAATGAGATAGTACTTGTCGTTTTCATCGATAAGGAAATTGAGGTAAAAGAAGTCATTGTGACAAAGGCATTTTGGCGCATTGTCGGCCTGGACAAAGTGCTCCAATTCATCGATTTCGGCGGCCATTTCCCTGTAGCCTGGAATGTCGATAGGGCCTTTTTCCAAAAGAAGTGATTCGTAGCGCTTCGCTTCGAGGTAGAAGTCAAATTCGGTTTCGACATTTGCACCGCTCTCGTGAAGCGAACGACACATCTGCATCATTCGATTCATTTGGGCATCATCATGCGGATCAGGCTGCTTTGCGTTGGGTACAAACTTCGAAATTTTCCAACCGCGCTTTGGGTCCTCATGAATGAACGTGTCGTCAAGGCCGAGTTCCTTGGCCTTTTTAAGTGCGGCTACTTCTCCATTTCTGTTAATAAGCAGTTCGGTCCCGACTCCCGGATGGCGGTAAACGTACTCTCCGTCATTGGTTCTAAAGTGGCACGATAGATTCGTAAGACCTTGTTTAAGGGGATAAACGTCGTGAATCTCTGATTTGGAGCAGCCGAGCACTTGCTCGATGTTATCGAAAATATCGGAGTCAACGTTTTCGATAAAATGCGGATCAAAGGCACGCAGTTCATCAAGAGAATCGAATTCGTTGATCTCGCCCTCAGGATACTTTTTGATCACCATATCGAGCTCCTTGATGTGCTCGATATATAGATCTTCCCAAAGCTTGTCCGTTGTTTCGGGCTTGTTATATTCCGTTTCGAGAATCTGCTTAAATGCAAGCGAGAAGGCTTTATCAAAGTAGACATGTCCGAGCATATACCAAGCATCGGAACCGCCAATCATAACATTGGTGATTCTGTCCATTGCTCCGGTTTGAATGCACCATTCTTTGGTGGCGCCTTCAGCATATTGAGCAGAATAAAATGCTTTCCAAACGTATGCTTCAAACGGATTGTTTAGAAGGTAATCATCGCTTGAACAAATATAGGTGTTGCCAAGCCGCTCTTTTACGCACATAAGCGATGCGTGGTTATTTTTGGATGCATATTCGTTGTTGACGACAATCGAAACGCCGAACTTGCTTTCGAGATAGAAGAAATACTCTTTTTTATAGCCGACAACGACGGTGATATTGCTGATACCTGCGTCTTGCAGCTGCCTAATCTGACGTTCGATGAGAATCTCACCACGTACCTTTAAAAGGCCTTTGGGCTTTTCATACGAAATGGGAGCAAAGCGGCTCGAAAGCCCCGCAGCCAATATCACTGCGTTTTCAACCTTATAGGGGTGAAGTGCTTCGTAACCGTTGTCGGTTAGGCTGTCCGATTCGAGAAGGCCTTCATTCGTAAGCTCTTTATTTGCTGCGTTTACCGATCCAAGTGAGAGGCCAGTGCGCTCGGCAACTTCTCGCTGGCTGGCATATGGGTTCTTTAGGTATTCGTACAGAACAGTAAAGTTACGCTTGGTCAGTTCCACTGCAGGCCTCCAATTAAGATGTTCATTGCTTAGGGAAAGAATAGAATGATTGAACGTTATGTTCAATTTAATATATTTATCTACATAGACTGAACAGACAGTAACGAAAATCAATCCTGGAATGTGGATTAAAATAAATAAATGAGATATCTGGGAGGGTCGCTTATGTATCGATTCGAAAAGAAGGCCACGCTTGTTTGTGCTGCTGCGTCATTAATCACTGCTTGCTGCTTGCCCCTGAGTGCGAATGTCGCGCTTGCACAGGATTCCGTTGAGGCTCAGAGTATTGAGTCAAAAGCGGATTTTTCTTCTGTGGTTTCCGATGATTTGCAACCTGATAATTCTTCCGTCATAAAAGATGGCTGGCAACGAGACGAGTCGTCTGGAGTTTGGTATTACGGAAAAAACGGTAAACACCAAACTGGCTGGCTGCAAAGCGGGGGCTATTGGTATTGGCTTGATCCAGCCAATGATGGTGCAATGCAGACACGTTATTTCAATGTGACCGATGCTGGCGGATCGACTGCTTCGTTTTATGCGAATGACGGCAATGCCGCAACGCCTTTTGGCGCGCTATATCAGAACTGCTGGCTACGTAACTCAGATGGAAATTGGTTTTATGCCAATGCTGGAGGCGATTTAGCTGCTGGTTGGTTTTATCAAGACGGCACATGGTATTACCTGGATCCTGCCACCCATATAATGCAGGTTGGTTTTGTCGACCTCGGGAGCGGGAAATACTATTTAGATGCCACTGGTGCTATGAAAACCGGCTGGATTCTCGTTGACGGGAATTGGTACTGGGCTTATTCATCGGGTGCCCTTGCTTCGTCATGGCAAACGATAGGTGGGGCTCGCTATTATTTTGACCCACAGACGTTCATCATGTTTAAGGGTCGTCAAAAGATTGATGGAAGAACCTACATTTTTGGTGACTATGGCCTCGCAAATGGATGGTACAAAGACGGAGCAGATTGGTATTACTGCTCTAACGGTATTGCGGCCACTGGCTGGAAACTCGTTAACGGCGCTTGGTATTATCTCGACCCAGCCTCCGATGGTAAGATGTCCGTTGGGTATTTAGACCTTGGCAATGCAGCATATTATTTGAACCCCAATGGGGTTATGGCTGTTGGCTGGGCTCAGTCCGAGAACGGCTGGTATCTAGCCTCTCAATCTGGTGCGCTTATTTCTGACTGGTATAAAGAAGGCGCTAGCTGGTATTACCTGGACCCTGTTAGCCATCTAATGAAAACGGGCTTATTTGAGGTGAGCGGCAACGATTGTTTTGCAAACCAGAGCGGTAGGCTCGTGGTTTCAAGCTGGGTTACCGTTAATGATGGCGTTGAAAGATATGCCGATGATAATGGATATCTTTGCAAGGATGTGATTCGCGAAAACGGCGCTATTCTAAAAACCGCTGGAGCTGATGGTTGGCAGGTTGCGTCCGGCTGGGTTAATGTCGCAAATCTAACTGTAAGTGGTATTTGCTGTGTTCCCATGCTATCATTTTATTACAAATGATAGGAGGTATTCACATGAAACCCATTTTGAATATTGAAAATTTAACAAAAATCTATGGCAATGTGCCAAGTCAAACAAATGCACTGAATGGGATCACCCTCCAGGTGATGCCGGGAGAGTTTCTCGGCATTATGGGAAGCAGTGGTTCCGGTAAATCCACGCTTCTCAACTGTATTGCAACTGTGATTCAGCCCACCGGTGGAAGCATTCAGGTGGAGGGCGATACTCTGCAATCCCTCAGGGGAAAGGCTCTTGCAGAGTACCGTGGCAAAAAAGTTGGTTATCTATTCCAGAACTTTGAATTGCTGGACAACCTGACTGGCAGGGAAAACATCCTGCTCCCGACTTCCTTGCATGGGGTATCCGAAGCAGAAAGCAGCCAGCGGCTGAAGCAGTTGGCTGACTATCTGGAAATCACTGATGTTCTGGATAAGTTTCCGTCCAAGATGTCCGGCGGCCAGCGTCAGCGTGTTGCGGCAGCAAGGGCTCTGATCTTACATCCCCAAATGATCCTTGCCGATGAACCGACGGGTGCGCTGGATTCTAAGAACGCAAGAAGTCTTATGGAGAAGCTGTCCGGCCTGAATCGTGACGAACAAGCTACGATCCTGATGGTAACCCATGATTCCAATGCCGCCAGCTTCTGTAAGCGCATCCTGTTCATCCAGGATGGCGTGATCTTTCATGAGCTTCGGCGTGGAGACGAAAGCCAGCAGGAGTTCTACGGGCGCATCCTGAAGGTGATGGCGCAACTGGGAGGGGGCAGCGCAAATGTTCTCTAATCTCATTCTTCGGAACAGCCGCCGCAGCCGAAAGGAAAACGGTCTGTTTTTCAGCTCCCTGGTGATTTCTATTGTTGCCTTTTACATGATTCTTTCCATCTCCACTCAAGATGTGATGCTCTTTTTGCAGAAAATGGAGAGTGACGCAGTTGACAAACTCCTGCTTCTGATTCCTGCGTTTTATGGAATGACCCTCGGTATTCTGTTCTTTTTGATCTATTTTGCCTGCAAGTATCAGTTCGAGCGCAGACGGCATGAGCTTGGTGTTTATCTAATGTTGGGGATGCGTAGAAGTAAACTGTTTGGTATGCTTCTGGCGGAAGATTTCCTGACCAGTATTCTTGCCATGCTCATAGGCTTACCTGTGGCTGTGGTGCTTTCAGAAATTGTCAGTCTTGTCACCGCCAAGCTGGTAGGCATGGGGATCATCGGTCATCAGTTTTCTTTATCCTGGTCTGCAATTGAATGGACGCTGGCAGGATTTCTGGCAATTAAGCTGACGGCACTTCTGATTTTGAGTGGACGAATCAGCCGCCAGGAGATCGGTACTTTGCTATCCCAGCCAACGAACCGCCCCAAAAAGCAAATGCCATCTGTTATCTATGGACTGGCTGCTATATGCGGAAGTGTGATGTTGGCAGTGGCTTACTACATGGCGATTCAGGGAATTGCATGGACAAAGGTAAGTATGATGGGACTGACTTTGCTGTTGGGCATAGTTGGTACGATGCTGCTTTTCTATGGGATGCGTGCGCTGATTGCTTTGATTGTTAAGAAAGGAAAAGGAAATAAGCAGCTTCATGTATTTACCTTCCGGCAGATTCAGGAGAATGTTATTCATCAGTCAACCTCCATGGCCATCAGCTCCCTGCTGATTCTGGCGGCGCTGTGTTGTTTTGGTGCGGGCGTAGGAATTGCAGGAACGAATAGCCTGTCTTCTGGCCATGTAATCGACTATACTTTTGAAGATCATACTGCAGAAGATTCATCGCAGGTTCTTCCGAATATAAAGGCAGCCCTGAAAGAAAACGGTTTGGAAAATCAATTTTCAGAGCTTTTTGAAATGAGGGTTGGGCGTATTCGCACCACAGAAGATTATGATAATGCCTACAGCATGGACGCTGTTATGGACTCTCTTCGGAGCCTGCCCCAGTCGGAAGACCGGGATGTCCTTCTGAACAATCTTGGTTATGCCACATACCCATATTTGATTTGTTTATCGGACTATAATCGTTTGTTGGAATTGTCCGGCAAACCGGCTCTCCAATTAGGCGAAAAGGAGGCCGCTGTCTATATTGATACAGAGTTTACTACGGTAAGTCGTACCGCAATGCTGAACCAAGTATTGGCCGGACAGCCCAAGGTGGAACTGGATGGTAGTCCGATTCATCTTACAGGAGAGGTTCAGTCTGTGAATTTGGTCACGGACCGTTCTATAACCTTGTCCTTTGCATTGATTCTTCCGGATGAAGCATTCCTATATTATAGCCAGGGAATGTATGATACCTATGTCAATGCGGTGCTCAGTGAGCAGGCTCTGGATGGAAATAGCCTTATGACTGCATATTTGGATTTGAACGAGAAGCTGGACGAAACTGGCATTGAATATGAAAGCTATCTTCAGAATATAGGTCGTCAGCTTTTCTACACCATAGCATCCAGTTATATTACCCTCTATCTTGCGATTGTTTTCCTGGTAGTTGCCAACACCATCGTGGGTGTTCAGTTCCTGATGAGTCAGCAGAAAACCGGGCGCAGATACCAGACCCTGATCCGCCTGGGAGCTACTTACGAAACCCTTTGCCAGTCTGCTGGAAAGCAAATTACCTGGTTTATGGGACTTCCTGTATTGGTTGCGGCTGTCAGCAGTCTGTTTGGAGTCAGGGCGTTATTTACAGGGATACTCTCGTCCCGAACCCGTGGGACAGTGTCTGAAATGCTGCTTGTATCTGCTGCTATGATTTTACTACTTTGCGTGATAGAATATATTTATATGAGAGTGGTCAAGCGCTCCAGTGATCGGTATTTGCTGACACTGATGCAGCCGCAGAGAGAAGAATAATTTGGAAGGAGGTGCTGTCATGAAAAGAATTGCTGTTGTGGAAGATGAAGTCTATATGCGGGAAGAACTCTGCGATATGCTCCAAAAGGACGGCTATCTTGTGGAGGCAATTACCGAGTTTGAAGATGCCGCTCGGCTCCTGGCAGCCCTCCGCCCTGACCTTGTGATCTTAGACCTGAACTTGCCGGAGATCAGTGGCTTTCAAATCTGCCAGGAGCTAAAGAATAAAACTGCTATCCCCGTCCTGGTGCTGACTTCCAGAGATCAGGTAAAGGATGAACTGCAAGGTTTTACGCTGAGCCCGGAACGGGTGCCATTCATCTTGGATGGCTGCAGATTGACGGCGATTGGTATTGGCTTGATGCCAATTCTGGCGTGATGAAGACCGGATGGGTTTTTACTGGTGGTTCATGGTATTACCTAAACGCTGACGGAAAAATGGCAACTGGTTGGAAATGCCTGAATGGAACATGGTATTACCTTGAGTCCAATGGAAGCATGCATGTTGGCTGGCTTAAAGATTCGGGTAAGTGGTATTGGTTAGACGGCAGCGGCGCTATGGCAACGGGCGCAAGGACCATCGACGGTGTTCGCCGAATTTTCTGGAGCGATGGCCAGTGCGACAAAGTTGGCTGGCAAAATCCATCCCAGTATCCTCAGGTCAGTTCTTGGACTGTTCAGCTGCCTAGCTATTGCACCGGATACTTTACCTATGTGATCCCTTCTCGCATTTCTGTCGAAGCAACGCGGGAAGATTGCGTGAACGCCTTTATCCAGCGCGCCTATGAGTATATCGGTACGCAATATATTGAGCCTTGGTCTACCGCTCCCGGTGGAGCTGTTGATTGCTCTGGTTTTGTCTTGCAGTGCCTTTATGCTACTGGCATGGATATGGGTGTTTACAACCCTTATAACCATCGCTGGGATCCAAGCCAAACCTACAATTCCATGAATTGGTATCGAAGCAATATCTTTATGCCCGTGAGCACGAGCTCGATTCAACGCGGCGATGTGATTTATTACCGCGGTCATATTGCAATTGCACTTGGCGGCGGCTTGATGATTGATTCCTGGCCTCATCAAGGTGTCGGAATTCATCCTATTAGCGCAAGGGGAAATGTAATCGGCGCAGCTCGTCCGTTTATTTAATAGATTCCCTGCAAGACAGTCGGTACCGGTTGGGGGCTTGAAATGAATGCTCGGATTGATCATCGAATTTGCTGGCGAGTAATTGGCTTGATGCTATTTTCCGCCTTACTTTCAGTTACAGCCCCCGCATTTTCTTGCACTGCTTATGCCGTGGAAGAGGGGGCGGATAACGGTGTCGTAGAGCGCGACTCGACAGGAGGGCCGGGAGCATTGGTCGGTGGCGGTTGCTCTCAAGACTCCAGCGATTGTGCCGGCAAAACAACGGAAGATTCGAGCCTACAGGTTGTCGATAGCCATGACCCGTCGACTACAGAACAACTATCTGGATGGCAATGGAACGGTTTGTCCTGGTATTACTATCTAGATGGCTGTCGTTTGACCGGAATTCAGAATATTGACGACTTGCTGTACTACTTGGACCCCGCTCGTGACGGCGCAATGAGCTGCGGCTGGATTTTTACTGAAAATAAGTGGTATTACGCGGGTCCGTCAGGCGCTTTGGCAAGTGGCTGGCAGTTTATTGGAGACCAATGGTACTGGTTTGACTCCCTTAACAGCTGTTCTATGGCTACTGGTCGACGTGTTATTGATGGGCACCCTTATCTTCTTGGAACCTATGGACTGATTAATGGATGGTACCTTGATAACGGTTTATGGTATTGGGGTAGCAATGGTGAAGTCTTAACCGGCTGGCTTCAAACTGGCAATAACTGGTATTGGCTTGATCCCGCCAATGATGGTGTTATGTCTAGAGGAATCGTTTCTGTCGGTTCGTCTCGTTACTATTTATCGGATTCCGGCGCAATGACTGTTGGTTGGGCGTTTGATGGGACGGACTGGTATTACGCTGACGGTTCCGGCGCACTTGCATCGGGCTGGCGTTTGGTGAATGGCGTTTGGTATTGGCTCGATGTCGCAAATGACAATAGAATGGCTACCGGCTTTTATGTCATCGGATCCAACCGGTATCATTTTTCTTCAACGGGAGCGTTGTCACTTGGCTGGTTTATGAGCGATGGAGACTGGTATTACGCTGAGCCTTCTCAAGCGTCGGGCATTATAAAGACTGAATGGCTGAAGGACGGTGGTCAATACTATTATCTCGATCCTGCCGCCGACGGTAAAATGCTTCTTGGTCATTTTTCTGTAAATGGGAAAAGCTATTATGCAAAAGCTTCAGGCGCTGTTGCTTGTCGTGAATGGGTAGATGTCCAGGACTCGGTTCAGGATGAGCCATCTAAGGCTTTTGCTGGTTCTGATTGCTCATTGTGTGGAGCATTGCGTAATGGAAAACTGTTTACATCAAACGGCGATGGCGAATTGGTCGAAGCTCACGGGTTTGTGATGCTTGGAGGCTGTAAGTTCTATGCTGATTCAACCGATGGCTCCCCCTGCGCTGGATGGAAGAACGTTAACGGAAAATGGTACTTTTTTGATGAGACCGCTGGCTATGCACGATCTGGCTGGCTGTACAAGGATGGCTCCTGGTTCTATTTAGATCCGTCCACTTATGCTATGAAAACCGGTTGGGTTGCCGTTAACGGATCTTGGTATTACTTGAATTCGTCTGGTTATATGCAGACAGGATGGCTCAATCTGGGCGCCACCTGGTATTGGCTTGATGCTAGTGGAGCTATGGCTACTGGCTGGCGCGTTGTGGACGGATCCTGGAATTTCTTTATGGCTAACGGCGCGTGGGTGTCAGACTATATGGATGCTAAGGCTCAAAGTTATTCAAGCAATACAAATTGGCTGATACTTGTCGATACGTCACGTTGCGTTACGAGTATTTACACTGGATCCTGGAATAACTGGTCCTTAAACCGTCGATATGTATGTTCGACGGGAAAAGCTAGCACGCCTACGGTGATAGGGGAGTATCAAGTCTACGGTAAGGGATACTCCTTTGGGCATGGATATACTTGCTATTACTACACGCAGTTCTATGGTGATTACTTATTCCATTCCTCACCCTACTACGTCAACAGCAACCGCGTGATGGATCCCACGATGGGCGTTCCATCCTCTGCTGGATGCGTACGCCTTGAGATTCAGAATGCAAAATGGATTTACGATAACATTCCTTATGGAACAAAGGTTGTTACTTATTGATATTAGGCACTCGTTTTAAGAGACAGGGATAAATACTCTATTTTTAAAAGAGTTTCTTTTAACTGAGGGTGCTTTGATAATCTTTAAGCAATGAATTTGGGAGGATTTTTGGAAATAGAAATGGGAAATGATATTGGCGTATGCGTACTTCTCTCAGCTTATAAACCCGATCTTAAGTTTTTCGCGGAACAACTTGATTCGATTGATAAACAAACGTTTCCGCTTACGCTTCTAGTTAGAAATGACTGCCCTGAATCGGATTCATTAGAGCGGTTTATCCAAGCGCATATAACGAAAAACGCCTATCGGTATTATCACGGTGATAATAATCTCGGTTATGTCAAATCGTTCGAGGCGCTGCTCTCCTTGGCGGAAGGGGATTACGTAGTACTTTGCGATCAGGATGATATTTGGGAGCCTAATAGAGTTGAAGTTTCGCTCAACCATATGCTAGAAGAAGGCTCAATTCTAGATGTTTGTGATAGATCGGTAATTGACGAAAACGGAAATATTCTGGTAAAGAGTTATAGGAAAGCTCATCCTAATTCGCCGGAAGTAAATTGGTGCTCTGGAGAGGATATTACTGTACAGGCCGCAAGCGTATGTTACGGCATTGGTATGGCTCTCATGTTAGATGCGAGTGCGGCGAAGTCGATGATTCCCTTTCCGGAATCGACTGCACATGACTTGTGGTTGACATTGGGTTGCAGTGAACTGGGGAAGTGCAGCTTTACTATGACTCCTTTGGTTAAGTATCGTCGACATGGTGGTAACGAAACTGGATTCCTTGCAGGTGTTTCTTCAAAAGATGATTGGTATTCGACAAGAGTTAAAAACAGGGTTGATACTGCTAGGCGATTTGCCGATAGATTTCCCGATTCACCGCATCTAAAGGAAATATTGGGGTTCGCTGAAGCAAGGGAGCGGCGCTCCATAATTGGTTTACTTAAATACCGACGAGCTTGCCCGTCTATCGCTAAAGCAGATATCATTATACGTCTTATGCCGAATTGGCTGTTTATTTTGATTTTAAAAGAACTTAAAGCTGCGAGATAGCTCCGTATCCTCATTTCGACAGGTTTAGAAGGGCGCTTATATTTGTGAAGGCCACAGAGAAGACTCTTTCGATTAAACATAATATGTTCTGGAATACCGTCGGTTCGTTGACTAATTTAGGCTGTCAGTGGCTTATCACCATTTTGGTCGTTCGGCTGTCTGATGGATATAGTGCTGCAGGCATTTATTCGCTGGCTATGTCTATTTTCAACATGTTTTCTCAATTAGCCCAATACAGGATGTACACGGTGCAAATTGCAGATGTTGAAAGGAAAAACTCTGCTGGTGAATACCTGACTTTTCGTTTCTTTACTACTTTTATAGCGTTTGCAATGTTAGCCGTCTATTCCATTGCAACGTGTCGTATTGGTACGGTGCCCGCTATTCTTCTGTATGCTCTCTATAAAACCGCTGGCTTAGTCATTGATGTCATGCATGCTAATGATCAGGTTGGTCATAGGATGGACTATATTGGGAAATCCCTCATAATGCAGGGCATCGGCTCTCTCCTTTCATTCATTCTTGTCTTTGGATTTTTTAATAGCCTCGAAGGTGCACTGTTGCTTATGACGGTAGTGACAATAGGCATCGGAGTTATTTACGATTATCCAAGATCAAATCGGATTTCTGCAATCAAGCTTGGAATTAGCCGAGCGAAGGTCAGAGCCTTCCTATGTAGCTGTTTGCCCATCGTTCTGGGCGGCATTGCTGCTTCTGCGGCGCCGAATATTCCCAGGCAGTATTTATCTTATTCATTCGGAGATTCTGCTCTGGGTATTTATGCATCAGTTGCTGCACCTGTGGCAATTATCCAAATGGGTGCGACCTATATTTATAATCCTTTATTAGGTTATCTAGTAGAGCGTTACCATTCTAGAGAAAAGTCCTTTTTTTCGCTCATAGGTAAAATACTTGCTGGCATCTTTTTTGTCGGTGTCATATCTTCAGTTGCCCTTTTCTTTTTCGGTAAATTATTGCTGTCACTGTTTTATGGCGCTGGAATAGCTAAACATACCGATCTCCTTCAGCCTATGTTGGCTTGTGCCTTTTTGACTGGCATCGCTTGGTTTGTCAACGATTTGTTGGTTTCTCTTGATAATTACCGAGGGGTATTTGTTGGCAGCATGCTGTCCTTAATTAGTGCTGTCGCTGTTATGGCTCCTGCGCAAATGCTGTTTGGCTTAAATGGCCCTACTGTATCGGCGCTTATATCCAATGCCATTTGCCTTATTTATCAGTCTTCTGTTTTGGGGAAACAGACGCAACAATGGTTCGGGGAAAAGAGATAGGCCGATGATGTCTAAAGCTCACGCGCTATTAAAGCTTCAAAACACTGAATTGGATATCCTTCAGGTTGTCGCCGCATTCTGCTCTAAGCACGGCATCAGGTGGTGGCTTGACGGTGGAACATGTTTAGGAGCAATGCGTCATAGGGGGTTTATCCCTTGGGATGATGATATAGATATCGGAATGATGCGTTCAGATTATGACCGCTTTTGCTCTTTAGCCGAGGGTGGGTTACCGGAAGGATATTCGCTCCATACATCGCGGAATACTACTGGCTATGCTGCGATGTTTGCTAAGGTGTATCGCGATGGAACTCGCTTCGAGAATCAAGAGGCTCGAGAGGCTTCCAGTTCGATGGGCATTTTTGTCGACATCTTTCCATATGACCAGCTCTATACAGATAAACGCCTTCGTGCAAAGCAAGTCCGAACTGCATCAATTGCACAGAAAAGAGCCTATTTATATCATTCTTCTTCCATTGTTGTCCCTCATAAAGGGTTCCTTGGTCAACTCGAGCAAATTGGTTGTTCTGCTATGCACGTGGTGGAACAACTGGTTTCTCGAGGCGCATGCTCTTACCAGGATTTGTTCGATTCCTGTATTGCCGACTCAAATACGGGTGAGGTCTCTGATTACTGTCTGACGTTAAGCTGGCCGAATATGGCGCCAGTGCCTATTTCAGAGATTTTCCCTCTGAGCAGTGCGGTTTTCGAAGGCAGTGAATTCCCTGTTCCTCGTATGACGGATAAATATCTTACAACGATGTATGGCGATTGGAAAAAAATACCGTCACCGGATAATCGACATACCCATCTTCCGCTCTTGCTCGACTTTGGAGATGGGGAAGTCTGGACGGCACAGAATTAAGGATATGACATCTATATCAGATGAGGTTATGTGATGAGCTCCTCTATTTGTATTTTCACTCACCATTATCACCCGCAACTTAGTGGAATTGGTAATTTTGTCGATGGTCTCGCTCACGCCTTGACTGCACGCGGCGATAGGGTGGTTATCGTTACTAATGATTCGATGCGCGTGGGAGTCGGTCATTCAGTCGAAAACGGCCTGGAGGTAATTCGTCTTCCTTGCATTCCGTTACTTGATGGAAGACTTCCTCTTCCCAAAAAAACCAGTGATTATTACCGACTCCTGCAAACCCTTGATGATTATGAGTGGAATGGTGTTCTGATAAACACGAGACTTTTCCCTCTCTCGCTCGAAGGGCTGAAGTTTGCTGCGGATCATAGTGCTAAGGCTGTTGTTCTCGACCACGGCTCAGCGTATCTCTCTTTCAATCAGCCATTTCTTGATTATTTTGTTCGCCGATATGAAGATTGGATTACTGATCGCGTAAAGTCGTTTGAACCTGATTTCTATGGGATTTCTTCTAAAAGTGTTGAATGGCTTCAGCACTTTAATATCACTGCAAAAGGCGTAATTTCAAACTCAATCAATGCCTCATTCTATAGGAGTATTTCTTCGGGGAGAGATTTCCGATCTGAATTAGGTATCCCTCAGTCATCTTTGGTTGTAGCTTTTGTCGGGCGGCTTATTCCTGAAAAGGGAATTTATTCAATTATTGAGGCGGCTCGCACAAAAGATATTACCAAGCGTGATATTTGTTTTGTTCTTGCAGGGGATGGTCCGCTGGCTAATGAGGTCAAGGAAGCTTGTTCGTCTAACTTGTTTTGGCTTGGGAGATGTAACACAGAGGATATTTCCTCCTTACTTCAGCAAGCAGATGTGCTTTGTCTTCCAACTCGTTCCGAAGGCTTTTCAACGGTACTTCTTGAAGCTTCAGCCTGCGGAACGCCTGCAGTGGTAACAGACGTGGGCGGGGCACGCGAGCTTATCTTAGATGATAGCTACGGCACAATAATTCGGTCCATGGCATCTGATGAGGTGGTTTCGGCATTATGCAGGCTTTTTGATGATCGAAAGCTGCTTTCTCTTCAGTCTCGAAACTCTAGGGCGCTTGTTGAAAATCGATATAACTGGGATGCCACTGCTATGGATGTCGAGAAGGCGTTTTGTATTTGCTAAGTGATACTTGGCTGGCTTTTGTTCGGATGAAGTTGATAATCAAGGGCTTTTGTTCGGCTTTTGCGTGAAGTTGGATATAAGTGCCGATTTTGGTATTGTCGATTCCTCCTATTTCATGAATATTTGCTCGCTTGAGCACCGCTGAATATCAAGAAGCACGCCGCTGTTATTGCGCCTGGCTTTGGGGCCGACATGGGTCTCGGCGCCTATTTATTGCTAGCGTCCGGCGTCGCGTCGCTGCTGCATGTTGGCCTCGCCTGTATCAACCCAGACCGCGTTTCCTTAAGCTAGTGCCAAAGATTAAGGCTATCGTTGGGATGGGGGGGATAGTTGGAGCAGTTTTGTCCGATTAGAATGGCGTCGAAGTCTTATGCACCGCGCAATTGGGCGAGAGCCGCAGCGGATTTGTATCTCGCGATGGCAGATGGGGGCTCCAGGTGAACGTCAGCTGTATGCCAGCCGTGCAAACTAAATATCCAAGCTTGAGATGTAACTTCGCGATGGTTAGTCCGGATGCTGTAAACTTTATTCATTACTAGACAGTGCGTTGGACTGTAAGGGCCGCATTTTCTTCGAGCGTCGCTAAGGGCCAACTATTATTTGGAATGGATGAAACTCGATTGTCATTTGCTTTAACAAAAGATTCAAAAGGATATCCGCGTGTTCTGGTAATTATTCCCGCTTATAACGAGCAGGAATGCATTCTCAATACCGTTGCTTCTATTAAGGCTGCTGGATATGACTATGTCGTAATTAACGACGGCTCACAGGATGGGACACTTAGGCTTTGTCGAGAGCATGATGTCAACATATTGGATCTCCCACAGAACCTTGGTATCGGTGGGGCGGTCCAGGCGGGGCATAAGTATGCTCAGAGATTTGGTTATGATATTGACATTCAGGTTGACGGCGATGGCCAACATGATCCTTCTTATATACCTGAGCTTGTTAAGCTGATTGAGGGTGGGGCGAGTCTGGCGATAGGCTCTCGATTCTTGGTCGAGACCGACGGTTTCCAATCAACCTTTATGCGTCGTGTTGGAATCAGGTGGCTCTCTTTTTTGCTTAAGTTGCTTACAGGTAAGGCGGTCACCGATCCCACTTCTGGCTTTAGAGCCTGCAATAAAGACGCCATCGACTTATTCTGCAAGAGCTATCCTGATGATTATCCGGAGCCGGAATCGATAGCTTTGGCTATGAAGCTTGGTCTCCCCGTTATGGAGGCACCTGTAAAGATGAATGAGCGCCAGGGCGGGCGTTCATCCATTGGGGTTCTCTCTTCCGTCTACTACATGATTAAAGTTACGCTTGCTATTGTCCTTGTGTGTTGGATCCATAGGGGAGACCAATAATGAATTTTTTTCTAAGGATTGGGGCAGCCATCTTTTTTGGTGGGTTCCTCGTTTATGTTCTTCGACTCGTATCCAAAGGAAAGATGCTTCTTAAGTATTCTTTGCTTTGGATTTTAATGTGCATGGCGGCCTTGCTTTGTGATTTATTCCCTCAGCTTATTTTTTATTGCTCCACGGCTATTGGGTTTGTTAACCCGGCCAATTTCCTCTTCCTGGGTGCAATTGTGTTGTTGCTTGCAATCTCTCTATCCCTTAGCGTTGCGGTGAGCCGTCATGTTTTGGCAATCAAAAGCCTTACACAAAGGATTGCCTTGCTCGAAAAAGAGCTTGAGAATCGGTTGGATTATTATGACTGAGCTTGATACAATTATTTGATTCAGTTTACTTTTAGTTCTTCAATGTTGCTAGTTGAGGAAAGTGGAAATCTGCCTTATACAAACGTTGCTTATACCCCTTGCTGAGGTCTGGATCGGTACCAAATCCGATGATTCTCATCGCGGGTTGCCATTTGCTTGTCAATGGAGGCGATATCCCTGCTCCGGCTGTAATGTTGTTTCAGCTGTTATGTCGTGGTCGAATAGTTTTGTATTAATAATGTAGAACAGATAATAGAATCAGCCGGAGGACTCCATTACAGAAGAGCGTAATTCCATTATCGAGCCATTTGGGTTAATTTCGATGTGGTGTGTAGTTACGCATCATTTTGTAATGCATAATGCAGATGATGTATCGGTTTTTGCTAGCCCTTTAACCCGTTAAATTTATTAGGACGATATCACTGGTCTGATGGCTGAACTACTACCACACTACCGCTACGCCCCAGTGGGGCTGGGTTTTAAATACGCCTTTGGAATGATATTGCTTTGGCTATCTTGCGGAAAACAATCTCGAAGAAGAGTGGGCTCCTTGACGTAGGTCGCGTCGAGCCAGACGTAGGGCACTGGCGAGCCCTCGAGCGGCCTTCCGTACAGATCCTCGATGCCTGGTCCAGGCTCGAGTGTTGATGTTCACTAAGAAGTGGTCCGAGTGATCACTGGGAAATAAGCACCGTGA
>NZ_JAJFDP010000010.1:0-67405 GCF_020709435.1 Collinsella aerofaciens
GCGCCCCCGCAGTGCCCGCTTCCCCCAAGGACAATTATCAGTGCAGGTAGAAGGCCTGTCGATTTTCGAAAAAGGCGGTCATGGTTGGCCCCATCGAGTTAAACGTAGTAGATAGGCCCTTTTCGTGGCGGACCATCAAACGAACGCCGACGCTTGTGCTGTAGCCGCTCCGACCATTCGTAAGTTGCGGTGGAATAGTTCCTAAACTCGACTACTCAAGGCTAAAACCGGAGCTATATCACCGCAACTTAGGGGGGATGGGCGGGGGAGTACTAGTTGGGTGCTGCTGTCGGGCTGGGATGGTTTAGGCTCGCTCGCGATGCTTCCATTGTTTGCGGCACCAGCGCATGAGTGCTTTTACGACCGGGATGGTGATGAGGATTACCCAGGCGGGATGGGGTTGTTCCAGGCAGAGCCACATGTAGAGGAACCATGCCTCGGCACTGACTGAATAGACGACATCGATCAGCTTAGATAAGTGGCGTTGGTCGATAAAGTCGCCAAATGCGTAGTAGACGGGAATCAAAAAGACGAGGAAGAGTCCCGCAGCCCATGTGCCGTAGACAATGCCGAGCACCAGATAGGCGAGGGCGACAAGCGCGGGGAAGGGGAATTTGTTCCATGTACGTCCGACCTTGGTGTGGAAATGCTTGCCATGATGGTCGAGCTTGTCGTGTGCTTCCTTCCAGCTGGAGAACGTCTCGCCGTCGATGGTGACGGTGCCGTCGTCATCGGTATGCACGCTATGTCCATCGTCCTCAAGCGTATCGACATGCACGCCGTCCGGCCCCACATGCACCTCTTCGCCCTTGCGCTCGTTGGTCACATGGATGCCGTTCCAGCCAACATGGACTTCCTCGCCTTTATTGGGATCAATGACGTGGATGCCGCGCGCGAGGGAAATATCGACAAGTGGTTTGTCGCCGCAATCGGCGTGCTCGGCAGAATCTTCGGCCTCTTTAGCCTCATCCACCGTTTCGGTGCTGCCGTCCTCTGAGCTATCGGCATCGCTAGCCGCTTCCCCATACAACAACTCATCCAGCGACACGCCATACAGCGCGGCGAGCGCAATGAGGTTATCGGTATCGGGTGAGGACTCGCTGCGTTCCCATTTACTGACAGCCTGACGACTCACACCCAGCTGGGCGGCAAGCGCCTCCTGAGAAAGCCCGGCAGCTTTGCGGCGATCGACGAGGCGCTGCGCCATCGCAAGATCCATGGTGGTTCCTTTCGTTTGATGGTCGAATCGAATGAGCCGAGTATGCCGAGAACAACCGGTAGCGACCACCATTTCTAGTTAGAATCTGCTCCAACCCTACCGCAACTACCGGTAGCAACCCCTAACGACCAGCCATTTCAGGACAAATGTCAGTGCAAGTAGCGGCCAAGAGCCCCCACTCAGTAAGTTGCGGTGGAATAGTTTCTAGATTCAGCCATTTGAGGGCTAAGCTGGAACTATTTCACCGCAACTTAATTTCAGGCTAGGCACCTGTAGCAAGAAGGCGAATAGCCTCGGCGAGTATGTAAACGAAGGGCCCTCCGACCCCGCCCGACGATTTCGATTGGCGACCTTTGACGGAGTCAAGGGAGGAGCCAAATCGAAATACGTCGGGCGGGGTCGGAGGGCCCGATGGGATGGATTTCGGCCGAGGCTATTCGTCGCCGAAGCTGATGCCCAACGCCTTGGCCTCGCGTACCAGGTCGCTCTGGGGATCGACATACTTGAGCTTGCCGGCGACATCCTCGAGCGGCATGTGGCACATCTTGCCATCGCGCAGGGCAATCATGTAGCCAAACTCGCCGCGCAGGCAGCCGAGCGCCGCCTCGACGCCGCACTGGGTCGCAAAGATGCGGTCCTGGGCATCGGGCTGACCGCCGCGCTGCGTGTGGCCGGGGATGGCGACGCGGGTCTCGCGACCGGTCTTGGTCTCAATCTCCTTGGCGATGTCGTAGACAATCGACGGACTCGTGCGCTCGGCGAGTTTCTTCTTGTACTCCTTCTTGGACAGCGCCGCGTCCTCCTTGGAGATAGCGCCCTCGGCGACGGCCACGATGGTAAAGCGGCTGCCGGTCTCCATGCGATGCTCGATGGTCTTGATGACGTTATCCATGTCGTAGGGGATCTCGGGAATCAAGATGACATCCGCGCCGCCCGCGACGCCGGCGTATAGCGGGATCCAGCCAACCTTGTGGCCCATGATCTCGATAACGAACACGCGGCCGTGACTCGAAGCGGTGGTGTGAATGTCGTCGATGCACTTGGTGGCGACGTCGATGGCGCTCGTAAAGCCAAACGTCAGCTCGGTGCCCCAGGTGTCGTTATCGATGGTCTTAGGCAGGGCGATAACGTTGAGGCCCTCTTCGCGCAGACGGTTGGCGGTCTTGGTGGAGCCGTTGCCGCCCAGCATAAACAGGCAGTCGAGCTGCAGCTTATGATAGGTGTGGACCATTGCCGGCACCTTCTCGACGCCGTCGGCCTCGGGAATATCCAGGCGCTTGAACGGCGTACGGCTCGTGCCCAGGATGGTGCCGCCACGGGTAAGGATGCCGCTAAAATCGGCGGGCGTCATGACGCGGAACCGGCTGTAGATAAGGCCCTGGTAGCCGTCCTCAAAACCATAGATCTCAATAGGCTCTTCGCTATTGGTCATAAGCGTTTTGACAATGCCGCGCATGGTGGCGTTGAGCGCCTGGCAGTCGCCGCCACTGGTAAGAAGACCGATCCTAAGCATGATGAATCCTTCCGGGCAAGTTATAACATGCGCATAAGTTTACCCCCGCACACTGTTGATACGGGGGTAAAACGTGTTAGCTCAAGCGTATAGAAATGTAAACAACGTCAGGCGAGCGTAAGGTCGACGAGCCTGGGTCCTTACAGTGCGAAGGCGTCGACGTCGCCCCAGTGGCGGCGCAGCGTAATGGCGGCGGCGGGTTCGGTATTGTCAAAGACGACCGACCATTGCGTATTGCTGGTGATGTCTTCCGGATTGGGTTCTTGCGCTGCGGCACGCAGGGCTTTCCAGACAATCGTTTCGTCCTGGGCACCGACATGGGCGTCAAGGACATCGGCGATTGCGACGGCGCGCTCTTTACCATGGCCCAGCTCGCCATTCTTTTGGTTGGGCAGCACTTCGTCGCCATAGCAGGCGTAGAAGTTCGTAACCTGGCGTACAGGAGTCGCTTTGAAAGCACGGTCCGGATCGCGCGGATCCCACTCTACTACGCGCGCGTCACCGGCGGCGTCGTTGATAAAGAAGTGGTAATCGCGTCCTGCCATGGCGTGCATGTCGTAGGCGGAAAGCAGGTCGACAGCTTCTTGCGTGGTGGCGGCACGGTCGAGCACCAGGCGGATGGCGAGCGAGGTATTGATGACGGGGCGCTGCGTGTCCTGGTCACAGGGCTTGGAGTCCAGAGTGAGTACGGCAATGGACACGCCGCATTCGTTAACACCGTCGAGCTGGGCAAACGGGCCCATGAGTGCGGCGGCGCGTCCGCCGACGGAGTCAAGCGGAGTGTTATCGCCCAGGTTGTTAAGGGCGGCAAACCCGATGGAGGCATAGCCGTCGCGTGGGTGATTGCGCACCAGCAGCGCCGAGGTGTCGTCCTTAAAGTCGTAATTGCGACCGGTGCGCACGCGGCCTTCGGCATCTACGGCGACAAAAGCGCTGCAGGCAAACTGGGGCGCCTGGACATGTACCGGCACACCGGGCAGCACCTGCGCCACCACGGCATCGATGTAGGCCTGGTCGTCGCGCACGCCAGCGGCGATGATGCGATCAAGATCGTAGTCGTAGGCGATGTCGATTGCGTACAGGTCATAGCTATCCGCGTAGCCGGTCAAGCGTTTGAGCGACGCGGCGGACTTGATTTGCTTGCGGTAAACGATACCGGTGGCAGCGGCAAGGCCGACGGCGACTCCCGCGACACCGCAGGCGATGGCAATGTTACGTGGCTTCATGACGGCTCCTCTCGTCCTGTTAGCGTAATTGTCGCAAAAGGAGCGCGGGCATGATGGCTCAACTTGGTGAGCGGCGCGGGATTAAACATGGAATGAAGAGTGCGGCGCTGGCGTGGCGGGGTATGCTGGAGGGGACCATCAACCCAGCGAAAGGGGAGAGCATGACGGATCAGGAAACGCCCGAGCGCGCGCATGTGACGGCCGACGATATCGAGGCCGCCAACGACCTCATCGACTTTATCGAGGCATGTCCCAGCATGTTCCATACGGCGGCGACCATTATGGCCGAGCTCGACGAGGCGGGCTTTACCTACCTGCCCGAGAACGCGGCGTGGGACATCGAGCCGGGCGGGCGTTATTACACGCAGCGCAATACCTCGAGCGTTATTGCCTTTAAGGTGGGCGAGGACCTGACCGCGACGTGGGGCGAGGACGGCGTTGCCGGTGACTATCATTTTCAGCTCACGGCGTCGCACAGCGATTCGCCGACGTTTAAGGTCAAGGCCGTGCCCGAGCTCGACGGCGCAGGCGAGACGCTGCGCCTGAACACCGAGGCCTACGGCGGCATGATCGACTACACCTGGTTCGACCGCCCGCTGGCGCTCGCGGGCCGCGTGTTGGTACGCGAAGGCGACCGTATTGAGAGCCGCCTGCTTGCCACCGAGCGCGAAGTCGCGATTATCCCGAGCCTTGCCATCCATATGAACCGCGGCGTTAACGAGGGCTTTGCGCCCAACCGAGCTGTTGACCTGTGCCCGCTCATCAGCGCCGGCGAGCTTAAGCAGGGTGACTTCGATGCCCTGATCGCCGACGAGCTGGACGTTGAGCCCGAGCAGATTCTGGGCCGCGATCTGTTCCTGGTCAATCGTCAGGATGCGCGCATTTGGGGCTGGGCCGATGAGTTTATCTCGACGCCCAAGCTCGACGACCTGGCCTGTGTCTATACCTCGCTACAGGCATTTTTGGGCGCCGAAAACGCGCACGACGTCTCGGTCTTCTGCTGCTTCGATAACGAGGAGGTTGGCTCCGAGACCAAGCAGGGTGCCATGTCGACCTTCTTGGCCGACGCGCTGTGCCGCATCAACGGATCGCTGGGTTTTGACGACGAGTCGTACCATCGCGCACTTGCTGCCTCGATGCTTGTAAGCTGCGACAACGCACATGCCGTGCACCCCAACCACGCCGAGAAGTGCGATGCCCGCAATCAGGTGGTGCTCAACGGCGGTATCGTCATCAAGGAAGCCGCCAACCAGCACTACTGCACCGATGCCTTTAGCCGCGCGGTGTTCCAGGCCATCTGCGATGACGCCGACGTGCCCACGCAGGCCTTCGCCAACAAGAGCGATATGGCCGGCGGCTCCACGCTCGGCAATCTGTCCAATATGCAGGCGAGCATGCATGCTGTGGACGTGGGCCTGCCGCAGCTTGCCATGCACTCGAGCTACGAGACCGGCGGCGTACGCGACGTGATGTACGCCATCCGCGCTCTCACCGCGTTCTACGAGCGCAACCTAACCATCAACGGCGCCGAAAGCGTGGAGCTCTAAATGCAAGCCGAAGACGAGAAGACCGAGGGCAGGTCTCAACTAATCGATCAGGGGTCGAAGCTGTTCGCCACCGCTTGCCATGAATCGGGAATCGACGTGTCCAACGCGTGGCCAGCGAGCGATGAAGAACTCAAGCGTAGCGCCTATTCGGACCATTATGGTAAGGAGATGGACTGGCTCTAATAGGCGAAACGTCGAAAACGCCAGATGAATGCCTGATATCACTTTGACAAAAGTATCGCAGGCAAAACCAACGTAATGGTGCAAACTAACCTGACCCCATTGCACCAAAAAGGGAGAATGCCGCAGGTCGGACAAAAGTCAGCGAGAGCCCGCCAGAGCGAGCAAGGTGACGTGAAAGAGGAGGGCATTGACCTTCTGGTCATGCCCGACGATTGAAAGGCAGATTGCCGCTCTGGCGGGCTCGCAGCGTCGAGGGGTTCCGGCGTTTGGTAAAACGCCGGAACAACCTAATGCTCAATCCAGCAACGCAGGGTCTCGCCGGCTTGCAGGTGACGCAGATTCTCCGCGGCGATGTCGACCACGTTGTTGAGCGTGGCTGCCAGGTGGAACCAGCCCGAGACGTGCGGCGTGATGAGCATGTTGGGCGCATCCCACAGGGGGTTTGTCGCAGGCAGTGGCTCGGGATCGGTGACGTCGACCGCGGCGCCGGCGAGATGTCCCGACTCCAGAGCGGCAACCAAGTCGTCGGCGACCACAAAATCGCCGCGGCCGCCGTTGGCAAAGAAGGCGCCCGGCTTCATCGCGGCGAAGAACTCGGCGTTCGCCAGGCCGCGGGTCTCGGGTGTGCTCGGCATAAAGGATGCGACGACATCGGCCTCGGCCAGGCGCTCAGACAGGGCATCCATGCCGTCCATGTCCTCAAATACAATGGGGTAGACGAGCGGATGGCGCTTGATGCCGCGGACGTGCGCGCCCATGTTGCGGCAGAGCGTGGCGAAGTGGCCGCCGATATCGCCCGCGCCCAGCACCAGCACATTGGCGCTTTTGAGCGAGGTGACCGGTCCCAAATCCTCCCAGCGATGCTCGCGCTGCAAGTCGTGATAGCCGGGCAGGTGCTTCATCATGGAAAGGACCATGGCAAACATGTGCTCGCTTACGGCCTGACCGTAGGCGCCGATCGAGCAAGACAGCTTGACGTCAGCCGGCACGGTGCCGGCAGCAAGGTAGTCGTCATAGCCGGCGGTCTGCAATTGCAACAGCTGGAGATACTCGCATGCCGTGAGCATGTCAGGGTCGATGTTGCCCAGGATCACGTCGGCATCGGCGACCTGCTCGCGCGTGGCGGCGTCGGCGCTCGTGTAGATAAAGTCCTCGCCCGGAGCGCTCGACTCAAGAATTACGCGATGACGGTCGTTGACGGGCAGCAAAACCAGGATGTTCACAAGCAGTCCTCTCCGCTCGACCTGCCAAAAAGGGACAGGTTTATTTTGGCAGGTTATATCAGGCAAAACGCTAAAAAACGCCGGATGCAAGACGAGCGTGCCCGTCAGCATCCGGCGCATCCACGGCTACCAGCTCAGCAGCTCGTAACCGTCCTCGGTCACCACGAGCTGTACCTCGCACTGGGCCGAATCGCTGCCGTCCTTGGTGCGCACACACCAACCGTCACCCTTGCTAATCTTGATGTCGGGCGCTCCGGCATTGACCATGGGCTCGATGGTAAAGACCATGCCCGGGGCCATGATGGTGTCCACATCGGGTGCCTCGGTGGTAAAGCCCACAAACGGGTCCTCGTGGAACTCCTTGCCAATGCCGTGTCCGCCGTACTCGCGCACCACGCTAAAGCCGGCGTCCTCGACGGTCTTTTGCACGGCCTCGGCCATAACGGACAGCGGTAGCCATGGCTTGACGGCCGCCAGACCCGCCTCCACGCTGGCGCGGGTGACGTCGACCAGGCGTTGGCGCTCGGCCGAGACCTCGCCGATGCAGAACATGCGGCTCGAGTCGCTAAAGTAGCCGTCCAAGATCGTGGAGCAATCCACGTTGATGATGTCGCCTTCGTGCAGCACATCCGTATCGCAGGGGATACCGTGACAGACCACGTCGTTGATTGAGGTGCACACGCTCTTGGGATAGCCCTCGTAGTTGAGATCGGCCGGCGTGCCACCGTGCTCGACGGTGTAGTCGTAGATCATCTGGTCGATCTGGTTGGTGGTCATGCCTGCGGCGATATGCTCGCCTACGTAGTCGAGCACGCCCACGTTGATGGCAGCGGAGCGCTTGATGCCCTCGATGTCGGCGGGCGTCTTGTAGAGTGTGCGGGGCAGAACCTCCCAGCCCTCTTCCCACAAGCGCTCGAGGCGCTCATCAAAGGCACTGTGGCATTTCTTGTATTTTTTGCCGCTGCCGCACCAGCAAGCGTCGTTGCGGCCAGGCACGGGTCCTTTGTCATACATGGCTAACTTCCTTTCATCCGCAGCTAGTATAGCCCACCCACGCGTCCATAAAAGTTGCGGTGATATAGTTCCGATCTAAGCGGTTTAACAGCATAAACAGGAACTATATCACCGCAACTGATGGAGTGGGATGGCGGACACTGGCTGCTGCGTGGCTTTGCTAGTAGCTCACCTGGCAGGGAATGCCGAGGGCTTGGACGCGCGCGGCAATGGCGTCAAGCACCTCGGGTGCTGCTTTGGCAAGGCCTGCGACCGGTGTCTCGCGCGCCACCGTGTAGATGGTCGCCTCCTGCGGACGAATGCGCTCGAGCGCCGCGAGCCAGGGGACAACGTACTCCTCGCCGGTGTTGTCGATGGGCTTGCCCTGATACTCGCCGGTCAAAAAGATCGTCTGGATAATAACGTGACCGTCAAAGCTTGCGAACGTCTCGATCTGGTGCTCGACGTCGTAGGGGCCAACAGGCTGGTCGAGCAGCTGGATAAACGCCGGGTCGACGGTATCGAGCTTAAGAATGTTGTCGTCGACCATCATGAGCGCGTCGTGCACCTCGGGACGGTCGGCGCGCGTGCCGTTGGAAAGCACGGCGATCTTGGAGTTTGGGGCAAGCTCGTCGCGCAGCGCGACGGCGCCGGCGATGGCCTGCGGAAACTCCGGTGCGGCGGTGGGCTCGCCGTTGCCTGCGAAGGTGATCACATCGGGGAGCTCGCCCTCGGCTGCCATCTCGCGCAGCTTTTCCTCGAGCGCGTCGAGTACCACGGCAGCTGTGTTGTACGGCTCATGACAGGGGCGCTCGGCGTTGAGGCCGTTTTCGCAGTAAATGCAGTCGAACGTGCAGATTTTGCCGCTGGCCGGCATCATGTTGACGCCGAGCGAGAGACCAAGGCGACGGCTGCGAACGGGCCCAAAGATGGGGCTGGCATTCAAAAACGTAGACATAGGCATGTGCTCCTCAAGACAATTGTGCCTAAGCATAGCATCGGCTCCAAAGCAAGGTGCGGGCTCTTGCTTTACAAGTTTCGTTTTTTCACGTCGCTCATTATGCCGTGCCATGAAAAGCCTCGGGTCGGGTACAGTTAATCTGTTAACAAGGCGTAAGGCAATGCGGGTCCATCCAACCGCACCGACGTGCAACTGGATGAGCATTGATGATGGGGGCACAACATGGATTTTACGGTCGAGAATGCGGGCACCACGATTGCCTGTCGCGAATATGCCGGCCCGGATGTGTCGCCTGATGCTCCTGCCTTGGTGTGCGTGCACGGCGCTTGTGTCGACGGCACATTTTTCGACGGTATCGCTTGTGAGCTCAGCCGCAACTACCGCGTAATTGCCTACGACCGCCGCGGCTGTGGTGACAGCAGCGAAGCGGCAGACGGCAGCTATGATCTTGCCGCTCAGGCCGCCGACCTGCAGGCCGTGATCGAACACGTCGGCGCTCCGACAAATGTGCTTGCGCACAGCGCCGGTACGTTGGTGGCGCTGGAGCTTCTTCGCGCCGAACCCCATCTCGTCGCCCGTGCGATTCTGCACGAGCCGGCTGTGTCGGCCGAAGGCGTCGGCATGGGCGCAGCTCCGGTTTTGCTCGATATGATTGCGGCTGGAAAGGTTTCAAGGGCGCTCCGGCTTTTCTTGGGAGCCCTCGGCGACTTGGACCCCGAGGCTCCTGGGACGACTAAGGCGGAAGCCAAACATGCCCTGCGCAATGGTCGTTGCTTCATGGCCAATGAATACGGAACAAATATGACATATGCTCCCGACTGGGAGCGCGCCTGCGCGTCAAAGGCGGTGTCGGCTGTGTTTTTGGGCGAGCTTTCGGTCGATACGCCCCGCGAGGCTGGCACGCGAGCGGCTGCCGAATATCTCAATTGCCCCCTTGTGATGATCCCGGGCGCGCATAACGGTCTGCGCGATCGTCCCGTTACGGCGGCAAACGCCGTTCGCGATATCTTGGAGCGTTAGCACGCTCGATGACCTGCGGGGAGGGGGACTGTTAGCGTTTCGTCATTGTTAACGAATGCGCCCATAACCGCGCGCCCGCGGCTCCATTACCGCCGTTTGCCAGGTCATAAAAATGTAACGATAATCGCGCGTTTGCCTTCAGCTGTTAGATGCTACCCTTGTACCAATTGATATGCACCGTTGCCGTGCGTAACGATAGGAAGGGCCCCATATGCTCAATGATCACGAGGTCAATCTAACCGGCGAGGAGGCTGCCGCCGAGGTCGCCCGCGTCGCGAAGACCTACCCCGTGGTGCGTTTGCTGTCGGCCGACCAGATTAAGAGCGAGCCTAACTGCTTGCTCGCCGGCGATCGCTGCCCTTGTTTACGTCAGTCGAGTCTTGAGGCCTTGGCAGGTTCCGATGAGATATCGGAGCGCCTGCTAAACGACGGTGTCGAGTATCGCGCTCGCCTGCGTTCTCTGATGGTGGAGGGCAAGCCTCATGTCCTGCTGATGGTGCGTCCGATCGATGAGCAAGAGGCTGCAGAAGAGGACCTTGTCTACACCGACGTGCTGACGAGTGTGCACAATCGCCGGTATTACGAGGAAAAGCTCCGAAGCGCCCGTATGAATGCCGGCGTGGCGGTGATCGACCTTGATGATTTTAGGGTCTTCAACGATACGTGTGGTCGTCATGCCGGCGACCTTGCACTCGGTGCTGTGGCGACAGCCATACGCAGCGGAATTCGTTCGACTGACGAGCTTGTGCGCTATGGCTGCGACAAGTTTGTGGTCGTCATGCCCAATATTCCCTCCGATGACTTCACCCGTCGCCTGCATCAGGTGTCCGATGCCGTTCGTTCCACGATTGTTCCGGGCCATGAGTACGTGAGCTTGACGGCATGTGTTGGTGGCGTTCGCATTCATGGCGAGACGGTCGATGAGGGCGTTGGCCGCGCTGTCCAGTTATTGAGCCGCGCTAAGGCAAAAGCCGGTACGGTCGTGACCGATGCCGATTCCATCGAGGCCTTCCAAAGCGAAAAGCCTTTGGTGCTTATTGTCGATGACTCCGAGATGAACCGAGTCATTCTCAACGAGATGCTCAAGGACGAGTATTGCATCCTCGAGGCCGATAACGGTCGTGCGGCGCTCGACATGGTCGACCGCTATGGCGATGAGTTGTCGCTCGTGCTGCTGGATATTGTCATGCCGGGCGTAAGCGGCTTTGAGGTGCTGGCCGATCTGTCGCGCCGATCGGTTAGTGACAATCTGCCCGCCATCATGATTTCGAGCGAAGATTCCGATGATATGGTTCTGCGCGCGTACGAGCTGGGCGCCTCGGACTATATCAACCGCCCGTTTGACTCCCGTGTCGTGCGCCGCCGCGTAAGCAACACCATCCGCCTATACGCCAAACAGCGCCGCCTGACGAACCTGCTGTCCCAGCAGTACAACGAGCGTGTCAAGAACAGTCGCATGCTCATCGACATCATGGCCGGCGTCATGGAGCTTCGCAACGGCGAGAGCGGCAGGCACGTTACGAACATCGAGAAGCTGACCGAGCTGCTGCTTGGCTGTCTGGTCCAGCGTAGTGGCACCATCTCCCTCGACAATGAGGAGCGCTCCACGATTGCCCTGGCTTCGGCGCTGCACGATATCGGCAAGATGTCGATTGACGATGCGATTCTCAACAAGCCCGGACGCCTTACGCCCGAGGAGTTCGAGATTATGAAGACGCATACCACGATCGGCGCCGACATGCTGCGTGAGCTGGGTAGCCATCACGCCGGCAATGCGCTTATGGAATATGCGTACCAGATTGCGCGTTGGCATCACGAGCGCTGGGACGGCAAGGGCTATCCCGACGGTCTTAAGGGCGACGAGATCCCCATTGCCGCGCAGGTGGTTTCGGTGGCCGACGTATACGACGCGCTCACGAGCGTGCGCGTGTACAAGGACGCCATCCCGCACCAGGAAGCGATTCAGATGATCCTGGACGGTAAGTGCGGTCAGTTTAACCCGCTGCTGCTCGACTGTCTGCTCGAGGTGCAAGACCGTATCGCCGAGATGTTGGCACGCCCTGCCGATGTCGTCGCGTTTCCCACGATTTAGTTTGACCGAAGGAGTTTTAATTCATGGGTTCCATGCGTGAAGCGTATGAGAAGATCGGCGCTAATTATGATGACGCGTGTGCTCGGCTGATGGGCGGGGAAATGCTTGCCCGCTTTGCCCTCAAGTTTTTAGATGACGAGAGCATGGACAAGCTGGAGGCTGCCATGGCGGCGGGAGACGCCGAGGAAGCGTTTATGGCAGCGCACACGCTCAAGGGCGTGAGCCAGAACCTGGGATTCGATAATCTGTACGAGCCGGCGGTCGTGGTGACCGAGGCGCTGCGCGGCGCCGATGTCGTTGACGGCGCTCGCGAGGGAATGCATGCGCTGCAGCAGCAATATGCGGCTACGATGTCGGCCCTGCGCGAGGCGGCCGAGTAAGAGGTTGTGAGCCTTGATGACTATGAGAGTGGATAATCTCCCGTTTTAGGCCCGGTGGTGGCCTCAAAGTGGGAGATTATCCACTCTCGTTCGATACGTGTCCAAAAATCCACTCTCACCCCTTCTGATTAGTGAATGGCCTATGCGCACTGGCGGGGCTTTCCGCATGCAATCCATATCGTTGTTCGATAAACTATTCGGATAACGATAGATTCGATGAGGGTGAGTGTATGTCCAACAGCGTTCAGCGTATGGCCAAGGCGGGCGAGACTGTAAGGAAGCTTGGCTTTTGCATGGCGGTCGTTTTTGCGGGAATGCTCGTCGCTTTCGCCGCGTTGGTTGTTTACGTGATCTGGTATGCGGTTGCAAACGCTGCTTCTGTCGATTCTTTCGGTGTTGTGACGCTTCTCAATGGCGGGTGCATCGTTATCCCAAGCGGACTGTGCATGGCGCTTGCCATGGGTATTTCGCTTGTCGTTTTGTGCGGAATCAGCCGCGACATTTCGCGGGGCGTATCGCCCTTTACCAGGGCGCATGTGCGGCTTATCCGTGTTCTCGCGCTTGCCTTTGCTGTTAACGCCGCGGTTTCGCTTGTTGGTGCCTATGGATCGGTCAATCTCACCATTGGCGGACTGGAGCTTTACATCGTGCCTCATTCCTTTGTTATTGAGATTTGCCAAGGCGCTACCTTTGATGCGGGGTCGTTTATCGGCGCAGTTGTCTGTCTGTTTATCTCGGCGATTTGGAGTTATGCCTCGCTGCTCCAGGAGCAGTCTGACGAGCTTGTGTAGGAGGAAACATGAGCTATCTCATCATCGAGCTTGAGACGCAGCTGCTTAAGACCGGAAAGACCAGCTCTGATCTGATTCGTGCCACGGGGCATACTCCGGCTAATATTTCTAAGCTAAGAAACGGAAAAATTAAAGCTATTCGTCTTAAGACGCTTCTTGAAATCTGTGATGAGCTTGATTGTCAACCGGGAGATATTATTCAGCGCGTGAGCGAGAAAGAGCTCGAGGAACTTATTGTCGAGCGCGCGAAGAATGCCGTGAGGCAGATGCGGGATGGCAGAGGCAATGAGGCGTCGCTTCCGACATCGGTCTTCGCTGTAGATTTGAGCGACGAGTAGCATAAAAAGAACAACTATAACGAAATATCAGTGTAGCGGAACCCGTGTCTAACACGGGTTCTTTGTTTATTAATTATCTTGACAAATATAAGTTATCGGCAAACAATAACATCAAGAACGAACGATAAAAGAAAGGAGGAACGATATGAGTTGGATTGTAAAGCCGAGTTATGTGGACCCCGGTGGTGGGTGCAACGGTTACTGCAAGGCATTCTGTGGAGCACGCGTCTGCGTCAATAACTGCAGCAAAAACTTGTGTGTTGTTAATTTCTAGCAGTTGCAGCTGCTGCCAGGCGACAGTCTGGCAGCAGCGGTTTTGTTATCAAGCAGAATAGGAGGCCAATGAGCGCATCAGCGATAAAGCTATCAAAGGTGTCAAAGCGCTATGGAAAACGGCGTGTGTTGCATGACGTTTCCTTCGAGGTGAATCAGTCTGAACTTTGCGCCCTTGTTGGTGCAAACGGGGCGGGCAAAAGCACGCTTATTAAAATAGTGCTGGGCCTCTGTGAGCCATCGTCGGGGAGCGTGGAGCTCTTTGGAGGCAAGTCGAAAAAAGAGCTGAGCCTGATGCGGACGCGTGTCGGCTATGTGCCAGATTCCAGCGGAGCATACCAATCCCTCAGTGCGGTGGAGAATCTTCGGATCCGATGTGCGGAATGGGGGCTCGATGAGACACGTGAGGTTCCTCGCGTTTTGGGCCTAGTCGGGCTGGACGTCGATGAGAAAAAGAGCGTGAGCAGTTTTTCTCTGGGAATGAAACGGCGACTGGATATAGCTACGGCTTTGTTGGGCGACACCGACGTACTAATTTTCGATGAGCCGGCAAATGGGTTGGACCCGCTGGGCATCGAGAGTATATGGGCCCTTATCGGCCGATTGAATCGAGAACAGGGTAAGACCATGCTCATCTCTAGCCATGATTTGGATGAGTTGGCATCGGTTGCAACAAGTTGCGTGTTTATTCATGACGGTGAACTGCTGAAAAAGGAATCGATGGATGTCATAAGGGATGAGGCGTCGTCCCTAAAAGAATATTACAGGCGCTTGATGAACGCGGTCTCGCTATGAAGCGGGCGATCCATCCCATAAAGGCAGATATGATGCGTCTACACAGGATGTTTCCGGCGCAGTTTGGTCTTACGCTTATGTTGGCGTGCGGTCTTCTCTTCGGTGTTTTTCTAAATAACGGAGCAACGTTGCTAGGCTTTGGCTATGGCGTTTGTGGGGAGGATATTGGTTTCCTCTGGAATGCAATCGATCCTTCTGCGCCTGATGAGTCCCTTGCGCGCAGCGCTTTTGCCGGTACATCCCTGTTCGTTCCACTCATCGTTTGTTTGGTGCTTTTACAGGAGCATGGCTATAAAGAGGGATGCCGAATTTCTTCAGCAAGAGGTCTCGCCCGCTTTAATGGGGCTCTGGCACATGTGCTTTCGTCTGCTTTAATAGTCGGTGCAGCTTATAGCGCACTTTGCCTTCTTTTGTTTGCAATAGCCATAATGCGTGGGGGGCAAAACTACACGCACGGCATGCTGGCTGCATTTTTGCCTGCGATGATAATCAACGCCGTATTGGTGATATCGGTTGCGTTGGAGACGATGACCATCTATCGGATTACAGGCAGCGCTGTATTGAGCGGGGCTGTAATAATAATTGGATTTGTCATGAGCTTGACGCTCTACGGAACCTTCCTTCAGGCACCTATACCATCCTTGCGATGGATCTTCCTCCTTCCGGGGCCGTACCTTGGAGCCGGATGTGCCCTTGGGTATAGCGATATGGGGCAGCTGACGCTTCTGGGATATGGCGTGGCAGCTGGCTGTCTATCGGTATTGATTTACGCTCTCGTGACCTGTCGTGTCGGAGGTGTGCTCAATGGCTCGTCAGATTAAAAGGTTCCTCCATTCAGAATTGAAGCATGTAAGCGAATGGACGTACGTCTTAATCCTGGCAATTTATGCGTGTATGGTGATATTGCAGCTTAATTCTTTCCCGATGTGGTTCTGTAGCCTCCGCGAGGGCAGTTTCTTGGGCTTTTTCCCAGACCCGACGCTTAAACTGTCGGCAGAGGACGCCCTTCTATTTGGTAATGCAGAGGTTTTTCGCGGCTTGCTGTTCAATGTGGCCCCGTTGGCTCATGCATTGTTCTTTCCGCTTGTCGCGCCTTGCGTTGTCCCACGCTTTGTCAGTTCGAGCTTTGTCGAGGAACCGTGGGGGCTGTCGGAGGCTCGGGGAGGGAAGCGGGCGTGCGTTACCGTTGCGCGAGCGATGCTGTCTTCTTTCGCCCTATTGGGCGCGTTTATCCTGTCAAGTGTCGTTTTGTACTGTCTTAACTGCGCAATCGTTTTGGATGCTCAACAGTATTTCAACCTGAATATGTTTTGCGATCGACTTCTTCTGACGAGTGCGGTCTGCCTTGCATACGTGGTCTCTTGCGTGATCGTTGTTTCCTATTTTGGATCCGGCTTCGGTCCTATTGGCATGCTGTTGCTTGTCAACGTCGTAACGATCTACATACAGGTCGGAGCCAATTCCATGCTTCCGTTTCCGTCCTCGATGCTCATGTGGATTTGCGGCGTGACCCCGTTGGAGGATAGTCAATGCACCTCGATTTTAATTGACTGCCTGATTAACGTAGCAAGCGTTCTTGCCATTTGCTTTACCGTCGACCAATTGCGGTCGAGATTTCTTTGATTGTTTGTGAGGGATAATCATACCGAGCATACCAAATACAGGGGGGGGCGGGCACCGTGGCTGGTGTCCGCCCCCCCCCGTCATGGAAAGCTTTAGCCTGTGTGATTCGCGAGCTAGCGGGCCTGCTTGACCTTGGCTGCCGCCTCGACAAACGACTTCCACAGGTTAAAGTCGGTCTCGAGCGTCTGCCAGGTGTACTCGGGATGCCATTGCACGCCCAGACAGAACGGCTGGCCTTCGACTTCGATGCACTCGGGAACGCCGTCGGTTGCTTTGGCGACCAAGCGCGTGCTTTTACCCAGACGGTCGACGCAGCAGTGGTGTGCGGAGTTGGTCTGGATTAGCCTGTGCCCGCCAACCGCGCGTTCCAGCAGCGAGCCCGGCACGACCTCGACGGGGTGCACGGGATCGTTGAGCACGTGGGTGTGACGCCACTGCGTGCGACCCTCGCGCGCACCCAGGCTCGGCACGTCCATGCACAGGGTGCCGCCGGTGGCGACGTTGAGCAGCTGCGTGCCGCGGCAGGTGGTAAAGAGCGGCTTTTTGGCGCGGAGCACCTCGTTAACCAGCTTAAACTCAAAACGGTCGCGAATCTCGCAGCACAGTGTGGGGTCGTAGGGGCGCTCGTCGCCCCAGCGCTTGGGGTTGACGTCCGGGCCGCCGGGAATAGCGATGCCGTCGGCGATATCGACGTAATGACGGATGACCTCAATGTCCTCGGTGATGGACATCTGCAGCGGCAGGCCGCCGGCGGCAAGAATGGCATCGACAAAGACACTTGCGATTTCCTCGTTGGGGGAGAGCGCCTCGCTCAAAAACGGCTTTGCCTCTTCCCAACGCGGTGCGACGAGGATGAGTGGGCGGTCGGCGGGGTCGACGTCGACATGCGGGGTGTAGGACGATGAGGTGCGGGTTCCGATCATGGTTGCGGCTTTCGAATCCGGGTGGACATGGCACAGGGGTGGCGCGGGGCAAACGTTACTGATGAATTTGCCCGCGTGGCAATTAGGTTAGTGGCCCTTGATAGAGTTGAGGAAGTCCTGGGCGCGCTTGGTCTGGGGGTGGTCGAAGAACTCGTCGGGCGTGCCGGTTTCCACGATCTGGCCGTCGGCCATGAACACGACGCGGTCGGCCACGCGGCGGGCAAAGTTCATTTCGTGCGTGATGACGATCATCGTCATGCCCTGCTGGGCCAGACGGACCATGACCTCGAGCACTTCGTTGATCATTTCGGGGTCAAGGGCACTCGTGGGCTCGTCAAAAAGCATGGCCTTGGGCTGCATGGCGAGTGAACGGGCGATGGCCACGCGCTGCTGCTGGCCGCCCGAAAGCTGTGCGGGCACCTTGTCGGCCTGCTCGGCCACGCCCACGCGGCTCAGCAGGTCCATGGCGCGCTCACGAGCTTCCTCCTTGGACACGCCCAGCACGTCGACCGGTCCCAGCATGACGTTCTGCAGTACCGTCATATGTGCAAACAGGTTAAACTGTTGGAACACCATGCCCAGCTCGGCACGCATGCGGGCAAGATCCTTGCCTTCCTGCGGCAGGGGCTCGCCCTCGATGAGAATCTCGCCCGAGTCGATGGTTTCCAGGCGGTTGATGGTGCGGCACATGGTCGACTTGCCCGAGCCCGAGGGGCCAATCACAACGACGACTTCGCCGCGGTCAACCGACAGATTGATGTCGTTGAGAACGTGTAGCTCGCCATAGTGCTTATCGACGTGTCTGAGCTCGATCAGCGGCTGATTGCCGGTGGAAGAGGTGCTCTGTGCCATGGTGCTCGGCTCCTTATGACTCGAAATGGTAAAGCGTTAGCGGATAATGGTTGCGCCGGTCTTGTGCGAAACATAGACAGCGGCTTTGTTGATCGCGACGTTGATGAGGATATAGATGACCGCGATTACCAGGTAGACCGACACGAGAGCGTCGTAGTTGGTAATGAGCACGCGGGCGTTTTGCATGAGGTCGGGGTAGCTCACCACATAGGCGACGGTGGTGTCTTTGACTACGACCACGAGCTGCGAAATCAACGACGGGATGATAAATCGAATAGCCTGCGGCAACACGATTTTAAAGGTGATTTTAGCTTTGGAGAGACCGAGTGCCTGGGCCGCCTCGACCTGCCCGCGCGGTACGGCGTTGACGCCGGCGCGGAAAATCTCGGCAAGTACACCGGCGGCAGCGAGCGCGACGGGAAGCGTGAGCATCCAAAACGACGGCAGCGCGATCTTGTACTGGGGCAGTACCAAAAAGAAGAAGTAGATGAACAGCAGGCTCGGCACGCCGCGGAAGAAATCGGTGAGCACGCGGCAGGCCAGCTGCAGCGGCTTAATGTCGCTGGTGCGGCCGAGCATAAGGGCTAAGCCCAGCACCAGCGCGATGGCGCCAGCGGTGAGTGCGACTTTAACGGTGCCCTCAAAGCCGGCAAGTAGGAACTTCCAGGTGGTGAGGTGCGTAAAGAAATACCAGTAGTGGACCGAAAGCTGGCCGGTCACATAAAAGCGCTGCAGCACCAGGGCGACGAGCGCGGCCACGGCGACGAGTGAGATGGCGGTGCCGATGCGAATCTTGGCGCGCATCTTGGGGCCGGGAGCCTCGTAGAGCGCATCGCACATGGTGAGTGCAGGGGAGGAATGCTTGCTCATCGGAGGATCCTCACCTTCTTATCGATATAGTTGCCAATGTGGCTCACCACAAAGGCCGTGCCCAGGTAGCCGAGCGCCGAGATAAAGAACGCGGCGACGCCGCCGAGCGAGCGGGTATTGATGTAGCTCACCACGCCGGTAAGCTCTTGCGGCTTAAGCGGCACCTGGCTGCCGAGCGCGGTGGTGAGCATGACGGCGATAAAGAGGTTGGTCATGGGCAGCACGCTCGAACGCAGCGCCTGCGGAATCACGATCTTAGCGAGGATACGGCTGAAGCTCATGCCGAGCGAGCGGGCGGCTTCCACCTGGCCGACGCCGACGGTGTTGATGCCGCTCATAAAGTTCTCGGAGCCAAAGGCCGAGCCCAAAAGGACCGTGGCGACGATAACGCAGGTGCGATAGGGCAGAACGACCTTAAGCGGCGGTAGCGCATAGACGACGATGATGAGCAGCGCGATGCCGGGGATGTTACGGAAGACCTGGACATACAGGTCGCCAAAGACGCGCAGTGGCTTGAGCGGCGACACGCGCATCACGGTGACGGCGACGGCCAGCACCATGGCGATGGCAAACGACTCAAGCGTCATGCCCCAGGTTGCTAGCAGCGCGTCGATATAGTTCTGGCCATAGAGCAACCAGAGCTCGGAGAGACTCATGCGGACCTCCCGCCGATAAGGAAAGGGGCTCCCGTGTGTACGGAAGCCCCGACAACTCAGTGAGGAAACAGTTTACCGCAATAAAGCGCACCATGCGTTTCCATATGGTTTCGTTGCGGTCGTTACCAGGTTCGCTGCCTAGGCGCCGATCTCGGGCAGCTCGGGAACATTGGTGTCGCCCGTACGGTCGCCGATGCAGATCTGCCACAGCTCGGTCCAGGTGCCATCATCCTCGATCTTCTTAAGGAAGTCGTTGACAAAGGCGACGCCGTCGGAATCGAGCGGCAGACCGATGCCATAGGGCTCCTTGCTGCCGAAGGGCTTGCCGGCAATCTTGTACTTACCGGGCTCGCGGACCAAGGCGCTCTGCTGCATGTTGTTATCGATGACGTAGGCATCGACGCGGCCCTGCTGGAGTGCCTGGCGGGCCTCCTCGTCGGTCTTGAACTCCTGCTGGCTGGCCTTGGGAACGAACTCCTCCAGGATGGCGGGGCCGTTGGAGCCGGACTGGACGGCGACGTTCTTGTCGGCCAGGTCGTCGACGCTCTTGATGTCGTCGTTATCGGCGAGCACCAGGATGGCCTGCTGGGTGTAGTAGTAGGGACCGGCAAAGGAGACGAGTTTCTTGCGCTCGTCAGTGATGGTGTAGGTGGCAAAGACAGCGTCGACCTGGCCGTTCTGCAGGACAGACTCGCGCGTGTCCGAGGTCACCTGGGTAATCTCGACCTTGTTCTCGCCCAGAATGTAGTTGGACAGGAGCTGTGCGATACCGGCATCGAAGCCGCGGGTCTGACCGTCTTTCTCGTTGAGGAGGGAGAAGAGCGTGGAGGTCTGAACGCCACCGATCTTAAAGACGCCGGCGTCCTTGACGGCCGTGGCCCAGGTGCTGGCGGCGATGGCGTCGTCATCGGCCTTGGGGCCGTCGTTGACGAGCTTGTCGAATGCCTTGGCATCGAGCGTGGTGGAAGCCTCGGTATCCTCGGAGCTCTTGGAGGAACCGGCGGCGGAACCCTTGTCGGCCTCGGCGCTGGTGTCGGAGCAGCCGGCAAGACCAAGGCCGGCGACGGTTGCGAAGGTGGCGGCAACGAAGCCGCGGCGGTCGAGAACGACCTGCTGGGAGAGGTTCTTGCTCATGGTAGAACACCTTTCTCAATAAAATCCCTAGCGGTTGAGTAGAGTTATACCCTATCGCGCTCAAATGGGTCAACACGAAATAACTCAGAAACATATTTACCTTATGGGTAATTCTACCTACCAAAAAGGGACAGGTTTATTTTGGCAGGTTTTATCTGGGCAAACGTCGATTATTACAGCTGAGATAGCGTTTTGCGGACGGCGTGGCCGCTCGCGGCGGTCGCTATAATGGCGGCAACGCGACACATATATGAGTAAGGAGATCGCGTATGAACGGTTATTCGTTTTTCGCACCGACCAAGGTGCTGTTTGGCGCGGGCAAGTTGGGCGAGCTGGGCACGCAGAAGCTGCCCGGCACCAAAGCGCTCATCGTTACGACCGGCGGCAACTCGGCCAAGCGCTTTGGATACCTGAGACGCGTGGAGGCCGAGCTCGAACGCGCCGGCGTGGCGCATGAGCTGTTCGATCGCATTGAGCCCAATCCCCTGCGCGAGACCGTCAATGCGGGTGGCTGGATGGCGCGCACCCATGGCTGCGACTTTGTCCTGGCGCTCGGCGGCGGCTCGGTCATGGACGGCAGCAAGGGCATCTGCGCGGTGGCGGCCAACCCGCATACCGATGCCGAGGGTAACGAATGCCTTGGTGACATCTGGGATTTTGTGAATGGCGGTACTGCGCTCGGCCTGCCGATCCCCAACGATCCGCTGCCGCTTGTTTGCGTAACCACCACGGCGGGTACCGGCTCCGAGGTCGATGCGGGCGGTGTCCTGTCCTGCGAGGACAATGACGAGAAGCTTCGCCTGGGCGATCCGCGCCTGTTCCCGGTACTTTCGATCGTTGATCCCGAGCTCATGGTGAGCGTCCCGGCGCGTCTGACCGCCTATCAGGGATTCGACGCTCTGTTCCATTGCGTTGAGTGCTACATCTCAAATACCAACACGCCCATGGGTGACATGGTTTGCCGCGAAGGCATCCGCCGAGCCGCCGCGGCGCTGCCTACGTGCATCAATAATGGCGATGACCTGGAGGCGCGCTCGAGCCTTGCGTTTGCCAACACGCTCGGCGGCTATGCCATGGATGCCTCGGGCACCACGGGCTCGCATGGTCTTGAACATGGCATGAGCGCGCATCATCACGACCTGCCGCACGGCGCCGGCCTCATCATGATCGCCCGTGCCTACCACACGTGGATGATCGATCACGGTGTTGCACCAGAGCGCTATATCGACATGGCGCGTCTGATGGGCAATGCCGCCGCGGATGATCCGCACGATTTTGTGATTGAGCTCACGCGCCTGATGGAGGCTTGCCATGTGGCCGACCTCGCCATGAGTGAGTGGGGGATTACGGTCGAAGAGCTGCCGGCCATCGCGCACAACGCTCTGACGACCAACGGCGTCCTGTTCAGCCACGACCCCGTGACGCTGACCGACCCCGACGTCGTCGAAATTCTCAAGCTAAGCTACCGCTAACCACCACAAAGGGGACACTTTGGCGGTTCGTCTCAATCTGTAACATCTGCAGCCGTTTTTGCCGAGCAACTGTTACAGATCGAGATTTGCTCTTCAGGGGAATTCGAATGTCTCGATCTGTAACATCTGGACGGACAAAAGGTCTCTATCTGTTACAGATTGAGACAAACGTCGGGGACTAAGACGTCTTGTCTCGATCTGTAACAGTTAGACGGGAATTCGGGCCCTGGATGTTACAGATTGAGATAATCGCGTCGCGAAAACAAAAACCTCCGCAGGGATGCTTCCCTTGCGGAGGTTTTCTTACTCGTTGAGTAGTCTTGCGGCTTCGGCGGCCATGTTCTCGACCGTCATGCCGTTTTGAGCGAGCAGTTCGTTGGGGTCGTAGCGGTCGGAGAAGCCCTTGGCGATGCCGAAGGTGCGCGTGCGCAACGGCGTGCATGCCAGATAACATGCCACACGCTCACCCCAGCCGCCGTCCAAGACGCCGTCCTCGAGGGTGACGACAACGCGATGCTCGGCGGCAAGGCTGTTGAGGAACTCGCGGTCGAGCTCGGTTGCAAAGCGCGGGTTGACGAGCGTGGCCTCGATGCCGTACTCGGCGGCCAAGCGGTTTGCCACGCGCTCGCCCAACTCAAAGAAGTCGCCGAGCGCAAGCACGGCCACATCGCGGCCCTGACGCACCACGTTGTAGCGAACGGCGCTATAGTCGGTGTCCTCGGCAGGCGCCAGATCGGGACGGCTCACCAGGCCAATACCAGGTACACGAATCGCCACGGGATGCTCGCGGTGGTCGAGCGACCAGCTCAGCATGGACAGGTATTCCTCCATGCAGACCGGCGCCAAGTAGCGCATGTTGGGAAGAGCGCCCAGCATGGAAATATCAAAGAACGAAAGGTGCGTCTCGGACGTGGTGCCAAAGATCGACGCACCAAACACCAGGATGGTTGCGGGGGCGTCGTTGAGGCACAGGTCGTGCCACAGCTCGTCGTAGGCGCGCTGCAAAAACGTACCGTACACGCCAAAGACCGGCTTGGCGCCGGCGCGGGCGAGCGCGGTGGCAAAGGTCACGGCATGCTCCTCGGCAATGCCCACATCGACGAACTGTTTGCCGGCGGCAGCGCGAAGCTCGGGTGTAAAGCCCATGATGTAGGGCGTGGCGGCCGTGATGCCCACGACCTGCGGATCGCGCTTGATGGCGGCGCTGAGCGCCTCGCCCGTAATGTCGGCATAGGTGCGCGGCGCGGGCTCGCTCGGATGACCCGGGCAAAGTTTGCGGCCGGTTGCCATATCGAAGGGTCCCACATGATGCCAGTGCTCGGGGTCGCTCTGGGCCGGCTCAAAGCCTTTGCCCTTGGCGGTCGAGACGTGCAGCACGATGGGGTGATCGATATCGCGCAACTCCTGCAGCGTATCGACTAGCGCTTGGACATCGTTACCGGCGTCCAGATAGCGGTAGTCGAGCCCCATCGCGCGGAAAACGTTGCGCTCACAGGTGCCGTTGCTGGCGCGCAGCTCGGCCAGATTGCGATACAGGCCACCGTGGTTCTCGGCGATGGACTGGTCGTTATCGTTGACGATGATGATCAGGTTGCTGTCGAGATCGGCGGCATTGTTGAAGCCCTCAAACGCCAAGCCGCCCGAAAGTGAGCCATCGCCAATAACGGTGATAACGTTGTACGCATCGCCCGCCAGGTCACGAGCGTGCGCCAGGCCGCAGCCCAGGCTCACCGACGTGGAGGTATGGCCTATGGCGAACAGGTCGTGCTCGGACTCGTCGGGATTGGCAAAGCCAGAGGCCTCGCCGTAGCGTGCCGGGTCGATATAAGTGTACGCGCGCCCGGTCAGCGCCTTGTGGGCGTAGGTCTGGTGCGAAACGTCAAAGACAATCTTGTCGATAGGGGAGTTAAACACGCGATGAAGCGCGACCGTAAGCTCAACGACGCCCAGGTTGGGGGCAACGTGCCCGCCGACGGCGGCGGAGCTTTCGAGGATGGCGTGGCGAATCTCGTCGCAGAGCTGCGGGAGCTCGGCACGATTAAGAGCCTTGACGTCCTCGGGCGTTGTCGTTTGCGTAAGCAGCATCGTTGTGGGTTACTCCATGCGAATCGAGCGCCGGCGCTCCCTCGGCCGACACAATTGCACAAGACAGTCTCGCACATTTTGGCGTTTGATATGTGACGGCGGCGCGGTAATTCGCCAACTGGTGGGGCAAAACGTTTTGTCCGATGCCATACTGATATGTTCCATAATGTTTTTATCGATCGTGCACAGGCTGTGGCTTGCCGCCGTGAGCCGCTGGAGGGAGGCAGCATGTCCGATGCCGTTCGTGCCGAGAAAATCGCGCGCGAAGTAGACCATGCTGCCCGTCAACTGGCACAGGCGGGCCGTCTGGACCTGACGCGCGAGTTTATCCAACATGGCGATGTGACGGTCTATGCGCACGTGACTTCGGTAGCGCGGGCGAGCCTGTCCTTTGCCGAGCGCCTGGGCCGCGTCGGTGTTTCGGTCGACCGCGCCTCGTTGCTGCGCGGAGCCTTGTTACACGATTACTTTCTCTACGATTGGCACGACCCCGACCCGAGCCATCGACTGCACGGATTCCGGCATCCATTTTTTGCTCTGGCGCGTGCCGAGGAAGATTTTGAGCTGACGTCGCGCGAGCGGAACATTATCGTGCGGCATATGTTTCCGCTGGTGCCGGTGCCGCCGACGTGTCGTGAGGCATGGATTGTATGCCTGGCAGATAAATGGTGTGCTCTGCGCGAGACGCTTGCCGGCCGCCTGCCACGCAAGGACGAGGCGGACGATGGCGTGAGCAGCGAATCGAGTGAAAAGAGGAGAGGGTAGACGGTGGAAACCGCGATTGATATGGCGTTTGGCGGCGCGACGCTTGCCGCCTGCCCACTCTCGGCACTGGTGCTCTCGTTTGCCTTTTACGGGTTTTGCGGTTGGGCATGGGAGCCGACAGTATGCGCCATGCTCAATCACGGACGATTTGCCAACAGTGGCTTTTTGCTGGGGCCGTGTTGTCCTATCTATGGTGTGGGCGGCATTGCCTGCTGGCTTTTGCTGCGCGGAATTCCGGATGCCGCGAGCCAGTTTGTCGCCGCGGCGCTTGTGTGCAGCGTAATCGAGTACAGTGTGGGCCTCCTATTGGAAAAGACAACAGGCGCTCGCTTTTGGGACTATTCGCACCTGCCGTTTAACTTGCACGGACGCATCTGTCTGTACTGGGCCTGTGCGTTTGGCTTGGGTGCGTTGTGCATCTGTCGCGTGGTGGAGCCGGCGGTGTTGGGCCTGCTTGCCCATCTGCCGGTGCTGATTGTGCGGCTGTCCGCCTTTATCGTCGCGGTCGCGATGGTGGTCGACGCGGTGTGCTCTTTGGCCAGCTGGCGGCGTCTGTCCGATCAGTTGGAGCGTGTGCGCGCCGACCTTGCCGACCGCATCAACGAGTCGCTTGCCGATGCGTCCGACTCAATGCTCGAGCGCATTCCCGAATCGACGATTGACTCGGTGGCACAGACGCATATCCGTAGCCGTGCCGTTAACGCGTGGCTGGCGGAGCTGGGCGATGCGACGCTCGATGCCCTGCGCGAGAAGGCTTCGATGCCGACTTTTATCGCGGATGGTGCTCGCGGCCTGGCGCTTGCCGCCCGCCGCGTGGCCGATGCCGCGCCGAACATGCCGCGTCCGTCGCTCAGTCGTCGCCTTGCCGGCAAGCGCATAAGCCGTCCGGTGCCGAGCGTGTCACTCAGCCGCCGCGACCTACGCTTCTTTAACGCCTTCCCGCGCCTGCGCATCAATCGCTACGAAGGTGTCATTCGAGCAACTAATCTCCGCGACCGCGCCCACGAGCTGTTCCGGCGCTAGCCGGGACGGGCGCGCTCGCGGCTTCCTTGCTCGCGTATTTCCCGTTGGTTTCGCGCCCGTTGCCGCGCCGTTTCCAAGATTGCGGCACCGTCGGCGATGGCAAGATCTGGGTCGAGCCGGTCGAGGAAGTTATCCGCATCCGTACCGGCGAACACGGCCCCGCCGCGGTGTAGGACAATCTTTCGCCTGACGGGCGTGCCTCTCTTGGGGCGCGCCCGTTCTCGTCTACAATATCGTGCAGACGAAGGAGAGGCATGCCCATGATCAAGATGTTTGCGAGTGACTTAGACGGAACGCTGCTGAACGCCCTGCACGAGGCGGACGGGACCATCCGCCGTGCCATTCGCGAGCTGACCGAGGCTGGCCTGCATGTGGTTCCCGCGACCGGACGCTCGACGCTGCCAATCGGCGAGCATGGCTTTACGGGCCTGGCGCTCGATGCTTGCTGCTCTAACGGATCCATCGTGCGTGACAGCCATGGCGAGGTGCTCAAGACCTGGACTATCGACCCGCAGATTACCGAGGAGCTGCTCAAGGAGTTTCCGGATATCTGTTTTGACTGCTCCACGCCCGATGGCATGTTTTCGAGCGGATCGTTCGAGATGCACCAGGCGGGCTTTAAAAAGGACAGTCCTATCAAGCGCATCGTGATGCGCGGCATGCGTGCACGTGGGGGGTATCACGAGGAGCAATATTTCGATCAGTCGATCGGTGACATCCTGCGCCATGACGTGTGCAAGATTAACTGTCGCGTGATCTCGTCCGAGCTGGAGCGCGACCTTAAGGCATATCTGGCCGAGCGATCGGACCGCGTGGTCAACGCACCGTTCGATCCGGTGATGTTTGAGATCACGGACGTGGCGTGCAACAAGGGCGAGAGCGTGGCCTGGCTGGCGGGCTACTACGGTATTGCCGAGGACGAGGTCGCGGTTTACGGCGACGGCGGCAACGACATTGCCATGCTCAAGCGCTTCCGCCACAGCTACGCGACCAAAAACGCAAGCGATGCAGCTAAGGCCGCCGCTAGTGCGACCATCGGCAGTTGCATGGTTCACGCCGTCCCCAAACACATGCTCGCCACCATGCATAAGCAGAACTCCTGCGCCATCATCGAATAATGCGACAAAAGGACTGCCCCTTCGTCACATCCCAAATATTGCCTTTACGTGTTGATGCACACGGTGTGCAATAATACTCGCACTGTGCAATAGCGCACAGGTTGAGTAACAAGGAGGACGCTTGTCCCAGCTCGAGAAATGCGATCGCCGGTCCCTTCGCTCGCAGCGTGCCCTTCGCCAGGCACTTGCCAGCGAGCTTGCCGAAAGCGGCGACCTTTCGCGCATTAATGTCGCGTCGCTCACCGAGCGCGCTGGCCTTACGCGCCGCACGTTCTATTCGCACTACCGCGATATCCCCGACTTTATCAATCAAATCGAGGATGGCTTGCTGGCCGAGATTCGTGAGCGCATTGAGCTCATCACTGCGGCTCAACTGCCCGATCTCTATCACAACATCGATGAGCTCGAGCCGGCGCCCGGTTCGGTTGAGTTGCTGCGCTACCTTGCGGCCAACCGCGATTTGATCGGATCGCTGCTGGGTCCGGGCGGCGACCAGGCCTTCATTAAAAGGATCATCGACACCGCGCGTGAGGCCGTGGTGCCTCGTGCGCAGACGGGCATTTTGGGCCTGGCGCTGGGTACATTCTTTGACTACTACGTTACCTACGTCGTGAGTGCCGAGGTCGGCCTGATCCAGCGCTGGTTTGAGCGTGGGCTCACCGAATCGCCCGAAGCCATGGCGCGCATTATGACGGTTATCGCTTTTGTGCGTCCCGGCGACCTATATGGCCAACCCATCGATATCAACGTGCCGGAATACGGCATGAAGCTATTGAACTTGCAGCTCGAGGACGCGGTCGACACCGCCGCAACCATCGAGTCCAACAACTAAGAGGAGAGACAGATGAGCAAACTCGTCGAGGGCATTAAGGACCGTATGGTCGCTGCCGCGCGTGAGGCCGCGCCCGCCGTGATGGACGCCGCGCAGAAGGCCGCGACCGCGGCTGCCGAGAAAGTTGCCGAGGCGGTTGCCGATGCCAAGAACGCGGCAGGGGAGACGTCCGTCGCTAACGAGCCCGCCGCCGCTGAGCCCGTAGCCGCCACTGCCGCCCACGCCCCCGAAGGCGCGATCTTCAACCCCGAGAACGCCCACGGCAACCTGCACCTGGGCATCGACGTGGGCTCCACCACCGTTAAGCTCGCCGTGCTCAACGACGACAACCAGATCGTGTACGCCAAGTACCAGCGCCACCACACCGACGTCCGTGCCTGCGCCCGCGACTTGTTCGAGGGCGCCGCGACCGTGCTGCCGACGGCCCAGATGACCTGCGCCATTACCGGCTCGGGCGGCCTGCTGCTGTCCCAGTGGCTCGACCTGGAGTTTGTCCAGGAAGTCATCGCCAGCAAGCGTGCCGTCGAGACCCTCATCCCGGCCACCGACGTCGCCATCGAGCTGGGCGGCGAGGACGCCAAGATCATCTACTTCGACAACGGCATCGAGCAGCGCATGAACGGTACCTGCGCCGGCGGTACGGGCGCGTTCATCGACCAGATGGCAACCCTGCTGCACACCGATGCCAGCGGCCTTAACGAACTCGCGGCCAACGCCACCACCATCTATCCCATCGCCAGCCGCTGCGGCGTTTTTGCCAAGACCGACGTTCAGCCGCTGCTCAACGAAGGCGCCCGCCCCGAGGACGTCGCCGCCTCTATCTTCCAGGCCGTCGTGACCCAGACCATCTCGGGCCTGGCGTGCGGCCGTCCCATCCGCGGCAACGTCGCCTTCCTGGGCGGCCCGCTGCAGTACCTCTCCGAGCTGCGCCACCGCTTCTACCTCACGCTCAACCTGGACGAGGAGCACCGTATCGTGCCCCAAAACGCTCACCTGTTTGTGGCGAGCGGCGCCGCCATGGCGCACGAGTCCAGTAAGCTCAGCACGTTCCCGCAGCTCATCGAGGCTATCGATGCCCTGGGTGACACGCAGGGTGCCGAGGTCGAGCGTCTGGATCCGCTTTTTGCCACCGACGAGGACTTTGCCGAGTTCAAGAACCGCCACGACACCGAGGTCGTCCCCAAGGGCAAGCTCGACGGCTACACCGGCCGCGTGTTCATCGGCCTCGACGCCGGTTCCACCACCATGAAGGCCGCGCTCGTGGGTGAGGACGGTCAGCTGCTGCACACCTGGTACGGCAACAACAACGGTGACATCCTGGGCACGGCCAAGGTCATCATGGCCGATTTCTACAACCACATCCCCGCCGACTGCACCATCGGCCACGTGACCACCACGGGCTACGGCGAGGCACTGCTCATCGAGGCCCTCAAGGCCGACTCCGGCGAGATCGAGACCGTCGCGCACCTGCGCGGCGCCAAGGCGTTCCTGCCCGGCGTCGAGTTCATTCTGGACATTGGCGGCCAGGACATGAAGTGCCTGCGCGTCAAGGACGGCGTCATCGAGCACATCATGCTCAACGAGGCCTGCTCGTCGGGCTGCGGCAGCTTTATCGAGAGCTTCGCCGTGTCTATGAACATGGACGTGCGCGCGTTCGCCGACGCCGCCATCCATGCCAAGGCCCCGGTCGACCTGGGCAGCCGCTGCACGGTCTTTATGAACTCGCGCGTCAAGCAGGCGCAAAAGGAAGGCGCCACGGTGGGCGACATCGCGGCCGGCTTGTCCTATTCCGTCATTAAGAATGCCCTGTTCAAGGTCATTAAGCTGCGCGACCCCAAGGAGATCGGCAGCCAGGTGATCGTCCAGGGCGGCACCTTTATGTCCGATGCCACGCTGCGCGCGTTTGAGCAGCTCACCGGCGTTCACGCCGTGCGTCCCGACATCGCCGGCTGCATGGGCGCCTATGGTGCGGCCCTGCTCGCCCGCGATCGCGCCGGCGCCGACGGCACCTCGACCATCCTTTCGGCCGAGGACATCGCGCACCTCACCGTGACGCAAAAGCATGTCCGCTGCGGTCGTTGCTCCAACAACTGCCAGCTTACCGTCAACGACTTTGGCGGCGGCAGGCGCTTCATTACCGGCAACCGCTGCGAGAAGGGCGCCGGCCATAAAAAGCAGAAGACCGAGGCCCCCAACCTCTTCAAAAAGAAAAACGAGCTGCTCTTTAACCGCGAGGTCCTGAGCCCCGACGAAGCCCCGCGCGGCACCGTCGGCATCCCCCGCGCACTCAACATGTACGAGAACTACCCCTTCTGGCACGCGTTCTTTACGCGCCTGGGCTTTAGCGTGCAGCTGTCCGACCAGTCGAGCAAGAAGACCTACCAGGCGGGCATCGAGTCTATGCCGTCCGAGAGCGTGTGCTACCCGGCAAAAATGAGCCACGGCCATGTGATGAACCTCATCGACCGCGATGTCGACTTTATTTGGATGCCGTGCGTGCGCTGGGAGCGCAAGGAGGATTCGACGGCCGGCAACTGCTATAACTGCCCCATCGTCATGAGCTACCCCACGGCGCTGGCGCTCAATATCGATGAGATTCGCGAGCAGAACATCGAGTTCCTGTACCCGTTTGTGCCCTATCACGACAAGACCGAGCTCAAGCGCCGTCTGTACCAGGTGCTCGCCGTCGACCGTGTGGCCGATGCTGAGACCGGTCGCGGTCGCGTGCGCGGTCCCAAGATCACGCGCTCCGAGGTCGATGCCGCCGTCAACGCTGCCTTTGAGGCCGATGCGCGCTTCCACGAGGATATCCAGACCATGGGCGAGGAGGCCCTTAAGTGGGTCGAGGACCACGGCGGTCACGGCATCGTGCTCGCCGGTCGTCCCTACCATAACGACCCCGAGATCAACCACGCCCTGCCCGAGCTTATCTCGAGCTTTGGCTTTGCGGTCTTTACCGAGGATTCGCTTGCGCACCTTGTGAAGCCCGAGCGCCCCATCCGCGTGGTCGACCAGTGGATGTACCACAGCCGCCTGTACGCCGTCGCCCGTTTTGTGACTATGCGCAACGACCTGGACCTGATCCAGCTCAATTCCTTCGGCTGCGGTCTGGACGCTCTGACCACCGACCAGGTGCAGGAGATTCTGGAGGCCAGCGGCAAGATCTACACCGTGCTCAAGATCGACGAGGTGTCCAACCTGGGCGCCGCACGCATCCGCATCCGCTCGCTCATGGCAGCGCTCAAGGACCAGGAGGCCGAACGCCTGGCAGAGGCCACGGCCGCGGGCGAGGCCTACGAGCAGGGCGATGCTGCGCCGGTGGCTCCCTCCACGGACGCTCCCGCGTTCGCGAGCCGCAAGTACACGTTCGAGGCGCAGCGCGAGAGTGCTTCGACCGCGTGGCCCAAGGTGCCCTTTACCGAGCAGATGCGCGAGGAGGGCTACACCATCCTGTGCCCGCAGATGGCGCCGATCCACTTTGATCTGGTCAAAGAGGTGTTCCGCGGTGCTGGCTACAACTTGGAGCTGCTGCCCTCGACTGACCACGATGCCGTCGAGGCCGGCCTGCGCTACGTGAACAACGACATCTGCTATCCGTCGATCCTGGTGACGGGCCAGATCATGGAGGCTATCGAGAGCGGTCGGTACGACCTGTCCAAGACGGCCGTGGTTATCAGTCAGACCGGCGGCGGCTGCCGTGCCACCAACTACATCGCGCTCATCCGCAAGGCCCTGCGCGAGAGCGGCCACCCAGAGATTCCGGTGATCTCGCTTTCGGCCGTGGCGCTGGGCGAGGACAACCCTGGCTTTAAGATTACGCCGGCGCTGCTTAAGCAGGCAGTCTACGCGGTGCTCTTTGGCGACGTGATGATGCAGATGCTCTATCGTTGCCGCCCGTACGAGGCTACGCCCGGTGCCGCCAATGCGCTCTACGAGGAGTACATGACGCGCGCCCGCAAGCTGGCGCCTAAGTTCAACAGGCACAACTACACCAAGCTGTGCCGCGAGGCCATCCGCGCGTTCGACACTATGCCGCTTGTGGGCGAGGGCACCAAGCCGCGCGTGGGCGTGGTCGGCGAGATCTTGGTCAAGTTCCACCCCACGGCCAACAACCACGTGGTCGACGTTATCGAGCGCGAGGGCTGCGAGGCCGTGGTGCCGGGCCTGCTCGACTTCTTCCTGTACTCCATGAGCAACGCCGAGCTGCAAAAGGACGAGCTGGGTAGTGCTGCTACAACGCGTGCGGGCATGCAGGCGCTCATCAAACTCGTGGACTGGATGCGCACGCCGGTGGAGGAGATGCTCGAAAAGTCCCGCCGCTTTGAGGCGCCCGAGCGCATCGGCACCATGGCCGACAAGGCCCGTACGGTGCTTTCGGTGTGCAACAACATGGGCGAGGGCTGGTTGCTCACGGCCGAGATGCTCGACCTGATTGACCATGGCGCGCCCAACATCATCTGCACGCAGCCCTTCGCGTGCCTGCCCAATCACGTGGTGGGCAAGGCCGTGATCAAGGAGCTGCGCCGTCAGCACCCCGAGAGCAATATCGTCGCGGTTGACTATGATCCTGGTGCGTCCGAGGTCAACCAGCTCAACCGTATTAAGCTCATGATCAGCGTGGCGAAGGAGAACATGCGCGCCGGCAAGGGCTTTAAGCTCGAGAAGGTGGCGCCGCTCGCGATGGACGAGGTCACCGGCCAGATGCGCGCCCATGACGGCTGCGTGAGCTGCGGCTCGGTCGATGAGAGTGCCGTGGCGTCGGTCGCTGAGCGCCTGGGACGCGGCATTAAGAAGTAGTTGGCCTGCTTCGAGCCGGATATAAGACAAACGGGTGGCAGCCGTGTCGGCTACCACCCGTTTTTGCTGGACATATGTTGCGTAAATGACCTTGCTGCAGCCTTCCGTGGGCTCGCCCGATTTCTGGGCTGGCTCGGGCTTTGAAGACAAGTTATTGCAGGCCCAGGGCGATTTTTCGCTCAACGCGGGTCAACACAGTGTGACGTATCTGCCAAACGACGAGACGACCGCTACGGACTGCCCATCGCCACCTACGAGATGGAAGCCGAAAAGTACATCTACCGCGTGTACAAGTACGAGCTGTAGGGCCGCGCTTAGGTTTGACCAATGGAGTATGAAAACACGCCGTTCGCCGATGCCCCCTCCGCGAGTGGCAGCCATATGGTTTGATGTCAGAAACATATAGTTGTCGCCAGCCTGCTGGCGACGTTCCCCCTTATATCGGAGGTTCCAGGTATGTTTCGCGCTCCGTTAAACAACTATCGGTTGGTCTAACATGGGTCGCCGTGCTATTTCGATAACCCTTGCAGTGGTCTGCCTGGCTGTGCTCCTAGGCGCTACAGGGCTGTTTGCTATAAGCCGAGAAACGTCCTACATGCAGAAATGCGCTTCCGAAGGTTTTGCCATTGATGGTTTCTATCGGGACGACAAGACGAGTCTGGAAACCCTGGCCTTTCTTGAAGAGGATAACCATCGGTGGCAACTGGTCGACAAAGACGGCAGCTGCGTTGACGGGCAGTTTAAGCGTACGGATGACCCCAACATCCTGATATTAAAGAAGGAAAACGGCGAAGAATTCGGCACGGTTCACGTTGCGTATATATCGCGCCGACGCAATCAGGGGCAGATTTACCTAATTAGAAATACTGAGGTGACCCGATTTTATCTTGTGAGCACCGATACGGCGTTTTCGGTGGAGTCTGGCGATGTCGATGCGGACGTCTGATTCACGGCAATAAAACAGCGAGCGGGGCGCGGACGTGAACTACGTCCCGCTTTTTGCATGTGCCTGCGTCGCGTCTGAGCCTCGCCGCGACTTGCGCCTGTGCGCGGGAGCCATCCCATGCTCCGCATTACTTCACATCAAACTCCACGCGATCGAGTTCGGGCACGTTGAGGTCGATGAGCTTGCGGGCGACGTGGCGGTCGTGCGTTCCGAGCGCCTCGCTCGTTGTCACATGGGCGACAGTTTGGCGCTCGACGATGCCCTCCTCGTCGCCTTCGGTGGCCGAGGTCTCGACGGCGACGGTGTAATCCTTAAAGCCCGGCAGCACCGCGGCAAGCTCGCGCGTGGTTTCGGTGACACCGTAGCCGTCCTGCACGCCGGCCTGCGCCGAGCCAATGGAGCCTGCGGTCATAACGATGCAGGGGATGGCAAAGATGGCCGTTCCCACGATGATGCGGCGGCGCACTTTGCGTGACAGCTCGTCGACCTCGGCGTCTTCCTCAGCGGTCACAATACCGTCGCCGTTCAGGTCGCGCTTGAGCGGCACGCGCAAAAGAAGCAGCACGGCTTCGGCAGCCAGTGCGATAAAGACCACGTTGATGCCAAACTCATAAAGCGCCGAGAGAAACAGTGACCCGCTTGCGATGGCGATGCCGTAGCCCGCCGCGCACAGGGGCGGCATGAGCGCGGTCGCCACGGCCACGCCGGCGATGAGCGTGGCGGGTTCCTGGCCGCGCGAGTTGCCCAGCCCGCCTGCAAAGCCGCCTGCGAGTGCGACGGTAAGGTCCCAGACGGTGGGTGTCGAGTTGTCGATGATGGCGGCCGTGGTGGTGCCAAGGGGCGAGAGCTTAAAGTACAGCGTGGACGTGACCAGGCAAAAGGCCATCTGCAGCGCAAGGCTGGCGACGGCTTCGACGGTAATCTCGCGGTCGAGCGTGGCAATACCGTATGCCATGGCAAGGACCGAGCCCATGAGCGGGCAGATGAGCATGGCGCCCACGATGGCGATGTCCGAATCGATATCGAGGCCGATGCTTGCGATCAGCATGGCGATGATGAGGATGCATAGGTGGGAGCCAGTCAGACGCGCCCCGTTTACAAAACGCTTGCGGATCACGTGATAGGGCGCGCGTCCCTCGCGAATGTTGAACGCGCGCTTTAAAAAGCGACCAGCCTGTTCGGCAGCCTCACTATGGGCAGGGCGGATGCCATGGCGCCGGTGATGGCGTTCACGCAGTCGCTTGAGCTGTTGTCTATCGAGTTCCATGTTTACCTCGTTTGGCTTCTGAGCCGCTTGTTGCGTCTGTCGTCTTTACTCTACACCGCGCTGAGCGAGGTGTCAGAAAAGGTTTGTTGACCTGGAAGTCAGGCCAATCGGCATGACTAAAAACGCTGTGAGGATCATAAGAGTCAAATAGACAAAAAAGCGCGGGGCCGGATGGTCTCCGACCCCGCGCTCTGCACGGGTACGTTGTTGTTGGGTTTAGCCCAGCAGGCTTAAGCCCACGGAGACAAACGCCAGGATAACGCCGACGATGGACTCGCCGCCGAGCAGGCCGCTGGCAACGACCAGACCCTGTTCCTGGAAGGCGGCATCCTTGGCAGCCCTCTCCTCGTCCGAAAGACCGGCCTCGGCGTCGCGGTGAGCGGCCCACTTGTCGTAGGCGAGCTTGACGCAGGAGCCCAGGAATGCCGTGAGTGACATGTAGAACGGCAGGTACACGCCCAGGCCGATCATCATGGCTGGAATGCCGAGCCAGTACATGACGATGCCGGCGATAAAGCCGCCCGCAAACCACGGCACGCTCGGGATGCCCGAGACCATGGTGGCGACGACGCTTGCCTGCGCGGCAACAAAGCTCTTGTCGGGACCAAAGGCGTCCGGACCATAGGCAGTGACGAGCGCGACCATGACGGCGGCAGCGACCAGGGCGCCCACGATGCCGCCGATGGCCTGGCCGATCCACTGCGCACGCGGGTTGGTGCCCAGCACGGCGCCGGCCTTAAAGTCGTTCATGACGTCGCCCGCAAGGCCGCACGCCACGGCTACGATGCCGGCGATAAAGAACAGCTTGACCTGAGCGATCTGTGCGAAGGCAGCCACGATGAGCATGACGATGAGGCCAAAGATCTCCATGGGGTCGATACCCGTCTGGCCGCAGCTCTGCGCGCTCATGATGGTGGTGACAAAGGTGAACAGCGTGACGATGACGGCCGGGACGGGACCAAGGTCGAGCGCGATGGCAACGATCACGGCGATGGCTGCGGTGCCCAGGCCGATGATGCCGGCATCGAGCTTAAGGGAGCCCGAGATGAGCGACTGCTCGTTGGTGTCGGTGGAGCTGTCGGCGGCGAGGCCGCGGACGATGCCGGTGACCTGCGGCAGGATGTCCTTAAGGACGACGGCGACGCCAAAGCCCATCATAAGGCCCATGCCGAGGGACTTGACGATGCCCTGCGCGGTCACAACATCGAACAGACCGGCAGCGGTGCCGCCGACGATGATGCCAAAGTTGCCCAGCAGCGCGCCGGCAAACCAGAACGCGACGGGGGCGAAGCCCACCAAAAAGCCGATGGACAGCAACATGGGCGAGTTATAGATGGCAAAGGTCACGCCGGGGATATTGAGCGTGCACAGCATGCTGGGCACCACGCCCAGAGCGTCGCGAAGCACGCTGTAGATGCCTGCGATGGCCATGGAGCCAAAGAGCTGCTTGCCGGTCTTGCCGCCGGCCTCGGTGGCGCGCAGGGTCTGAGCTGCGGCGTTGCCGGTGGGGAACTCCAGCGCGGCGTCCACGATAAAGTGACGGTGGATGAGCGCTGTCGCCAGAAGGCCCAAGATGGTGCCGGCGAGCGCCACGATAAACATGTCGAGCCAGCTGATTTGGTCGGCATAGCCCAGCATCCAGGCGCCCGGGATGGTAAACGCCAGGCCGCCGGCGACCATGGCGCCCGCGGACATGATGGTGTGGGTGACGTTGGCCTCGTTGAGGCTGGCGTTGCCCATGAGCTTCAGGAAGAACAGCGAAATGACGGCAGCGAAAATGATCGGCCAGGGGAGTGCGCCCATCTTGAGGGCCGTGTAGGCCGAGCTTGCCGTGATGATCACGCAGCCAAGGACGCCGATGACGACGCCGCGCAGTGTGAGTTGACCGCGCATCGAGGTGCGGTTCGAGGGATTGCTCATATAGAACTCCTTTGCGTATATCCGCTTCCCCCGGGAGCGCCGCTACGGATACGGCGCGGGAAGTCGGGTTACCAAGGGCCGCCGCGTGAGCTCGCAAACGACCGCGCACCAGTATAGCCGCACGGCAGCTCATTTGGGACGGGGCTTTTTTAGCTGCCCCTGTTTGCCGGATGATTATTCTGGGACGGGGATTTAAAAATCATTAGGTACGCAATGATTTTTAAATCCCCGTCCCAGAATAATCATCGGGATATACTGCTGGACAGACGAAAGGAGCGCCGACGATGCTTAATGGCTGCGCATATATATTGACGGTCGACGTGGGCAACACGTTCATTCGCTTTGGCCTGTTTGCCGAGGATTCAGCCGCGGCGCAGGAATGCCCGCTTGCGACGTGCGAGATCACCACGCCGTCGAGCATCACAGCAGACGAGGCGCGCATGCGTCTCGTGCGGGTCATGGCCGCACTGGCGGCCGACGCAGGCATGCCGGGTGCGCTTGTGCCCGCGGCTGCTGTGCTGAGCTGCGTGGTCCCGGCGCTCGAGCGCCCGTGGAAGGCGGCTCTTTCCCGTACCTGCACGGGGCGCGTGCTCACGGTGGGGCCGGGCCTCAAGACCGGCATGCCCGTGCACTACGATGACCCGGCCGAGATCGGCCCCGACCGCATCGCCGATGCCGTGGCGGCTCGCGCCGTCTACGGCTCGCCGTGCATCGTGATCGACCTGGGCACGACGACCAATATCGAGGTCATCGACGCGCGCGGCACCTTTGTCGGCGGCGTTATCGCGCCGGGTCTGGCGCTCGGCGCCCGTTCGCTTTCGGCGGCAGCAGCGCGCCTACCCCAGGTTGAGCCCTCGGCGCCGACACACGTCATCGGCCGCAACACGCGTGAGGCCATGCGCTCGGGCGTGGTTTTGGGCGAGGTGGCCCGCATCGACGGCATGCTCGACATGGTGCTCGCCGAGATGCGCGCGACCAAGGTCGCGGGGGAGGGCGATGTGCCCATCGTCATTACCGGCGATGATGCCGAGGCGCTCGCGGCGTTGGTCGGCCATAGCCTGACGGTAGACGACGCGCTGACGCTGCGGGGTCTCGCCGAGCTCTACCACATCAACCAAAAGCCCCGCCGCGTGTAAAAGTGAGGGCGCCGGTGGGACAAACGCCTCCACCTTTCACCTGCTACAATGGGTCAAACTATTGCGATTACGGAGGTGTCTGCCATGTCGGACGATCTTCATCAAACTTCGTCAGGCAAGCGCCTGGACGTCATTAGCTGGGACGAGTTCTTTATGAGCGTGGCCATCGCCGCGCAGCGCCGCAGCAAGGACCCCAACACGCAGGTGGGTGCGTGCATCGCCAGCACCAACCACCGCATCCTTTCGGTGGGCTACAACGGTACGCCCTCGGCGCTCAACGACGACTTTTTCCCGTGGGGTACGAGCGACGACCCGCTGCAGGATAAGCACAACTACGTGGTGCATGCCGAGGCCAACGCCGTGCTCAACTACCGCGGCTCGCTCAAGGACCTTGAGGGTTCCACGGTCTACGTCACGCTGTTTCCGTGCCACGACTGCGCCAAGATCCTGGCGCAGGTGGGCGTGGGCGAGGTCGTCTACCTGGACAATAAGTATGCCGACACCGATGACGGCCGTATCAGCCGCCGCATTCTCGATTCCTGCGGCATCAGCTACCGCCAGGTCATCGTCGATGTCCAGATCGGTACCGGGGGACAGGCTCAGCAGTAATATGCGTTGTCGCTATCTGACGACGAACGCAGCCAAAAGAGCCCCGTCTCAAATTGACTACTCGTGAAAGTCGCGTCTGCGCGCATGGACGGCTCGTGAGCGGGTACATGGCTGTAGTAACATAGCTTCTGTCCGCGGGCGTGCCCGCGTTATTGTGAGAAAGGAGCCCCTGTGGCTGTTAACGAAGAGCTGCTTAAGAAGGTTCTTGAAGAGATTCGCCCCAACCTGCAGGCCGACGGCGGCGATATGGAGTATGTGGGCGTCGACGACGAGGGTGTCGTCAAGCTGGAACTGCAGGGCGCCTGCGCCGGCTGCCCCATGAGCTCGCTGACTCTTTCCATGGGTATCGAGCGTATCCTGAAGGAGCATGTGCCCGGCGTTACCCGCGTCGAGCAGGTCAATGCTTCCGGCGAGGCCGAGGACCTGTACGACGAGTACGCGCCGTTCTAAGATGCGAAAGCTGCGGACGGTACGCTCCGCATAGACGTTACGCCCAGATATGCGGCTGCGAGCACAAGGCCCGCGGCCGCATTTGTATGTAGGGAGCAGGGGATCGATATGCTCAACGACCTCTACCACATGCTTGACCCCGTCGCGATCTCGGCGGGCCCCATCACGATCTACTGGTACGGTCTGGCCTATGTGGTCGGTGCCCTGCTCACGGCGGTCGTTATGTACCGCACGCAGCGTCGTTGGGGCTTCGACATTACGATCGATGACCTGACGAGCGTCGTGGTCGGCGCGGTCTTTGGCCTCATCATCGGCGCGCGCCTGTTCTACGTCGTCTTTTACGGCGATGGCTACTATTGGACTCACCCGCTCGAGATCTTTGCCACCAACGAGGGCGGCATGAGCTTCCACGGTGGCCTGGTGGGCGGCATCTTGGGCGGCATCATCGTGTGCCGCATGTACAAGCTTGATGCATGGACCGTCGCCGACCTTGCCGTGATCGGTGCTCCACTGGCGCTGTGCCTGGGCCGTTGCGCCAATTTTGTGAACGGTGAGCTGTGGGGTAAACCGACCGATCTGTCTTGGGGTGTGGTCTTTGGCGGCACCGCGGGCGATATGCCGCGCCATCCCTCCCAGCTCTACGAGGCGTTTCTTGAGGGCGTCGTGCTCTTCTGTATTTTGCAGGTGCTCAGCCGCAAAAAGCCGCTGCCGCCCCAGGGTACGTTTATGGGCGTGTTCGTGATGGGGTACGGTATCGTCCGCTTTCTCGTTGAGTTCGTGCGCGTGCCCGATGCCCAGCTGGGTTATCTGCTGGGAGGCGTTATCACCATGGGCCAGCTGCTGAGTCTGCCGCTTGTGATCGCCGGCCTGGCTCTCATCATCTTCGCCCGACACCGCAATCGCCCCCAGCGCATCTACCTCGACGCCTAACCAAGACCACCACAAAGGGGACAGGCACCTTTGTGGTGGTCTTGCCGAGTTTGATAGGTTTCTAGAAAGGCTTTCGGACTGTGAAGGATCCCGACCTCTCCACAACGGCTGCGCGCGACGCTGCCCGCATCGTCTGGTTTAAGCGCTACCCCGCCAAGCAGACGCTCATCGCATTTTTGCTCGCGCTGTTGGCGACCACGGCGTTTTCCATCGATCCCGCCCCGGTGTCGAGCAACGCAGTCTTGGCGATTGACCCCAAAGCCTCGGGCATGCTGTACGTGTGCTACGAGGTGCTCCTCTCGTTTGCCGGCCATACCGACGCGGTCATGCTGCTTGCGCTTGCCTGCCTGCTCACGCTGCCGTTTCGCTACGTGTTCTTTGGCCGCGGCGACGCTTGGCGTCCCTCGGTGATCCTTCCGTCGCTGTTCTTTGCCGCCTGCATGGTGTTTGGCCGCAGCTACGACCTCACCGATTCGGCCGAGATCGTGCTCGGCGACAAGGCCCGCATCATCTGCGCCTGGATAGGCGGTGCGGGCTGGATGCTCTTGGCGGTCGTTGCCTTCTACCTTGCCTTTGAGTGTCTAGATTGGCTGAGCTCTCGGCGCATTCCGTTTTCCGAAGCGCACTTTGGCCGCGTATGGCGTGTGGCTCACGCCGTGCTCTCGGTCCATCCCTTTGCCGGGCCCTTCCTGGTTCTTATGATCGCCTGGGCGCCCACGCTCATCGCTTCGCTGCCCGGCCTTTTTATGGGAGATACGGGCGCGCAGATTCGCCAGTGGTTCAACTACCCCAACGGAACGAGTGACTACCTGCGCCTGCTCAATCCCAATGTGTTGCTCAACGGACATCACCCCGTGGTGCACACGGCTATCATCGGTTCGTGCGTCCAGCTGGGGCTTTCACTGTTCAACAGCGCCAACGCGGGTCTTGCCATCTACACCTGCGCTCAGTTCGTTATTACGGCCGCCTGTATGGCCTATTCCATCTCGTCGCTGCGCAAGCTGGGCGTGAGCCTGCCGGTCCGCGGCGTGATCTTGCTGTTCTTTGTGTTTATGCCCATGTTCTCCAACTACGCGGCGCTGCTTACCAAAGATGTGCTGTTTGCCGACGCGTTTTTGGTGCTGTTGGTGCAGACCGTAAAGCTCGTGGCCTGCGGCCTGCCCCGTCGCGATGCCAATGCCGAGCGTGCGGGCGAACAGAGGCCCGTGCTCTTTGCGCGCCATGATTGGCTGCTGCTCGCTCTGGGCGCCATGGGTTCCACGTTTCTGCGTAACGGCGGCCTGGTGTTTCCCCTGGCGGCATGCGTAATCGCGGCGGCGTTTTGCGCATGGGACGCGCATGTGGCTCATCGTGCAGCCAAGCAGGCTGGTGCTGCGACTTTGGGCGCCACGCCGCGCTTCCGCTGGGTCGGCGTCCTCGCGGTGCTCGCGCTCTGCCTTGCCTCCAACATGTACTTCACCAAGGTCTTTATGCCGGTGCACGACATCACGCCTGGTTCCAAGCGCGAAATCCTCTCGATTCCGTTTCAGCAGACGGCTCGTTTCGTCCAAAAGCACGACGGCCTCAACTCGGGTGTTAACCCCACGGTTAAGGAGGACGGCACCATCGTGGAGGCTCCTTGCGACGGCTTGGTGACCGACGAAGAGCGTGCCGTGATCGACCGTGTGCTCAAGTACGAGAACCTGGGCCGCCGTTACAACCCGGATAAGTCGGACGCCGTCAAAAATTGCTTTAACGAGTACGCCTCGCAGGAGGACATCAAGGCTTATTTTGAGGTGTGGGCCCAGATGTTCAAAAAGGATCCCGAGTGCTATATCTCGGCGCTCATCAATAACTACTACGGCTACTTTTATCCGAGTGCCCGCGATGCGTGGGTCTACAGCACGGCGCGCAGTGCCGAGATCATGGCGAAGCCCGATAACCTCAAGTACTTCGACTTCCATCCGGTCGATAGCAAGGTTGTGCGCTGGTGCGACCACCTGATCAACCTGTATCGCGTGGCAGTGCAACGTATCCCGTTTATCTCGCTCACCATGAGCTCGGCCACCTATGTGTGGATCATGATCGCCGTGGTGGTCTATCTGCTACGTCGTCATTCGTGGCGCGGGCTGGCCATTTGGGTGCCGCTGCTGGGCGTGCTCGCCGTGTGCCTGATCGGTCCCTGCAACGGCTCGACCTACATGCGCTACCTGTATCCGGTCATCGCCTGCATGCCCTTTGCCATTGGCGCCACCATCACCCGCAGCGACCTCCTCTGGTCCTAATTTGGTGCATTGGGGTCAGGTTGCTTTGCGCTAAGGGGCCGCATCATCACGACGCCTTCATTTTGGGGTTTATCTCGCAGGCCAGTAGGTATATCATAACGACGTTTGTTTATATTGCCCGAGCATCTGCGCTGGGCTTTAGGTCGAAACCGATAGGAGACACGTATGTCCGGACACTCTAAGTGGGCCACAACCAAGCATCGTAAGGGCGCGCAGGACGCCAAGCGTTCCGCCCTCTTCTCCAAGCTGAGCCGCAACATCACCGTTGCTGCCCGTCTCGGCGGCGACCCGCTGCCCGAGAACAACGCCAGCCTCGCCGCTGCCGTTGCTAAGGCCAAGGCTCAGTCCATGCCCAAGGACAAGATCAAGTCCGCTATCGACAAGGCCTTCGGTTCGGGTGCCGATGCCGCCGTCTACGAGAACATCGTGTACGAGGGCTACGGTCCCGCCGGTGTCGCCGTCTACGTTGACTGCCTGACCGACAACCGCAACCGCACCGCCGCTGATGTCCGTTCCGCCTTCTCCCACGCTGGTGGCAACCTGGGCACCTCGGGCTCCGTCGCCTTCCAGTTTGAGCGCAAGGGCCAGATCGTCGTCGCTAAGGAGATCCTGGACGAGAACGCCAAGAAGGAGACCATGATCGCCAACGGTCCTGCCGGTGACGAGGATGAGTTCATGATGGCCATCGCCGAGGCCGGTGGCGAGGACTACGAGGACGCCGGCGAGGAGTGGATCGTCTGGACCGCTGCTAACGACGTCATGGCTGTCTCCAAGGCGCTCGAGGAGCAGGGCGTCCAGGTCAAGGGCTCCGAGACCACCATGGTCCCGACCACCCCGACCGAGGTCTCCGGTACCGACGCCAAGAAGGTCCAGCGCCTCATCGACCGTCTTGAGGAGCTCGACGACGTCCAGGACGTCTACAGCACCATGGACATGACCGACGAGGTCATCGCTGCCCTCGAGGAGGAGTAGCGCCCACACGGGTTAAGCCGTGCATATCTGGGCATAATGAAGCGAGCATGCAAGCCTCGTGGAATAGATGAGCCGGATCCGCGTGCGTATGGCACCGGACCCGGCTCTTTTATAATGATGCGAACCGTTTTGCATTCTGTGGACCGAAACCTGAAGGGAGCGCGCGTGCGCGTACTCAAACGAGCCCTAGCGATCGTGTATCTTGCCGCCGCCATCGTGGCGCTGGGTACGCTTGTCTGCCAGTTCTGGGGACCGTATACGTATCGCTTTATGCTGCTGTTGCGTGACACCATGCCTCGCGTCGTCGTTACGGTGTGCGCCGCTATCGTGGCGCTTGGCGTGCTCATCGGTTTTTTCCGCCTGATGTTCGCGCGTCGCGAGCCGTCCTGCGTGCATCCGGCGGGGGAGCGCAATATCGAGGTCACGCTCGCAGCGCTTTCCTCGTGCGCCCGTGCCGCGGCAGAGTGCGATGATCGCGTGATGGTTGAGCATATCGAGGCACGCGTTCAAGGCTCCGACGAGTCGCGCGTTCGTTTTAAGGTCGAGGCCATCGCGCTCGATGACAAGGACGTTGCCGCTCTTGCCACCTCGATGCAGCAGCGCATCGAGAAGGCCTGCGACACCATGCTCGGCACGCCGGGCACGACCGCGCGCGTCCGTTTTTTGCCGTCCAAGACTACCGTCCAGACCGTGGAGGTTTCCGGTGAGTGATACCAACCAAGACAAGACCGCCCGCACGCCGCGCCTGACGATCGACCAGAACGCTACGCCGGCAGGCGAGTCCGCCGACACCAAGCCCGAGGCCGGCGAGCAGCACGACAGCGCCGCCAACGACTTTGACGAGGCCATGGGTCTCATCAAAGGTACGGGCGCTGCTATCTGGAGCTACGCCGTGCGCCACCCCAACACTACGCTCGGCGCCTTGGCAGGCTTTATCCTCGCCGTGCTGGTACTTACGTTGGGCCTGTGGGACACGCTCGTCATCGCATTCTTTGTGCTGATCGGCGCCGTGATCGGCCAGATTCGCGACGGCGAGAACGGTATCGTCAACTTCTTCGGCCGCCTGTTTAGCGGCCGCTAATACGTATTCGACTGTCGCATCCGCGGCAGGCATAAGGAGGAACCATGGCTTTTAACACGAAGGTCGATGTAGCCGATACCGAGCTCGAGGCGAATGAGGCCGTCGCCGCCGAGGCGGAGGACGTAACGCTCGAGGACGAGGCACTCGTCGAGGCCGAGTCCGATGCGGACGAGGATAACGAGGAGATGGATGAGGAGGCGGACGAGTCCGAGGACTCGCTGACCTATTCCAACGGCGTGATCGAGAAAATCGTCGCCATGGCCACCCGCGAGGTGCCGCACGTCCTGGGCATGAAGGGCAACCTCATGCACTTTGTGCAGGAGCAGTTTGGTGCCGAGAACCTGACCAAGGGCGTGACGGTTGAGGTCACCGATGACAACCGCGTGGTCGTCAACATCTCGGTCATCATCGAGTACGGCGCCTATGCGCCTGCGATCTTTGACGACGTTAAGGCGCGCGTCACCGAGCGTCTGGCCGCGATGACCGGCCTTGAGGTGGCAGGCGTCAACCTGCGCATCGAGGATGTCATCACCCCCGAGGAGTACGAGCACCGCACCAGCCAGCACGAGTAACCTACCAAATAGGGACAGGTTTGTTTCGATAGGTTTTACCTGCGAAAACGCTAAACGGTCGACCGCGCAAGCAAAAGTGCGGTCGACCGTTTTCTATATGCCCCCGATGCGGGCATACCGCTCGTCTAACTAAGGGTTGCAATCTTCGCGTTCCGCGTTACCCTAATGGGCGCATTGTTTCCAAATTGTTAACGAAGGGTTGCCGTAATGGCCGACGAACACGAGACCGAAAGCAAGGCATGGGCGATTGAAGCCGCTGCGGCAGAGGCGGCGTCGCGTGCCGCCGAGGAGATGCATCGTCCTCCGGTGGTGCCGATGGAGCGCGTTGTCGGTCGCGAGGATATCGAACGTGGCGAGCGCGCCGGCCGCAAGCGCAGCCAGGAACCAGGCTTTCCGCGCTTTTTTGCCGAGCTCAATTTGGGCCTGGTCCTCACGGCCTTTGCCATCGTGGCCTTTAAAACCCCCAATCACTTTGCCTTCGGCGGCACCTCGGGCGTGTCGGTCATTCTTTCCACGCTGTTCCCGACCCTGCCCGTCGGCGTCTTTATGTGGATTATCAACGCGGTCCTGGTCATCCTGGGTTTTATCTTTTTGGAGCGCAAGGCAATCCTTTGGAGTGTCTTTGCCTCGTTTGCGCTTTCGGCCTACGTCTCGCTGTTTGAGCTCTTCATTCCGTCGGATGTTTCGATGACGGGCGATATGTGGCTCGACCTGTGTTTTGCCGTCATCTTGCCGGCGCTGGGCAGTGCCATTGTCTTTGACATTGGCGCCTCCACGGGTGGTACCGACATTCTTGCCATGATCCTCAAGCGCCGCACGACGCTCGAGATCGGCCGTGCACTGTTGCTGGTCGATATCGGCATCGTGACCATCGCGGCTTTCCTGTATGGCCCGCGCGTCGGCCTGTACTGCGTGCTCGGTCTGTTTGCCAAGACGCTTGTGGTCGACAAGGCTATCGAGAGCATTCACCTTCGTAAGGTCTGCACCATCATTTGCTCCGAGCCCCTTAAGGTCGAGGAGTTTATCGTCAAGCATCTCAACCGCACGGCAACGATCAGCCGTGGCTACGGCGCCTTCTCGGGCAAGTGCGTCACGGTGATTATGAGCGTGCTGAGCCGTCGCGAGGCAGTGCAACTGCGCCGCTATACCCGCGAGATTGACCCTGGCGCCTTCATCACCATCGTCGATAGCTCCGAAATCGTCGGCAAGGGCTTCCGCGGCACGAACTAGCCCGGTCGTACCCTTCGAATCATTGAATAAACCGGCTACGTTGCAAATCGGTCATCTTGCGGTATTTGTCCCCACATTGGGCGATAATGATGCCAAAGACATCGTTTGCGATCCAGGTGATTCGCTCTAGATACGAAGGGATGATTTCGATGTTCTGTTCGCAGTGTGGCGCCCCCATGGGCGATAACGACAAGTTCTGCGGCGTGTGCGGTGCCCCTAATACCGAGGTTAAGGCCGCCGGTCCCGCTCCGCAAGCTCAACCTCAGCCGCAGGGTCAGCCGTTTGCCCAGCCGCAGCCGCAGCCGTTCGTTGCGCCCCAGCCGGCTATGAACGCGCCCAAGGGTTGCATGGCTCAGGCCTTCAACGACATGCTCAAGGTTCCCGGCGCCTTGGTTCGCGTATGCCAAATCGCCTTTTTGCCGGCGCTGATCTGCGTCGTGTCGGTGCTTGTGCTGTTTATCCCCGTTATCGGTGGCATTGCGGCGGCCATTGGCTTTTTGCTTGCGTACGTGGCAAGCGTGTGCGGTGCCGGCTTTGCTATCGAGTGGGGTCGTGACCTGTCGCTCAAGGATGATAACGGCATGGAGCGTCCGCTGTTGCGCTCGACCTCGTTTGGATTGGGCATTTTCTCGTCTGTCATTACGAACGTGCTCCGGCTCATAGCCATTATTCCGGTGATCGGTGTGGTGTTCTCGGTGCTTGAGAGCGCTGTGATCGGTGCCGTTGGCTCGTACTATTACTACGGTTCGAGCGGCCTCGAGGGTGCACTCATCGGGTCGATGGGTCTGCTTGTCTTTGCCATGATCGTGTCGGTGGTACTGGGCATCTTCTTTAAGATGTTTGGCGATGCCGCTGTGATGCACTTTGCAGTCGCCGGCCGCGTGGAGAGCGCGTTTTCGCTCGAGAAGGTTTGGAAGTCCTATAAGGCCAACCTGGGCAAGTTGTTCTGCGCATCGATTCTCCCCGAGTTTTTGACGGGCATTGTTTCCAATATCATCACTTGGATTTTCACCGCCATCTTTGGTTTTGTTGCCGCGCTGGGCATTAGCAGCTATGGCTACTACGGCTACTATTCTCGTCCTTCGGGTCTCGAGGCAATCATCACGGGCGGCGGCATCACGCTCATTCTGTTCTTGATGATTGTTGCCTTTGTCACGGTGTTCCTGACTGTGTTTGGCAAGATGCTCAAGTATCGCGCCGTTGGCTATTGGGCGGCACGCCATGCCAGCGAGTGGTCCGACGAGGATACCGACGACGTCCTGACGTTTGTGCTCCCGGGTGAGAAGAAGCCTGCTCCTGCGGGATTCAATCCCACGGCCGCCACTGGTGCTGCACCTGCTCCGGCACCTGCCCCTGCACCTGCCCCTGCACCCGCGCCTGCACCCGCTCCGGCACCTGCCCCTGCACCCGCACCGACGCCCGAGGCGACGCCTGCGGAGCCCGATTGGGATGCCGTTGCCACGCCGGCGGATGAGCCGGGCGATAATCCTGCTGCCGAAAACAATCAAACCGAATAGTCGGTCGAGGCGCCCTGGGCAACTGAGCCCGGGGCGCCTTTTTCTACTGCGAAAGCAAGAAAATGCCTGGGAAAACGGTTGCAGCAATATTTCTCGGAAATTGATCAATGTTGCGCAACAACGTCGCGGCTATTGTTGAGAACATAGTCGTGTAAGGTTTGAAGGCGTGCAACGCCTTAGGAAAAGGAGAGGCTTATGTTCTGTCCCACTTGTGGTTCTCCCATTTCGGATGATGCCAAATTCTGCCCTGTCTGCGGTTCTGCCGTCGGTGCCGCTTCCGCTGCTCCTGCTCCGCAGCCCGCGCCCCAGCCTGCACCTCAGCCCCAGCCTGCACCTCAGCCCCAGCCTGCTCCGCAGCCCACGCAGATTCAGCCCACTCCGGTTCAGGCAGTTCAGCCTCAACCTCAGCCGCAGTACGCCGGCCAGCAGCAGTACGCCGGGCAGCAGCAGTATGCTCAGCAGCCTGCACCTGCCCCGATGGGCTATACTCCGATTAAAACCGACCGTGGCGTGATCGGCTGGCTCCTGCTTTCCATCGTGACCTGCGGCATCTATTCATATTACTTCCTCTATTGCCTCGCCCGCGACATCAATGTCATGTGCCAGGACGACGGCGATTCCACGCCGGGTCTGGCAGCATTTATCCTGCTGTCGTTCGTGACCTGCGGCTTCTACGCACTCTACTGGTACTACAAGATCGGTAACCGCCTGCAGGCTAATGCTCCTCGCTATGGCCTGATGTTCCAGGAGAACGGTACCACCGTTCTTATGTGGCAGATCGTCGGCGCGCTGCTGTGCGGCCTTGGCCCCATCTTTGCCATGAACATCATCATCAAGAATACCAATGCCATGGCAACGGCTTACAACGTCCGTCTTGGCGCTCGTGCCTAACGATAAGAGCGGCGTGAACAGCTCCCAGGGACATAAGGGCGCGGCGGAACTCATTCGCCGCGCCCTTTCTTGCATCGGTGTGCTCTTTGTCGCCTGGCTCGCACTCTACCTGCTCGATATTGGCTGTGTGTTTCGCCTGATGACGGGCATCCCTTGTCCGGGATGTGGCATGACGAGGGCCTGGCTGGCAGCACTGCGCCTCGATTTTGCGGCGGCCTTCGCTTATCATCCACTGTTTTGGGTGGTGCCGATTGCGTTTGTGCTCGCGTTCGTGCGCGAGGAGGTGACGTCGAGCAAGCTAAAGCGCGGCATCGACATTGCGGTTATTGTTCTGTGCGTGCTGGTCGTTGCCGTATGGATCGTGCGCCTTATCAACCCGGCAGACGCGGGCCTGCTCTTTGGTGGTCACGCTCCCGCCGGAGTTCCCACCGATATCATCCACTTCGAAACCCCACGCTGGCTCACCATTCTTCACTCTTACCTGTCGTGACGGAGGACGCGCTAGAAAAGCGGTCGACACATAAGCGGGGGCGAACGTTGAGATAACGTTCGCCCCCGCTTTGCTATAGCCAGGTTGTTATGGGTGGGCGTGATGGCTACTCGCCATGCTTCTCCTCGTGGCGAGCGGCAGTCCGCGCATCGTGGATGCCCTTGATTGCGGCATGGCGGGCGGTGCGGGCGTCGTGCATGGCGTCGCGGGCCTCGGCGGCCGTTGCCTTGGCAGAGCGCAGCTTGGCTGCCAGGTCGGGATTGGTCTCGGCAACCGCGGCGATCGCGGGGCCGTCGAGCTCTTCTTGCGTGGGCTCGGCCAAAAAGTCGATGGCATACTGAGCGGCTACCATGGAGCCCTTGGCGAGCACGCTCACGTCGATCTTATAGAAGCAGGAGTGCTGGGCATAGGTGGCGCCAATCTGGGGGTTGCGCGTGCCAACAAAGGCGAGCACGCCCGGTACGCGGCGCAGATACTCCGAGAAGTCCTCGCCCGAAAGCGTGCCGCGGTAATGGCCCTCGCCCGCGGGACCCAGGCACTTGAGCACAGCTTGGCGGCAGCGCTCGCTCGAGGCGGCATCGTTTTCGACCTTGTAGTTGGCGATGGTGTAGTCGGTGAGCTCGGCCTCGGCGCCCAGAGCAGCCGCGGTGTGCTCCACGATGCGGCGCATAAGCTCGGGCATCTCCTCATGCGTCTTGTCGCCATAGGTGCGCACCGTGCCGGCGAGGTACGCCGTGCCGGCGATAACGTTGCGCGCGGTGCCGCCATGCAGCTCGCCGACGGTGATGACGGCAGGTTCGTAGGGGCTAATCTCGCGCGAGACGATGGTCTGCAGGGCGTTGACGATTTCGGCGGCAACCATAACGGCGTCGTGGCCGCGCTGGGGCATGGCTCCATGGCACGAGGTGCCGCGGACGTCGATGCGGAACCAGTCGGTATTGGCCATGCGCGGGCCGGGCTCGCAGCTTACGGTGCCGGCATCGACCTCGCTCCAGATGTGCGCGGCGTAGGCGCCGTCGACGCCGTCGAGTACGCCCGTGCCGATCATGAGCTTGGCGCCCTGGCCGTTTTCCTCGCTGGGCTGGAATACGATGCGAATCTCGCCGTGGATGTCATCGGTCATGTGGCGCAGGATTTGCAGCGTGCCGAGCATCATGGCGATATGGCAGTCGTGACCGCAGGCGTGCATGCAGCCCTCGTTGACGCTGGCGAACTCCTCGCCGGTCTGCTCGGTGACAGGCAGGGCGTCGATATCGGCGCGCAGCAGGATACGGCGGCGCGGCGTGCCGTCCTCGCGGTAGGCATCGGGCGCGGTACCGCGAAGCGTTGCCACCAAGCCGGTCTTGAGCGGACGCTCGTAGGGGATATTCATGGCGTCGAGCTGGTTGGCGATGTCGGAAGTCGTGCGCTCCTCGGCAAGGCTCAGCTCCGGGTGCTTATGGAAGTGCCGGCGCTGCTTGATGATGTAGGGTTCAAACTCGGCGGCGATATCCTGGATGGCCGCGGTGACGTCGTCTGCCGCGCGAACCTCGGTTGCCGCCATAATCTGCTGTGCCTTGGTCTTCGTCATGGTCGATTTGCTCCTTGCTGGGTTGATCGCAAAATCGTACAGGCTCTCTCCAGTATGCCACCTGCCGCTAGGGCTGGTAAAGTTGCCGTTTGCCGCTTGGCGTTTTGTTGCAAGGGCGGGGGAGTACACTCGGGAGTGTTGAATTTCCTGCCAGAGATGGGGACGCCCATGCAACATATCGATCGGATTATCTGCTCCAAGAACGTTTTTACCGCGCAAGACGGCATCGATACCGCCCGCGAGTTGGCGATCGCCATCGCGGGAGATCGCATCGTCGCAGTCGGCGCGCCCGATGACGTGATTGCCGCCGCACCTGCCGCCACGCCGGTGGTCGACTACGGCGAGCAATTCATCTGCCCCGGTTTCCATGACGCCCACCTGCACTTCTTCCATACCTCGGTCGGTTCCTCGCCGTACATGCTCATGGATATGGGCACGTCCGAGGCGGCGCTGGTACAACACGCGCTCGAGTTTTCCCAGGACCTGCCTGACGACGCTTGGGTTGTAACGCAGGGCTGGCGCGACTACCGTTGGGATCCGCCCGAGCATCCTACCAAGGCCTCCCTCGACGCCGCCTTCCCCGATCGCCCCTGTGTTATGTATTCGGGCGACGGGCATACCCTGTGGCTCAACAGCCGCGCACTCGAAGCCCTCGGCGTGACGCGTGACAGCGAGTCGCCGGCGGGCGGCAGCTACGACAAGAATGCAAATGGCGAACTCACGGGTATCGCTCACGAGGCTGCGGCCATGCAGCTGCTGCCGCGCTGTCTTGAGTGGCTGGGCGAGGATCGCATCGCGAGCGCTTACGCCGACCAGATGAAGCGTATGGCCGAGCAGGGCATCACCTCAATCTGCGATATGTCGCTCATGCCCATGCCGGGCTGCGACTTTATTCGCGACGATGTTTACGACAAGCTGCGGGCCGCCGGCAAGCTGGGCATCCGTGCCCATCTGTTTCCCACGCTGCTGGATGACCAATCACGCTTGGAAAAACTCCAGACCCGCTACGCGAACAACGCGCTGCTCTCGGCGCCAGGCTTTAAACAGTTCTTCGACGGCGTGTCGAGCGAGCATACCGCATACCTCACTGAGCCCTATACCAACCCGCGCTTCCCGGGCGACCAGGGTCGCCTGACGGTTCCTGTCGAGCGCATGCGCAAGTTGGTTCTGGCGGCAGCCGAGCGTGGCCACACCGTGCGCATCCACGTTATCGGCGACGGTGCCATCCATGCTGCGCTCGATATCTTTGAGGAGGCGGCAGAGCTCTACGGCCTGCCCCCGCACGGCCATAATACGCTTGAGCATTTGGAGAATCTGCTGCCCGAGGACATCGATCGTCTGCGCAAGCTCAACGTCATTGCCTCGAGCCAGCCTTGCCACATCACGCTCGACCCGGGTGGCCCGGAGCGCGACCTGGGCCTGGAACGCAGCCGCATCATGTGGCCGTTTGCGACCTATCAGCAGCGCGGCATCCGCCAAGCATTCGGTACCGATAGCCCCATCACAGCCGTTACCAGCATGAACGTGCTCTACACGGCTATCACGCGCCAAGACCCCCGCAGCCACTGGCCCGAGGGCGGCTGGCTCCCCAGCGAGCGCGTCGACGCGGCTACAGCTCTGCGCAACTACACCCTGGGCAGCGCTTACGCAGCAGGTGACGAGCAAAACCTCGGCAGCCTAGAGCCCGGCAAATACGCCGACCTGGTAGTCCTGGACCAAAACCCGCTCACCATCGACCCCCAAGAGCTGCAGGCCACCAAGGTTCAGGCCACCTACCTGGCAGGCAACTTGATTTACGAGCGCTAATAATCATGCCGTACCGTTAAACGCGGCTCGGGCAGCCTATTTTGGGATGGCGCTCGAGCCGCGTTTGTATATCGGTGGGGACCCGCTATGAGCGTCCCTGCTCTGCTTGATTTGAGCGTGGGGTGGGGGCGCTGCTGCCCCGCGCATTTAATTTGGACATCAGCAATGCCGTCTCTTGGTGTTTTGCATACTTTCCATTGCAGATTGCATAAAAAGGCTGGGATGTTCTTTCTGGTCCTGATGTACCCCCGCCCGGGCCGTGCAAAAAACGGAGTATTCAGCAACGCAAGCCCCGCCGGCGCCGCTGCAGTCGGGTAGCATCGCGGAGCTCGATGACATTTTGTGGTCCGGTACGGCGCGAAGTACGCCTATTTGCCCCAACGGGGTCTGCCCACCGACCAAAATCGCCCGCTGAAGGCGTCCTTGGGACCAATAAGGAATGTCCAGTGCGTATGCAGCCGTCCTGGTCTGCTGAATACTCCCAAAAATGCACGGTGCTCCCCGGGGGACCCGTGCGCGCGGCGAAAACCATGCCCATGTCGCTATCCGCATCGCCATTTTGCTGCACTGACTTTTCTGAATACCGGGCCCGATAACGTTGACTCAGCTCCCGTGTGGCGCCGGAGGGGCGGGGCATAAGGTTTATCGCGAGTTCCGCACGAGCCGAAGGCCACTTAATGTGGCCTTCGTGCGAGCAGGACTGCCCGAGCAGGAAACCTTATGCCCCGCCCCTCCGGCGCCACACGGGAGCCGCGCACAAGTTATCCCCCGGCATTCAGAAAATCTAAGTGCCAAAAAATAAGATTTTTTGACTCTGTGTTGTATAACCCGCCATTCGTGGGTACCATTCAACGCGTACGCAAACGAAGTAGGGAAACCCGCACGGCTCAACCGCGCGGCCCAAAAAGGAGGAAACAAGCATGTCGTCTTTGAAGCCGCTTGCAGATCGCGTCCTGGTCAAGCCCGACGAGGCCGAGCAGAAGACCGCTTCTGGTCTGTACATCGCTAGCAACGCTCAGGAGAAGCCGCAGCGCGGCACCATCGTTGCCGTTGGCGCCGGTAAGGTCAACGACAAGGGCGAGCGCATTCCCATGGACGTTCAGGTCGGCGACGTTGTCATCTACGGTAAGTTCGGTGGCAACGAGGTCAAGGTCGACGGCGAGAAGTATCTGCTGATGCGCGCCGACGACATCTACGCTGTCGTCGAGGCCTAGTCTCGTCAGAATCTCTGATTCGTCTTTGAGCGCGCCCGCCGCATAGGACTCGGAAGCGGCGACGCGAGTCACATTTCTTTTGGAGGATTACCCACTATGGCAAAGAACATTACGTTCAACACCGATGCCCGCGCTAAGCTCGCCAAGGGTGTCAACACTCTGGCCGACGCCGTTACCGTCACCATGGGCCCCAAGGGCCGCTATGTCGCTCTGCAGCGCACGTTCGGTGCTCCGACCATCACCAACGACGGCGTTTCCGTCGCCAAGGAGATCGAGCTCGAGGACAACATCGAGAACATGGGTGCCCAGCTGGTGAAGGAGGTCGCCACCAAGACCAACGACACCGTGGGTGACGGCACCACCACCGCAACCCTGCTCGCTCAGGCCATCGTCAACGACGGTCTGCGCAACGTCGCCGCTGGCGCCAACCCGCTGGCCATCCGTCGCGGCATCGACAAGGCCGTCAACGCCGCCGTCGCTGAGATGAAGAAGCAGGCCAAGCCGGTCGAGACCAAGGAGCAGATCGCTTCCGTCGGTACCATCTCCGCCGGTGACCCCGAGGTCGGCGAGAAGATCGCCGAGGCCATGGAGGTCGTGGGCAAGGACGGCGTCATCACCGTCGAGGATTCCCAGACGTTCGATATCACCATCGACACCGTCGAGGGCATGCAGTTCGACAAGGGCTATGTCTCCGCTTACTTCGTCACGGACAACGACCGCATGGAGGCCGTGATGAAGGATCCGTACATCCTCATCACCGACCAGAAGATCTCCAGCGTTCAGGACATCATGCCTGTTCTCGAGGCTGTCCAGCGCGCCGGCCGTGGCCTGCTCATCATCGCTGAGGACATCGACGGCGAGGCTCTGCCGACCCTGGTCCTCAACAAGATCCGTGGCGCTCTCAACGTCTGCGCCGTCAAGGCCCCGGGCTATGGCGATCGCCGCAAGCGCATCCTCGAGGACATCGCCGTCCTCACCGGTGGCCAGGCCGCTCTGGACGAGCTGGGCGTGAAGGTCGCTGACATCACCGCCGATATGCTCGGTACTGCTAAGTCCGTCACCATCTCCAAGGACAACACCGTCGTCGTCGGCGGCGCTGGCTCCAAGGAGGCCATCGACGCCCGCATCGCTCAGATCAAGGGCGAGATGGAGAACACCACCTCTGACTTCGACCGCGAGAAGCTCCAGGAGCGCCTGGCCAAGCTCTCCGGTGGCGTTGCCGTCATCAAGGTCGGCGCTGCTACCGAGTCCGAGCTCAAGGAGATTAAGCACCGCGTCGAGGATGCCCTGCAGGCTACCCGCGCTGCTGTCGAGGAGGGCATCGTCGCCGGCGGCGGCGTCGCCTTCATGGACGCCGCTCCTGCGCTCGACGCTGTTGAGATCGACGACCCCGAGGAGAAGATTGGCGTCGATATCGTCAAGAAGGCTCTGACCGCTCCGGTCGCTACCATCGCCAAGAACGCTGGCTTTGAGGGCGCTGTCGTGGTCGACAAGGTTGCCGAGCTGCCCGCCGGCCAGGGTCTCAACTCTGCCAACGGCGAGTGGGGCGACATGATCGAGATGGGCGTCCTCGACCCCGTCAAGGTCAGCCGCGTCACCCTGCAGAACGCTGCTTCTGTCGCCAGCCTGATCCTCATCACCGAGGCCACCGTCTCCGATGTGCCCAAGAACACTCAGCTTGAGGACGCTATCGCTGCTGCCACCGCTGGTCAGCAGGGCGGCGGTATGTACTAAGGCCGACAAGGTCTAGAACTCCCACCGGGAATCCGGGGGCGTGACGGGGTTTCTCTCCGGAACGTCCTCGGACATGCAAAGAGGCTCCTATTTGGCAAGGTGTTTTTTAGAATCCATTTTGCGCTCGGCCTCGAAGGCTTGCCTGTCCCAATCGAGCGGAAGTCCGGCCTCGACCCATGCCTCGTAGGCCCTCCTTATGGGCTTGAGCTCCACCTTTGGCCCCTCTCCAGCATCGAGATGTACTTCTCGCTGGTTCCCAATATGGACGCCGCCCTCACCTGGCTGACCCTCGCCGCACGCCTGGCCGCCACGAGCCCCGAGGCGTCCTCGGGCCTCCTGACCTCGTGCGGGCGCATCAGCGCCCGGTACGCCTCCCTGGCCACGTAGCGCTTGAGGCACCTCATGACCTCCCTGTCGCTCTTCCCCCGCGCCCTGGCCCTCTCGGCGTACTCGGCGGTCTCGGGGTCGCGCATGACCCTCTGCCTCGCGATCTCGTGCAGAGCGCTGTTCGCCTGCCGGTCGCCGCCCCTGTTGAGCCTGTGCCTCACGGTCTTGCCGCTCGAGGCGGGGATTGGGCAGGCCCCGCATATCGCCGCGAACGACGCCTCGGAGCGCAGCCTGCCCGGGTTGTCCCCGGCCGCGACCGCGAGCTTGGCCGCGCTCACGGGCCCGCACCCGTACATCGCCAGCAGCGCGGGGCAGTTCTCCTCCAGGGACGCCTCGATCGCGCGCTCCATGTCGAGCGCCGCGTCGCGCGCCGCCGCCCACAGGTCCGCCAGCGCGCCGAGCGCGGCGCCCAGCGCGCCCTCGGCGCGCACGGAGGGGAGCTCCTCCATCAGCCTCGGCCCTCCCATGCCGCGGAACCTCGACCTGAGCCCTTCCGGCGCGGTGGTGAGCAGCGACCTCGCGGTGTTGATCGCCGAGGTCCGCGCCTTCACCGCCCCGGAGCGCGCCGCGAGCATGCAGCGCACCCCGTCGACCCACCCGTCCTGGCTCTTGGGGGTCCCGAGCCTTGAGCCGGACATCGCCGCGCGGGCGGCCCTCTCCGCGTCCGCCTCGTCGCACTTTCCCTGCCCCGGGCGCCTCCTTGCATCCTCGCCGGGGAGAGCGCCTCGCGCACGGGCATCCCAAGCGACGCGAGGTGCCTGGTGAGGCCCGCCCCGTAGGACGACGTCCCCTCCATCGCGACGCAGGCCGGCTCCCCGGCCGCGGCGATCGCCCCGGCGAGCGCCTCGTAGCCCGCCGCGTCGGCGGGGAACTGGCGGGACAGGACCTTGCGGCCCCTCCAGTCCAGGACGCACAGCCAGTGCGAGTCGGCGTGGGTGTCGACCCCGCAGAAGACCGGCCCGCGGGCGCCGGGTGTCGATTCGTTTTGCATGTCTCGCTCCGTTCTTTCCGTGCTCGCCTGGACCGGGCAGACGGCACACTGACGGGGCGCGATAGAATGCGGTTGTTCGGGTCCGCGGTATCGCTCCATGCTCCTATTAGGTCATGCGGCGGTCTCGGCTCGCCGCGGCCCGCGCGGGACATGTCAGGAAACGAGGGCAGCCCTGTGGGCGCCAGCGGAATGTGGGGTCACCGCGCGGTCCGCATCTGATGGTGTCGACGTCAATGGTATACGGGTGCACCATCGACGTCTTCAATACAGAAGATATCAGTGCGGAATGTTCCGGAGAGAAACCCCGTCACGCCCCCGGATTCCCTGCGTTTACGGCCTTGAGGTCGGCGTGGGCGGAGATCGTGGCTGATGGGGATACGTGTCCCGGTCGCTGTTTCGCGGCTTTGCCGCGAAAGGCGCGTTACTTTGGGATGGGTGGGGAACGTGGTTGTTGCGGCAACTGATCTCCGCCACAAATTACCCTTGGCATACTTGCGCGAAAACCTGCTCGTGCTACACTTGCAATTGCTGTTTCAGGGCGGGGTGGAATTCCCCACTGGCGGTAAATCGGGCGGTGCCAAAGGGGTACCGTGGCGCAGGTGAGATGCCTGCGACCGAGCCGATGAGTCCGCGACCCGTGTGTGCGTTGGTTCGCATGCCGGCTGAACTGGTGAGATCCCAGTACCAACGGTTAGAGTCCGGATGAAAGAGGCAGGTGATCTTATGTCTGAACAGTCGCAGCATATCCATTTTGAGAACACGAATAGGTGGAGCACCAAACAGCTCGTTACCATGGCGTTGATGTGCGCCTTGGGCGCCCTGTTTATGTACGTGCAGCTGCCTATCCTTCCTTCGGCGCCGTTTTTGACGTATGACCCGTCGCTGGTGCCGGCGATGGTGTGCGGTTTTGCGTATGGTCCTGGCGCCGGCACTGCTGTTGCCGCCATGGCGATCGTTATCCATGCGCTCACCACGGGTGACTGGGTCGGCGCGCTTATGAACCTGGTTGCCACGCTGGGCTACATTCTGCCCGCGGCTACCGTTTACCAGAAGATGCACACCTATAAGGGTGCCGTGATTGGCCTGGTGCTCGGCGTCATTGCCGCTACGGCGCTGTCTATGGTCGCAAACCTTACCATTGGCGTATGGTTCTGGTATGGCTCGGTCGATGTGATCGCCCCGCTCATGATTCCTGCCGTACTGCCGTTCAACCTTATCAAGACCGTGCTTAACTCGGTGTTGACGCTGACGGTGTATAAAGCAGTCTCCAACCTCATCACGCCTAAAAAGGACCAGGTCAAAGGCCGCGCATGATTGAGTGTCGGGGCGTTTCCTTTAGTTATGACGGTGCCGCACCGGCGCTCGACGGCGTCGATCTGAATATCGAGGACGGCGAGTTTTTCTGCATCCTCGGTGGCAATGGGTCGGGCAAGTCGACGTTTGCCAAGCATCTGAATGCGCTGCTGCAGCCCGATGCGGGCACGGTGCGCATTAACGGCATGGATGCGTCCGATCCCGAGCTGGTCTACGACATTCGCTCGACCGCGGGCATGGTATTCCAGAATCCCGATGATCAGCTGGTGGCAACGCTTGTCGAAGATGACGTTGCGTTTGGTCCCGAAAACCTTGGCGTGCCATCGGCGCAAATTGCGCAGCGCGTACGCGAGGCGCTGAAGGGCGTGGGCCTGGTGGGCTTTGAGCGCCACGAGACCCATGCGCTTTCGGGCGGCCAAAAGCAGCGCGTGGCGCTTGCCGGCGTGCTCGCCATGGAACCGCGCGTGCTCATATTGGACGAGGCGTCCTCGATGCTCGATCCGCGCGGACGCAAGGGCCTTATGAAGGCCTGTCATGCGCTCCACGATCGCGGCATGACTATCGTGATGATTACGCACTTTATGGAAGAGGCCGCCGAGGCCGATCGTGTCGCGGTGTTTCGGGCGGGGCGCGTTGCCATGCTCGGTACGCCCGAGGAAATCTTGACGCGGGCGGACGAACTTGCGCAGCTCAACTTGGATATGCCGGCGTCGTGCTGTCTAGGTAGGGCACTTCGTGCGAAGGGCGTGTCCGTTTGCGCGCAGGTGCGTGAGGCGGATATGGTCGCCGAGATTGCGCAGGCTTATGCCGAGCGGAGTGGGGCAGGCACCGCGGGGCAGTCTTCCGCATCCCAGTTGGAAATCGCTGACGGCACTGTTCCGGTAGACAACGAGGGCAACGCGTCGGAGCCCGTCATAGAGCTATCCCATGTTTCGTACAGTTATTCGCTCAGTCCGCGCGAGCGCCGCCGCTGGCATAAGCGCTCGGCCACTGCGGGCAAATCGAGCAAACAGGCTCTCTGGGGAAACGACCCCAGCAGTCCGTGGGCGCTGCGCGATGTATCGCTGACGGTGCGTCGCGGCGAGTTCCTGGGGCTAGCAGGCCATACCGGCTCGGGTAAATCGACTCTGGTCCAGCATCTCAACGGGCTGATCCGTCCGCAGGAGGGAAGCATTTGCGCGCTGGGGCTCGACCTATCAAACAAGAAAGACGCCGCTGCGGTTAAGGCCAAGGTCGGCGTGGTGTCTCAGTATCCTGAGCGTCAGCTGTTTGCCGAAACCGTGGCGCAGGACGTGGCGTTTGGTCCGCACAACCTTGGCTTGCCGCAAGATGAAGTCGACCGTCGTGTCGAGTCATCGCTCTCGCGCGTGGGCCTCGATCTTTCCACGGTCGGCGACAAGAGCCCCTTTGAGCTTTCGGGCGGCCAGCAGCGTCGCGTGGCGTTTGCCGGCGTGCTCGCCATGGAACCTGAGGTGCTGGTGCTCGACGAGCCCATGGCGGGCCTCGATCCGGCTGCCCGCAGGGATTTCCTGGAGCTCATTGGCCGTTTACATGACGAAGGCCTGACCGTTGTCATGGTTTCGCACAGCATGGATGACCTGGCAAATTGTTGTGACCGTATCGTTGTGATGAACGAGGGCGCGGTGTTTGCCGAGGGAACGCCCACGCAGGTTTTTGCGCATGCGGATGAGCTTAAATCAATCGGCTTGGGTGTTCCCGCCGCCCAGCGCATGGCGCTGGCGCTCGCGAAGGCAGGCGTGCCGCTGCGCTTTGACGGCCTCTATACGGTTGAGTCGCTGGCAGACGAGTTGGTGGACCTGCTAATCGGTCGCTCGGGCGGTCCTTCTAACGTCGCGGACATTGCTAAATCCAAGACGGTCGCGCGAGAGGAGGGCTGCTAATGGAGACGTTTTCGTTTGGCAGCTACTATCCCGGCGATAGTGCGATCCACCGCCTAGACCCGCGAACTAAGTTGCTCTTGGGCTTTGTGTTTCTGATCACGACGCTCACAGTCAGCAGCTTCCGCGGACTGGCCCCGGTCGCAATCTTCGTTGTCCTGATCTATGCCGTGTCCCGGGTGCCGTTGCGCCGGGTCCTATCATCGATGGCACCATTGCTGGCGATTGTCGTGGTGGTCGCAGTGCTCAACCTGTTTTCCGACCAGAGCGGGCGCATCCTGTGGCAGCTCTGCTTTCTGCAGATAAGCGAGGGCTCGCTGCGTTCTGCCGCCTTTATGGCGTGCCGCCTGACCCTGATGATGGCCGGCATGAGCGCCATTACGCTCACCACGCCCACGCTCGACCTCACCGCGGGCTTTGAGCGTCTGCTCGCACCGTTTGCGCGTGTGGGACTTCCTGCGCACGAGCTCGGCATGATCATGGGTATCGCGCTGCGCTTTATGCCGCAGTTTGCCACCGAGATGAAGCAGACGGCCGATGCGCAGGCGAGCCGCGGTGCGCGCATGACGGGCGGTCCGCTCGGCGGCGTGCGTATGCTCGGCAGTGTGGCGATTCCGCTGTTCACGGGCGTGTTCCGTCATGCCGAGACGCTTTCGGCCGCCATGGATGCCCGTTGCTATCATGGCGAGCAGGGCCGCACACGTTTGCATGCGCTTGCATTTGGCCGCAGCGATGCGTTGGCGGCGGTGGTGACGGCGTTGCTGCTCATCTGCGTCATCGTCATCAATCTTCAACTTGTTTAGGCGCGATTCGAGCGCAAGAAAGGGGTCCCTATGACCGACAACGACCGCACGGCTCAGCTTGAGCGCGCCTGTTCGTATCTCAGGCGCATTCCGGCGTGGTATCTGGCCACGACCGATGTGGCCGACGGGTATCAGCCTCGCGTGAGGCCGTTTTCATTTGCCATGGTCGATGACGGTAAGCTGTGGTTTTGCACATCGCGCGACAAGGATGTGTGGGCGGAGCTGAGTGCGAATCCCAAGTTTGAACTCTCGGGCTGGAAGCCGGGGGAGTGCTGGATCGTGTTGACCGGCGAGGCCGCACTTGAGGACGACGCAGTTGCGAGCGACAAGGTGCGTCAAGCGGGTTTTAAGCACATGGTGGGCATCGGCGAGGAACACGAGAGCGCCAACGACGGCCGCCTTGCGTTCTTCTCGGTCCGCAACATCGCCGCGCGGTTCTGCGATATCGACGGCAGCGAGGAGCGCCTGGAGCTCTAGCTCACACAACCAGGCTCCCAAACTAGCTAGTACAGGAGGAAACGTGGACGGATTGAATACGGTTTTGGAGTATTTGACGTCGGTGCCGGCGTGGTATCTGGCGACAAGCGTGGACGGGCAGCCACATGTGCGTCCGTTCTCGTTTGCACAGATTCAGGACGGCAAGCTGTGGTTTGTGACGGCGCGCACCAAAGATGTGTGGCAAGAGCTTCTGCAAAACCAGCGCTTTGAGGCCACGAGTTGGTGGCCGGGCCATGGCTGGTTGATCCTGCGCGGGCGTGCGGGGCTGGAAGACCGGGCTTCGAGTGAAATGCGCGAGGCCGGTTGGAAGCATCTTGAGCGCCTGGGCGAGCACTATGAGGGGCCTAACGACCCCACGCTCGTCTTCTTTAGCGTCGAGGATCCCGAGGCTTTTATCTGCAATCACGACGAATGGGTGCCGGTCGAGCTCTAGCCAGCTGGCTCATCCTAACAACTTGGTTTTCGCATGGGCGGGCCCCGTATTGCCCGGCGCCGTTAGGAGCGCCGGTCAATACGGGGCCCGCTCAATTTGTCAATTCCTTCAAGCGAATGTGTCGGGAATGTTTCAATGCATGAATATGCAAGCCATTTACGTGTTCATGCATCTTTTGGTGCTAAAGTTTCAACCCACTTCATAACGACCACTGCGAAATGCGCATCGGTGCATAAATCGCAGACAAGGAGTCTGATATGTCATTGAAGGTTGGAATCGTCGGCGCGGCTGGATATGCCGGAGCCGAGCTCATTCGCCTCGTGCTCGGCCATCCCGAGTTTGAACTTGTTGCCATTACGTCCAACGCCGATGCCGGCCAGCCGCTGTCCGCGGTGTATCCGAGCTTTGCTGGCGTGAGCGATCTGGTTTTCACCACGCATGACGCCCCCGAGCTTAAGAGCTGCGATGCGGTTTTTCTTGCCGTGCCGCACACGGCTGCCATGGCACAGGTGCCCGCGCTGCTTGCATCGGGCGTCTCCTGCTTCGATTTGTCTGCCGACTACCGCCTGAGCGATCCGGCCGTGTTTGAGGCATGGTATGCCGCCGAGCACACGAGCCCCGAGCTACTCAAGACACGTGCCTTCGGCCTGCCCGAGCTGTTCTGCCAGGACTTGGAGACCGCTGCTTCCAGCCATGCTGCTGGCAGGCCCGTGTTGGTCGCCTGCGCCGGCTGCTATCCCACCGCAACGAGCCTTGCTGCCGCTCCTGCCGTGCGTGCGGGCTGGGTGGCCGAGAACGGTCCCGTGATTGTCGATGCCATCAGCGGTGTGACGGGTGCCGGCAAGTCCTGCAACGCTCGTACGCATTTTTGCAGCGCCGACGAGAATTTGGAGGCCTACGGCGTGGGCAAGCATCGTCACACGCCCGAAATCGAGCAAATCCTTGGTCTAACAGATCGCGTCGTCTTTACCCCGCACCTGGCACCCCTCAAGCGCGGTCTACTCTCTACGGTAACGATGCCGCTTGCGCCGCAGGCTATCGATACCTTGATCCTTGAGGACGTTGTCGACTATTACAAGCAGTTCTACGCTGGACGCACCTTTGTGCGCGTGCTCGATGCCGGCCAGCAGCCCAAGACGGCTTCGGTCGTCGGCACCAACGCCGCCCAGATTGGCCTTGCGTTCAACAAGCGCGCGGGCGTGCTGGTGGCGACGGGCGCCATCGACAATTTGTGCAAGGGCGCTGCGGGCCAAGCAGTCCAGTGCGCCAATATCGTCTTTGGCTTTGACGAGCGACGAGGCTTGCCCACAGTGGCGTGCCCGGTGTAGCACATTCGATTGTTAACGATTTGGTAGTCGGGCATCGAGTGGGGCGCCACTTTTAAGCTGGTCTCATGATTACGACTGGCATGGCGCACCAACCGATGTCCGTTTTTTGTTTGACATAAGGAGTCATAAAGACGATGAATACCGACCTGATTGATATCAAGATTCGCGCCGTCGAGGGTGGCGTTACGGCAGCGGCCGGCTTTAAGGCCGCAGGCATCCATGCGGGATTCCGGAAGAATCCCGAGCGCTTAGACTATGCGCTCGTCATGCCCGATAAACCCTGTCCCGGCGCCGGCGTGTTTACGACCAACCGCTTTTGCGCGGCGCCCGTGCAGGTGAGCCGTGCCAACCTGGGCGGTGCGGACAAGGGCTACGGTATCATCGCCGGTGTTTCAATCAACTCCGGCAACGCGAACGCCGCCACGGGCGAGACCGGCCTTGCCTGCGCGCGCGAGACCTGCAACATCGCATCGCAGGTTATCGGCTGCGAACCCCAGCAGATCCTGGTTGCCTCCACGGGTGTGATTGGCCAGATTCTGCCGATCGACACGTTTGAGACAGCCATTCCTGCTGCCTACGAGGCGCTCTCCGCCCACGGTGGCGCCGATGCCGCTCGCGCCATCATGACGACCGACACGCACTCCAAGGAGTACGCCGTGTCCTACGTCAGTGAGGCTGCGGGTCATGCGGGCAATGTCTATACGGTAGGCGGCATGTGCAAGGGCTCGGGCATGATCATGCCCAATATGGCCACCATGATCGCAGTTATCACCACCGATGCCCCCGTCGAGCCTGCGGCACTTCATGCCCTGCTGCTCTCGACCGTCAAGCAGACCTTTAACAAGGTAACGGTCGATTCCGACACCTCGACCAACGACACCTGCATCATGCTTGCCTCCGGCGCCGCTGCCGCAGATGCCGAGCCTATCGTCGAGGGCTCCGATGCCTTCGACGAGTTGGCATTTGCCGTGCACGAGGTGTGCGAGAGCCTGGCGCGCAATATCGCCGCCGATGGTGAGGGCGCATCCAAGCTTGTTACGGTCAACGTTACCGGAGCCGCCAACGACGAGGAAGCTGATATCGCCGCTCGTGCCGTTGCCAACTCGCCGCTCGTTAAGACCTGCATCGCCGGCCACGACTGCAACTGGGGCCGCGTTGCCATGGCGCTTGGCAAGTGCGGCGTGAAGTTTAATCAGGAAGACGTTTCCATCGACATGATGGGCATGCCCGTCTGTCGCGACGGTCTGACTGTTCGCTTTGACGAGGACGAGGCTCTACGACGTTTCGAGGCGCCCGAGATCGTGATCTCGGCCGACCTGGGCGCAGGCGACGCGGCAACGACCGTGTGGACCTGCGACCTCACGCATGAATACATCTCCATCAACGGCGACTACCGTTCCTAGATTCCAGGCACGCTGCGCATCTTGCCGCGATTGCGGACAGCGGAGCACGGCGCGATAACGATACGAAAGACGAGGCAGATTATGAAATTCGCACGCGATTGTCGTTCGAGCGAATCCAACGAAGCAACCGCGCAGCTGCTGTTCGAAGCGCTGCCGTGGATTAAGAACCTGACCGGCAAGACGGTTGTTATCAAATATGGCGGAGCCGCCATGGTTGATGAGCAGCTGCGCCGCGACGTGATGAGCGACATCGTTTTGCTCAAGATCATCGGTATGCGCCCCGTCATCGTGCACGGCGGCGGCAAGGCTATCAACGAGGCGCTGAGCCATTACGATATTCCCGTCGAGTTTAAGAACGGCCAGCGCGTGACCACGCCGGCGACTATGGATATCGTGCGCGAGGTGCTGGGCGGCAAGGTTAACCAGGAGCTGGTTGCTGCCATCAACCACCACGGCAACCTGGCCGTGGGCGTGTCGGGCAGCGATGCCGGCACGCTCATCGCCGAGCCGCTCGACCCCGAGCTCGGTCGCGTGGGCAAAGTGATGCACGTCAACACCGACTATATCGAGCGCTTACTCGATAGCGAGTACATCCCCGTCATCGCTACCGTCGCGGCGGGGGAGGACGGCGGTTTCTTCAACATCAACGCCGACACCGCCGCCGGTGCCGTTGCCGCGGCGCTCCACGCGCATAAGGCGATCTTTTTGACCGATGTCGATGGCCTGTACAAGGACTTTAGCGACAAGGACTCGCTTATCTCCAACCTAACGCTCGACGAGGTTAACGAAATGCTCTACGGCAGCGAGGTCGATAAGGGCATGATTCCCAAGCTGCGCGCGGCCGTCGATGCGCTTACCGGCGGCGTATTTCGTGCCCACATCATTAACGGTACTACGCCGCATTCGCTGCTCCTGGAGCTGCTGACCGATGCCGGCGTCGGCACCGTGATCCATTCCACCGAGACGGCTTACGAGTTCGATACGCATCCGCATCCGCTTTCGACGTTTGCTGCGCGTCTGACCGAAAACCTTGACGAGGTCGAGAAGCTTCAGACGGTCTAGCTGACCCGCAGCCGCCCCATTCCTGCACCCATAGCCCCGCGCCGTCTGGCGCCCAACGAAAGGCATCCCATGTCACTTGCAGCTCAGCAATCGCTTGAATCCCATTACGTTATGCATACCTTTGGCCGCTCTCCGGTCGAGTTTGTCGAGGGTCACGGCATGAAGCTCACCGGCGACGATGGCCGTGAGTACCTCGACTTTCTTGCCGGCATCGGCGTGTGCAGCCTAGGTCATGGCGACCCGGCTGTGCTCTCGGCGCTCGAGGCACAGACCAAAAAGCTCATGCATGTCTCCAATTACTTCTACATTGAGCAGCGCGGACAGGTCGCGGCGCTGCTGTCCAAGCTTGCTAACGACGACGTAGATGGTGCGCGCGTGCTTGCCGATGCCATTGCCGCCGGCGATGAGACCACGGCAGCTGCTCTTGGTGCCCCGGCTGCGGATGAGCAGGTTTGGGAGACCTTCTTTGCCAACTCTGGCGCCGAGGCCAACGAGGGCTCGATGAAGCTCGCGCGCCTGTACGCCAAGCGTGCCGGTAATGGCGGCAACACCATCGTGTGCATGCGCGGCGGCTTCCACGGCCGTACGCTCGAGACCATTGCCGCCACCATGCAGGATTGGCTGCAGGACAGCTTCCGCCCGCTGCCGGGTGGCTTTGTGGCCTGCACGCCCAACGATGTGGATGAGCTGCGTGCGATCTTTAAGCAGCTGGGGAGCGAAATTTGTGCCGTGATGCTCGAGCCGATCCAGGGTGAGAGCGGTGTGCATCCCATGACCGAGGAGTTTATGGCTACGGCGCGCGACCTGGCACACGAAGTGGGCGCCGTGCTTATCGCCGACGAGGTCCAGTGCGGCATCTTCCGCTCCGGCAAGCCGTTTGCGTTCCAGACCTATGGCGTGGAGCCCGACATCATGAGCCTTGCCAAGGGCATTGCTGATGGCGTGCCCATGGGTGCCGTCGTGGCGAAGAAGGAGATTGCCGACGTGTTTAAGCCGGGCGACCACGGCTCGACCTTTGGCGGTAGCTGCTTGGCCATCGCGGCGTGTGCCGCGACGCTCTCCGCGCTTGTGCGTGGCGATTATGCCGAGCATGCTGCCAAGGTGGGTGCCTATATGGAGGCAAAGCTCGCCAAGCTGCCGCACGTGACCGAGGTACGTGGTCGCGGCTTGATGCTCGGCTGTGATTTGGATGATGCCGCGGGCGACGCGCATGGTGTTGTTGCCCGCGCGCTGGCCGCCGGTGCCGTGATCAACGCTACGGGTGCGCATACGCTGCGTTTCCTGCCGCCACTCGTCTGCGAGGAAGCCGACGTGGACAGTCTGATCGAGATCCTGTCGGGTGTTTTGGGCTAACGCGGCGCAATAACTCAATTTGGACCGAGTTCCGGACTGCGGACGTGCCCTATGCGGCATGATTCAGCGGTCTGGAGCCCGTTTTGCCTTAGATTTGCTAAGGCAGGGAGACCTGCTGGTCAAAAAACATCAAATATGAGTACTGTTACCGATTTGGTAGCAGCAATTTTGGACTAATAAGGCCAGATGGCAAGTCGAAATGGCGATGAATACACGATTTTGATCTGACTGTTAGTCCTTATAATGGACATATGTTGCGTAACCTAAGCAAACACTATCTGTTTATATGTTGCAAGCAAAGTAGCAGTACTCATTTTTGCCATTATTTGGCCACGGACCTTGAAATAAGGGGTCCTTAGGGTTCGAATCCCATGCGCTGGGCCCAAACAAAAAACGGTCCCCTTGCGAGGACCGTTTCCAATTCAGTGGTGGGCGATGAGGGATTCGAACCCCCAGCCTTGTGCGTGTAAAGCACCTGCGCTAACCGTTGCGCCAATCGCCCGTGCGGAGAGAGTATAGCAAAACAATCGCCCCATTCACCTCATATCCATTAAAGGTAACCGGCGCGTGTCACAGCCCTTGATTATCAACTTCATCCGAACACTTCCCACATTCATCCGCACATGTGCGGA
>NZ_JAJFDP010000045.1:0-797 GCF_020709435.1 Collinsella aerofaciens
AGACGATATGAGCAGGACATAAAAACATTGAGAGCCCCTGCTGCATGAAAGACCGCGGATTAGGCCGACAATGGTGAGTGTCTAATTCAGCCGTGGCGGCCACGCCGCATTCATGGAAGGGGCTCCCATGCTCGATACTACCACCCTCGTCGGACTCGACGTCCACGCCCGCTCGATAAAGGCCGTCTCCCTCGACGTCATGACCGGGGAGGTACGTGCCGCGACCTTCGGCTACGACGCCGGCGCCGTCGCGGAGTGGGTCCGTTCCGTGGACCCCAGGGCCAGGTGCGTGTACGAGTCCGGGGTCACGGGCTTCGACCTGCAGAAGAGGCTTTCCGGCCTGGGGGTCGACTGCGTGGTCGGCGCCGTCTCGAAGATGATCAAGCCCAGCGCGGACAGGCGCAGGAAGAACGACCGCAACGACGCCGAGTTCCTCGCCCGCATGCTGTCGGTCGGCAACGTGGTCGAGGTGTGGGTCCCCGACGACGAGTGCGAGGCCGCCCGCGACCTGACCAGGGCGCTCGAGGACGCGAGGGACGACCTCTCGCGCTCGAAGCAGCGGCTCTCCAAGTTCCTGCTCAGGCACGGGCTCGTCTTCGACGAGAGGACGCCCACCGGCCGCAGGAAGGGCAACTGGACCCGGGCGCACTGGTCCTGGATCGAGTCGATAGGGTTCGCGGAGAGGGCCGACGAGGAGGTGCTCGCCTACTACGTCGACGCGGTCAGGCGGGCGGCGGAGGAGAAGGCGAGGCTCGAGGGGCTCGTCGAGGCCGAGGCCCGCAAGCCCAGGTGGAGGA
>NZ_JAJFDP010000011.1:0-58170 GCF_020709435.1 Collinsella aerofaciens
GAGCGTCCGGCTGATAACCGGGAGGTCACAAGTTCGAATCTTGTCAGGTCCACCACTTTCTTTCGCAATAAACACCCCAGCGAGAGCCGAGTCGCCGCTGGGGTGTTTATTACTGTCTCCGTGGGGGTTTAGCTCAGCTGGGAGAGCGCGGGCTTTGCAAGCCTGAGGTCAGGGGTTCGATCCCCCTAACCTCCACCATGATGGACCTGTAGCTCAGTTGGTTAGAGCGTCCGGCTGATAACCGGGAGGTCACAAGTTCGAATCTTGTCAGGTCCACCATCAAAACTGTGAAGAGCCCCGGGGCGTTGCCTCGGGGCTTTTTTCTTGTCTGCGATAAATCTCATTTTGGTTTTGTGTGCTGGGCGAAAGATTGGGTAGTATAGCTATTCAATGCGGCGGGCTGCCGCGTGTTAACCGCTACGTACCGGAGGTGTTCCATGGTTCGTGTCGACATAGAGACCATCGTCATGGCCGCCGGTCCCGTGCCATCGCTTATCGTACTTCGTGAGCGCAGCAGCAAATCGGACTCGCCCGCGCCGCTGCGTTCCCTTTCCATTCAGACTGGTTCGTTTGAAGCTGCTGCCATCAGCCGCGGCATCGATAGCGGCCGCGCCGAGCGCCCGATTACCCATGACCTGCTGCTCGATACCGTTGACGCCCTGGGCGCCAAGCTCGAGCGCATCGAGATCGTTCGCGCCGAGCCGCCGGTGTTCTACGCGACGATCGTCGTACTGGCCGATGGCGAGGAGCGCAAGATCGACGCCCGCCCCAGTGACGCCATTGCCCTGGCCGTGCGCAGCAATGCCCCCATGTTTGTGGAGGACGACATCATGAATCGCCTGGGCACTGTTTCCACCCACGCCGAGGATGTCGACGACGAGCAGGAGTTCGAGAAGTTCGACGAGTTCGTCCATACGCTCTCCCCCGATGATTTCTAAATGTCTGGCACGCGAGCGGAGAGGTCGCTGATGGGTACCCGCGTATCGGCTGAGGCGGCTGCGATCGCCCGCGAGGCCCAGATGCGCTCGGAGGCATCCGAGGCGGCACGCATTGCCTATGTGACGCAGGCCCGCACGCTTCGCGAGCGCCGCGGCTCGTTTATCAAGATGGTTGTCGTCTCCGCCCTTGTCGCGGCAATCTGCTCGCGCCTTCGTGGTACAGTTGGTGCGCTTGGGTTTTCGATTTCAACAGGCTTGGTAATCTGGGGTGTGGTCGATGCAGTAATGCTGACCAACCAGATCAAGGTACTCGACAAGCGCGCGATGGATATGATGCGCGCCCGCGACGCTGCCGCCAAGATCGCTGCCGAGGCACAAGAACTGTAACGACGCCAGACTCGATGGGAAGGTCTAAAGATGGCACAGGATATGCAGGACGCCGGTAACGTCTCCGCCGAGCTCGACGCCATGGTGTGTGACCTGATTGGTGCGTTCTTGGACGACCTTGCCGCCGGCGAGAACCCGGGCGTAGTTGTGGCGATCGAGGACGCTGCTTCCAACCGATATCTGGCGGCGCTCGACGAGGACGGCGAAGAGGCATGCCTCGAGGCGGCCACCAACTTTATCTCCGAGCACAAGATGGGTCTTAAGGACGAGGGCCTGGGCCGCATCGCCCGCTATGCCATCGGCTACACCGGTTGTGTCGAAATTGACGGCGGCTATCACGACGCCCTGCTCGTGAGCTTCTTCGAAACCACGCTCGAGAGCGGTTTTTCGGCATACGTGCTGTATGAGGGCATGGGTGCCGGCGATGGTTTTATGTGGAGCGACCCTGAACCTGCAGGTGAGGAAACCCCTCTTATCTAAAATCGCTAAAATAAACGAGTTTTCGGTAAAAGGCTCAATATTCCCGCTGAGCGTTGTATCGCTGGGCGGGCCGCATACGCGTGCCGTTTGTATATGGATAGAAGATAGGGGAACTACATGCGCGTAGACAATCTGAGGAACATCGCCATCATCGCCCACGTCGACCACGGCAAGACGACGATGGTCGACAAGCTCCTGCGTGCCACGGACGCCTTCCGTGCCAACCAGCAGGTCGAGGACCGCGTCCTGGACTCTAACGACCAGGAGCGCGAGCGCGGCATTACGATTCTCGCCAAGAACATCTCTATCGAGTACAAGGACGTCAAGATCAACGTCATCGACACCCCGGGCCACGCCGACTTTGGCGGTGAGGTCGAGCGCGTGCTGCGTATGGCCGACGGCGCCCTGCTGCTGGTCGACGCTTTTGAGGGCCCCATGCCCCAGACCCGCTTCGTGCTGCGTCACGCTATCGACACCGGCCTTAAGATCATGATCGTTATCAACAAGATCGATCGTCCGGGCGCCAACCCCGAGAAGGCCTACAACGACTGCCTGGACCTCATGGCCGACTTGGGTGCCACCGACGACCAGCTCGAGTTTGCCATGGAGCACGTGGTCTACGCCAGCGCCATGAATGGCTTTGCCCGCCTTGACCCCAACGACGGCAACATGGACATGTATCCGCTGCTCGACATGATCATCGACGACATGCCCGCGCCCGAGGTTGACGAGAACGCCCCGCTGGCCATGCAGTGCGTGACCATCGACCACTCCAACTTCGTTGGCCGTATCGGCATCGGTCGCGTGTACTCCGGCACCATCCATCAGGGCGATCAGATCCTGGTCGTCAAGAACGACGGCTCCAGCGCCACCGCTACCGTCAAGCAGCTCTTTACCTTCGACTACCTGGGCCGCACCGAATGCCAGGAAGTCGGCGCCGGCGACATCGCCGCCGTCGTGGGCATCGACCGCACCGATATCGGCGATGTCTACACCGATCCCGAGAACCCCGTCGAGCTCGAGCCCATCGAGATCGACCCGCCGACTCTGTCCATCGTCTTTGAGGCTTCGACCTCCCCGCTCGTCGGTCGCGACGGCGACATCGTGGGCGCCCGTCAGCTCAAGGAGCGCCTGTTCAACGAGGCCGAGAACAACGTGACCATGAAGATCGAGGAGCTCGAGGACAAGAGCGGCGTCGAGGTCTCGGGTCGCGGCATCCTGCACCTGTCCGTTCTGATGGAGTCCATGCGTCGCGAGGGCTTTGAGTTCCAGGTTGGCCGTCCCCGCGTTCTGTTTAAGAAGGACGAGAACGGCAACAAGATGGAGCCCGTCGAGCAGGCCGTCGTCGAGTGCCCGGACGAGTACTCGGGCAAGGTCGTTGAGGTCTTCGGTACCTCCGGCGGCATCATGACGAGCATGGATACCTCGGGCATCGTGACGCACCTCGAGTTTAAGATCCCGACCCGCGGCATCATGGGCCTTAAGAACCGCATCATGAACGTCACCCACGGCGAGGGCGTGTTCTACCACACCTTCTTGGAGTATGGCCCCTACGCCGGCGAGATCGGCAACCGTCAGAACGGCGCCATGATCTCCATGACCACCGAGAAGGCCGTTGCCTACGCTCTGGGTACGCTGCAGGAGCGCGGCCAGCTGTTTGTTGAGCCGGGCACCGAGTGCTACGAGGGCATGATCGTGGGCGAGCGCAGCAAGGCTGGCGACATGGTCGTCAACATCGCCCGCACCAAGAACCTGGGCAACCAGCGTTCCTCGACCTCCGATATCTCCGTCCAGCTGGTGCCGCCTCGCACCTTCTCGCTGGAGGAGGCGCTGGAGTACATCGCCGACGACGAGCTGGTCGAGATCACCCCCAAGAACATTCGCCTGCGCAAGCGTCTGCTCAACGCCACCGACCGCAAGAAGGCTGCCGTCCGCGCCGGCCAGGTCAACAAATAAGCGCTGGGGCTTATAACCGCCAATAAGAAAGGGCGTCGACCGCGATGGTCGGCGCCCTTTTTGGTGCAAGGGGGACAGGTTCGCTTGCACCACCACAAAGGTGCCTGTCCCCTTTGTGGTGGTTGGCGGCTAGGCGGTGGGGAGTTCCGGCGTATTAGCCGGCTGTTGCGACTTGAGGTGAGCGTTGCGCCAGATGATCTGGATAACATAGCCGAGCGTGAAGACAAAGGCCACGCCGCTGATGAAATCGCCTACGAGGGGGATTGCCGTAAGTGCACCTGCGATCACGCCGCCGGCGGCCGCCATGGCGTAGCGGTTCTGGCTGTGTCCGACCATGCGCGCGATCGCGCACCCTGCAAAGGCACTCGACACCAACGCGATGCCGATGACGCCGCACAAGAGGGCTCCGGCAAGCGACAGGCCAGCGATAGAGATAATCAGCAGCAGGACGGTGGGGACGACAGCAATCGTACCCAGAAGACCGCTCACCCACAGTGGCGTGGGGCGCTGGTGGAGCATGCCGGCGGCACTGGCGGTCGCACGCGGAAAGACGAGCTCGAGCAGCAGAGCGACAAAGCAGGTCGAGAGTGCCGCGGCGACGATGCCGCCGATGACATCGTTAACGGTGGAGGTGTCCTCGTTCTCGGTGCGGTCGATCTTGAGCGCGCCGACCTCGGCTCCCGCGGCGCGTTCGGGGTCCTCGGAGACGTGCGCGTTCACGGTGCCGGTGATGTGGGCGTTCTTGCCCAGGATGAGCTTATCGGCCCAAACCTCGACATCGCCCTCGACGGTGCCATCGATGGTCACCGTATCGCCCGCAAGCGCTGCCGACTTGGTAGAGCCGCGCAGGGCAACCGTCTCGCCTATCGCGTAAAAACAGTTGGCAGAGCTGTCGGTGTTGAGCACAACGTGCTGACCGACGACCGTGACGCTGCCATCAACCGTGGTCTTGGCGATATCGATAGTGCGTGCCGCCAAGCGGACGGCGCCGCCCACCGTGCAGTCGCGGATGGAGAGGCTCTCGCCTGCTGCAATTATGTCGCGGCCGATGGACGCATCATCCAAGTTGAGGGCCTGTCCGGCCCAGTACAGGTCACCCTCGACGCCAGACGGATTGGCGTCATTGTCGGTCGCAAGGACATTGCCTGCGGTGTCCGTGCCGGCGAACGACGCCGTGGGAAGAGCGGTGAGCGCGAGCGCGATGAGCGCGAATGCCATAAGCAGGCAGCGACGCATCTTGTGTGACGGCGCCGTCGCGGTTTGATTGAAAGCCATGGTTGATCCTTTTGTTAGGTGTTCGGCATATATCTAACAGGGTACCCAACGTGCGAGCGCTCTAAAAGAACCTCTCGGTTGCATTTCGAAGGGTCGTGCCGTGCTGTCTACTTTTTACGGTGCAAGAAGCGCGCGATATCTTCTTCGGTGGGGCTTTTGATGTCAAAGCGCAGCGAGAGCCAGCGCAGACCCATGGTCACGACAACGCATACGACCAGCGCGGCGACATTGCTCATGATACCGCTCATAACGAGACACACATAGCTTGTCGATCCGGCGATGGCGGCGATGGCATAAAAGTTAGTACGTTGGAAAATGCCCGGAACCACGCCCATAAAGCCGTCGCGCAACATGCCGCCGCCCACCGCGGTGAAAAAGCCCATCATGATGCACACCGCCGGCGCAAAGCCGTAGACTAGCGCCTTGTCTGCTCCAGTGGCGGAGTAGATGCCGACCGAGATGATGTCGAGCAGGGGAATGAGTTTTTCGGGTTTGTCGACGATTGCCGGGAAAATATAGATGATGGCTGCCGTGGCAATGGAAAGCGGCAGCGCCATCGGCTGGTTGAGGATGTAGACGTTGCCCACCTGCAGCGTCATGTCGCGCAAAAGACCGCCGCCCAGACCGCAGACCACCGCGAGCGCGACCGCGCCCACCAGGTCGAGCTTGTGCTCGCGCGCAACCAGCACACCCGAGATCGATGCAGCGACAACAGCGAACATCTCGAGCCAAAACGGAATAGCGACCATGGCATCCGATGCATGCGAGGTAATGGTCATAGCGGCGACGACGGGCAAGATGGGGTCCTTTTGGTTGCGGGTTTAGACAATGCCCGTACATAGTACATGGTTGGCGGGCGTGGTGACCCTATTGCTCGGTAAACGGTCGGGGCTGGATGCTGACATGGCATTGCTGGAATGCCAGGGATCCAAAACATGTACGTCACCCTCCAAAAACGGCATTTTTCGACATCTTTGGAGGCGGACGTACATGTTTGGATTGAGCTCACAGCATGAGTGAGTTGATTTACTCACATCCGGTATATTTCCCCACTTCAACGGACATAAGAGTTGGATACCGGCTCAGAGCGAGAGGCCCTCAATGGATACCCCTGTTCTCATTTCGCATAAAACCGCATGGCTTGTCCATCATGCACCCCAGAATTTGGTTCAGTCTCTTGCGCGGCACGACTACCAGATAGGCGCACAAGGCATCTCCACCCAGCAACGTGTTGCACGCATACGACAGGCTCTTACCGACTGCGGCATTCCGTCCGATATGCTTAAGACTATCGATATCGCGGTTGTATTCGAATTCGAGCGAATTCGTACCAAAGGCGTCGTTTGTCACATTCTTGGACAAAATCTTCCCTACGAGCATATTAACGAGTTGACGCCCGGAATCTTCATCACCGACGAAGCCTTCACCTTTGTGCTCGCTGCCGAGTGGATGGATAGGATCGAATATCTCGAATATGGCTATGAAGTTTGCGGCGATTATCGCATGAGGCTCAATCCCGCCGACCCTTATACCGGGCAACCAGCCACTACCTCCAAGGATGAAATAACCAAACTGCTCGATCGGCACCCCGGCAAACCCGGTGCCACACGTGCACGGCTCGCGCTCAGGCACATCTACGATCACTCGGCCTCGCCTATGGAGACCGCTTCGGCAATCGCCCTCTCGCTCCCAACAAGCGAAGGCGGCGTTGGTATCCGAGGTATCGAACTCAACAAACCGCTCGAGATCCCTCAACGTCTCTGGCATTGCACAAAAGCCCGAACACTCAAAATCGATGCCCTCATTACCTATAAGCGCAGGGAGCTCGGTATCGAATATAAGGGCGGTTTTCACGATGAGTTCGAGCGCAAGGGGGCAGATGCGGAACGAGAGGCCGTTCTCTCCCAAATGGGATATCGAATCGTTACGCTCACTTCGGCTCAGTTCGGCAGCCAGCTCGCCTTTCACCGCGCCATGAACAACATTCGCGAAGCACTCGGCATGCCTCGCTGTACCGACACCGGGTACCAGCGAGAGCAAAACGAACTACGCAAGGCGCTTATCCGCAACTGGAAGGGCATGCGAGACGAAGAGGCACCTTCCGAATAGTGCCACTCCCGTGAACTCAATCCAAACGTGTACGTCAGCCTTCAAAGATGTCGAAAAATGTCGGTTTTGGAGGGTGACGCACATGTTTGGGGAAGCGTGGGATCGAGACGTATTTCGATAACAAAAAAGCCCCATTGCTGGGGCTCATACCATCTAATGGCGGAGGAGGAGGGATTCGAACCCTCGTGACCTTATACAGGCCAAACGGTTTTCGAGACCGCCGCATTCAACCACTCTGCCACCCCTCCGCGTGGGGTAAAAACAAAGCAGGCTCGAAGGCCTGCTTTGGAATTAACTGGCGGAGAGTCAGGGATTTGAACCCTGGAGACGCTTTTGACGCCTACACGATTTCCAATCGTGCTCCTTCGGCCACTCGGACAACTCTCCGTTAAATGCGAAAGTCAGTATACACGAGGAATCGCAAAGTGCAAACAGAAAAGTTGGCATTTTTTAAAACGCTTGGCCGCGCTTGGCGTTGCAGTGGGGTTTGAGGTGCCAAAAAACGGCTTCCGACCAGCGTGGTTGATCAACTCAATTGTTCAAAAGGGGTATTCATAAGCGACTTGGCAATGAATTTAAAAATCTTTGGGTGGTGCTGTGGACCACTGGTATGCATTTTGCGACCACAACCTTGTGCCCGTTGACCTGCGGATTGGCTTTGCTTGTCCCAGCAGCACCGTATCTTGTCCACAAATCCGTCAAGCTCTTGGTCGGCATTTGGTTGGAATGCGCATGAAACGTGGTGCGAGCATGGACATATGTGGAGGTCATGAGGTTGTAGCTGCATATTCTTGCAGCCTAGGAGGTTGAAAGATATTATTACCAAGTCTTTTCCTGCTTCAGGCGCACCTTCACGACCTGAAGCCACATTTGCCCAGAGGAGGTGACAATATGAAGGCTTATGAACTGCTGTTCTTTGTTGACCCGTCGCTCGACCCCGAGACTCGTCTCGCTGTTATGAAGCGTATCGATACCACGATCGCTGAGGGCGCTGGCAAGGTCGACTCCGTTGACGAGTGGGGCAAGCGCAAGCTCGCCTACGAGATCAACGACCTCACCGATGGTGACTACACCCTCATCAACTTCCACGCAGATCCTACCCAGATCGCCGAGCTTGATCGCGTCCTGCGCATCACCGACGCTGTGGTCCGCCACATGATCGTCCGTCGCGACGACCAGGAGTAAGACTGTCGTTTTGGACTGGGCTTGTGCCCCAAGAGGAAGTAGTGAGTTATGAGCATCAATCGAGTGAACATCACCGGTAACCTCACCCGCGATCCCGAGCTGCGCGCCACCGCCGGCGGAACCCAGGTTCTGTCCTTTGGCGTCGCCGTGAACGATCGTCGCCGCAACCCGCAGACTGGCGAGTGGGAGGACTATCCCAACTTTGTCGACTGCACCATGTTCGGCACCCGCGCCGAGGCCGTGAGCCGTTTCCTGGCAAAGGGAAACAAGGTCGCGATCGAGGGCAAGCTGCGCTACAGCTCTTGGGAGCGCGACGGCCAGCGCCGGAGCAAGCTTGAGGTCATCGTCGATGAGATCGAGTTTATGAGCTCCCGTGGTGGCCAGGGTGGCTACGATCAGGGCGGTTACGCCCCCGCAGCTCCCGCGCCCGCAGCACGTCCCGCCGCGCCGGTGGCTACGCCGCCTGCGGTCGACGTCTACGATGAGGACATCCCGTTCTAGGGGTTGTTCACCTATTTTTGAGTGAGAGGCGGCTTCGGTTCGCCGAAGTTGCCAAATGAAAGGTATTTTGACATGGCTAATGATTTTTCTGCACGTCAGCCGCGTCGTAAGTACTGCCAGTTCTGCAAGGAGAACACTGAGTTCATTGACTATAAGGACACTCAGCTTCTCCGTAAGTACATGACCGACCGTGGCAAGATCAAGCCCCGTCGCGTCACTGGCGCTTGCACGCAGCATCAGCATGACATCGCCAACGCCATCAAGCGCGCCCGCGAGATGGCTCTCCTGCCGTACACCGTCCCCGTGGTTTCCTCTCGTGGCAACCGCGACCGCGGCTAAGAAGGGAGACGCATCATGAAGGTTATTCTTCTCGATGAGATCAAGGGCAAGGGCGGCGAGGGTGACGTCGTAGAGGTCGCTCAGGGTTACGCTGAGAACTTCCTGTTCCCCAAGAAGCTCGCTGTTGCCGCCACCAAGGGCAACCTCAAGCAGCTTGACGAGCGTCGCAACAACATCGCCAAGCGCGAGGCCGTCCGTCTGGCTACCGCCAACGAGACCAAGGCTGCCTTCGAGGGCAAGACGGTCACCGTTGACGTCAAGGTCGGCGACGAGGGCATCCTCTTTGGCTCCGTTACCGCCGCTATGATCGCTGATGCTATCAAGGCTCAGCTCGGTATGGACATCGACCGCAAGCGCGTCGAGCTCGGTAAGCCCATCAAGGTTGCCGGTGCCCACACCGTTGCCATCTCGCTGTACCGCGAGATCAAGGCCGAGGTTGTCGTTCTCGTCGGCGTTACCGCCGAGGAGCTCGCTGCCGAGGCTGAGGTCGAGGAGGCCGCTGAGGTCGCCGAGGCCGAGACCGCCGAGGTCGAGACTGAGGCTGCTGCCGAGTAGCATTTGCTGCAACGCAACAATCTTGTTCTAAGAAGGGCGCTCTGGGAAACCGGGGCGCCCTTTTGTTTTTTGCGCTGAGTGGGTGTCATGGTGAACGTTGCGTCGACGTCCTATATGCAGGACCGTTCATCCGTTTGGTTCGGTGATGATTGGCGGCGCGCGGCGCGTTTTGGGACCGTGGCTGATACTATGGATGCTCGCAAGCGATATGAATGAGGATGCTCATGGCATATGACGATAGGGAGACCGGGCTGACGGTTGAGGACCGCGGCTCAAAGTTGGGTCTTCCCCAAAACCAAGATGCAGAGGCCAATGTACTGGCCGCTATGCTGCTATCGCCCGAGGTGGTCGAAGAGGCCCAGGTCGAGCTGCAGCCCGATGACTTCTACCGGCCCATTCATAAGACCATCTATACCGCGATGGTCGATATGTACAACAGCCGCATTCCCATCGACTCCATCTCGCTGATTGATTACCTGCGAAGCATCAACAAGCTCGATGCCGTGGGTGGCGAAGCGTACATTTTGGAGTTGATGGGTCAGACCCTGTCGCTCGTGAACTGGCAGCACCATGCCGCCATCGTCCGTCGCGACTCGATGCTGCGCGAGCTGATCGGCGCCACCAACGAGATTAACGCGCTGGCCTATAACGCCCCCACCGACACCAAAGAGGTCGTGGAGCTGGCCGAGAGCAAACTGCTCAAGGTTACGGCACGCGAGGTCAAGTCGAGCTACAAGACACTGACCGAGTTTATGGTCGAGGCCTATAACGAGGCCGAGGAAGTGTGCCAGGCCGGTGGTCAGGCTGCGGGCGTGCCCACCGGCTTCCCGTCACTCGACCGCATGCTCATGGGTTTTCGCGAGGGTCAGCTCATCATCATCGGCGCCCGCCCTGCTGTGGGTAAGACGTCGTTCGCCCTGAACCTGGCACTTAACGCTGCCGCTGCTGGTTATACCGTCGGCTTCTTCTCGCTGGAGATGTCGGGTAAGGAAATTGCCCAGCGTCTGATTTGCGCCTATGCCATGATCTCAATCAGTGACTTCCGCATGGGTCGCATTAGCCCCGAGCAGTGGGCCAATATCAACGAGGCCACGCAGACCTTGTCCAAGCTGGATATTCTGATTGACGATACGCCCGGCACCACAGTGACCGAGATTCGCGCCAAGAGCCGCCGTATGCTCCATAACAAGGAGAAGGCAATCATCATCCTGGACTACCTGCAGCTGGTGAGTCCTCCGCCGGGACGCCGCTCCGAGAGCCGTACCGTCGAGGTTTCGGAGATGTCGCGTGGTCTGAAGATCATGGCCAAGGAGCTCAAGATCCCGCTCATCGCGCTGTCGCAGCTCTCGCGTCAGGTCGAATCCCGTACCGGCAAGCGCCCGCAGCTTTCCGACCTTCGTGAATCGGGCTCTATCGAGCAGGACGCCGATATCGTTATGTTCTTGGACCGCTCCGCCGACGAGGCCGAAGCCTCACGCGACGATCGACCCGACGAGGGCGTTACGCGTATCGTCGTGGCCAAGAACCGTTCGGGCCCGATCGGCGACGTCGACCTGATGTTCCTGCCGGCATCCACCAAGTTCTATGAGCTTGATGGGGCACATGCCGAGGAGTAGGACAGGCACCCGTTGCACGGGTATACTGGGAATGTTTTGTGCTTCTGCGTGCCGGCGTGGCGCGTAGACAGTCCATGAATGTAAGGAGTAAACATGCCGTCAACCGTTTTGGTCGGTGCCCAGTGGGGCGATGAGGGCAAGGGTAAGATTTGCGACCTGGTCGCCGGCGACTTCGATGCCGTCGTGCGCTACTCGGGCGGCAACAACGCCGGTCACACCATCGTCGTCAACGGCAAGAAGTACGGCCTGCACCAGGTGCCTTCCGGCATCATGTATTCCGACCACGTGTCGGTGATCGGTAACGGCTGCGTCGTCAACCCCAAGGTTGTCCTTGAGGAGATCGACATGTTCGAGGCCGACGGCATCACCACCAAGAACCTCAAGATTAGCGGCAACGCGCATGTCATCATGCCGTACCACATTGATCTGGATGGCGCCTTTGAGCAGAAGCTCGGCAAGAAGAACATCGGTACCACCAAGCGCGGTATCGGTCCGTGCTATCAGGACAAGATGGCCCGCATTGGTCTGCGCATGCAGGACATGCTGGACGAGACGCTGTTCCGCGACAAGCTGGAGACCGCTCTCGCCCGCGTGAACCCCGAGCTCGAGCTCATCTACAATCTGCCCACCTACACCGTGGACCAGATTTGCGACGAGTACCTGCCGATGGCCGAGCGCCTGCGTCCCTACATCACCGAGACGAGTCTGCTGCTCAACAACATGATTGACGAGGGCAAGGACCTGCTGTTTGAGGGCGCCCAGGCGACGCTGCTCGACATCGACCACGGTACCTATCCGTACGTGACGTCTTCCAACTGCACCGCCGGCGGCGCCATCACCGGCTCCGGCGTCGGTATGAAGAACGTCGACCGCGTACTGGGCGTCATGAAGGCCTATATCACCCGCGTCGGTTCGGGCCCCATGCCCACCGAGCTTTCCTATGAGTCCGAGGCCGGTCACACGCTGACCGAGGAGGGCTACGAGTACGGCGTGACCACCGGTCGCCGTCGTCGCTGCGGCTGGTTCGACGGCCCCATCGCCAACTACGCCTCGCGCGTCAACGGCCTCACCGATATCGCCATGACCAAGCTCGACGTGCTTTCGGCTTTCGACACCATCAAGGTGTGCGTGGCCTACGACGTCGATGGTGAGCGCTATACCAGCGTGCCCGAGCATCAGGTTCGCTTTGAGCACGCCAAGCCCATCTACGAGGAGCTTCCTGGCTGGAAGTGCGATATCACCGGCTGCCGCAGCTTTGAGGAGCTGCCGCAGGAGGCTCAGGACTACGTGGCGTTTATCGAGGATCTGGCACACACCCGCGTGACGTTCATTGGCGTTGGCGCTGGTCGCGAGCAGATCATCAACCGATTCTGGAAGTAATCGGGACTATTTGGTTATTGCGATATACCCCTTTGCAGCCCGGACGGGCGGCCGAGGGGTATATTTGCTTGCAAAGGGCTCGCGCGGAGCGGGCCGTTCATCCATAGAGGAGGCACCCTTGAAGGCGGACACTCAAACCATCGACATCCTGTTGTTGGGCAGCGGCGGCCGTGAGCATGCTTTGGCAGCTAAGCTCGCAGCATCACCGCGCGCCGGCAAGCTCTACATCGCGCCGGGTAACGGCGGCACCGCGAGCTGCGGCGAGAACGTTGTTCTCGACGACTGCGATCCTGCGGCCGTGGCGGCGTTTGCGCAGAGCCACGGATGCGGACTCGTGGTAATTGGCCCCGAGGCTCCGCTCGTGGCGGGCGTGGCCGACGCCGTGCGCGCGGCGGGTATTCCCTGCTTTGGCCCGGGTGCCGAGGGCGCCCAGATGGAGGGCTCCAAGCTGTTCTCCAAGCAGCTCATGGAGCGTGCGGGCATTCCGACGGCAGCCTATGGTTCGTTTACCGACGAGGCTTCGGCTCTCGCCTACGTGCGCGAGCAGGGCGCCCCGCTGGTCGTGAAGGCCGACGGCCTTGCCGCGGGCAAGGGCGTTATCGTGGCGACCGAACTTGAGCAGGCCGAGGAGGCCGTGCGCGAGTGCTTTGGCGGCACCTTTGGCGATGCCGGCAATACCGTGGTCATCGAGGAGATGCTCGTTGGTCCCGAGTGCTCGCTGCTGGCCTTTACCGACGGCAAGACCGTGCGCCCCATGGCCACCTCGCAGGACCACAAGCGTGCGCTCGAGGGCGACAAGGGCCCCAACACCGGTGGCATGGGCGTCTACAGCCCGGTGCCCATCGTGACCGATGAGGAGCACGCCACCATGGTGAAGGTCATGGAGCAGACCGTGGCCGAGCTCGCTGCCGAGGGTATCGACTACCGCGGCTGCCTGTACGGCGGCTTTATGCTCACGCCTGCCGGCCCCAAGGTGCTGGAGTTCAATGCCCGCTTTGGCGACCCCGAGACGCAGGTCGTTCTGCCGCGCCTTAAGAACGACCTGGTCGAGGTCATGTTGGCTTGTGCCAACTGCGAGCTCGACCAGATTGAACTCGACTGGCGTGACGAGTGGGCCGTGGCCGTTGTCCTGACGAGTGCGGGTTATCCCGGCAGCTACGAGAAAGGCAAGGTCATTACCGGTATCGCCGATGCCGAGGCCATGGAGAACGTGACCGTGTACCACGCGGGCACTGCCGTGGTGGACGGCCAGCTCGTGACCAATGGTGGCCGCGTGCTTGCCGTGACCGCTCTGGGCGACACGTTCGAGAACGCTCGCAACCTTGCCTACGAGGCCTGCGAGAAGATTGATTTTGAGGGCAAGACCCTGCGTCACGATATCGGCCTGCGCGCGCTGCGCGGCCGCGACGCCTGGGATGCCTAAAATCCGAGAGGAATGAGACGGATGGACGAGAAGAACGAAGAGCTCGTGGACGCGCAGATCGTCGAAGAGGACAGCCGCATGTATGGGCACGCCGAGGGCGAGCCTGGTGGCGAGGTCGCTGACGAGCCGGCGCTGGTGCTGGGCGACGACGACCCGCACGATGCCGAGCTGCACGAGAAGATTCTTTCGGAGGAGTGCGCCTGGAAGGGCAAGATCCTCGACGTCCACCGTCTTGAGGTTGAGCTGCCCAACGGTCGCCGCAGCGCCCGCGATATCGTTCGCCATCCGGGTGCGGCGGCTGTTGTGGCACTGACCGAGAGCGGCAAGATCGTACTGGTGCGTCAGTACCGCACCGCCATCGACCGCGTGACGGTCGAGATTCCCGCCGGCAAGCTCGATCCAGGTGAGGACCCGCTCGATTGCGCCAAGCGCGAGCTGCATGAGGAGACGGGCTTTAGGGCTGGTCGCATTCGCTTTTTGACGTCGATTGTCACGTCCTGTGGTTTTTGCGATGAGATCATCCACATCTACTTGGCTACCAAGCTCGAGTTTGATGCGCCCAACCCCGATGATGACGAGTTTGTCAACGTGGACCTGGTGCCGCTGCACGAGCTGATTGACGCCGTGCTCGACGGCAAGATCGAAGACGCCAAGACCGTCGTAGGCGCCTTGGCCTGCGACAGCATCGCTCACCGCCTTGGGGGCACGGAGCTCTAGGTTACGCGGTTTTACCAAACCGCGTAACGAGTCGACGCTGCAAACGCCCCTAAGCGGCAATCTGCCTTTCAATCGTCGCTCGCGTACCGAAGTACGCGTCGCTCCTCTTTCAAGGCACCTTGCTCGCTTAGGGACGTTTTCGCTGACGTTGCTAGAACATCGGCGTTATGTTTGTTGGGACGCTTTGTTTTCAGCCCGACCGGCTTAACCGGATTTATCACGCTATTTATTTCTCTTCGAGGACTGCATGTTTAAGAGGTTTCTTTCGTATTACGAGCCCCAGATGGGGCTTTTTGTTGCTGATACTGTTTGCGCTCTGGTGCTTGCTGCCATTGACCTTGCGTTTCCTATTATTCTGCGCAATTTGACCGGTGGGCTGTTTACTCAGGGTCAGGCTGCCATTATGCAGGCGCTCGGCATGATCGCGGTGGGCTTGGTGCTGATGTATGCCGTCCGCTGCGCTTGCCGCTACTTTGTGAGCTATTGGGGTCACGTGATGGGCGCGCGCATGGAGTCCAAGATGCGCGAGGACCTGTTTGACCAGTATGAGCGCTTTAGCTTTGCATACTTCGACCGCAACAGCTCGGGCGACATGATGAGCCGCGTGGTCAACGACCTGTTCGATATCTGCGAGGCGGCGCATCACGTGCCCGAGTGGATCATCATCTGCGGCATCGAGATCATCGGCTCGTTTGTGATCCTCTTTACCATCGCCCCGGTGCTGGCGCTTGCCATGGCCGTGGTGACGGCGGCGTTTGCGGTCATCATGTTTTGGCAGAACATGCGCATGCGCGAGGTCTTTAGCGACAACCGCAAAAAGATCAGCGGCATCAATGCGCAGCTGCAGGATTCGCTGGCGGGCATGCGCGTGGTCAAGAGCTTTGCCAATGAGGAGACCGAACGCTTCAAGTTCCGCGCCTCCAACAATCGCTATCTTTCGTCCAAGGAGAACATGTATCACGCCATGGGCGTCTATACCGCGACGTATGGCCTGCTCTCGGGTGTGCTCTATGTGATCGTAGTGCTGCTGGGCGGATGGCTGGTCGCCCAGGGACAGCTGCAGGCGGTCGATATGGCGACCTTCGCACTCTATATTTCGCTGTTCTGCACGCCGCTCGAGACGCTCGTCAATTCGGCCGAAACGTATCAGAAGGCTATCGCCGGCTTTAAGCGCATGGACGAGGTGCTCTCGACCGCGCCGGATATCCAGGACAAGCCGGGCGCCACGGATCTGCAGGTGACTGCCGGCGCCGTGGAGTATCACGACGTGTGCTTTAACTACGAGGACGTTGAGCTGGGTGAGGGCGATGCCGACGAGCGTCCCGTTATCGACCATATGGATCTGTCCATCAAGCCCGGGCAGACCATCGCTTTGGTTGGTCCTTCGGGCGGTGGCAAGTCCACGACCTGTTCGCTGTTGCCGCGCTTTTATGACGTGGCTGCCGGATCCATTAGCATCGACGGCCAGGACGTGCGTGATGTGACGCAGCAGAGCCTGCGTCGCGCCATCGGCCTGGTGCAGCAGGATGTCTATCTGTTTGACGGTACGATTGGCGAGAACATCGCCTACGGCAAGCCGGGCGCTACGGCGGAAGAGATCGCCGAGGCGGCCCGTCGCGCCAACATCGATGCCTTTATCGAGTCGCTTCCACAGGGCTATGACACGGTCGTGGGCGAGCGCGGCAGCCGTCTTTCGGGCGGACAGAAGCAGCGCGTTGCCATCGCGCGCGTGTTTCTCAAGAATCCCAAAATCTTGATCTTGGACGAGGCGACGAGTGCTTTGGATAACGAGAGCGAGGAGGCGGTCCAGGAGTCACTCGAAGAGCTGGCACGCGGCCGCACCACGATTATCATTGCCCACCGTCTTTCGACCATTAAGCATGCTGACGAGATTGCGACTGTTGAGCATGGTCGCGTTGTGGAGCGTGGCACGCACGAGGAGCTTCTCGCCCGTGGCGGCACCTATGCCCGTTACTATCGAATGCAGTTCGAAGGTGCGCGTGCGCACGAGCTCGACTGATTGATATGACAGGAAGTTTATGGCTGACAAGAACCCTTTGACTCCGGAAGAAGTGACGGAGTTATTCTCCGAAATCGATGCATCCGGTGTCTTGGATCCCACGCTTGCCAAAAAGCGAACCGAGCGCATGCGTGAGAAGGAGGCCGCGGCCAAGCGCGGTGACAAAGCGGCGCTAGCGCAGCTGCGCAGCGAGGACCGCGCGAGCCAGGCAAAACATATCGACCCGCTGTCCGAGGACGATCCTTCGGGCTCGCAGGTGAGCCATACCATTACGAAGACCGCGATGGCCGTGGTCATCGGTATTTTGGTGCTGATCGTGGGCATGCAGATTGGCTACGGCGTGATGCGTCGTCTGAACACCGCCAACCTGTCCGAGAGCGTTTCGGTCGATACCGTTTCGACGGCGCTGAAGGGTGGACTTGAATGGGGCAACGGCTTTACGCAGTTCCCGCTCGACTTTACCGTCGATGAAGCCGATGAACGCACGGGCACGGTCGAGGTGACGGTGTTGGACACATCGTCTGCCAACGAGCTCGAGCTGCTGTCCAACGGGCAGATTCAGGCCGCGGCGCTTGCGACCAACGCGTTGCTCAACGATAAGATCGACCGCGTGGTGTATAACGTTCACGCCTATATCGACGAGGATAGCAACATTCAGCACGATTCCTTCTTTGGCATGTTCCCCGCGCGCGGCCACCAGAGCGCCATTTTGACGTTCGTGTGGACCAAGAGCTCATCCAACGCCACGAGTATCGACTGGAAGATGCGCATCGTGAGTATGGATGACACCATCGCCGAGCGCATTCAGAAGCAGGTGAACTCGGTGTCGTCGTTGATTGAGGACCCGGTGGTGAGCCAGACCAAGATTGACGAGGAAAAAGCCGAGCGCGATCTGGAGCATCGTTTGCATGGCCGCGAGATTTTCCGTGGCGGCAAGCACGATCGCACACCGTCCGAACTGCTGGAGCAGGACAAGAAAAAATAAGACGCCATCATCCCGCGTGAGCCACAAGCCCCGCGGGATGATTTTTCTGGGACGGGGATTAAAAAACATTATGCATAGAAAGTCATAATTATCATTTCGTAAACATTTCGATGAAATTAACGCCATGAGGCATGCTTGCGGTTACAATACCGCGAGGCCTAACTACACACCTTTAAGCCGGTCCTGTGAGACCGGGAAGGAGAATTATGGCGAACAACCATACCGCGGGCGCTGCCGCCCGCACCTTCGCGCCCAGCGAGCTTTGCCAGCGTATGCTGGCCAAAACCAGCAAGGGCACCTGCGGTCCCTGCATCCTGTATCTTGAGGATGGGACCATTTTTTATGGACGTGCATGCGGCGCCGAGGGCACCGCGACCGGCGAAGTCTGCTTCAACACCTCGCTCGAGGGCTACTTTGAGGTCATGACCGACCCGAGTTATGCCGGCCAAATCGTAACCATGACCTATCCGCAGATCGGCAACTACGGTATCGACGAGACCGACGTCCAGTCGGCCTTCCCCGGCGACGCCGTGCGCCCTGCGAGCGCTCCGGCCATGTGCGGCATGATCGTTCGCGACATGTGCGCCACGCCTTCTAACTGGCGCTCGGCCGTCAGCGTGCCGGAGTACCTGCGCGCTCACGGCATCGTCGCTATCGAGGGTGTCGACACCCGCGCTCTGGTGCGCCATCTGCGCGACAATGGTTCCAAGATGGGCATTATCTCGACCGAGATCTTCGACGTCGACGAGCTTGCCGAGCGTCTGGCCGCAGCGCCTACGCTGGTAGGCGAGAACCTGGTCAAGACCGTAAGTTGCCCCGCACCTCATGAGTTTGTGGCCGCCGACCTGCCTGCCACGCATGACTTTGCGCTTTCGGCTGCCGCTCCTGCCCGTCACAAAGTGGTCGCCTACGACTGCGGTGTGAAGCGCGGCATTCTGGAGGGTCTGGTCCGCGCCGGCTGCGACCTTACCGTCGTGCCGTGGGATACGCCCGCCCAGCAGGTGATCGACATGAATCCCGACGGTGTCTTTTTGTCCAATGGTCCCGGCGACCCCGACGCCGTGGTGGAGACCTACGAGCAGGTGCAGCAGCTGATCGGCAAGGTGCCGGTCTTTGGTATTTGTCTTGGTCACCAGATGATCAACCTGGCCTGCGGCGCCCAGATGGAAAAGCTTAAGTTCGGTCACCGCGGTGGCAACCAGCCGGTCATGAACCTGGTAAGCCGTCGCGTGGAGATTACCGCGCAAAACCATGGCTTTGGTCTGCTGTTCCCCAGCTTGGGCAAGCTTGTCCCCGAGCTTTCGGGCGGCGAGACCGAGCATGCGGCCGATGGGGATCTGCGCGTCTGGGTGCGCCGCGGCATCGCGCCAGTCGTGATGAACGAGCGCTTCGGCCGCATTCGCCTGACGCATGTGAACCTCAACGACGGCACCGCCGAGGGCATCCAGCTGCTCGACGCGCCGTGCTTCTCGGTGCAGTACCACCCCGAGGCCTCGCCCGGACCCACCGATGCCCACTATCTCTTTACTGCCTTTACGCGACTCATGGACGGCGAGGAGAACTACCTGGACATCGACACCGCGAAGGACCGCCTGCAGGGCTGGAACTTTGCCGACAATGGTTCCGCTGCGACCGAGACCGAGGAGAACTAACATGCCGAAACGTACTGACATCAAGCGTATCCTCGTCATTGGCTCGGGCCCCATTGTCATTGGCCAGGCCTGTGAGTTTGACTACTCCGGCGCCCAGGCCTGCAAGGTGCTCAAGGAGGATGGCTTTGAGGTCATCCTGGTCAACTCCAACCCGGCGACCATCATGACCGACCCGGGCTTGGCCGACCGCACCTATGTCGAGCCCATCACTGCCGAGTTTATCGAGCGCGTGATCAAGAAGGAGCGCCCGGACGCGCTGCTGCCCACGCTGGGCGGCCAGACCGGTCTGAACGCCGCCGTCGAACTGGCAAAGGACGGCACGCTCGACAAGTACGGCGTCGAGATGATCGGCTGCGACCTTGCCGCCATCGAGCGCGGCGAGGACCGCAAGCTCTTTAACGAGGCCATGGCCGAGATCGGCCTGGAGGTCGCGCGCTCGGGCTATGCCTACAGCGTGGCCGACGCCGAGGCCATCGCCGAGCGCGTGGGATATCCCTGCGTGCTGCGTCCGAGCTTTACCCTCGGCGGCGCCGGTGGTGGCATCGCGCATACTCACGAGGAGCTCGTCTCCATCGTGAGCCAGGGCCTGGAGCTCTCACCTGCCCACGAGGTATTGGTCGAGGAGTCCATCGAGGGCTGGAAAGAGTATGAGATGGAGGTCATGCGTGACCACGCCGGCAACGGCATCATCGTGTGCTCCATCGAGAACCTCGACCCCATGGGCGTGCATACCGGCGACTCCATCACCGTGGCGCCGGCGCAGACGCTCTCCGACCTTGAGTATCAGCGCATGCGTGTCGCCTCGCTCGCCATCTTGGAGAAGATCGGCGTCGAGACCGGCGGCTCCAACGTACAGTTTGCCGTGAACCCCCAGACCGGCCGCCTGATCGTCATCGAGATGAACCCGCGCGTGAGCCGTTCGTCCGCGCTGGCCTCCAAGGCCACGGGTTTCCCCATCGCCAAGGCCGCCGCGCGCCTTGCCGTGGGCTACACGCTCGACGAGATCGTCAACGACATCACCAAGGCTACACCCGCCTGCTTTGAACCCACGATTGACTACTGCGTCGTCAAGGTGCCGCGCTTTGCCTTCGAGAAGTTCAAGGGCACTGATCCTACGCTCACCACGCGCATGAAGGCCGTGGGCGAGATCATGGCGATCGGTCGCACCTTTGAGGAGGCCTTTGGCAAGGCCATGCGCTCGCTGGAGGATGGACACCAGGGTATTTGCGCCGGTGGCAAGGAGGGCGCCGACAAGCTGAGCGACGATAAGCTCGCCCAGGCCGTGGCAACCCCGACCGAGCACCGCATCTTCTTTGTGGTCGATGCCCTGCGCCGCGGCTGGGATGTTGCGCGCATCCACACCATTTGCGGTATCGATCCGTGGTACCTCAACCGCATCAACGATATGGTGCAGGTCCAGGAAAGCATCCGCGGCCTGCGCGTGGAAGACATTGACGCCGACGCGATGCGCCTGCTCAAGCAGTATGGCACGAGCGATGCCGAGATTGCCGCGCTGACTGGCTCGGACGAGCGTTTTGTTCGCGCTTACCGCAAGGGTCTGGGCGTGGTTCCCAGCATGAAGACGGTCGATACCTGCGCCGCCGAGTTCTCGAGCGCCACGGAATACCATTACAAGACCTACGAGAATATCTACCGTACGAGCCCGGCCGCCAAGAAGTGCGTTGCCCCCGACGAGACCACGCCGGCAGATAAGCCCAAGGCGATGATTCTGGGTGCCGGTCCCAACCGTATTGGCCAGGGTATCGAGTTCGACTACTGCTGCGTGCATGCGAGCTATGCGCTGGCGGCCCGCGGTTTTGAGACCATCATGGTTAACTGCAATCCCGAGACCGTCTCGACCGACTATGACACGTCCGACCGTCTGTACTTTGAGCCGCTCACCTACGAGGACGTCATGGACGTTATCGACGTTGAGCGCCCCGATGGCGTCGTGGTGACGCTCGGCGGCCAGACCCCGCTTAAGCTGGCGCGCATGCTCGAGGAGAGCGGCGTGAACATCATGGGCACCAAGCCCGATGCCATCGACTTTGCCGAGGACCGCGAGCGCTTCGCCGCTCTGCTCGACAAGCTGGGTATCATGTACCCGCCGGCGGGCCAGGCCACCTCGTTTGAGGAGGCCGAGGCCGTGGCCGCGCACATCGGCTACCCACTGCTGGTGCGTCCGAGCTACGTGCTGGGCGGCCGCGGCATGATGATCGCCTACGATGCCGAGCATCTGCGCGATTACATGGCCGAGGCCGCGCGCATTAGCCCCGACTACCCGGTGTACCTCGATCGCTTCCTGGAGGGTGCGATCGAGTCCGATGTCGACGCCCTGTGCGATGGCGAAGAGGTCTACATCGGCGGCATTCTGGAGCATATCGAGGAGGCCGGTATTCACTCCGGCGACTCTGCGACCTGCATTCCGCCGTTCAGCTTTAGCGAGAGCCTGCAGGCGAAGCTCCGCGAGACCACGCGCCGCATCGCGATGGCGCTGGGAGTCAGCGGCCTGGTTAACGTGCAGTACGCCATCAAGGGCGAGACCGTTTACGTGATCGAGGCCAACCCGCGCGCAAGCCGTACCGTCCCGTTTATCTCCAAGGCCACCGGTGTGCCGCTGGCCAAGTGCGCGGCGCGCATCATGGCGGGCGATTCCATCGCGAGCTTGGGCCTGCCGAGCGACGAGCGTCAGCTGGACTGGTTCTGCATGAAGGAAGCCGTTATGCCCTGGGGTCGTTTCCCGGGAGCCGACGTTATCCTGGGGCCCGAGATGAAGTCGACGGGCGAGGTCATGGGTATCGCCAAGAGCTATCCCGAGGCATACGCCAAGACGCAGCTGGCGATCGACTACAAGCTGCCCGACCCGAGCGCCGGCAAGGTGTTCATTAGCGTGTGCGACCGCGACAAGCGCCATATCCTTTCGGTCGCCCGTATCCTGCGCTATCTGGGCTTTGACATCTGCTCTACCGAGGGTACGGCACGCGTGCTGCGCGGCGGCAACGTGACGTGCGAGGTCGTGGAGAAGATTAGCGGCCCGCACGACGGCGAGCGTCCCAACATCGGCGACCTCATCGCCGATGGCAAGATTGCGGTGATCATCAATACGCCGTACGGTCCGGGCTCGCGTGGCGATGGCTACCTGCTACGTACCGAGGCCGTGCGTCGCGGCGTGACCTGCGTGACCGCGATGTCTGCCGCCAACACGTACGTGAGCGCCATCGAGGCGGTGCGCGAGGACCAGCAGGGTCACGGCAGTGCCAACGACATGGGCATGGACGTCATCGCCCTGCAGGACCTGCCGCAGTACACGGTGTAGTTGACCTGGCCGGCCGGGGCGGCAGCCGGACACTTTCTCTCGGAAACTGGGCTTCGCGAAGTTTTCCGAGAGAAAGGTCCGCCTCCCGCCCCGGCCTGCGGTGACTCGGTTGCACCGTGTGCTGCCGAAGGGGCTTTGCGCGATGACTAGGGCTGAATAAAAAGTGAGTGTGGGATCCGCCGTTCGTTCGAACGGCGGATCCCACGTTAATATTTCAGCCAACGTACGTCATGGCAATCCCCGGTAGGTCGCAGGGCGGCGGCTGAGCCTTTCCCTCGGGAAACTTCGCGAAGCCCAGTTCCCGAGGGAAAGGCTCAGCCGCCGCCACAAAGACCGCAGGGACGGGAGCAGCTATACTACTCTCAGTAGTTAAGGGTCGCGGATCCGCCGCGTCGCCGCTCTCAACAGGAGGTCTTTGTTTATGGCAGGTCAGAAGCCGGTTGTCGGGATCATCATGGGCTCCAAGTCCGATCTGGGCGTTATGGAAGGTTGCACCGCCGAGCTCGAGGCGCTCGGCGTGCCCTATGAGCTCGTCATTGCGAGCGCACACCGCACGCCGGCGAAGGTCCATGAGTGGGCCTCGACTGCTTCCGATCGCGGTATCAAAGTGATTATTGCCGCCGCCGGCAAGGCCGCTCACCTGGGTGGTGTCGTGGCTGCCTTCACGCCGCTGCCGGTTATCGGCGTGCCTATGAAGACGAGTGACCTGGGCGGTATGGATTCGCTGCTGTCGATGGTGCAGATGCCTTCGGGTGTGCCTGTGGCCTGCGTTGCCATCAACGGCGCCAAGAACGCCGCCATCTACGCCACGCAGATTCTAGGCGCTTGCGACCCCGAGTACCGCAAGGTTATCGAGAAGATGAAGCAGGAGATGGCCGACGCCTAGGCGTTCCGCCGTTTCACCGCAGTATAAGGAGAGCCATGTCCGACTATCAGGGAAAACGATTCAAGGCTTCTCAGATTCCCGATCCGTCGAAGCCGGGTGCTGCCCATGCGGCACAGCAGGGTCGGACATCCTCTCCTCAGCAGCCGCGCGCGCCGCGCCCCGTGATGCCGGCGACGCATCGTCGACAGGACGCGCCAGCCGCATATCGACCTTCATCTTATAGCAACGCTAAGAAGCCGCCCCGGTCTTCATCGCATGCCGCGCCGTCGGATTACACCGAGCCGCCGCGCAAAAAGCGCCGCTCCATTATTCCCATTCTGCTCATCATCATCGGCATCGGCCTGATTGTCGCCGCCGCCGCTATCTTTATCAATGCTCAGATTGGCTATAAACAGGCAAGCGATTCGTACCAGAAAATCGAGAAGCAATATGTAAGCGATAAGGACGCCAGCGGCGTGCCGATTATCGACTTCGATGCACTTGCCCAGACAAATCCCGAGGTTGTGGGTTGGATTTACGCGCCGGGAACCAACATCAACTATCCCGTGGTGCAGACCAACAACAACTCCAAATACCTCAACACGCTGTTCGACGGTACGGCCAATGCATCCGGGGCCATTTTCCTGGATAGCAATGACACCGCGCCGGGCATGGTGGATCAGCAGACCACGATCTACGGCCACCACATGAATGACGGGTCGATGTTCAACGTGATTTCGGACACCACTGATCAGGCAACGTTCGATAGCATCGAGTTCGTGTATTACATCACACGGGATGCTACGTATAAACTGCGACCACTGGCGACCAAAGTTGTCGAGGACACGTATGCCAAGGCGCGCACGACCAATTTTGAGGGCGACGACGGGCTCAAGAACTACCTGTCCGAGATGCTCGACGGTGCCTCTGCCGTGGCGAGCGATGCCATCGATCGTGCCGCTTCGGCAACCAAGGTCGTAACGCTTGTGACCTGTCGTTCGTTATCGCTGAGCAACACACGTGCCGTCATGGTGCTCACGCCGGTCGAGGAATAGATTATGGGCTACTCAATGACGGTGAAAGGAGAAATGATGCTTGAGAACGGCAAATCGATGCCTTCGGTTGATGCTTGGCTGCGCGAAGCCAAGGCCGATGTTTCGGCGGCTGATTGTGGGATGTACCTGACACACAACGGCGTGGTGCGCGCGACGCCCAAGGCCGAAGTGCGCGGAGTCGAGACCGATGGCGTGGCGCCAGGCCACAAGGTGGGCGGCATGGTGTTTGGCTTCGATGCCGAAAAGGTGCAGGCCGCTATCGAGGCGACGCGCACGATGCCGGGTATCGGCTATGTGCGCATGTGGCTGGCGAGCGGCGAGCTTACCGTGGGCGACGACATCATGCTCGTGCTCATTGGCGGAGACATTCGCCCGCATGTGGTCGATGCGCTGCAGTCGCTCGTCGGCACCATCAAGAACGAGTGCGTGAGCGAGGTCGAGCGCGAGGCGTAAGGCCTCGTCGGCAATCCGAGTCTGTCTATAGCGAAAGCCCGCCGGCAGTTCATGTAGATTGAACTGCCTCCCATTTCTTGGACATGAGAAATGGGAGGCTTTCTTTATGCGCGTTGATTTGAGGGTGAAGCATGATGTCGAGGCCAGGAAGGCGGCCATAGGGCTCTTCGAGCTCGGGCACGGGTATAAATCTGCCGCGATTGCCCTTTCGCTTCCCGCGGAAGCCGTGAGAAGATGGCAGGAGATATACCGCGCGTTCGGGAGCGAGGTGCTGCTGCGCATGGACGGAAAGCAGGGCAGGTGCACATACGAGCAGAAGGTCGCCGCCGCCTCCGCCGTCGTCGACGGCGGCATGACGAAGACCGAGGCGATGGCGGCGTTCGGCATAATGTCGATGTCGCCGCTCAAGAAGTGGTGCGCGCTATACCGCCGGGGCGGCGCGGAGGCCCTGCGCCCGAGGCCCAAGGGCCGGCCGAGCGGTTCCAGGGCGAGGCCGCGGACCCGCGAGGAGGAGCTCGAGGAGCGGTGCCGTGGACTCGAGGCCGAGGTGGCCTACCTAAAAAAATTACGCGCCCTGGTCGAGAGGGACGGGCTCTGACCAGGGCGAAGGCCGAAGCGGTCGCGGCCCTGCGCGCCGAGGGGCACGCGCGCCGAGCTCTGGGAGGCGGCCGCCGAGATCTTCTCGCGCACCGCCAACGGCTGCGGGCACCGGCAGATAGCGATGTGCCTCAGGGCGGAAGAGGGGGCCGTGATAGCCGACAAGACCGTGCTCAAGATGATGCGCGAGATGGGGATCCGCTGCGGCATCAGGCGCGAGACGGCCTACCACAGGTACAACTCGTACAGGGGCGTCGTCGGCAGGACGTTCGAGAACGTGATCGCGAGGGATTTCGACGCCGGGGCCCCGTGGCAGAAGCTGGGGACGGACGTCACCGAGTTCAAGGTGGCCGGCGGCAAGGCCTACTGGGCCCCGACGCTGGACTTCTGCACCAAGGAGATCGTGGCGAGCGACATATCGACCACGCCCGACATGGCCCAGCAGGCGAGGATGCTCGACGAGCTGCTGCCCAAGATCCCCGAGGGCGCCGCCCCGACCATGCACTCGGACCGGGGCTGGCAGTACCAGCACGCCTCGTACACATCCAGGCTCGAGGCCGCCGGCATCGTCCAGAGCATGTCCAGGAAGGCGAACTGCATCGACAATGCCGCCACCGAGCAGCTCTTCGGCCACGTCAAGGACGAGTTCTACAGGGGCCGCGAGTGGAAGACGTTCGAGGATTTCAAACGCGACCTGGAGGAATACATAGTCCACTGGAACACGAGCCGGAGGCAGGTAAGATTGAAGGGCCTGACCCCGGAGGAGTTCCGGAATCAGGCCCTTGCGGCCTAGTCGCTATTTAGGGCGTCCAAGATTTGGGGCGCAGTTCAGATCTGCCAGCGGGCTTTGATGTGTTGGAGCTATTTTGCTCTGGCGTTTGCTACACGCGTGTGGCGTCCTTGGGGCTCATGGTCATACTCTGAAAACGGTTCTCCATATATTCGTTATCGAAATGCTTGTCATAGAACTGTGCGACGGGAATATTTCGAACGGTTCCGTTGACGCGCTGATACCAATAGTCGAGCGATTGCAACGTCATGACGCCGTCGATCAACATGACGGCGGTCAGGATGACGGTAGCAGAGTAGCGGCGTTTCCATGGAATCATATTGATGAGCTTAAGCAGGCGCGGCAGCAAGACCTTGATCCAGATGAGGCCACCCAGGCCCCACATGCAGGCAAACGGCGTGCATGTGCGTCCCCCGGTTAATACCGCGATGGGATCGGGCATGCCGAATAGCCTAATGTGTGAATAGCTCCACGACACCACGCCAAATGAGGTCTGCATAAACCAGCCTACAAACACCTCGAAAGCGCCGCCGATCAGGGCACTTACCAGGAAAATGATCAGAGGATTCTTTTTATAGAAGCGGTTGAGCGCCATGGTCATGAGCACCGCGCCAAATCCGTAGATGGGGCTAAAGGGGCCAAATAGCATACCGGCACGGTCCTGATAGACGCCGGGATCGACGACGACCATATGCCAGACTTCCTCGAGAATGAGACCTAACACGCTGCAGACGAAGAATACCCAGAACAGGTTGAAGTAGTTGAGCTTGATGTAGCCCTCGCCGGTTTCGTCGCGGCCGAGCATCCCCTCGGCGGCGGCATCGCGGTCGAGCATCTCTTGCAGACGGCGCTGCAGTTCGCGCTCCTGGCGTAGCGTGGGGTCGACGGTGGCCGACAGCGCAATGAGGATGACAAGCTGGACGGCGGGGCGCAGCAGGAAGGGTCCGATGCCCTGGAGCATCACGTCAACTAAAAGCTCCACGACGGTAAATGCGATGAGGACGTAAGACAGGCGGGCGGCATTGCGCCGCTGGTCCTTGATGAGGTCCAGGCCAAAGACGATCAAGATGATCGCGCTTGCCGCCGAGAGCATAATGCCGGCGACGATAAGGCCAACCGCGACCAGGGTGTTATCACCGAGCTTAGCGGCGACGTTGCCGTTAATGAGTGCGGTGATGACCTGCCACATAAAGACGGCGACTGACGGGAGCGTGCCCACGCCAGATAGGGTGCACAGGACTGCGTAGACCTTGATGATAAGGGGGATCTTCTTGGCCTCCGTGGTGCTGGGGACACTGGGGTCGAGTTGATTTCGATCCATACGCTACCTTTCTCGTCTTGTAGTAGCCTACAAGGATACGCCGACGACCAGCTAAAAGACAGGACGAACGTCCCAATTGCAACAATGTAGCCCCTAGCGCGGGCGAGACACGGCGCACGGGAAGTCTTCGAGGCCGTTGCCCCTGAGAGTGGACTACCCAATAAAATGTTTGGTCGCAAAACGGATAATAAGCTCGGTGGGCTTTTAAAAAGCGCTGCTCATGCGCGGGGGAGCGCGTCGCGCCGTGCGTATAATAAGGCGGGTAACGCCAAAATACGAGGCTCTGAGGGGATGCCATGTCTCAAGAAACCATCCGCGCGGCCGAGCGTGCCGCGGGACAGGTGAACGCCATGTCGACGTATGATCCGGACTCTGACCAGCTGCATGAGGAATGCGGCGTTTTTGGTGTCTGGGCGCCCGATCGCGACGTGGCTCGACTGACGTACTTTGGCCTGCGTGCACTGCAGCATCGCGGCCAAGAATCGGCGGGAATCGCCGTTGGTGACGGCGGTACGGTTATGGTCCGCAAGGATCTGGGCCTGCTCGACCGCGTGTTCTCCAATGCCGACTTGTCGACGCTCTCCGGTCAGCTGGCCGTGGGTCATGTGCGCTACGGCACCGCCGGCGCCAAGAGCTGGGAAGCCTCTCAGCCGCACCTCTCTACCATCAATAGCGTCATTATCGCGCTCGCGCACAACGGCACCCTCGTCAACACCGACGAGCTGCGTCGCCAGCTGATCGAGCTGGGCGTACCGTTCCTCTCCAACTCGGATTCCGAGGTCGCGACCAAACTCATCGGCTACTTTACTCAGCGTACTGGCCATCTGCGCGAGGGCATTCGCAAGACCATGGAGCTCGTGCGCGGCGGCTACGCCATGACGCTCATCAACGAGCAGGCGCTCTACGCATTCCGCGATCCGCACGGCATTCGCCCGCTCGTGCTGGGCAAGCTGGTGGATGAGGGCCTGGACCAGGCCGATGCCGCATCCGTTTCGCAGCTGCCGTCGCAGGACGGCGCCGCGACGGTCGACGCCACCACCCATGTCACGCGCGCCGGCGGCTGGGTCGTTGCCTCCGAGACCTGCGCGCTCGATATCGTGGGCGCCGAGTACGTCCGCGACGTCCGTCCCGGTGAGATTTTGCGCATCAGCGCCGAGGGCCTTGTGTCCGAGCAGGGCGTGCCTGCCGCCGAAGAGCCTGCTAACTGCATTTTTGAGCAGGTCTACTTTGCTCGCCCCGATTCCATCATGAACGGCAAGAGCGTCTACGCCTGCCGTTATGACATGGGTCGTCAGCTGGCACATGAGGAGCCCGTCGAGGCCGACCTGGTCATCGGCGTGCCCGACTCCGGCCTGCCGCCCGCGGAGGGCTATTCGCACGAGAGTGGCATTCCCTTTGGCGAGGGCCTCATCAAGAACCGCTATGTGGGCCGTACGTTTATCGAGCCTACGCAGGAGCTGCGCGCCATGGGCGTGCGCATGAAACTCAACCCGCTGCGCGACAACATCGAGGGCAAGCGCCTGGTCGTCATCGACGACTCCATCGTGCGCGGCACCACCATGGTGCAGCTCGTCAAGATGCTGCGCAACGCTGGCGCCAAGGAGATTCATATCCGCATCAACTCGCCCGAGGTCATCTGGCCGTGTTTCTACGGTATCGATACCGACGTGCAGTCGCAGCTTATCAGCGCCAACAAGACGGTCGACGAGATTTGCGAGTATATCGGCGCCGATTCGCTGGCCTTCCTTTCGGTCGAGGGCCTGCTGAAGGTCATGCCCAAGGGCGGCTACTGCGATGCGTGCTTTACCGGCCGCTACCCCGTGGCGATTCCCGAGAGCTTTGGCCGCGACAAGTTTATGGAGGGCTTTAAGCCCCGAAACCTGGATAAGCCGCTGCATTTTGACGACGACGCCGTGGTCGAGAAATACGACGACCGCAGCTGGGAAGAGAAGCACGGCGAGGCCTAAAACCTGCCATGTAGGAACAGGTTCATTTTGGTAGGTTTTACCTGCTGTTTTGTTGATATGACGGCGCGTGCTGTTATGGCGCGCGCCGAAATGAACGCAACTATGAGCACCGTTTGGCGCCCGGGCGGCGCCACGGTAGTGGGAGAGGAAGGCTCAGATGAGCGACAGCAAGCATGTGACGTATGAGGATGCCGGCGTCGATACCGCCGAGGGCGGCCGAGCCGTCGACGCTATTAAGCAAATGGTTAAGGACACCAATCGTCCCGAGGTCATCGGCGGTATCGGTGGCTTTGGTGGCTTATTCTCGGCCGCCGCGCTTAAGGATATGGAGGACCCGATTCTGATCAGCGGTACCGACGGCGTGGGCACCAAACTTGTGCTCGCCCAGATCATGGATCGTCACGAGACGGTGGGCCAGGACCTGGTCGCCATGTGCGTCAACGACATTTTGGCTTCGGGCGCCGAGCCGCTGTTCTTCCTGGACTACGTTGCCATCGGCCACATTGAGGCCGAGCACATGGCAAAGATCATCAAGGGTGTGGCCGACGGCTGCAAGCTCGCGGGCTGCGCGCTCGTGGGCGGTGAGATGGCCGAGCACCCCGGCGTCATGGCTCCGGCCGACTACGACCTTGCCGGCTTTACCGTGGGCGTCGTCGACCGTCCCAAGATGCTCGACCCCGCGAACGTCCGCCCCGGCGACGTGATTCTGGGCCTGCCTTCCACCGGCGTGCACTCCAACGGCTACTCGCTCGTGCGTAAGGTCATCGGCGTCGACGGTATTAAGCCGGGCACGCCCGAGGCCGCCGCTAAGGCCGAGGAGCTGAGCCGTCCGCTCGAGGAGCTCGGCGGCGCATCGCTGGCAGACGCCCTGTTGGCCCCCACGCGCATCTATGTCAAGCCGATTCTTGAGTTGCTGCGCGGCGGCGCCAACGTGCACGCTATCGCCCACATCACTGGCGGCGGTATTACCGAGAACCTCAACCGCGCGCTCGCCGACGACGTCGACGCCGTGGTCACCCGCAACGGTGCCGAGATGGGTTGGGACGTTCCGCCCGTCATCACCTATGTGTCGTGCCAGGCCGAGCTTGCGCCCAACGAGGCGTGCAAGACCTTCAACATGGGCGTTGGCCTGTGCCTGATCGTCGCCCCCGAGGACGAGGCCGCGGTTACCGAGGCCCTGGTCGCGCTGGGCGAGAAGCCGTTCCGCGTGGGCGAGTGCGTCGAGGGTTCCGGTAAGGTCGTGTACTCCGATGAGCGCTAACGAGCAGATGGCTGCTGCCGAGGGCCTGGGCTTTGTGCCCTACACCCGTCCGACCGGCACCGATACGGCCGAGCCGCTCAAGATCGGTGTGCTCATCAGCGGTTCGGGTACCAACCTGCAGGCGTTGATCGATCTGATCGCCGCCGGCAAGCTCAACGCTTCGATTGAGCTTGTGGTGTCGAGCCGTCCTTCGGCTAAGGGTTTGCAGCGCGCTGAGCGCGCGGGCATCCAGACGCTCACGCTGTCCAAGGATGTCTATGCCGACCCTATTGCCGCCGACGAGATCATGGCGCACGAGCTTCTCGAGCGCGGCTGCGAGTATGTGGTCATGGCCGGCTACATGCGCATGGTGCACACGCCGCTGCTGGCGGCGTTTCCCAACCGCGTGGTCAACTTGCATCCGGCGCTGCTGCCGAGCTTTACCGGTGCGCATGCGATCGACGATGCCTTTGCGCGCGGTGTCAAGGTGACTGGCGTGACCGTGCATATTGCCAACGAGATCTACGACAACGGCCCCATCATCGCCCAGCGCGCGCTGGCTGTTGAGGAGGGCTGGGATGTCGACACGCTCGAGGAGCACATCCATGCGATTGAGCACGTGCTGTATCCCGAGGTTGTTCAGATGCTCGCCGACGGCCGTGTCCACGTGCTGGAGAGCGGCAAGGTCGCAATTGATGCGCCCCGCGGCTAGCGGTGCACAGTACAATTTAGCCGAGTAGTCAGGGTGGTCATTGGCGCCAAGGCGCGCGTGGCCACCTTTTGTTTTGGGTAGTCATCGGGGACGGTCTTTAACGACTAGTCATTCAAGAACGCCTCCGATGACTAGGTGAGAGAGGTGAGCGCATGGCGGATAACGAAGCGCTGTTTACGCCTGAGTTGGTGTTTTTTGATTGGGAGTGTGCGACGCCGGATGAGGTGTTCGCGCGGCTTGAGGGCGAGCTTGCACCACATGGCTACATTGCATCCGGTTGGCTCGATGCCGTCCGCACGCGCGAGGATGCCTATCCCACGGGTCTCGCTATGCCGGCGGCAAACATTGCCATTCCGCATACCGATCCGGGGTTTGTGACCAAGCCCTATATCGCGGTGGTGAAGCCCGCCGCGCCCGTGACATTTAACGCTATGGCTGGCATGGGCGCTCCGGTGCCGGCGCAGATCGTCATCAATCTTGGCATCGCCGAGCCGGGCGGCCAGGTCGAGGCCCTGCAGGCACTCATGAACATCTTTATGGGCGCCGATGCCGCAGCCGACGTGCTCGGCCAGACCACGCCCCAGGGCATGGTCGACGCCATCCGCCGCCACTTCTAAGGTGGGGCTGAGTCGGCACTTGGGGACTGTCCCTAACTGCCGGCTGCCAGAGCTGTCCCCTTTGCACCAAAATGGTGCAGATTAATCTGTCCCCAATGCACCAAGCGTGCCGCGGGGGCTGCGTTGTGACACAATGGCGTTTGTTCGATTCGTTATGCGAAAGGCCAACTATGGCAAATAAGAAAAAGAACTCCGAGGCCGCGCCGACGCCCGAGCAGCAGGCCCGCGCTGCCTCCAGCTCTCGCAAGAAGCAGCGCAAGACGTACGTGTCTAAGACCGTCAAGATCGTTCTGGTGGTCATCGGCGTGCTGGCGATGCTGCTTTCCGTCTCGGCGATGGCGTGCTCCGGCCTTATGTCGCAGGCTGAGGACACCTCGGGCTACAAGCTGACCGGCGGTGTTGCTGCCACTATCAACGGCACCAACCTTACCGAGGACACCGTGACCAAGCAGATCATGAGCATGCGCACGTCCTACGGCTACACCAAGGATGAGGATTGGGCGCAGTATCTGGTTGGCAACGACCTCACGCCCAAGAAGTACCGCAAGCAACTCATCGACTCCTACACGCAGCAGATTCTGCTTCAACAGGCACAGAAGGAGAACGGCGTGACGGTGTCGGACGAGGAGGTCGAGAAGGCTTGGAAGGACGCGTGCAAGAGCGCGGGCGGAGCCAAGGCCTTTAAGAAGACCCTCAAGACCTACGGCTATACCGAGGACACCTACAAGGACTCGCTCAAGGAGAGTCTGGCGCAACAGAAACTCAAGGATGCCGTCGCGCCCACGAGCAAGCCCAAGGACAGCGAGATTGTCGATTACATCAACGAAAATCTGTCCAGCTACAACGACGCCCGCCGCTCGTCGAACATCCTGATCAAGGTTGATTCCGACGCTTCCGACGAGGACAAGGCTGCCGCCAAGGCCAAGGCGCAGGAGTGCCTGGACAAGATCAACTCCGGTGAGCTGAGCTTTGAGGACGCCGTTGAGCAGTACTCCGAGGACACCGGTTCCAAGGAGAAGAAGGGCGATGTGGGCTGGGATAAGCTCACCACCTTTGTCGACAGCTACCAGACGGCGCTCGAGGGACTCAACAAGGGCGACGTGAGCGAAGTCGTCGAGTCGACCTATGGCTACCACATCATCAAGTGCACCGACTACTTCCATGTCGATAATCAGGTTGATGACATCAACCAGGTGCCCAAGGACATCAAAAAGTACGTCTCCAACGTGGTGAAGACGCAAGCGGCCAGCACCGCGTACAGCGAGTGGCTGGAGCAGTACAAGAAGGATGCCGACATCACCGTCAACCCCATGCCCAAAGACGTACCCTATAACGTGAGTCTGAAGGGTGTCACCAAGAGTTCGACCGACGATTCGTCGACGACTGAGTAATCATGGGGCGGTGCTCGCGCGAGTGCCGCCCACACTATTGAGGAGGATTTGCAGATGACCAACGAAGAGCTGCAGAAGGAAATGATTGCGGCCATGAAGGCCAAGGACAAGGTTCGCCTGTCCATCATTCGCCAGGTTAAGGCCGAGGTGAAGAATATCGAGGTCAATGAGCGCCGCGATGTGACCGAGGAAGACGTCAACAGCATGATCAAGCGTCTGATCAAGCAGACGAGCGAGACGCTGGAGATGTCCATCAAGGCCGGCACCGACCAGGAGCGTACCGACAACCTGACCGAGCAGGTCAAGATTCTGGAGAGCCTGCTGCCCGCGCAGGTTTCGGGCGAGGAGCTCGAGGCCCTGATCGAGCAGGTTATCGCCGAGCTGGGCGCCACGTCCAAGAAGCAGATGGGCCAGGTTATGGGCGCACTCGGCAAGGCCACCGGTGGCAACTTCGATAAGCCGGCCGCGGCAAAGATCGTCGGAGCCAAACTCGCGTAGGGGCCGAGCGGTACATAGTTGATGTTTAGGGGGGCGTGGCCGTCATGGTCGCGCCCCTTTTTGCTGGGCTGGGCACTCATTGGGGACAGGCTTAAATGAGTGCCCAATGAGCAGGTACTCATTTAAGTCTGTCCCCAATGACTAGGTGGAAGGTTGCGGGTTCTTTACGGGAATGTAGTGTGGGCTGCGGAAACGTGATTCTTTCCGTACAATAGTTCAACTCGTGTAAACGCAGGGAAGGGACATTCATGGCAGACATGATCGAGATCAAGCATCTCAACAAGTACTTTGGCGACCTGCATGTGCTCAAAGATATCAACCTCACCGTCAAACGCGGCGAGAAGCTCGTAATGATCGGGCCTTCCGGCTCGGGTAAATCGACGCTCATCCGTTGCGTCGATTATCTGGAGGAGCCCACGTCGGGCGAGGTTGTCATCGACGGTACGCCGCTCACCAAAAAGAATCACCTGGAGATGGCTCGCAAGTATAGTTCCATGGTGTTTCAGCAGTTCAACCTGTATCCCAACATGACGGTGCTGGGCAACCTGACGCTCGCGCCCATCAAACTGCAAAAGAAGAGCAAGGAGGAGGCGACCGAGATCGCCATCGCTGCGCTCAAGCGCGTCGGCATGGCACATAAGGCCGGCGAGTATCCGCAGAATCTCTCGGGTGGTCAGCAGCAGCGCATCGCCATCGCCCGTGCCCTGTGCACCAAGCAACCCATCATCCTGTTTGACGAGCCGACCTCGGCGCTCGACCCCGAGATGGTCCAGGAGGTTCTGGACGTTATGATTGAGCTCGCGCAGGAGGACATCACCATGATCTGCGTGACGCACGAGATGGGCTTTGCGCGCCAGGTGGCCGACCGCGTCATCTTTATGGAGGACGGTCGCATTCTGGAGGAGGGCACGCCCGAGCACTTCTTCGACAACCCCGAGAACCCGCGCTGCCGCGAGTTCCTGTCCAAGATTCTGCACTAGGCGCGGTGATGGACATGACGGATATGACGAGGGCGGCCGTGTCGCGCCGTCATTTTTTGCAGCTGGCGGGTGCCGGCATGCTTGCGCTGACGGGGACCGCGCTTACCGGTTGCGGCAACTCCACCAGCGGCGAGGGCTCCGACAAGGGGTCCAAGCTTGCGGCCATCAAGTCGCGTGGCCATCTGAACGCCGGCGTTAAGAAGGACGTTCCCGGCTACGGCTATTACGACACCGCCAAGGGTCGCTTTGAGGGCATGGAAGTCGATTTGTGCTACCAGATCGCCGCTGCCGTCTTTGGCGTGAGCTACAAGGAGGCCCGTGCCCAGGAGCTTGTCGAGTTTACCGACGTAACGCCCAAGACGCGCGGCCCGCTGATCGATAACGGCCAACTCGACGTGGTCGCGGCGACCTACACCATCACCGACGAGCGCAAGAAGAGCTGGGATTTCTCGACGCCGTACCGCACCGACTACGTGGGACTCATGGTCAAGAAGCGTTCGGGCTTTACCTCGATCGAGGATCTGGACGGCAAGGTCATTGGCGTGAGCCAGGGCGCTACCACGCAGAGCCTGATCGAGCAGATGATCAAGGACAACGGCTTTAGCTGTAAGCCCGAGTTTAGGGCCTTTAGCGGCTACCCCATCATCAAGAGCTCGCTCGATGCCGGCAATATCGACGTCTTTGCCATGGACCGCTCCACGCTGGCCGGTTACATGAACGAGACCGTTGAGCTGTTGCAGCCCGAGGTCAAGTTTGGCGAGCAGGGCTACGGCGTGGCGACCAAGAAGGGCTGCGACCTTTCGGCCGTGGTCGACCAGGTGATTTGCGATCGCCTGGCCGACGGCTGGCTCGACCAAGAGGTCAAGACCTGGGGTCTTGTATAGGCGCATCGTCCAAGGAAGGAATCAAATGCTCGAAGGATTATTTGACGCCGACCGCTGGTCGACGACATTTCAAAACATGGGGCCCTTCTGGGAGGGCTTTGGCGTGACACTGCAGGTGGTCGTTGCCGGTCTGCTGCTGTCGCTGGTGCTGGGCACGCTGCTGGGCGTGTTCTCTACCACTCGTTCGCGCGTGCTGCGCGCCATAAGCCGCGTGTACGTGGAGTTTTACCAGAACACCCCGTTGCCCGTGCAGGTGCTCTTTATGTACATGGCCGGTCCGCAGTTTTTGCAGGCCATAACCGGTGCCGACCAGCCGGTGCGCATCGCGCCGTTCGTGCTGGGCTTCTTGGGCGTGGGCCTGTATCACGCGGCCTACATTTCGGAGGTCATCCGCACCGGTATCGAGGCGGTCCCGCGCGGTCAGATGGAAGCGGCCCAGAGCCAGGGCTTCACCCGTGCGCAGGCGTACTGGTACATCGTGCTGCCCCAGACGTTCAAGATCATTCTGCCGCCGCTGTGTAACCAGGCGCTCAATCTGGTCAAGAACACGTCGGTGCTGGCGCTTGTGGCCGGCGGCGACCTTATGTACCGTTCCGACAACTTTGTGAGTCTGTACGGTTACCTGCAGGGATACATCGTCTGCTGTCTTATGTACTTCATCATCTGCTTTCCGCTCGCCATGCTGGTGCAGTGGCTCGAGCGCCGCTCCAAGGAGCGTCCGCGCGGCGTGAGCCTGGCCGAGCTGGGGCTCGACAACGTAGAGGAGGCCTAGCGCATGGAAATCTTCAACGCGACCAACCTGCTCTACATTTGGGGCGGCTTTGTTAAGACAATCGAGATCTCGGCGCTGTCGATTTTTTTCTCGCTCATCTTTGGCACGGTGCTGGCGCTCGTTAAAAGCTATGCGCCCCGCCCGTTCCGTATTTTGGTGAGCGCCTATATCGAGCTGTTCCGCTGCACGCCGAACCTGCTGTGGATCCTGTTTATCTACTTTACGGTGCAGGGTTTGGACATTGTGATTTCGACCATCGCCTTCACGCTGTTTACCAGCGCTGTTATGGCCGAGATTGTGCGCGGCGGCCTCAACTCGATTCCGCGCGGTCAGTTTGAGGCAGCGCAGAGCCAGGGCTTCGGCTTCTTTGCCACCATGCGCTACATCATTCTGCCGCAGACATTTAAGACGATCATTCCGGCGCTGTTTAGCCAGTGCACGACCGTCATCAAGGACAGCTCGTATCTTTCGGGCATTAACGTGGCCGAGCTCATGTACGCGGCAAACGTCGTGATGGCCCACGCGATCGATCTGTCGCAGGTGCTTATGCTCTACGGCCTGGTGTTTGCGATGTACTTTGTGCTCAACTTTGGTATCTCGCTGCTGGTGAGGGCATATCAACGCCGCATCGTAGCCGCATAGCCTGGCTTTCCCTGGCACCCAACCTTGGCCTTCAAACCGTCGCTCGCGTACCAAAGTACGCGTCGCTCCTCTTTCAGGTCAATCTTGGGCACCAGGAAAACCCAGGTACGCTATCGTGGAAAAGGCGATAAACAGCCTATTTCTCATTTGTTAGAAAGGAATCGCGATGAGCGATCTGGAGAATAAGAAGAATCCTGTGGTCATTACCATCGCGCGCGACTTTGGCGCCGAGGGCCACGAGATTGGTCGCATGCTTGCCGACGAGTTGGGGATTCCACTGTACGATAACGAGCTGCTGGTGCGTGCGTCGCTGCGCGCGGGCGAGTCGCTCGACAAGATGGCCGCCTACGACGAGCGTCTGGCCGTGGAGAACATGGCGTTTCTGCCCGACCGCTACGATGCGCGTTCGTACTCGGATAAGTTGTTCCAAAAGATGAGTCAGGTGATTTTGGATCTGGGCGAGACCGAGAGCTGCATTATCGAAGGCCGCCTGTCCGATTACCTGCTTCGCAACAATCCCAACCACATTGCCGTGCTGGTGACCGCTCCCTTTGAGGATCGCGTCGAGATCGTGCGCAAGAAGCGTGGCCTTAACAAAAAGAAGGGCGCCAAGCTGGTCAAACAGCAGCAGAAGGCGCGCGAGGCGTTCTATAAGCGCTATAGCGCCGGCAAGTGGAAGATGACGAGCGGTAAAGACATCGTCGTCAACCGCGCCAAGCTGGGCCGCGAAGGCTGCAAGGACGTCATCGCCGCGGCCTACCGCTACAAAGTAGCGCAGCTCGAAGGCTAACCGACCAAAACCACCACAAAGGTGCCTGTCCCCTTTGTGGTGGTGGGACGGTCAGCATAGAAAAAGTCCCCGCCGGGCGTGTGCTCGACGGGGACTTTGCCGTTTGGTGGCTAGCGCTGTAGGTGATTACTCGCCCAGCAGGCTCTTGGTGATGGAAGCGGCGGCCTTCTTGCCGGCGCCCATCGCCAGAATGACCGTAGCGGCACCGGTGACGATGTCGCCGCCGGCCCAGATGCGGGGATCGGTGGTCTGGCCGGTCTCCTCGTCGGCGATGATGTAGCCCCACTTGTTGAGCTCCATCTTGCCGCCGATCTTCTTTGCGAAGGGGTTGGCGTTGGTACCGATAGCCGAGATTGCGACGTCGCAGGGAATCTCCTCGATGGCGCCCTCGATGGGCACCGGGCGACGACGGCCGGACTCGTCGGGCTCGCCGAGCTCCATCTTCTGGACCTTGACGGCGCACACGGAGCCGTCCTCGCCAGCGACAAACTCGAGCGGGGAAACGAGCGGCAGAACCTCGACGCCCTCGGCCTTGGCATGGTGCAGCTCGGCGCGACGGCAGGGCATCTCGTCCTCGGTACGACGATAGGCGATGATGGCGTGCTCGGCGCCCAGGCGCTTGGCGGTACGGACGGCGTCCATAGCCACGTTGCCGCCACCAAAGACGACGACGTTCTTGCCGTGCTTGGTGGGGGTGTCGTACTCGGGGAACTTGTTGGCCTTCATCAGGTTCACGCGGGTGAGATACTCGTTTGCGAAGAAGACGTTGGGCAGGTTCTCGCCGGGGACGTTGAGGAACTTGGGCAGGCCAGCGCCGGTCGCCACGTAGATGGCGTCGAAGCCCTGCTCGAACAGCTCCTCGGCCGTGGCCATGTTGCCCACGACGGAGTTGTACTCAAACTTGACGCCCATGTCCTCCAGGCCGTCGATCTCGCGCTTGACGACTGCCTTGGGCAGACGGAACTCGGGGATGCCGTAGACCAGCACGCCGCCGCCGGTGAAGAAGGCCTCAAAGACGGTGACGTCAAAGCCGTTGCGGGCGAGCTCGCCGGCGCAGGTGATGCCGGACGGGCCAGAGCCGACGACGGCGACCTTCTTGCCGTTCTTGGGGGCCATCTTGGGCGTGGAGGCGAGCTCGGGGCGGTCACCCAGGAAGCGCTCGAGCTGGCCGATGGCCACGGGCTCGGACTTCTTACCACGGATGCACTTGCCCTCGCACTGGTTCTCCTGCGGGCAGACGCGACCGCAGATAGCGGGAAGCATGGAGTCCTCGCGGATGGTATCGAGAGCGCCGCCGAAGTCCTTCGCGCGGATCTGCTCGATAAAGCGGGGGATGTTGATGTTGACGGGGCAGCCCTCAACACAGAACGGCTTCTTGCAGTTGAGGCAGCGCTCGGCCTCGGCCAGCGCCATCTCCTCGGTGAAGCCCTTGTCGACGGGGCGGAAGTCGCAGGCGCGCTCGGCAGCCGGCTCCTCGTTATCGGGGGTACGGGGCGACTTCATATCGGCAACGAAACGACCGTTAACTAGTGGCATGCGCAGCTCTTTTCCTCATAGGCCTTGAGGGACTCGCCCTCTTCGGAACGGTAAGCGGCCTGGCGGGCACGAAGGTCATCCCAGTCGACCAGGGTGGCATCGAAGTCGGGGCCGTCGACGCAAGCGAACTTGGTCACGCCGCCCACCTCGACGCGGCAGCAGCCGCACATGCCGGTGCCGTCAACCATGATGGGGTTGAGGGACGCGGTGATGGGGGTGTCGTACTTCTGGGCGGTGAGGGTCGAGAACTTCATCATCGGAACGGGGCCGACGCAGAAGACCTGGCTCACGGCCTTGTCCTGCAGCAGGCGCTCCAGCGGAGCGGTAACAACGCCCTGCTCGCCGTAGGAGCCGTCGTCGGTGGTGATGTGGATGTGGCCCTCGTCGAGGAGCTCGCGGAACTGGTCCTCCATGAGCAGGAGGTCCTTGGTGCGGGCGCCCATGATGGCGTGAACTTCGTGACCGGTCTCGACCAGGTGCTTGGCGACCGGGAAGGCAATTGCCAAGCCGACGCCGCCGCCAATGACGGCGCAGGGGCCCTCGGCCATCTCGGTGGGAACGCCCAGCGGGCCCACGACGTCGCGCAGTGACTCGCCGGCCTCGTAGGTGGAAAGCATCTCGGTGGTCTTGCCGATCACCATGAAGATGAACTCGACCCAGCCCTCGTCACCGTTCCAGCCGGCCAGGGTAAACGGGACACGCTCGCCCGTCTCGTTGGCGCGAACCATGAGGAACTGTCCAGCGTGCGCATGCTTGGCGATTGCGGGCGCCTCGATGCGGAACTTGAACACCTTCTCCGAGAACTGCGTCTTCTCCAGGATCTTATACATAGAACCCCTCTCTTGTTAGGGCCGCCGAACCGTGCCTCCACGGAAATGGACGGTGGCCCGAATAAAACCGTACGCGCACAGGCGTTGTGCAGACATACGGTGCAAATTATACCCTCATGGCAATGTCGCTTACGTGTGTCTTCGGCGGTTGGGAGCAGGGTTTATCCACTTTGGCCTACCAAAGGGGGAGAGGTTTATTTTGGTCGGTTTTATCAGGTAAAACGGCAAAGGGGGCCGGCCTCGGGTTGTGATGAGGTCGGCCCCCTTGGGGCGCTATGTGTGTATGGCAGTGCGGGGTTTATTGCGATGCAGCCACCACGGCATTTCCGTAGATAAAACCTGCCAAAATAAACCTGTCCCTAAATAGTAGGTTTTAGTGCTTGCCGTTGGCGGAAGCGGCGCCGTTTACGTGATCGCGGGCGTAGATTACGCCGTGGACGATGGCCAGACCGGCGGCATCTGCGGCGCGGGCGCAGGTGTTCTGGAAGTCCTCGGCCTCGCGGGCGCGCAGCTGCTTGAGCACGTAATCTGCCACGGCCATCTTGCCGGGAGGGTTGCCGATACCGGTGCGGATGCGGCTGAAGTCGCGGCTGCCCATCTTGTCGATGATGGAGCGCAGGCCGTTGTGGCCGGCGTGGCCGCCGCCCACCTTAACACGTACGTCGCCGGCGGGAATGTCGAGCTCGTCGTGGATGACGAGCAGCTCCTCGGCCTTGATCTTGTACTCGCGGCAGAGCTTGGAGATGGGTCCGCCCGAGGTGTTCATGTACGACTGCGGCTTGACCAGTACAATCTGGCGCTTGCCGTTCTCTTCCTCGGCATCGTTGATGTTGATGAGCGCGACCTCGGCGCCTGCTTGGTTTTTCCAGTACGTGACGCCGGCCTGACGGGCCAGCTCGTCGATCGCCTTAAAACCGGCGTTGTGGCGGGTCTCGGCATACTCATCGCCAGGGTTGCCAAGTCCGGCAACCATGCGAATCTTAAGCGGCTGTGCAGCTGCCATGTTCATCCTTTCGTTACACAAAAGTTCAATCAACGACAAAGGCTACCACGCCCGCTGAAGGCGAGGAAAGGTTGCAGCAAAGTCATTTCAGAAAACAGCTGCCCCGAGACAGCAGGAAGCCCCGGACACGCCGGGAGGGGTTATCAAAGCGAACATCCCGCAGCCGCAAAGCGGCGAGGACGTTCGCGTGATAACCCCGCAGGCGTGTCCGGGGCTTCCGGAGGGATGCGAGGGTCGAGCGACTACAGTGCGAAGTCGCCGCCGACGAGCGTGGAGACGGGCTCCTCGTGGTAAACGGCGGAGATGGCCTGAGCGAACTCCTCGGCGACCGAGATGGTCTTGATCTTGCCGCCGACCTCGACGGGAATGGCGTCGGTGACGAGGCACTCGACGATCGGGGCGTCGTTCAGACGCTCGATGGCCGGACCGGAGAAGATGCCGTGGGTGGCGCAGACGTAGATGTCGCCAGCGCCCATAGCCTTGAGCTCCTTGACGTTGGCGCACAGGGTGCCAGCGGTGTCGATCATGTCGTCGTTGATGATGCAGGTCTTGCCCTTGATGTCACCGATGATGCCCATGACCTCGGCGGCGTTGTGGCGCGGACGGCCCTTGTGGGCGATGGCCAGGTCGCAGCCGAGCATGTCGGACAGCTTCTTGGCGGCCTTGGCGCGGCCCACGTCGGGGGAGACGACAACCAGGTTGTCGGTGTCGAAGTTCATGGCGTTGTAGTACTGGCCAAACAGCGGCAGTGCGGACAGGTGGTTGACCGGGATATCAAAGAAGCCCTGGATCTGACCCTGGTGCAGGTCGAGGGTGATGATGCGGTCGACGCCGGCGCGCTCGAGCAGGTTGGCGACGAGGCGGGCGGTGATGGGCTCGCGCGGGCCGGCCTTGCGGTCCTGGCGGGCATAGCCGTAGTGGGTGATGACGGCGGTGATGGAGCGGGCGGATGCGCGCTTGGCAGCGTCGGTGGCGATGAGCAGCTCCATGAGCATGTCGTTGACGTTGCCGCCGGCCACGGACTGAATCAGGAAGACGTCGGCGCCGCGGACGGTCTCGTCGTAGCGGGCGTAAATCTCACCGTTGGCGAACTGCTTTAGCGTAAGGCCCGAAAGCTCGACCCCAAGGTACTCAGCGATCTTCTGAGCGAGGGGACGGTTGGAGGAACCGGAATACACGCGGATGGACTTGCGCATATTCTCCGACTTCTCGGGATCATTAATCGGCATTACCCTTCTCCTTTATATCGAATGCCATATAGATGCCTTGTTGCATTGTAACCGCGCGGCGGGGTTAATCGGGTCTTGATAACGTCTTTACCGTCAACGGACACGAACCGACCACTCATCCGGTTGCGCAGGTCACGATAGAAAAAGGAGCCGCCCCCATGGGAACAGCTCCTTAGATGCTTGGTAAAACGTTATACCTCGTCGTCCTCGTGCAGACGGCGGCGATAATCGGCGGCCCAGCCCTCAATATTTATCTGGCGGGCACGACCCAGGCCAAGTGCGTCTGCCGGGACCGGCTCGGTGATGACGGAGCCGGCGGCCACGAGCGCGCCGTCGCCAATCTGGGCGGGCGCGACCATCATGGTGTCGGAGCCGATGAAGGCATCCTTGCCGATGACGGTCTTGTGCTTGTGCACGCCGTCGTAGTTGCAGGTGATGGAGCCCGCGCCCACGTTGACGCCGGAGCCCATGGTGGTGTCGCCGATGTAGGACAGGTGCGGCACCTTAGAGCCCTCGCCGATCGTGGACTTCTTGATCTCCACGTGCGTGCCGGCCTTGGAGCCGTCGAGCATATGGGTGCCCGGGCGCAGGTAGGCGCGCGGGCCGCAGTCGACGCCGTTCTCGATGACGGCCTCGACGGCGATGGTTTCATCGATGGTGCAGCCGCTGCCGACGGTGGTGTCGGTGAGGCGGCTGTTGGGGCCGAGCTGGCACTCCTCGCCCACGGTGACGTGGCCGATCAGGTGCGTCTGCGGCCACACGACGGTGTCGCGGCCGATGACGGCATCGGGACCGATCCAGGCCTGCGTGGGATCGATGAACGTGACGCCCTCGGCCATCCAGTGCTCGTTGATGCGGTCGCGCGCGATGGCGGTGAGCTGCGCGAGCTGAATGCGGCTGTTGACGCCCAGGCCGTCGCGGTAGTCGTCGCAGTGGAAGATGGAGACCACCTGGCCGTGACCCTTGAGGATTTCGAGCATGTCGGGCAGGTAGTACTCGGACTGCGCGTTGTCGTTGCCGATCTCGTTAATGTGGGCGGCGAGCTGCGCGCCGTCAAAGGCGTAGCAGCCGGCGTTGCACTCCAGCAGCGTGGCGGCTTGCTCGGGCGTGCAGTCCTTCTGCTCGATGATGCGCTCGATCTGGCCGTCGGCGCCCAGCTTGATGCGGCCGTAGCCAAAGGGGTCGGGCGGGGTCATGGTCATGACGGTGCAGGCGAGCTCGCCGGTGGCGACGGTCTGCGCGAACTTGGCGACGGTGTCGGCGGTGATGAGCGGCAAGTCGCCGTTGAGCACGACGACGGGGCCTTGCGTGATGCCGCAGGCCTCGAGCGCGACCTTCACGGCGTGGCCGGTGCCCAGGCGCTCGGTCTGCTCGACGCACTCGACCTTGGTGGCGCTGTTGGCGTAGGCGCCGTCGATGAGGGCGCGCATCTCGTCGGCGTGGCTGCCGATGACGACCACGACGCGGCTGCAGCCGGCCTTGATGGTGGCGTCGACGATCCACTGAACCATGGGCTTGCCCAGGATCTTGTGCGAAACCTTGCAGTGGTTCGACTTCATGCGGGTGCCCTCGCCGGCGGCGAGGATAATTGCGGTTGCGTCCATGTGATCTCCTGTTACGTTATAGAGACGTGTGCTTGGAAACGATACACGGCGCAATATGATACCGCAGGCATATGTTGAGCGCGTAACGATTGATGCGCGGCAGCTGAGGCTTGGGCCGGCGGTACGGCGTTTGCGCTGGTTGTGTATGGTGGCGGCGCTGCGGCGTTGACGTTTGAGCGAGGGGATGGGGATGCCCGTGGACACCATGCGAGAGGAATCGGGCAACGAACCCGTCGTGGCATTTTCGATGTCGCATCCGGCGGTGCCGGCGCTCTACATGGTGCTGACGTTGGGGCTCACCATGTTCTCGATGCAACCGGTGCTGATTGCGCTATCGCTTGCGGGCGGGTTGGCGTACGGGCTTGCGACGCGCGGTGTTGCGCGCACGTTGGGCGCGCTTCGCTGGCAGCTGCCGGTGATTTTGATCATTGCGGTGCTCAATCCGCTGTTTAGTGCATCGGGCTCGACGGAGCTGTTTCGTATTGGCATGCGTGCGGTGTATCTAGAGAGCATGGTTTACGGCCTGTGCATGGGCGGGCTGTTCGTGGCGAGCGTGCTGTGGTTTGAGGCCGCGGCGTCGATGCTCGAATACGACAAGGTACTTGCGCTTTTGGGCAACGCCGCGCCGGTGCTCGCGCTCATGATCTCGATGTGCACGCGGCTTATCCCGCAGTTTTTACGCCGCGGTCGTACGGTACTGGCGGTGCAGGATGCGATTGATGTGCCGGGTCGCGCGCCGGCCGATCCCGTGCGTTCGCGCCTACGGGCATCGAGCGTGTTGATGGGCTGGGGCATGGAAGATTCGCTGGAGCGCGCGGACGCCATGCGCTCCCGTGGATGGGGCGCCGCGACACGTCGCACGACGTACGCGCGGTATCGGCTGGGTCGCGGCGATGTTGCCGCGCTGGTTGGGCTTGCGGTGTTTGGTGCCGCTGCGGTGGCGGTGGCATGGACCGCGACAACGCAGTATTCGTTTTACCCGCAACTATCGGTGCCGGCGCCGTGGCTGGGCTATGTCGTGTACGCTGCCTGGATGATGCTGCCCTGCGTGTTGCATGCGATCGATGAGAAGAGGTTCGGCTGATGGCTCGGTTGGATAGGGGACCGGTGTCGGGCGCGGCATACGGCCCGGATATGCCGGCGATTGAGGTGCGGAGCCTGAGCTTTGCCTACCCCGATGCGGATGCTGCGGTGCTCGAGGGACTCGACTGGTCTGTTCCCCAAGGTGCATTTGCGCTGCTTGTCGGCGGTACCGGATCGGGTAAGTCGACGTTGCTGTCGCTACTCAAGCCCGAGATCGCTCCGGCGGGCGAGCGCACTGGCGAACTGCTCGTGCTGGGCGAGAACGTCGCCGACATGGATGTGCGGGCATCGGCGGAGCGCGTGGGCTATGTGTTCCAGGATCCCGAGAACCAGATCGTGTGCGAAACCGTGTGGCACGAGATGGCGTTTGGCCTGGAAAACTTGGGGCTAGCGCGTGATGAGATGCGCCGTCGCGTAGCTGAGACCAGCTATTTCTTTGGGCTGGAAGATTGGCTTCACCGCGATACTGACACGCTTTCGGGCGGTCGCAAACAGTTGCTGTCGTTGGCGGCCGTTCTGACGCTGCGCCCGCGCGTGCTGCTGCTCGACGAGCCCACGTCTCAGCTTGATCCGGTTGCGGAGAAGAATTTTCTGCACGCGCTGTTTCGCGTGAACCGTGAGCTGGGCTGCACGGTTGTTGTGGCTACGCATCAACCGCGGCCGATGCTCGAGTATGCGACGCGTGCGTACCGGATTGAGGGCGGTCGCGTGCGCGAGGTGGCGGATATGGCTTCTTTGGGACGCCGAGAATCGCTGTTTTCCGATGAGATGTTGGGGTGGGGTGCCATCCGATGTGCAAAAAACGGAGTATTCAGCAGGCGTGAGGACAATTTGGGCTCTCTGGAGCCGCCCGGGGACGTATCGAGCGCGAAAAAAAGTTCAGAATTGGACAAATCGTCCGAATTTGTGGCGCAAACGTCGCTCGAGAACGGCTCGGAAGCCTTCCCGCGCACGGATGGAAGCAGAATACTCCAAAAAATGCACGGCGGGTCGGCTACCACCCTGTCGGAAGGCTGGTTTCGCTACGATCGCGCGGGCGGTTGGGTGCTGCGCGGGCTCGACGTTGCGTTTTCGGCCAGTGCGGTGCATGCGATCGTGGGCGGCAACGGATGCGGTAAGTCGACGATGCTCTCGGTGCTGGCGAAGACCGCCAAGCTGCAGCGCGGCCGCATGGTGCGCGGAGCGGCCTCGGCGGCGCTGCTGCCTCAGAATCCCAAAGCATTGCTGGTTGCCGAGACGGTGCGCGACGAGCTGATGGAATGGGCCTCGACCTGCGGATATGACGAGAACTTGGCGCGGGAGCGTGCGGCGCAACTGGGATTGGACGGCCTGGAGACGCGCCACCCTTACGACCTCTCGGGCGGACAGCGCCAGCTGCTTGCGCTGGCAAAGCTGCTGCTGATCGGCCCCGAGCTGCTGCTGCTTGACGAGCCCACGAAGGGCCTTGACCTGGAGAGCCGCCGCATCATCGCCCGCGCCCTGCGTGACCATGCGAAGGCTGGCGGCACCGTCATCATGGCTACGCACGATTTGGACTTTGCCGAGCAGGTAGCCGACGACGTCGCCATGATGTTTGACGGCGAGATTGCCTGCATGGAGCCCCCGGCCGACTTCTTTGCCGACAACGTGTTCTATAGGGCGTGATGGGATGACGGACTGTCGTTTCTCGCGTTTACTCACAAAACTGGAGATCCCGCTGTTGTTGGCGGTGCCGGCGGTGATGGCAGCGGCGTTGCTGGCGGGCGTTGAGCAGGCGGCGCTTGCCATGCTTGTCGTGGTGGCGCTGGTGCTTGCACTGTTCTTTGCGGGTTACGAGGCATCTCGTCCGGGTTTGCGCCAGATTATGCCCACGCTGGTGCTGGCGGCGCTGGCGGCGGCGGGGCGCATCCTGTTTGGGCCCATTCCCGACTTTAAACCGGTGAGCGCCATCGCCATTATCGCGGGGGCGACGCTTGGTCGCCGCAATGGTTTTATGGTTGGCGCGCTGGCGGCGCTGACCAGCAATTTCTTTTTTGGGCAGGGCATGTGGACGCCATGGCAGATGTATGCCTGGGGCCTGGTTGGCTATGTTGGCGGTGCGCTGGCGCATGCCGGTGCGTTCGACCGTGCGGATGGAACCGTGCGCATGCCGGCGCTGATGGCGTACGGCTTTGCTTCGGGTCTGCTGTACGGCGTGGTGATCAACGCGTACGACATTATCGGTTTTGTACAACCGCTCACGTGGGCGGGCGTCGTGGCGCGTCTTGCCACGGCAGTGCCGTTCGATATCACACACGGCCTCGCGACCTGCGTGTTCTTGGCCGCCCTCTACAAGCCTTGGTGTCGACGGATCAACCGCGTTGTCGTGAAATACGGGCTGTAGGGCTGGTTGCGCCGGGGCGTGAATCAATACTTCCGAAGTACCATTTCAAAACTATGCCGGTTTACGGGGCTAGATTAGCGTAGGCCGACCATACCGGCTTTTTTCAAAATAGAGCAAGCCGTTTACCTGAGGTTTTATTATTTCGGAATTGCGTATGGTTGGGGGTTCGCGATTCAGCCCCGTAAACCGGCATAGTTTTGGAATGGCCGGCTGATATGACGGGCATCGTGGCCCTCAGAGAGCCAAATCGATCCGTTTTCCTCCGTCCCCAGACGTCCCCGGGGAATCAGTTGGCGGCGCTTGCCACGAAACTGGCCCATCTACTACGTTTAGCTTGATACCCCCGACCATGACCGCGTTTTACGAAAAACCGCAGGCTTTCTACCTGCGGTTTTCTTTTTGCGTTGTTCGCTGTGGTTGAGGGTAGTGGCTTAAACGTAGTAGATGGGTCAGTTCCGTGGCGGGAGGGCCGCGTGGGTTCCCTCGCGAGGTGAAAATGATCCCTTTTCCTCCGTCCCCAGGGGATCAATTGGGGCTAGAGTTCTAGCGTGAGGGTGACGGGGCAGTGGTCGCTGCCGAAGATGTCGCCGCGGATGCCGGTGTCGCGAACGTTGGCGGCGATTGCGTCGCTTACCAGGAAGTAGTCGATGCGCCAGCCGGCGTTGTTCTTGCGGGCATTAAAGCGATAGCTCCACCAGCTGTAGACGCCCTCAACGTCCGGATTAGCCGTGCGCCAGGTATCGGTAAAGCCGGCGTTGAGCAGCTCGGTAAACTTACCGCGCTCTTCGTCCGAAAAGCCTGCGTTGCCGCGGTTGGACTTGGGGTTCTTAAGGTCGATCTCTTCGTGCGCCACGTTAAAGTCGCCGCAGGTTACGACGGGCTTGCCGGTTTCGTGCTCAAGCGCGCCCAAAAAGCCGCGATAGGCATCGTCCCAGGCCATACGCACGTCGATGCGCGCGAGCTCATTTTGCGCGTTGGGCGTATAGACGTCGACAAACCAAAACTTGTCGAACTCGAGCGCACAGACGCGGCCCTCGGTCGCGGCTTGGGCGACGAGCTCGGCCGCCTCGCCCTCGCCGGCGTAGGGCAGCAGCGCATCGGCGCGCAGTACGCGCAGCGGTTCCTGGCGGCTAAAGACCGCGGTGCCCGAGTAGCCCTTGCGCTCGGCGTAGCTCCAGGTTTGGTGATAGCCGGGCAGGTCGATATCGACCTGGCCCTCCTGCAGCTTGGTCTCTTGCAGCGCCAGGATATCGACGTCGAGTTCTTGCGCGATCTGGATAAAGCTCGGGTCCTTTTTGAGCACGGCGCGCAGGCCGTTGACGTTCCACGAGGCGAAAGTGTAAGTCTGAGGCATGGTGTCCTTTCGACGGGGTTGGCAGGCTTAAGATTAACGCAACAAGAGCGGGGCGGAGTCCGCGAGTGATAGTGCGAACGCCGCCGTCTCGGAGACACGGACGGAGGACTCATATGACGCAGGCAATATCGGACCCCAGGCAGGCCTCCGCCGCGCTGGCGGATCTGTTTGACACCCACAAGCGCGTGGTCTTCTTTGGCGGCGCTGGTGTTTCCACGGCAAGTGGCATCCCCGATTTCCGCAGCGTGGACGGCCTGTATCACCAGCAGTTTGCCTATCCGCCCGAGACCATGCTGTCGCATAGCTTTTACGAGGCGCATCCGGCCGAGTTCTTCGACTTCTACCGCACCAAGATGATCGCGCTTGGCGCCAAGCCCAATCGCTGCCACACCAAGCTGGCCGAGCTGGAGCGCGCCGGCAAGCTAAATGCCGTGGTGACGCAAAATATCGACGGCCTGCATCAGATGGCCGGCTCACGGCGCGTGTTTGAGCTGCACGGATCGGTCCATCGCAACATTTGCCAGTCGTGTAGCGCGGTCTATAGCGCCGAGTGGATTTGCTCGCGCGAGCACGAGGACGCCGCGGGCGTGCCTGCGTGCCCCGCGTGCGGCGGCCGCATCAAGCCCGATGTAGTGCTCTACGAGGAGCCGCTCGACGAGCACGTGCTGACCGGTGCCGTTGCCGCCATCGCCGCGGCCGATGCCCTTATTGTGGGCGGGACCTCGCTCGTGGTGTATCCGGCGGCAGGCCTTACGCGTTACTTTACCGGCGATACGCTGGCTATATGCAACCTTGCTCCCACCGATCAGGATGCAAATGCCGACCTGCTGATTTCTTGCGACATCGCGGCCGCGTTTGCGTTCTAGCCCGCGCGCGCGGATACAATAGAAAGAATGAGTGCAAAGCGACCCCGCCGCCAGCTCCCCAAGCTCGGCGGCGTGGGCATTTTAGGAGGATGTTCATGGCGAACGACAGCAAGACATGGCGGTGCGGAAAGTACGAGCTCAGCTTTGACCGTCCGCGCATCATGGGCGTCCTCAACGTGACGCCCGATTCGTTTAGCGATGGCGGGGAGCACTTCGACCCGGACGCCGCCATCGAGTACGGCCTAGCGATGCTCGACGCCGGCGCCGACATCATCGACGTGGGCGGCGAGTCCACGCGCCCTGGTTTTACCCCGGTCAACCCCGACGAGGAGGCTCGCCGCGCGCTGCCCGTGGTTCGCGCGCTGGCCAAGGAGGGCGCCATCGTCTCGATCGACACGCGTCATGTGGCGGTTGCCAAGGCGGCCGTGCGCTGCGGCGCCTCGATCGTCAACGACGTGACCGGCTTCACCGATCCCAAGATGGTCGAGTTTGTTAAGACGAGCACCTGCGGCGTCATCGTGATGCATGCCGGCGAGGTCGCCGCGCCCACCCGCACGCACGCAACGGTGCAGCTCGATACCTCGGCAGCGGCGTTTGTTGCCGAGAAGGCGCGCGAGGCGGCTGCCGAGGCCGCGCGTGAGGCCGAGAAGCCGGCTCGCCGCCGTCGCGGCAAGTTGCTGGGTGAGCCTAAGTCGGAGGCCAAGCTTCCGGGCGGCGTGGTGCAGCCCTCGTTGCCGTTTGGCGAACCGGAGCCCACGTCCGAGCCTGCAAGTGAGCAGGAGACGCCGGCCGCCGAGCAGGCTGCTGCCGCCGAGACCGTCGTGCCCGCGCCCGAGGCCGCGCCCGCAGCCACCGAGGCCGCATTGGAGCCCAATGACCGCCTGGCCGCCATGATGCGCCGCAGCGCCCGCCGCGAGGAAGCCTACGTGCCCACCTCGCAGCTCCGCCGCTTCACCCTGCCCGATTCGGCGCCCATCATGCGCCGCGTCATGGGCTTTCTGTCCGACCAGGCCCGCACGCTCATCCATGCCGGCGTGTCGCGCGACCGCATCTGCATCGATCCTGGCCCGGGCTTTGGTAAGTCGGCTAACGAGGATATCGTCATCCAGCGCGAGACTGCCAAGATGGCGTCACTGGGCTATCCGCTCATGTGCGCCGTGTCGCGCAAGCGCTTTGTGGGCGCCGTCTCGGGCGTGAACGAGGCCGCCGAGCGCGATGCCGCTACGTTTGGCGTGTGCCTGGGCGCTATCCAGGCCGGTGCCAACATCGTGCGCGTGCACGACGCCGCGGGTTTTGCGCAGTTCCTGAACGGCTACTGGGCGGTTGCCAAGCCGCAGCCGCGCCGCGCGTTTGTGGCCGTGGGCTCCAACCTGGGGCATCGCTGCGACAACATCCGCGCCGCACGCGAGATGATCGCCGAGATTCCACTCACCTGCGTGTCCAACTCCTCAAAGATTTACGAGAGCGAGCCGGCCTACGAGACGCGCCAGGACGCGTTTGCCAACGCCGTCATCGAGATCAAGACCGAGCTGGCGCCGTTGGTGCTGCTCGACGAGCTCATGAAAATCGAGGCCGAGCTGGGGCGCGACCGCTCCAAGAAGGCCAAGGTCAACGGCCCGCGCACCATCGACCTGGACCTGTTGTGGATGGACGGCGAGACCCACGGCGGCAAAAAGCTGCGCCTGCCGCATCCGCTCATTGGCGAGCGCGATTTTGTGCTGGTGCCGCTCGAGGACCTGATGCACGATCCGGCGCGGTTCTTCCGCTACAACGGCGTCGAGGTCAAGGAGCCCGAGGACCGCGTGGGTCATATCGTGGGCGAATTGGGGCGTATGTAGATGATCGAGATGAATGCTGTTGCCGCCGGCACCGAGCTCGACGCGGCGCGTGACGCGGGCCGCGAGGGCGTGTCCGCGGGCTGGTGTGCGTGGAGCGCGGGCGATGCTTCGCTGACGTTTTCGCTGGTTGTGCGTCCGGATGTGAATATGCATGCCTTCCACGGTCTGCCGTTTGTGGCCGCGATGGGCATGATGGACGCGCTCGTGGGCACGGCTTCGACGCCGGGGTTGGGCCTTGCCGGTAAGGTGGGTATCCAGTGGCCGAGCGACATTGTGTGCGGCGCGCCCGCGTTTGAGACGTCGTTCGCGCGCGTCGCCGTCAACGGTGGTGCCGGTGCTGCGGGCATGTTCGGTGCCGTGACGGTGGATATTGAGCATTCGGCGTTGAGCGAGCTTGGTGTGGACGTAGCTGACGAAGCGCTGGTCGAGGCGTTGGCCGTCGCCGTGCTGACCCGTGTGGACACCTGGGCGGTTGTTGCCAACACGCCGCAAGGCGCCGCAGGGCCGCTGGCTCCCGTGCTGGGCGAGTATTTCGACATGGTACCGCTGCTGGGCCGCCAAGTTGCGGCGGTGTCGCCCAACGGCTTGCCGCTTGCGGTCGGTGTGTTTGCGGGCCTGGACATCTGGGGCCGCGCGACCATCAAGACCGATGCCGGCGAGCAGGAGTTTCCGCCCGAGGCCGTACGAATTCGCGGGCTGTAGCGCGAGGCACCAGCGCTCAAAGACAACGATGACAACAAGACCCTCCTCGGCCTGCGCCGGGGAGGGTTTCGCCTATCTGGGGAATGGGTTGCCAGCGCCCTATTCCTCAAAACTGAAAATTTTTCGATTTTGAGGAATAGGCTTGGCGAGCCTTTGCGGGGACTGTGGCATCGGGCGTGCTCGACTTAAGCCCCTGCTCTATCCCAGCTCCTGCATGCGGCGGTAGATTTCGCAGATACCCTTGATGGTGAGCTGTCCGTCGACCACGTCGAAGGCATCGGTCGAATCGGCGACGATACTGGCGAGACCGCCCGTGGCGATAACGGTGGCATCGTCGCGGCCCAGCTCGCGCTTCATGCGCGCGACCAGGCCTTCGGCCATGGCGGCGGCGCCCATCACGGCGCCGACCTTGATGCATTCCTCGGTGTCACGGCCGATGGCGTGCTCGGGCGCCTCGAGCGGAACGCTGGCGAGCTTGGCAGCGCGGGCAGCTAGCGCGTCCATGGAGATGCGGATGCCCGGCGCGATCGCTCCGCCAATGTAATAGCCGTCCTCATCGATGACGTCGATATTGGTCGCGGTACCAAAGTCCACCACGATCGCTGGCGCGCCGTAGAAAGCTTCGGCTGCGACGGCGTTAGCTACGCGGTCGGCGCCCACGGCCTGGGGTCGCGCCGCACGCAGCTTGGTCACGGCGGCCGTCTGCGGCCCGATGACGATGGCGTCTGCGGCAATGCGGTCGGCCACGGCGTGCCATTCGCGCGAGAGCTGCGGCACCACGCCGGCAAAGGCGATCGCGTCGACCGCGCCGAGCGAGAGGTCGTACATCTTAAAGAAGCCCATCAGGCGCACGTGGATCTCGTCGGCGGTATAGGAGCGGTCGGTGGGCATGCGCCACGACTGCACCAGCTCGTCTCCGTCAAACAGGCCCATGGCCGTCTGCGTATTTCCCATATCGATAGCGAGCAGCATGTCTACTCCCAGTGTCGGCATAAAAGGACGCGCACCATTGTATACGTGCCGTCGACGGCGCTCGGCTGCGATTCGTTTACGGTGATAGGGGCTGAGGGGTTTAAATATGAAGGAATTATGCTCTACGAGATTTTCCTTGCCGCTTACCGAACTCCCGCGTAATATTCTTTCTAGCGCACATGAGGCGCCCAGACATTGCGGGGTGGAGCAGTCTGGTAGCTCGCCGGGCTCATAACCCGGAGGTCGTAGGTTCAAATCCTGCCCCCGCGACCAAGACTTTTAGCAGCTCAGAGGCATTGTTTCTCTGGGCTGTTTCTTTTTTGACTTTCAATCTTGGTCGAATTTTGGTCGAAATCAATTAATAACGGCATTTTTCGAACAGGATGCCTGCTTGAACCATCTCCACACTGGTTGACGCCGGTTGGCGACGAGTTCAGCAGGACCGTTCGGCGCTCCTCCACACTTTCTGCGCTTTATTTGAGAGTTACCAGACAAGAATGACGAAGTCCCTCTAGCTCTGGCGGGCCTATGCCGTGGGCATGGGTGGGGCCCCACCGGGGGCGGGCCTTATTTGGAAAGAGGCAGTTACAAGACCGTAGATTGCTCTTGGTCGAATTGGCCTGAAATGAGATTCGGGTCGCTACGCCCATTATCTAAAATGGTGACATCTGAGCTGTAACAAAGGCGCCGCTATATGAATACGGTCTACGATGCTCTTGACCCTATCGTTAACGGGTTGGTATCGAACAATCTGGCGCGATGTTGGGGATGAACTGCGGCAGTACGACGCTTTTGGCCGACCGGCTGATAAGTGGGCTGATAGGCCCTCTCGTCTCTACGCTATCTGCCACGAGTTTTCGGGAGCGCGCGAGATGCCGATGACGTTCGAGGAGGCCGAGGAGGAGCAGGAGCGCGAGCCTTGGGAAGATGAGCTCATCAGTTTCGTCTTCACGGACAGCGACATAATCGCCGCGGCGTTGACGAACGGCACCTGATAGCGCCTCTCCGCGGATCGAGTGGTTCGTTTTTCAAGGGAAGGGAAACCGCATGGCTAAGAAGAGATATACTTTGCTATTCGTGTACCCGTACGAGCTGAAGGACGTCGACGAACGTCGTGGGCTCCTGCTACGGTCGTTTGATGGCGAGAGGCTCTACAATGGTGCCAGATTATCGGTCGAGAGGGTGACGGATGAAGACTTATAACCTGGACACCATTCAGAAGGTTCCCCTGCGCGAGGTGTGGCCGCATGAGGCCCACGACTTCACCAAGTGGCTGGCCGAGGAGCAGAATCTCGCAACCCTCGGGATGGCGGTCGGAATCGAGCTCGAGCTAATAGAGACGGAGTCGTCGGTCGGCTCGTTCAACGTGGATATCTACGCGCAGGAGTCCGGTACGGGCCGCAAGGTGATCATCGAGAACCAGCTCGAGGACACCAACCACGACCATCTCGGCAAGGTGATCACGTATGCCGCCGGCAAGGGCGCCGAGGTCGTCATCTGGGTCGTGGCGCACGCCCGCGACGAGCATCGCCAGGCCATCGAGTGGCTCAACCAGCACACCGACAGCGACTTCGGGTTCTTCCTGGTCGAGGTCGAGCTCTGGAAGATCGGGGGCTCCCTGCCCGCCCCGCGCTTCGGCGTGGTCGAGCGGCCGAACGAGTGGACCAAGACCGTGAAGCTCTCCGAGGGGCTCAGCGAGACCGAAAAGGTCAAGCTGGCGTACTGGACGGCCTACCGCGATGTGGCAGGCGGCCATCCGGAGTTCCTCAAGGAGTTCAGCCCGCAGAAGCCCAGCAAGGACCATTGGTCGACGCTTCGCCTGGGGGTCTCGGCATACCATCTCGCCCTGCTCATCGATACGCAAAAGGGTCGCACGGGCATCGAGCTGTACGTGGACGACGACAAGGAGATCGGGCACCGCGCCATCGCCAACAGCGGGGTCTTCGAGGATCACCTCGGGCTGACGGCGGTGACCTTCGATGCGAAAAAGGCATCGGGGCTGCGCTTCTACAAGGCGGGCCACCCCATCAAGGGCCACCAGGACGCATGGCCGGGGTACATCGAGGAACAGCTCGGATGGGCCCTCGAGATGAAAAAAATAATCGCGGAGATCGAGCTCTAAAAAACGCCCCGGTAGTAAAATGCAGGGGCGTTTTCTATTGACGGGATTCAGCGCCGGCCCGTTTCGGTCCGGATGCGCCGCTCGGCCTCTTCGAGGTCCCTGACAATCCTTCCCAGCGCCATGTAGTAATGCGCGAAGACCGGGTCCTCCTTGCCGGACCGGTTCTCGCAGCAAAAGAGCATCGACTCATGAAGGCAGGCGAGCTCGTAGACGATGTCTTCGAGTTCCATATGGCTCCTCTCGAAAAGTGAATAGCGGTTCAGATGGTATCGATGTTGGGCGTGGGCTGCCGGCGTCCGCCGTGAATCGGCCACGGCTCCGCGGCCGGGTGGCACCTCCGCTACGCCGCGTCAAGGGGGCCCATGAGACCCCGCACAAACCTCCGCTCCGCTCCGGTTGGTGGAGGTCGTCATGGACCTCCCTTGACCCGTCTTCGCTCCGGTGCGGCTTTGCAGGGAGCAAAGCCGACGACGACGCACGGCGTCGCCATTCGGCTTTGCCCGCAGGGGCGAGATGTTGAGGGCAGGTTGCCCGGAACGGAGGAAGACATGCAGCAGCTGATGACCGAGGAAATCGCCAAGACGGTGCCGAGGCTCTACGAGCAGGACGGGGCAGAGGACCCCACAGTCTACGCCCACTACTTCTCGTGCGTGAACGGATGGGACTGGTGGCTGCTCGAGTTCGACGGAACGGACGAGGCGTTCGGCCTCGTCGAGGGCTACGACGACGAGCTCGGCTACTTCAGCATCAAGGAGATGGCCGAGCTGAACCGCCAGATGGGGTTCGCCGCCGTCGAGCGCGACGAGCACTTCTCCCCGAAGCCGCTCAGCGCCGTCAGGAGGAGGTAGCCGCATGGTCACGGTCGAGTTCGACTCCATGGGCGAGGCGGTCCGCCTCGCCCTCGTGGCCGATGAGTACGTGGGCGGCGGCCTGGCCGTCCTCCTCCTCGACGCCACGAACCCGCGCTCCGAGGGCTACATGGCCGAGTGGGGCGTGCTCACGGCGAACGTGCCGGCGGCGGCCGAGTGGTGCCGCGGACGCGGCAACATCGCCATCGACGCCGACGTGCCCGCGGCGCTCCTCGAGGCGCTCGAGGCCGCCGGCTTGCTCCGCATGGCCGGCCGCTCGGCGGCGTCCGGGATGGCCCGCTACCCGCTGGCCACGGTCGCCGGGCACGCCCTCGCCGACATGGGCGGCCTGCCCGAGACCCTCGAGGAGGCTCTCGGCTCGACAGTCGTCATCGAGTACGAGTCGGGCGGCGACGGCGGCGCGTTCGAGGCGGGGACCGCGCCGGCCGGATCGGCCGAGCTCGAGCGACTCATCGCCGCCGCGAGGTCCGAGGCCGATGCGTTGGCGGGCGCCGGCGGATGGGCTGCCGTCCGGGTCGGGTTCGGGGATGCCGAGACCATCGACTGCGAGACGGGCCGGACGGTTTACGTCGCGGGGTGAAATGGGAGGAGGGCGTGGGCGCGGTCCGGATGGGCCGCGCTTTTCCTTTCCCGGGGATGCGGAACTCCCACCGTCCAAGTGCCTCGGACGGTGGGAGCAGGATAAGGGCGCACTACGGGCGCCCGGGATTTTACGGCGCAACTCGGCGTGCCGAGTTCGTTGCCGCTGGTAGCGTGGCCGGTTAACCCGGAAGGCGGTCACGGCCCGCCGTCATACGCGCCTCGCGTGCCGTATGACGGCGGGCAGTTTTTGCAGGCAGGGCCGTATGACGCATCAGAACCCGTCGGGCGCGGCGGACACCTTGCGCTTCCTGCCGCCGGGCGGCGACCCCTTGGGCTTTTTCGGCTTCTCCGGGATGCGCCATACCGGTGCCGGGGAGGTGTTGCGGGTCTCCCCCTCGAGCGCCCGCGCGAGCAGCGCGCCCTCGGCCTCCGGCGACGTCAGGCCCAGCAGCGGCCCCAGGAACGTCTCGGTGATGTCGCGGCTGGCGAGCGCCATCGGTCCCCCCGCGTCGATCACGAGCGCGCCGTTCTCGCGCGCGCTCCAGGCCATGAGCTCCGACGGGGTGATCAGCGGGCGGCGCGCCACGGAGAACGACTTGCCGGACGAGGAGCTCTGCGTCCCCTTGGTGGAGCTCTCCCCGGTCGTCCTCACGCTGTAGTCGCCGAGGCGCTTGCTGATCTCCTCCGCCTCGCCGACGGACTCAACCGAGAGGACGACCTGGGTGCCGAGCAGCGCCAGCAGCGCGTCCGACTCGGCCCTGGAGTAGCCGCACCGCGCCTCGAGCAGATGGGTGTTCTGGAGCACGAAGA
>NZ_JAJFDP010000012.1:0-55390 GCF_020709435.1 Collinsella aerofaciens
GGAGAGAGCGCTCCCGCAAACTGCCTCTTGACAACTTATAGGAGCGTCGGTTTTATTGAGTATTTGTTGCGATGTGCTCGGCATATCCAAATAAGTCTACTCACTTGCATCTAAGACGCACCAGATAGGCAAAAACCGCCGCAAAAAGGGGGCCGGTTCCCTTCGCGGCAGCCGTTAATACGCCGAGCTTGTTATCGTAAAAGCCAATCACGCGCCGAAACCACACTACAGTCTTTCGACTCATACGTTGAGTCCACGCGGGCCACAACATAGCGCGCATCTTTTGCAATGTCGATCTCATCGCATACAGTCTGTAGATGGCGGGCGTACTTATCGTGATACGTTCTGGATGATTTTATTTCGATAGCCTTGGGACTCCCTGAGTTTGTACAGTCGAGCAAATCGATTTCACGCTTGCTGTCGTCCCTATAGAAATACAGCTCGGGATTCTCGCCCACGTTGAGATGGCTCTTCGCCGTTTCGGAAACGATGAGGTTTTCGAAAACGGCCCCCAGATAAGGGCTCTCCAATAGTTGCTCCAGTGATCCAATTTTGAGCAAGTAGCAGAGCAGCCCCGTGTCGTAAAAATAGAGCTTGGGCGTTTTAGTTAGACGCTTCTTGGCATTTGCATAATAGGGCTGCAGCGAAAACGTCAGGTAGCTCTGCTCCAGAATGGACAACCAGCTTTTAATGGTCGATACGCTCACGCCCGTATCTCGAGAAAGCGAGGATATATTGATGAGGGCACCGACGCTCTGAGCAATTATGGACAGAAACTTATGAAACTCCGCCTTATTGCGCACATCAAGCAAGCCCACAACATCGCGCTCAACATAGGTATCGATATAGCTGGGAAAATAAACCGAGGACGGCATTCCGGCGGAACGCAGGCGAGGGTATCCCCCTTCGAGCGCGAACAAATCCACTTCCAGCTGCCCCTGCTGGCCCCTCTCCGCTTCTCGAAACGATAATGGCAGCAATTTTAAGATCCCGACTCGCCCGGCAAGAGACTGCCCGATGCTTTTCATCATCAAAAAGTTTTGCGAGCCTGTAAGGATGTATTGACCGGCGTCTCCCCGCTCATCCGAAACAACCTGGATCATTGAAAACAAATCCGGGGCGTATTGCGCCTCATCGATGATGAGTCCGCCCTTTCGGTTGCGGATAAAACTCACCGGATCCTCCAAGGCCGCGCGCCTCGTTTGAGGGTCCTCAAGCGTGACGTAGGAATAGTCGGGAAAGGCATGCCGAACCAGCGTAGACTTACCACTCTGCCTAGGCCCTGTCAACGACACAACAGGAAACCAGCCTGCCATGCGAATGAGCAACTCATGCAAATCCCTGTTAATGAACTCAGCCATATCAACGCCCCTTATTACGCTGTTACCATAATCGAATAGTTTCATTCTCCATAATCTTATAGTAGCGTTTACCATAATCTTATAGTAACCCAGTTCAAAAGCATTATTTATAGAGCCGAAATCTCAGACCCTAAATAACAAAAGCCACCACAATGGGGGCTGTCCCCATTGTGGTGGCTTGCAGGCGAGTTAACTTGTTCGACTATCGTACGCCAGCCATGTCCGAGCCTAGAGCGTGGCAAGGCGCTTGGACTCGTGCGCGGCGAGCGCAATGGAGATGATGCCAGTAATGGCATCGGCCACCACCAGGGCGATCCACACGCCCTCGACACCCATCATGTTGCCGAGGAGGTACATAAGCGGCACCGAGCAGATCACATAGCGAAGCAGGCCCGTAAACGTGGCGACACCCACCTTCTCGACCGCCTGGAAATACATCGACATGGTCATGGCAAGATAGCCCAGGGCAACAGCCAGGATGACAGTACGCGTGGCGTTGGCGGCAACCTCAACGAGCGCAGGATCGCTGCCGGCAAAGAAGGCGCACACCGGGGTGGCGGCAAGCCAGAGCGCGACGGTGACCAGCGCCAGCGTCACAACCTGGTACTTAAGCGTGCAGGAGAGCGTCTCCTTAAGGCGTGCCCAAGCCTTTGCGCCGGCGTTGAAGGCAGCGATGGGCTGCAGACCGTAGGAGAAGCACTGGGCAACCATCATGGTAATGTAGAGGATGTAGCCGTTGATCACGCCAAAGGCTGCGATGTAGAGCGAGCCCATGTCGCCGCCGAGCGAACCCAAAAGCGAGTTGGCAACGGTATTAAAGATAAAGGTCGCACCCTGGACCAGGAAGAACGGGAAGCCGATCTTGAAGATCTGGCCGCAGATGGCGAGGTCGAGCTTAAGGTCGGCCAGGCTAATCTGGAGCTGGGACTTTTTGCCCCCGATGAACCAGAAGATACCGATGGCCCAGATACCGATGGAAAGCCCGTAGTACACGCCGGCGCCCATAACGCCAAACTTGAGCACAAACGTGGAAAGCGCGAGCCAACAGATGGCGACGATGGCCGAAACGGTCATGAGGTTGGCCTGGATCTGAACCTTCTCGTCCACACGCATCACAGCGGTGATCATCTGGCCAATGACCGTGAGCGGCAGCAGCACGGCGAAGGTGCGCACGCCGGCAACGGTATCGGCCATGATGTCGGGCGTGGCGCCAAAGAATGTGCAGATGGGCTCGGTAAACACTGCCATCACCACAGCAAGCAGCACACTCACGATCGTGGTGAGCCAAAAGCCCTGGCTAAAAGCCTTGCTTGCGCCCTTGATGTCGCCGGCACCCAAAAGGTTGCCCACCACGGCGGGCACGCCGGTGCCAAACAGGTTGCCAAAGGCCAGGTTGATGTACTCGACCGACATAATGATCGAGACACATGCCAGGCCGTGGGCACCTAGGCCCCAACCCATCACGAGGCCCTCAAGGACCACCATGATGATCTGGGCGAGCATGCCCTGGCCGGTGACGATGGTGTACTTACGCACCAGACCGGGAATCGGTTGGGAGGCGAGCTCGCGCTCCTCCTCCACGGCAGCGGTTACTTCTTCTGCCATTGTTCTCCCCTTTCCTTGAGAGAGTAGTGCTGAATGGATGTCAGGCGGCTGACAACTGGCACCAAGCCGCCCAATCAAACGATGGCGCTATGCCTCAAAGACCACCTTGCCGGCGATCATCGTGAGGGCTGCGGTAGCCTCGAGCACCTCGGCCGGCTCGCAATCAAAGAGATTGCGGTCGAGCACGCAGATATCTGCCTGTTTGCCGCACGCGAGCGTGCCGATGCGGTCCTCGGCATGCATGGCGTAGGCGCTGCCATAGGTGTAGGCGCGCAGAGCCTCGGCCATGGTAATGCGCTCCTGGGGGAACCAGCCCTCAGGGTTGGAACCGTCCTCGAGCATGCGGAAGACCGCGCCGTACACCTCCTCCATGGGCTCCAAGCCCACAACGGGGAAGTCACTGCCCAGGTGCACCACGGCTCCGCTGGCAAGCAGGCTATGCAGGGGCCACGAAAGCGCGGCACGCTCGGGACCCACGGCTTCGTCCTTGGCAAGGTCAGCCATATCGAGCAGCATGTGCCACGGCTGCATGCCGGGGCAGACGCCGAGCTCGGCATAACGCGGCATATCCTCGGGTTGAACCGTCTCGTTGTGCTCCATGGAGTGGCGACAATCCCGCTTGCCATGCAAGCGCTCGCCCTCCTCAAAGCAATCGAGCACAAAACGCACCGAGCGATCGCCGATTGCATGGATGCGCGTGTCAACGCCCCATTCCTGCGCCCTCAGGATGGCAGCACGGATGCGCTCCGGCTCCTCCGCGGGCTCACCACAGGTGTCGGGTGCGTTGCTATAGGGTTCAAGCATCCAGGCGGTATGGTCGGAGCACACACCATCAAGGAACTGCTTAAAGCCGTGCCACTCCACCTGCGTACCCGGGAAGGCGTATTTCTCCTTGATCTGCTCGAGCGTCAAGGACTCGTTTTCGAACAGGTCGGTGTACAGGAACACGCGCAGCGGCAAGTCGCCCTTGGCATTAAGACCTGCCAACACCGCATACGGGTTTTCCATGCTCACAAACGTAGGATTGACCATGCCGACCGTAGTGATTCCCAGGGCATTGGCGCGCCGGGCGGTTTTTGCAAACGACGCGTCAACAACCTCGGGCGCTGGGTCGTAGACCTCGTCCATAAAGAAGGCGCCGGCGTTGTTGGAAAACACGCCCGTCAGATTGCCGTCGGCATCCTTAAGGATCTTGCCGCCTGCGGGATCGGGCGTCTGCGAAGTTACTCCCACCTTGTTGATGGCGCAGGTATTGGCACTAAAGGTATGCAAGTCAACCTGCTGCAGAAATACCGGGCGGTCGGAGATGTACTCATCGATCATCGCGGCCGTGGGCATCTCGGGGACATCCCACTGGAACTGGATAATCTGGCAGCCCAGAATCCACTCGTTATCGGGATGGTCGGCCGCAAACGCCACGACACGTTCCATCGCCATCTCAAAACTGGTGCAGTCGATGAGGTTGACGGCAAAATCGGGGTCGGTCATAAACGCGCCCTGGGCAAAATGCGTGTGCGAGTCGATCAGGCCGGGCATGACGAGCTGGTCGCCAAAGTCGCGCACCTCGGTATCGGGACCGATAAACGGTGCCAGGTGAGCATCGTCACCGCAGGCAACGATTTTATCGCCCCGCACGGCAACGCCGCCCTTAAACGGCTCGAGCCCATCGCCGGTAAAGACGGCGTCGCTCTTGATAACTACATCAGCCTTGTCCATGCGAGCCTCCTCAGGCATCTTTGGTTGTAACGCGGACGCACCGCCCGCGTGGGCACTCGGTTGGGAGCGTAGCGCTCCCGCATCGGCGCGTGCCTACAAGCCGTGCTCGGACGTCTGTCCCACGTCCGCGGCTTCGCGCTACACCCATTGATACACAGGGGCAAATCCGTGCCAAGGCCAGGGACCGCAAACGGTCAGTTTAAGCAGGTTTACACGCTTTACCTGCAGGTTTATTGTCTGAGATTATTACCGCTTCATTACGCCCAACGGTGTGGCCGCCCACACAGCAAGACCCGCATGCGAGGAAGAATGAGGCTAGGAACGCCAAAAGGTATCTATAAGGTCATCTCGGTTGGAGACGCCGCTTTTAACGTAGATGCGATGCAAGTGTGCCTTGACCGTGCCAGGGCTGATGACCAACTCGCTGGCGATGTTTTGGGCGTCGTTGCCCTTCAGCACCAGCGTGAGCACCTCCTGCTCGCGCCGTGACAGCTTATGGGCGTCGGCATAAATCACCACACGCGATGCGAGATCGTCCTCAGAGCTTGCGCTCTCGGCTGCCACGTCCTCATCGGCACGCGGATGACGGGCATACACACGCAGGATATGGCTAAACTGGCAAAAAAGCTGAGCCGCGCATACCACGAGCAGCACGTTTTCGGAGATATTGCGCTCGGACAGATACCACAAAAAGAGGCCGATGACGGGGTTTTGGGAGTCGGGGCGGCAGAACAAGATCATGTAGGTGTCCTCGGCGATCACGCAAAACACAAGAACGAAGGCCACCTTCCAAAAGAGCTTTGAGCGGTCGAGGTCGAGTTTCTCAACACGCGTTGCTCTGTACCGGTAATGCCAGGCGGCATAGGCAAGACATCCTACATTACCCAGGTCACGCGTGAGCCAAAAGAGATACTGCTGCACCTCTCCGGCAGCGCCGCTGCGAGGCACCAGCAGCAATTGCAAGATTGAAAACGGCACGATAGCGAGTCCGAGCATGCGCGACGTCGGTCTTTTGCGCAAGCGCGCAAACATCCATAGCACCACGCAGGCATAGATGGCAATACCAAGCACGCAGCGCAGCAAGGGGTGCTGCAGCGGCTCGCTAAAGGTAACGGCGTAGTCGTATTTGAGCCGATTGTACTCGTCAAAAAAGATGACCGACATATCGAGCATATAGAGCAAAAAACCCGCCGCGGCCACGAGGCTGTCGCGACGGCGCGTCATGAGCCAAACCACCAATGCCACGGCACTGGTCACCAGAGCCACACCCATGATAATCGTGGTGTAGATATAGAACGCGAAACTCATGCCCGCCTCCCCTGTCTAGATGCTGTGAGGATGTTGACAGATTCTTTGCCGCAAGATTAGACTCACCGATTAAACGTACTGTATCGTTTAGATAAACAAGCTGTGTCTCACCGATGAAAGGAGATGCCATGACACCGATCGCTCCGCTCAAGATGCTCGTCGCGCCCGCCGCCAAGGCCATCACCCAACTCGGTTCTTCCATGACCTACGACAATGTCCCCTGCGCCGTTGAGGCGCGTTCGGACAGCTGCCCCTACCTGGGCCACGTCCCCTACTTTGCACCCAAGCTCGCATCTGATCCCGAGCAGCGTGAGCAGTAATCCAAGATGCATCTAGCACCGCACAACTCGCGGCGCTACTGTTTTGGTGCAAAGCGACCTGTCCCCCTTGCGCCAACGCCGGGATTGTCGATGCTGCGGCCGCGGCGCGATATGAGGCGCGAAACCTCGCCCAGCAACACGCCGATCACCACACCCATGAGGATCGGCAACTTTGACATCTCGGCGGGCGAGCTGTTAAGCGGCACGATTGTCGCAACAATCGAAAGCACGAGTTCTACCACCGGCACCGCAAGCGCTACCGCAAGCACCTTGCCCTCGAAGGGCGCGCGAAACACGCGCGGGCGGTCGTCGTATTTACGCAGGCGCCAAAACGCCGGGAACATCGGGATATAGCTCATGAGCAGAAAGACGACGTTCATCGAGAAGAAGACCCAAAAGACGTCGGAACCTTCACCCAGCGGAATCTGAAGTAGCAGCACCAAGCTGGCAAAACAACCGTTAATGAGTGCCGAGCCGTTGGGCATGCCGGTCTTCTTGGACACCAGCGCAAAGGGACGCGGCATGTTGCCATGGCGCGCGGCATAGCTCGCCACGTTGTTGACGCCAAAGCTCCAACAGATCATGTTGGCAAACAGCGTTACCAGAAAGGCCACGCCCACGACCATCGTCAGCGGGTGAGCGCGCCCCACCATGGCGGCAACCGCGTCCACAATGCCCGAATCGAGTGAAAGCTGCTCGGTGGGAACCGCGGCTCCAATACCGATGCCACAGATAATGTAGATCGCCGCGATGGCAACGCCACCGGCGATAACCGCCTTGGAGATATCGCGCGATGGGTTCTTCATCGTGCTGGCAAAGGTCGCGACCACCTCAAAGCCCATAAAGTTGAATAGGATGATTGAAAGATACGTCAGTGAGTTAGTGTCTCCCAGATCGGGGACAAATGTCTTAAACGACATATCGTTGGCAAAGCCGTTGTTGCAGGCAAACCAGATGCCGATGATTCCCACCACGGCGGTAATGAGCACCTTGATGACGGCGCCGCCATCCATGACCCAATCGGCCTCGGCCACCGGCTGCATTGCCATGACCGTGACGCCCCACACAAAGGCAAGCTCGATGGCAATTCGGACCCCAAGCGAAAATTCGATGCCCCATACCGCATTGATGACACTGGGGAACATGCAGGCGATACTTGCCACCCACAGTGGAAAGTTGACCCAATAGCACCAGGAGCAGCGTGCACACCAACGGTCTCCCAAGCCCAGGCGAACCCAGTCGTACAGGCCGCCCTCGGAATCGAACGCCGTACCGAGCTCGGCCACCACCAGGCCATAGGGAAGCAAAAACGTAATGATAAGGAAGATCCACCAGAAGAACTGCACGTTACCCATGGCAGATGCCGGAGCAGCCGCCTCGATGGTAAAGACAACGCAGATAACCGAGAGGATGACCTCGAACAGGGAGAACTTTTTACCTGCCATGGCACGCTTCCCCTACAGCAAAAAGGATGGCATCTGTACCGAAGGCGCAGCCCAAGGTAGGGTTGCAGGCCGCGTCACCGGTGCAGGTGCCATCCCAAAGAGAAGAGAGGATGCAATTGTTGGACCAACGCTCGCGGAACAGGCGCGTGTAGATAACGATACGCTGGTACATAGATACTCCGATCAAAACGGCCGCGATTGCGACCGGAATCTTTTGGCAATTGAAGACGCGTCTGACCTGGGATATTCAAGCGAACAATTGGCCTAACCCGCAATAAATCCCAGATCAGACGCGTACTCAATCAAAGAGGCGGGCACTCCGAAGTGGAGGCAACGGAGTGCCCAAAGAAAAACCCAGCCGACCAAGACATCGAATAAACCGACCATCAATGCCCCGAGATGGTCACGGTGCGATTCACCGACTGTCCGATTGATCGGCTGGGTTTCTGAGGTGCGGCAGATTGCCCTGAAAGAGGAGGGCATAGACCTTAAGGGTCATGCCCGACGATTGAAGGGCAAGGTGCCGTGCCTCGGGAAGACAGACAATTACGCGGACGGCTCCTGCTGAGTAATGCAGTGGATGTTGCCGCCACCGAAGACGACCTGCTCGGACTGAACGCCGACGCACTTGTAGACGCCCTCGCCCCAGACCTCGTCGTAGATCTTCTGGAGCGTGTCGACGGCCAGCTGGTCGTTCTCGTCGCCGTACTGCGGGACGATAACGCCGTGGTTGGTCACGAGGTAGTTCATGTAGGAGGCGATCAGCGGCTCGTCGGGGACGCGCGGCTCGGCGTTCTCGTCGGCGTCGATGGTGTCGCAGGAAGCCTGGTCCATGAACAGCGGGTTCACGGGCATGCAGAGCTTGTAGACCTTCATCTTGCGGCCCTTGGCGTCGACGGCGTTGGAGAGGGTCTCGTAGGCAGCGTGGCACTGCTCGTAGAACGGATACTCGGGATCGTCGGTCCAAATGCAGGCCATGACGCCCGGCGCGATGAACGTGGCGACGTCGTCGATGTGGCCGTTGGTCTCCTCGGGGTCGATGCCCTCCTTGACCCAGATGACCTTCTCGACACCCAGGTAATCCTTGAGGTGCTCGTCCATGTAGGCGCGAAGCTCCTCGCTCCAGGGCTCAAACTTCTTGCGGTACTTGGGCCAGATGGACTCGGGATCCTCTTCCTCCTCCAGAACCGCAGAGCAGGTGCGGCCCGGGGAAAGCAGGCACTGGTCGGTCACGACAAGGGTGCCCTCGCCGTCGACGGTGATGGAGCCGCCCTCGAGGATCATGTCGTCGGGACGATAGCGGCGGCAGCCGGAGAGCTCAGCCATCTTGAGGGCGATCTGCTCGTCCTTGTCCCACGGGAAGTACAGGCCGTCGACGAGGCCGCCGTAGGCGTTGAAGTGCCAGTGGTTGGCGCGCTTCTCGCCCTTGCCGTTGATGACGTAGGTGGCGGCAGTGTCGCGGAACCAGGCGTCGTCGGTGGTCATCTCGATGACGGTGACGTTCTCGTCGTTCTCGAAGACGGCCTTGCAGTTGGCGTAGTCGACCTGGTTGGCGCACATATAGACCGGGGTGAACTCGGAGATGGCGCGGGCGATGGCGGCATACTGCTTCTGGGCCGGCTTGGCGCCGTGGGCCCAGGTGTCGGTGCGGTGGGGCCAGCCCATCCACACGCGATCCTGCGGGGCGAACTCGGCGGGCATGAAGAAGCCGTCGGCCTTGGGGGTGGACTCGGACTCGGTGATCGTACGCATAAGATTTCCTCCAAATCGAACGATCGCTTGCTGCGGGCGGGTTACCCGCAGCCTAAAACCAAGAGATGGTAGGCGCCCGTTCCCCGGCAAAGGTCGGGGCGCCCGGTGCCGGTTTTCACGGAATCGCACCGGCAAGCGACGACGTAACCAAGTGCGCGGAGACAAAACGCACGAAGGATACGGAAGAGAGATTGGGGTGGGCGGTGGTTACCGGAGCTATCGCTCACACCCACCCCGGGGGAATGGTTAGCAAACCTGTCGCTTGGACACGCCTCCGAAGAGGCTAGAGTGCCCGGAGTCGGGAGCGACAAGCCCGACGAAGCGCGCGTTGGTACACGAGGAGGGTTGGAGCCCCAGAACCGGGTGCTCTAGTTCTCCTCGGCCTCGGCGGCCTCCTCAGCGAGACGCTGGGCTGCGAGCTCAGGGGTCAGACCCTTGTACTCGGTCTCGCGGCCCTTAGCGCTGACGACGCGGACGACCTCGCCGATGAGCACGAGCACGATGAAGATAACGATCATCGGGACCTTGTCGCCAATTTCAGCAGCGGAGAACGGGATCAGCGTGGCAACGATGGCAAGAACCAGCTCGATGCAGGGGATGGCCAGCATGACCTTCATCATGGCGCCCTTAAACGGGAACGTGAAGATGCGCTCACGGTTGGGGTCGTTCTTACGAAGGTTGAGGAACGCCGGGAACATCGGGATGTAGGTCAACAGCAGGAAGACGACAGAGGTGCCAAAGAGCATCCAGAAGACACCGTTGGAGATGGCGTCGATGGGAACGAGCTGCAGGCACAGCACCAGGGAGGCAACGACAGCGTTGACCAGGTTGGCGCCGTTGGGCATGTCGTCATCCGAGATCATCGAGGCGAAGACCTTGGGCATGTTGCCGTGCTCGGCAGCGTAGCGAGCAACGGAGTTAACGCCGAAGGACCAAGCGGCCATGTTGGCGAACAGGGTGATCAGGAAGGCGATGCAGATGACCTTAAAGATCATGGAGTCGCCCACCATGGTCTGGACTGCGACGATCATGCCGTAGTCGGGATCGATGGAGTCGGCCGGCACGGCGGCGCCGATGCCAAAGCCAGCGAACAGGTAGATCACGGCGATGGACAGGCCACCGACGATGATAGCCTTGGGGATATCGCGAGCGGGATCGGCCATGTCGTCGGTCATGGTGCAGATGACCTCGAAGCCCATGAAGTTAAAGATGATGATCGACAGGTAGCCGAGAGCGTTGGTGTTGGTGAGCTCGGGCAGGAAGGTGGCAGCGGACATGTCGTTCGCAAAACCGTTCTCCATGGCATACCAAATGCCCAAAGCGCCAACGATAACGGCAACGGCGACCTTGATGATGGCGCCACCGTTAAGGACCCACTCGGAGTCGGCCGCCTTGGAGCGGCCCATGAGGTAGACGATCCACACAAAGGCAAGATCGATACCCATCTTGGCGATCAAGTTGAACTCGACGCCAAAGACCATGCCCAAAATGTCGGGGAACATGGTAGCCAGCGAGGCGATCCACAGCGGGTAGTTGACCCAGTAGTAGTACGAGATGCGGGCGCCCCATTTGTCGCCCAGGCCATCGCGTACCCAGTCGTAAATGCCGCCCTCGCCGTCATAGGTGGTACCGAGCTCGGCGACAACCATGCCGTAGGGAAGCAGGAAGGTCAGGATCAGGAAGATCCACCAGAAGAACTGCTGGTTGCCAATGGCAGCAGCAGGAGCGGCGGCCTCGCAAACGAAGACGACGCAGATGATGGTCGAAATGACCGTCAAGAAGGAAAGCTTTTTCTTTCCGTCGCTCATGATGAGCTCCTTCGCTCAGTCTTGGACAGATCCGAGGCCCTAAGGTATTAAGGCAATTGCTTGGGCCTCGGTGAGCGGGCGACAGGAGACGAGCATCCGCCGCCCGCAAACGTGCTTTTAGAAGCCTTGAGGCTTAGAGCTGCTCGAGAGCCTCGAGAGCGGCGTGGAGCTCAGCCTTGGCGGAGTACTCGACACCCTCGTCGTTGAGCGGGGTGCGCTTGCCCAGGGCGGCAAGGAGAGCACGGATGGAGTGCTTGCGGTTCTCGGCCTCGACCCAGCACAGGGAGCGCTCGGGATCGTCCATGACTTCGTCGACGACCTCCTCGTTGCGGGTGGCCGGCAGGCAGTGCATGAACTTGGAGTTGGGGCCGGCAAAGTTCATCATGTCCATGGTGACCTGATACTTGGGATAGAACACGTCCATGTAGTTCTCGCCCGAGACCTCCTCGTCGTACAGGCCATACCACACGTCGGTGTAGATGAAGTCGGCGCCCTTGATGCACTCGATGTCGTCGGAGATGACGACAGAGCCGCCGGAGACCTTGCAGTTCTCCTCGGCGATGGCCATCATCTGCTTGCCGAACTCGGCGCGCTCCTCGACGGTGCCAACGTGCAGGCCGCCGTCGGGAATCTGGTGGCCCTTAGGTCCAAACTGGACAAACTTCATGCCGACCTTGGAGGCGATGAACATGAGGGAGACGCAGACCTGGGTGGCGTCGCCGATGAAGGCCAGGGTGCAGTCCTCGATCTTCTTGCCCTCGGGGAGGTTCTCGAGCATGGTCATGAGGTCGCCCATCTCCTGCGTGGGATGGTTGAACTCGGACATGCCGTTGATGACGGGCACAGCGGAGCCCTCGGCGAGGCCGACGACGTCCTTGTGACGGTCAACGCGAGCCATCATGATGTCGAGCAGCGAGCCCATAACGCGAGCGGTGTCGCCCAGGGACTCGTGACCGCCGAGCTGGATGGTGCCAGGGCCATAGAACTGAGCATGGCCGCCGAGGTCGGTCATAGCGGTCTCGAAGGAAAGACGAGTGCGGGTGGAGACCTGCTGGAAGATCATGCCAAGGCTCTTGTTGCGGAGCAGGTGCGGATAATAACCGTCAACCTTGATGGCCTTCTTCATTGCCAGACCAAGATCCTCGATAGCCAGGATCTGCTCTTTGGTGAAGCCGTTGGTGTCGATGAAATCCTTAGGCAGTGCCATGTCGATTTCCTTTCCGCCGGTCTTGCCGACTATTACTATGAGGCGCTCGAACATCACGCCTCGTGTTGACAAGACCATCATTCACCCGTATGCAATTTTTACCTAGTTTATTCGGGATTAAAGACCGTTCATGGAGTTACACCCCCTCTAAACCAATATAAACCCGCAGGTCAAGAGTTTACAGGGGGTTTACCATCTAGAACCGCGAACGGTATACGGCTATGCTGTATCTCGGCGCCTAATCCGCAATGAAACGAAGGGTTGAGACGTCTATATCCCACAAGGTATACAGAGCTCGGCCATAGAATAAATGAGATGGGACGGTGACAGATGAACACCCTGATGTTCTTCTATACCCTAGCGATACTCGTGATCTGTATTGTGACGGCGGTGCTCTCGCTTGCCGCCTATGCCTCGTCTCGTCGACGCTTCTTTATCTATGGCAGCGGCGTATTTATCTGCTATGCCATCGAGATGACCGAGATTTTCTTTTTTGAATACACGCTGCAAAACCAGAGTTTTCCAGCCAGCGACTATTACTCAATTACCATGCCTGTGTTGCGGACCTTTGTGGCGACCGCTTCGCAGGCTTTTATTTGGCTCATTGCCATGGATTTGCTCGACAAGCATTCAAAAAAGCAGTTTGTCATTCCCGTCGCAACGTTCTTGCTGAGCGAGCTGCTGATTATCGTCGCTGTCCCCTACGGCCCCATTCATCAATGGCTCTACTACACGATGCGTCAGGTATTCCTTGTTTTCGTGGGGCTATATATCTTTTGGACGGCACGCAAGAGCACGCAAGTCGAGCTGAAGGCACGCGTTAACAACCAACGAAAGCACCTGATTATCGGCGCTATTCTGGTCGGTTGCATCGTTGCCGAGGATTTCTACAACATTCTGATTGTCCCCATGAGTCTGGCGCCCTCTTGGCTGCAACTATATCTGTCCGAGCGCAACTTTAGCGAAAACGTCTTTGCCTGCTACTTTGCGATTCTGCTGATCATCTACTCCTACCACGTGCTTTCAATCCGCATGCAGGAGGCGCCCGAGGAAAAGAACGTCAGCGATCTTGATCGACACATCGAAGAGCAGATGCCCTTCTATCGCAACGCCTACAAGCTCTCCAACCGTGAGACCGAAGTTATGCGTCTGGTCGTACTGGGCAAATCGAACCAAGAGATCGCTGACGAGCTATTCCTTGCCGTGGGCACCGTCAAGACCCACATCCACAACATCCTGGTCAAAACCGAACAGCAAAACCGCACGACGCTCATCCTCCACTTTTGGAAGCGATAACCTGCCAAAAAGGGACAGGTTTATTTTGGCAGGTTTTATCTGGGCAAACGCCAAAAACCGCCGCGAGGGAGCTACTTTCCCTCGCGGCGGTTTTCTAGCAGTAAAACCAAGTGAGTAGGCTTTTGGCGGGATGCCGAGCACACCTCAAAACGCCACAGCCCTGACCTGCGATTTTATTGAGCACTTGCCGCGATGTGCTCGGCAGATCCAAAAAAGCCTACTCACTTGCATCTGAGATGCTCTAGATACGCAAAATACCGCCGCGAAGGGAGCTGGACTCCCTTCGCGGCGGTTATTCGCTCTGATTTTGCGACGGTTTTGCCCGCTTGTTATTCGCTGTAGCGGGTGGCGATGGCGGCTCGCACCATGCCGGTGCTCATGAGGTAGGTCACCAGGAAGTAGCCGCCGTAGGCTGCCAGGAAGATTGCACAGGTGAGGCCCACGGTGCCACCGATGCTCATATTTCCGAATATGCTCACCAGCTCGATGATCACCTTAAGTGCCACAAAGGAGTGCGCCAGGCCCACTGCCAGCGGGAACAGGAAGAATACCGCTTGCTGCGCCATCACCGAATGGCGAATCTGGCGGTCGTCGCAGCCGATCTGTGCCAGCACACGATAGCTGCGGCTGCCGTCGGCCACGTTGGAGAGTTGCTGGATCGACAGAATCGCCGCGCATGCAACGACCAATACAAAGCCGATGTAGATGGCTAGGTAGCCAATAAGACCGTTCATTTGCGCTGCTTGCGCGTACATCTCGGAGCGTGTGATGAAGGTTCCCCACGACCCCGGCTCCTTGCCGTCAACGAGCAGATTGTCGAGCACAGTGTATTTAATACTCTCGTCTGCCTCGGTCGTATCCATCCCCTGTTTGTAGTTAACGAGCAGGCTACTGGAATACGGCTGCAGATTAAGTTGGGACAACAGCTCGTCGGCAACGACGACGGTACCCGGATTACTGCCCATCGCCGAGTTGGCGATGGCCGCCGTATCTTCGTCCGACTTATCGGTTGCGGGCTTGAGCGTATGCCCGCCCAAGGTAAGGGCATGGCCGCCAGCCATATACTTGGTGTACAGGTCGACCAGCTCGCCGCCCATATCACACGTGAGCAGATACTGGTCGTGACCGATGTGCACCGGCTCCTCGCCCATCATCTGACGCAGTTTGTTGTACTGGCTCGCCGGCGTCACAAACAGACCCATCGTATCGGCATTGCTACCCCCGAACGCCTTGGGAAGCTTTTCGCCCATGGCCTTGCACATTTCACTTGGAGTCACCGAAGGATCCGAACCGCCAAGCGGGTAACTCAGATACGAATCGATCTGCACATGCTCACCGGCAACATCGGCGATATTGACCTTCTTGCCGGTCTCGTCGTTGTTGTCCGCCGACTTGCCCTTACGATCGCCGTGCCATGGATCGCCGTGCCATGCGGAATACAAATCGACCGTACTATCGGCCAGCACCATGCGATCGGCTTCAGACGGATTGATGTACTCTTTGTAGTAGTCGAGCGTATCGGGCGTGTAATAGACATACGTCTGTGACACGTCAACAGGGTTATAGCGCTCCAGGTTTTCGTTCATCACATTGGCAATCGACATACCGCACGTCACCGAGGTGATGGCCAAAAACAGGAGCATCGCGATGACGCCCATCGAAAAGCACACCGTGTTGACCTTGGCCGCAAGCTGGCGCACGGTAAACATGTTGAGGCCGCGCCAATACACGCCGCGCAGGCTCTGCAGCAGCTTGATGAGCATGCCCGAGAGTCCCCAGAACAGGGCAAAGGTGCCCACTGTAACCATAGCGGTCGTAATACCAAACTGGTTCATGGCCTCTTGCAACTTGCTGTCCGTCGCGGTTAGCGGGAACCCATCACGTAGCAGACGGTAATAGGCCACGCCCACAAGCGCCACGCCCACGGCAAAGATGGCAATCGCAATCCAGGGGTTGCGTGTCTTGATGCTCTCGTTGCGACGCTCGGCACCCATAAGCTCGATGAGTTTGGTACGACGCACGGCGCGAAGGTTCAGCAGTAGCGTGAGCACAAACATTACGAGCATGCAGACAAGGGTCAGGTTGAACGCATGCACCGAGAAAAAGAAGTGAAAATTGGCGATCTGTGTCTTAAAGAGCGAGGCCGTAAAGAACGTCATGAGCTGGGAGAGTCCCACACCCAGCACAATGCCAGCGACAAAGGCCACGACCGACACTATCACGGTCTCGAGCGCCATGATCGTGGCGACGCGCCCGCGCCCCATGCCGAGCACCTGGTACAGGCCAAACTCCTTCTTGCGGCGTTTCATGATGAAGTTATTGGCGTACACCATCAAAAAGGCCATGACACCGGCCAAAAAGTACGTCAGGTCGCCGAGCATGCTGCCCATAACCTGCGCCAAGCCCTCTTCATCAATTCCGGCGATGTCGACCTGCATCGAGATGGTGTTAAAGGCATAGAAGACCGTGACGCCCAGGGTGAGCGTCAAAAGGTAGACGAGGTAGTCGCGGCCGGCACGGCGGACGTTACCCCAAGCGAGTTTACAGAGCATCGGAGCCCTCACCGCCCATCATGGCAACGACCTCCATAATGCGGTCGAAGAACTCTCGGCGGTCGGTGTCGCCGCGGCGCAGCTCGGTGAAGATCTTGCCGTCGCGGATAAACAGCACACGGCTCGTGTAGCTGGCGGCAAAGCTGTCGTGCGTGACCATGAGCACGGTGGCGCGCAGGCGGCGGTTGAGGGCCTCTAGGCTCTCGAGCAGCAGGCGGGCGCTTTTGGAGTCGAGGGCGCCGGTAGGCTCGTCGGCCATGATCATGGTGGGGTCGGTGACGAGCGCGCGAGCCGCGGCAACGCGCTGCTGCTGGCCGCCGGACATCTGGTAGGGATACTTGTCGAGCACCTGACTGATGGACAGGCGCGCTGCCACATCCTGCACGCGGGTCGAGATCTCTGCCGAGTTTGTGCGGGCGATGGTGAGCGGCAGGGCGATGTTCTCGCGTGCCGTGAGCGTATCGAGCAGGTTGGAGTCCTGGAAGATAAAGCCGAGCTCCTCGCGGCGGAACTGCGAAAGCTTAGCCTGCTTCATGCGTGTTACGTCCTGCCCGTTGATGCGGATCGTGCCACTTGTAGCGCTATCGATGGTCGACAGGCAGTTGAGCAACGTCGACTTGCCCGAGCCCGAAGCGCCCATGATGCCCACGAATTCCCCGCGGTTGACGGTAAAGCTGACGTCGTTGAGCGCGCGGGTCACGTTACCCAGCGCCCCATATACCTTTTCGAGATGCGCGACCTCCAGTACCGGGGTCGCTGCTTGCGTGGTTTGCATACCGAGTCCTTTCTTGCGATTAGTCTACGGCATCTATAGTCGCAAGAAGACGAGTCGGCTACCATCGATATGGCTTACGCTTGCCTTACCGTTGTGTAAGGTAGGGCAGCTCATTTGGGACGGGCTTTTTTGACTACTGAGCGCATGATTTTTCTGGGACGGGGATTAAAAAATCATTATGTACCGAATGATTTTTTAATCCCCGTCCCAGAAAAATCATCGACGAGGCAAAGGGGCATCCCGTGGGTAGTCAAAAAAGCCCCGTCCCAAATGAACCGCCCTGCCATGTGTTGATGCTGAGAGAGGACTCCTGTTGAAGACTGTTCATGTTGCCGCTGGGATCATTCGCAAGGAAGGATCCGACGAGCTACTGGCCGTGCAGCGCGGCTATGGCGACATGCAGGGACTTTGGGAGTTCCCCGGTGGCAAGCTCATGCGCGGCGAGACGCCCGAGGACGCCGTACGCCGCGAGCTCATGGAAGAGCTGCAGGTAAAAGTCACCAACCTGCGCGATTTCTATACCGTTGAGTATGACTACCCCGATTTCCATCTCTCCATGGAGTGCTACTACTGCTCGCTCGCCGATGAATCCGATGAACCCCAGAAGCACGACCGCCAGCTCGATATCCGCTGGATTCCGCGCGCCTCGCTTGCCACGGTGGAATGGATGCCCGCCGACAAGGGGCTTATCGATGCCCTGATTGAGCTGAAGGAAGACCGACTCGAGACAAGCTCCGCCGATGACGCCGTGCCCAACACAGCCGACAAACCCGCCACCAAACCCAAGCGCGCACCTAAGCGCCGCAGCAAGAAGCGTCCCAAGCCCGGTCTGCTCGACGGCATCGATACCTCGGACCTCTCCGCTGACGAGCGCGAACTGGTCCGCCGTCGCGCCGCCATCAAAAAGTCCATGAAGGGCAACAAGCGCGCCAATACCAAGCCAGAGCTGCTCGTTCGCCAGCGCCTGCGCGCAGCGGGCCTCACCGGCTATCGCCTGGAATGGAAGGTTCCCGGCAAGCCCGACATCGCCTTTCCTGGGCGCAAGATTGCCATCTTCGTCAACGGCTGCTTTTGGCACCGCTGCCCCAAGTGCAACCCGAGCCAGCCCAAGCGCAACGTTGAGTTTTGGGAGGCAAAGTTCCGTCGCAACGTCGAGCGCGACCGCGCTGCCGTGGCAGCACTCACTCAAATGGGCTGGACACCCATAACCATCTGGGAATGTGAGCTCAAGAAAGACCGCATCGACGCCACGATGGAAAAGGTCGTCGAGCAGGTGCGCGCCGCAGAGCCGCAGCGCTAGGAACGAGCCATCCACACGCCCCACACAGGCGAACCACACCCGCGCCACAAACCTTAGAAAGCCCTTAAGCTCAAAACCTTTCAAGAGTGTTACTCGATAGCCTTGAGCTGCGGTTTCATGGTTACATCAAACCTGATTAAGCCTTTCTTTAGCGCTTCTTTGCAACAGCCGCGGCATAATACTGCCAACGCACGGGACCTAGCAGCACACCCCGTGCGCAACCTTTTGGTGGACATCGAGGAGGCCGCATAAGCATGCATTCTTCCAATGACGCAGCACAGCAGCCATCCCTAAAACATGCAAACCTTTTCTCCTTCCCCCCGACACAGAGAAACAGCCTCCTCGACTCCCCCACCACAAAAACCAACCGCTCAACCAATCAGAGCCTCAACTTGCGAGCATCCTTCGAAAAGCTCCAGGCATCCCTAGACAAGGCGTTCCCCGAACAGGCAAGAGCAATCTAAGCCCATCGCGCTTTATACTGATGCCATGCGAAACATGGATCACATAGAATTGCACCGCGGAGGACGCGAGGAAGCGTTTCCCGAGACCGCCGAAGACTGGCCCTATATTGCCGAACGCGCAGAATTCGCTCGCTATCCGGGCAATTCCGTCCCCTGGCACTGGCATTCCGAAGTTGAGCTTTTCTACATGGAGCAGGGAGCGATTGACTATCGAACGCGCGCGGCTCATGAGCACGTACGCTTTGAGGAAGGGTCCGCCGGCTTTATCAACGGCGGCGTTTTGCACAGCACGCTGCAATCACCCAATTCGGCGCCAGCCATTCAAATGCTGCATATCTTTCAGCCGTCGATGCTCGGCGATCCCGCGGGACGTCTCCAAAAGCGCTACATCAACCCATTGCTTCAATGTCGAGGCGTCGATGTGCTCAAATGGTCGCCCACCAACCCCGACGATATGCCCTTTATCGATTTGCTAAAGAGTTCCTTTAACCACGACCTTCAACGGCCGCAGAACGAGATGGCGCTTCGGAATAGCTTGTCAGAGCTCTGGATTCAGATTTACGCCAAGGCCGAACCGCTCTTTTCCTCCGACAACGCCTCTTGGATGACCAACCGCGACGTACAGTTCAAGGCAATCCTGGACTATATCCGCGCAAACTATGCAGCCACTATAGATGTGCCCCAGATGGCATCTGCAGCCGGCGTAAGCGAAAGAGAGTGTTACCGCATTATCGAAGCTTGCGCAGGAACGACCCCGGCGGCATATCTGCGCGCATACCGCGTAAACCGTGCTTGCGAACTTTTGGCACACACCACGCGAACGGTCCAGGCAGTCGCGCGCCAATGCGGCTTTATAACAGCAAGCCATCTTGGCCAGGTATTTAAAGAACAAATGGGGTGCACTCCTTCGAGCTATCGAGCAGCGAGGCAGAATCTCGATAGCACCAGGCAGAAATCCCGCTAGCCCTTCTTCTGTCACTGCATCAAACTTGCAGGCAAACAACAGAGAGGAGCAATCATATGAAGCACTTTGACCATATCGCATTTGACGTTGATGGGACATTGGCAGATACAGAAGAAAGCGTTCTGTCATCACTTGGCCAGATTGTCCAAGAAGAAACCGGCAAAACGCTCCCCCGACACGAGCTTGAATTTGCCCTCGGCATACCCGGCAAGAACGCCCTTGAGAAACTTGGGATCTACTCACAGGCAACGCTGGATCGCTGGTGCCAAGTTGCCGCCAGCTTTAAAAGCACCATCAGCGTGTTTCCCGGCTTGCACGAAGTTATCGCGACACTCTCCGACAACGGCTGCAAACTTGGCATCGTCTCCTCACGTGCGCGCGACGAATACGCAAAAGAAATTGCACCCCTTGGCTTCGATAAGTATTTTGAGCACATCATCCTTGTCGAAGACACAACCGAACATAAACCCGCACCCGCTCCCATGCTCGAATATCTCCGGCGTACGGGCGCGAATCCTGGCAACGTCGTCTACGTTGGCGACACCGTCTACGACGAACAATGCGCAACTTCGGCAGGGGTCAGTTTTGCCAGAGCGGCATGGGGATCACACCAAGACATCCCAAACGCCACCTACAACCTCAAAACCCCCAACGACCTGTTAGCCCTAACAACCAAGTAACCCTCCCATCCCAAATTCGCAGTCCTAACGCCACAAGGGCGACGACCTCGAGTAGGTCAACCTGGGAGGGACGAGGGCTTAGCTCCCCAATCTTTCCGCAGGGGGCAAAAAGCCTCGCCGCACGAAGTGCGCAGCGAGGCTTTTTGCATGCCCGAGGACGATTGGGGAACTAAGCCCTCGTCCCTCCCCGGGATATGTAGCGAGTCGGAGTACCCTTGCTGTTACTCTGCTTTGCCCACAGAGTTGAGGTTGGTCATGCGGATCTTAACCAGCTCGGTGATCTCACGCATGCCCTCCTTGGCCGGCTTCTTGGGATCGAAGCAAGCAGGGTTCTCGGCCATGTAGGCCATGAAGCCCTTGGTGTAGGCCTGACGCAGCTCGGTGGCGTAGTTAACCTTGCAGATGCCGTTCTTCACAGCCTCGGCAACCTGCTCATCGGGCACACCGGAGGTGCCGTGCAGAACCAGCGGCACGTCGACGGCGTCGCGAATGGCCTTGACCACGGACTGCTCGATGTGCGGATCGCTCGTGTACACACCGTGGCTGGTGCCAACGCCAATTGCGAGGGAGGTGCAGCCGGTACGCTCGACGAACTCCTTGGCCTCGGCAGGATCGGTGTAGGGGCTCTCGCCCTCAACCGCGGGACCGTCGTCCTCCTTGCCGCCAACCTTACCGAGCTCAGCCTCGACAGGCACGCCCATGGCGCGGCCAGCGTCGGCGACGGACTTGGTCAGGGCGATGTTGTCCTCGAAGGACTCGTGCGAACCGTCGATCATGACAGAGGTGTAGCCCGTGCGGAAAGCCTGCATGCAGCGGTCATAGCCATCGCCGTGATCGAGGTGCAGAGCGACGGGCACGGAAGCGCGCTCGGCGGCAGCCTTGACCATGCCGTAGAAGTAGTCCAGACCAGCGGTCTTGATGGTGCCCGGGGTGGTCTGCATGATGACGGGGGACTTGGTCTCCTCGGCAGCGGCCAGAACGGCCATAACAAACTCGAGGTTCTCGACGTTGAAAGCGCCAACAGCGTAGTGGCCGGCCTGAGCGTCCTTGAGCATCTTTTCGGTGGTAACAAGTGCCATGAGCGTTTGCTCCTCTCCCTCGCCCGCATCTGGACATCGGGCGTAGTTGTTCGCAAGGCGTTTTACCTTGCGTTTTGCTGCGCCCATTGTATGAAATTCAGCGGCTTTACACGCGCGAGATATTGAGCCCATGCAGGTCAATACAGTCGTTTTTGAAAAGTAAACGGAAGGAATTTGAGCCGAGTGGACATGTTCGATATTGAATTTTAGGCGTTCAGCGTCTTTCTTTTATAGAAAAGATAAGTAATCGAAAGGTGTTTTCTTACTCAAAAAGAAAATGAACGAAAATAGAGTCAACACAATTCCTGCAAATTTAGCCGAGAATGGAGCAAGCATGGCCCAAGCCAACAACCGCGCTTTTGCCGACGAACGCCGTACCGCCATTATGGAAATGCTCGATCATAATGCCTCGGTGCAGGTAGCAGAAATCGCCCAGACCTTTGGCGTGTCCTCCGTCACCGCCCGCGCCGACCTGGACGCGCTCGCCGAAGCAGGCAAGCTGCGCCGCACGCACGGCGGTGCCGTATCACTCCACAAACGTCTGACCGTCTCCACGCAAGATCGCCGCATCAATGTCAACGTCGCCGCCAAGCAGGCCATCGCGCAAAGCGCCATCGAGTTCGTCAATGACGGCGACACGCTGCTCGTCGACTCGGGCACCACGGCGCTCGAGTTCGTCCGGCTCCTCGATCAGCGCGACGGTATCACCGTCATCACGGCCGACATTACCATTGCCGATTACATCGACGAGAGCATGCCCTCAGTCGATGTCGTCATGCTGGGCGGGGCGCTGCGCAAAGGCCATCGTTATTTGTACGGACCGCTCACTATGCAGGCGCTCCAAATGGTCCATGCCGATCTGGCCGTCATGTGCCCCGGCGCCTTTGTCCCCAGCTGCGGCTTTACGACCGACTTTCCCCAGATGGCCGAGACCAAAACGGCTATGATCGCCGCGGCCCATCAAAGCGTCGCCCTCATGGACGCCAGCAAGGTTAACGGACGCGGCATGTACCGCTTTGCCGAGCTTGCCGATGTCGACTCCATCGTGATGGACCGTGACCCCGACCATGCCGTCGCCACCTCGATCGCCGAGGCCACTGACAGCTCACGTCCAGCCCTCGTCATCGCCGGCGCTTAAACAAAAACCACCACAAAGGTGCCTGTCCCCTTTGTGGTGGTTTTGACGGTAGAAGCGAGCCGTTGTTACTTGGACAGCTCGTCGGCGAGGGCCTCGATCTGAGCGCGCGAGGCGTCGTTGAGCGAGCCCAGCACGGTCACCTTGTTCTGCGTCAGGGTGATGTCCTTCATACCCTCGAGCTCCTTGGTCATAACCTTGGCGGCAGCGGGCGCCCAGGAGCCGGCCTCAACGAGCGCCACCGTACGGTTCTGATAGGCGTGCTCGGCGAGCGTGTGGATGAAGGTGCTCATGCACGGGAAGATCTCGCCTTGATAGGTAATGGAGGCGAGCACCAGACGGTCGTAGCGGAACGCATCCTCAACGGCCTCGGCCATGTCGTCGCGAGCCAGATCAAAGACGGAGACCTTCTGGCCGCGAGCCTCGAGCGCAGATGCGAGCTCCTCGACGGCAGCCTTCAGATGGCCATACACGCTCGCATAGGCGATCGTGATGCCCTCGTCCTCGGGCTGATAGCTCGACCAGGTGTTATAGGTGTCGAGGTAGTAGCCCAGGTTCTCGGTCAGCACGGGGCCGTGGAGCGGGCAGATGATCTGGATGTCCAGGTCGGCGGCCTTCTTGAGGACGGCCTGCACGAACTTGCCGAACTTACCGACGATGCCAAAGTAGTAGCGGCGAGCCTCGCAAGCCCACCCTTCCGGATCCTCGATGTCGTTGGCGCCAAACTTGCCAAAGCCGTCGGCACTAAAGAGCACCTTGTCGGTGGACTCGTAGGAGAAGATCACCTCGGGCCAGTGAACGTTGGGGGCGCCGATAAAGGTCAGGCTGTGGCCGCCCAGGTCGAGCACATCGCCCTCTTTGACGACCATCTTGCGCTCGGGGTAGTCGGTGCCAAAGTAGTTGACCATCATGCGGAAGGCGCCCATGCTAGCCACAATCTGGGCCTGGGGATAGCGCTCCATAAAGGCGGCGATACCGGCGGAGTGATCGGGCTCCATGTGATGGACAACCAGGTAGTCGGGCGTACGGCCGTCGAGCGCGGCCTCGAGGTTGCCGAGCCATTCGTCGACAAAGCCAGCGTCAACCGAATCGGCGACAGCGATTTTATCGCCCAAGATAACATAGCTGTTGTATGCCATGCCGTTCTCGGACACGTCGTACTGGCCCTCAAACAGGTCAATGTCGTGGTCGTCGACACCGATGTAGCGGATATCCTTGGTGATCTCCATCAGGCAAAGCCTCCTAGATAGACAAAAGAGCCCGTCTATCATAGCACTCGGCAGCATTCCAACTGTTATCTGCCGGCATCCTTACCGATTGTTATTGAAATACGATAAATCGCCGTTTACCTGCGTAAACTATGAGCGTGGTATCGCCGTGCTATGTCGAATAATGAGCTGGCCGGGAATACGAATGGCAACGGTTTTGCCCGCCGTACCCGCCTCGGGAACCGCATGCTCGAATACCTCGCGTCCGCGCTGATGCAAATCGAATCGAACGGTCGTGAGCTCGTTATGCGCGACAAAATCATCGAGCGAATCGTCGACACCCACCACGCTCACGTCCTCGGGCACGCGCAGGCCGCTATCACGCAGCGCGGCAATCGCGCCATTTGCCATCTGATCGTTTGCCGCATAGATCGCCGTCATGGTGTGATCGTGCTCGGCCAGGTACCTGCCGGCCTCGTAGCCGCTGTTGGCAGACCAGTCGCCCTCGAGCGGCTCTGCCGGCTCGATGTGTTTACGCTCGAGCGCATCCTGCCAACCGGCGCGACGAAATTGCTCGTCGACCGAGAACGACGGGCCGCCGATATAGCGAATCTGCTCGTGCCCCAGCTCAAACAGGTGATCCATTAGCAAGAGCGAGCAGCCGTAATGGTCGGAATCGACCGTGGTCACGCGCGGATGCGCGTACATGGTAACGATGACCGTGCCAATGCCCGGCAACGGATCAAACGTCTCAAAGTCGGGCGCCATGCGACTCATACCGATGATGATGCCGTCCACCGGCAATGCGGCCATACGACGCGTGGCCTCGGCAAGCGAGAATTCCTCGGTCTTGGACATCTCGACCAGCGTGATGGCGCAATGATGCTCGCGAGCAGCGCTGGCGATGCCATCGATCATTGAGAGGTTGCCAAACTTGGTGACATCGTTGATGCATAGGCCGACCGAATGGTAACGGCCGTCGCGCAGCGAGCGACCGGCATAACTCGGACGAAAGCCGAGCTCTTGCATAGCGGCCTGCACGCGCTGGCGCGTCTGCTCGTTAACGTTGGGCAAGCCGTTGGCGACGCGCGAAACCGTCTGCTGCGAAACGCCAGCAGCGCGGGCGACGTCGGCCATGGAGACCGGACGCGTACCTGTATCGTTGGACGGGCGCCTTGCCACAGGATCACCTTCACCCTTGCGAGATCTGAATAGCGTGCATGCCGGCCCGGGCAGAAATACATCCCGCGCCGAGGCCCGCCATCGTCGGACGCATGCTAACGTACTCTACTTTTTCAATCCGCAACTCTTCTGCTTTATAAGTCCATACAGCAGTACCGTTCACGGCTGTATTTCTACCGATTACCAGATTCTCAAAAAGTGACAAGCGTTGTGTTATGAGTACGTTAACATAGCCCGTAACGTGCGGTATCGTGAACACTTGGTTCATGCCGCTTCAAGTTGTTAACGTACTCATAACGACGCAAAACCCACCCGGGCGCGCCAAGGAAAGGACTCCCATGACCACCCCCGACGAAAAGACACTCGCCACGCTCACCAAGCTATTTGAGGAGGAGTTTGGCCCCATCGGCGACCGCCAGGTGCTCTACGTGCACGCGCCCGGGCGTTCCGAGATCAGTGGTAATCACACCGATCACGAAGGCGGTCACGTTATCGCCGGCTCGCTCGATGTCGCTGTCGACGGCATCGCCGTGGCAACCGACTCCAACAAGATTCGCGTCGCCGACGAGGGCTATCCTACGTTTGAGATCACGCTCGATACGCTGGATGTTCAGGAGTCCGAGAAGGGCACGTCCGCAAGCCTCGTCCGCGGCATGGCGCACGAGATTGCAGCCCTTGGCGTTGAGCCCCACGGCTTCGACTTCGCCTTCACCTGCTCCGTCCCCTCGGGCGGCGGCCTTTCCAGCTCTGCCGCCGTCGAGGCCGCGTACGGTCGTGCCATGGAAACCCTCTGGGGAGCACCCGCCGTCGAGCCCGTCGCGCTCGCCCAGATGAGCCAGCGCACCGAGAACAACTATTACGGCAAGCCCTGCGGTCTGATGGACCAGGCCGCTGTGTGCCTGGGCGGCCTCGCCTACATGGACTTTGAGGACCAGGCTCAGCCTAAAACCCAGAAGCTCGAGCTCAACTTTGAGGATCACGGCTATGCGCTCGTGCTCGTTAAGGTCGGTGCCGACCACGTGGCCGCCACCGACGACTACGCCGCCGTTCCGCGCGAGATGCAGGACGTCGCTGCCGAGTTTGGCAAGGCACGCCTGTGCGAGGTAAACGTGGCGGACTTTGACGCCAAGCTCCCCGAGCTGCGTGCCAAGCTGGGCGACCGTGCCTGCCTGCGCGCCGTTCACTACTGGTACGAGAACGGCCTGGTCGACAAGCGCTGGGCAGCTCTGAACGCCGGCGACATCGACCAGTTCCTGGTCCTGACGCGCGAGTCCGGCGCCAGCTCTGCCATGTACCTGCAGAATGTTGTTGCCAAGCTGGGTTCCGAGCAGCCTTCCATGTATGCCCTGGCGCTGGCCGAGCACGTGCTCGACGGCCGCGGCGCCGTCCGTATCCACGGTGGCGGCTTTGGTGGCACCATCCAGGCCTTCGTGCCGCTCGACCTGGTCGACACCTTCATTGCCAAGATGAACGGCTGGCTGGGCGAGGGCTCTGCCCGTCACTACGCCATCTCTGACAAGGGGGCTTACGCGGCATGGCTGTAATGACTGACGTGCGCGAGGCCGCACAGAACCTGATCGAGTACGCCATCCACCGATCGATGATCGGCCAGGACGACCGCATCTGGGCATACAACACCATTTTGGAGTGCATCGGCGCTACGGGGCCCGCGCTCGATATGGCCTGGGCGCTCCAGGTTGAGAAACTCTCGCTCTTGCACCCCGATACCCTGCCCGACTTTGACCTTGAAGGCACGCTTGCCGCGCTTTCCGAGACCGCCGTTGCCAACGGTGCCGCCGAGGACACAGCATCGGGCCGCGACCGCATCGCCATGCGAATCATGGGCGTGCTCACGCCGAGGCCTTCGGTTGTAAACGAAGAGTTCAACGGACGTATGGGCGTCAACGAGCCCCGCGCCGCAACCGACTGGTTCTACGGCCTGTGCTGCGACGCCGGCTACGTGCGCCGTGCCGCCATCGCGCGCAACATCAAATGGAGCACCCCCACCAACTGGGGCGATCTTGAGATCACTATCAACCTGTCCAAGCCTGAGAAGGACCCGCGCGATATCGCCGCGGCAGGTGTAGCCAAGAACACGGGCGAGAAGTATCCCGCCTGCCAGCTCTGCATCGAAAACGAGGGCTACCCCGGACGCTCCGCCGCAGCCGACGGCGGCGCTCATCCCGCCCGTCAGAACCTGCGCGTTATTCCCATCCAGCTCGACGGCGAGCGCTGGGGTTTCCAGTACAGCCCGTATGCGTATTTTAACGAGCACTGCATTGCTATGAACTCCGAGCATCGCCCGATGCACGTGGACCGCAAGAGTTTGACCTGTCTGCTTGACTTTGTCGACCTGTTCCCGCACTACTTTATTGGCTCCAACGCCGACCTGCCTATCGTGGGCGGCTCGATCTTGTCGCACGACCACTTCCAGGGCGGCGCGCACGAGTTCCCCATGATGCACGCCGCCGAGATCTCGCAGTTTAGCGTGCCCGGATTTGATCAGGTTAGCGGTACCGTGCTGCAGTGGCCGCTCTCGGTGCTGCGCCTGCGCTCGCATGACCGCGCCCAGCTGCTCGACGCTGCCGAGAAGATTATCCTCGCCTGGCGCGAGTGGACCGATGAGTCTGTGGGCGTCATCGCGTACACAGCCGATGGCGTGGCGCACAACACCGTGACGCCCGTCATCCGCCGCGTCGACTCTCGCGGAAATGCCGGCGGCGAGATCTACGAGGCCTACCTGGCGCTTCGCTGCAATATCACGACCGACGAGCACCCGCTAGGCGTTTTCCACCCGCATGCCGAGTACCACCACATTAAGAAGGAGAACATCGGCCTGATCGAGGTCATGGGCCTGGCCATTCTGCCGCCGCGCCTGGTTCCCGAGCTTGGCGCTGTCCGTGAGCATCTGCTGGCAGCCAAGGTCGATGCCAGCTACGATCTTGCCGGTGCGCTCGAGGGCGATGATCTTTGTCGCAGCCATGCCGCGTGGGCCGAGGACGTCTTTGCTCGCCGCGCCGACGAGCTTACGGTGGATAACGCCATCGATATCCTGCACGAGGAGGTCGGCGTGGTGTTTGGCCACGTGCTCGACAACGCCGGCGTCTTTAAGTGGGACGAAGCCGGCCGCGCCGCCCAGCAGCGCTTTATCGACTCGCTGTAGAGCACAGACCCGGACGCTCAACGGCAGCCCCCACGACATAGCCACCTACACGACAACGGCGCCCGCCGGCAACATCGCCGGCGGGCGCCGTTTTCTGATGCAAGGGTAGCTAATTTGCACCAAAACAAGGAGTGTTCCAAACTGCCGGCAGAGAAGGAGCGCCCCAGGTGCCGACCTAAACCCCACATTATTCGATGGAAAAACGTGGTTTACTCCCACATTTTTCGATGGAAAGACCAAGACGGTCTTATACTAACCATGATCGTTAGGGGGCAGTATGCAGCGACAGCTAATGGACGAACTCATCGCTTGGAAATCTAGGTCAAACCGCAAGCCCCTCCTGCTTAAGGGGGCCCGCCAGACGGGAAAAACCTGGCTTCTCAACGAATTCGCAGGCCAGCAGTATCAAAACGTCATCCGTTTTGACTTTATGCTCGAACCGGGCGCACGTTCGCTGTTCGACGGAAGCCTTGACCCCAAACGCATCATCTCCCAGATAGAGCTCCTGCGCGGCCAGACCATAACGCCGACAGACACGCTCATCATCTTCGACGAAATCCAAGAGGCACCGCGTGGCATCACCTCGCTCAAATACTTCAACGAGCTGGCGCCGGAATACCATATCATGGCAGCCGGCTCCTATATGGGGCTCGCGCTCCGACGCGAAAACGAGTCGTTCCCCGTCGGCAAGATCGACCAGCTTACCATGCGCCCCATGGGGTTTGTCGAGTTCGTTCGTGCCGTCGATGGCGATCCGCTCGCAGATGCCATCCTTGCCGCAGACATGGACCTGCTGGCGAACGTTTCCGAAAAGCTCGAGCGCCTGCTCAAGGAATACCTCGTTGTCGGTGGCATGCCAGAAGTTGTCTCCGCTTTCGCCGCCTCCCACGATTTCATCGAGGCCCGCAGGCTTCAGCAGCAAATCATCGAAGCTTATGAATCCGATTTTGGCAAGCATGCGCCAGCCCGCATCGTCGAGCGCATGAGGCTGGTTTGGAAATCCCTTCCCGGCCAGCTCGCAAAGGAAAACAAGAAGTTCGTCTACGGCGCGCTTCGTCCCGGGGCGCGCGCACGCGATTTTGAGGAAAGCCTCCAGTGGCTCATGGACTATGGAATCGTTCATAAGGTACCACGTGTTTCCGCCCTAAGAGCACCGCTCACAAGCTACGAGGATCTCTCGGGCTTCAAGCTGTTCTGCATCGACACCGGCATCCTCGGAGCACTCTCCGGCCTCACGCCAGCCATTGTTCTGAACGGGCCCGCTGTTTTTACGGAGTTCAAAGGCTCGCTGACCGAGCAATACGTCGCACAGGAGCTTTTGCTCCAAGGCAAAACTCCCGCGTATTGGTCATCCTCCTCCGGCAATGCAGAGACTGACTTTGCCATCGACCATGCGGGGACCGTGCTTCCGCTCGAGGTCAAGGCAGCAGAGAATCTCAAAGCAAAGAGCCTGAGGATTGCCTGCGAGAAGTTCAAGCTCGAGCGCTGCGTGAGAACATCGTTAGCGGCATATAGAGACGAGGGCACGCTCGTCAACATTCCGCTCTGGGAGATTGGGCAAATCGACAAGCTGGCATAGGCGCTGTGGAGGGGGTGCCCCGTAAGGAGTGTCCCAAACTGCCAGCAGAAAAGGAACGTCCCTATCTGCCGCATTCCCGAAGCAAGGCAACGCCGATGTCTTGGAAACGACAGCGAGCGGGCCGCATTTGAGACAAGGTGACGCGAAACGAAAGGGCGCTGACCTTCTGGTCGCGCCCTTGAAGTTGAACGTCAGATTGTCCAAATGCGGCCCGCGCAGCGTCGGCAGGTTACGGCGTTTGGTAAAACGCCGTAACTCGACGCCGTAACCCTAAAGCTCCGTTACTTCAACGCTGTTGTAGACCTCGTCCCAGCGATCCATGACCAGGTGGCCGGTCTTGGGATCCATGGCGTTAAGCTTGCCGCAGGTATTGGCGGTCTTGAGCACCGTGACGTCGTCGGCACCAGCAGCAATCGCATGCGCAAAGCCGGCGATGGTCGAGTCGCCGGAACCCGTCGCGTTCACAGCCGCAATCGCGGGCGTCTTGGCGCGGAACGCACGGCCCTCATGGAAGCCCACCGAACCGGCAGCGCCCATCGAAACGACAACCCAGGGAATACCGGCAAAGCGGCCATCGGCGGCAAGCGCCTCGCGCAGGGCATCGACATCATCGGTCGTAAAGGACGTACCCAGCAGGCCGTTGATCTCGGTCAGGTTGGGCTTTACGAGCTCAGGCTTAGCGTCGGACTCCAGCGCGGCCTCCAGCGATGCACCCGAGGTATCGAGCAGCACCTTGGCGCCCGCCTCCTCGGCAATCTTGACCAGCTCGGCGTAGTAGCCGGCATCGACACCGCGCGGCAGCGAGCCCGAAAGCGTCACGACATCCGCCTTCGCCGCGAGCTCGGCAAACTTGGCCGTAAAGGCCTGGAGCTCGGCGGGAGCAATCTGCGGACCGCTCTCCAAAAGCTCGGTCTGATTGCCCTCGTGCAGAATATTCAGGCAAATGCGCGTCTCACCGGCGATGGGCACAAAGTCGTTCTTGACGCCATCGGCATCCATGAGCTCGGCCATATAGGCACCCATGTGTCCGCCGAGCAGACCGGTCGCGAGCACATCGTCGCCCAACTGCAGCAGCACACGGCTCACGTTGAGGCCCTTGCCGCCAGCGGTCTTTTCGGGCGTCACACGGTTCACGTCGTCGATGATCAGCTTGTCGAGCTGATAGCGCGTATCAATCGACGGGTTCATGGTAACGGTCAGAATCATGTTGAACTCCTGTTCCGGGGCACGACACGCGCGGCCCCAAACATACGATAGCTCGTTAAAGGATCTCGATCTCAAAGCCGCGGGTAACGGTCTCCCCCGGCTTGGCCACCAGGCAGCCGCGCTTGTGCTCCAGAATATCGTCCTCGTCGGAGCAGGTGGACAGGCCGCCCCACGGTTCCACGGCCACAAAGTCCCCCTCGGGCTTGCTCCACACAATCAGGTACGGCATATCGGGGAACGTCAGGCGCACGCCCTTGTCCTCGGTCTTCTTGGTCAGCGTAACCACGCGGCTCTCGAGCACGTCAAAGATGGTCTCCGCGAAGTCAAAGAGTTCGTGGGTCAGCGGCAGGTCATGGCCAACCATCGGGTTCTTGCTGCGACGCTCAACATCAATCAGGCCCGTCGAGGGAACGGCAGTACAGAGCTCGGCGGCCTCGCGCTGCTCAAAACGGAGCTCGTAGTCGTCATAGGACTCGCCCTCGTCGAGCGGGCACTTAAAGCCAGGGTGACCGCCCACAAAGAATGGCATGTCCTCGGTGCCCTCATTGGTCACCTCGTACGAAACGGCCACCTTTGCCGCATCGATCGTGTAACGAGCAACGATCTTAAACGGATACGGGTACTGCTCGAGCAACTCGGCATGGTCGGCAGAGCTTAGGCTCAGCGCAACCATGTTGTCGCTCTGCTCCTCGAGCTTCCACTCCTGTTTGCGCGCAAAGCCGTGGCGGGCGAGCTTAACCTCGCGGCCGCCCATGGTCATTGCGCGACCGTCACGAAGACCGCCGCAGATCGGGAAGCAAATAGGTGCCTGGCCCGACCACACCGCCGGATCGCCCTGCCACAGATACTCGCGACCGTCGGCCACAATTGAGGTGAACGAGCCGCCCGCCGTGCTCAGTGCTACGCGGATAGAACCGTTATCAAGAACAAACTCCATAGGAGCCTTCCCTTTCTTACGACAGCCCGCCAAGTCAATAGGGCTGATAGAAAACCGGCCCGCGCCCCCTCACAGAAACGCGAGCCGTCAACGGACTAGTTAATTACGCCGGATACCCGCTAATCATGGTACTCGCCGCGGTCCCACTTCTCCAGGAACTCGTCAAAGAAGTGCGGGTCAGCCTGAGCCTCGGCGTCGGCCTTGTTGCAGGCATCGATCTTGGCAATCAGGGCGTCGTGCTCGGGGGTCTTCTCGTAGGGCTCCTCCAGGAAGGCAAGCATGATATCGGCCATCAGGAACTCGCCGGTGATCTTGCCACCAAAGCCCACGATGTTGGCGTTGAGCTCGCGACGGGCATACAGGGCAGAGGTCATGTCGCGGACCAGGGCGCAGCGGGCGCCGGGAACCTTGTTGACGGCGTTGGTGATGCCGATGCCGGTGCCGCACAGGGCCACGCCAAAGTCGGCCTTGCCGCTGGCAACAGCCTCGCCCACGGCCTTGCCATAGATGGGATAGTGCGTACGGGTGTGGCTGTAGGTGCCGCAGTCGAGCACCTTGTAGCCAGCCTGCTCCAGGCGGTCGGCCAGATAGATCTTCTCGTCCGTAACGATATGGTCGCAACCGATTGCGATGGTCTTCTTCATCAGAACGTCCTTTCGTCTGAATTCACAAGTTGAGGTAGAAGTTCGAGTTCTCGGTGGCTCTCGTTAGGCCATCTTGTTGAGCATGTCGACACGGATCTGGTGACGGCCGCCGGCGTACTGGGCGCGCAGGAACTCGCGGGCGATCTTCTTGGCGACCTCGGTGCCCACAACGCCCGGGCCCATGGTGACCATGCGCGAGCCGTTGTGCTCGCGGGTCATGTAGGCGGAACGCTCGTCGGAAATGTTGGCGACGACCATGCCCTTAATCTTGACGGCGGCCATATAGGAGCCGACGCCGTACTTATCGAATGCGAAGCCCTGGGAATCCTTGTGCTCCAGCAGGTCCTTGGCAACGGCGGTCGCGGAATCGACAAAGTCCGCGGCAGGGGTCTCGGAATAGTCGACGACCTCGTGACCGTCAGCGATGAGCATCTCCTTGATGGACTCCTTCATCGACATACCGTCGGCATCGGAAGCGATTACAACCCTCATGACATCCTCCTTGAGAGATACGCAGCTGCGTAGTTTCTGTTTGGAAGTGTTGAATCGCGTTCAGGTCCGGGCATCTGAACGTGCGGTTCTTCACTGTTCGTGTTTATTTGAACACATTCGAACATAAACTGCAACAACTATTTGTTTATCTTTGTTCTTTTTTGAACAAATACCGTTCACGGATGATTGCTGACCGTTTGAGCCGGGCGCGGACGCAGCGACCATGTGTTCAACAAACAAAAGGGCGGCCGAGAACGTGTCTCGGCCGCCCTTCTTACAGTTGATCTTCCAAAGAACGCTTTGCCGCCTACTCAGACTGCCTGCCCTTCTTGGCGTGCTTGGACGGAGCACTCAGAAAGCGGCCCGTCAAATAGTTCGCTGGGCCGGAAATATCAATCCCCAGTAGCGTGTGTCCCAGCCACAGAAACGCCGCGAGCACCAGCAGCGGGATAACGCACGAGGTCACGATCATCACAATGACGCCTTCGATGAGATCGGTCACTTGCTGCACAATTTCATCGGTCATCTGCTTGGCGCCGCTGGTCACCGACGTGACGAGGCCCGAGGCACCGTCGGCAAGCTGCTCGAGCACGCTCTTGGACTCTGCGGACTCGGTCTTTTTCTTGCTTGTTTTGGAGCTGTCGCTATCTGCCGCACCCGCAGCGTCGGCCGCCTTTTGCTCGGCCGCCTCGATGCTCACTCGATACGTTTCGTCGACCTTTTGCGACACCCATACGCTTGCAGGCACCAAGGCCATTCCGATCATGGCGACCACCAGCACGCGAGTCGCCACGCGGCGCAGGACGGCGCTCGTGCTCCAGCGCCCGTGAATGCCGAGCGACACCGCAAAGAGCACCAGCGCAAACGGGATCAGGATGCCCAGGCCAACCGACCACAAAATGGTCAGCAAGTATTTCTCGAGGTAGAGCACGGCAAGCACGATGCCCAAGTTACCCGAAAGCTGCGCGAGCTGCTCGGCAACCGGTGTTCCCGTATCACCCGGCAGCGCGGTAATGCCCGCAGACAGCGCCACGCACGAGGTCGTGAGCGCCAGTACGTTACCTTTCTTTTGATCGATGACCTCGATGGTGGAGTCCCATGTTTTGGTATCAGCGAAATGCGGACGAGCTACAAAGCCCGACAGCAGCGCCAGTACCACGAGCGCAACGATAAAGCCAATCTGCAGCTTTTTGTTTGCGCACACGACATCGGACAGGCTGGGCTGCAGCTCGGTTACCGTCGCATGCTCGGTTATCTGGACAGGACGCCCATGAGCCATCTCGCGCGCGTCTCTTTTTTGTATTGACCCGTTATCCGGCATTTGGATACCTCCTCAGTCCGGCGTTTAATGCGAAAGGAAGTATACCCACCGAGCAAAAATCGAACGGGAAGACGAACGGAGCGCATCAAGACTATCCCCAATGACTAGTCGTTTAAGAACGTCCCCAATGACTATCTCGGGATGAGTTGCGGTGGAATAGGGATTGTTTTGTGCCCGCCGGCCCCTATTCAGTCCCTATTCCACCGCAACTTGGAGGAGGACAGAAAAAGCCCTGTCGCGGGTAGCGGCAGAGCTTTTGGAAGGGGACTTGGTTGTGAGGGCTCGTTAGGCGAGCTTGGCCTCGAGCTCGGCGATGCGCTTGTAGGCATCGATGGTAAAGCGGGTCTGCTTCTCCAGGATCATAGTGGTCATGAGGGTGTCCTGAGCGTGAGCCATGATGAAGGTCATCTCCATCTCGCCACCGCCGGCCTCCTGCGAAAGCAGTTTGGTCTGCGTGTCGTGGGCACCGATGAGCGCATCGCTGGCATCCTTGTGCAGCTGTTCGGCCTTCTCAAAGTCACCCTCGCGAGCAGCATCGAGCGCTGCAAGCAGATCGGTCTGGGCGTCACCTGCGTATGCGACGATCTCGAATCCAACCATCGAGATTTCTTCTTTGGTTGCCATATTGCGTTCCTTTCACATATGAACCAATGGAGAGCATCGCGTCCGGGCATACGCGCTGCGTTGTGTATGACAGAAACAATAACATTCAAACAAAAAAGAACAGCTCAAAACGTAATTTCGAACTATGAACGGTCACTTTTCGCCCGTGAACGGTTTTTAAACCAATCTGAACAATATCGAACACAATTAGCGGCAACCCAAACAGGCCGCACCCTAACGCAAATCGCGCACCGTATCGCCCTCTACGAGCACACCGGGAATCAGCATGTGCTCCACGCCAGACGCACCCCCATCGGCGCCGGCAATCTTGTCGACCGCCCACATGCCGACGCGCTTGTTGTCAAAGCGCACCGTGGTCAGGCGACGGTCGGGCACGATATCGCCCAGGCTGTCATCAACACCCACCACGCTCACGTCCTCGGGCACACGCCTTCCGCACGACTCGAGCCCGCGAATGCAGCCATATGCCATGGCATCGTTGGAGGCATAGATGGCAGTACAGGTCGGATCATCCGCCAGAGCCTGGCCTGCGGCATATCCGCTCTGTGCCGTCCAGTCGCCGCGCACGAGCTGCGGGGGCTCAATGCCATGCGCGCGCAATGTCTCGCGCCAGCCTTCCTCGCGCCGCATGCCCGAAAGCGAGCGCTCGGGGCATGAGATAAAGTGCACAGTCTTGTGCCCCCGCCCCAGCAAGTACTCGACAACTTGACGCGAGCAATCGAACTGGTCGTTATCGACCGTTGAACAGAGCGGGTGCTCCAGCATGGTAACGAGCACCGTCTGCATACCGGGCAGCGGCTCAAAAGTGCCAAAGTCTGCCGGCATGCGGTTCATGATCACGACCATACCGTCTACCGGCAGCGCGCTCATGCGTGACGATGCGCTCTCGAGGGTATACGGATGCCCGTCTACTTTAGTGAGGGTGATGGCATAGCCATGTTTGTCGGCCGCGGCGGCAAAGCCCTCCATACGGTCGAGGTTGCCGGTACCGGTAATGTTGAACATGGCGACGCCGACGGTCTTAAACCTGCCACGGCGCAGCGATCGACCGGCAAAATTGGGGCGATACCCCAGCTCGCGCATGGCGGCACGCACGCGTTCCTTGGTCTCAGGGCGCACGCTGGGCGAATCGTGCACGGTGCGCGAGACCGTCTGCTCCGAGACGCCCGCGAGGCGCGCTACGTCTTTGACGGATACCGATTTTTTAACAGCGGCCATAGGTCGATCTTTCTATGTCAACGATGCCATTGGTGGCACCCTACGCAGTCAAATGAAACGTCTTCAAGTATATCTAACGCCTCCCCCACCATACGCTCACCACCCAAAACCTACCGTTCACCGACATTTTTGCTTCCCCGAACGGCTTTTGTCGCCCAAATGTTAACGTTGCCATTGTGCAAACACAGAGCCACCGGGCGGCTCAAACGTTTACGCGTAAGGAATCGACGGTTCGCAGGCACAGGAACCACCGGTTCGCGTCTTTTTTTGTGTCACAAAATGGCAACGTCAACATTTTGGCAACCGAACGTCAAAAGCTACCATCGTTGCTAACCCACCGACTCTTAGGAGCATTGCATGGAGCAACTCATCGCCATCATCGAAAAGGGCCAGCCCTTTTTCAACGCGATCGCCCGCAACAAGTACCTCAAGGCGATCCGCGACGGCTTTATCTCCGTCATCCCCATCATCATCTTCTCGTCCATCTTCTGCCTGGTAGCCTCGGTCCCCAACATCTGGGGTTTCTACTGGCCCGATGACATCAACAACGCTCTGTGGAAGTGCTACAACTACTCCATGGGCATCCTGGCCATCGCCTGCGCCGCCACCACGGCCAAGCACTTCGCCGACGCTCAGAACCGCGACCTGCCCAAGAATAACCAGATTAACTTTATCTCATGCATGTGCGCGGCCATCATCGGCTTCTTGCTCCTTTCGAGCGACACGATCGCCACGGACGCCGCCAGCGGTTTCAACACCACCTACCTTGGTTCCAAGGGCCTGCTGACCGCTTTCATCGCTGCGTTTGTGACCGGCATCATCTACAAGTTCTTCATTAAGCGCAACATCACCGTCAAGATGCCCGAGCAGGTTCCGCCCAACATCTCGCAGACCTTTAAGGACATCATCCCCTTCTCCGTCTGCATCGCCGTCTTTTGGGTTTTTGACATCGTCTTCCGCGCTGCTTTTGGCTTCTGCTTTGCCCAGGGCGTCATCCAGGTGTTCCAGCCCCTGTTCACCGCTGCCGACGGCTATATCGGCCTCGCTGTGATTTACGGCGCCATGAGCCTCTTCTGGTTCGTCGGCGTCCACGGCCCCTCGATCGTCGAGCCCGCCATCGCCGCCGCTCTCGTTGCCAACATGACCGACAACCTAGCTGCGTTCCAGGCTGGCCAGCACGCTTCCGCTGTCCTGACCCAGGGTGCTCAGTACTTCGTCGTCTGCATGGGCGGCACCGGTGCCACGCTCGTCCTGGTCTTTATGTTCTGCTTCCTGGCCAAGTCCCAGGAGATGCGCGCCGTCGGTAAGGCCGCTATCGTCCCGGTCTGCTTCGCTGTCAACGAGCCGCTGCTGTTCGCCGCGCCCATCGTGCTCAACCCCGTCTTCTTTGTCCCGTTTGTCTTTGCCCCGATCGCCAACATCTGGATCCTCAAGATCTTTATCGACTTCTTGGGCATGAACGGCTTTATGTACACCCTGCCTTGGACCGTCCCCGGCCCCATCGGCACCATCATGGGCTTGGGCTTCCAGCCGCTCGCCTTTGTGATGCTCGCCATCATCCTGGTCGTCGACTTTGCGCTGTACTACCCGTTCTTCCGTGCCTATGACGCCCAGAAGTGCGCCGAGGAGGCCGAGATCTCCCAGGAGGAGCTCGCCGCCAAGAACGCCGAGAAGGCCGCCAAGCTCAACGATGCCTTCCAGGGCAAGGCTGACGCCAAGAGCGTTGCCGCCGGCGCTGCTGCCGAGGCCGTGAAGGCCGACGCCGCTCCTGCTGCCGCCGCCGAGGCTACGGCCACCAGCGACCTCAACGGCAAGCGTGTGCTCGTGCTCTGCCAGGGCGGCGGTACCTCGGGCCTGCTCGCCAACGCGCTGGCCAAGGCTGCCAAGGAGCGCGGCATCAATCTTGAGACCGCTGCCGAGGCCTATGGCAACCACGTGGATATGCTCCCCGACTTTGACCTGGTCGTCCTGGCCCCGCAGGCCGCCAGCTACCTGGCCGACCTGCAGAAGGACTGCGAGCGCGTGGGCAACAAGTGCGTCGCCTGCCGCGGCAAGCAATACATCGAGCTCTCCCAGAACGGCGATAAGTCTCTCGCCTTCGTCTCCGAGCAACTCTCGAAGTAAGTAACACTTAGGGCCAGCCGACCATCCACAGCCGGCTGGCTTTTCGATTTAGACGATTGGATCATCATGTCCGTTAACCCTGCTAGCGTCACCAACCCGCCTGCGCAGTTTCCCGAGGGCTTTGTCTTTGGCGGCGCCACTGCTGCCTACCAGGTAGAGGGCGAGACCCGCACTCACGGTAAGGGCAAGGTTGCCTGGGACGACTTCCTGGAGGCCCAGGGGCGCTTTTCCCCCGATCCCGCTTCGGACTTCTACAACCAGTACCCCGTCGACCTGAAGCTGTGCGAGGAGTTTGGTATCAACGGCATTCGCCTCTCCATCGCCTGGAGCCGCATCTTCCCCAACGGCACCGGTGAGATTAACCCCGAGGGCGTCCAGTTCTATCACGACCTTTTCGCCGAATGTCACAAGCACCACGTTGAGCCGTTTGTCACGCTGCATCACTTCGATACGCCGCTGCCCCTCTTTGAGAAGGGCGACTTCCTCAACCGCGAGACCATCGACGCCTTTGTGGACTTTGCCGCCTTCTGCTTTAAGGAGTACGCCGACCAGGTGACCTACTGGTTCACCTTTAATGAGATCTGGGCCGATGCCTCCAACACCTACATCGAGGGCACCTTCCCCGGTGGCGTCAAGGCGCATCTGGCCGAGGCCTTCCAGTGCGAGCACAACATGATGCTCGCCCACGCCAAGGCAGTACTGGCCTTCCACAACGGCGGTTTTAAGGGCAAGATCGGCGTCATCCAGTCGCTGGAGTTTAAGTACCCGCTCAACGAGAACGACCCCGCCGACATCAAAGCCGCTAATAACGAGCACGTGTTGCAGAACCAGTTCTTGCTCGACGCCACTTTGCGCGGCGACTACGCGCCTGACACCTTGGAGTGCGCCAACCGCCTGGCTGCCGTCTCGGGCGGCACCATCGAGATTCTGGACGAGGACCTCGAGATTATGCGCGAGGCCGCGCTCTACAACGACTACCTGGGCGTTAACAACTATCAGTGCCGTTTTTTGAAGGCTTACGATGGCGAGAACGACCTGCACCACAACGGTACGGGCGAGAAGGGCACCGGCCGCTGGCGCGTTAAGGGTATTGGCGAGCATGTGAACAAGCCTGGCATCCCCACCACCGACTGGGACTGGATCATCTATCCCGAGGGCCTGTTCGATCTGCTCGTCTACATTAAGCAGCGCTACCCCAACTATAAGCAGATCTTCATTACCGAAAACGGCATGGGCTACAAGGATCCCTACAAAGACGGCTTTGTGGACGACCAGCCGCGCATCGACTACATCGAGCAGCACCTGCGCTGGTTGCTCAAGGCCATGGAGGTGGGCGTCAACGTGGGCGGTTACTTCCTGTGGAGCCTGCAGGACCAGTTCTCCTGGACCAACGGATACAACAAGCGCTATGGCTTCTTCTACGTTGACTTTGAAACCCAGAAGCGCACGCCCAAGGCAAGCGCCTACTGGTATAAGCACGTAGCGCAGACCCGTCGTCTGGACTAGCGGCTTGCGGGGTTACCCGCCCACATAACCTGTCCCCATTTCTCAGCCGGGGGCGGCACGTCACACGGCGCGCCGCCCCCGGCCTTTTTGTGCAGGTCGGAAGCCGTTTGTCTCGATCTGTAACATCTAGCCGAGTTTTTGGGTCCTAGCTGTTACAGATTGAGACGAACAGGATTGCTCTTTCCGAAGAATCTAAATCTGTAACACGTAGCCCGCTTTTGACCGTCTACCTGTTACAAATCGAGACAGACGGAGTAGGACCTAACCCCGTATGTCCCTAACAGTCGAGCGTTCGACCAGCGTGCTCGGCACATGAATCGCCTCGATAGACGAGCTCTCTCCAATCGCCGCCTCAAACGCAAGCTTACCGACACCGCGCAAATCAAATCGCAGCGTCGTCAGCCGATTGTGAGGAACAAGTCCCTCGAGTGCGTCGTCGATACCAACCACGCTCACGTCGTCGGGCACGGACAGGCCCGCGTTCTCGAGCGCGGCGATAACGCCCAGCGCCATCTGGTCATTTGCCGCAAGCACGGCAGTCGGCGCCTGCGACCCGCCGGCAAGCACCTCGGCCGCAATCCGCTCGCCCATGGCGTACCCACTGTCCGCACTCCAATCGCCACGCAGCATCGGAGCGGCATCGACATGAGCACGACCCAGCGTATCGCGCCAACCGGCCTCACGAAAACGCGAGGAAATCGAGTTTTCCGGACCCGCCACAAACCGCATATTCGAGTGACCATGTTCCAGCAGATAATTGGTCAACAGCTCGCACGAACCATACTGGTCGGAGTCGATCGTCGTGCAGCGCGGATGCGCATACATGGACAGGATGACCGTTCGCACTCCCGGCTGGGGAACAAACTCCTCAAAATCGGGAGCCATGCGGTTCATGTTGAGAATCATGCCGTCGACGGGTCGCTCGACCATGCGGCGCGAGGCATCGGCAAGTGCATAGGGCTTGTCGCCGCCCATCTCGATCATAGTGACGGCAAAATCGTGCTCGCGCGCCGCTTGCATGATACCCTCGAGCGTCGCCAGGTTACCGACACGTGTGATGTTGTACATGCACAGGCCAATAGAACGATACGACCCGCCGCGCAACGCCGCTCCAGCAAAATTGGGACGAAAGCCCAGCTCTTCCATGGCGGCCAGCACACGCTTGCGCGTCTTTTCCGTCACGTTGGGCATACCGTTGACCACGCGAGACACAGTCTGGCGGCTCACGCCAGCGAGCGCCGCAACCTCTGCCGCGCTCGCCGAACGACCATTCCTTGTCTGCTGATCCATGCCTTCCACGCTAACCTGCTTCCCAACTATTCCCCGCGCCCATGGCGCATCGTACATACATTGATAACGTGCTCATGATACCCGAGCCATATACCACAACATGAAAACTTCTGTCAATCAAAACCGCTTACCGAACAAATACAACCGTTCGCGGCTGTTTGAAGTTGTTTTGTTTCTATACATCCCAGCCGGATGTTAACGTGCTCATTGTCAAATGTTCACGTGCTCATTTTGGTTCTAATCATTTTAAGATAGTGTTTATCGGGCTTTTTCACCGCTGAACGCTAACCAGGGAGCCTCCTGAGCGCAAACGCACAATATCGAACAGCGAGACGAGAGGGTGTATGCATATGTCTTTGCTAAACCGCGTACAGCAGCTGCCGAAGGGCTTTGTTTGGGGCGCCGCAACCGCCGCGTACCAAACGGAAGGTTCCACGAAGGTGGCAGGCAAGGGTAAGACCATGTGGGACGATTACCTTGTCGCCCAGGGTCGCTTTTTGCCCGACCCGGCCAGTGATTTCTACAACCGCTACGAGGAGGATATCCGCCTTTCTGCCGAGCATGGACTCAACGCCATTCGTGTGTCCATCGCCTGGACCCGCATCTTCCCCAACGGCGACGATGCCGAACCCCTCGCCGAGGGCGTTAAGCACTACCACGAGCTGTTCGCCTGCTGCAAAAAGTATGGCGTCGAGCCCTATGTGTCCCTGCATCACTTTGACTCCCCCGCCGCCCTGTTCAACCAGGGCGACTGGCTCAACCGCAAGACCGTCGACGCCTATGTGCGCTATGCCGAGTTCTGCTTCCGCGAGTTCCGCGAGGTCAAGAATTGGTTCACCATCAACGAGCTCATCAGCCTCTCGCACTCCCAATACATCCAAGGCAACTTCCCGCCCAACCATCACTTTGATGTGACGAGCGGCATCCAGAGCCAGCACAACGAGCTCGTTGCCCACGCCCGCGCCGTCAACCTGTATAAGGATCTTGACGAGACCGAGCACCTGGGCGGACGCATTGGCATGGTCAACGTCCTGACGCCGGCATATCCTGCCACCGACTCGCCCGCCGACCAGCACGCCGCCGACCTGTACAACGCCTTCTACACCGACTTCATCATGGACGGCGCCTTCCTGGGTCACTACTCCGCGCGCACCCTCTCACTCATCAACGAGATTCTGCGTGCCAACAACGCCACACTTACGGTTGAGGACAGCGACATGGAGGAGCTCGCCAAGGCGGCGCCCCGCAACGATATGTTCGGCCTCAACTACTATCAGTCGGCGTTTATCGCCGCCTACGATGGCGAGTCAACCAACAGCTTTAACGGCACCGGAGACAAGGGCACCTCGTGCTTTAAGTTTAAGGGCGTCGGGCAGCAGGTCGATATGCCGGGTATCCCCACCACCGACTGGGATTGGCTCATCTACCCGCAAGGCCTCTACGACACGCTCAAGCACATCAGCGCCACCTATCCCAACCTCCCCGTCATCTATATCACCGAAAACGGCCTGGGCCACAAGGACCCCGAGCCCGACGCAAACGGCATCGTCGCCGATCCCGAGCGCATCGACTTTGTCGACCAGCACATGGAGAAGGTGCTCCAGGCGCGCGCCGAGGGCGTCGACGTTCAGGGCTACTTTATCTGGAGCCTGCAGGACCAGTTCTCGTGGGCCAATGGCTATAACAAGCGCTACGGCCTGTTCTACATCGACTTCGACACGCAAAAACGCCACATCAAGCAGTCGGCACTCTGGTACAAGGAGCTCGCCGACACTATGGCGGACGCGCAGTAGCGCATCGCCTCGCTTTCCCCCGAGAAGGGAGCGGCCCTATGCGATACAAACCCAGCCGCTCCCCTCTCTCCCCCTGGGACCGGCCCCGCCTGCACCCGGGCTTTTAGCAAGCGGGAGACCATATAGGTTTTCAACGTCCATGCCATTAAGATTTCATGCAAAGAGGAGCGTGAACTATGGAATCGATCGTTAAGTTCTTGGAGAAAGGTCAGCCGTACTTCGACAAGGTCTCTAAGAACATCTACCTTCAGGCCATTAAAGACGGCTTTTTGGCAGCAATGCCCATCATCCTGTCTTCTTCTGTCTTCCTGCTTATTTCGACCCTGCCGGGCGTTGTCGCCACGGTCGGCGGCTTTACGCTGCCCGACTGGTGGAACGTCGACGTCGTGAACTTCTGCAACAAGGTTTACAACTTCACGATGGGCGTCGTGGGCATCATGGTCGCCGGCACCACCGCAAGCGCGCTGACCGGCTCCAAGAACCGCCGCATGCCTGCCGGCAAGGCCATCAACGCCACGAGCACCATGGTCGCCGCCATGTGCGCTATGCTCATCTTGGCCGTTACCCAGACGAGTGCCAAGATCGACGGCGCCGATGTCTCGGTGTTCTTTACCGACAACATGGGCACCAAGGGCCTGCTGAGCTCCTTTGTCGCCGCATTTGCCACGGTCAACATCTATGCCTTCTGCATTAAGCGAGACATCACCATCAAGCTGCCCAAAGAAGTCCCCGGCGCCATCGCCCAGAACTTCCGCGACATCTTCGCCTTCAGCTTCTCCATCCTGTTTGTCGCCGTCATCGACGTTATCTGCCGCACCTGCTTGGCCGTCCCGTTTGCCAACGTCATCTCCACGCTGGTGAGCCCGCTGTTCGCCGCTGCCGATTCCTACGCCGGCCTCGCCCTCATCTGGTTCATGATCCCGCTGTTCTGGTTCATGGGCATCCACGGCCCCTCAGTCGTTAAGCCTGCCCTCAACGCCGCGCTGTTTGGCAACATCACCACCAACCTCGCCACGCTGCAGGCCGGCGGTCACCCCGCCCTCGCCCTGACCGAAAACTTCGGTAACTACATCGGCGAACTCGGCGGCACCGGCGCCACGTTCATTGTCCCGATTATCTTCCTGCTCTTTATGCGCTCCAAGCAGCTCAAGGCCGTCGGCAAAGCCTCTGTCGTGCCCGTGATGTTCGCCGTCAACGAGCCGCTGCTGTTCGCCGCGCCCATCATCCTCAACCCGTACTTCCTGATCCCGTTCCTGTTTGCCCCCGTGGCCAACGTCCTCATTGGTAAGTTCTTCATCGACTTTTTGGGCATGAACGGCTTTATCTATGCCATGCCGTGGGCACTCCCCGGACCGATCGGCACCTTCATCGACACCAACTTCCAGCCGATCTCTCTGGTCCTGGTTGTCGTCCTGCTGGTCGTTGACTTCTTGATCTACTACCCGTTCTGCAAGGCCTACGACAACGTCCTGTGCAAGCAGGAGGCCGAGACCCTGGCCGAAGAAGAGGCCGAGGAGACCAAGGCCGTCAAGACCGCTGCCGCCCCCGCCGTTGAGGCTCCTGTTGTCGAGACCGCTTCTGCCACCGAGGCCTCCGCAGCTCCGTCCGCCCTTAAGGGCAAGGATCTGAGGGTTCTGGTTCTGTGCGCTGGCGCCGGCACCTCTGCACTGCTCGCCAACGCGCTTAAGGAAGGCGCCGACGAGCTGGGCATCGACATTACCGCCAACGCCGGTGCCTACGGCAGCCACTACGCCATCATGGACCAGTACAACGTCATCGTCCTGGCTCCGCAGGTTCGCACCTATTACAACGAGATGAAGGCCGACACCGACCGCCTGGGCATCACGCTGCTGTCGCCCAAGGGCAAACAGTACATCGACCTCACTAAGGATCCCAAGGGCGCCGTCGCCTGGATCGAGGAAAACCTCGAGGCATAAGACGCTGACACCACCTGCCGCTTGCAGACAATAAATGGCCCGTGCATCGATGTGTGATGCGCGGGCCATTTTGTTTAGACCGCACCCGTCCTCCTGTTCATCTCAATCTGTAACATCTAGCCGAGTTTTTCGGTCCTAGCTGTTACAGATCGAGATGAACGCACAGGCCAAGCCGAAAATCTCAATCTGTAACATGTAGACCACTTTTGACCGCTTAGACGTTACAGATCGAGACAAACGGAATATACCGGACCGAATTGTCTAAATCTGTAACAACTAGCTGAGATTTTCGGCCCTACCTGTTACAGATTTAGACGAACAGGCCGAGCACGTCTACGCCCGCAGGTCCTTTACGCTGGAACGTTCGACCAACACGCCCGAGACGAGCGTACGGCTTCTGGAGCTCGGGGCTTCCAGACCTGCGACGACCTCGTTAAGCGCACGGACGCCCAGCTCGCGGTGACGGAACTTCACCGACGTCAGAATCGAGTTGGGAATCGTCTTGTAAAGCTCGTCATCAAAGCCGATCACGGACACGTCGTCGGGCACACTGAGCCCTTTGTCACGTAGAGCCATCATCACGCCGTTTGCCATGCAGTCGTTAGCAGCGAGGACCGCCGTGCAATCGGCTTTATCGGCAAGCACAAGGCCCGCGGCATAGCCACTATCCGCATTCCAATCGCCTTGCAGAGGCTCGGGCGGCTCAATGCCATGCGCCTCGAGTGCCGCTCGCCAACCTTTCATACGGCACTGGCTCGACAGCGCTTCTTTCTTACCAGAGACGAAGTACACGTTCTTGTGCCCGTGATTCAAGAAGTACTCGCACGCCATGCGCGCGCCGCCCTCTTGATCGTCACTGACGGTGGAGCAGGTAGGATGTTCCATCGGTGTGATAATCACCGTCTTGAGGTCTTTCGGTGCCTCAAAAGTATCAAAGTCATCGACCATCTGACGTAGGTTGAAGATCATGCCGTCGACGGGAAGCTGCGACATCCTGCGCGCCGCATCGGCAAGGGTCATCTTCTCCCCCGCCCGCTTTTTGATCATCGTGAGCGCAAAGCCGCGTTCTTCGGCGGCATCTGCGATACCGTCAATCATGTCCACGGCACCGCCCGACAAGTGGAACAGCACCACGCCGATGCACCCGTAACGGCCCAACTTGAGCGAACGCGCGGCAAAGTTCGCCCGGAACCCGAGCGCTTCCATTGCGGAATGGACCTTATCGCGTGTCGACTCTCGCACGCTACCGGGCTCGTTAATCACACGCGAAACCGTCTTGAGAGAAACACCCGCGGCAATCGCCACATCGTTCATTGAGACATTTTTCTTGTCCATCGTTGCCACTACTTCTCCACTCGGTTCTCTATCGCTTGTTTTTTGCGTTCTAGCATACACCACCTGCCTGACTGATAAATCAACCGTTTACCGGACAATATCGACCGCTCACCCGTATATCCTTGTTGCTCTTCCAAAAATGTCTTACGTTGTCATTAACGAAATGACAACGTTGTCATTTCGCAATGCCTTCCTTAAGCAGGAAGGTTTCCGGGCAGTCCTGACCATCCATCGACGACCAGTTCCATCCACATGCATCGCGCATCAAGTAGCAAAGGAGCTCTATGGACGCCATCGTAAAGATGCTCGAAAAGCATCAACCGTTCTTCGAGAAGATCTCGAGGAACATCTATCTCCAGGCCATCAAGGACGGATTCCTTGGGTGCATGCCCATCGTCCTCACCTCTTCGATCTTCCTGTTGATCGCCACCCTTCCCGGCGTCGTTGGCATCACGCTGCCCCAGCCGCTCATCGACTGGTGCAACAAGCTGTACAACTTCACCATGGGCGTCATGGGCATCATGGTTGCCGGCACCACCGCCAAGAACTTCACGGCTTCCATGAACCGTCGCATGCCCGCCGGCAAGGTGCTCAACGACGGCTCCACCATGGTTGCCGCCCAGTGCAGCATGCTGCTGCTCGCTGTTACGCAGTTCACCACCAAGTTCAACGGCTCCGAGCTTTCTGTCTTCGATTGCACCAGCATGGGTACGCGCGGTCTGTTCTCGGCCTATATCGCCGCGTTCATTACCGTTTGGGTTTATAAGTTCTGCGTCTCGCGCGATCTGACCATTAAGCTGCCCAAGGAGGTCCCGGGCGCCATCGCTCAGAACTTCCGCGACATTATCCCCTTCGGTGGCGCCGTCATCATCTGCGGCATCATCGATGTCGTCGTGCGCAACCTCATGGGCGTTCCGTTCTCCGAGCTGCTTATCAAACTGCTCTCCCCGCTCTTTACCGCTGCAGAAACCTATCCTGGCCTTATCCTTATCCAGGCAGCCACCGCGTTCTTCTGGTTCATCGGCGTCCACGGTCCTTCGATCGTCCAGCCGGGCATCGACCCCATCCGTCTTGCCAACCAGGCCGAGAACCTGCAGGTTCTGCTGGCCGGTGGCCACCCCGCCCACTCCCTCACTTTCAACATGTCGCTCGTGGGTGAGTTCGGCGGCACCGGCGCCACGTTCATCGTGCCGCTTCTGCTGATTCTCTTTATGAAGTCCAAGCAGCTCAAAGCCGTCGGTAAGGCCTCGATTGTTCCTGTTGCCTTCGCCGTCAACGAACCGCTGCTCTTTGGCGCGCCGATGATCCTTAACCCCTACATGCTCATCCCCTTTGTTGCCGCCGGCTGCGTCAACGTAAGTGTTGCCAAGTTCTTTATCGATAACGTGGGCATGAACGGCTTCTCCTTCGTGGTGCCTTGGGCTACCCCTGCCCCCATCGGCATCTTCATCACCACGAACTTCCAGCTTATCGCCCTGGTATTTGTCGCGATCATCATCTTGCTGGACGCCATCATCTACCTGCCGTTTTTGAAGGCATACGATAAGCTGCTCTGCGACCAGGAGGCCGAACGCGCCGCCGAGCTGGGTCTCGAGTCCGATGGTGCTGCCACCATCGCCGCCAGCACCTCTGCGCCCGCTGCCGAGCAGACCACCGCTGCCGTCGAGCCGACCGCCGCTGCCGCCGACAGCAAGCCTGTCGCCGATCAGCCCGAGCCCGCCTCCGACGCATCCGCTAAGAAGGACGTCGATGGCCTGAAGGTCCTCGTCCTGTGCGCCGGCGCCGGCACCTCTGCCATGCTTGCCAACGCCATCAAGGAAGGTGCTGCACAGACCGGAGAGAACATCGCTTCCTCCGCAGGCGCCTATGGCCAGCACACTGCCATCATGGATCAGTACGACGTTATCGTGCTTGCCCCGCAGGTCCGTAGCTACTACAACGACATGAAGGCCGACACCGATCGCCTGGGCATTAAGCTGCTCGCCCCGCGCGGTAAGGAATATATCGACCTTACTCGCGACCCCGCTGGCGCCATCAAGTGGCTCCGCGAGAACCTCGACTAGTTCCTCCCTCTGTTGGTGCCCGGATCCCCAGTTCGGGCACCTCCCCCTATTCGTATCCCACAGAAAGGATGACTCATGACCAACCCCATGCAGTTCCCCGACGGCTTTGTGTTTGGCGGCGCCACCGCCGCTTACCAGGTTGAGGGCGAGACCCGCACGCACGGCAAGGGCAAAGTGCCCTGGGACGATTTCCTGGCAGCTCAGGGTCGCTTCTCCCCCGATCCCGCAAGCGATTTCTACAACAAGTACCCGGTCGATATCGACCTGTGCCAGCGCTTCGGCATCAACGGTATCCGCGTCTCCATCGCTTGGAGCCGCATCTTCCCCAACGGCACTGGCGAGATCAACCCCGAGGGTGTTGCCTTCTATCACGAGCTCTTTGCCACCTGCAATAAAGCCGGCGTTATCCCCTATGTCACGCTCGATCACTTTGATACGCCCGAGGCCTTTTATCAGAACGGCGGCGAGGGATTCCTGACGCGCACGACCATCGATGCCTTCGTCGAGTACGCCAAGTTCTGCTTTGCCGAGTTCACCGAGGTCAAGCACTGGTTTACCTTTAACGAGATTCCCGCAACCGCCGAGGGCAGCTTTATCGTCGGCAACTGGCCGCACGGCGAGAAGTACCGCCTGGACAAGGCCTTCCAGCTCATGCACAACATGATGGTGGCCCACGCCAAGGCTGTCGTCGCCTTCCATGAGGGCGGCTTTGAGGGCGAGATCGGCATTGTCCAGAACCTGGAGCCCAAGTATCCCCTCGATCCCAACAGCGCTGCCGACTGCGAGGCGGCTCGTATGGCCGACGTCATCAACAACCGCTGGGTACTCGACGCCACCTTCCGCGGCCACTATGCAGCCGACACCATGGAGGCCGCGACCAAGCTGGCCCATATCGCCGGCGGCGAGCTCGACGTCCGCGACGAGGACATCGCCGCGCTGACCGCCGCGCTCCCCTACAACGATTGCCTGGGCGTCAACACCTACAAGTGCCAGTTCCTGCGTGCCGCCGAGGGCGAAAACGACATCAACCACAATGGCACCGGCGACAAGGGCTCCTCGCGCTGGTTCCTCAAGGGCGTGGGCGAGTCATGCGTGCGCGAAGGCGTACCCACCACCGATTGGGACTGGATCATCTATCCCGAGGGCCTCTACGACCTGCTGCTCCGCATTAAGAACGATTACCCCAACTACAAGAAGATCTACATCACCGAGAACGGCATGGGCTATAAGGACGACTTCGAGGACGGCTTTATCGATGACGCCCCTCGTATCGACTACATGCGTCAGCATCTCGAGTGGATCCTCAAGGCAATCGACGGCGGCGTAAACGTCGACGGTTACTTTGTGTGGTCGCTGCAGGACCAGTTCTCCTGGACCAACGGCTACAACAAGCGCTACGGCCTGTTCTACATCGACTTTGAGACCCAGAAGCGCTATCCCAAGGCGAGCGCGTACTGGTACAAGAACGTCGCGGAGACCGGCCTGCTTATGGCCTAACTTTTGCCGCATACCCCCTGTCGGCCGCATGCGAATCCCTCCACGGGTTCGCATGCGGCCTTTTTGTTTTTTGCCGAGCCGCGCGGATCGTTTGTCTCGATCTGTAACATCTAGCTGGGATTTTCGGTCCTAATTGTTACAGATTGAGACGAACGCGCAGGCCGGTCCGAATAATCTAAATCTGTAACACCTAGCCCACTTTTGACCATCTACCTGTTACAGATCGAGACAAACGCACAGGTCAATCCGCTCAATCTCGATCTGTAACACTAAGCCGAGTTTTCAGTCCTAACTGTTACAGATCGAGACAACCAGAATAGGCCGGACCAGAAAATCTCAACCTGTAACACTAAGCCTGGTTTTGGCCGCCCACCTGTTACAGATCGAGACAATTCAGCAGCATCAGTCACGCAAACACACCGTGGTATAATTATGCCCCATCGCAAAGGAGGTTCTTATGCCCGCTTGTGTGCCCGTCCGAGATATGAAGGACACTGCTGCATTTACCGCGCTTGTTGAGTCTGAGCGCGACGTCACTGTCACCAAAAACGGCTACGAGGCCATGCACTGCATTAGCAGCGACCAGTATCGCCTCATGCAAGACGAAATCGCCAAGGCCAAGTTGTTATCTCGCATGATGTTGGCAGAAGATGAGATATCGCAAGGCGACTACAGCGACTACGACTCCTTCGCGACCTCGATCCGAGACAAATATGACTTATAACGTCGTAATACTCAAAAGCGCGCGATATGAGTACGAGAGTATCGTCGGATACCTTGCCCAAATCCTCAAGAATCCGCGCGCAGCGGGCAATTTCGTCGCTGAGTTTGAATATCAGCTTGATCTGCTTCGCGAGCAGCCGCTCCTACGGCCCCTCTCACACATACGAGAGTTGGCGGCACGCAATTATCGATCGTTTCCCGTCAACAACTACGTGTGTCTTTACAAGTTTGAGCGCGAAACGATCTACATCGCCCACGTTTACCACCAGTCACAGGACTACGCCCGCCTGGTCTAGCTTGTAATCTGATTGCTTTCCCCAACGCATTTGCGTGTCAAATCGCGTCACTTTGACACGCAAAATGACACGCAAATTTTTACGTGTCATATTATTGACGCGCAAAATGACGTGTAAAATTTTACGTGTCATTTTTCACGTCAAATTGAAGCGAAACGGAGCAACACGATGCAAGAATCCAAAGATCTTGAATTCAAGGAATGCGTCACCAATTCGTTCCTTAAAACTGTCTCCGCTTATGCAAATAGTACGGGCGGGCGTGTCCTGTTTGGAGTTAACGACGACGGAGAAGCCGTTGGCCTCGATGATCCCAAGCAGACCTGCCTGGATATCGAAAACAAGATTAACGATTCGATCATCCCCCAGCCTGATTACTCCCTAAAAATCAACGAGCCCGATGCAACCGTGGAGCTTACGGTCTTTCCCGGCAGATCGAAGCCTTACCTATACCGCTCGAAGGCATACAAGCGCAATGACACCGCGACCATACCAGTTGATACCCTAGGCCTTTCGCGTCTTGTGCTCGAGGGTCAAAATCTCTCCTTTGAGCAGCTCCCGGCAAACAAACAAGATTTATCTTTTACCGTTTTAGAGAATCGCCTAACAGCAAAACTTTCGCTTCAGTCATTCACAACCGATACCCTCAAAACCCTTGGCCTGCTCGATGAAACCGGAACCTACAACAACGCGGCAGAACTGCTCGCGGACGAGAATGGCTTCCCGGGTATCGACATCGCAGTGTTTGGTGAAACTATCAACCTCATTAAGCAGCGCAAGACTCTTGCGCATGCATCGGTTTTAACGGAGATTGACGGCGCTCTTGAACTATTTGAAACTCAGTACTGTTACGAAGAGATCAAGGGAATGGAGCGGATCCGCAAGGAGCTCATTCCGCTCGAAGCATTCCGCGAGGCCATTACCAATGCAGTCGTTCACAGGACTTGGGATGTACCCGCGCACATTCGCATCTCGATGTTCGACGACCGCGTGGAAGTCGCCTCGCCCGGCGGTTTGCCGGCAAGCATGACTGTCGATGAATACCTGTCCGACATGCTGTCCGTAAGACGCAATCGTATTCTTGCCGAAGTCTTTTTGCGCCTAGGCCTTATCGAAGCATTCGGAACGGGCATTATGCGAATTCGAGACACCTATAAAGACAGCATCAAAAAGCCTCGTTTTCAAGTATCGGATAACGCTATTGTGGTCACGCTTCCCCTACTCATGGATAACCCCGGGCTCGAAGGCGACGAACTTACCGTATTCGGACTGCTGAGTGGAGTACACCCTCAATCGACAAGCGAGCTTGCGGCTAAAGTCACCTTTAGTCGTTCGAAGCTACTCCGCATCCTCAAAAAACTCGTTGAGACAGGCCTGGCGACAGTTGAAGGCACCGGCAGGGGGCAGAAATATCGCCTGCAGCGTTAGCTAGCAGATGACCTGCGTGTGCTCCTCGATGGCGACACGATCCTCGGCGGCGATACCCGGCTCGCACACCACGGCGTCCAAATTGTCCAGGCGGCAGAAGGTGTAGAAGTCGCGCTTGCCGATCTTGCTGGAGTCGGCGATCAGATAGCGCGAGTCGGCCTTGCTAAAGGCGAGCTGCTGGATACGACCCTCTTCCATGTTGGATGTGGACACGTCGCCGTCCAGAATGCCGTTTGCGCCGATAAAGGCTGCGTCGATCCCCAGTGCGCGCAAGGTGTCCTCGGCCGTAGGGCCCACAAAGGCGGCGGTGCGGCGGCGGTACACGCCGCCCACCAGGCACAGTTCGCAGTCTTCGCGCGCCTCGAGCAGGTTAAACACCGAAAGCGAATTGGTCACAATGCGCAGGCGAAACGCCGGCAGCATCGAGGCCATCTGCTCAACCGTGGTGCCCGTGCCCAAAAAGATGGTCGAGCCTTCCTCGATAAGCTCCACAGAACGGCGCGCAATCTGCAACTTTTCCTCGGCATGCTTCGTGCGCTTTTCGCTGTGCGAATACTCATGGCGCAGCATAGCGTGTGGACGGCCCTGCGCACTGCGGGCTCCGCCGTGCACGCGCTCGATCTCGCCCAGGCTCGCAAGCTCCTCAAGATCACGGCGGATCGTCATATCCGAGACACCTAACGCATCCGAAATCTCCTTGACCGAGACCGTTCCCTGTTCCTCGAGCAGCTGCCGAACCTTATCCTGTCGCTCCGCTTTAATCACGATGAGTCCTCGCTGTTCCACGCTCACGTCAATTCAAACAATAACGAACAAATTGTATCAGACTCGCGCGCGTCAGAAATGAACGCCCGCACAGCTCCAATCATCACTTTTTTGAGAAAAATACCCCCTGCTTTAGTGGGGTGTAGTGATAATCTCGCCTGTTCGCGCTACAGTTTGTCCGAAATACCTCGATGTTAGGAACCAAATGATCACTTCCGAGCTTTTCGGCACCGCGCCGTGCGGTACCCCCGTTCATCGTTACACCCTCAACGGGCCCGAGATCTGCGTTCGCATTATGGACTATGGCGCCACCGTGCTGGGTATCGATGTGCCCGACATTCCCGGCAACGTGCGCGATGTGGTGCTGGGCTTCGATAAGCTCGAGGATTACTTTGACAACCCCGCCTGCTTTGGCGCGACCATCGGCCCCGTGGCCAACCGCACTGCAGGTGCCACGATCACTATCGCTGGCACGGACTGGCATATGCCGGCCAACGAAGGCGCCAACAACCTGCACAGCGATCTTGAGCATGGTCTGCACAAGCGCGTGTGGGATGTTGAGCTCGACGAGACTCACAACGCCGTGCGCATGACCACCTCACTTGAGGATGGCGAGCTGGGTCTCCCCGGCAACCGCACCTTTACGGCCGTGTTTACCGTGACGCGCACCGGCGTCTTTCGTGTCGAGTATGGCTGCGAGAGCGACCGCGCCACGTACGTGTCCATGACCAACCACACGTACTTTAACCTTGCCGGCCATAACGCCGGCATGGACTGCGAGCACTTCTTTGTTGCCAACGCTGCCCACTACCTGCCCATCAACGAGCAGAATATCCCCACCGGCGAGATCGCTCCGGTCGAGGGCACGCCGTTTGACTTTCGCGAGCTGCACCCTGTCGCGCCTGGCATGGAGGCCGACAATCCGCAGATTAAGCAGGCCCGTGGCTACGACCACTGCCTGTGCATCGATGGCTATCAGTACGGTCGCAACCTGCGCCGTGCGATGCACGTCGAGGAGATGTGGACCGGTCGCGAGCTGGACTACTACACCACTGCCCCGGGCGTGCAGCTCTACACCGGCAACTGGCTGGGCGACGAGCACGCCAAGGACGATGCTAACTATGGCTGGGGCGCCGGCTTTGCTCTCGAGGCCGAGATGTACCCCGACACGCCGCACCAGCCGTTGTTCCCGCAGGGCATTGTGGGCCCGGGTCACCCCTACAGCAATGTGATCGAATACCACTTTATGAGGCACTAAGCCCACAACGCAACATATCGCACAGCAGCGCCCGCCGGCACCACCGCCGACGGGCGCTTTGCTACCTAGTCATTGGGGACGTTCTTAAATGACTAGTTGGATGGGGTCGGGATTGGAGCTGGGGAGATAACGGATTTCTAGTTCTATGCCGAGTTCTTGCAGCTCTTTGAAGGCGGCGACGTCCGCATCGTCTATGGCGACTGCGGGCGTCGCGGAACGCTTGCCCTCCCCTGCCTGCATATGGCCAATGCTGATCTTGGTGATCGGCACGCCACCCTTAACCAGCGCCAACGCATCGGCGGGCGACGCCACCATGATGAGGATCCATTGGCGCGGAGTCGCGGTATGAATAATGCCAATCGTCCTTTGGATCGAGAAGAACCGAGTCCATACGCCATCGGGCGCCGCCACCCTCATGGGTGCCCATTGGCGCGAATCCGCCGCGATCTCATCGTTGACGATTAGGACAAGGTTGGAACCCACGGCTTCGTTCCACAGCTCAACGTCTTGCCCGTAAATGAAACGGTCGTCGATACGCGTGAGAAGAATCTTGGGTTGAGCCATGGCAGTCCCATTCTGTTTGAGACTCGTAAGAGCGAGACATCACGTCTCCAATATTAGTGCATTTAAAGTGAGAAAAGCCGTCAGAACACTTGCACGGATGTGCGATGTCCCGTATCATAGACAGCCGTTGACGCCTCAGTTGCGTCACCACATGGCCGCCAGCGTAGCTCAGTTGGTAGAGCACCGCTCTCGTAAAGCGGGGGTCACCGGTTCGAGCCCGGTCGCTGGCTCCATTGCACAAGATAGCCGCCTTCGGGCGGCTTTTTTGTTGCCGATTCGCCCACTCGGTGGACTTCGGATTTAATGCTTAGGGGGCGGGGATTTACCAAAGTGAAATTTTAATGAAAAGAAACCCAGCTGCAACAATTGCCATGGTGAGGGCTCGAATTGGCCATATAGATTTAAAATAGCCACGATACCTTCTCTTTTGCTGGAACGATATATCTATACAAGGTTGTGAGCGGAAAACAAAA
>NZ_JAJFDP010000046.1:0-673 GCF_020709435.1 Collinsella aerofaciens
TGGGTCGGCCTGACGCCCTCCGAGCACTCCAGCGGGGAGAGCGACCGCAGGGGCGCGATCACCAAGGCGGGCAACAAACACCTGAGGAAGGCGCTGGTCGAGGCCGCGTGGCACTACCTGACGTGCTCGGGGCGGCCGAAGGACCTCGCCAAGGGCCAGGCCCCGGACCGGGTCGCCCGCAGGCATGCCGCCAAGGGCGTGCGGAGGCTGGTCGAGAGGCGGGAGGCGCTGCTCGCGCGCGGGGTCCACAACAACAAGGCGAACGTGGCCACGGCGCGCGAGCTCGCCTGCTGGGTGTGGGCGGTCGGCCTCATGGCCGAGGAGGCGTAGGGGGCCGGCCCCCCGCACATAAGCCGATCACCCCGGAAGCGGTTCGATCCGAAGCCGTTGAGGCGAACCTCAGGTCCCTTTTCTGCGAGCGCCCAGGGCGCCACACGCGTGCACAGACTGTCGGTTCGACGAAGAAGCCTCAGCCGTAGCAACGGATTGCCCAGCGAGAGATCGCCACGGGCGGATATTAAACTGCAAAGACGAGCGTCGGGAAGACACGCCGAGGTCGCCGCGGACGGGTTGATATAGGGAGAGGGCCTGACCCCATATCGTTGGGGCCAGGCCCGATTTTGCCTCTTGACAATGTCCTGCTCATATTAAAAGGAACGTCCCCAAGTGCCAA
>NZ_JAJFDP010000013.1:0-50256 GCF_020709435.1 Collinsella aerofaciens
GAGACGGCGGTCGACGAAACTGGAGAGGAGGTATTACGAGCTCCTGTGCGAATTGAAGGGAGCGCTCCCGCAAACTGCCTATTGACAACTTATAGGAGCGTCGGTTTTTATTTCGCGAAATTCGGCATGGTTGAGGGCGATCGGTTAAGCGTAGTAGATAGGCCCATTTCGTGGCGAACGAATCAGGCTGAGGTGCAAAATGGCCCCCGTCTCAGAAAAATCGTCGGCAAGGTAGCAAAATGTCCCGCGGGCAGGAGGCTTCTCGCGGGGCAAAGAAGAGGGGCTTATTGGTGGCGGACCGAGGGGTTCGGCATGGGGTTTGCCGCGGTCGCTCTTAAGGCATTACAGCTCGACGAGCTGGCCGGTCTCGGCGGCCTCCTTGATGGCGTTGAGAAGCGTGAGCGTCTTGACGTTGTCGGCGGGGGTTACGACGGGCTCGACCTCGCGGCGGACAACCTTCACAAAGTGCTTGAGCTGCATCTTGTGTGGCAGCGCCGGGTCGACAGCCGGAATCTCCATCTGCAGCGGCTTGTGCCAGTTGGAGGCGCCGTCGTAGGAGAACTGGTGCAGGCGGGGCAGCGACAGGGCGCCCTTGGTGCCGCCGATAAAGTAGGCGTCGGCGTCGAAGGGGCGGTACTGCGGATCCTCGCGAGCGGTTGCCTCCCAGTTCCAGGGGCTGGCGGTGGCGTCGGAGATGGTCATGCTTGCGAGCGCGCCATCGGCAAAACGGACGTTGACCACGGCGGAGTCCTCGGTCTCAAAACCGCGGGCGGCGCTGGACTGCATACCCTGGACGGCAACAGGCTCGCCCAGCAGATAGCGGAGCAGGTCGACGTCGTGAACCAGGTTGACCAGGATCGGGCCGGCACCCTTCTTGCGGCGCCACTCGACATCGAAATACTCGTCATTCTTATAGATCATGTAGTGGAAGCTCGACACGGTGAGCTTGCCCAGCTCGCCGGACTCGATGATCTCCTTGGCCTTGTTGACGAAGGGGTTGTGGCGACGGTGCTGACCTACGAGCACGGGCACGCCGGCGGTCTCGGCCTCGGCGGCGAAGGCCTGGGCGTCCTCGAGGTCGTTGGAGATCGGCTTTTCGACCAGCGGCACGATGTTGCGCTTGACGGCCTCGCGGGCAACGCCCAGGTGCAGGTCGTTGGGCGTGGCGATGATGACGGCCTCGGGTTTGACCTCGTCCATCATCTGGGCGGGATCGGTAAAGAACGGCACGCCGGCGGCCTCGGCCGTGGCGCGGGCGCCTTCAAAGGCGTCGGCGATGGCGACGAGTTCGGCCTCGGGCTCCTCGGTGACAAAGCGGATGTGGTTGCGGCCCATGGCGCCGGCGCCGATGACGGCAATGCGGACGGGGTTGAGCTCAGACATTTCGACTCCTTAATTAATGGTGGCGGCGGAATGTGACAAAGGGACAGTCCCTTTGTCACATCGGCAATTACTAAGCGGACTTCTTCTTGCTGTCGGAGACCATCATGTAGACGGTGAGCACGACGGCGATGGCGGCGATCACGATGGCGCCGTAGAAGGACTGCTGGTAGGCGGCGCTGCCGGCCTCGGCGTGATACAGCACGGCGGTGATGGGCTGGCTGATCCAGGTGGAAGCGGCGTAGCCCAAAAACATGATGCCGTAGTTGACGCCGATGTTGCTGGTACCGAAGGCACCACCGGTGAGCGGCGGGTAGATGACGAGCAGGGCGCCAAAGCTAAAGCCGAGCAGGGCGAGCGCCACGAAGAACATGCTCTGCGTAAAGCTCATCGACATGATAACGAGCGCGACGATGGTGACGATAAGGCTGATGAGCAGCGACTTGTAGGCACCAAGCTTGTCGATGATCTGACCAAAGGACAGACGGCCGACCAGGTTGGCGCAGGTGTTGACGGAGACGACCACACCGCCGAGAGCGACGGCAGCGGCGCTCGTGGGGTCGGCGAAGAGCTGGACGGCGGCGATGGAGGCAACCTTGCCGACGAGCAGGGTGCCGGCGGTGGCGGCAAAGGCGAAGGTGATGATGAGGACCCAGAAGCGCGGGGTCTTGACCATCTCGCCCGGGGTGAGGTCGCCGAAGGTGCCGGCGTGGGCGCCGCCCTTGGGGGCCTCGAAGCCCTCGGGCAGCCAACCGGCCTCGGGGGCCTTCAGGAACAGGGCGGAGGCGGCGATCATCACAAAGAAGATGATGCCGAGCGCCTTAAGGGCGCCAAAGATGCCAAGGCTCGGGATGAGCAGCGAGGCGAGCACCGGGGACAGCACAGCGGGGCCGGCGGTCGAAGCGGCCAGGGTGATGCCGGAGGCGAGGCCCTTCTTGTCGATGAACCACTTCTGGCCGGTGGTGAGCGCCGGGTTGTAGCCCAGGCCGTTGCCGACGGCGGCGACGAGCGAGAACCACAGGTAGAACTGCCACGGCTCGGTGACGGTACCGGACATGAACCAGCCCAGGCCGTAGCACACGGCGGCGGCGATCACGACGTTGCGCGGGCCGATCTTATCGGAGATGCGGCCGGCGAAGATGCCCGTCACGGCCATGATGGTCTGAAAGACCGGGAAGGCCCAGGTAAGGGCGCTCGACCACTCGGGGTAGACGGCGAGCAGGTTCTTGCTCACGACGGAATACAGCGCGATGGAGCTGATGAAGAACATGGTGACGCACGCGGCGGAAAGCACGACGGCGCGACCCTTGTTGGAGTTGGTGGAAGCCATTGGACTCTTTCTAATCGATACGGGGGAGGAACAGGCGTGTCTGCGGGTCCTCCCTGTCGGGTTGGTTTACTGGTCAGTCGGCTTGGCGACGCCGGACTCATCGGACCAGAGCTCGACACCCTTGTTCTTAAGGTAGTTGTCGGCATAGGCGCGACGGCCGCCGGGCTTGGCGGTGAGGTCGCCCATCATGTTGGAGAAGCCGCCGTCGACCTTGATGGCGTCGCCGGTGGTAAAGTCCGAGCGCTTGGACGCCAGGAACATGACGGCGTTGGCGATATCGCTGACCTCGCCGATGCGGCGCGTGGCGATCAGGCGGCTGCGGCTCTTTTCGACCTCGGGGTCGGCGTAGAAGTTGGCCGACATCGGGGTCTTAACGAAGCAAGGCTCGACGCAGTTGGAGCGGACGCCGTAGGGGCCCCATTCGGCAGCCAGCATCTTGGACATCATGTTGACGCCCGCCTTGGTGGAGCTGTACACGCCCGAGAACGTCTCGGGGGAGTGGCTGGCAACGGTCGAGATGTGCACCAGGCGACCCTGGCCGGCCTTGATCATCTCGCGACCAAAGCGCTGCGAGGTGATGAAGTAACCGGTGAGGTTGACGTTGAGCACCTGCTCCCAGTCGCTCAGCGGCAGGTCCTCCATGGCGGCGAAGCGCAGGATGCCGGCGGTGTTGACAAGGACGTCGACGCGGCCGAAGTCGGCGATGGTGGCATCGACGGCGGCCTGAACCTCGGCCTCGTCGGTGGCGTTCATCTTGTAGCCCTCGGCGTGGATGCCAAACTCGGCGGCGAGGTCGGCGGCTGCGGCCTTGACCTTCTCCTCGTCCAGGTCGAGCAGGACGACGTTGGCGCCGTTGCGGGCGAACTCGCGGCAAATCTCGACGCCCATACCGCCGAGCGCGCCGGTCACGGCGCAGACATCGCCCTCGAGCTTAAGCCAATTGCTCATAGGAACTTCCCTTCTTGTGCCTCCCGGTGGGTCGCTCCCATTAACCGACCCACGTGGTTTTCGCTGGTTATCGTATGCTTTGCATTTGCGCAGGTGAATTGCATATTTGTTAGAATGGCGTTAACCGTAGGTTTATAGCTCGCAAGACGATGTGTCCTTGATTGAGTGTGTGACCTGCGAAAACAACCCCCTGTGGCACCATGTGGCCATGGGCGCGAAAACGGGAGATTGACGTGTACGATCGACGACTCGAGGCCATATCGGCCGCCGCGGAGCTGGGAAGCTTCTCGCGTGCGGCGGCAAAATTGCGCGTGTCGACCCCGGCGCTCGTCAAGCAGGTGTCGGGCTTCGAGGCCGAGTTTGGCATCACGCTGTTCGAACGCTCGCACTCGGGCGTCAAGGTGACGCCGGCGGGCGCACTGCTGGTGGACGACGCGCGCTCGATCATGCGGCAGTCCGAGGACGCGCTGCGCCGTGCCCGACGCGCGGCGGGCGATGGCGGTGCCGTGCGCCTGGGCGTGTCGATGATGTGCCCAGGGCGCCAAACGCTGTCGATGTGGTCGGGCATCCACGATCTGGAACCGTCGCTGCGATTTGAGATCGTGCCGGTAAGCGACCTCTACGACGAACGCGAGACCGTCATGCGCAGCCTCGGTCGCGAGGTGGATGTGGTGCAGTCGAGTTTTTCGACCCCGCGCTGGGGTGACGCCTGCCAAAAGCTCCGCATCGTTAACGTGCCGTTTTATATCGACGTGCCACGCACGAGCCCGCTGGCGCGCAAGACACGCATTACGGTTGCCGACCTGGAGGGCATGCGCCTGCGCGTGCTCCGCCACGGCAACGACGCAATGGACAGCCTGCGCATCGACCTTCTGGCCGACGGCGGCGTTGACGTGATCGACGTGGACAGCTTTGACTTTGCGCTCTTTAACGAGGCAGAGGAAAAGGGCGACGCGGTGCTCACCTGCGGCGCATGGTCGGGGGTACACCCGGCCTTTGTGGGCGTGCCGTTCCTATGCGGTCGCGAGGTGCCGGTCTTTTTGCACTATCCGCTCGAGCCCACCCTCCAAGTCCAAAAATTCGTCAACGCCATGGCACAACTTCTCAAATAGCCAAAAGAGTCCCGTCCCAAATTAGCTACCCTTTGCTACGGGTTTAGCGGTCCTCGCGTTGCGGCCCGGCTGCCTCGGCTGTCTTTACGCGGTTCTTGTCGATGTACATGTTTTTGTCGGCCTGAGAAAAGAGCTCACGCATCATAGGCGGTTCATCAAAATCACTGGAAAGCGCGTAGCCCACCGCATAGCTGATAGGCATGTCGGGGTGAGCCCCGGAATACTCGTTCACGTTCGCACGAACCCGAGCGAGACAGGATTCCACAGCGGCTCGGTCGGCATCCCACAGCACCGCGATAAACTCATCGCCGCCGTCGCGACCCACAAAGCACGTCTCCGACGCCACACTTCCCAGTTGTTGGGCAAAAGAGCGAATGTATTCATCGCCCTTCTCATGGCCGAAGTTGTTATTGACCATATGCAGATTGTTAAGATCGAAGACGCACAGCGCAACGGGCGGTTCAGCGGAAACGGGATGCTCCTGCCCCAAGATCTCCTCGCACTTATTCTTATTGGGCAGTCCTGTGGCTTCGTCGAGATAGACTTTGCTCTGCAGCTCGCGGTTGAGCGCGGCAGTGCGCACCGCGCGAACAAGTTCGACCGCAAAGGTCGCCACCAAGCCCACGATGTCGATGATCACCAAGCCCTCGAGATAGTTGAGCGCCGACGCCTTCTCCTGAGAGTAGTCCTCTGCGAGTCGCGTAGCATCGTCGCAAATGCCAAAGAACTCCTCGCTCATGGAGATGATGTCGGTGCTCTCGTAGCCGACTTCGCGCACGCGGCTAATCTCGGCGCAAAGCTCATCATAATAATTTGCAAGCTCGGTCATCTTTGCCTGATACTCATCGTCGTCGAGACGGACGAGGTTGAGGTCGTCACTTCCGTAACGCAAGCCGTTGATGTATGAATCCACGGCTTTGAGCAGGTCATCTTGAGGCTGGCCCGCGTCCTCGAGCTTAACGATTCGCTGCGTGGTACCGCGCACCAGACCGGCGTAATTGACCACGCGCGCCGTGCCCTGGATATCGGAGACGAGCAGCATAACATTGATGAAGAAGAAGATGAGAACTGCCGTGAGCACCATCATGAGCAGGCGCACCGCCTGGCTGGCCTTCTTGGCGACAGAAGTATTCACAAGTTCACTCCCCTAAATGACAAAAGAGCAGGCAGCACGCAGTGTGCTGAAATTCATGGGTGGTTAACTCTACCATATGGGCCAGCAGCCTCAAACTGCAGCAGACGCTCGTCCAAATTGGCGTGACGCTTGCCTTGTTGTTCTTGACCTGGCTGCGCTATCGGACATGCTTCTGGTCTTGGATCACCATGGGAAAGCTCATCCCGTTTTGTGCGTCTAGAGTGGGATGCGGCTTCCCAAAGGTGCCGTTAGGGGAAACTACATCCCGGTTTACTCCCTTGAAATGGGATGCCGTTTCCCGGAGGGGGTCCAGCGGGAAACGGCATCCCATTCTGGGCCCGAAAAGTGGGATACGGTTTCCGGCTGGCATGAAAAAAGCCCCCACAGCTCATATGAACTGCGGGGGCTTATGCGTTGCGGCGTAGTTCCGGGTTGCCAGATCTACTCGAGCTCAAAAGCTCCGGTGTACAGCTGGTAGTAATACCCGCGCTTGGCGATCAGCTCGTCGTGGTTGCCGCGCTCGATGATACGGCCGTGGTCCAGGCAGATGATCGCGTCGGAGTTACGCACGGTGGAGAGGCGGTGCGCGATGACAAACGTCGTGCGGCCCTCCATGAGCTTGTCCATGCCCGCCTGCACGATAGCCTCGGTGCGGGTGTCGATGGAGCTCGTGGCCTCGTCCAGAATCATCGCCGGCGGATCGGCGACGGCGGCGCGCGCGATCGAGATCAGCTGGCGCTGGCCCTGCGACAGCTGCGCGCCGTTACCGGTGAGCATGGTGTCGTAGCCGTCGGGCAGGCGGGTGATAAAGTCGTCCGCTCCCGCGAGCTTGGCCGCCTTGATGCACTCCTCGTCGGTGGCGTCCAGGTTGCCGTAGCGGACGTTGTCCATGACGGTGCCGGTGAACAGGTTCACGTCCTGCAGCACCACGCCGAGCGAGCGACGCAGATCGGACTTGCGAATCTTGTTGACGTTGATGCCGTCGTAGCGGATCTTGCCGTCGGCAATGTCGTAGAAGCGGTTGATGAGGTTGGTGATGGTCGTCTTGCCGGCACCGGTGGCGCCGACAAACGCGACCTTCTGGCCCGGCTTGGCGTACACAGACACGCCGTGCAGCACCTCGTGGTCGGGCGTATAGCCAAAGTCCACGTTGTCCATGACCAGGTCGCCACGCAGCGGCACGTACTCGATCTCGCCGGTCGCGCGGTGCGGGTGCTTCCAAGCCCACATGCCGGTGTGGTGGTCGGCCTCCTCGAGCTGCCAGGTGTCGGGATTCACCTGTGCGTTGACAAGCGTCACGTAGCCCTCGTCGGCCTCGGGCTCCTCGTCGAGTAGCTCAAAGATACGCTCGGCGCCGGCAAGGCCCATGACCACGGCGTTGATCTGCTGTGAGATCTGGCCGATCTGGCCGCAGAACTGCTTGGTCATGTTGAGGAACGGCACCACGACGGCGATGGAGAGCGCCATGCCCGAGAGGCTCAGGTTGGGCACGCCCAGCGCCAGGAAGATGCCGCCGGTCAGCGCGACCAGCACGTAGAGCAAGTCGCCCAGGTTCCCGAGGATCGGCATGAGGATGTTGGCGTACATGTTGGCCTTCTGCGAGACCTCGAAGAGCTTCTCGTTGCGCTCGTCAAAATCGGCCTCGGCGGCGGACTCGTGACAGAACGCCTTGACGACTTTCTGGCCGTTCATGACTTCCTCGATATGGCCCTCGACCACGCCGAGCTCGGTCTGCTGCGCGATAAAGAAGCGCGCGGAGTTGGAGCCGAGCAGCTTGGTCATAAAGGTCATAAAGGCGATGCCGGCAATGATGACCAGGCACATCCACACGCTGTAATACAGCATGATGAAGAACACGGTGACGATGACGATGATCGTCATGAGCAGGTTGGGCAGCGACTGGCTGATCATCTGACGCAACGTGTCGATGTCGTTGGTGTAGTGGCTCATGATGTCGCCGCGCTGGTGCGTGTCGAAGTAGCGAATCGGCAGGTCCTGCATGCGGTTGAACATCTTTTCGCGCAGCTTCTCGAGCGAGCCCTGCGTGATGACGGCCATGGCGCGGTTCCAGAAGAGCGAGGAGGCGACGCCCACGGTGTAGATGCAGCCGAGGGTGGTCACGAGCTTCAGAATCTTGGGCTGCGCGGCCGTCCAGTCGCCCGACTGCCACGATTCGCTAATGACCTGCAGCGCGCTCTGAAGAAACGTCGCGCCGATGGAGTTGATGATGGCGCAGAGCACAACGCCGGCGACGACGAGGGGCAAAAGCACCGGGTAGAAGCCAAAGAGCATCTTGATCAGGCGCGTCATGGTGCCGCCCTTGCGGTTGCGCGCGCGCTCGGCGGTAGCGGCCTTACTCATGTGCCTCGCCTCCTTCCTGGGTCTGAGCTTGCGGTGCGGATGCCTCGGTGTCGGCTGCGGCGGTCTCGCCCGCGTCCTCGCCTTCGGCACTCATCTTATTTTGCGAGGTAAAGGTCTCGCGGTAGATCTCGCTCGTCTTGAGCAGCTCATCGTGGTTGCCGATGTCCTTGATGCGGCCGCCCTCCATGACGATGATGCGGTCGGCGTCCTGCACGGAGCTGATGCGCTGGGCGATGATGAGCTTGGTCGTGTTGGGCAGATAGCTCGCCAGGCCCTCGCGGATCTTGGCGTCGGTCTTGGTGTCGACGGCGCTCGTGGAGTCGTCCAGGATCAAGATCTTGGGGCGACGCAGCAGGGCACGCGCGATGCACAGGCGCTGCTTCTGGCCGCCGGAAACGTTGGAGCCGCCCTGCTCGATCCAGGTGTCGTAGCCCTTGGGGAAGCCGTCGACAAACTCGTCGGCGCAGGCCAGATGTGCGGCCTCGCGGACTTCCTCGTCGGTGGCGTTCGGGTCGCCCCAGCGCAGGTTCTCGGCGATGGTGCCGCTAAACAGCACGTTTTTCTGCAGGACCATGGCTACCTGGTGGCGCAGCGCGTCCAGGTCGTAGTCGCGCACGTCCACGCCGCCGACGCGCACGGTGCCCTCCGTGACATCGTACAGACGGGCGATCAGGTTCACGAGCGTCGACTTGGCCGAGCCGGTGCCACCGATAATGCCGATGGTCTCGCCGCTCTTAATATGCAGGTCGATATCGTCGAGCGCCTGGCGGCGGGCATGCTCGGAATACTTAAAGCTCACGTGATCGAAGTCGATGGAGCCGTCGGCAACCTCGTGCACGGGCTCGGTCGGGTTAGCGATCGTGGGCTCGGCGGCCAACACCTCGGTAATGCGGTGCGCCGACTCATCTGCCATGGTCACCATGACAAAGATCATCGACAGCTGCATTAGGCTCATCAGAATCTGGAAGCCGTAGGTAAAGATGGAGGAGAGCTGGCCCACATCGAACAGGGTGCCCTGGCTCGTGATGATGAGCTTGGAGCCCAGGTAGATGATGACGACGAACGCGCCGTTGACGCAGATGTTCATCATGGGGTTGTTGAAGGCGAGCAACTTCTCGGCGCGGGTGAAGTCCATCTGGACGTCGCGCGCGGCGGTGGCGAACTTCTCCTTCTCGTAGTCCTGGCGCACGTAGCTCTTGACCACGCGCATGCCGGTGACGTTTTCCTCGACCGATTCGTTGAGCGCGTCGTACTTGCGGAACACGCGGGTAAAGATCGGGCGCACCTTATAGATGATAAAGAACAGGCCAAAGCCCAGCAGCGGAATGATGACCAGGTAGACCATGGCGACGCTGCCGCCCATGGCGTATGCCATGGTAAAGGCAAAGACCAGCACCAGCGGCGAGCGCACGGCGATGCGGATGAGCATCATAAAGGCCTGCTGCACGTTGTTGATGTCGGTGGTGAGGCGCGTGACGAGCGAGGAACTCGAGAACTCGTCGATGTTGGCGAAGCTGAACGTCTGGATCTTGTAGAACAGGTCGCGACGCAGGTTCTTGGCAAAGCCGCAGCTGGCATGGCTGCAGGTGATGCCCGCAGCGGCGCCAAAGGCGAGTGACGTCAGCGCGATGAGTACGAGAAGGCCGGCGGTGGGCAGCATCTCGGTAACGGCGGTGCCGTCCTTGATGGCGTCGATCATGTCGGCGGTGATAAACGGGATCATCATCTGGCAGATTACCTCGCCAAGCACCAGCAGCGGCGTGGCGATCGTGACCTTCATGTAATCGCGGATGCTGCCCATAAGGGTTTTAATCATCCAGTTCCTCCCAGGTTACGCGGATTTTCTCGAGCATCTCGGCGAGCTGTTCACGCTCGTCGTGGGTGAGGGCACTAAAGGCCTGCTCTCTAAAGCGAATGCGGGCTGCCTGCTCAACGCGGGCCTTTTCCCATCCCGCATCGGTCAGGCGGATGGTGAGCTGCCGACGGTCTTTGGGATTGCGACTGCGCTCGATAAGACCGCCCAGTTCGAGCTTGGACAGAATCTCGGAAAGGGACCCCGGCTTGAGGTCGAAGTGCATGCCGAGCTCCTGTTGGGACAGCTCGCCGGTCGGCTGCTTGGCGAGTAGGCAGACAATAGGCGCCTTGCCAGATATGCCGCCGCCGTGAAAATGCATGTAATGGCCGCAAAACCCCAGCCCATTGAGGATTCGCTTGGCGAGACGGTCTTTGTCGGACTGGGTCTCGGGCTCGTCTGCTGGCCGTGAGGGGTCGCCGCCGGGTTCATGCGGATAGGCGAGTGGTTCAACACGCATATCTAATCTTCGCTCCTTTCTTTAGTTAGGTAGTGAAATTGTTTTGTGCCTAACCAATTTAGGAGCGTGAGAAATCAATGTCAAGGTACCAAACTTATTAAGTTACGGCGTTTTACCAAACGCCGTAACCGCTCGACGCTGCGCGGGCCGCATTTGGACAATCTGACGTTCAACTCCAAGGGCGCGACCAGAAGGTCAGCGCCCTTTCGTTTCACGTCATCTTGCCTCAAATGCGACCCGCTCGCTGTCGTTGCCAAAACATCGACGTTGCCCTTTTTGGCACTTGGGGACGTTCCTTATGTGCCGGCACTTGGGGACACTCTTTGCACTGATAGTCGTTGGGTTAGTCGTTGGGGACGTTCTTGTTTGGCTAGTCATTTAAGAACGTCCCCAATGACTATCCACTGGGCCGCGATGTAGCAAACAGCCCCCATTTCCGAAACCTTTCCGCAACAATTTGCCCTTCGTACCGCTCGCCTCCGCTCACAACGTCCCCTGCGCTACACTTAGTTGCACTATGGCGCCATCGTGCCGCGCCCGACCCAAGGGGGACTCTCATGAAGAACACTCAGCTGCTGCTGATCAACGATATGTGCGGCTACGGCAAGGTCGCGCTCTCCGCCATGCTGCCGGTGCTGTCGCACATGGGCTATCGCATCCACAACCTGCCGACGGCGCTGGTGTCCGATACGCTCAACTATCCCAAGTTCTACATCCATGACACCACCGAGTACGTGCGCCAGAGCCTCGCTATCTGGGAGGAGCTCGGGTTTGAGTTCGACGCTATCTCGACCGGCTTTATCGTGACCGAGGAAGAGACGCGCATCATCTCGGACTTTTGCCACCGCCGTGCGCAAAAGGGCACCAAGGTGTTCGTCGACCCCATCATGGGCGACAACGGCAAGCTTTACGCCGGCGTGCCCGAGTCCACGATCGGTCTCATGCGCAGCCTACTCGAGTGCGCCGACTATGCGGTACCAAACTACACCGAGGCGTGCCTGCTCACCGATACGCCCATTGCCGAGCAAATCACGCCCGATGAGGGCCGCGTTCTTGTGGATGCCGTGCGTGCCCTGGGCGCCAAGTCGGTGGTCATTACGAGCGCTGTGGTCGACGGTGCGAATGTCGTCATCGGTTACGACCATGTGGCGGGGGAGTACTTCACGATTCCCTTCGAGCTGATTCCGGTCTACTTCCCGGGCACGGGCGACACGTTCTCGGCGGTGCTTGTCGGCCGCGTTATGGCCGGTTGGAGCCTGCAGCGCGCGACGAGCGATGCCATGCGTGTGGTAGCGGAGCTCATCGAGCGCAATGCCGACCAGGAGGATAAGTCCGCTGGCCTTCCCATCGAGGCCTGCCTGGATGTGATTGACCATGAGTAACGCCGACGAGAGCAGCACCGAGGCGGCGGGCGAGAACAAGCCGCTCGGTGCCCCGCGCGGCAGGCGCCCACGTATTCGTATTAGCTGCGTGGACCAGCTGGGCACATGCCGCTGCCATCACGGGCACAAGCCGGGTGACGTCTTCGACTTCGACCGCGACCGCGGCAAGATGTGCGCCATGGCCTGCCATGTGGGCTTTCCCTATATCGATATCCTGCGCTATGGCGGAACCGTGCCTGGCAACGAGCCTGGTACGGCAAAGTTCTGCTGCCCCGAGGTCGATACGCTGAACGTCTGGCTTGCCGAGATCGTCGACGAGTAATCGAGCGAGGATTTTCTCCCGTCGAAATATCGAGCGTGGATTATCTTCCGTTTTGGGCGCAATTTCGCACTCAAAGTGGGAGATAGTCCTCGCTCGATTTGTATGCGAGAATCTCGACCTCACTTATGCCCATGCTTAGACGCACGCGTCGTTGTTCTGTGCGCGAGTAAGCTCAAATTTCTGCATTTCATCTAATTTCTGTACTTAAAATCTCTGCATTTCATCGATAATAGTCGATATTAATATCTGCATTTCATTTATCGAGGCGATGGGAGAGCTTATGTTGCGCAGGAAAATCGCTGATGAGCTTGATTGTTGGCAGGGATCCATTGAACGAAAGGCGTTGTTCGTCACGGGTTCTCGCCAAATCGGTAAGAGCTACTCGATTCGCGAGTTCGGTAAGTCAAACTACGCAACCTATATCGAGCTCAATCTCGCGGAAAACCGCCAGGCAAAAGACGCCCTTCTCGGGGCGAGGGATGCTGATGACTTCATCAGCAGGGTGACGCTTCTCACGGGCAAGTCGATAGCGCCGGGCAAAACTCTCGTATTTATCGATGAGGTGCAGGAGGCGCCGGACATCATGACGATGGCCAAGTTCCTTGTCGAGGACGGCCGTTGTCGCTGGGCATTCTCGGGGTCCATGCTTGGGACCCAATTCAAGGGCGTCAGGTCTTATCCCGTGGGGTACGTCCATGAGCTCAGGATGTTCCCGCTGGATTTTGAGGAGTTCAGCTGGGCGATTGGGGTGAGCGAAGAGGCGAGGCGCTCGATTCGCGATGCGTGCCGCAACGAGACGTCGGTTCCTGGTTATATTCACGACGCAATGATGGCAAACTTCAGGACCTATATCGTCGTCGGCGGTATGCCGGAGGTTGTGCAGCGATTCCTCGACACGCAGGGTGATCTGGCGTCCGTCCACCAGCTTCAGTCCGAGCTGAACGGGCAATACCGTCGGGATATCTCAAAATACGCGAACGGACGCGCGCTCCAGGTGCAGAGCATTTTCGACCAGCTGCCCGTCATGCTGGAGGGCGAGAACAAGCGTTTCGTGCTCAACTCCATAGATCCCAAGGCGCATTACGAGAAATACCAGCGAGATTTTGTCTGGCTTGTCGATGCCGGCGTCGCTCTCAAGACCGACATCGTGACCGAGCCCAAGTCCCCACTGCTTAAGACGGCACGGCCGTCCCAGTTCAAGCTGTACCAGTCCGATACCGGGATGCTGATGGCCCGTTATCCTATCGGGGTCGCCCAGGCGGCGTACCTCGACAGCAAGGATCCCAACCTCGGCGGCGTGTACGAAAACGTGGTGGCTCAGCAGCTGGCTGCCCAAAATCGCCAGCTTTACTACTGTCAGACAAAAAAGCGCGGTGAAGTGGACTTTGTGGTTGACGGACCGGATGGAACGGCTGTTCCGATCGAGGTTAAATCGGGCTCCTATTACCATGCGCACGCCGCGCTCGGCCATGTGCTTGAAACGGCCGAGTATGGCGTAAAACGCGGGATTGTTTTCTCGAGAGGCAACGTTGAGCGCGACGGCGCCGTTCTCTATCTGCCTCTGTATGCGATCTGGACCCTTTCGGATGTTTTTGGTGACTCCCGTGCCGAGGGGATAAAGCTGGAGGTCAAACCCGTCTAGGGCCAGTTCCGAATGCCCGGCAACGAGCCCGGTACGGCCAAGTTCTGCTGCCCCGAGGTCGATGCGTTAAACGTCTGGCTCGCCGAGATCGTCAACGAGTAACCGAGCGAGGATTTTCTCCCGCCTAGGTGACGAGGGTGGATTATCTCCCGTTTTGGACGCAATTTCGTATTCAAAGTGGGAGATAATCCACCCTCGATTTGCATATGGGAGAAAATCCTCCCTCGATGTATGCCGATGGCGCGGTTCGCGCGCTCGATAGCCTACAGTTGCTCGAGCATGGCGGTGCAGCCGTCGAGCACGTCGCGGTAGGTGGCATCAAAGTTGCCGGTGTACCAGGGATCGATCACATCGCCGGGGCGATCGGTCCAATCGAGCAGGCGTGAGATCTTGCCATCGGGGTCCTTGCTAAAGATGCGCTGCAAGCCGCGGGCGTTCTCGTTATCCATATAGACCATGTGGTCCCAGTCGCCATACTCCGCGCGGCGCACCTGACGCGCGCGATGTGCTACGACGGGAATCCCGACCTCGCGCAGCTTGGCGACGGTGCCGTGATGCGGCGGATTGCCGATCTCCTCAGTCGAGGTCGCAGCAGAATCAATGACGAACTCCGCCTCGCGCCCAGCACGGCGCACCAGCTCAGTAAACACGGACTCAGCCATCGTCGAGCGACAGATGTTCCCATGGCAGATAAACAGTACACGTTGCATATGCGGTTTCCTTTCGATCGCCATCATCGAGCTCGAGTATCGCATCTACGCCTGCGCCATCGCCCTCTTGCGTTCCCAGCGAGCCAACTTAATCGTCACCAGCGTAAGCACCCAGGCCACAAGCGAGAACACGGCACCGACCGCGCCAACGTAGGCAATGCCAGCTCCGCTTACCACGGCGCCGCCCACCGCGGTGCCAAACGAAATGCCGACATTAAACGCCATGGGTTCTACCGAGCTCGCGAGCACCATCGATTTGGGATGGCGGCTGCGAGCCACGTCCATAAAGTGCGTGATGCACGACACCGAGAACAGGTACATGAGCATCGCCAGGCTAAAGACAAAGACAAGTGCGAGCGGCATGGCAGCGCCTACGGCAAACAGCCCAAACAATGCCGCCGCCTGCAGCACAAACGTCACAAGCAGCGCCTTCATGCCAAAGCGCGCATCGATCCATCCGCCCAGGATGTTCGAGATCAGGCAGAACACGCCGTAGGCCATAAGCGTGGTACTGGCTTCGACCGTGCCCATGCCCAGCACCTGCTCAAGATAAGGCGTCACGTAGCCGTAGAACACATAGACCGACCCCACGCCAAACAAGAAGATGAGCATGCCAGTGATGATGCTCGGCTCGCGCAGCAGACCCGCCTGCTCGCGAAAGGTGGCGGGCTCGTCGGTTTGCCCAGCGCGCGGCATAAACGTCACGAGCGCTCCGCAGATCAAAACGGCAAAGGCCAGCGTGCCGTACATGGCCACGTGCCAATCGAGCGTGTCGGCCACAAATTTGCCAATCGAGGTCACAAAGACCATCGCCACGGAAAACGCACCGTACACTACCGAGATGGCAAGCGAAGTTTGCTGCGGGGACAGAAGCTCAGGGATGTACGTCACGCCTACGGCGAGCAGTGCGCCCGAGACGGAGCCCAGGACAATGCGCGAGATAAAGAGCACCTGGAAGTTGGGCGCCAACGCCATGACCAGGTTGCCGAGCACAAAGACGATGCTATAGCACACGAGCAGCTGGTAGCGGCGAAAACGTCCCGTGCTGAGCGCAAGCGTCGGCGTAGCGATGGCGTAGACGAGCGCAAACACGCTGATGAGCTGGCCCGCAGTGGCAAGTGATACGCCGAGTTCCGTTGCCAAGTCGCTTTCGATGCCGATGACCACGAACTCGGAGCAGCCGAGCGAGAATCCCAACAGCACGAGCAGCGCCAGGCAGAGCTTGGTGCGCGCGGGGGAGAGCGCGGCGGCGGTTGACTTACTTTTAGGCGTGGTTGCGGCGATCAAGGTTGTCACTCCAATGTCGCATGAATAAGCGGGATTCAATCCCTGCAACTCTAGCAGAATGTGACAAAGGAGCAGCGCCTTTGTCAGGTCGGGACCTTGCCTGTATAGTCGCAATACAGGCGAAGATGGTCTCAGGTACATCGCGGGCGACAGGAGATCCCATGGGTATGCACACGACAAAGGTTGCAGTGGGCGAGGGCAAGTTTGCGCTCGAGGCCCAGCTGACGGTGACGCCGCGAGGCATGGCGGTGTACGCCTGCTCGCCGGAGTTCGCGCACCTGGGCGCCACGGCGCAGGCCATTCCGCGTCCCGAGCCCGGCCGTACGGCGACGGTGAGCATCCTGGCCGTTCCGTGCCATCGAGACGAGATCCCGGCGCACGATATCGCGGCGGCGCTAGCCACGCGCTTTGACGTGCCGGTAGTTGCAAGCACGGGTTTTCATGTTGAACAGGCGAGCGGGGACGACCTGCAGCGCGTGCTCGACACCACCAAGGAGCTCATCGCCGCGCTCGAGGAAGCCGCAGCCCGTATTCTGCGCGCCGGCTGGGATGAGGGCGGCGCGGGCGCCGAGGTCGTGGCGGTCGATGCCGCGACCGGCGAGGCGCTTGGCCCCGTCGACCGTATCGAGGCCCATACCGGCGAGGGCATCCTGCATCGGGCATTTCTGACGCTTTTGGTCGAGGGCCGGGGCGAAGACGCGCGCCTGCTGCTCTGTCGCCGCAGCCCGCTCAAGCGCTTGTGGGGTGGGGTGCTGGCCGATAGCTGTGCCGGCCATCCGCTTCCCGGGGAAGACGTCGCGGCCGCCACGGCGTGCCGCATCAACGAAGATCTCGGCATTACGCGCGAGCCCGATCAGCTCAAGCACCTCGGTCACGTGGTGTACCGCGAGGACCACGGCGATGGTCGCTGCGAGTGCGAATGGTGCGAGGTCTACCTTGCCCATGTTGAGCCGGGCGAGCTGCATATCAACCAAGAGGAGATCTCGGAGGTGCGCCGCGTGGCTCCATCCGAGCTCGACGGCTACCTGCGGGGTCACCCCGAACAGCTGGCCCCTTGGCTCCGCGAGGCCCTCAGCGACCCATCCATCCGTACGGCCCTCGCTATGTGACATCGGACAGCCTCTTTGTCACATCCAAACCGTCACAACATTCGGCGAAAATCTCGAAAACGAGAAAAAGCGTCGAATGTTGTGACGGTTTTTGTCCAGGGGACCGCTTCTCATCCAAAAAAATCCGCTTGACTGTATTGCCGCAACACAGCGCAACGTAAGGGGCGTCCGATAACGGGCGCCCCTTTTTAAGCGGCAACGTGGCTGCGAATCCGGAGCGCCCCCAACAAGAAAGGTGGGGAGATGGAAGCGGAAAAGAAGGCGTTTAAGATCACCAAGCGCGAAATTGGCTTTGTGCTGGGTATCGTTGTCTTTTTGCTGGTGAAGTTTCTTCCTTTGGCGGAGCTGAGCTCGACGGTCGAGCTCACGGTCGGCGGTCAGACCTGTCTGGCACTGACGCTCGCCACGGTGGTGTTCTGGGCATGTGGCGTGGCACAGCCGGGCTTTGTGGGCCTGCTCTACTGCGCGCTGCTCGTTCTGTTCAAGGTATGCGTGGACGACACGGGCGCCGCGAGCATCTCGGCGACGGTCGCCTCTACGTTTAGCTCGTGGACCAAGGCCACCATGTGGCTCGTCATCGGCGCCTACCTCATCGCCAGCGCGGTCAAGGAGTCGGGCCTGGGCGAGCGTATCGCCTACACGTTCATGCTCAAGTTCGTGCGCGATGCTAAGTCGCTCATCATCTCGATCTTCGCGCTCACCTTTGTGCTGTCGCTGCTGATCCCGCATCCGTTCCCCCGCGCCTTCCTCATCCTCGCCGTCGTCTCGGTCATCGCCGAGTCCGCCGGCTACGGTGACGACGACAAGGGCAAGCTCGGCTTCCTCGTGTTTGCCGCTGCCGCCCCGGGCTCCATGTTCTTCCTGACGGGCGACTCCACGCTCAACCCGCTCGTTGCACAGTACAGCGCCGAGGCCGGCGGCATGAGCCCGTCCTTCGTCGACTGGTTCCTGTACATGAGCGTGCCTATGCTGGTCGCGCTGCTGTGCACCCTGTTCTTGGGCCTCTTCCTCTTTAAGCCCAGCAAGGAGCTCGTCTACGATCGCGAGCAGATCGTGGCCAAGCAGGCCGCGCTCGGCAAGCTCTCCGTCAAAGAGATCCGCACCATCGTGTGGCTTGTCATCGCCATCGCGCTGTGGCTCACCGTTTCGGGCGATTACATCGGCTGGGTCACCCTGGCCATTGGTGTCGCTCTCGCCATGCCCATCATCGGCGAAGTCCTCACCCCCGCCAGCTGGAACGCTGTCGACATCAAGTCCCTCATGTTCCTGACGGCCGCCATGGCCGTGGGCTCCGTGGGCGGTGCCACCGGCATGAACGCCTGGATCGCCGATGTCGTGCTCCCCAGCTCCGTGCCCGAGAACATCTTCCTGTTCGCCCTGCTCGTCGCCGCGCTTTCCATGATCATCCACATGTTCATGGGCTCGGTCATGGCCGTGCTCGGCGTGTGCGTGCCGGCGTTCATCAGCTTTGCCGCCGGCTCCAGCGTGAGCCCGCTCGCCGTGGCGCTCATCGTCTTCACGTCCATCAACATCCACTACATCCTGCCGTTCCATAACCTGCCGATCCTTATCGGCGAAGGCAAGGACGCCGGCGGCTACACCTCCAAAGAGGCCATGCGCATGGGCATCCCCCTCACCGCGGTCGTCTTTGTCGTCGTGCTGGTCGAGGCCGCCTGGTTCCACCTCTTTGGCCTGATGTAAGCGGTCGAGCGCCCCGGCTGTAAGCAGCCAAGCGCTTGAACTTCGAGTGGTCGAGCGCTCCATTTGTGAGCGCCGCGGCCCCATTACGTTACCCCGTCCGGCGGCACCCCGTCGCCGGACACTCTCCCGAAAGGAGTACGCCATGTCCACTACCGATGCTTCCCAGATCCACGACCTGCGTTCCGCGCTCGACTTTTTGCGTGAGATGCCGGGCCAGCTGCTCGAGACCGACACCCAGGTCGATCCCGATGCCGAGGTCTCGGGCGTCTACCGTCACGTCGGTGCTGGCGGCACCGTCATGCGCCCGACCAAAGAGGGTCCGGCGATGGTCTTCAACAACGTCAAGGGCTTTGACGACGCCAAGGTCTGCATCGGTATGCTTGCCAGCCGCAAGCGCGTTGCCGCCCTGCTCGACCTGGACGAGGAGCACCTGGGCCTCGAGATCGGCAAGCGCTTCGAGAACCTGATCGCCCCCGAGCAGATCGCCGAGGGCAAGCACGTCGACTGCCAAGAGGTCGTGTACAAGGCGACCGACGAGGGCTTTGACCTGCGCAAGATCGTTCCCGCTCCCACCAACACGCCCGTTGACGGCGGCCCCTACATCACCATGGGCCTCGCCTATGGCACGAGCCCCGATGGCACCCAGTCCGACGTAACCATCCACCGCTTCTCCTGCGTCGACAAGGACAAGCTCGCCATGTGGATCACCCCGGGCAGCCGTCACCTGGGTGCGTTCTTTGACGAGTACTGCCAGCGCGGCGAGGATATGCCCATCTCCATCTCCATCGGCCTGGACCCCGCCGTGTACATGTGCTGCGGCTTCGAGGCTCCCACCACGCCGCTCGGCTTCAACGAGCTGCAGATCGCCGGCGCCCTGCGCGGCCGCGCCGTCGAGCTTGCCGACTGCGTCACCGTTCCGCAGAAGTGCATTGCCAATGCCGAGTACGTGCTCGAGGGCTACCTCATGCACGACGAGACCATCAACGAGGATGTCAACGGCCACGGCTACGCCATGCCCGAGTTCCCCGGCTACACCGGTGGCGCCAAGGTCTGCCCGGTGATCAAGATCACCGCCGTCACCACGCGCGTCAACCCCATTATGGAGAGCTGCATCGGCCCTTCGCACGAGCACGTGTCCATGGCCGGTATCCCCACCGAGGCCTCCATCTACAAGATGGTCGAGACCGCTATCCCGGGCCGCCTGCTCAACGTTCACGCCGCTCCCTGCGGTGGCGGCAAGTTCGTTGCCATCATGCAGTTCAAGAAGTCGAGCAAAAATGACGAGGGCCGTCAGCGCAACGCCGCCATGCTCGCCTTCTCGGCGTTCTCCGAGCTCAAGCACGTCATCCTTGTCGACGAGGATGTCGACATCTTCGATATGAGCGACGTGATGTGGGCCATGACCACGCGCTTCCAGGCCGACGTGGACCTCATCACCATCCCCGGTTGCCACTGCCACGTGCTCGATCCGTCCAACGACCCCGCGTTCGATCCTTCGATCCGCGAGCACGGTATCGCCTGCAAGGCCATCTTCGACTGCACGGTTCCGTTTAACCTCAAGAAGAACTTCATCCGCTCGCAGTTCATGGAGATCGACAAGGACAAGTGGGCCGCCGAGCTCGCCTTCTAGTAAGTAGCCCTACCAAGTAGTTAAGGAGTTGTCATGCCTGAGTCTTTTGTTCGTCCCCGTCGCATTGTCGTTGGCGTGTCTGGCGCCAGCGGTGCGGCACTGGGCCTTGAATGCCTCAAATGCCTGCGCCAGGCCGGCGCTGAGTCGGCGCTTGTCGTCACGCGTGGGGGAGAGATCACCATCGAGCAGGAGCTCGGCATGACGCTCGACGAGTTTGCGTGCTATGCCGATGTGGTCTACGACAACAAGAACATTGGCGCTGCCATCGCAAGCGGCACCTATCCGGTCGACGGCATGATCGTGGCTCCCTGCTCCATGAAGACGCTCGCCGGCATCGCGAGCGGCTACAGCGAAAACCTGTTGCTGCGTGCGGCCGATGTGCAGATGAAAGAGCAGCGCCGCCTGGTGCTTATGGTGCGCGAGACGCCCTTCAGTGCGATCCATGTCGACAACATGGCACGCCTGGCGCGCGTGCCGGGCGTCATGCTCATGCCGCCCATGCTCACGTTTTACAACGGCCCTGCCACGCTCGATGAGGCGGTGCATCACATCGCCGCCAAGGCACTCGAGGCCGTCGGCGTGTCGTGCGCCAACTATAAGCGCTGGTCATAGGCATCTTTAGGGTAGGATACGAGTAGTGTTTGAGCCCGCTGCCCCTGTGGGCGGCGGGCTTTTCGTGTCAAAGGGTGTGTCGGGAGGACCTATGCAGACGGGTATGTATGCGATTAGCGAGATGGCGAGCTTGTTTAACGTTTCGCGCCAAACGCTCATCTACTACGACAAGATCGGTCTGTTTAAACCCGCCGTGGTTAACGAAAAAGGCTACCGTTTCTATTCGCCCACGCAGATCCCGCTCATGCGTCTGATCTGCATGCTGCGCGACTTGGGGCTGGAACTCGATGAGATCGATCGCCTGACCTCGACGTTCGACATTGGAGAGATGACCGATCACCTGCGCTCGCGGGTGCAGGCGCTCGACGAGCAGATTGCCGGGCTCAAAGCCGAGCGCGCGAGCGTGCAGGAGCGGCTGAGTTTTTACGACGAGGCGGTCTATTGGCGCGAGCGCGAGGGCAAACCGGAGCTCAAGCAATTCGAGCGCCGCTACGTGGTCTTTGAGGAGTTCCCGAGCGATATCGAGCGTGGCCGCTCGATGCTGCACCCCACGCTCATGCGGGCGATTCTGCGCATGCGTGCGCTCACGGGCACACGCCCCATGCGCGGTTGGGGCGCCATGCTGCGTCGCGAGGCGCTGCATTCCGACGACCCCATCGCCGGTGCCGGCTCCTTTGCCGTGCTGCCGCGCGGTGCTGAGGAAATACTGCCGAGCGATCCTGCCGAGCTGGCAGAGATTGGCGTCGAGGTGCTGCCCGAGGGCACGTACCTGTGCATGAGTCGCTGGGGTATGCCGTACGAGCCCGAGGGCATTCGCGCCATCGTGACCTGCATGGACAGGCACGCGCTCCAGCCCATCGGCAACGCTTTCGATTTTTGCTACCTGGACACCACGAGCTACGACGAGTCCCATCAAGAGGATTTCTGCTGCATCCAAATCCCCGTCGCCCTCCGGATGTGACAAGGGGCAGTCCCTTTGTCACATTGCGCTGCCGGCCAGTCGCCCAAACCATCACAACATTCGATGAAAATCTCGAATTCGAGGAAAAGCGTCGAATGTTGTGACGGTTTTCGTGTCCGGCGCGGGTGAGCTTCGGTGTCGTCTGGGGGTATAAGACTAGCGAGTGTTTATTTGCGAGGCCTAAGGGGCGCCCCGTATGGATATCGATAACTTTGAATGGTGGTATAGCGAGGGTGAGACTCCGGACGAGGGGTGGGACGAGCCTACGCCGCGTGGCGTGTCGAGCGACGAGGACGAGACCGGCAACGACGTCGCCGCCGACTCGGACGCCGCCCTCGATCCCGTCGAGCCCCTGACCTTCGAACAAGCTTGGGCCCAGGCCGAGGCAGACGAGGCCAAGGCCGACGCTACGGCCACGCTCGGCGAGCCAGCCGACATGTCGATCTCGCCGGCAAAGACCCCGCAGCCGCGTCACACCATCGATCCCGACAGCACGGCATCCTTCAGTATTCTCGACGTGCCCTCGCAGGGCGCTCAGGCGCCCGCACCCACACGTCGCCCCAATCTGTCTCGCGAGGAAGATGCAGGACGTCGCTCTCCGCTTGGCCCCATCCTTATCGCCTTCATGGCCGGCGTTATCGCATGCTCGGTAATTGGAAACGTCTGGAGCCATGTCGAGCAGCAGCGAAAAGACGCCGCCAGGGTCGAGATGTCTGTCGAGCAATCGCTCGGCCGCACGCGCTCGGTACATGTGTCGGTCGAGGTCAAGGACGGCGCGACGTGGGACACCGCGCGCGGCGACAGCCAAATGCTCATCCATATCGTGGGGCGCACGCTCAAAGGGCAGACGATTGACGAGTATCAATACGTCAATTCCGCTGGTGACGGCATCGAACTTAAGCCCGGCGACTACGAGCTCACCGTCGATGAACCGCCCGTCGCCACCGACGGCACGCGCTTCCGTGCCTCAAAGCGCATGGTTCCCGTGAGCTTTAACTCGCAGGCGCCCGATACGGTCGACACCACGCCACAGGGCGGGTTTGACCTTTACGTAGATACCCAGTAGGCGCTCGCCGCTCATTCCGCTATGGCTACTCAATAATCGCCTGCCGTCCCGTCCCGCCGCCAAGAGTGGGACAATAGCCCTCGACACTATTGTTTACTTTTGGAGGAAGTAGCATGTCTACCGTCACTACCATCAAGCGCGGCGGCCTCACCGCGGCCATCGATTCCATGGGCGCCCAGCTCACGAGCCTTGCTCTCAACGGCAACGAGTATCTGTGGCAGGGCGACCCCGCCTTTTGGGGCAAGCATGCGCCCATCCTGTTCCCCATTGTGGGTTCGCTGCGCAACAACACGGCAACGTCTGCGGCCGGCACCTGCGAGATGCCGCGCCACGGACTCGCGCGCATCGTCGAGCACAAGCTGGTCGAGGTTTCGGAGGACGGCTCCTCGGTAACGTACGAGATCACCGACACGTCCGAGTCGCTCAAGGCCTTTCCGTTCCACTTTAAGCTCAACATGACCTATGCCCTGACCGGCGACGCCATCCTCACGCAGACCTTTGCCGTCACCAATACCGGCGACGTGGACCTGCCGTTCTCGGTGGGCGGCCACCCTGCGTTTAACGTACCGGCTCCCGGTGCCGAGGACGAGGCATTCGAGGATTACGAGCTGGCGTTTACCGAGGCTTGGACTAACGAGGCTCCCATCATCACGCCCGACGGTCTTATGACGTTCGAGGGCAGCTACAAGGCTCCCGATAACTCGGACGTGCTGCCCATCACGCACCGCAGCTTCGATAACGACGCCATCATGTTCACCGATACCCCGGGCTCCACGCTCACGCTGCGCGGCCGCAAGTCGGGTCACGGCGTCAAGATCGACTTTGAGGGCTTTAAGTACATTGGCGTGTGGTCTGCCGCCAACGACGCTCCGTTTGTGGCGCTCGAGCCCTGGACCGGTCATACCACCATGGACACCGAGGACGATGTCTTTGAGCACAAGGTCAACACCATCACCCTGGCCCCGGGCGAGACGGACAAGCGCAGTTTTAGCGTTACCTTGCTCTAGAGGTTCCGCCGCTCGGTCGATGCTGCGCGTCGTCCAGAGCGACAAGTTGTCATTCAAAAGGCAAGGCATAGACCTTCTGGTCATGCCTTGCCTTTTTCATGCCACTTGTTCGCTCTGGACGTCGCTCGCCGGCATTGCCAAAACATCGGCGTCCCCAATGACTACCGCGTGTCTATTAATTTTTCGAGCTTGTGCTGCGCTGCTAGTTGCTGGCGTATATCCTGTTAAGTCGTCAGCATACGATTCAACAGGGAAGGCAGATTATGCATTCTCCCCATCAACGCGACGCGCATCCACAGCCGGTATGCAGCCGTCGCATCTTTTTGGGTAGCGCTCTCGCTGCGAGCGCTTCCGTCGTCGCCGGCGCGCTTGCCGGCTGTCAGCGCCCGTCAACGCTCAAGGTGGTTCGGCCCACGACGGGCGGCGGTCGCGACGACCTGTCCGATTCCGTGATCGGCAAGGACAAGATCCGCATTGGCATGGAGGCGGCCTACGCCCCGTACAACTGGCAGGTCTCCGAAGCCAGCGAGTACACCATCCCCATCGACAACGTGCAGGGCGCCTATGCCGATGGTTACGACGTGCAGATCGCCAAGATCGTCTGCAAGGCCCTCGGCGGCGAGCCCGTTGCCGTCAAACAGAGCTTCTCGGGTCTTATCGATTCGCTCAACAACGGCCAGATCGACCTCATCATTGCCGGCATGAGCGCCACGCCCGAGCGCGAGGAGTCCGTTGGCTTTTCCGATCCGTACTTCATTGGCTACTTTGGCCTGTTCGTAAAAGAGGGTTCCCCCTACCAAAACGCGACCAAGCTCAGCGACTTTAGCGGCGCTACGGTGCTCGGGCAAAAGGACACCATGCTCGATACCGTCATCGACGAGATCCCGGGCGTTGTCCACAAAAACCCGGTCGACTCGGTCCCCACGGTGTTTTCGAATCTGCTGCAGGGCACCTGCGACGCCGTGACTTACAACACCGAGAATGAGAAGGGCTATATGGCCCAAAATCCCGGTATCGTCCCCATCCAGTTTGCCGAGGGCGAGGGCTTTAAGCAGGAGGTCACGGCAAATGTCGGTTGCCGCAAGGGCTCGGACAAGCTGCTTAAGCTCATCGACAAGACACTCAAGGGCATTAGCCAAGAGGAGCGCGACCAAATGTGGGGCGCGTGCCTCGACCGTCAGCCGGCATAGGGAGGCAGCATGAAAACCATTAATCGCCTGGCCTCCTTTATCAAGGCCGACCACCGTTATGTATACCTGGGCACGAGTGTTATCGCGGCGCTCGGCCTGGCGTTTAGCCAACGCAACCCCACGCCGCTGAGCTTCTTGGCCCCCACCGGTATCTTCCAAGACTGCCTCTGGGCAATCCTTTGGGCCTGGCTCGTCGTGTCGGCGGCGGCGCTGGTCACCAAGCTCATGCACTGGAACGACTATCGCGAAAAATCGCCGTTTGTTTCCGAGCGTTTCCGTCGCGGCGCGCGCCTAGGCAGCTATGTCGTCGTTGCTATTGCGGCGATCTTCTTTGTCGACCGCTGCGTCATGTCATTTATCGACCTGGTGCAGGTGAGCATTGTCTCGGATTCCAACCCCAGCGACTTTTTGTCGAGCCTGGTCTACATGACCTACAAGAGCGGGGACTTCTTCATTCGCGGTATCGAGATCACCATCGCGCTTGCCACCTTCGGCACCGTCATCGCATTCTTCCTGGCACTGCTCTTTGTGTTCCTGCGTATTCAGACGTTCGACCGCGTGGATAACGACCTGGTGCGCTTCTTTAAGAGTATCGGCCGCGGCTTTGCGACCGTCTACTCCACCATCGTGCGCGGCACGCCCATGATGGTCCAGGGTCTGCTCATCTATTACGCGGGCTTCACCGTTTTGCGCGGCATGGGCTTCGAGACCGCTCAGGCCAACCAGATTTGGAGCACCTTCACCGCCGGCCTCGTCACCATCTCGCTCAACTCCACCGCCTACATGATGGAGGTCCTGCGCGGCGGCATCGAGTCCATCGATCCCGGCCAGGCCGAGGCAGCACGCTCGCTGGGCCTGTCGCAGTGGCAAGCTATGCGCAAAGTCGTGTTCCCCCAGGGCATTAAAAACGCGATTCCGGCGCTCACCAACGAGCTCATTATCAACATCAAGGACTCGTCGGTGCTCTCGGTTATCGGCGTGTTCGACCTCATGTACGCCACCACCACCGTCGCCGGCGTGTACTATCGCCAGATGGAAGTCTACTGCGTGGCGCTCGTGGTCTACCTGATCCTGACGCTCGTGGCGAGCCGCCTGCTCGAGGCCTTTGGCAAAAAGCTCGGCGCCGAGGCTCCGGTCACGCTGCCCAGCTCCAACTAGGCTAAAGACGAGGAGAATCATCATGGCAGATACCGCCATTACCGGCGTTGCGGCCGCCGCACAGACCAATGAGCCGCTCATCCGCGTCGAGGGCCTGCGCAAGAGCTTCGGCTCGCTCGAGGTGCTCAAGGGCATCGACCTGTCCGTTAACCCCGGCGAGGTCGTCACCATCATCGGCGCCTCGGGTTCGGGCAAGTCGACCTTCCTGCGCTGCCTCAACCTGCTCGAGACCCCGGACGCGGGCCACATCTGGTTCCACGGCCAGGACCTCACGGCCGAGCGCTGCAACATCAACAAGCTGCGCGAGGACATCGGCATGGTGTTCCAGGGCTTTAACCTGTTCAACAACATGGATGTGCTCGATAACTGCACGCTCGCGCCCGTCACGCTCAAAAAGATGAGCAAGGCCGAGGCCGAGAAGGTCGCGATGGAGCATCTGACGAGCGTGGGGCTCGAGAAGTTCGCGCACGCCGCCGTGGGTCGCCTGTCCGGCGGCCAAAAGCAGCGCGTTGCCATCGCTCGTGCCCTATGCATGAATCCGCAGATCATGCTGTTCGACGAGCCGACCTCCGCACTCGACCCCGAGATCGTGGGAGAGGTGCTCGAGGTCATGCGCAAGCTCGCTGCCGACGGCATGACCATGGTCGTCGTCACGCACGAGATGGCCTTTGCCCGAACCGTGTCCGACCGCGTGGTCTTTATGGATAAGGGCGTGGTGCTCGAGGACGCCGCGCCGGCCGAGATCTTTGGCAACCCCAAACACCAGCGCACCCGCGAGTTCCTCTCGCGTTATCTCGAGGACAAGTAACCGACCGCAAATGTTTGCATGACAGGGCCGCTCCCGTGGGGCGGCCCTCGTCATCACAATCGAAAGGATGTCATGGCCGAGGTTTGGCGCTTCTTTGCGCATGAGGATGATTTTGCCGATTTGGACGAAGCTGGTGCGTGCGAGCGCCTGGGCCGCGTGCTGTCGTTTCCGACGATTTCGAGCATGGATGCCCAGACGGTGGACTGGCAGGCGTTTGACGACCTGCGCGCCTATATGCAGCAGGGCTGGCCGCGCGTGTTTGCGACGGGCGAGGTCGAGCTCATCGACCATTCGCTGCTCGTGACGCTTGCCGGCACCGACCCCGCCCTCAAGCCGGTCATGCTCATGGGCCACATGGACGTGGTTCCCGTGGTACCCGGCACCGAGGCTGACTGGACGCATGCCCCCTTTAGCGGACATGTGGACGACACCTACATTTGGGGTCGCGGCGCCATCGATATGAAAGACCAGGTCGCAGGCATTCTCGAGGCGGTTGAGTATGCGCTCGCACACGGCTGGGAGCACAAGCGTACCCTGCTGCTCGCCTTTGGCCAGGACGAGGAGACTACGCAGTACGGCGCAGGCGCCATCGGCCGCGCGCTCGAGGAGCGCGGCATTGAGCTTGAGTACCTGATCGACGAGGGCGACTACCGCATCGTTTCGGCTGCCGAGTACAGCGCGGGCGAGGACTGGCTCATGCACGCCGACCTTGCCGAGAAGGGCTATGCCGATATCGTGCTCAAGACGAAGAGTGAGGGCGGGCATTCGTCCAACCCCTACGGTGGCACATCGCTCGAGGTGCTCAGCCGTGCCATCACCGCAATCTGTGATATCGAGTGGCCGACGCGCGTGACCGACTTGCTTGCCGCCCAGCTCGTCGAGTTGGGGCTCTACACGGCCGACGAGATTGCCTCCAACAAGGACACCATCGTGCGCGATTGCCTCGCCAGCAAGAAGCTCTATCCGCTCGTGACCACCACCTGCGCGCCCACGCAGGTCGAGGGTGGCAGCACCGGCGCCAACGTAATGCCGCAGGATATGTGGGCCAATATCAATTTCCGTATGCTCGAGGGCACGAGCGTGGCCGATGTCGTGGCCCGCTGCCGCGAGGCGGTTGCCGCGGCGGGCCTTGCCGACCGTGTCGAGGTCGAGCTCGGCCCCGGCAGCTCCGAACCCTCGCCGTCTCCGCGCATCGGCGGACCGGGACTCGAGGCGGTTCGCTCCATCGCCGCCCGCTATTTCCGTGATCCAAAGGGGACGGAGGAAAACGGATCATCCGAGCCGTTGGCGATTGTCCCCTCGACCGTGATCGGCGCGACCGACGCTGCCAACTACCAGCGCATTTGCTCCGAGTGCATTCGCTTCTCGGCCTTTGTGGTCGACGATGACGAGTGCGATCGCGGCGTCCACGGCACCAACGAGCGCATTACCCGCCGCGCCTACCTCCAGGGTGTCCGCTTCCTCGTCGTCCTGATCCATACGCTTTAGAATCCGACAAAGGGACTGTCCCTTTGTCGGATTCCGTGCGGGTTATATGCAGGTTTGCCTGCGCACGCTATCATGTATGGGTTAGACCGCAACTATGTACCTCATACGCGAAGGGATGCGCATGTATCTGAAGATCGACATGTTCTAGCTGGGCTTACCCCCGCAGTGGCGCCGCGCGCCCCATCAACTCTGCCGATTTTCGCCTTCACGCACATAAAGGAGTCCCGCCATGCGCGACAAGCTCGAAAAGATCATTAAGGCCTACGAGGAGCTCGAGAAGAAGCTTTCCGACCCGGCCGTCGCCTCCGACATCAAGGAGTTCACGCGTCTCAACAAGGAGTACGCACACCAGTCCGACCTCATCGCTGCCTCGCGCGAGTACATCGGCGCGCTCGATGACATCGAGGCCGCCAAGGAGATGCTCCGCGACACCAGCGATGCGGACGAGAAGGAGATGCTCCAGATGGACATCTCCGAGAACGAGGAAAAGCTTCCCCAGCTCGAGGAAGACATCAAGTACATGCTCATCCCGAGTGACCCCAACGACGACAAGAACACCATCGTCGAGATTCGCTCCGCCGCCGGTGGCGACGAGGCGGCCATCTTCGCCGGCGACCTGTACAAGATGTATCAGCGCTTTTGCGAGTCGCGCGGCTGGAAGACCACCGTGCTCGACTCCAGCCCCAGCGAGGCCGGTGGCTTTAAGTCCATTGAGTTCAAGGTCGAGGGCGACCGCGTCTACTCCGTTATGAAGTTCGAGTCCGGCGTGCACCGCGTCCAGCGCGTTCCCAAGACTGAGTCCCAGGGCCGCATTCAGACCTCCACGGCTACCGTCGCCGTACTTCCCGAGGCCGAGGAGATCGACGTCCAGATCAACCAGTCCGACCTGCGCATCGACACCTACTGCGCCTCCGGCCCTGGCGGTCAGTGCGTTAACACCACCTACTCCGCCGTGCGCATCACCCACCTGCCCACCAACACCGTGGTGCAGTCGCAGGAGCAGCGTTCCCAGATCCAGAACCGCGAGGTCTGCATGCAGATGCTGCGCGCCCGTCTGTACGAGATGGAACTCGAGAAGCAGCAGGCAGAGCTCGGTGCCGAGCGCCAAAGCCAGATCGGCCACGGCAACCGTTCCGAGAAGATCCGTACCTACAACCAGCCCCAGGACCGCGTGACCGATCACCGCATCGGTTTCAACTCCACCTATAACGGCGTCCTTCTGGGCGATCAACTCGGCACCGTCATCGAGGCGCTCGCCGCCGCCGAGCGAGCCGAGAAGCTGGCACAGGCTGTGTAGGTTCCGCCGTTCTACCGAACGGCGGACCAGCCGACGCTGCGCGGGCCGCATTTGGACAATCTGACGTTCAACTTCAAGGGCGCGACCAGAAGGTCAGCGCCCTTTCGTTTCACGTCACCTTGTCTCAAATGCGACCCGCTCGCTGTCCGTCCTCTACCTGCGGCGCTGCCTTGCTCCGGATGCGGTATGCTCAACCTGCGGCGCCTTAGAGGTAGTCATTGGGGACGTTCTTAAATGACTAGGTTGGGCACATTGCTTTGAGATGTTATTCAATCGGCTTTGATGGCCATGAAGTCGGCTACCTGCTCAAAGAAATTAGCGGCATTCATCTGCTATTGAAAATATTGCTCGAAAAACCGTTCAAGAAGTCGCGGGGTGATTTTTACCGCGTCGCGCGTCAAGTGATTTGGCAAGTTCTTGGTTAGATATTGGTCAGTTTTGGGCAACCTTGCCAAAAGCTTGACGAATGCAAATCTAGACGTCGGCGAATGAACATTTCAGGCAGGTTCCAAGCAAAATTCTGGGCTGATTCTCGATAATCGCCTTCAATTGTCCCTTGCCAAGCGCTGGCCTCGCGTACAATCTGCTCCGACATTCGCGCGCCGCCCGGCGCTTAAGAGGGGAGGGCCCCATGGCAAACGAGATTTGGACCATCAAGCGTTGTCTCGAGTGGACCAAGGAGTACCTGGCCGAGCGCGGCGAGGAGCACCCCCGTCTTTCTGCCGAGTGGCTGCTGTGCGCCGCCACGGGCCTGGCACGCATTGACCTATATATGCGTATGGACGAGACGCTTAACGCGGCTCAGCTCGAGACCATGCACGCGGCCGTTGTTCGTCGCGCTAAAGGTGAACCGCTGCAGTACATCACCGGCAGCACGCAGTTTCGCATGATCGACGTCGCGTGCGCCCCCGGCGTGCTCATTCCGCGTCCCGAGACCGAGATGCTCGTCGAGGAAGTCCTCAATTATCTGGATGCCGAGGTGCTGAGCCCCGAGGCTGCCGCCCGTCAGCGCGTTGAGCTGCCCTGGAACGATGAGGTTGAGGAGGCACGCAAGGCCGAGGCCGCGCTGGCAGACGAACGCGCGACCGCCGAGCGCCGTGCCGCTAACCTGACGGCCGCCGACGAGGCGGCGCTAGGCGGCGACGTATTGGGCAGCCGCGCCTATGCCGAGGAGCTGGCCGACCGCGAGGCCGAGGAAGCCGCCGCGCAGGCAGCAGAAGCCGAAGCCGCGGAAGCCGCCGAGCCCGAGCTCGACGAATACGGCATCGCCATCGAGGGTGCCGGCCAGGAGACGGCTTCGGCTCAGGATGCCGCTGCGCCTGCCCCAGCCGAGCCCCGTATCGCCCGCGTTCTCGAGGTCGGCTGCGGCACGGGCTGCATCTCGCTCTCCCTTGCCTGGGAGCGCCGCGGCCACGTTACCTGCACCGCCACCGATATCGAGCCACGCGCCATCGATCTGGCCACCAAAAACCGCGACGCGCTCGGCCTCACGGCAGATGAGGTTGCCTTTAGTCTCACCAACCTGGTGAGCTCCATTCCCCACGACGAGTGGGGCACCTTCGACGTGCTCGTTTCCAACCCGCCCTACATCCCGACCGGCGTCATGCGCTCGCTGCCGCACGAGGTCAAGGACTTTGAGCCCGACTTGGCGCTCGAGGGCGGTGCCGACGGCCTGGACATCTTCCGCCGCCTGCTCAATGCGGCGCCTTACATGCTGCGCGCCGGCGGCCTGTTTGCCTGCGAGCTCTACGAGGGCGCCCTCGATGCCGCGGCCGAGCTCTGTCGCCAGGCAGGCCTTTCGGACGTGCGTATCGTCCACGACCTCACCGATCGTCCCCGCATCGTTCGAGCCATCGTCACCGAGCCCAAACAGCGTATTTAAGCTGAATAAATAGACATTTGCGCAAGTTTGTCCTTGCAATATACCGTAAAACTTCTACTATAGAAGGAGAAAGGTATATCAAATCAGCTGCATCGGTACCGTATCGTGCTTGATTACATTGAACCTTGGCTTGATGAGCAGGATGAAGCTACGCTGAAGCAGATTTATGCAGACCTTTTGGTGCTCGAGAAGGAAGGTCCCAGCCTTGGTCGTCCGCTGGTTGACCGCGTAAAGGGCTCGAAGCTTCATCATTTAAAGGAGCTGAGAGTGACGTCGTGTGGTGGGCAGGTGATTCGCATCCTCTTCGCCTTTGACCCCAAGCGCCAGGCGGTATTGCTATTGGCGGGTGATAAGTCGCGAGCGGGATCGTCAAGGGCAAAATGGAACGGTTGGTATGCGATCAACATTCCAAGGGCCGAGCAAATATACCGTCGCCACGTAAGGAGGCTCGATCGAGATGGAACTGCATGAGTATATGGAATCTCGCGGGATAACACGCGACTCCATTACCGCCGAGCAGGAGAGGACTCGCGATCGTATCGAAGCCTATAAGCTTGCTCAGATTCGCAGGTTAAAAGATCTAACACAGGCGTCGGTCGCCCAGTCGATGGGCGTTTCTCAAAAACGTGTATCCGAGCTCGAGCGTGGGGAGTTGGGTTCGATGAGGCTCGACACGCTGAGCAGGTACGCAGAGAGCCTCGGCGGAAAACTGGTTGCAAGCATCGAGTTTCCCGATCGTACCGTTACGCTTGCGCGCTAAAAATCTTCAATTAACCCCCTCACTTTCACCGACTACTAGAGCCGCTCACCAAACCAACATGCGCTCTGGGCAAATAGGTTGAATGTTTCGTGCGAGAATGCCCCACAGTAAACAAACTTGCACCGGAGCGTAAGGGGCTGGCATACACATGCAGACGGTCTATCGGGTATACGAGGGAACGCGCGAGCCGCATCGGCTTGCCGTCGAGCGCACGGCCGAGGTGCTCGGCCGCGGCGGCCTGGCCTTGATTCCGACCGAGACCGTCTACGGTGTCGCCGTGGCAGTCAACGCCTTCTCGGATGCCGTGCCCCAAGATACAAGCGAATTCCCATCGTGGCCGCGCGATCCGCAGGCTGCCGTCAATGGCGCCGCAGTTCCTGCGCTCGGCACCGGCTATCGCCGTATCTTCACTCTCAAGCAACGTGAGCTCACGCAAACCGTCGCTTGGCTGGTCGATGGCGTCGAAGCACTCGACCGCTATGGCGTGGATATCCCGGAAGATGCCCGCGTACTCGCGCGACGATGCTGGCCGGGAGCCCTGACTATCGTGGTCAAGGCAACCCCCTGCGTGCCGACCTTTATGCGCGCTGCCGACGACACCGTGGCCCTGCGCGCTTCGGCCTCTCCCGTGGTCCAAGCGCTCATCCGCGCCTGCGGCAGTCCCCTTGCCTGCACGAGCGCCAACACACACGGCGCGCCTTCGCCGGCAAGCTTTGCCGCCGTCGAGGGTCGCATCCTGGAGGGGGTCGATGTTGCCGTCGACGCCGGTGAGACCCCGTGTCGCGACGCCTCGACCATCGTGTCGTTCCAGCACGGCGGGCTCCAGATCCTGCGCCAAGGCGCACTTCCCGCATCAGAGATCGAGCGGGTCCTGTCCGACCCGATGCAATAGAAGGGTGTAAGCGATGTCGTTGAATCTGGGCAGCCTGGGCATGGAAGATGCCTCGTTTAACTTTGGCGGTTCCTACATCATGGCGCTCGACTGCGGCACTACCTCGGTACTCGCGGCCATTGTCGACGAATACGGCTGCATCGTTGCCCAGGCGCGTCGTAGCGTCAAAACCAGCTTCCCGCGCCCCGGCTGGGTGGAGCAGGATCCCACGGAGGTGCTTGCCAGCCAGATCGGCGTGATGATGGAGGTTCAGTTTAAGAGCGGCATCCATTCCGATCGCATCGCCGCCATCGGCATCTCCAACCAGCGCGAGACCACGGTGGTCTGGGACCGCGTGAGCGGCCAGCCCATCTATAACGCCATCGTATGGCAGTGCCGTCGTACCGCGCCGGCGATCGACGCGTTGGTTGAACAGGGTTGCGAGGAGCTGGTGCGCTCCCGCACGGGACTTACGCTTGACCCGTATTTCTCGGCCTCCAAGGTGCAGTGGATTCTCGACAACGTTGACGGCGCACGCGAGAGCGCGGCGGCGGGCGACCTCATGTTTGGCACCATCGACACCTGGCTCATCTACAACCTCACCGGCGGCCAGGTCTTTGCCACCGACTACACCAATGCCAGCCGCACGGCACTCTTTAATATCCATACGCTCGATTGGGACGACGACCTGCTGGCGCTCTTTGACGTTCCACGTTCCATGATGCCCGAGGTTCGCTGGAGCTCGGGCGACTACGGCCGCGTCGCGAGCGACATCATGACCAACATGCCGCCCATCATGGGCGTGGCGGGCGACCAGCAGGCATCGCTGTTCGGCCACTGCTGCTTCTATCCCGGCCAGACCAAAAACACCTATGGCACGGGCTGCTTTATGCTCATGAACACCGGTGACGAGATCGTCGAATCCAAGAACGGTCTGGTCTCCACGATCGGTATCGCCGCGGACGGCAAGATCAGCTATGCGCTCGAGGGTTCTATCTTTGCCGCCGGCTCAACCATGAACTGGCTGCGCAACAACATGGGCATCATCTCGAGTGTGAGCGAGTCCGCGCAACTCGCCGCTTCGATCAACGACAACGAGGGCTGCTACTTCGTCCCCGCCTTCGCTGGCCTGGGCGCTCCCTGGTGGGATCCGCATGCCCGCGGTATCGTGTGCGGCCTGACCGGTGCCTCGAGTCGCGCGACCATTGTGCGTGCGGCCTGCGAGTCCATGGCCTACCAGAGTTATGACGTGCTGCGCGCCATGGAGCAGGACGTGGGACTTTCGATTGAGCGCCTGTCCGTCGATGGCGGCGCCTCACGCAACGAGTTCATCATGCAATTCCAGGCCGACCTGCTGGATATCCCCGTGCTGCAATGCGAGACGGTGGAGACCACGGCAATCGGTGCCGCGTACTTGGCGGGTCTTGCCGTCGGCTATTGGGAAGACCTTGAAGAGCTGGAGCAAAATGCCCAGATCGTTAGGACCTTTCTTCCCCATATGTCCGCCGAGCGTCGCGAGCAAAACCTTGCGGGCTGGCGTGATGCAGTCAAGCGCTCGCTCAGTGCTGCACAGTAGGGCTGCGATGGGCTGCTCGATACAACAAACCGCTAAACTTATGCATGGCGTGCGGCGGCAACGTTGCTGCGCGCCTTGTCAGCAAGGCCGTTTTGCGGCCGCAACGAAAGGGGCAATCAACCCATGACCGTCACCTACGATGCGTCCCGTGTGACGCTTGTCGATCATCCGCTCGTCCAGCACAAGCTGTCGATCCTGCGCGACAAAAACACCGGCACCAACCAGTTCCGCCAGCTCGTGCGCGAACTCGCGCTTTTTGACGGCTACGAGGCCATGCGCGACCTGCCTATGGAAGACGTCGAGGTCGAGACCCCCATCACTACCGCCACGTTCAAACAGCTCGCCGGCAAGAAACTCGCCATCGTGCCCATCCTGCGTGCGGGCCTTGGCATGGTCGACGGCATTCTCGACCTGGTGCCCTCCGCTCGCGTAGGCCACATCGGTATGGAACGCGACGAGGTTACCCATGAGCCGCATGAGTATTACTGCAAGATGCCCAAGGATATCGACCGGCGCATCTGCCTGGTCGTCGACCCCATGCTCGCCACGGGCGGTTCGGCCGAGATGGCCATCAGCTACCTGCGCGAGCGCGGTGTCAAGGACATCCGCATGCTGTGCATCGTCGCTGCCCCCGAGGGCCTCAAGTCGCTGACTGAGAAGGACCCCGATGTGCATATCTATACCTGCGCCATCGACGACCATCTCAACGAAGCTGCCTACATCGTTCCCGGCCTGGGCGACGCCGGCGACCGCATCTACGGCACGCTGTAATCTCTGGGCCATACCGGCTAACGTCGAAAATACGAAGAAATGGTGCGCGCGGGCGAGCAAAAGACGACCGCGCGCACTCCTGTTAACGGACGTTTTGCCCTGCAGGGTTCGAGAAAAACGTATTACCGTACCTGCGGCATAAAGAAGGTCTTAAGAAAACGAACAGGTGCGTATTAACCGATGCTTTTTTCGGTTGTACTTTAGCGATTGGCTCGTACAATAGTCACCAATGTTTGGCGGGAACTGTCCTGTGAGGCGATAAAAAAGGAAAGTGAGGACGCCAGTGTTTCAGATAGCCGATCTGCTCGCTATCGTTGCAGGTGCCATCGCGGGCGCGATTGCCTTCCTTCCCTTTGTCTTTACGCTCAAGCCGGTTCTTGACGATAAGCAGAATGCGGACATGCTCAAGGGTATGGTGAGTCTCGCGGTCTCGGCAATCGCGTTGCTTGTCTTTACCTTGGTTGTGTTTGTGTTGTTCGGAGAGGCATTTCGCATGTTCCTCCTGGGCGAGGCGATCGGCTTCGTGGCCTTTATGGCCGCCTGCGCGGTTCGCGTCGCCAAGGCGCTGCGAGATCCTCATGAGGTCGAAAGGTAAGTCGTGGAAATTTTTGAAAAGCTGCCTGATGAGATTAATCATCTGGTCAGCGAGTTCAGCTCCACCCCTGTCGTGGGCGATCTGAGCTGCGGCATCACGCAGTACTCGTTTTGGCTGATCGTCTCCACGATCGTGCTCCTGATCGTCCTGGCCGTGTTCAAGAAGAAGCAGACCCTGGTTCCCAAGGGCTTCTTCGTCAACGGTTTCGAGTACATCATCGAGTACGTCGAGAACGATATCGGCAAGGGTGTCGTGGGTGAGAACTGGAAGAAGCACTTCCCGTTCCTGTGCTCGCTTTTCCTGTTCATCCTGATCAATAACATGATCGGCCTGATCCCGGGAATGAAGCCCGGCACCGGCGCAATCGGCTCCACCGCCGCACTCGCCATTTTCGCCTTCGTGTACTTCATCTACTACGGATGCAAGGCTCACGGCGTGATCGGCTACATCAAGAGCCTCGCCCCGCAGGGCGTGAGCTTCCCGATGAACGTGCTCGTGTGGGTCGTCGAGCTTTTCTCGACCTTCCTGCGCCTCATCACGCTTGCCGTCCGTCTGTTCTGCAACATGTTCGCAGGACACGTGGTCATGGGCTCGTTCGCCATCATGGCGAGCATGTTCATGCAGCCGCTGCTTCAGCAGGTTTCCGCGGCCCACGCCGTCGGCGCCCTGCCTTCGCTGGCCTGGCTTGCCATCCTCATCCTGATCTATGCGATCGAGCTTGTGGTCGGCGCCATCCAGGCTTACGTCTTCACGGTCCTTACCGCCGTGTATGTCTCCGAGGCAGAGGAGGTCGCGGAGGAGGAGTAGTCTTCCGTTCGTGCCTTAAAGGTAAGGCAATTCGTTAAACCGCCGGTGCCCGTACCCATGGAGCCCGGCAGTTATAAAAAGGTTATCCTGCGTGAAATAAGACACGCACGACAAAGGAGGAATCGTGGGAGTTATCGGTTACGGTCTCGGTGTTATCGGCGCTGGTCTTGCTATCGGCCTGTCTGCTCTGGGTGCTACGGGTGCTATGGCCCGTCAGCCTGAGGTCCAGGGCCGCGTGTTCACCGTCTTCATCATGGGCTCCGCTTTCGGCGAGGCTCTGGCTCTGATCGGCTTCGTTGTCGCGCTGATCGTTAAATAGCACGGAGCGTCAAGTATGAATCTTTCATCCCAGAAGAGCGCGATCGCACTCTCCGCGTCCGCGGCCGCGCTGCTCATGCCGGTTTCCGCGTTCGCCGAGGACGGCGCCGCCGGTGCGGACATCCTCATCCCTAAGATGGCGGAGTTCATCCCGGCGCTTATCGCCTTCCTGATTATCTGGATCGTGCTGGCCAAGGTCGCCCTGCCGGGCATCATGAAAACCATGGAGGAGCGCGGCAAGAAGATCGAGGAGAGCCTCGACGAGGCCGAGAAGACCAAGCAGGAGGCTATCGCCAAGCGCGCTGAGTCCGACTCGATCGTCACCGACGCCCGTCGTCAGGCTGCCGACATCGTTCTCGAGGCCCGTAAGGACGCCGAGTCCGAGCGTGCCCGTATCATCGAGGCTGCTCACAAGGAGGCCGAGGAGATCATCGCCAAGGCCCATACGACCGTCGAGGACGAGCGCAAGTCCATCTATGCCGGTGCCGCGAGCTCCATCGCCGACCTGTCCGTTGCCGTCGCCACCAAGATCGTGGGCGAGGCACTCGAGGACGATGCCGAGCAGAAGAAGCTCATCGAGCGCTACATCCAGGAAGCAGGTAGCCTGAATGCCGACTAGCCGCTATCAGGACAAGGTGCTCGAGACCTACGCGCGTTCCCTTTTGGAAGCCGCCAAGGCCGAGAACCATGTGTTCGAGGACCTCGAGATGGTCGAGCGCTTGGCTTCTGCCAGCCCCGAGATCATCGCCGTGCTCGACACCATGTCCAAGCGCGACCAGCTCGACCTTCTTCCCAAGGTGGCAGCTGCCTTTAAGTATGTTGCCGAGGAAGACGAGGATGTAGTGGGCGTGACCGTCACCACGGCGATCCCGCTCGACGACGAGCTGCGTCAAACCATCACTAAGAAATGCGAGCAGGACTTCGGCCGCAAGGTATTCCTTATCGAGCAGGTCGACCCGTCTATCGTGGGCGGCCTGGTGCTCGAGGCCCGCGGCGAGCGTCGTGACATTTCCGTCAAGACGCAGCTGCGCATCGCGCAGGAGACCCTCGCAAACTCTGCTAATTCGTACGGAGGTGAAGCCTAATGTCCGAAACCCTCAATGCCCAGGATATCGCCAAGAAACTGCAGGAGCAGCTCACGAGCCTCTCCGCGACGGTCGATACGCATGAGGTTTCAACGGTCGACGAGGTAGGCGACGGCATCGCGCGCGTCTCCGGCCTCAAGAGCGCCATGGCAGGCGAGCTTCTGGAGTTCAAGAGCTCCGATACCGGTGAGACCGTCTTCGGCCTTGCCCAGAACCTTGACCGTGACGAGGTCGGCGCCGTTCTGTTTGGTGCCGTCGACTCCATCAAGGAAGGCGACGAGTGCCGCACCACTGGCCGCATTATGGATATCCCCGTGAGCCGTGCCATGCTCGGCCGCGTCGTCAATCCGCTCGGCCAGCCCATCGACGGCCTGGGCGACATCGTCGCCACGCACCGTCGCCCCATCGAGTTCAAGGCTCCCGGCGTCATCGATCGTACCCCGGTGTGCGAGCCGGTTCAGACCGGTCTGCTCGCTATCGACTCCATGGTGCCTATTGGCCGCGGTCAGCGTGAGCTCATCATCGGCGACCGTAAGACCGGTAAGACCGCCATCGCCATCGACGCTATCCTCAACCAGCGCGGCAAGGGCATTGTCTGCATCTATGTCGCCATCGGCCAGAAGGCCTCCACGGTTGCCAACATCCGCGAGACCCTCGCTCAGCACGGTGCGCTCGACTACACCATCATCGTTTCGGCCACCGCTGCCGATTCCGCCCCTATGCAGTACATCGCGCCTATGGCCGGTGCCGCTATCGGCGAGTTCTTCATGTACAACGGCGAGGACGGCAAGCCCGCCAGCGAGACCAACCCCGGCGGCCACGTGCTCGTCATCTACGATGACCTGTCCAAGCAGGCTGTGGCCTACCGTCAGATGTCGTTGACGCTGCATCGTCCGCCCGGACGCGAGGCCTATCCTGGTGACATCTTCTACCTGCACTCTCGTCTGCTCGAGCGTGCTGTCAAGATGTCCAAGAAGAACGGTTACGGCTCCATGACAGCTCTGCCGATCATCGAGACCCAGGACGGCGACGTCTCGGCCTACATTCCGACCAACGTCATTTCCATTACCGATGGTCAGATCTACCTGCAGTCCGAGCTCTTCTTCCAGGGCCAGCGCCCGGCAGTCGACGTGGGCATTTCCGTGTCCCGCGTCGGTGGCGATGCGCAGACCAAGGCTATGAAGCAGGTCGCCGGCAACCTCCGTCTGGACCTCGCTTCCTATCAGGAGCTCGCTGGCTTTACGCAGTTTGGCTCCGACCTTGACGAGGCTACTCAGAAGCAGCTGACCCATGGTGCCCGCATGACCGAGCTCCTGAAGCAGCCGCGCTACAAGCCGTTTGAGGTTGGCGAGCAGATCGTTACGCTGTTCGCTGGCAACGAGGGCTTCCTGGATGACCTGGAGATTGCCGACGTGCTGCCTTTCCGTGCCGAGCTCATCGAGTACATGGACAATGGCTTTGGCTCGCTGCTCGACAAGGTTCGCGCCAAGAAGATCGATGATGACACCAAGGCTGAGCTCTTGCGCGTCATCGGCGACTTCAAGCAGCAGTTCATGGCCAAGCACCATTCGGATGTTTCTGGATCAGAGGAGAACTAAGCCCCATGGCCAACCTTCGCGACATTAAGAAGCGAATCTCCTCGGTTACCACGACCAAGCAGATCACGCGCACGATGGAGATGGTCTCTACGGCCAAGATCCGTCGTGCTCTCGATCGCTCCAAGCAGGCCGAGCCCTATAAGGAGGCGCTGACCGACGTCATGTTGACGGTCGCCGGCGACGCCTCCTGTTCGGGCACCGATCCCATGCTGCAGAAGCATGAGAGCGTCAAGCATGGCCTGATTGTCGTTATTGCCTCGGACCGCGGCCTTGCCGGCGGTTTCAATACGACGGTGGAGCGCACGGCCGAAAAGCTCGCCGCTTCTTGGGCGAACGACGGCATCGAGTGCGAGATCATCACGTGTGGGCGCAAACCGGCCACGTATTTCCGTGACCGCGCAAACGTCGTCATGCACTTTGAGGGCAACTCCTCTGAGCCCGATTTCAATCAGGCCCGCATGATCTCCTCTCATATCTGCGATGCGTATCGTGCCGGTGAGCTTGACCGTGTCGAGCTTGTCTACCACCACGCCAAGAACCGCGTGGATCAGGAGCTTCGCGTCGAGCATCTGTTGCCGCTCGACCCCGAGATGATCGCTATGGCCCACGGTCCGCGTAAGAACGAGACCGACGCCCCTAAGCGCATCTCGTCCACGTTCGAGTTCGTGCCCTCTCCCGAGCATGTTCTCGGCAAGCTTGTGCCGTCTTATATCCTGACGGTCATCTACCAGGCCCTGATCGATTCGGCGGCTGCCGAGCAGGGTGCACGCCGCAAGGCCATGCACTCCGCGACGGAAAACGCCACCGCGATCATCTCGACCCTTACCCGCACGTATAGTCGCGTGCGCCAGGCTTCGATCACGACCGAGATTAACGAGATCGTCGGCGGAGCCTCAGCATTGGAGGAACAGTAATGGCTAATAACACCGTAAAGCTTGCGGTCGAGGAAGCCACCAAGAAGACGACTGCCGGTGATGGTCGCATCGTGCGAATCATCGGCCCTGTCGTCGACGTCAAGTTTGACGGCGCGGTGCCCCCGATCTACAACGCGCTCACGGTCGAGGCCGAGACCCCGATCGGTCATCTGAGCACGATCCTCGAGGTCGAGAGCCAGCTTCCGGGCGGCGTCGTCCGCACGGTCGCCATGTCCTCGACCGACGGCCTGCAGCGCGGCCTCATCGCCACCGATACCGGTGAGCCCATGAAGATGCCCGTTGGCCCCAAGACGCTCGGCCGCATTTGGAACGTCATGGGCAAGCCCGTCGACGGCAAGCCCATGCCCGAGGTGGAGGAGTTCTACCCCATCCACCATGCAGCGCCCCGTTTCGACGAGCTCACCACCAAGACCGAGATCTTCGAGACCGGCATCAAGGCCGTCGACCTGCTCGAGCCCTACATCCGTGGCGGCAAGACAGGCCTGTTCGGCGGCGCCGGCGTTGGCAAGACCGTTCTGATTCAGGAGCTCATCAACAACCTCGCCCAGGAGCACGGCGGCACCTCGGTGTTCACCGGCGTCGGCGAGCGTACCCGCGAGGGCACCGACCTGTTCCTCGAGATGAGCGAGTCTGGCGTTATTGACAAGACCTGCTTGGTCTATGGTCAGATGAACGAGCCGCCCGGAGCGCGTCTGCGCATCGGTCTGGCCGGCCTTACCACCGCTGAGTATTTCCGTGATCGTGGCCAGGACGTTCTGCTGTTCATCGACAACATCTTCCGCTTCTCCCAGGCAGGTTCCGAGGTTTCCGCACTGCTGGGCCGTATGCCGTCCGCCGTTGGTTACCAGCCCACGCTGGCAACCGAGATGGGCGACCTCCAGGAGCGCATTACCTCGACCAAGACGGGCTCCATTACCTCCGTCCAGGCTGTCTACGTCCCCGCAGACGACCTGACCGACCCGGCGCCTGCCACGACGTTTACGCACCTCGACGCCACCACGGTTCTTTCGCGTAGCATTTCGTCGCTCGGCCTGTTCCCGGCTATCGACCCGCTCGCGTCTTCCTCCGACGCTCTCGATCCCTCGATCGTCGGCGAGGAGCACTACCGTGTCGCCGTCAAGGTCCAGGAGCTCCTGCAGGAGTACTCCGACCTTCAGGACATCATCGCCATTCTGGGTATGGACGAGCTGTCCGAGGAGCAGCGCCTTACGGTCAACCGTGCCCGTAAGATCCAGCAGTTCCTCTCGCAGTCCTTCCACGTCGCCGAGAAGTTCACCGGCAACCCCGGTGTCTACGTCCGCGTCGAGGATACCGTCCGCTCTTTCGCCGAGATTGTCGACGGCAAGGCCGATGACCTGCCCGAGCAGGCTTTCCGCTATGCTTCCACGATTGAGGACGTGCGCGAGCGCGCCCGCAAGATGGGGGAGAAGTAGGTTATGCGTATCCGCATCGTGTGCCCCGTGAGCTGCGCCTATGAGGGCGACGCTGCGTTTGTTTCGATTCCGTCCACGGATGGCGAGTTTGGCGTTCTGCCTGCTCACTCCAGCGAGATCTGCACGATCGACCGCGGTTACGTTCGCGTTTCCGATAAGGCCATGGGCACTGTCGACCACACGTTTGCCGTGGCCGGCGGCTATGCCCAGGTTGCGGACGATGTCGTGACCGTTCTCGCCGAGCGCGCTTGCGATTTGGCGACCGTCGATGCCGACAAGCTTAAAGCTGATATTCAAGGTTTTGAAGAGAAGCTGGGTAATTTGTCGGAGGATGATGCACGCCGCGCCTACCTCTATAATGAAATCGCATGGTGTAAGCTCAAGCTTGCCCAATAGTCAAACGATTTATCGTTCGACCATTTGCGAACACATCATGCCCGGGATGGCCCAGCCATCCCGGGCATGCTTTTTGAAAGGGTAGACCTTGGATATTATCCGCGTTGAGGGTGGCCACGCCATCGGAGGCTCCGTGCCCGTTTCGGGCGCCAAGAACTCCGCACTCAAACTCATGGCGGCAACGCTTCTGGCGCCGGGCAAGACGACGCTGCAGAACGTGCCCGATATTTCCGATGTCCACGTGATGGGCAAGGTGCTCAAGGGCATGGGCGCTACGATCGATGTTCTCGACGAGCATACGCTCGAGATTGATACCTCTCAGGTCGATTCTTGGGAGGCCCCCTACGAGCTCGTTGCCAAGATGCGTGCTTCCACAGCCGTGATGGGACCCCTGCTGGGCCGTTTCCATCGTGCCAAGATAGCCATGCCCGGCGGCTGCAACCTGGGTGCTCGCAAGATCGATATGCACATTCTTGGTCTTGAGGCCCTGGGCGTTGAGTTCGATACCGCCCACGGTTACATCAACGCTAATGCGCCCCAAGGTCTGCGCGGTACCACCGTCACGCTCGAGTTCGCCAGCGTCGGTGCGACCGAGAACCTCATTATGGCATCCGTGCGCGCGCAGGGTACCACGGTTATCGACAATGCCGCCCGCGAGCCCGAGATCGTCGATCTCGCTAACATGCTCAACGAGATGGGCGCCAAGATTGTCGGCGCGGGTACGCCCGTCGTGACTATCGAAGGCGTGGAAGAGCTCCATCCCGTTACCCATCGCGTGGTGGGCGACCGCATCGAGGCCGGTACCTTTATCGTTGCCGGTGCGTTGATGGCCGACGATCGCGGTGTCGATGTCACGGGCTTTTGCCCCATTCACTTGTGCATGGTGCTCAAGAAGATGGAGCTCATGGGTATCGACTGCGAGCGCGTCGAGGATGGCGTCCATGTAAACCGTGCCGAGCGTATCAAGCCGGTCGACATCCAGACGCTTCCGTTCCCCGGTTTCCCGACGGACATGCAGGCGCAGATTATGGTGCTCTCCGCTCTCGCCGACGGCAGTTCCGTTATTACCGAGAACATCTTCGAGAATCGCTTTATGTTTGCCTCTGAGCTGGTGCGCATGGGTGCCGACATTCGTATCGAGAGCCATCATGCCATGATTCATGGCGTCAAGGGCTTCTCGGGCGCACAGGTTACCTCGCCCGATCTGCGTGGCGGAGCGGCCCTCGTCGTAGCGGGCTTGATCGCCGACGGGACGACCGAGGTTTCGGCCATCCATCACATCAAGCGCGGCTACGAGCAGTTTGTCGAAAAGCTGCAGGCGCTCGGCGCGCATGTCGAGCATGCTTCCGTCCCCGATCCCGTCATCTACTAATACAGGTTGCCTATGTTTAATAAAAAGCCCCTCGCGGATACCACCGCCCGAAGACCCTCAACTGGTGCGCAGGCCAAGATCTACAGTCGCGATAACGTGGCTCGCTATTCCGAGCGCGCTCGTCAACGTCGTCGTAGCCACACGATTCGTCACGTCGCGCTCATTGTCGTGCTTGGCGTGCTGCTGAGTGCCACTACCGCTGCCGGCCTGTGGTTTGCCACCATTATGGGCAAGCTCGGCGATTCTAATGTCATTACCGACAATCTGCGTCGGGTTCTGGTTGACACCGATGAGGCAAAGGATCCGTTCTACGTGCTGCTTCTTGGCACCGACGGCCGTCCGGGCGAGGATACGTATCGTGCCGACTCGATTATCTTGGCACGCATCGACCCCACGCAAAAGCAGGCGACGCTCATTTCCGTTCCGCGCGACACCAAGGTCGAGTACAAGGGCGAGACCATGAAGATCAACGCCTGCCATACCGTTGGCGGTGCCGAGGCCATGGTCGAGGCGGTCAACGAGCTGTGCGGTGTTCAGATTTCCCACTATGCCGAGGTCAGCTTCGACGGTATGCAGGCGCTGATTGATTCGGTTGGCGGTATCGACATTAACGCAACCGATGATGTTGACGACCCCGAGCACCTGGATATCAAGATTACCGCTGGCCAGCAGCATATGGACGGTGCCACCGCCCTTACCTATGCCCGCTGCCGCTACACCTATGCCGACGGCGATTACACGCGCATGCGCCACCAGCGTCAGGTACTTGGCGCCCTTGCCAACCAGATTCTCAATAACTTCGATGCCACGAAGATCTTTGGCCTGGTTAATTCGCTGTCCGATATGCTTGTAACCGATATGAGCGTTCAGGATATCGTGGCTACGGTCAACGCCATGCGCGGTATGGATGTCGACGGTATCTACTCGGCCAACCTGCCCTCGTACGCCGACGACAGCACCATGATCGACGGTGTGAGCTACGTCTTTGTCTACGAGGACGAGCTCAAGGAAATGATGGAGCGCGTCGATGCCGGCAAGGATCCCAAGGGTCCCAACACCATGGGTCTTTCCGACGGTTCCAGCTCTACGATCGGCGACCTGAACAACAACACGTCTGACGACTACGCAAACGGTACCGCAACCTCATCGGTCAGCTCTGACGATCCCGATGACTCAAGCGATTCGAGCGATTCGGACTACTACGAAGAGCCCACCGGCGACGGCAACGGCTACGAAGCCAACTACTAAGTTACGGCGTTTTACCAAACGCCGTAACGGCTCGACGCTGCGCGCCGCCCAAGGCGACAATTTGTCATTCAAAAGGCAGGGCATGACCAGAAGGTCAATGCCCTGCCTTTTTCATGCCAACTTGTTCGCCATGGACGTCGCTCGCTGACGTTGGCTCAACCTGCGGTGCTGACTACTCCCCTTGCACCAAAAACCGCCCCGTTCTCTCGGTTTTGAGGACGGGGCGGTTTTGCTTACCTAGATTGTTCGAGTTCCCTATGCAAAGCGGGCGACGAGCTCCTGGAGCACGTCGGTCATCTTGACGAGCGAACTGACCGGGACGAACTCGTTGACGCCGTGGTAGCAATAGCCGCCGGTGGAAAGGTTGGGGCAGGGCAGACCGCGGAACGACAGCTGGGCGCCGTCGGTGCCACCACGAATTGGCAGCACTTGGGGCTCAACGCCGCAGGCAAGGTAGGCTTCCTTGGCAACATCAATAAGCTCGGGATAGTCACGAACGATCTCGGCCATATTTCGATACTGCTGCTTAATCTCGACCGTCACGCGCTCCTCACCCAGACGCTGGTTGAGCATCGAGGCAGCGGCATCAATAAGGTCGAGTTTCTGCTGGAACTTGGCGGCGTCATGGTCGCGGACGATATAGCGCGCTGTGGCGTGATCGACGGTCGCAGATACACCCTCAAGGTGATAAAAGCCCTCGTAGCCTTCCGTATACTCCGGGCGCTGTACGTAGGGGAGCAACGCGTTGAAGTCGCAGAACAGATTGCCTGCGTTGACCATACGGCTCTTAGCGTCGCCCGGGTGGATGGACTGGCCCTCAAAGCAGACGGTCGCCTCGGCGGCGTTAAAGCATTCCCACTCCAGTTCGCCGATGGGGCCGCCGTCGACCGTGTAGGCGTACTTGCAGCCAAAGGTATCGATATCCAACAGCTCGGCTCCGTGGCCGATCTCCTCGTCAGGGCAGAAGCAAATGCCGAGTGCGGGATGGGGCAGAGAAGGGTCCTGAGCGATACGCGCGACAAGCGACATGATCTCGGCGACGCCTGCCTTGTCGTCCGCGCCCAGCAGCGTGGTGCCATCGCTGCAGACCAGGTCCTCACCTGCGAGGTCGTTCAGGGCGGGAAGCTTGGCGGTACTCATGGCAACGGGCTTACCGTCAACCGTGCCGCAGACCAGGTCGCCGCCTTCGTAGTGTACGATGTGCGGTTTCACGCCGGCACCCGGTGCAACTTCGGTGGTGTCGAGATGGGCGATCAGGCCCAGGGCGGGCTTGTCCTCAGCGCCCGCACTTGCGGGGATATGCGCGCAGACATAGGCGTGCTCGGTCACGTGGGCATCTTCCGCACCAAGCTCGCGCAGCTCTTCAGCCAGCACGTTGGCAAGGTCAAACTGAACGGCGCTCGAGGGTACCTGGTCGCAGTTTGCATCCTCGGACTGCGTGTTGATCTGGACGTAGCGCAAAAAGCGCTCGAGGACATCGGGGTTCGTGGTGGTGTTTTCCATAAAGACCGCTCCAATCTTGGTCGTCGTGTGCAACAAGAACTCTAGCACGGTATGCCACGGCATACCGCGACGCTTGGATGGGGTAGAATCAGCCATTGAATGCAGAAGGGACGGAAGATCATGGATACGACAAATAGCTCGCGCGAACTACATCTGACGGTGGCGAACGAAGACTACTTGGAGTGCATGGTTCGCATTGAAAGCGAAGAGGGGGAAACCAACGGCGTTCGATCGGTCGACATCGCGCAGCGCCTTGGCGTCTCCAAGGCATCGGTCAATAAAGCGGTTTCGGCTCTCAAGGCATCCGAGCTTGTCGAGCAATCGCACTACGGCAAGGTGATCCTGACCGATCGCGGCCGCGAGGTTGGCACGGCTATCTGGTACCGTCATCGCCTCATCCGCACGTTTTTGGTTCAGGAGCTCGGTGTCGAATTTGAGCGAGCCGATTCCGAGGCCTGCATGATGGAGCATGCGCTATCCGAGGACACGATGAGCCGCTGGCTCGCCTATCTCGAAAAGCAGGGAATCAGCGTCGAGGAATAGCGGGATATATATGGATACGAGTTATTACAACCGCTTTGGTGCCGAGGAACTTACGCGCCGCTTGTCGAGCGAGACCTTGTTGGCGCAGGGCCCCATGGGCAGTGTTTTGTTGAGTGAGTACGATGCCGCCGACATTCCACCGGCGTTTTGGAATCTGGCAGAGCCGCAGACCGTTTCTCGTATCCATCGCTTGTATGTCGCCGCCGGCGCGCAGGTGCTCATTACCAATACCTTTCAGGCATCGAGCTATGCCCTCAAGCACGACCAGATTGCGCCGTCCGTGGCGGAGGTCAATCGCGGGGCCGTCGACGATGCCCGCCAGGCGCACCCTCAGCTACTGCTGGGCTCGATGGGCCCGATCGGTATTGAGTGGTTTGCCGAGGACTCTGTCGAGTATCGTGAAATCCGCGGCATTGCGCGCGAACAGGCGCACGCCTTGCTCAATGCTGGTGTTGACGGTCTGCTGATCGAGACGGTGACGTCTATCCGTAATCTGCAGCCCATGCTTGCCGGCGCCCGAGATGCCGCCGACGGCATGCCTGTTCTGGTGAGTTTTGTCGTTGACGATAAAGGCGACCTGCTGGGCGATGGCCTCAACATCGAGGCAGCCGTTTTGTACGCCGAAAAACACGGCGCAAACTCGGTTGGTGTTAATTGCTGTTCGCTTGCGGCCGCGAATGCGGCGGTGCCCAGGATGGTTGCATCGGCGACTACTCCCGTTACGGTGCGTCCCAACGTAGGCGATCCGGTCCAGACTCAGGATGGCCCCGTATGGCACGAGAATCCCGAAGCTTTCGCGCGCGCATGCATCGAATGGAGACATGCCGGCGCCGCAATGGTGGGCAGTTGCTGTGGAACCACGGCAATCACTACGGCAGCGATGGCCGAGGCGCTCGATATATAAAGGGCAAAACCGCTCCATACGGGGCGGTTTTTTTATTGCTTGCATGTCCTCGGCAGCATTTGCCCAAATGGTGAATGCTGGTGCCGGCAGGTTGCTGAGTGCGTGTTGCGGGTATACCTCACGCGTACCATGATCCAAACACTGTGAGGTGTCTGCGCGTGTGCGCGATAATTCATTTTGGAACTGACGGTTGGCGCGCTCGCGTCGATGAGGACTTCACTGCCGATAACGTTGCCCGTATCGCCGATGCCGTCGGCGAGTTGTGGCAAAAGACCAATCCGGGCAAAACGGTATATATAGGGTTCGACACCCGGCCCCTGGCGAGCGAGTTCGCTGAGCTTGCGGCGGGCGTGCTAGCAGCGCACGGGCTGGACGCCGTGCTCGCTTCGCGACCTGTTCCGACCCCTGCCCTTACGTGGGCGGCGGCTTATGACGGTGAGGCGTGCGGCGCGCTCATGGTGACGGGGTCCCATCATCCGCAGGGTTATCTGTGCCTCAAGATTCGCATGGGTGACGGCTCGACCGCCAACCAGGATGTCATCGAAGAGCTCGAAGAGACCATGGCTCCCGAGCCAATGGGGATCGAGGGGCAATATCGCACCGCGGATATCATTCCTGACTATATGCAGGCGGTGGCATCGTTTGTCGATGCCGAAGCCATCCGCGGCGCGCACATGCGCGTGGTTGTCGATCCCATGGGCGGCGCAGCCCAGGGTTATCTAGCCGACTTGCTGCGCGAGCTTGGCGTTGAGGTGCACGAGATTCACGCCGGGCAGGCGTCTGACCAAGAAGATATCTGCCCCGACCCCGTTGAGCCTTGGGTGGACGCTTGCGAGCGCACGGTTATCGATGACGGAGCTTGCGCTGGTCTGGTGACCGACGGCGACGCCGACCGTATCGGTGCGGTTGACGAGCGCGGCAGATATATACATCCGCATCAGATCATGGCGCTCGTTTTGGGCGACTTGGTTCAATTTCGTAATTTGGAGGGGCGCGTCGTCGTCAATCTTTCATGCTCGACGCTCGTGCGTCGCATTGCCGAGGCGCTTGGCTGCCGCGTGACCGTCAAACCAGTCGGTTTCAAATATATAGCGGCGGAGATGAAGAAGGGCGGCGTCCTCATAGGCGGTGAAGAAGCCGGTGGTATCGGCATCGCCGCGCATATGCCCGAGCGCGATGGAATCCTCGCCTGTCTGATTCTGTGTGAGCTTATGGCTAAGACGGACGCGCCTTTGGGCGTTCTGGTCGACCAACTCGAGGACAGTTTTGGTAAGACGAGTTACGGTCGACGGGATTTGCGCCTTGAGGCCGAAGATGCCGAAACGTTACGAACCCTGCTGCCGGGCGTAAACCCCAAGTCGATTTGTGGCAAGGTGCCGCAAAACGTTAGTCATATGGATGGCTTGCGTTTGGCATTCGAGGATGATACGTGGCTGCTGGTTCGTCCTAGCGGGACCGAACCAGTGGTGCGCGTCTACGCCGAGGGGTTCTCGGTGGAAGAACGTGATGAGTTGCTCGATGCTGGCTGTGCTTTAGCTAGGGGGACGTATCCGCTTTAACCATGAGACTGCCTTATATAAAGAGATGCTCGGCGAGCGGTAGGTAACGGCTGGCAAACGTTAGTCGGATCCCAATATGTGTAGGAAATGTGTACGCCCAGATTCCCGCCCCCGGGGCCCCTCCGGTCTGGCAATATATCTCCTTGCCGCGC
>NZ_JAJFDP010000059.1:0-295 GCF_020709435.1 Collinsella aerofaciens
ACATCCTGGTCATCTCCACGCCGACCGACCTGCCCAACTTCGAGCGCCTGCTCGGGGACGGCTCGCGCTACGGCGTGAACCTCTCCTACGCCGAGCAGCCCTCGCCGGACGGCCTGGCGCAGGCCTTCACCATCGGCGAGGAGTTCATCGCCGGCGAGCCGTGTGCCCTGGTGCTCGGCGACAACATCTTCTACGGCAACGGCCTGTCGCGCCACCTGACGCGCGCCGTCCAGAACGCCGAGTCGGGCCGCGCCACGGTCTTCGGCTACCACGTGGACGACCCCGAGCGCTTCGG
>NZ_JAJFDP010000014.1:0-45615 GCF_020709435.1 Collinsella aerofaciens
GGGTCAGCCCGTGGGAGGCCAGGGCGCCGCTGACCGGTGGACGGCACCGAGCCGTACGCTTGGACTGAGAAGGGGGAGGCCTCGCGGCCTCCCCCTTTTTTCGTTGTATACACGTTGTGCTTTGGGACCTACCTCCCCCGTATGCGCTCTTACTCTTTGGCTGTATTTTGAGTCCTTCTAGTGTATTTGAGCGATAATTACTCGCATTGGCGTTAGGGAGGGCTTGATGTTTACCGTATTTGTCTTGGGCAATATTGCTTCGGGTAAGTCGACGGCCTGCCGCTATTTCGAATCTCGTGGCGCTATGCTTATCGATCTGGATGAGCTTGCAAAATCTCTGTATGTGCCGGGCTCTGATATCGTCAATACTCTCGCGGATGAATTCGGTTGGGACATTTTGGATGAGGAAGGCGGCATTCGCCGCAGCATCCTCGCTTCTCGAGCTTTCGCTTCTCCTGATTCGGTCGCACGGCTCAATGGCATCGTGCATCCCGTTCTGATTGAACAGCTTTCGCTTAGGATTCTCGATCCGGTTTGTTGTACGGTTTCATCTCCCCGTTATCCCTTTGCGGTGGTCGAGGTTTCTGCTCCGACTGGTTTTGAGGATGCATTTGGCTTGGCTGATGAAATTCTGGTCATCAGCGCCCCTTTGTCAGTTCGTCGCGAGCGCGCTATTCAACGTGGCATGGAGCCATCCGATTTCGATGCTCGTTCTGCTTGCCAGCCCGATGAGTCTGCGCTGTGCAATCTCGCTACAACGGTGATTGATAATGCCGCAGGCGATAATTCGCTCTTTGAGCAGCTTGACTCATGGCTTGCATGCCACGGGTTTATAGATACTCCGGATAAGGAGGAGGCCGATGCCTAAGGCACGTTTCTTTACGTGGTATCGCGTGGCGCCACTTGCCGTTGTGTTCGTCTTCGGCCTTATTTCGCTCGTCTACTCGTGTGCCCCTGCCGCTTTCTTTAAGCCGCTGTATCCGATTGACTACGAGGCGTATGTAAAGCAATCCAGTATTTCGCATAATCTGGATCCGTATCTGGTGTGCGCTGTCATTAAGTCGGAATCGAATTGGGATCCCGAGGCCGAGTCGAATCAGGGTGCTCAGGGATTGATGCAGCTGATGCCCGAGACTGCCCAGGATATGATTGCCAAGGGCCTTGTCGACGGAGGGGAGTATTCGGCCGACAATCTTAACGATCCGGCTACGAATATCGAGTTTGGCTGCGCATACCTCTCGTATCTTCTCGCCTATTTCAACGGGTCGACGGATAGTGCCATCGCCGCCTATAACGTCGGCATGGGCAATGTCGACGGATGGGCGCAGCAGGGTACGTCGCTTCATAATGCAATTACCTTTCCCGAGACGCAGGCGTATCTGATTCGTGTCAATAATGCCTGGGCTCGCTACAAGACCCTCTATCCCGATCGGTTCGTATAGGACTATGCCTGCCGCCTGCGTATACTGCAGATATATGAGTTAGGAGTATCCATGGCGGAATTTGAAGTAGAACGCGTTGGTGGTGAACTTAAGCGCTTTGGCGTTGAAGGCTCTGACGTGCCGTTTAAGGTCGTTTCTCCCTATGAGCCTGCCGGTTCCCAGCCTAAAGCCATTGAGTCGCTTGTGCAGGGCGTGAGGGACGGAGACCGCTATCAGGTTTTGCTGGGCGTGACTGGTTCGGGCAAGACCTTCACGATGGCAAAGACTATTGAGGCCCTGGGAAAGCCGACGCTGGTCATGGCTCCGAATAAAACGCTCGCTGCTCAGCTTGCGAGCGAGCTCAAAGAGTTCTTTCCCAATAACGCTGTGGTCTACTTTGTCTCGTATTACGACTACTATCAGCCCGAGGCGTATGTGCCGCAAAGCGATACATATATCGAGAAAGACTCCTCGATTAACGAAGAGGTCGAGATGCTGCGCCATCAGGCGACCGCGTCACTGCTCTCTCGACGTGATGTGATCGTTGTCGCATCGGTCTCGTGTATCTATGGCATTGGCTCTCCTGAGGACTATGCGGGTCTGGCTCCAAACGTCGACAAGAAGGTGCCGCTCGAGCGCGATGACTTTATCCATGCACTTATCGACATTCAATATGATCGCAATGACTATGACCTGGCACGTGGCACGTTCCGCGTGCGCGGCGATGTTGTTGACGTGTATCCGCCTTATGCCGAGCATCCGTTGCGGTTTGAGTTCTTTGGCGACGAGGTCGAGCTGATTGCCGAGATCGATGAGGTCACCGGTGAGATGCTTCGTGAGTACGAGGCCATTCCCGTATGGCCGGCATCGCACTACGTGACCGAGAAGCCGAAGGTCAAGGCGGCTCTGAAGTCGATCAGCGAAGAATGCGAGAAGCGCGTGGCGGAGCTCAAGGCGACCGACAAGTTGCTCGAGGCGCAGCGTCTGCAGCAGCGTACCGATTATGATCTTGAGATGCTCGAGACGATGGGCTTTTGCAACGGCATCGAGAACTACTCGCGTCATCTGGACGGTCGCAAGCCGGGTGAGCCGCCGTTTACCCTAATCGATTACTTTCCCAAGGATATGCTCTGCATCATCGATGAGAGCCATGTGACGGTGCCGCAGATTCGCGGCATGCACGAAGGTGACCGCTCGCGTAAGGTGACGCTGGTGGAACACGGTTTTCGCCTGCCCTCGGCGCTCGATAACCGCCCGCTTCGTTTCGATGAGTTTGAGGCAAGGATCCCCCAGTTTATCTATGTTTCGGCCACGCCGGGCGACTACGAGCTGCGGGTGAGCCAAAACGACGTGGAGCAGATTATTCGTCCGACCGGCCTGCTCGACCCCAAGATTGACGTGCGTCCAGTTCGCGGTCAGATTGACGATCTTGAGGACGAGATTCGCGAGCGCGTTGCCCGCAAGGAGCGCGTGCTGGTGACCACGTTGACCAAACGCATGGCCGAGGACCTGACCGACCATCTACTTGATGCGGGCATTAAGGTCAATTACATGCACTCTGATACGGCGACAATGGACCGTGTCGAGATCCTGCGAACGCTGCGCGAGGGCAAGATCGATGTTCTCGTTGGCATCAACCTGCTCCGCGAGGGCTTGGATCTTCCCGAGGTCTCACTGGTGGCAATTCTCGATGCCGATAAGGAAGGCTTCTTGCGCAACCGCCGTTCGCTGATTCAGACGATTGGCCGTGCGGCCCGTAACGCCGATGGCGAAGTCATCATGTATGCAGACGTTGTGACCGATTCGATGAAAGAGGCCATCGAGGAGACGCAGCGCCGTCGCGAGATTCAGATGGCATATAACGAAGAACATGGCATTGTGCCCAAGACAGTGCGCAAGGCCATCAACGACATCTCAAGTTTTATTGCCGAGGCCGAAAAAACTGTGGGCTCCAAGGGACGCTCGAAGGGCGACTCTCTTGGCCATGGCGCATTCTATACGCCCGATGAGTCGGGCGAGGGCGGTGTGCCGGAAACGGTGGCGCCCGAGCAGACACTTGCGGAGCAGTTGGAAGAACTGCCGCATGACGAGCTTGTGCGGATCGTCGAAACCATGGAAGAGGATATGCGTAACGCTTCTGCCGCTATGGACTTTGAGGAGGCGGCGCGCCTGCGCGATGTTGTCGTTCAGATTCGGGCGATGCTCGAGGGTGCGTCTGAGGACGAGACGATCGAGCGCTTACGCTCGCAGGCCCGCAAGGGTTCCACGTTCGCATCGGGCAGAAAACGCCAGGGTGCACGGTTTAAGAAATAGCCGCGAACAGGCCCCGAGTTCCCTGTGGAGCTCGGGGCCTATGTCTTTTGCGCGCTGGAATTTGTGCGTTAGAGGTCTGCGATCAGGGCTTCAGCACAACGGATGCCGTCGGTGGCCGCGCTCATGATGCCGCCGGCATATCCAGCTCCCTCACCACAAGGGTAGAGGCCCGGGGTCGACACGGCATGGCACGTTCGGTCTCGGGTGACAGTGACCGGTGAGCTCGAACGAGTCTCCACGCCGGTAAGAACGGCATCGGGACGGTCGTAGCCTCGTAGCTTTTTTCCGAGTAGGGGAAGTCCCAGGCGGAGCGACTCGACGATATGCTGCGGTAGGGCTTCGTCAATTGCCGTCCAGGTCACACCGAGCGGATAGGTGGGCTTTACCTTTCCGGGCGCCTTGCTGGCGCGTCCTGCGAGGAAATCTCCGACGAGTTGTGCCGGTGCGTTCCAGTTGGAACCGCCCAGGCGATAGGCGGCCGCCTCGCAGGCACGCTGGAGCTCGATGCCGGCGAGCGGGTCATCGTTGGGAAGGTCCTCAGGCGTGACGTTAACGAGCAGGGCGGCATTTGCGTTGCGTCCGTCGCGGGCATTGAGACTGGCCCCGTTGACGCACAGATGGCACGGTTCTGAAGAGGCGGCAACAACCTGTCCGCCGGGGCACATGCAAAACGAGAACACGCTGCGGCCGTTGGGAAGATGGGCGACGAGCTTGTAGGGGGCTGCCCCGAGCGCTGGATGTCCCGCCGAGGCTCCATATTGGGCTCTGTCGATGTCGCGTTGCGGATGCTCGATGCGAACGCCCATGGCAAAGGTCTTTTGTGCGAGGGCCACGTTGTGGTCCTTAAGGAGCTCAAAAATATCGCGAGCAGAATGCCCGCAGGCGAGGATGAGGTGCTTTGTCTCGATTGACTCGTAAGCGGCGTCTTGGGACGATTGGACATCAATGCCGGTGATGGCGCCAGACACGTCGATGCGAATGTCGACGAGCTTCGTTCGATAACGGACGACACCTCCGAGCTGCTCGATGCGCTGGGATATAGCGGTGACAACCGTGGGAAGGATGTCGGAGCCAATGTGCGGCTTGGCATCCCACAGAATATCGCGGGGCGCACCCGCCTCGACGAAGGTTTCGAGGATAAGGCGATGGGCGGGATTTTTTGTTCCCGTATTGAGCTTGCCGTCCGAGAAGGTCCCCGCGCCGCCCAGACCAAACTGAATATTGCTCTCGGGGTCGAGGATGCGCTCCTTTAGAAAGAGGTCGATCGCCTGCGAGCGGCGAAATGCCGGGTCGCCGCGCTCGATAAGCAAGGGCTTAAGACCTGCTTCGGCGAGCGTGAGCGCAGCGAAAAGGCCGGCGCATCCGGCGCCGACAACGACAGGGCGTTCTTGAGGTGCGTCGGAGACGGGGGAGGGGAATGAAGGCTCATCGTCTTCTATCGCGCGTACGCGCGAGCGGTCACGCTCGGCAACGCTGTCGACCGCTTCTTGCTCGAGGTGGGGACTAGTCAGCTCAACACGAAAGCTCAGGATAAAATGGACGTCTCGTTTTTTGCGAGCGTCGATTGACTTGCGGTGGAGCTCGATGGACTTGATCTCGGAGTCCTTGCAACGTAGGACGCGCTTGGCGACTCGCTTGCCAACAATGAGACAGGCATTTTCATCGCCGGCTTCATCGAGCGACGCGTTGACTTGGGTGATTTCGATCATCGAGGTCTCCTTAGAGGCAAGAAAGAGGCCGTCCGGTATTCCAGACGGCCCGAATGCGTTTTTGATTATAGACTGAGCGGCTACAGGCTGCTTGCAGCGCGAATGCCCGAGAGCCAGGCCCACGCAAGGTTAAAGCCTCCGCAATCGGCGTCGATGTCGAGCGCTTCGCCGCAGACGTAAAGCGGGGCGTCGACAACGCTGCACGCGCGTAGACTGGGTGTTGAGATGCTCTCGACAGATACGCCACCACGCGTGACCTGCGCCGAGCGCTCCTCGGCTGTTCCCTCGACGAGCAACTTAAAGTGCTTGAGGACCGAGACCAGGTGGATGACATCGTTGGAGCCTGGATGGCACTGCTCGAACGCCGTGCAGACGACGCGGGAGAGTTGCGGGGCGAGCATGCCGTCGAGCCAACGGGGATCGCGGGGCGAAAAGCCGCCGAGCAGCTCAACGCGTCGGTTGAGCATATCGAGCAGCTTGTCTTTGGAGAGGTCGGGGAAAACGTCGAGCAGGATCGTATCGCCGCGCTGGATACGACGGGAGAGGTTGAAGACAGCGACGCCCGAGATGCCGAAGGCTCGAAACAGGACTTCACCGTCTTCGTGCCAGAGCTCATTATGATTGCGGGTGAGCGTCAAGCGGGCGCGGACGCGCAGGCCATCCAACGTCTTGAGTGCCGTCCGATCGCCGACGACCGTTGCCGATACGGGGCAGAGGATGGGGCGCAGCGAAGTGAGGGGGAGGCGAAACGTATCGGCGATACCGGTGGGGTTGCCGCCCGTGGCGATAATTACGGCATGTGCCTGCAGGGCCTCGTTCTTGCGAGGGACATCGGCGAGCGCTTTCCGAAGCGAGCGGAGCTCCGATTTTCGGTCGTCGTGCTTTTTTGCCTTGAGCACCCGCGCTGGACGGTCTATTTGGAGTGCCCAGCCTTCGGAAGCTTTGTGCGCCGAGGCAACGTTGGCTCCGCAGATTAAGGTGATACCTAGGCGGTCGCAAACGTTGAGAAGCGCGTCGCGCACCGATTCAGCGCGAAGGGAGCGCGGGTACAGCCGGCCTTCCTCGGAGGTTGTCATGATACCCAGCGAGGAGAAGAAACCCATAAGCTCTTGTTCGGGCTGGGGGCCCATGACGGATTCGACGAATGCGGGGTGGTTATACCGCTGAGGATCAATCGATTCGTTGGAGAGGTTGCAGCGGCCGTTACCGGTCGCAAGGAGCTTAAGGCCACAGGCGACATCGCGCTCAACGATGCAGACGCTTTTGCCAGCGCGTGCGGCCGTAATGGCAGCGGCGAGGCCTGAAGCCCCGCCGCCGATTACCAGGATGTCATAGAAGGCGCTCGCGTTCACTTAGGCCTCGTCGGTCTCGTGCGGGGTAATGGCCTCGACGGCAGAGACTGCCTTGGGCAACATGTCATCGGGCAGCGCGGTCTCGACCTCGCCCTTATCGCAGGCCTCGGCGAGTGCCGGATTAATGGGAAGCTGGCCCAAGATGTCGAGGTTATAGCGATCTGCGACCTCGGGGAGCTTGCTCTTGCCAAAGACCTCAATCTTCTTGCCGCAGTCGGGGCACTCAATATAGCTCATGTTCTCGACAATGCCCAGAATGGGGACGTTCATCTTCTCGGCCATGTTGACCGCCTTGGCGACGATCATCGAGACCAGATCCTGCGGGCTCGTGACGATGACGATGCCGTCGACGGGCAGCGACTGGAAGACGGTGAGCGCGACGTCGCCTGTTCCCGGAGGCATGTCGACCAGCAGGTAGTCGATGGGGCCCCACGAGGTCTCGCTCCAGAACTGCCTAATGGCGCCTGCGATGACCGGACCGCGCCAAAGGACGGGGTCGGTCTCGTTTTGGAGCAGCAGGTTGGAGCTCATGACCTTGACGCCGTGCTCGGAGATTTCGGGCAGCATAAGGTTGCCAAGGGCATGGACGTGGCGTCCGCTCATACCGAACATCTTGGGGATGGAGGGACCGGTGATGTCGGCATCGAGGACGCCGACCTTGTGGCCGTGACGGGCAAGCTCGGTGGCGATGGCACCGGTGACAAACGACTTGCCGACACCGCCCTTGCCGGAAAGCACGGCGATGACGCGTTTGACCTCGGACAGCGTGTTCTCCTCAAATTGCGACGGCGACGTTTGTCCGCCGGCGGCCTGTGCGTGCTCGCAACCCATGTATGACTCCTTTGTATATGTTGGGGCCGGGGCCCCGTGATGTGACACGAGCGTCATTGTACCCTCGTTTGCGAGCGGGAGTCATTTGCGATGCATTTGGGCCGAGCGTGCTTGCAATACGATGGGTCCAAGCGAATGGGCGGGCTTACTGAACTTTGCTGGCAAACTCGAGGTATTGCATGCGCTGCAGCTTGTCGATCGTCGAGGCGTATGGGCTGTCTTCAGATTCCAAGTCGTAGCGCAGCCCGTCGGCACCAAGGTAGCCGGCGACATTGATGGTGGGCACATCTGACCTTGTTGCAAGCAGGGCCTTTTGATAGTCGGTGAGCGGGGCGCCGATCTTATTAAGGGTAATGGCTGCAATCTCGTTTGCCCCGACGGTGTCGTAGACGTTGAGCTCGGTATTGCCGGCGATTTCATAGTTAGCCCAGACGAAATAGGTCGACTGATAGATACGGAAAGCGTGGCTTGCCGTATCTTCCTGAGGGTACAGCTCATCGTTGAGAGTCGTTGCGGCGCTCGGCTGATGGTCGCCAAAAAAGACAAGGACAACCGGTCTGCTGATATTGCGGAGCTCGTTGATAAAATACTCGAGGTCCCGGTCGGACGCGTTGATGCAGGTAAGATAGGTGTTGAGCGCGCTATTGGCGCCCTCGCTGGCTCCCTCGACCCAATAGTTTGTCAGCTCTTCGGCGGGAACGGTGCCATAGTCGTAGCCGCCGTGATTTTGCATCGTGACGTCAAAGATGAACTGCGGCGCTTCGTCGGTTCTAAGCAGGTCGAGTATCTTGTCGTAGGTGGCGTAGTCGCATACGCCGGCATGGTAACAGGGCGCACCTTCGAAATCGCCGATTGAAAGAAAGTCTCCAAAGCCCAGCTGCTGATAGATCTTATCTCGATGGTAGTTGACGGGGTTTTGCGGGTGCATAGCGGTAGCGGTATACCCAAGCTCTTTAAGGTCCTTTGCCAGGCTGTTGACGCCATTCATCTGATACAGCTGATAGGGGATCTTGCCTAATCCGACAAAGGCCGTTGTCGCTCCGGTCAAAAATTCGAATTCGGAGTTTGCCGTTCCGCCACCGGTGACCGAAGCGAGCATGGTGCCGCGAACAAGTGTGTCGGGAAGCGAGTTGTAGAATGCGGGGCCGGTGTACCCGGCCGCCTGGAGCTGCTCAAAGCACGAAAGGTCGCTAAAACTCTCGTTCATGACGGCAACAATCGTCGGCTTGATTTCATTGAACTGGGCAACGGCAGCCGCGCGCTGCTCGCTCGAGCCATACGTGCTGTCGTAGGCGGCGGCGAGCTCCTGCTCGATGCTCTGCGCCTCATCGGGCGTATAGCCTTCGGGCTTCTCAATGGGCAACTCGTTGGCCATTTCGGTGAACGAAGTGATAAAACCCTGAGACGTATATGTGGTGATGGGCTGCCAACGGTCAAATCCAAAATCCAGCGCCTGCTCCAAGTCGATGCTGGAAAAGCCCGAGAGCTCCACAACGGTCACTAGCAGAAAAGCGCAGAGGTTAGCGGCGATTGCGGGGAAGACATGGGTGGGCGTACGGAGCTTTCGCGGTCGGATAAGCGAAAGAAGCCCCAGGGAAATCTCCAGCAGGGCGAGAGAGGTTACGATTCCGGCGGTAAAGGTAAACTCGTATCCCTCGCTCACTTCCATTGCGGTGCCGAGGGCCAAGATATCGCTTGGCAGGATGGCTTCGCCTTTAAACGTTATGACGAAGTGCTCGGCAATGCCAAGGATGCAACAGGCGACGGGCACGAGGGCCATGACGCCTCCATGACGCTGTCCCAGCAAATAAAGGGAGAGCAGAACCGTCGCGAGCAGCCCGACGGAAAACCCGAATGAGTTGGCGGGAATGCGATAGAACGTTTCGTTACAGGCAATTTCGAGTGAAACGAACGAGAGCGCTGAAACAGCGGCGATGACAAGGATGTCACGGCAAATACAGGCAACCGTTCCCGTCGCAAGATCGGTTTGGTCGATAAGTCCCGAAACCAAGGGCTCGACAAGAAGTATGACGGCGGCAGCACCGAGCGCCGAATAAGAAAGGACCCATAGGGAATTGTCCTCATTTACGAGCAATTGATTCGTAATCCATGCAGCTACCATGCCGAGCGGGATGAGGAGCGTCGCGCACCAAAAGACGCGGGCAATGGGCGGCTTTTCATTGTGTTTGATTGAAAAATACACGCGCACGACGACGGTGGCCACGATAAGGACGGCGATGAATATGGGCAGATTGGCCATGTCGCTCGAAGTGATTTCAAGGGGGATATCTTCGGTCATGGACGTTCCTCTGTTACAGCAAATTAAGTTCAGTAGTAGATTACTGTAACCTTTCCACGGCATTTCGAGAAACAAAGCATCCGATACGCAAAGCTAAAGGTCTGCGAATCTTGTATTACGAACATCTGTGCGCGTCGAGTGCGCTAAACTCATCGACAGTATGATTCGATGCAATAGGAGGCAAGGAGCTTCCATGTCTGATTCTTCTATCGTTATTCGCGGCGCTCGTGAGCACAACCTCCGTGATATCGATGTTTCCATTCCGCGTGACCAACTCGTGGTCATTACCGGTCTTTCTGGCTCGGGCAAGAGTTCGCTGGCATTTGACACTATCTATGCCGAGGGCCAGCGTCGATACGTCGAGAGCCTTTCGAGCTATGCGCGCCAGTTCTTGGGCCAGATGGACAAACCCGACTTGGATTCAATCGACGGCCTTTCGCCGGCGGTGTCGATCGACCAAAAGACGACGTCTAAAAACCCTCGCTCGACGGTTGGCACCGTAACCGAGATTTATGACTATCTGCGCCTGCTGTTCGCCCGTGTGGGCACCCCGCACTGTCCCGAATGCGGCCGCGTCATTGAGCGTCAGACGACCGACCAGGTTGCCGACAAGGTCTTGGCGGCGGGGGAGGGCCGCCGCGCGTTTGTGCTGGCACCGGTGGTGCGCGGGCGAAAAGGCGAGTACACCAAACTGTTTGAGGACCTTCGCGCCGAGGGCTTTAGCCGCGTGCGTGTCGACGGTGAAGTGCGCTCGCTCGACGATCCGATCGATCTGGACAAGAAGTTCAAGCACGATATCGAGGTCGTAGTCGATCGCATCGTGATCCGTGAGAACTCTCTGGGCCGTATCGCCGAGTCTGTTGAGCAGGCGACCGCGCTGGCTCACGGCAATGTAAACGTGTACATGCTGCCCGATCGTGATGCTCCCGAGGGGACCGAGGGCGAGCTGCTGGAGTATTCGTTGGCCTTGGCGTGCCCGGAGCATGGTCACTCCATTGACGATCTTCAGCCGCGTGATTTTTCGTTCAACGCTCCCTATGGCGCATGTCCTGAGTGCGACGGCCTGGGCTTTAAGAAAACCGTTGATGCCGAGGCGTTGATCGAGGACCCCTCGAAGTCCATTGCCGACGGAGTCTTTGGTAGCCTGTTTGGCAACTCGAACTACTATCCGCAGATTTTTGCTGCGGTCTGCAAACACTTTAAGGTGAGCACCGATACGCCGTGGGAGGACTTGCCCCCTCGCGTGCGTCGTGCATTCTTGGATGGCCTGGGCGATACGAAGATCTCGGTCGACTACCAAAAGCTCGACGGACGTCGCAGCCAGTGGGATACCAAGTTTTCGGGCGTTCGCAACATCCTGTACGAACGCTATACCGAGACGACGAACGAGAACACCAAGGCGCGCCTGGAGAAGTACATTCGCGAGGAGCCGTGCTCGAGCTGCCACGGCGCTCGTTTGCGCCCTGAGATGCTCGCCGTCACCGTGGGCGGCAAGTCCATTTACGAGGTTTGTTGCCTGTCGTGCCGTGAATCGCTCGAGTTTTTTGAGGGCCTGGAACTCACCGAGCGCCAACAGTTTATCGGCGGCCGTATCGTCAAGGAAATCCTGGAGCGCTTGCGTTTTCTGGTCGATGTTGGACTCGACTATCTGACGCTCGATCGTGCCTCGGCGACGCTTTCCGGTGGCGAGGCGCAGCGTATTCGCCTGGCAACGCAGATCGGCGCGGGTCTCATGGGCGTGCTCTATATTCTGGACGAGCCCTCGATCGGTCTTCATCAGCGTGACAACGAGCGCTTGATCAAGACGCTCGAGCGCCTGCGCGATATCGGCAATACCGTTATCGTCGTCGAACACGACGAGGATACAATCCGTGCCGCCGATTACGTGATCGACATGGGGCCCGGCGCCGGCGTCAACGGCGGACACGTAGTCGCGGCGGGAACGCCTGCCGATATCATGGCGTGTCCTGAGTCGATGACGGGCGCTTATCTGACCGGCAAACGAATGATCCGGGTGCCTGATGAACGGCGCAAGCCCGGTCGCGGCTGCCTTAAAATTACGGGCGCTCGAGCCAACAACCTCAAAAACGTTACTGCCAAAATCGAGTTTGGTACGCTTACGGTTGTTACCGGCGTGTCGGGATCGGGCAAGAGCTCCCTGGTTACCGATACCATTGCGCCTGCCCTTACGAATGCCATTCACCGTTCGACGCGCCCTGTGGGTCCATATAAGAAAATCGAGGGCATCGAGTGTATCGATAAGGTTATCGATATCGACCAGTCGCCGATTGGCCGCACGCCGCGTTCCAACCCTGCTACCTATATCGGCCTGTGGGATGATCTTCGCGCGCTGTTTGCGAGTACGCCGGAGTCGAAGGCGCGCGGCTACTCGCCGGGTCGTTTCTCCTTTAATGTGAGTGGCGGGCGCTGTGAGGCGTGCAAGGGCGACGGGCAGATCAAGATCGAGATGCACTTCCTTCCTGATATCTACGTTCCCTGCGAAGTTTGCGGCGGTAAACGCTACAACCGCGAGACACTCGAGGTCACCTACCGTGGCAAGACCATCTCGGACGTGCTCGACATGAGCGTCACCGAGGCGCTGGCCTTCTTTGGGAATATCCCGCAGATTAAGCGCAAGCTCCAGACGCTGTACGATGTAGGCTTGGGCTACGTGAGCCTGGGCCAGCCCGCCACGACGCTTTCGGGCGGCGAGGCGCAGCGTGTGAAACTCGCCAAGGAGCTTCATCGACGCCAGACGGGCAAGACGTTCTATATTTTGGACGAGCCGACGACCGGCCTTCATTTTGAGGACGTCCGCCAGCTGCTCGATGTGCTGCAGCGCTTGGTCGATGCGGGCAACACGGTGCTGGTGATTGAACACAACCTTGATGTCATCAAGGTTGCCGACCGCCTGATCGATATGGGTCCCGAGGGCGGTAACGGCGGCGGAACCGTCGTGGTTTCGGGCACACCGGAGCAGGTTGCGGACTGTCCGCAGAGTTATACGGGCAAGTTTTTGGCGCCGTTGCTCAGGCGTGACCGGGAGCGTCAGGCTCAACTTGATGCTCAATAAATAGGCGATTCAGTTTATGGGCGCCATCGACTCCTTGTGATTCGATGGCGCTTGCTGTGCCGAAGTGACGTATGCAGCCGAATTGGACATATACTTAATCCTTGCGTCCGAATGCGAGGGAAAGGATATGTCATGGCAAAGGCTGTAAAGACGCCAAAAACCAATGCGATGCGCGAGCTGGAAAGCGCCGGCATTTCCTATGTTCTACATACGTACGAAGACGATGGTGATGAGTCGGTGGGCCTGGGTGTCGCGATTTCGGAGCAGCTTGGCGAGGAGCCCGGTCAAGGATTTAAGACTTTGGTCTGCGTGACACCGTCCAACGACTATGTCGTGTGCTGTATCCCTGTTGCCGACGAGCTCGATCTAAAGTCCGCCGCGCGTGCCGCGGGGGAGAAGTCCTTGGCCATGATGCATGTGAAGGATTTGCTTGCGGCGACTGGCTACGTTCGCGGCGGCTGCAGCCCGGTCGGTATGAAAAAACGCTACCGGACGCTCATTGATGAGACATGTGTCCTTTGGGATACCATTTTTATTTCGGGAGGCAAGCGTGGTTATCAGCTCGAGCTTGCACCCGATGATTTAATTGCATTTTGCGGGGCGACGGTTGCCGCGATTACGAGAGAGGACTGAGCGATGCCGCAGGAAGAATTGAAGCGCGGAGCTCATTTTGCAAAAGAATCTGCGCCTCAGACACCCTCATCCGAAGCTTCTTCGTCGCGAGATGACACTGACGACATGGGCTCGTCGGACTACTCCACGGTTGGTCGTTCCGCCGGGCTTATGACCATCCTGACCATTGTGTCTCGCGTCACCGGTTTTATCCGCACGTGGGCAATGGCGGCCGCTATCGGCATGTCGCTACTTTCGTCCTCCTATCAGGTCGCCAACAACCTGCCCAATATGCTCTACGAACTCGTGATGGGCGGCATGCTCGTGACGGCGTTTTTGCCCGTGTACATGGGCGTGAGGCGTGAGCAGGGTCGCGAGGCCTCGAACGAGTACGTGGGCAACCTGCTCGGCATTCTGCTTTTGGTGCTGGGTGGCATTTCGTTGCTGGGGACCGTGTTCGCCCCGGGCTTTATCTGGACGCAATCGTTCCTTTCGGGTGACGGCGGCAGCATGGATACCGCTGCGTTCATGTTCCGTTTCTTTGCCATCCAGATTCTGTTTTATGGTTTGGGCTCGGTGTTCTCGGGCGTTCTCAACGCACACCGCGACTACTTCTGGTCGACGTTTGCCCCGGTCCTCAACAATGTGATCGTCATTGCGAGCTTTATGGGTTTTGCGCCCGTGTCCGCACAGTTTGGCGAACGTGCCGGCATCATCTTGATTGCGGCCGGTACGACCCTCGGTGTCTTTGTTCAGATGGCATGTCAGATTCCCGCGCTTAGCAAGCACGGCGTGCATCCCCATATCCATATCGACTTTAAGGACCCCGCGCTGCGCCAGACGATTGCGCTCGGTATCCCGACGCTGCTCGCCACGGTGTGCATGTTTGTCTCGACTTCTATCACCAACGCTGCCGCGCTGGTGGTCCAGCCCGAGACTGGTCCTTCCGTCATCGCCTATGCGCGCCTGTGGTACACGCTGCCCTACGCGCTGATTGCCGCCTCGCTTTCGACGGCGCTCTATACCGAGCTCTCTCACGACGCACAGGAGAAGGATTACGACAGCGTACGCACGGGCATTTCGCGTGGCGTCGCCCAGATGCTGTTCTTCCTGATTCCGTTCGCACTGTACCTGATTGTCTTCGCACGTCCGCTCAACATGATCTACTGTGCTGGCAAGTTCGATGAATCCGGAGTGGCGCTGGTGTCCGAGTACCTTGTCTACCTGGCGCTCTCGCTGCCGCTCTACGGCGTGGTCGTGTTGATGCAGAAGAGCTTCTCTGCCTTGCTCGACATGAAGCCCTATAGCCGCTATTGCCTGTATTCTGCCATCGGCCAGGCCGGCTCGGTTCTGCTGTTTGGCGTTGTGCTGGGCTTCGGTATGCCGGCAATCGCGCTTTCGTATGTTGTCGACTACGTGATCTTGGTCGGCTGTTCGCTGTGGTGGCTGCGTCGTCGCCTGCGTGGCCTTCAGGTCAAATCTATCCTGCATGGCGGTTTCTTTGGCCTTTTGCTCGGTGGCCTAGGTGCTGCCGCAGGCGCCGGCGTCATGTGGGTGCTTGAACACTTTGTCGGGGCACTTGGCGGCTCGATTCTGATTACTCTTGGCTACGTTTGCGTTGCGGGTGTCGTCTCGCTTGCTGTTACCTTTGGCCTTGCCGTCGTCCTTAAGATGCCTGAGGTCTCGGCGCTGCTTCGTCGCAAGTAGGTGCGTGTGGCCGGTCACGACAACATTCCAACGCTTGCCGAGCAGGTTTCGCGCGTTCCCACACAGCCCGGATGCTACCTTTGGAAGGATGCCAAGGGCGATGTCATCTACGTGGGCAAGGCAAAAAACTTGCGTTCCCGTATGCGCCAGTACGTGACACTGCAGGATGAGCGTCAAAAGATCCCGCTGATGATGCAGCTGGTGGCGAGCTTTGACTATATCGTGGTGGAGACCGAGCACGAGGCGTTGGTGCTCGAGCGCAATTTGATTGGTCAGTACCATCCGTACTTTAACGTCGACCTCAAGGATGACAAGAGCTACCCCTTTATCGCCATTACAAAGGGCGACCTGTATCCCGCTATCAAATATACGCGCGAGCGTCATAAGCCGGGAACGCGTTATTTTGGTCCCTATACCGATAGCCGTGCGGCACGTGAGACGATAGATACGCTGCGCAAGGTTATCCCCATCTGCTCCGCATCCTGTGCGGAGTGGCGTCGTTGTCGTCGTATCGTCGAGTCCCACAGGGGCGAGGAAGACATCGTCAATATGATTTGCGCGCAAAACGGGCGTCCCTGCTTTGACTACCATGTCGGGCGCGGCCCGGGTGCGTGTGTCGGCGCGATTTCTCCTACGGACTATGCCAAGAACGTCAAACGTGTCGAACGTTTTTTGTCGGGCCATCGCAAGGATGTCGTCGATGAGCTGACCTCCGAGATGACGGATGCCGCCGAGGCGCTCGACTTTGAGCGCGCGGCACGCGTCAAACGTCGTTTGGAGGTCATCAGGGGTCTGGACGACCGTCAGCAAGTCGTTTTTCCCTCCAGTGTCGATATCGATGTCATCGGTTTCTATCGCGAGGAGACCATCTCCGCCGCTTGCGTCTTTGTCGTGCGTGAGGGTCGAACGGTTCGAACCTGCGAGTTTATTCTCGATAAGGGTTTGGATGTCGACGAAGAGGAGCTTCAATCGGGCTTTCTTAAGCGCTATTACGACGAGACGGCTGATATTCCAGCTGAGATAAACCTCTCTGTCGAGCTTGAGGATGCGGAGGCGCTGGGGGAGTGGCTTGCAGGCAAGCGCGAGCGTTCCTGCCATCTCCATAGGCCGCAGCGTGGCGAAAAGCACCGTTTGCTCGATATGGCATCCAAAAATGCGCGCCATGCCCTCATGCGCTACATGATGCGAACGGGGTACGCTGACGACCGCACCAATCAAGCGCTCCTGGAGCTCGAAAGCGCGCTGGCGCTGCCGGCGCCGCCGATGCGTATCGAGTGCTTCGATATCTCGACGCTGCATGGAACCTTTACCGTCGCCTCGATGGTGGTGTTTACCAACGGACGCGCCGACAAGAGCCAGTACCGTCGTTTTAAAATTCAGGCCGAATTGGACGAGGCAAACGACTTCGTGTCGATGTCCGAGGTTTTGGGACGACGCTATGCTCCCGAGCGCATGGCCGACGAGCGTTTTGGCTCGCGCCCCGATTTGCTCGTTGTCGATGGCGGTAAGCCGCAATTGACCGCTGCGATCAAGCAACTTGAGGCTCTTGGGCTCGATATACCAGTTTGTGGCTTGGCAAAGGCCGATGAGGAAGTTTTTGTGCCTTGGGACGAGACTCCCGTCGTGCTGCCGACCGGGTCTGCTTCGCTCTATCTAATTAAACAGGTGCGCGATGAATCGCACCGTTTTGCAATCACATTCCATCGTGAGTTGCGCGATAAAGCCATGACAGTTTCGGTACTCGATGACGTTCCAGGCGTGGGACCCACCAGAAAACGTGCCCTTATGCGCCATTTTGGTTCGATGAAGCGTTTGCGCGCGGCGAGCGAGCAAGAGATCGCGGAAGTTCGCGGCATACCTGCCGATGTTGCCAAGGCGGTCCACGAGGCGCTCGTTGCGTGGAATGCCGAGCGCGCCGAGGCGGCGGCTGGCCATTCCGATAGCTAAACACGAGCCTAAACTACTGATATACATGATTGCGTGATTTTCAACCATTTATTTCGCCATGATTGCATGCTGGTTTCGGGTTTTATTAACGCTAAAACGTTTGACTAGTCATGGTGAACAACCCTGCTATCCTGCGGGTTGACGAAGACTGATATCTCACCTCGTCGATACATACTGTCTGGCGAATCATTTGTCAATGAATTCGGTGAACGGTAGTAAATACCGTTCAAGCGTATGTATGTATCGGTCGCCGAGCGCGGCACCTCAGTTGGGTTCGTCGGTAGGTAAGGTATATATCGTCCGCAAGTTGCGCGGGGGCAAGTCTAGGTGCTCCCGAGTAAGATTCTCTATTGATAGGAGAAGACATGGCCATCATCAACAAGGGTATGTCCAGGCGTTCGTTCCTCGGCCTCACCGGCAGCGTCGCTGCTGTCGCCGGCCTTGGTCTCACTGGCTGCGGTGGCAGCTCTAGCGACGAGGGTTCCGCTTCCGGCTCCACCGATTCCGCCAACCGTGGCGGCGGCGTGATCACCGCTGGTTCCGCTTACGCTCCGTCCAGCTTCGATCCCGCCAGCACCGGCTCCGCTGTGGGCCTGGGTGCTAACTGGCACGTCGTCGAGGGCCTCTACGGCATCGATTACCACGACTACAGCACCTTCAACGAGCTCGCCACCGACGATCCCAAGTCTGTGGACGACACCACTTTCGAGGTCACCATCCGCAAGGGCGCCAAGTTCTCCGATGGCACCGAGGTCACCGCTGACGATGTCGTTGCCTCCTACACCGCTTGCGCCGCTTCCGCTACCTATGCTCCGTTCTTCCAGCCCTTCGAGTCCATCGAGGCCAAGGACGCCAGCACCGTGACGGTCAAGACCAAGGTCCCCAACTTCTCCCTGCTCAAGGATCGTCTGGCCATCGTCCGCGTTACCCCGGCCACCCAGACCGAGGAGGATCGCGCCAAGCAGCCGATCGGCTCCGGCCCCTGGATGTACGACTCTATCTCCGATACCGAGATCACCCTGGTTCCCAACCCCGAGTACAACGGTGAGTATGCTGCCGAGGATAAGAAGATCCAGTACAGCATCCTGACCGACCCCACTGCTCGCGTTACCGCTCAGCAGGAGGGCTCCACGCTCGTTATGGAGCTCGTTACCGCTGACGCCGTCGACCAGCTCGAGAGCGCCGGCTGCAAGATTGACAACGTTCAGGGTTTCGGCACCCGCTTCATCATGTTCAACGTCGCCAAGGAGCCTTGGAACAACGTCAAGGTCCGTCAGGCTGTCATGTATGCGCTCGACACCGAGAAGATGGTCAGCAACACCTTCGCCGGCCTTGCCACCGCTGCCAGCTGCTACCTGCCCAAGAGCTTCACCAACTATCATGAGGCTTCCACGGTGTACAAGACCGACACCAAGAAGGCTAAGAAGCTCATCGAGGAGTCTGGCATCACCCCGGGTGCCATCACCCTGCGCACCACCGACAACGAGCAGATTAAGGGCATGGCCGCCCAGGTCAAGAACGACCTCGACGCTCTCGGCTTCGATGTGACCATCCAGACCGATACCTCGCCGGCCACCTACGCCGCCATCGACGGCGGCGAGGCCTACGATATCCTCCTTGCCCCTGGCGATCCTTCCTGCTTCGGCGCCGACCCCGACCTGCTGCTCAACTGGTGGTACGGCGACAACGTCTGGATGCAGACCCGTTGCCCGTGGAAGGAGTCCGCTGAGTGGCAGAAGCTCCACGGTCTCATGGACGAGGCTCTTGCCGCCGAGGGCGACGAGCAGCAGAAGAAGTGGAACGAGTGTTTCGACATCATTGCCGACAACGCCGTTCTGTACCCCGTTGTCCACGTCAAGACCGTCTCCGCTTCTTGGGACGATCCGTCCACTGCGCCCAATGGCGAGGCCCTCGATGGTTTCAAGGGCATCGGCACGACGAGCATGTCCTTCAGGGGCGTTGCGACCGTCAAGGCGTAAGACTCGCTTGAGTCTATATGCAGGATGTCGGTCGTTGGGACCGTATCCTCATAGTTGAAACAAAGACCCGGGCGGCAACGATGTCGCTCGGGTCTTGTAATGAGTATCCGTACTCATATACCAGTTGGTCCTACCGACAAAAGAAAGGGGAGAGAACGTGAACAACTTGCTACGTTTGATTGGAAGGCGTCTTGTGGCGCTGCCGATCATGGCATTGGGCGTCACCGTCCTGGTGTTCTTCCTTATGTCGTTCTCCAAGACCGACCCCGCCTACACGGCGTTGGGTGACGGTGCCTCGCCCGAGGCGGTTGCCGAGTACCATGAGAAGTATGGTCTGGACGACCCCTGGCCCGTGCGCTACGTGCGCTATATGGGCGATTTGATCCATGGCGACATGGGCACCTATGGTGCTGCTCGCAACTCCGTTGCCAAGCGCATCTCCACGGCCCTGCCCGTCACGATGCAGCTGACCTTCATCGGTCTTGCCATCGGTGCGGTCGTTTCGTTTTTGCTCGGCGTCATCGCGGCACTGTATCGCGACAAATGGCCGGACCAAGTAATCCGTGTCTTTTCCATCGCCGGCTTGGCAACCCCGTCGTTCTGGCTTGCCGTTCTGTTGATCCTGCTGTTCTCTTCCTACCTTAAGGTGCTCCCGGCATCGGGCGCTCTGCCTCACTTCACCACGAATCCGGTTGGCTATCTGGGGCGTATGATCATGCCCGCTATCGCCTTGGCATTTCCGCTGACGGGCCAGATGACTCGTATCGTGCGTACCGCCATGGTCGAGGAGCTCGACAAGGATTATGTCCGTATGGCTCGCGGCGCCGGCGTTCCCGAGAAGGTCGTCGTCGGCATCAACGTTCTTCGCAATGCGCTGATCACCCCGGTCACCACCCTCGGTCTTAAGATCGGTTACCTCATGGGCGGCGCCGTCGTCATCGAGGTTATCTTCAACCTCCCCGGCATGGGCACCGCGATTCTGCAGGGCGTTCAGGGCAACGAGGCGAACCTGGTTCAGGGCGTCGTCATCGTCGTTGCTCTTGCCTTCATCATCATCAACATCGTGGTTGACATGCTCTACCTGCTCATCAACCCGCGCATCAGGACGGTGTAGATTATGGTAAAGATTCGAGAGAAGCAAACCGAGCAGCTCGAGAAGGCTGCCTCCAAGGGGCTCAAGCTCGGTGGCTGGAAGAAGATGACGCTGTCTTCTAAGATTGCCGCCGTCGTGCTGGTGCTGGTCGCCCTGACTGCGATTCTGGCGCCCCTTCTTGCCCCCTATAGCCCGGTCGAGATCTTTACGGCTCGCCAGGCTCCCGGCAACGGATTTATCTTCGGTACCGACGATAAGGGTCGCGACATTCTGTCGCGTATGCTCTACGGTGGTCGTTACTCGCTGATTATCGGCTTTGGCGCCACCGCCATGGCTCTGGTCTGCGGCTCGGTCGTGGGCGCCCTTGCAGCGGTTTCGCGCAAGGCCGTCTCCGAGACGATCATGCGTATCTTGGACATCATCATGTCCATCCCGGGCATCGCCCTCGCGGCCGTCTTCGTCTCCATCCTGGGCAACTCCGTGCCGTCGATCATCTTCGCCATCGGCTTTATGTACACTCCGCAGATTGCCCGTATCGTACGCGCCAATATCGTGTCCGAGTACGGCGAGGACTATGTCCGCGCGGTCATCGTTTCCGGCGCCAAGGCTCCGTGGATTTTGATTAAGCATGTTCTGCGTAACTGCATCGCCCCGATCATGGTCTTCACCGTTACCCTGGTCGCCGACGCCATCATCTTCGAGGCCTCGCTGACCTTCATCGGCGCTGGTATCCAGGAGCCCACCGCTACCTGGGGCAACATCCTCGCCGACGCCCGCGGCGGCGTGCTCGCCGGCCGTTGGTGGCAGGCGCTGTTCCCGGGCCTAGCCATCATGATCACCTGCCTGGCGCTCAACATCCTCTCCGAGGGCATTACCGACGCCATGGCCGCTGCTCCCTCCGCTGCCCTGGATCCTACCGATTCCTCCAAGCGTCGCGAGGCCGACCTGCTGGTCTCCGACCCCGTTCGCGCCTACAAGGAGCAGGCCCAGTCCCTCTCCGCTCGCCTTGGCGCCCTGCGCGATGTCGAGCTCAAGCGTGACGATCGCCACGTGCCCGACGAGTCCGTTGAGCCGATTCTCTCGGTCCGTGACTTCTGCATCCAGTTTGAGCATCACGGTGATATCAACGTCGTCGACCATGTCAACTTTGACGTTCGTCCTGGTCAGACCATGGGCCTGGTGGGCGAGTCCGGTTGCGGTAAGTCCATCACCACGCTGGCCATCATGGGCCTGACCGACGATGACGAGCATCTTTCCGGCGAGGTTCTCTGGGAGGGTCGCGACCTGCTCAAGATGAGCAAGAAGGAGTGGTTCGGCCTGCGCGGTACCGATATCGCTATGGTCTATCAGGACGCCCTGTCCTCGCTTAATCCCTCCATGCTCATCTCTGCCCAGATGAAGCAGCTCACCAAGCGCGGCGGAACCCGCAGCGCCGAGGAGCTCCTGGAGCTCGTCGGCCTCGATCCCAAGCGCACGCTCGAGAGCTATCCGCACGAGCTTTCCGGCGGCCAGCGTCAGCGTGTCCTGATCGCTATGGCCCTTACCCGCGACCCCAAGCTGGTCATCTGCGACGAGCCCACGACCGCTCTGGACGTTACCGTCCAGAAGCAGGTCATCAAGCTGCTCAACGATCTTCAGGCCAAGCTCGGCTTTGCCATGATCTTTGTTTCGCATGACCTGGCTCTGGTCGCCGAGGTTGCCCATAACATCACGGTTATGTACGCTGGCCAGGTTATCGAGCAGGCACCCACCAAGGAGCTGCTCACCAACCCGATCCACGAGTACACCCGCGGTCTTCTGGGCTCCGTTCTGTCCATCGAGAGCGGCTCGGGCCGTCTGCACCAGGTCCCCGGCGCCGTTCCCAGCCCGCGCGATTTCCCCAAGGGCGATCGCTTCGCACCCCGCTCGAGCCATCCGCGTATTGGCCTGGATACCCGTCCGGTCTTCAAGCGCGTGCCCGGCACCGAGCACTTCTATTCCGAGCTCCCCGACGAGGTGCTCAAGGCAAATGGTTTGACCCCTCACGCGGAGGTGATGTAGATGAGCGATACCGCAGTCAACGGCGTCGAGCCGATCATCTTCCTTGATGACGTCCACGTCACCTTTAGGACCCGTACCGGCTCGATTCTGCACCCCAACCTGGTTCACGCCGTCCAGGGTGTAACGATTAAGCTCATGCCCGGTCAGACGATCGGCATCGTCGGCGAGTCCGGTTGCGGTAAGTCCACCACCGCTAACGTCATGTGCGGCCTGCAGGCCCCCACGAGCGGCAAGGTCTACTTTAAGGGCAAGGACGTTACCAAACGTACCGCCGAGGACCGTCGCCACATGGGTCGCGTCATCTCGGTCGTGTTCCAGAACCCGGCCACGGCGCTCAACCCCCGCATGGTCGTTCGCGAGCAGCTGCTCGACCCCATGCGCGTCCACAACTTGGGTACCGAGGCCGAGCAGGAGAAGCGCGTCAAGGAACTCTTGGAGCTCACCGGTCTGCCCAGCTCCGCTGCCGAGGTTCTTCCCGGCCAGCTTTCGGGCGGCCAGCGTCAGCGCGTCGCAATTGCCCGTGCCCTGTCGCTGAACCCCGATGCCATCATCGCCGACGAGCCTACCTCGGCTCTGGACGTTTCGGTCCGCGCGCAGATTCTGAACCTGCTGACCGACCTTAAGAAGGAGCTCGGCCTGGCCATGGTGTTCATCAGCCATGACATCCAGACGGTCCGCTATATCTCTGACGACATCATCGTTATGAATGGCGGCAAGATCGTCGAGCAGGGCGAGGCCAAGCAGGTCTTCCAGCACCCCCAGGACCCCTACACCAAGATGCTGCTCGGCGCTGCGCCGTCGCTGCTGCATCCCAAGCTCGGCGAGTAACCTCGCTTTCCCTCCCGTGCGCCCGGTTCCCTTGCCGGGCGCACCTCCGTTGCGATTTCGAAAGGTTGGGTTCACGAGCCATGCCAAGTGCTCAGGAGCTACAACATCAATTTGGTGAATATCGAGGCGCCATGCCCCGTCCATCAGATTTCGATCTCTTTTGGAAGGATCGCATGGCCGAGGCCGACGCCGTCGGGCTTGACTATGCGATCGAGACGGCATCGGTCACCGATGCCGCGACCTGCCAGCTTTTCGACCTCTGGTATACCGGCATGTGTGGCGCTCGCCTGCATGCCAAGTACCTTAAACCCGTCTCGGACGAGCCCGTGCCATTGGTGCTTCAGTTTCATGGGTATCCGGGTGCAAGCCGCAGCTGGTTTGAGCAGGCGTCGTTTGCGGGCATGGGCATGGCACTCATCGCCCTCGACTGCCCCGGCCAAGGAGGTCCCTCCGAGGACATTGGTGGATTTGAGGGCACAACGGTTGCCGGGCATATCGTCGCCGGCATCGACGGCGACCCGGCCAACCTCTACTATGTCCGCTTACACCAAGATATTCGAATCCTGTGCCGTATTGTTCGTGAGCTCGAGGGCATCGATCTTGCCCGTGTGTTTGTGAACGGCGCGTCGCAGGGCGGCGGTTTGGGTATTGCGACCTGTGCGCTTAATAGCGAGCTTATCAATCGTGCCGCCATCCTCTATCCCTTCCTGTCGGATTTCCGCCTGGTCTGGGATTTGGATGCCGACGACATTGCCTACGAAGGCCTGCGCTATTGGTCTCGCTGGTTTGATGAGGACTCGACTCGTATTGACGAAGCCTATGCCAAGCTGGCGTACTTCGATTCCAAGAACTTTGCCCCTATGGTCAAATGCCCCGTGCTGTTTGGCACTGGCACAGCCGATATCGTCTGTCCGCCAGCGACGCAGTTTGCGGTCTATAACAACCTGACCTGCGAAAAGCGTCATGAGTTCTTTGAAGGCTTTGGCCACGAAGAGATACAGGATTTTGACGATTTGATCATTCCGTTTTTCTGCAAGGGAGGGGAGGCTCATGTCTAAGTGCGAGAGCAATGTTGACGAGCTGATTGTCCCCGGGCTCGTGGGAATTCCTGGAACGGTTTCGTCAAGGCTCGCAGAATATCGGGACTGGCGCGGTGATGTCCAAGCAGATGTTTCTGATTTAGAGACATGCGCTTCGAATCTTGAGATTCAAGGCCTGGCCATTACGGCGATTGACTTTGTTAACCCCTGCGCCCGTTACTCGGAGGTCTCCTTTGAGCTCGGTGACGATGCGATTCACGCTCGTTTGATCGAGCCTGTCGGTCGTGCCCGAGTATCTGAGCGCGTGCCGCTGTGCCTGATGTTCCACGACATCGATCGGCCTGTGCGCGGCTGGCATCACATGACGAGATTTGCCGCCATGGGGTATGCCGTCCTCGCGCTGGATGACGATGTTGCTGGTGCGGACGACCTGCAGCGGGGGATTTCTTCGCCCGCTTTTGTCGAGCGCGTCCGTTGGGGTTGCGCGTTGGCGAAGGTGGCGCGCAATCTTGATGGCATGGACCCCGACCGCATCTTTGCATGGGGCGAGGGCCTTGGCGGCGGAGTCGCGCTGGCGGTTTCTGCTCTGGACGAGCGGGGCCTCGCCTGCACGGCGGTTGCCAATCCAATTCCCGGTGGCCTTGAGGCGCTGTCGTCTCGGGTGCGCGGATCGGTGCTCATGGGCACATCGCTCATGGATGCCGCGAGCGACCCCAAGGGCCAGTTTGCCGTATTCAACGGTCTTGAGTGTGACCGGAGGCATATCGTCTATGCCAAATACGCTCACGAGCGCATCAATGCGTTCGAAAGCGAAGTCGTCGACTTCTTTAACCAAACGTTCTACCCGTGTTCTTTGGCCTAGGCGGCCTGGACACTGCCAACAAGAGTGGGCGGCATAGGGCTGCCCGCCAGACAACTAAGGAGATTCTTGTGGCAACTCAGAAATTCACCGGCGTTATCCCTCCCGTCGTTGTTCCCGATACCGAAGATCACCAGCTCGACGTTGCCTCCTTTGAGCGCAGCATCAACCGCATGATCGATGCCGGCGTCGATGGCTTGTTCTTCCTGGGCTCCTCGGGCGAGGTCGTCTTCTCCACCGACGAGCGTCGCCGTCAGATCATCGCCGAGGCCGTCCGTATCGTCGACCACCGCGTTCCCGTTCTGGTCGGCATCATCGACACCGAGACCGAGCGCATGATCGAGCACGGTAAGGTCGCTCAGGAGCTGGGCGCCGATGCTCTCGTCGCCACCTGCCCGTTCTATGCCCTGCAGGGCATGACCGAGGTCGAGGAGCACTTCCGCATCCTGCATGAGGAACTCGACCTGCCCATCTTCGCCTACGACATCCCCGTGTGTGTCCACACCAAGCTCCCCTGGAAGCTCCTTGCCAAGCTCGGTGCCGAGGGCGTTCTGGCCGGCGTCAAGGATTCCTCGGGTGATGACATCTCGTTCCGCTACCTCGTTCAGGAGAACGAGAAGAACGGCCATCCGATGAGCATCCTCACCGGTCACGAGGTTGTTGTCGACGGCGCCTATCTCGGCGGCGCTGACGGTTCCGTCCCGGGTCTCGCCAACGTTGAGCCCGAGGGCTACGTGCGTCAGTGGAAGGCCGCTCAGGCTGGTGACTGGGCTACCGTCAAGGCCGAGCAGGATCGTCTCAATGAGATCTCCCACATCTGGGATGTCACCTCGGGCGTCCAGGGCTATGCCGGTGGCGTCGGCGCCTTCAAGACCGCTATGAACCTCATGGGCATCTTCGACAGCCCGACCATGCCGCGCCCGGTGAAGGCCATGACCGGTGAGAACGTCGAGGCGATTAAGAAGGTCCTCCAGGACAACGGCCTCCTTTAAAGCTTTCCCAGGCACCCGACCTCGCCGTTCAACCGTGCGGCCATGACCCATTAGGTCAATGGCCACACGGCTTCTCGGCGATCTCGGGCACCTGGAAAACCTTTACCGCGCTGTGACGGCTAGCCTGACGGCGCATTTCCTGTAGTTGTTTATATCTCCTAAGGAGAGCGACATGGAGAACAAGTACGTTTGCTCCGTCGATATCGGCGGCACCAAGATTGCGACTGCCATTATGGAGTATCCGGCTGATGGCGGCGTGCCCCATCCGGTCTTTGAAGCCGAGGTTCCCACCGAGGCCCAAGAAGGCGGCGAGGCAGTTTTCCAGCGCATCGAGGCGTCCATCAAGGCTGCTCTCGAGGCGAACCCCGATGTCGAGGTCCTCGGTATCGGTATTGGCGCCGCCGGTGTCGTCGACCCCAAGACGGGCGCCATCGCCTACGCCAACGAGATCATGCCCGGCTGGTCTGGCGTTCAGTTGGGGCCGCGTCTGCGCGAGGACCTTGGTCTTCCCGTTGCCGTGGTGGGCGACGTGCAGGCTCATGCTCTGGGCGAGGCCCACTGGGGCGTCGGCAAGGGCAAGTTCTCCGTCTTGTGTCTGGGCATCGGTACGGGCATCGGCGGCGCATATGTCGAGAACGGCCGCGTGATGCAGGGCTTCCACGGTGCTGCCGGTCATATGGGCCACATCGAGTGCTCGGCTGCCGCCGGCATTCCCTGCGCCTGCGGGCGTTCTGGCCATCTTGAGTCTGTTGCTTCGGGCACTTCCATTGGTCGCATGTACGACGAGCGCTTTGGCCGCGTCGACCCCAGCCGTCCTTCGGTCGGTCGCGATGTAAACGACCTGTGCCGCGCGGGCGACGCAAAGGCGACTGAGGTCATCCATGACGCCGGCTTTGCGCTGGGTGCCAGCTTGGGCTCGCTCGCTAACATCCTGGACCCTGAGGTCATCGTGCTTTCGGGTGGCGTGATTCACCAAGGTCCCGATTGGCGTTCACAGACGTGGAAGGATTCGGTACACGAGGGCTATGCCAGCCAGGCGCTCGATCCGCTTCAGGACACGCCGATCCTCATCGGTTCTCTTGAGGGCGATGCTCCGCTCATCGGTGCCGCCGAACACCTTCTTGCGTCGTTGAAATAAACATAGCTACCAAGTGCGCCTTCTGAGGTGCCGCAGATTGACGTGAAAGAGGAGCGAAGCGTACTTCGGTACGCGAGCGACGGTTTGAACGTCAAGGTGCGGTGTCTCAGAAGGCTGTTTTTGAGAAAGGTTGAGTCGAACATGACCGTTGATCCTTTGATCCAGTCCCTGAAGGGCAAGCTCGTCGTGAGCGTTCAGGCGTATATGGGCGAGCCGCTTCGTACGCCCGAGACCATGGCTCAAATGTCTCGTGCTTGCGAGCTCGGCGGCGCCGCCGCCATTCGCTGCCAGGGCCTTGCCGACATTGCCGCCATTAAGGGTCGCTGTGAGGTCCCCGTTATCGGCCTGTGGAAGGATGGGCACGAGGGCGTTTACATCACGCCGACGCTGCGTCACGCTCGCGCCTGCGTTGCTGCGGGTGCCGATATCGTGGCGATCGACGCCACCGATCGTCCGCGTCCCGACGGCAAGTCGGTCGAGGATACCTTCCGCCCGCTGCACGAGGAGGGTGTGCTCCTGATGGCGGATTGTGCCACCATCGAGGATATTCGCCGTGCGGTTGATATGGGCTTCGACCTTGTATCTACCACGCTTTCTCACGGTGTCGCTGCCATCGACTGCACCATGGCCGATGGCCCCGATCTGCCGCTCCTGCGTCAGGCGACCGAGGAATTCCCCGGTCTTCCCATCATCTGCGAGGGCCGCGTGCACACGCCCGAGGAGGCCCGCGCCGCGATCGATGCGGGCGCCTGGGCAGTTGTCGTAGGCACTGCCATTACGCACCCCACGAGTATTACAAGTTGGTTCAAGGCTGCGCTTGGGGCGTAAGACAGGCCTCGTATCCGCTTGGGGCGGTATACTCAATAAAGGCAATTGATCGCGCGGGATCCGCTGGCCGGGTCCCGCGCTTGTTTTAGGAGGCACACATGCAAAAGGGAGATGCCATGGATGCGGCGGAGCGCTCGGAGCGCATCCCCGATATCGTCATCATCACCGGAATGTCCGGATCGGGCCGAACGCAGGCCATGCATGTGTTTGAGGACATGGGCTACTTTTGCATCGACAACTTGCCTCCGCGTCTGATCGCCCAGCTTGCCGAACTCGTCGGCATCAATACGGGCGTGGGCAGGCATCTTGCCGTCACCTGCGACCTGCGCAGCCAGGGTTTGTTCGATGAGCTGCTCGATGCCGTTGCCGCGCTCGAGGAGCGCGAGATGAGCTGTGACATCGTGTTTCTCGAGGCCTCTGACGAGGTGCTGATTCGTCGTTATAGCGAAAACCGCCGCCGCCACCCCATTGCCAAGCCGGGAGAGACTACGGCCGATGCGATTCAGCGCGAGCGCCTGCAGCTGCAGGGCGTGCGCGACCGAGCCGATATGATCATCGACACGAGCCGCCTGCGCACCTCTGCCCTGCGCAACAAATTGCGCATGGCGTTCTCCGAGCTGTCCGACCAGCAGCTCATGGACGTTCACGTGTTCTCGTTTGGCTTTAAGCACGGCATGCCCGTCGAGGCGGACATTATGATCGACGTCCGCTTCCTGCCCAATCCGTTCTACGATCCCGAGATGCGCACCATGACCGGTCTCGATAAGAAAGTCTCCGACTTTGTTCTGGACCATCCCAAGACCCAGGAGTTCTGGAAGGCCTGGACGCAGCTGCTCGATACGGTCATGCCCGGCTATATCGCGGAGGGCAAGCCACAGCTTTCTATTGCCATCGGCTGCACGGGCGGTCAACACCGCAGCGTTGCCATCGCCGAGGCCACGGCACGTTATTTAGAAGGTGCCCAGTATCACGTGAGTATTTCCCATCGCGACCTGTCGCGCGCCAACACGAAAGCATAGGTCTGCATGTCGTTTACCGCCGAGGTGCGTGACGAGCTCGCGCGCTGCGAACCCGAATGTGAATACTGCGATTTGTCGACGCTTGCCGCCCTGACGCGTGTGAGCGGTACACTTTCGCTGGCCGGCTCCGGGCGGTATCGTTTGACGGTCGCGACCGAGACGGGTGCCGTCGCGCGCACGATGATCACACTGACGCATCGCATCCTTAAGCTCAAAACGGAATTCACCGTTCGTAAATCGGTCTTGCATAAGGTCCGTAACTATCTCATTACCCTGCCCGATCAGCCCGACCTGGACAAGGCTCTGGTGCTGCTGGGCATTCTCGACCGCAGGGGAGGGCTCGTCGCTGGTGTTCCCCGGCACATCGTTGCCCGTCCCTGCTGCAGGCTTGCCTACATCCGCGGCGCGCTCATCGCCGGCGGTTTCGTGGCCGATCCACGCGGCGATTTTCATTTGGAGATTGCGGTGCAGGGCGAGCAGTATGCCCGGGGGCTTTGCGATCTATTGGAGCAGATTGGGGTCCATGCGCGCGTTAACGCGCGGCGCGGATCCTTTGCCGTCTACATTAAGAGCGCCGAGGAGATCGAGCAGCTTCTAAAGCTGGTCGGCGCCAAGCGCAGCGTTGCCGAGATCGAGGAAGCGCGCGCGGTCAAATTGGTTAAGAACGACGTAAACCGTCGCGTGAATGCCGAGCTGGCCAATCAGACCAGAAGTGCGGGTGCCGCCCAGCATCAGCTTGCGTTGATCGATGAGCTCGAACAGCGGGGTTTGCGCGACACGCTTCCGGACGCCTTGGCGGTCTTTTGCGACCTGCGCGAGCGCTATCCTGATCTGTCACTGCGCGATCTGGGGGAGATGGCTGACCCTCCCTTGTCGAAGTCGGCCCTCTACCATCGAGTTTTGAGGCTTGAAAAGCTCATTGAAGCAAACAGGTAGTTGAGCGAAACTGCTTATATAGGGATTGAACTGCTGTTTTACTCTTTAAAACGTTTTAACGTAAATTTGATTTTCAATTTCGAGCATTCTCGTGAAATTCAAGTCAAAAAAAAGGTATATTAGGCGAGTGGTTAGTTTGTGGGCCTCAACGGCGGGCGCTGTAGCTCGCGGGGGCCTTACGAAAGGAGACACAATGGCAGTAAAGGTTGCTATTAACGGCTTCGGTCGCATCGGTCGTCTGGCTTTCCGTCAGATGTTCGGTCATGAGGGCTCCGAGATCGTCGCTATCAACGACCTCACCTCTCCCGATATGCTCGCTTACCTGCTGAAGTACGACTCCACGCAGGGCAACTACGCTCGCGATCACGAGGTCGTTGCTGGCGAGGATTCCATCACCGTTGACGGCAAGGAGATCAAGATCTACAAGGAGGCCGACGCCAACAACCTGCCTTGGGGCGACCTCGACGTCGACGTCGTTCTCGAGTGCACCGGCTTCTACACCAGCAAGGCTAAGGCTCAGGCCCACATCAACGCTGGCGCCAAGAAGGTCGTCATCTCCGCTCCGGCCGGCAGCGATCTGCCCACCATCGTGTACAACGTCAACCATGAGACGCTGACCGCTGAGGACAACATCATCTCCGCTGCTTCCTGCACCACCAACTGCCTCGCCCCGATGGCCAAGGGTCTGAACGACTTCGCTCCCATCGTGTCCGGCATCATGACCACCATTCACGCCTGGACTGGCGACCAGATGCCGCTCGACGGCCCGCAGCGCAAGGGCAACAAGCGTCGTAGCCGCGCCTGCGCCGTCAACATCGTCCCCAACACCACCGGTGCTGCCAAGGCTATCGGCCTGGTTCTCCCCGAGCTCAACGGTAAGCTCATCGGTGCCGCCCAGCGCGTCCCGACGCCGACCGGCTCCATCACCAACCTCTACGCTGTCGTTGACAAGAAGGTCACCGTCGACGAGGTCAACGCTGCTATGAAGGCCTACGCTGCCACCATCTCCGAGACCTTCGGTTACAACGAGGACGACATCGTCTCCACCGACATCATCGGCGAGACCCACGGCTCCATCTTCGACGCCACTCAGACCATGTGCTCTGACCTCGGCAACGGCCAGACCCTCGTTCAGGTCACCTCTTGGTACGACAACGAGAACTCCTACACCTCTCAGATGGTCCGCACCATCAAGTACTTCGAGAAGTTCGTTGCTTAATTTAGCTTTTAACGAATAGCTCGTTGAGCGTCTAAAGAAGGGCGCGGCCTTATAGGGCTTACACCCTAGGGTCGCGCCCTTTTTATAAGAAATCGTCTGCCGTAATGGGAGGCAGACACGTACGAAAGGTAGAAGCAAACATGGCCTTTACCAAGAAGACCGTCCGCGACATCGATGTCGACGGCAAGCGCGTTCTCGTCCGCGTTGACTTCAACGTGCCTATCAAGGATGGCGTCGTTGGCGACACCACCCGTATCAAGGCTGCCCTGCCCACCATCAACTATCTCGTTGAGCACAACGCTCGCGTCATCCTCATGAGCCACCTCGGCCGTCCCGATGGCACCGGCTTCCAGCCCGAGCTGTCCCTCGAGCCCGTCGCCAAGAAGCTCGCCGAGCTCTCTGGTCTCGACGTTGCCTTTGTCGCCGACACCTACGGCGAGAAGGCTGCCGAGGCTGTCGCTGCCGTCGAGCCGGGCAAGGTTCTCGTTCTCGAGAACGTCCGCTTCGATAAGCGTGAGAAGAAGAACGATCCCGAGATCGCCAAGAAGCTCGCTTCCTATGGTGACGTCTTCGTTCTCGATGCCTTCGGCACCGCTCACCGCGCCCAGGGTTCCGTCGTGGGCCCCGCCGCTTACCTGCCTGCCGTCGCCGGCTTCCTGCTCGAGAAGGAGGTCGACACGCTGACCGGCATCTTCGCCGAGCCCGAGCGCCCCTTCGTCGCTATCGTCGGCGGTTCCAAGGTTTCCTCCAAGATCGGCGTTCTCGATCACCTCATCGACTCCGCTGACACCCTGATCATCGGTGGCGGCATGGCCTATACCTTCTTCCTGGCTCAGGGCCTGTCCGTCGGTCAGTCCCTCAAGGAAGAGGATTGGGTCGAGCGCGCCGGCGAGATGCTTAAGAAGGCCGAGGAGAAGGGCGTCAAGATCCTGCTCCCCATCGACAACCGCGTTGCCGATCACTTTGGCGAGGACGCTGTCCCCGAGGTTGTCGCTTCCGACGCTATCCCCGACGATCGTGAGGGTATGGACATCGGCCCCAAGACCGAGGAGCTTTACGCCGAGGCCGTCAAGGGCGCCAAGACCGTGTTCTGGAACGGCCCCATGGGCGTCTTCGAGTTCGACAACTTCGCTCACGGCACCCAGGCTATTGCCGAGGCTGTCGCCGAGGCCGACTGCACCTCGATCATCGGCGGTGGCGACTCTGTCGCAGCTGTCAACAAGTTCAACCTGGCCGACAAGATGAGCTGGATCTCCACCGGTGGTGGCGCTTCCATGGAGCTCGTCGAGGGTAAGGCCCTGCCCGGAGTGGAGGCGCTTCTCGATGCCTAATCGCACCCTTCTTATCGCTGGCAACTGGAAGATGAACAACGACGTCGCCGAGGCCGCCAAGCTCGCCGACGAGCTGGCTCAGGCTCTGCCCGAGGTTCCGGCTGGCGTCGAGGTGCTCGTCTGCCCTCCGACCATCGACATCACCACGGTTCATGACCGCATTCAGGCTGCCCCCATCGCCCTCGGTGCACAGAACGTGTACTGGGAGGCCAAGGGTGCCTTCACCGGTGAGTCCTCTTGCGACATGCTCAAGTCCGCTGGCTGCACCTACTGCATCATCGGTCACTCTGAGCGTCGCGACTACTTCCACGAGACCGACGAGGATCAGAACATGAAGGCCAAGGCCCTCGTTGCCGCAGGTCTTGTTCCCGTCTTCTGCTGCGGCGAGTCCCTTGAGGTCCGCGAGGCTGGCACCTATGTCGAGCACGTCGTGAACCAGGTCAAGGCTGGCCTTGCTGGTCTTGAGATCACCTGCCCCAAGCAGGTCGTCGTGGCCTACGAGCCCATCTGGGCCATCGGCACCGGCAAGACCGCTACCGCCGAGGACGCTCAGGAGGTCTGCGGCGCTATCCGTGAGACCCTCAAGGAGATGTTCGGCGAGGAGCTCGCTAACGGCATTCGCGTTCTCTATGGTGGCTCTGCCAAGCCCGGTAACATCGCCGAGCTCGTCGCCAAGCCCGACGTTGACGGCGCCCTCGTGGGCGGCGCTTCGCTCAAGGCTGCCGACTTCGCCTCTATGGTCGTCAAGGCAGGCGAGTAGGACATATGGCACAACGTCATCTTCCTGCACTCCTGATCATCATGGACGGCTGCGGCCTGGCTCCGTCCGATGGCGAGAACGCCGTCGCCGCTGCCAAGACGCCCTTCCTTGATAGCCTGTATGAGAAGTACCCCCACACCACGCTCGGCGCTTCGGGCGAGGACGTGGGTCTTCCCGATGGCCAGATGGGCAACTCCGAGGTGGGTCACCTCAACATCGGTGCCGGCCGCATCGTGTTCCAGGAGCTTTCGCGCATCAACAACGCCATCAAGGACGGCTCCATCGCCAAGAACGAGGTCTTCGTCAAGGCTATGGACGACGTCAAGGCTGACGCCAAGACTCTTCACCTCATGGGCCTTATGAGCCCTGGCGGTGTTCATTCTCACATGAACCACGTCGAGGCTCTGGTCAAGATGGCTGCCGAGCACGGTGTCAAGACCGTTCGCGTCCACGCCTTCATGGATGGCCGCGACGTTGACCCGCAGTCCGGCGCTGGCTACATGAGTGAGTTCTGCGCCTTCCTGGCTAAGATCTCCGAGGAGACCGGTTGCGACGCTCGCGTTGCCACCGTCTCGGGCCGTTATTGGGCCATGGACCGCGACAACCGTTGGGAGCGCATCCAGCGTGCCTACGACGTCATGGTCAACGCGTCCGATGCCGATGTCGACCCTGTTGCCGGTATCAAGGCCTACTACGAGAAGGATCCGCGCGGCGACGAGTTCGTCGAGCCCTTCGCTGCCCACAACGAGGGCATCCACGAGGGCGACGCGGCCATCTTCTTCAACTTCCGTCCCGACCGCGCTCGTCAGATGACCCGCGTGTTCACGGACAAGGAGTTCGACGGCTTTGAGCGCGAGCAGATCAAGCTTTCTCACTTTGTGACGATGACCGAGTACGATCCGACGTTTGACGTCGAGGTCGCCTTCCCCAAGACGTTCCCCGAGAACGTCCTGGCCGACGTTATCGCCGCCAACGGCCTGAAGCAGCTGCACACCGCCGAGACCGAGAAGTACGCCCACGTGACGTTCTTCCTCAACGGCGGCATCGAGGAGCCCAAGGAGGGCGAGGAGCGCGTGCTCGTCGCTTCCCCCAAGGTCGCTACCTACGATCTGCAGCCCGAGATGAGCGCTCCCGAGGTTACCGAGAAGCTTGTCGCCGCCATCAACGAGGATCGCGCTGATTTCTACATCGTGAACTTCGCGAACTGCGACATGGTTGGTCACACCGGTGTCTTCGACGCCGCCGTTAAGGCCGTCGAGGCCGTTGACGATGCCCTGTCTAAGGTTGTCCCGGCGATTCTCGCCAAGGGCGGCTTTGCGCTGATCACCGCCGACCACGGCAACGCCGATCACATGTTTGACGTTGCTTCCGACGGTTCCAAGCATCCGTTTACGGCTCACACCACCAACCGCGTTCCGTTCATCATCGTTGATGAGAAGGCCAAGCTCACCGGTATCGAGGACGGCCGTCTTTCCGATATCGCTCCGACCATGCTCACCATGGCTGGTATTGAGCCTTCCGCCGAGATGACGGGCCGCGTGCTCGCCACCGAGGCCTAATAGAAAACAAATACCGTTTTCTAGTAAGGGGGTTGTCCACAACCGGACAACCCCCTTTTTGGTATTTCTGCCATTTCCACCCCGTCCTTGAGTGGCAGGTAGGGGAGAGCGGGGGATTGTGGTACAGTACTGGAGTTTAAACTGTTCTATTAAGGAGCTTATCTATGGGTCCGTTCCAGATTCTTCTGTTTGTCGTTTGGGCTGTCTCTGCCGTGGCGCTGACGATTCTCGTCCTGATGCATTCCGGTAAGGGCACCGGCGTTTCGGATATGATCGCTAGCTCGCTGTATAACTCCAGCTCTGCCACGGGCGTCATGGAGCAGAACCTCGACCGACTGACCGTCATCATGGCTGTCGTGTTTGCCGTGTGCGTCGTGCTGTGCATGTTCTTCTTCCCGCAGGGCATCGTCGGCTACTAAGCACGAGCCGCATAAATATTCAAAAAGGGTCCCGTAAGTGCGGGACCCTTTTTGTTTACATATTTGTAACAGAGTCAAAATATCCCCACATACTTCGCCCAACTAAAGAAATTCTCGACCGTTAACCGGAATTAGCCCCAAATTGTGTATAAAATGCGCTACTGTATTGCAAAACGTTGGTCCGTTGTGCATAACCAGCCATAGCAGCGGGCGGCGTTTTGATGGTTCGGATCGGATTGTTTCGACATGTGTCCGACTGAACATTTCTTTGTCCTATCTCATAAGGAGGATGGCATGGCTGATTCTATGTTCCACCAGCCCGTTATGGGTCGTCGCGCCTTTGTTGGCGGCACCCTTGCTGCGAGCTCCATGGCTTTTCTTGCCGCATGTGGCAAGAAGGGTGGCGACGCTTCCGGTTCTGAGTCCGGTTCGACGCTGAACTTCTACATCAACAACCCGGTCTGCATCGACCCCTACAATGTCCAGGAGGACCAGGGCACTCAGGTCGAGTACCAGCTCTTTGACGCTCTGACCTCTTACGACGCCGAGAAGGGCGAGATCGTTCCGCTGGCTTGCGAGTCCTTTGAGTCCAACGACGACGCCACCGAGTTTACCTTCAAGATCAAGAAGGCCAAGTTCCACAACGGTGACGACGTTACCTCCAAGTCCTTCAAGCTCGGTTGGGAGCGTCTGGTCAACACCAAGTCGGCCATCGCTACCGAGTACGGTCCTTCCGAGGTCTCCTATCACCTTTCCATGGTCGAGGGTTATGACGATCTGCTTGCCGGAAACGCTACCGAGCTCAGCGGTGTTACGTGCCCCGACGATGAGACCCTCGTCGTCAAGCTGTCTTCCGCTTACGCTGACTTCCCCTTCGTCGCCTCTCATCCGGCTCTGGCCCCGGTTCCCGAGTGCGCCGAGTCCGATGTCAAGAGCTTCTATCTTGCCCCGGTCGGTAACGGCCCGTTCATGATGGACGGCAAGTGGGAGGATGGCCAGGAGATCAACGTCAAGAAGTTCGACGATTACTATGGCGACAAGGCCAAGATCGATGGCATCCACTTCCAGGTCATCAAGGACATGGAGACCGCTTACAAGGAGTTCCAGGCCGGTAACCTCGATGTCTGCGACGTTCCCGTCGCTCAGATCGATGCCGCCAAGAAGGATCGCGGCGTGTCCAAGGACGGCTACACCATGGGTGACGGCGAGCGCATGCTGCTCGGCGCCGAGCCTTCCACGTACTATCTGACCTGCAACACCACGGCCGAGCCGTTCAACAACGCCGACCTGCGTAGGGGCATCTCCCTGGCCATTAACCGTGAGGCCATCTGCAAGACCATCTTCAAGGGTACCCGTACCCCTGCCGACGGCATTGTTCCTCCGGGCATCGATGGCTACAAGGAGGGCGCATGGGAGTTCTGCGCCTACGATGTCGACAAGGCTAACGAGTACCTCGACAAGGTTGCTCCCGCTGGCGCTAACGGGGATCGTGGCATTAGCGTGACCCTGTCCTACAACCAGGACGGCGGTCACAAGGAGATCATGGAGTCCATCATCGGCGACCTCGCCAAGGTTGGCGTTACCGCTGTCTCCGATACCCCTGAGTGGTCTGCCCTGCTCGAGCAGTATCAGAACTTTAACTATCAGTTCGGTCGTCTGGGTTGGATTGCCGACTACCCGATCATGGACAACTTCCTGTATCCGCTGTTCCACTCCGACTCCCTCGGTGGCGACAACCGCTCCGGTTACAACAACCCCGAGTTCGACGCCAAGGTCGACGAGGCTCGTACTATTGTTGACGACGAGGAGCGCGTCGCTAAGATGCAGGAGGCCGATGCAATGGTCGCTGCCGACTGCCCGGTCATCCCGATTATGTTCTACACGCACACCATCGCCGGCTCCGATCGCATCAAGCACCTCTATGTCGATCCGCAGAAGCACGCCGATCTGGGTACCGCTGAGCTCGCCTAAGAGTTTGCAGCTTCCGTGAGGGTCAAGTATTTACGTAGACCTCATGGGAAACATACAGTTCTCCCTAACCTGGGGTAAACTGGCTGATGGTAATTTTGGGATGCCGGTCTGGCGATCGGCATCCCATTTAGGTTAATCCCTAGATAGGGGAGTGGTATGGGTAAGTACATCGTTAAACGTGTGCTTCAGTTCATCCCGGTGTTTTTGGGCGTTACGCTGATTCTGTTCGCCCTCCAGAATATCGTGCCGGGAGATCCGATCAAGCTGATCGGTGGAGACAAGGCTCTGTCCCCCGAGGTGGAGCTTCAGCTTCGCGTCCGCTATCACCTGGTCCAGACGGACGAGGACGGCAACGCGATCCTTGACGAGAACGGCGACCCCGTTCAAACGTCGCTCGTGGACCGTTACTTGTATTACATGAACGGCCTGCTTCATGGCGATCTGGGCAATTCGTATCAGCGCAAGCTGCCGGTTACGGAAATCTTCGCCCAGAAGTATCCGTATACGGTCAAACTTGCCGCGTGCGCCATCGTGCTCGAGGCAATCATGGGTATCGGTGCGGGTATCATTTCGGCGGTAAAGCGTTATTCCTTCTGGGATATTTTGGTAACGCTCACCACGTCGATCCTCGTTGCGGTCCCGGCCTTTTGGCTCGGTATGTTGCTGCAGCTGTTCTTTGGCGTCATCCTCAAGGACGCCACGGGCGGTGCAATCTCCATGCCGATCTCGGGTGCCGGCGGTTCCAGCTCTCAGTATCAGGATTGGATGCACTATGTGCTTCCGACCATTACGCTGGCTTCGGTTTCGACCGCTTATGCTGCCCGCATTATGCGCTCGCAGCTGCTTGACGTCATGAACCAGGATTACATCCGTACGGCAAAGGCGAAGGGTCTCTCCAATCGCGCGATCATCGTCAAGCATGCGCTTAAGAATGCACTCATCCCCGTCGTTACCTATATTGGTGTCGACTTTGGTGGCATGCTTTCGGGCGCCATCCTGACCGAGACGGTCTTTAACTGGCCCGGTATCGGCTATGAGGTCTATCGCGCCATTAGCATGCGTGACTGGCCCATCGTTATGGGCGGCGTTACGCTCATCGTCGTCGTCGTTATGGTGATCAACCTGCTCGTCGACATTAGCTATGCATTCCTCGACCCACGCATCCGCCTTGGCGGTCCGTCGGATAAGGCCTAAGGGAGGTACGTCTCATGCAGGAAACTGATTCTCAGTCTCAGGAGCAGGCTACCGCCACCAAGGCCGCATCTGCTCCCGCCAAGTCCCGCACGCTGTGGGGCGACGCTTTTAAGCGTCTTCGTAAGAACAAGCTCGCCGTTATCGGTGTCTGCTGGATCATCATCGTCGTTGTGGTTGCACTGACCGCAGATCTGTGGGCTAAGCCCTGGCTCGGTTCGCCGACGGCTTCCGACTCGACCACCATGGCCGAGACGTCGCTGCTGGCTCCGTGTGCAGAGCACCCGTTTGGCACCGACGCCCTTGGTCGTGACATTCTCGTCCGCGTTATCTACGGTGCGCGCGTTTCGCTGTCCGTCGGCATTATGGCCACCGCGATCTCCACGCTGATCGGTCTGGTCATGGGTGCTCTGGCGGGTTTCTACGGCGGCATCTGGGATACGATCATCATGCGCTGTGCGGACATCTTCCTAGCGTTCCCGTACGTGCTGTTCGTTGTCGCCATGATCGCCGTTATCGGCCGTGGCCTTCAGAACGTCTTTATCGCCATCGGTATTCTCGGCTGGCCTTCGATTGCGCGCGTCTTCCGCTCTGCAATCTTGACGGTCAAGGAAAACGACTATGTTGATGCTGCGCGCGCGATGGGTGCATCTGATGCTCGTATCGTCGTGCGTCACATCTTCCCGAACTCCGTCGCTTCCATCGTGGTCTACGCGACCATGAACATTGGTGGCGCCATTCTGACCGAGTCCGCTCTGTCCTTCCTCGGCATGGGCGTTATTCCGCCTACGCCTTCGTGGGGCTCCATGATTCAGGACGGTCAGCAGTATCTTCTGACCGCTCCCTGGATGATGATCATGCCCGGTCTGGCAATTCTCTCGACGGTGCTCGCCTTCACCCTGTTGGGTGATGGTCTGCGCGACGCCCTCGACGTCAAGATGAAGGACGCATAAGGATGAAGAAGAACAAGAACTATGTGGACCTGAAGGACCAGCCGGTTCCTGAGGGCCAGCATCTGCTCGAGGTCGATGACCTTAAGATGTATTTCCACACCGAGGATGGCGTCGTTCGCGCTGTCGACGGTGTCTCCTACACGCTCGATCGCGGCGAGACCCTGGGAGTCGTCGGTGAATCCGGCTCCGGTAAGTCCGTGACCGCCATGACCATCATGGGCCTTATCTCGATGCCTCCGGGAAAGATCGAGGGCGGTGACGTTCGCTATCGCGGCCGCTCCATCCTCGAGATGACCGAGGAAGAGATGCAGCACATTCGCGGCAACGATATCGCGATGATCTTCCAGGATCCTATGACCTCCTTGAACCCGGTCTATAAGATCGGCAAGCAGGTGGGCGAGGGCCTTCGTCTGCACCGTGGCTACTCCAAGCAGGAGGCGCTCAAGCGTGCCACCGAGCTTTTGGACCTCGTTGGTATTCCCGAGCCCGAGAAGCGCGTCAACGAGTATCCGCACCAGTTCTCTGGCGGTATGCGTCAGCGCGTCATGATTGCCATGGCTCTTGCCTGCGATCCCGATATTCTGATTGCCGACGAGCCCACGACTGCTCTGGACGTTACCATCCAGGCTCAGATTATTGAGCTTATGCAGGAAATGCAGGAGAAGAACGGCAACGCCATCATCATGATTACCCATGACCTGGGCGTCGTCGCCGACATGGCCGACAAGATCATGGTTATGTACGCCGGCCGTCCCGTCGAGTTCGGTACTGCTGAGGAAATCTTCTACGAGAGCCGCCACCCCTACACCTGGGGCCTTATCCGCTCCATCCCGGAGCAGGCCATCGAAGAGAAGAAGCCGCTTACGCCGATTCACGGCAACCCGCCTTCGCTCATGAACCTGCCCGAGGGCTGCGTGTTCTCGCCTCGTTGTCCCTATGCGACCGATAAGTGCCGCAAGCAGCGCCCCGAGCGCGTTGTCACCGAGTCTGGTCATTACTCTGCGTGCCACTACTCCGGTGACCCCGAGTTTCTCAAGAACGCTCCTGAGACGTCCCGTACGCGCAAGGATTCCAAGAAGGGAGGCGAGGCGTAATGGCAGATACCAACGAGCGTACTCCGTTGCTGAAGGTCGAGCACCTCTCTAAGGAGTTCCCCGCTGAGTCCGGCATGTTCGCCAAGCGTTTTTCCAAGCGTGTCGTCTCTGCTGTAAATGACATCTCTTTTGAGATTTATCCTGGCGAGACCTTTGGTCTGGTTGGTGAGTCTGGTTGCGGTAAGTCCACGACGGGTCGCACCATCATGCGCTTGACCAAGCCGACCGCCGGTAAGGTGTTCTTCCAGGGCAAAGATGTTGCCGAGATGAGCAAACATGAGATCAAGGACATGCGTCGCGAGATGCAGTTTATCTTCCAGGATCCCTATGCTTCGCTCAACCCTCGTATGACCATCGGCGAGATCGTCTCCGAGCCCATGACCATTCACGGCGTGGGCACCAAGGAGGAGCGTATTGAGCGTGTCCGCGAGCTGCTGGACGTCGTCGGTCTGAACCCCGAGCACATCAACCGCTATCCGCACGAGTTCTCCGGCGGTCAGCGTCAGCGTGTCGGCATTGCCCGCGCGTTCGCTCTGAAGCCCAAGCTGATCATCTGCGACGAGCCTGTCTCTGCACTTGACGTTTCCATTCAGGCCCAGGTTTTGAACCTGCTGAAGGAGCTTCAGGATAAGTTCGGTACTGCTTATCTCTTCATTGCTCACGACCTCTCTGTCGTGCAGCACATCTCCGATCGCGTTGCCGTTATGTACCTGGGTAAGATGGTCGAGGTTTCGGACTGGAAGACGCTCTACAGCGAGCCTCACCATCCGTACACGCAGTCGCTGCTGTCTGCCGTGCCGGTGCCCGATCCTGATATCCAGAAGACCCGCAAGCGCATCATCCTCGCCGGCGATCCGCCGTCACCGCTGGATCCGCCGACCGGCTGCCGTTTCCACACGCGCTGCCCGATCGCGCAGGGCATCTGCTCCGAGAAGCTGCCTGAGTTTAAAGAAGTTGCCCCGGGCCACTGCTGCGCGTGCCACTTCGCCGAGCCGTTCCCGATCAAGGAATCGCACATCGACCTGTAGTCGGTTGTTTTCGTCCGGGCCCGTGCTGGACTTAGTTTTCAGAACGTCCTCGACCATGGAAACCCCCTTATCCTGCTCCTTCGGAGCTGCGGATAAGGGGGTTTCCTGGTCTGCGGAATGTTCTGAAAACTAAGTCCAGCACGGGCCCTGCGGTAACTCGGCAGGGGTGTGCGATTCCCTGATCGCTCACTTAATCTAATGGGAAAGATAGTGAGGCCGGAGCTTTAGCTCCGGCCTCCTTATATAAGGGCTCGGCAAAGCCGAGCCACTAAATTTATATCAGCCCCAGAACATGTTTGAGAACTGTGCATGGAGTACGTAGACGTAGGGCCGGAATGGGGGCAACTTCCCAACGCATTCCGCAGGGGGCGGTACATTTTGTAGCGCGAAGCGCGAATCAAAATGTACCGCATGCCCGAGGACGCGTTGGGAAGTTGCCCCCATTCCGGCCCGGACATATAGATCTACCTGCGCATTTACAAATTCGTAAACTTTTTTCAAAAAAGTGCTTGCACAGTTCTCGAATCATAGGTTATTATCTTCCTCGTTGAACGCGCGGGTCCAACAAAACGAGCCGCGATTCAACAACATAGCATGTCGGAGTGGCGGAATTGGCAGACGCGCTAGCTTGAGGTGCTAGTGACCGCTTTTTGGTCATGCGGGTTCAAGTCCCGCCTCCGACACCATCGCATTTGAGAAGCCTCTTCGGAGGCTTTTTTGTTACCGATAGACGGTGGGGTCCACGATGGAAACGCTTGAACGCAACGAGTGGGCAGACGTTGCCCAACTAGTCGAGATCACGAGCGATGCTGTCATCATCTGCGAGCTCGACGGAACCATTCTGCATGTGAATAATCGCTTACTTGGTTTGATGTGCGAGGAACGCGCCGACGTCATCGGTGGAGATGTTAAAGACGTCCTGTACTCGTCCGCTTTTGAACGTGCGACGGAACATCGTCTGCCATTTGAAACTGATGGCTCCGAGAGCGAACTTATGCTCAAGTTGAGCGACGGCTCTTTTATTCCCGTCTTGGTTCGTGCGGGCTCCGTAACGCCTCCGCGCATCTTTGGGCGCCGCGCGCCACGTGTCCTGGTGGCACTTCACAGTATCGAGGAACAGTATTCTCACGACCGTCAACTCAAGCGTGCGTTATCGGAGCTTAGAGTGGCGAACAAGCGTCTCTCTGGCACGCTCTCGGTCATTATGAGCACTGTGGGATCCGATGAGTTACCCAGCCTGCTTGATACCGTTTTGAACCAGCTTGTAGGAACGCTCGATGCTTCGGGTGCCGCTATCTATTTTTCTGAGAGCGGCGGCTTTAAGCTTCGCGGTGTTTCCAAGGAGCTGCTCGACAGCTACCTGCCCGAGTTTTTGCCGTATGGCGCTGGCATTCCGACGTATGTTCTTCGCGAGTCGCGTGCTTGTCGCTTGTCGATTCAACAGGACCTTGAGGGCGATAAGGCCGCCTCCGGTATGTTCATGGACCTGGATAATCGTTCTAAGCACCTGTTGCGCATGCAGGATATGCCTCCGTACCGCAGTGAAATCTGTCTTCCCGTTTTTTACGGTACGCAGATCCTTGGCGTGCTGGAAGTTGGTTGGAAACGCCCCCAGGCACCGCTTTCCTATGACGTTAATGTGCTCGAGGTCATTTGCGATTACCTGTCTATCCAGCTGGTCGGCATGGCATCGAGCCTTCGCTCCCGTCGCACGGCCGAGCTTGGCCGCTCGCTCAATGTCTTGCGGGATGAGTTGTTTACCTTTCTAGACGATTCCGCCGCGGCTACCCAGGCGGTATCGTCCGAGATCTGCAATATGCTCAACTGCCATTTTTGCCCTATTGAGTATGACGCCAGTCTGGATTCCTACGTCATAGATTTTGAAGGCGGCAGTCGCGTTGCTTTGCCGGACGATCCCGAGAAGCTTTTCTTTTCCACGACGGCGCCAGCGGCACGTTTGGGGGCTGCCCCCGATGGCTTTGAGGCATCTGTTTTGGGCGGCACGAGTGCCGAGGACCTTAAACACGTCCGTATAACTCGCGTTGACGAATCGATGCCTATGGGAGGCTGGCTTAGGGCACATGGCCTGCCTTGCCAGGGTCTCTACGTCGACGCCGGCATCGAGGCGGGGCGCCCGCGCTCTGAGGGCGATGGCAAGCACAGTAACGACGCGATCGTTCCTGCTTCTGTTGCGAAGGGCCCGACGACGCGCGCGCTGCTGCTTCGTGATGGTAGCCAAGAGCCGATTGATGACCTTGAATATGACTACTTGGTGCACTTGGCTCATGACTTTGAACTGATCTATGAAGGCGAATCTCAAAAGCGTGAGGAGCGCCATATCGCTCAGACCCTCCAGATTGGCATGAGAAATTCACTGGGGGATGTTCCGGGTATCGCAACCGATTCGGTGTACCTGTCGGCCACGAACTCGGCGTTGGTCGGCGGCGATTTCTATACGCTCATCCGTCTTCCCGACGATTGCGCCGTCATGATTCTGGGCGATGTGTCTGGCAAAGGCATTGAGGCTGCATCGATGTCCGCGCTCGTCAAGACGGCCCTGACGGCATATGCCTGGGAGGGCGCTGGACCGGCCCGCATGGCACGCTCCCTTAACAGCATGCTCATGGGCTTTTCGAGGGTCGAGACGTTTGTGACGGCCTTTATCGCCAAGATTGACCTTAAAGCCGGACGCGCAACGTATTGTTCGGCGGGCCATCCTCCGACCATGGTCATCAGGCCAGAGTCGATGCCGCTGGGTGGCGACGAGGCTCGTGGGGGAGAGGTCGAGCTGCTTGGATGCCAATCGGGGGTAATCGGTGCCTTTGAGAGCATGGTGTACGAGACAGGCGTGTTTACGTTCGCTCCTGGTGACATGCTCTTCATGTATACGGATGGAACGATTGAGGCCCGCGACCGCACCGGAGCGTTCTTTGGTGAGCAGCGCCTTCGTGACCTTCTGCTCTCTGTCTCGGGTGAGGGCGTATCGGGAATCTGCGGCAAGGTCTTGGGCGAGCTTGACCGATTTACCGAATCGGCGCTGGACGATGACATTGCATTGGTGTCCCTTGAGTTTTTACGGGGTCGTTCATAGACGACGCTGGGCGGGCTGAATCCGTACGGTTGGGGAAACGAATGCATCGAGTGGGCTTTTTTGGGGAACCATGGTCGTATGAATGAGTGGAATGACATAGCGGTTTTGACGCCTCCAGGCGATATCGACATCGCCACGGTGCCTGCGCTGCGTCGGCGGTTGGATGCTTTGATTGGTCGCGGCGTGCGTCGTGTTGTCATCAACTGTCAGGCTGTTAGCTTTATCGATTCGACGGGCTTGGCATTCCTGCTTACGCGCGCTCGTGAGCTCATGAGGCGAGAAGGCCTGCTTTCGCTCGTCAATGCATCGGGTGAAGTTGTTCGCTTTTTGGAGATTGCTCGTCTTGTCGATATCCTTCATGTCGCGGGGCCGGCACGGGAGTCTATTCCCGCCATTCCGGTGGGGGAGCTGCCTCGCTGGAGTAAGAGCGTCGAGGTCCGTCAGGGTATCGAGAATCTTCCATACTACCGACATCGCATCGCCGAACTCCTTGAATCGCTTCCGTTGCGCCGTGACGAGCGCTACGATGTCGCATTGGCGTCGGGGGAGGCGCTGGGTAATGCCTATGACCATGCGGGCGGTATCGGGTGCGTCCTGACGGTTCAGGCCTATGGCGATCGCGTTGTGGTTGAGGTGCTTGATCGAGGTGCCGGCTATTCTATCGATGAAACGAGCGAGCCGGTCGCATCCGAGGAGCGCGGCCGTGGCATCAAGCTTATGCGTATGCTCGTCGATAACGTGGAGGTTGCTCGTCGTACGGACGGCGCCGGCACGCGCGTACAGATGGTGAAGCTGTTTAGCGGAGCGCTGGAATCGTGTGCCTAGCCAATCGCTTTAGCGCGTTTAGCTACTAAGAACATGCGGCAGACAAGTTTTTTGAAAAAAGTACTTGCGTCTTTTGGACAACTCGCGTAAATTAATAACCCGCAAGCGGACATGGCTCAGTTGGTAGAGCACAACCTTGCCAAGGTTGGGGTCGCGGG
>NZ_JAJFDP010000047.1:0-626 GCF_020709435.1 Collinsella aerofaciens
GGCCAGAGGTTCTTCACGGACGCCAGCCGCAACCTGCTGACCGGCCTCTGCCTGCTCGCGATTACGGACGATCGAATCCCCGACGGCGCGCGGAACCTCTCGACCGTGCTCGCGCTCCTGGAGCCCCGTGACGGGAAGAGCGCCGTGAAGTCGCTGGAGGAGCTCGCCGCGGACCTGCCGGCGGGAAACCCGGCGCGCCAGTTCCTCCTCGTCGCCTCGTCGAACGGCGGCGGAGGGGAGGCCCTCGTCTCCACCGCGCGCAACTACCTCATGTCCTTCTGCGACGACGACGTCAGCCGCATGCTCTGGGGCGGCGAGGTCGACCTCGCATCGGTCGGGCGCAAGCCGACCATCCTCTACATCGCCAGCGCGACGGACCGCGGCGACCGCGGCGCGCTCGTCTCGTGCATCTTCTCGCAGGCGCTGTCGGCGCTGCGCGAGACCGCGCGCCTGTCCGGCGGCAGGCTGCCGGCGGAAACCCTGCTCGCCATCGACGAGGGGTCCGGGATCCCCAAGATCCCCCGCCTCCTCGGCGACCTCGCCGAGGTCCGGAGCATCGGACTGCACGTCGTCTTCGTGCTCCAGAACACCCATCTGCTCGAGGCGCGGTGCGGCTACTCCAGGGC
>NZ_JAJFDP010000060.1:0-282 GCF_020709435.1 Collinsella aerofaciens
AACTGCGGGAATGGCCTATTTGCTCAATGTGTTCGGCTGAGATCGGAAATCAACCGACCAACATGTTGCGGTCACGATCGGCCAGGACGCATGCAATCTGCCGGCACCTCTACGGGATGCGAAGACCATCGCGTACAGACCTTGGATCAATATTTGGTGGCTTATATTGGCGGCGTGCTTGGTGGCAAAACAAAACAGCCCAGAGGACATAGCCTCTGAGCTGCGATCATTTGGTGGGCGTTAGAAGATTTGAACTTCTGACCTCTTCCGTGTCAGGGAAGC
>NZ_JAJFDP010000015.1:0-42343 GCF_020709435.1 Collinsella aerofaciens
CCAGGCGGCCGAGCATGGCGAAGCCCATGGCAGGCAGGATGTTGGCTGCAACGCCAAAGCCAGCAAGGACAAAGGGCGGGATGAAGTCGAGCAGGCCCTGGATGGCGTCAGCACCCAGATAGAACGACAGCGAGCACAGCAGGAACGCCATGATGATACCGGTGGCACCGATCAGGAAGTGCATCGCATAGACACCCTTAAGGTTGCCCTGGCCGGAGAAGACATCAGCGCGGTCAACCAGGATCGGCAGGGCGGCGTTGAGGATGTTCTTGATGGCAAGGCACAGCGTGGCGATGGGCATGGCAAGCGCAATGGCTGCCTCGGTGCTCTGGCCCAGCTGGATAGCGAAGGCGCAGGCGAGCACGCCGCCGATCGTCTCATCAGGCGGCACGTAGGCGCCGATGGAGATCGAGCCCATGAACAGCAGCTCCAGACTCGCACCGATCGCGAGGCCGGACTGCAGGTCCCCCAGCACCAGGCCCACGAGCGGGCACAGGACGATGGGGCGGAACGCGTAGAGCGTACCGAGCTGGCAGTCGAACTTACCAAATGCGGCGATAAGTCCGATGAGGATTGCTTGGGTAAGCATATATCCCCCTTTCCTAATAGGACACTACGAAGAGCTCAGACTCTTCGAAATTGAACGCCTAGAGCACGCTGGCGCAGTCAACCTTGGGGTCATCGGCCAGGGGTCGAATCTCGACCTCAACGCCACGATCCAGCATCTCGCGCACATCGGCTTCCTCGGCCGCGGTCAGGAAGATCTGACGAGAGACCTGACGAGCATCGGGACGCTTCTCGTCCTTGGGCTTGGTGTTGCCCAGGTTGACCGACTTGATCTGCGGGCAGCCCTCAACAAGCTGCTTTGCCTCAGCGATAGTGGCGACGCAGATGATCATCTTGTACTTGTCGGTCACGCCCGAGTTGATAGCTTCGATTGCATGCTCCATATCTTTGATGACGAGCTTGCAGCCGGCAGGCTTGCCCATCTTAAGCGTCGTCTTCCACACCGGGTCATTAGCGACCTTATCGCCCACGCAGAAGATGCAGTTGGAGCCAAGGCCCTGAACCCAGGAAACTGCAACCTGGCCATGAAGCAGGCGATGGTCAACGCGAAGTAGCTGAATCATAATGTGACCCCCAAAGGTCTTGTGCCGTCTTACGGCGTGTCAGTAGGTGCTGCGGATTAGAACTCTTCTTCCTCGTCGTCATCGACCAAAAGATCGTTGACAAACTTCACGCGCGTATCGTCCGCAGCGACGATGGCGCGAATCGTCTCCTCAACCGGCGCCGACTCGTCAGAGAACAGCAGCTGGATGAGGAGAGGAAGGTTCATGTTGGTAACGAGGTACGTGCGGGGACGCGTCTGGACGATCTTGGTGAACTCGTTGTTGACGCTGCCGCCAAAGAGGTCGGTGCAGACAACGACATCATCGTCAGCAGACATGCCTGCCAGCAGTTTTTGGGCCTCCTCGGCCACGTCCATGCGGCCATCGACGAACATCGAAAGATCGTGGACGTTGTCGCGAGCGCCCGAGAGCAGTTCGACGCTCTCCTTGATGCCGGTAGCGAAGTGCGCATGGCTGGCGATGATGTACTGTCTCATTCTGTGTTCCTCTCAATAGCCCGGCACGTTCCCGCACCCGTTTTCTTTAGTAGTCGAACTGGTGATAGTAGCGACGATACTTGAGGTTATGCTTGGTGACCGTCTCGTAGTAGCGAGCCAGGCGGTCGGTCACGAGCACCGTCAGAATCCACGGGGAGACGATGACGCGGAACTCGTCGTCAAGGCCGGGGATCGCGAACTCGGCGGTGTCGATGATGTTGATGTCGGTGTCGCCGGTCACGCCGCGGGTCAGGAAGGCGCGGACGCGCTCGTCGAGCTTGCGGTTCTCGTCCTCGCCCATGAACAGGAAGACCGGGACGCCGGGCTCCACGAGCTCGAGGGTGCCGTGGAAGAAGTCGGCCGAGGTGATGTAGCGGGTGCGCTTCCACTGCATCTCCTCCAGGATGCACATCGAGAACAGGATGGTCTCGCCCCACAGGGCGCCGGAGCCGATGAACATGGTGTAGGGGGCCAGGGCGTACTTCTTGGCGAGCTCCTCGGCGCGCGGCTCGAAGCGCTTGCGGATATCGAGCATGTCCTTCCAGATGTCCTTGGTCTGCTCGATGAACTTATCGAACTGCGGGAAGCAGCCACGGCGGTTGAGCAGGCGCAGGCCGAAGCAGTCGGCGAGGTAGTAGCCCTTCTCGCAGCCGCCCGAACCATGATCAGAAGCCATGGCGACGCAGTTCTCGGCACCGACAGCCTGGCCGATGGGGCCCTCGGGCTTGGTCATGGCGTAGACGCGCACGCCCATGTCCTTCATCTTCTTGACGGCCTCGAGGACCTCGGGGGTGGTGCCGGACTCGGAGGCGGTGAGCACGACGGACTTCTCGGTCATGCGCTTGTGGCCCATGACGTTCCACTCGGCGGCGTGGATCAGGTAGACCTCGAGGTCGCGGTCGCCGAACTTGTTCATGAGGTACTCGAGCTGCATGAGCTCGTCCCAGGTGCCGCCGACGCCCATCAGAAACACGGCGTCGTAGCCCTCGTCGGCGACCTTGTCGGCGAGCGCGGTCATCTTCTTGCCGGTCTCGTAGAGCGCCTTGCCGTCCTCGAGATAGCCCTCCTGGTCGAAATGCATGATCTCGATCTTCTCGGTTTCCTTCATTTGTCTCTCCTTTCTGGGGTTGTCTTCACATCCCCCATGCCAACGGGCATCAAACCCGCTTACATTCCGTAACACTCGGCCGCTTTGGCCTTAAGCGCATTGACTGATTCTTCGTAGCCCTCTGCCTTGACCTCCATTTGCTTGGAGACGGCATCAAGATACGGGTGCACGTCCCATGACTTCAGACGCTCGGCAATCATTGCCGCAATCGTCTGGAAGAACACCAAATTGGGAATTGCGCTGAGCAGCGGAGCCACCTGAGGCACCGCAACCTCGTGAGCCTTACCCCTGGGATGGGCCGTGAGCAGCACCGTTTTTGCCGTAACGTTCGATAGCGCATCGGCGATATTCGCAAGACGCTCCGACCCCTGCGGATCGTCGACGATAAACACCAGATAGCCCGGAACGATCTGCATCTCGGGACCGTGAACGAACTCCTCGCCCTCGTGATGCATGGCAGGAATCTTGATGGTCTCGCTCAGCTTGAGCGCCGCCTCCTCGGCAACGCCGTAGTTGGGGCCGTTGCCGACGACCATGGCGGGCGTGTGCTCAGAAAGCTCGAACATGTGGTCTTGGACATATGCCTCGGCGGTCTTGCACATCACAGCATTGGCATGGATAGCCTCGCGCAGGTCGTCAAGACGCTGGGCAACGCCCTTGGCGTCAATCGTTCCGCGCGCCTGACCGCCGTAAATACCAAAGAGCACCAGGTACTCAACGAGAACCTCAACGCCCAGAGTCACAAAGTCCACCGACTCGACGCCCACACCGTAGTCAAGAACGATGTCAGTGTGCTCCTTGATGGGCGCCTCGACGTTTGCCGTGAGCGCAACTGCAGCCATATCGTGTGCGCGCATGTAATCGAGCGCCGCAATCGTATTGGTCGAATAGCCACTCTGCGAGACGGCGATGTTGAGCGCATGCTGCGGATAGGTGTGTTCAAAATCGACGAAGGCCTCGGGCGTCACAACGGACACCTGCATCTGCAGCGCATCTTGCAGGTAATCGCGGGCGCAATCCGCAGCATGGCGCGACGAACCCGAAGCAACGATGCGCAGCGCGTCAAAAGAACCGGACTGGAAAATATCAACGAGCTGCGCTACCAGCTCAGACGAACGCTCGAGGTTCTCTCCCATACGCACATGGGCAAGCTGAACGTAATCGAGCATCTTCATCGTCTCACCTCGTAACAAATCATTAGTATTTGATACCAATCACAGTTACAGGTTACGGCTTTTTGATACCTCTTTGTCGATTAATTTATCCCCTTCGGCGAACGGTCGATTTTGAGCCATGTAAGGTTGTATATACAGCTGACCCAACGATCAAAACTGGTTAGTTTCCCAGCCGTTATTCACAAAATACCAGCTAGTACGTATAGGTGTAGCCGCCCGTATCGCCACGATTGAAGGACTTTACATACTCGATAGCCTGACCGCTCGCGTCATAGCTCACGCATTCCAAAAGCAAAACAAGATCGCCCTGTTCCAGTCCAAGGAGGCCGGCATCTCGTGCGCCCAGTGCCTCGATATCGAGCTTTTCCTGTGCCATGACTGGCTTTCGGCCCAGCATCTCATAGGTCTCGTACAAACTGAAGACCGACACGTCAATATCTTCGATGGTTGGGAACAGCAGGCAGGGAATCAGCGCCGTCTCAATCGATACGGGGCTACCGTTTATGCAGTTCAGGCGTCGAACGGAATAGAGCAGGTCGTCCTCGGCGATGCCAAACAGGTCGGCGTAATATGGCCCCGCATAACGCTTGGAACGCGCGAGAATACGGACGGACGGCTCGCCGCCCGAAGCACGGACCGATTCACGGAAACCGACCGTGCGTTCAAAAAAAGCAGGTACTTTCTGCGCCACAAAGGCACCTTTTCCCCGAACACGGCGAATCTGCCCGCGCCGAACCAGCTCATCGACAGCGCTTCGGATGGTCAAGCGTGTCGTACCAAATTCCTCGGCGAGGTCTTTTTCGGACGGAATCATGGAACCCGTGGGATATGCACCGCGCTCGATACGTTCCTCGATGCAGCGTCGAATGCGCATATAAACCGGGGTGGCATCTACTGTTTCAGCCATTGTTCACCTGCCACGCTCCTCATGCCGTTCTCTTCGCCGTTATCGGCAAAGCGGAACTTTGTGGGCAAAATCACCGATTTGCAATGCTCCACAAAACGCATGTCCTTATCAAATTCGATCGAGCTCTCATAGAACACCGGCGTTCCCTCTTCTTGCTGGAGCAGCTCGGCCTCTTCGACGTTCAAACGCGAGATGGAGATATGCTCACGTCCATGCTCAACGCGCACGCCACCTTCTTTGAGCAAGACATCGTAAAGGCTCTCACACTCAAAATCGTGCTCGGGAAGCGATGGGCACAGGGACAGGTTAACGTGAGCGGTCTCGATTGACGCCGGCTCGCCCTCAATAAGTCGAACGCGCTGCATGCGGAGCAAGGGAGCGCCTACAGCCACCCCAAGCTTGTCGGCAAGCGCCTCATCCGCCTCGATGGTCCCGGTGGAAACCAGACGAGAAGAGGGGTGCAGGCCGGCAGTCCGCACAGCATCGGAAAAGTTATACGTTTCCTGGAAGATGTTCAGCGGCTTGGGAGGACACACATACGTGCCCGATCCGCGACGGCTCTCGAGCGTTCCACACGAGATAAGCCGCGTGATACCGGCACGCAACGCCGTACGCGAAACGCCAATCTCTTCGCACAGCACGCGCTCGGCCGGCAGGCGATCGCCGCCGGCAAGCTGATGGTGCTGGATATACCAAAGAATTCCCTCAACAGCATGATCTTTGGGGGGAATTGCATAAGATTCGCCTGCCATTGCACAGACTCCTCATTCAGAAACGTATGCCGCGAAAATTAGGCCAGCCCTCCCATGGCATCAAATTCTGCCTTGATCTTCTCGGCGACATTCCGATACGACTTATATAGACTTGAATCGCGTTTGACTTCGTCGGTCATAACGGGAATCTCTAATTTGGAAACCTCGTCTTTTCCCGTCTGAACCGCCACAACAACGCCCATACCAAGACACATATTACGCTTGGCAGCATTTATTTTTGCTGCCTTGGCAGGATTTGCCAGGATACGCTGGGCAAATTCCTGTTTAGAGACCGCTTCTTCGGCCTCCGGATCGCCCGACTCGGCCACTTCGCACTGCAGCACGTCCGCATAGTCAAAAATCTTCGGCTCGCCGCCGCGCTGATGTACGGCCCATTTGCGATGCGTGGCATCTTGGTAGATAGCCGGCAAAAACGTAAACCGCGGCGGGTCCAAAATCGTATCCGTGATGGTAAACACATCGGGATCAAAGGCATCCTGCGGGTTTTTCTTCTTGAACAGCCCCATATCAGCCTCCCGTACTAGTATTAAACAACTCAAGCCGAATATAGCACCAATTTGAAGTTGCAACGGCAACCCTTCGGTACACGGCGGCAATCACGCGCTCAGCGGAAAAGTGTACGGGCGAGGGCCGGGGTGCCTGCTTTGTTTTGAGAAGTGGGCTCCGCGAACTTCTCAAAACAAAGCAGGCACCCCGGCCCCGGCGATGTATCTCGGGCTAGCCATAGTAAGACTTCCTGTTTCCAAGGCAGCAACAGCCATGTCCCCAATACATTAAAAAAATCAGCCCCCGCATATCGAAACGGTCGAGAGGGCCGCCTCCGGGCGGGTGCCTTCCTCTGAGAAGTTCGCGAAGCCCACTTCTCAGAGGAAGGCACCCGCCCGGAGGCGGCCCCAGTGCGAGACCGTCCCGGATGCTATCCGCTACCCGCACAGCATGGTTACGAGAGGGATCGTCAAGATGGAGCAGATGATCGACAGGAAGGTGCACTGCATCATGGGGCGTGCGTCCTTGCCGTATTGGAGACAGTACAGCGTGCCGTTGCTGCCAACCGGCATTGCCATCTCGAGGACGAGTGTTGTGATAAACATGGACGTCATGCCCGGCCACACGCGAGCCACGGCAAGACACGCCACGGGCACGATAACCAAACGGAATGCAACGGCGACATAGGCGCGCCAGTTGGTAAGCATATCGAGCGGATGATACTTGGCAATAGACGAACCCATGAGTAGCAGCGCCGCCGGGGTGGTCATGGTGCCCACGATGGAAATCGAATCGCCCAGCACGCCCCAATCGGTCCAACCCGTCAACACGATCACGAGCACAACAAGGCTCGCGATAAGGCCGGGGTTTTTGCAGCAAGCGGCAAGGTTTCGCAGTTGCTTCTTCAGGCCGCCTCGTGTGCCACTAAAGAGCATGACACCGACGGTAAACATAAATATGTTGAGGGGGATGAGCGCAATCGAAGCATAGAGCAGCGCCTGCTTGCCAAGCACCGCCTGAACAACCGGAAACCCGATAAAACCGGCATTTCCAAAGAGCACGGCAAAGCGATACGAGCACTCGGTTCCCTTAGGCACACGAAGGACAGCGGTAACGGCAAACGCGATTACGATCGCCACCACATACATGACAATAGACAAACCCATGAGCGAAAACGTATCGGCAACGCTCGGCAGCTGCACATCGTCACCCAGCGCCGACGAAAGCACCAAGCACGGCAACGCCACCTGAAGCAGCAGACGCGACAGCTCGCGTTCAAACTCGGCCTTCATAAACCCCAGCTTGGAGATACACCACCCCAACAGGATTGGCAAAGAAACCGTCACCATCTGCAACGCCACGCTCGTAAAGCTCATCTACTCCCCCTCTTAGCTATTCCACGAGGGCCGGGGCGGCCTGGTTAGGTTTGGGAAGTGGGCTTCGCGAACTTCCCAAACCTAACCAGGCCGCCCCGGCCCCGGCAATGTAATCCTAGCTGACCAAAGTTAGATGCGCAGTCTCCAGGGCAGCATCAGCAACGCCACCATTGCATTAAAAATTTTCAGCCCCGCAAAACGAAACGGCCGAGAGGACCTGCTCCGGGCGGGTGCCCTTCCTCGGGGAAGTTCGCGAAGCCCACTTCCCCGAGGAAGGGCACCCGCCCGGAGCAGGCCCCAGCGCGAGACCGTCCCGGATGCTATTCGTTGTCGCCAGCGGTCATTTGGGTTGCGGAGAGTGCGCCGTCGGCAGCGGTTGCAGCTGCTGCGTCGGGCCAGACCCAGTCGGTGAAGGCCGGGTGATCGTAGCCCTCATCGCACGCGAACTCAAAGGCCTCGGTGCGGAATGCCTCCCACTCATCAATCTGCTCGGCAAACTTATCGGCGTCGACCATGCGCAACGCGTCGGCGGCCAGGGCCCAGCGGTCCATGTTATTCAGGCGCAGCATGTCGAACGGCGTGGTCGTGGAGCCCTTCTCCTCGTAGCCGTGGACGCGGAAGGCATCGTGGCCGGGGCGGTTCCAGATCAGGCGGCGAATCGTACCGGCATAGGCGTGGAAGGCGAAGAGGACGGGCTTCTCACCGCAGCCGAACAGCTCAGCCCAGCGCTCATCGCTGATGGCCTGATCGTTCTCGCAGACGTTCTGAATCTTGAGCAGATCGACCACGTTGACAAACCACACCTTAATGCCCAGCTTGCGCAGCATATCGGTTGCAGCCAGGGCCTCGAGCGTCGGCACGTCACCACAGGTGGCGACCACGACGTCGGCCTCGGCGAGCGAGTCGGCAGTCGACGCCCACTCCCAGGTCGCGATGCCCTCGGCGAGCTCGGACTTGGCCTCGTCGACCGTCTGGAAGGTGGGGGCGGGCTGCTTGCCACAGAAGACGGCGTTGACGCAGTCGGTGGACTGGTAGACGCGCTCGGCAACGGCAAGCGCCATGTTGGCGTCGGCCGGATAGTATGCGTTCACGATGTGCGTGTCGTTGGCTTTGTTGAGCAGCAGGTCGATAAAGCCGGGGTCCTGGTGCGAGAAGCCGTTATGGTCCTGGCGCCAGACATGGCTCGACAGCAAAATGTTGAGGCCGCTGATGGGAGCACGCCACGGAATCTCGCGCTTGGTGGCCTCGAGCCACTTGCAGTGCTGGTTGACCATGGAATCGACCACGTGGACAAAGCTCTCGTAGGAGCTCCACACACCCGAGCGGCCGGTGAGCACGTAGGCCTCGAGGAAACCCTCGCACTGGTGCTCGGACAGCTGCTCGACAACCTTACCGGAACCGGCCAGCAGCTCGTCGTTGGCCTCGTCCTCGTAGAAGCCGGCATCCCACTGCTTTTTGGTCACCTTGTAGGCAGCCTGCAGGCGGTTGGACGCGGTCTCGTCGGGACCGAAGATGCGGAAGTCGTCCATGTTCTTGGCCAGAACATCGGCGGTGTACTCGCCAAAGACGCGGGCGGCCTCGGTGGAGCCCCAGCCGTGACCCTTACTTGCGACGGGAACCTCGTGGGCGTGAATATCGGGGAGCTCGAGCTCGCGGCGCACCTTGCCGCCGTTTGCATTGGGGTTGGCGCCGATGCGCAACTCGCCGGTCGGCATAAAGGCCGTCACCTCGGGGCGCACCTGGCCCTCGGGTGTAAAGAGTTCCTCGGGCTTGTAGGAGCGCAGCCACTCGCGCAGCACGCGGAAGTGCTCGTGGGTGTCCTTGGCACTCGCCAGCGGCACCTGATGTGCGCGCCAGGAGTCCTCGGTCTTCTTGCCATCGATGTGCTTGGGGCAGGTCCAGCCCTTGGGCGTACGGAACACGATCATGGGATAGGCCGGGCGGACCACGGTCTCGCCTGCGACGGCCTGGGCCCGTGCGGCGGCCTTGATGTCGCAAATCTCGTCAAAGACCTGCTCAAACAGGACAGCGAAACGCTTGTGGATGCTTGCATGGCTCTCGTCGTCAAAACCGGCGACAAAGAAGTGCGGCTTATAGCCCATGCCCTCAAAAAACTTGGTGAGTTCTTCGTCGGACACGCGGGCAAGAATGGTGGGGTTGGCGATCTTATAGCCGTTGAGGTGCAGGATCGGCAGGACGATACCGTCGGTTGCCGGGTTCACGAGCTTGTTGGACTGCCAAGAAGTCGCGAGCGGACCGGTCTCGGACTCGCCGTCGCCCACCACGGCCACGGCCAGCAGGCTCGGGTTGTCCATGACGGCGCCGTAGGCATGGCTGAGCGTGTAGCCGAGCTCGCCACCCTCGTGGATGGAACCTGGCGTCTCGGGCGCAAAGTGGCTCGGGATGCCGCCGGGATAAGAGAACTGGCGGAAGAACTTCTGCAGGCCGGCCTCATCATTGGTGATGTCGGGGCGAATCTCGCGGTAGGTGCCATCGAGCAGCGACTGGGCGGTGCCGGCGGGGCCACCGTGACCCGGTCCCATCAAGAAAATGGCGTTCTGGTTGTGATCGGCGATGAGGCGGTTGACGTGGCCGAACAGGAAGTTGATGCCGGGCGTGGTGCCCCAGTGACCGACCAGGCGGTGCTTAACGTCCGGACGACCAAAGTCGCGCACCTCACCGGTTTTCTCGTCGACAAAGTCGCTGCGCATCAGCGGGTTGGAGCGAAGGTAGATCTGACCGACGGACAGATAGTTCGATGCGCGCCAATACAGGTCGACGCCCTCGAGCTCGGAAGCCGGTACCTCGTGGCCCAGCTTTTGCCACGGCGTCCCCAGTGTTTTAGCCATTGTTTATGTCCCTTCGCTGTGCGGTCGCCTTCCAATACGGCAACCATTCGTTGGGACTAGTATATTTGCTAAAACGTTTTATCATGTTGAAAAAACGTTTTAGCATCCTGATTTGCCATCTGGAAAGGCAAAAGCAGACATTCACCTGCGGTATTGCCTGTCACAGGTGTTCCACATTCAGTCTCTGCAAATTGATAAACGTGTTTAGTTGTGTTTAGTAAGCTCGAGAACGCTGCCCTTAACGATAAGCGCCGGCTCCAGAACGACCTCTTCGGCACGCCTACCGCCTCTACCGGCAAGACGCTTGGACATGCAGCCAAAAGCATGCTCCGCAAGGACACCAGGATCCTGCTCAATCGCGGTCAGCGCCGGCTCAAAGAGAACGTCGGCCGCCGAGTTGTCATAGCTTACGACCGAGATATCGCTCGGAATGCTCTTCCCCATCTCGTGCAAGCGCTTGAGCAGACCGAGGGCAATGTTGTCCGAGCTTGCGAACACGGCGGTGGCGTCGGTTGCGAGTACCGCCTCCGAGGCCTCGTATGCACTCGGAATGTAGTACTCGCTCTCAAACTCCAAACGTGCGTCGATAGGCAGGCCAACCTCACGCAGCGCGCGCTCATAGCCGGCAAGTCGCTTACGCCCCGTATTGGAACGGCGCGCGTTAACCAAGCAGGCAATGCGACGGTGGCCCTGCTCGATCAGATAGCGAGTGGCCATGTAGCCACCCATCTCGTGGTCGAACATCACCTTGTCGCACTCGAGCCCCTCAATGGCACGGTCGACCATCACGGCAGGGATAGGCAGATGGCTGACTTCTTCGCGCAGGGCGCGGTCGTCGGAGAACTCGTCGCCCACAACCAGGAAGACGCCATCAACGCCGCGCGTTACCAGCTGGCGCAGCAGCTCCAGATCGTCGTCGGCACTTCCACCCGAGCTGGTAATGAAGAGCGCATAGCCGTCCTCGCGGCAGCGCTTTTCCAGGCTACCGGCGAGCGAGGCAAAAAAGCGGCTCTCGATGTTAGGGACGATAAGGCCCAGCGTGCGCGACTCGCGCATGACCAGACTACGCGCAATCTGGTTGGGGACATAGTGGTTGCGCGCCGCGACCTCCTTGATGAGCTTGCGGTTTTCTTCCGAGATGCGACAGGGCCGATTATTGAGAACAAGCGAGACCGACGAGGGGGAAAGCCCCACCTCCTGGGCGATCTGCTTGAGGGTGACTTTGTTGGCCATCTCGCTCCTTCCAGGTTTACGCGCAATCTCTTGAAAGTATAGCGACCGACCCTCTACCTCGGTGATAAACACTTTACCAATCCGGTAGACGGCTGTTTTATCGCCGCCAGCGCACCAAATCCGTCCGGGTGGGGTATATTGCAATCGATTGATGACAACGACCACCAAAAGGCGGCTATTAGTATGCACGAAAACGATTTTTTTAACGAGGACCTGCTGTGCGCGCTTGCTGGCGTTGCCGGCGAGGACAACGTACTGATGAGCGAGCCCATGCGCGAGCACACCACGTTTAAGATCGGCGGCCCGGCCGACGTCTTTGTCACGCCCGATACCGAGCAGGGCCTCGTCGCCACGCTCGATACCTGCTATCGCTGCGACCTGCCGCTCACCATCGTGGGCAACGGCTCCGACCTGCTCGTCGGCGACAAGGGCATCCGCGGCGTCGTCGTAGCGCTGGGCGAAGGTCTCTCCAACATCACCGTCGACGGCACGCACGTCACGGCGGCAGCCGGCGCGCTGCTTTCCGATGTCGCCGCGGCGGCAGCCGAGGCCGGCCTCACCGGCATGGAGCCCATCTCGGGCATCCCCGGATCGGTCGGCGGCGCCTGCTACATGAACGCCGGTGCCTACGGTGCCTGCATGGCCGATGTGCTGGAGTCCGTGCGCGTCTACAAACCCGCTCGCCAGCTCGACGACGGCACCCGCGGCAGCGGCAATATCATTGAGTTCGATGTCGATGAGCTCAACCTGGGCTATCGCAAGAGCCGCATTGCCGACGACGGCTTCATCGTGCTTTCGGCCACCTTCAATCTCGCTCCGGGCAACGCCGCGATGATCAAGGCCGACATGGACGACTACCGCCAGCGCCGCGAGGACAAGCAGCCGCTCGACATGCCGAGTGCCGGCTCCACTTTCAAGCGCCCCGAGGGCTACTTTGCCGGCAAGCTCATCATGGACGCCGGCCTGCGAGGACACGCCGTTGGCGGCGCGCAGGTAAGCGAAAAGCACTGCGGTTTTATCGTCAACGCCAACCACGCCACCGCCGCCGACGTTGACGAACTCATCCGCCACATCCAAACAACCGTCAAAGGCCAATTCGACGTAGACCTAGAACCCGAAGTCCACCGAGTAGGCGAATTTTTATAAAAAGAAGGCCCCGAAAGGGGCCTTCACCATATTTATTCAGATAACCCAGTCCGGTGTGTCGCGCCCCGAATCCGAGAGGGCCGGGACAGTCCGAGAGGCATAAGGTTGATCGCGAGTTCCGCACGAGCCGGAGAGCACTTAATGTGCTCTCCGTGCGAGCAGGACTGCCCGAGCAGGCAACCTTATGCCTCTCGGACTGTCCTGGACCAAGCCGCAGCTACGACAGCGCAATACCGCCGAGCCAGCCCCAACGCACGCCAGAGCCAGTGCCATAGAAGCTAATAAACGAATCAAGCGACTTAGACGTAATGGCACCCTCGTTGCTCATAACGATGCCGCCGCCAACGTAGATACCCACATGACCGTAGATGAGGCCCGGAGCACCCGTGCCGCTATGCGATGAGTCGGCCACGATCATGCCCACCTGCAGCGCCGAGCGGTCGGAGCTATAGCACCAGGCGTTAAACATGTCGCACGCATTGCCGCCAAAGTAGCCAACGCCGGCGTTACGGAAGACATTGGTAACCCACGCCGCGCACCAGTTCTGGCCCGGCGAAGGCGTGGAGTAGCACGCGTTGACGACGGCCTGTTGCTTGCCCGAGCCGGCATTCTGCTGCGGAGTTCCGGGCGCATACGATCCGCCACCCGAGCTCGAACCACCCGAGTAGGAATTGTTCTTGTTCGCGGCGGCCGCGGCAGCGGCGGCCTTCCTAGCGGCCTCCTCGGCCTGGGCGGCAGCGAGAATCTCGGAATCACGCTGAGCCATGAGCTCCTTGACATCGTCAGAGAGGCCGTTCAGAACCGTCTGGACTTCCTGCTGCTTGGCCTGCATGTCCTGCATCTGGGCAGTCTGCTGGTCCTTGAGCTTCTCTAAGTCGGCCTTCTGCGACTCGAGCTCGGTCTTTTGCGCATCGAGCTCTTCCTGGATGGTCTGAATGTCCTCGATGGCGTCGCGGTCGCTCTTGTTGATCTTCTCAACGTAATGCGCGTTGGCGACGAGTTCCTCAAACGAGCCAGAGGCCAGCAGCAGCGACAGGATGTTCGTGCCGCCGGACTTGTAGCTGGCGGCCACGCGATCGGAAAGGTCGTTGCGCTTCTTCTTGAGCTCGGCCTTCTTTTCATCGATCTGGGCCTGCGTGTCGTCAATCTTGCCCTGGACATTCTCGATGTCGTTGAGGGTCTGGGCATTCTTGTTGGCCAGCGCCGCATACTCATTTGCGATGCTGTCGAGCTGGGCCTGAACCTCGTCGAGCTGGGCCTGGGCGGCATTCAGTTTATCGGTGGTTTCTTTGGAAGCCTCCGCCGCATGGGCGCGAGCGGGCAGGCCAAAAAGAACTGCCGCAGAAGCGGCGCCGAACAGGGCCTTGAGGGCAGTGCGGCGCGAGAGCTCCTGGGAAAGGATGGAATCGCTGTTTGGTGACATATGTACTCCGTTACATGCTTATTTATATGTCGCTCAACTCATACATATTAGCGTACATATGGCGCGTCCCAACGATTTCCACGAACGGCAGGAAACTGCAAGGTCAGCGGCTCGTAAGCAAATGCCAAAGATCAGGTTATGCGTACGCAAGCTCTTCTATGAGTACGTTAGCACAATCCTCTGCTTTTCCTACAGCGCACGATTTGGGCGTCCCTGCCTGCGCTATACTCCCCTGAAGAAGTGTTCCTGATTCGATAGGAGACTACATGTCCAAAGCACTCGACCCCAAAGACACCTGTGTCCTCGTTACCGGTGGCGCCGGCTTTATCGGCTCGCACACCGTCGTTCAGCTGCTCGAGGGTGGCTATCAGGTCGTCATCGTCGATGATCTCTCCAACTCCAGCGCCGTCGCCGTCGACCGCGTCAAGACCATCGTGGGCGACGAGGCCGCCAAGAACCTCACCTTCTACGAGGCCAACGTGCTCGACCGCGATGCGATGAACAAAATCTTCGATACCCATCAGATCGACCGCGTCATCCACTTTGCCGGCTTTAAGGCCGTCGGCGAGTCGGTGAGCAAGCCCGTCGAGTACTACCACAACAACATCGAGAACACCCTGGTGCTCATCGACGTCATGCGCAACCATGGCTGCAAGTCCATCATCTTCTCGAGCTCCTCGACCGTCTACGGCGACCCGGACAACCCGCCCGTCACCGAGGAGGATCCTAAGAAGCCCGCGACCAACCCCTATGGTTGGACCAAGTGGATGATCGAGCAGATCCTTATGGACGTCCACACTGCCGACCCCGAGTGGGACGTCGTGCTGCTCCGTTACTTCAACCCCATCGGCGCTCATCCGTCGGGCCTGATCGGCGAGGACCCTAAGGGCATCCCCAACAACCTGGTGCCCTATGTCGCCCAGGTCGCCGTGGGCAAGCTCGAGGCCGTTCAGGTCTTTGGCAACGACTACCCCACCCCCGACGGCACCGGCGTGCGCGACTACATCCACGTGTGCGATCTGGCCTCTGGTCACGTTGCCGCCCTTAACTGGATGAACGGCAAGACCGGCGTCGAGATCTTTAACTTGGGCACCGGCACCGGCACCTCGGTACTCGAGGTCGTCGCCGCCTTCTCCAAGGCTTGTGGCAAGGAGCTGCCCTACGTGATCCGCGAGCGCCGCGCCGGCGACATCGCTGCCAACTGGTGCGATGCCTCCAAGGCCGAGCGCATGATGGGCTGGAAGGCCCAGTACGACATCGCGGACATGTGCCGCGATAGCTGGAACTGGCAGAGCCACAACCCCAACGGCTTCGCCGACGCCGAGTAGCAAAAACCTACATACCGCTCTTGCCCCGATCTCACGTTGTGAGGTCGGGGCTTTTTCATGGCATGTAACCATTCGCCGAAAATCGACCAACTTTTTTATCTTGCCTGTACATGTTTAAACAACATGTTTTACAATGGGCGTATCGAATCAGAACATCGGAGGCGGACTGCACACCCATCGGCAGGCCGACCCCGCAACAAGAAGGTTGGTGAGCGCATTCATGGAGCGTGCAAGCGGCGTCCTCATGCCCGTCTCATCTCTGCCCGGACCATACGGAATCGGCGGCTTTGGCTGGAATGCCTACGACTTCGTCGATTTTCTCGCCTCGTGCAAACAACATTACTGGCAGATTCTGCCCCTTACGACGACCAGCTATGGCGATTCGCCCTATCAGTCGTTCTCGGCCCGCGCAGGCAACCCCAACTTTATCGACTTTGCCGAGCTTATCGAGGCAGGGTATCTAGAGCAGCGCGATATCGATGGCGTGTACCTGGGTTCTGACCCCAGTAACGTTGACTACGGTGCCATCTTTGGCGGCCGCCGTCAGATTCTCGACCGCGCCGCCGAGCGCTTTGCTGCCGACAAGCCGGCCGATTTCGATGACTTTATCCAAGCCAACGAGGACTGGCTCATCCCCTACTGTGAGTTCATGACCGTCAAAGAGGAGTGCGGTCTCAAGGCGTTTTGGGAGTGGCCCGCGGAGCTCCGCACCCGCGGTGAGGCTTCCGCCAAGGTCTGCGCCGACCATCCGGCGCGTATGCTCTACCACCAGATGACGCAGTACTTCTTCGATCGCCAGTGGAGCCGCCTCAAGGCCTATGCCAACGAGCGCGACATTCTCATCATCGGCGACCTGCCCATCTATGTCTCGCGTGACTCCGTCGAGATGTGGGCGACGCCTGAGCTCTTTAAGATCGACGCCGCCGGCAATCCCGTGAGCGTCGCCGGCACGCCGCCCGACCAGTTCTCGGCCACCGGCCAGTACTGGGGCAACCCCATCTACGACTGGGACGCTATGGAGTCCGATGGCTTCTCCTGGTGGGAGGGCCGCATTCGCGCCGCCCTCGACATGTACGACGTCATCCGCCTGGATCACTTCCGCGGCTTCGAGGCCTATTGGGAGGTGCCGTTCTCCTCGCCCGATTCGTCCTACGGTTCGTGGACGCAGGGCCCCGGCCTCAAGTTCTTCAAGACGCTCGAGGAAAAGCTCGGCACGCTGCCCATCATCGCCGAGGACCTGGGCTTCCTCACCCCCGGCGTCATCGACATGCGCGATAACTCGGGCTTCCCCGGCATGAAGATCCTGCAGTTTGCCTTTGAGGGTACCAACTCGTACTACCTGCCGCATAACTACATCGCCAACACCGTCGCCTATGTGGGCACCCACGACAACGAGACGGCGCGCGGTTGGTTTGAGGGAACGGCCACCCCGCGTCAACGCGAGCAGGCAGCCCTGTACACCCATCAGCAGGCCGGCGAACCCATGGCAGATGCACTCAATCGCACCATCGCCGCCAGCGTGAGTGACACGTGCATCTACACCATGCAAGACCTGCTCAACTTGGGCAACGAGGCGCGCATCAACACCCCTGCCACGCTGGGCGGCAACTGGACCTGGCGCATGCTCGACGGCGCCATCACCCGCGAGCTCGAGCACAAACTCACCGACTGGACCGAGACCTACTTCCGCATCCCGTCGGAAGCCGAAATCAAGCTTCCTCAATAGGAGCTACCGCGCCCGGCCCCTCCCCACCGTGCGGACGCGCTTGCTTTTCCCGCGCGAGGCCACCCCAATCCCCTCGCGCGGGCTTCTTATGAATTGCAGACATGAAACAACCCATCACAGGAGAAAACATGCCCCAAATTAACCTCATGGAACTCGCCGAGCAGTCTTTTGGCACCTCGCTCGAGCAGCTCGACGACCGTCGCATTTACAAGCTGCTGGTCAAACTCGTGCAGGAGCGCTCTGCCACCTGCCCGCTCAACAACGGCAAGAAAAAGCTCTATTACATTTCCGCCGAATTTTTGATCGGCAAGCTGCTCATCAACAACATGATCGACCTCGGCATCTACGACGAGGTTAAGGACCAGCTCACCGCCGCAGGCCACGACCTCAACAAGATCGAGGAATTCGAGGTCGAGCCGTCACTCGGCAACGGCGGCCTGGGCCGCTTGGCCGCATGCTTCCTGGATTCCATCGCCACGCTGGGCTTGACCGGCGATGGCGTGGGCCTCAACTATCACTACGGTCTGTTCCGTCAGCGCTTTGTCGACAACCAGCAGAAGGCCGTCCCCGACGAGTGGCTCGGTGAGCAGGACATCCTAGTCGACGATGACCGCTCCTACACCGTCGAGTTCGGCGATTTTGCCGTTACCTCCAAGCTCGTCAACATCGATGTGCCCGGTTACGGCCAGCCCACCAAGAACCGCCTGCGTTTGTTCGACCTGGCGAGCGTCGACGACGGCCTGGTCCCCGGCAGCTCCATCGACTTCGACAAGACCGAGATCGCCAAGAACCTCACCTTGTTCCTCTACCCCGACGATTCCGACGAGCAGGGCCGCCTACTTCGCATCTATCAGGAGTACTTCATGGTGAGCAACGCCGCCCAGCTCCTGATCGACGAGGCCGTCGAGCGCGGCAGCAACCTGCACGATCTGGCCGACTACGCCGTGGTCCAAATTAACGACACGCACCCCACCATGGTCATCCCCGAGCTCATCCGCCTGCTCACCACCGAGCATGGCATCGAGTTTGACGAGGCCGTGACCATCGTACGCTCCATGGTCGCCTACACTAACCACACGATTCTTGCCGAGGCGCTCGAGAAGTGGCCGCTCGCCAGCCTACAGAAGGTCTCCCCTGCCATCGCCGACATTATCGTCAAGCTCGATGAGATCGCGAAGGCCGAGCACGATGACCCGCGCGTCGCCATCATCGACAAACACGATACCGTCCACATGGCCCACATGGACATCCACTTTGGCTTCTCCATCAACGGCGTAGCCGCCCTCCACACCAAGATCCTGGAGGACACCGAGCTTCATCCGTTCTACGAAATCTATCCCGAGAAGTTCTCCAACAAGACCAACGGCATCACCTTCCGCCGCTGGATCCATGGGGCCAACCCCGCGCTCGCTAGCCTGCTCGACGATGTGATCGGCACCGACTGGCGCAGCACCGGCGATCTGAGCAAACTCGCCAAGTTCGCCGACGACAAGGACGTTCTTGAGCGCCTGGCCGCCACCAAGGTCGAGGCCAAGGCCATCATGCGCCAGTTCATGGCGCTCGAGCAGGGCGTGACCATTCCCTCCAACGCCATCATCGACGTCCAGGTCAAGCGCATCCACGAGTACAAGCGCCAGCAGATGCTCGCGCTCTACATCATCTGGAAGTACCTCGATATCAAGAACGGCAACAGACCTAAGCACCCCGTCACCATCATCTTTGGCGGCAAGGCGGCGCCTGCCTACACTATCGCGCAGGACATCATCCATCTGATCTTGACGCTGTCGCAGTGGATTGCAAACGACCCCGACGTGGCTCCCTACCTGCAGGTCGTCATGATCGAGAACTACAACGTCACCGCCGCCGAGCGCGTGATCCCCGCCGCTGATATCTCCGAGCAGATCAGCCTGGCCTCCAAGGAGGCGAGCGGCACCTCCAACATGAAGTTCATGCTCAACGGCGCCCTAACCCTGTGCACGCTTGACGGCGCCAACGTGGAGATTGCCGAGCTCGTGGGCGACGAGAACATCTATACCTTTGGTGCCTCGTCCAAACAGGTCGAGCAGCTCTACGCCGACGGCGCCTATGACGCCGGTGCGCTCTACCGCAAGCCCGGCATTAAACTGCTGGTGGACTTCATCACCAACCCCGCCTTTATGGCGACCGGCAACGCCGAGCGCCTGCAGCGCCTGCACGACGACATTAAGGGCAAGGACTGGTTTATGGCCCTGCTCGACATTGAGGAGTACATCCAAACCAAGGAGCGCGTGCTGGCCGACTACGAGGACCAGGACGCCTGGATGCGCAAGGCGCTCATCAATATCGCCAACGCCGGCACCTTCTCGTCCGACCGCACCATCTCCCAGTACAACGACGAGATCTGGCACCTGAACTAATTTCGCTTCCCTTACCCATCCTCCTGAGAAACGGAGTCGTGGCAACACGGCTCCGTTTTTTGTGCCCGCACGTTACCCTGTGACCCGACTCGACCAAACAATCTCAATCTATAACAACTACTCAATCAAAACGGCCCTACCCGTTACAGATCGAGACAAACGACCGGCCAGACAACCCCAACACAAAGAAAGGCTCCCCTCTCGCCCAGTGGACGGGAGGGGAGCCTTATATGTGACCGCGGCAAAAGGATGGCAATACCGCAGTCGCCCAAAGGGAGGGCCCGGATGCACCGGGCCTAGACAAGGTTCTTGCCAGAGACCTTATCGAAGAGGTGGGTCGCGTTCTTCTCGAACTTGAACCAGATGGGGTCGCCCGCCTTGAGCGCACCCTTGGCCTCAAGGTCGACAACGGGAATGATCAGGACGAACTGGCCATCGGGAGCAGTCACGTGGACATGCTCGGTCGAACCCATGAGCTCGGTCACCTCGACGGTACCCTGGAGCGCGCCCTCCTCGTCCTTGTCGGCAAGCAGAATCTGCTCGGGGCGCACGCCAGCCGTGATCTCCTTCACGTCGCCGCCGTCCCAGTTGAGGGCAAGCTGAGCGCAGGTCTCGGGGGCGAGCGCCACGTTCATATCCTCGGTCTTGACGGTAAAGCCGTTGCCCGAGCGCACCAGCTGGGCATCGAAGAAGTTCATCTGCGGCACGCCGATGAAGCCGGCGACGAAGATGTTCGCGGGATGGTTGAAGACCTCCTGCGGGGTGGCGATCTGCTGGACGACGCCGTCCTTCATGACCACGATACGGTCACCGAGGGTCATAGCCTCGGTCTGGTCGTGAGTAACATAAATGAACGTGCCCTTGATCTCGTGGCGCAGCTTAATGAGCTCGGCACGCATCTGGTTACGAAGCTTGGCGTCCAGGTTGGACAGCGGCTCGTCCATCAGGAAGACCTTGGGGTCACGCACGATGGCGCGGCCGATAGCGACACGCTGGCGCTGGCCGCCGGAGAGCGCCTTGGGCTTACGGTCGAGGTACTCGGTAATGCCCAGAATCTCGGCAGCAGAACGAACCTTGCGGTCGATCTCGTCCTTGGGAACCTTCTTGAGCTCGAGCGTAAACGCCATGTTCTCGTACACCGTCATATTGGGGTACAGAGCATAGCTCTGGAACACCATGGCAATGTCGCGGTCCTTGGGCGCCACGTCGTTGACGCGCTTGCCGTCGATGAGCACGTCGCCCGAAGTGATGTCCTCCAGGCCAGCGACCATGCGCATCGTCGTGGACTTGCCGCAGCCAGACGGGCCAACGAGAACGACAAACTCCTGGTCATGCACGGTGAGGTTGAAGTCCTCCACCGCGAGCACGCCGTCCTCGGTAACCTTGAGGTTGTGCTTCTTCTCCTCGGTCTTCTTCTTTTTGCCAAAGAAGCCCTTCTTTTTGGACTCGTTGTTGGGATACACCTTCTGAACATGTTTGAGAACGATCTCGGCCATGTCTTTACCTTTCGATATGCGGCGCCGCGCTGAGGGGCGCCGCAGAAACTTGCAAAACAGTTACGGCATCAGCCCTTGACGGCACCTGCCACCACGCCGTCGATGATGTACTTCTGACAGAGGATGTACATGATAACGATGGGGATAACGACCATCATGATGCAGGCCATCATGGGGCCGAGCTCGACGTGGCCGTAGCCGCCGCGGAAGTACTGGATCAAGATAGGAATGGTCTTGTACTTGGTGGAGTCGAGCGTAAGGTAGGGCAGCAGATAGTCGTTCCAGACCCACATGGTCTCGAGGATGCCGACCGAAAGATAGGTGGGCTTCATGATGGGAAGGACGATCTTAAAGAACACCTGGACCGGGTTGCAGCCATCAATCATGGCCGCCTCCTCGATCTCGAGCGGGATGTTCTTTACAAAACCGGCGAACATAAAGACCGCCAGGCCCGCGCCAAAGCCGAGGTAGATAAAGCAGATGTTGAACGGCGTGTTGAAGCCGATGCGGTCCGCCAAATTGGACAGCGTGAACATGAGCATCTGGAAGGGCACGACCATCGAGAACACGAACAGGTAATAGAAGAAGTTCGAGATCTTGTTGTTGACACGAACCACGTACCAAGCGCACATGGAGCAGCACACCAAGATCAGCACGACCGACGTGACCGTGATGATGAGCGAGTACATAAATGCCGAGGCAAAGCCCTGCTCGTTAAGGGCGTGCATGTAGTTTGCGAGGCCGTTGAACGTCTCGGGCGTGAGCAGATCGAATGCCGTGGTGGTGCTGATTGCAGTCGCTTTCTTAAAAGAATTAAGCGCAATCATGAACACGGGGTAGATCCACGCGAGCGACAGGATCGTAAAGAAAATCGAGAGCGCGCGGTTGATAACCTTATCGCGTTTCATTACTGCTGCACCTCCTTGGACCTCGTGGCCTTAAGCTGGATCATGGAGATGGCCACGACCAGGATGCAGAAGATAACCGCCTTGGCCTGACCAATGCCCTGCCATGCGATACCGGCACGCGAATAGAACGTGTTGTAGATGTTCAGGGCGAGCATCTCGGTGGAGTGCGCGGGGGCGCCGCCGGTAAGGGCGAGGTTCTGGTCGAACAGCTTAAAGCCGTTGGTGATGGACAGGAACAGGCAGATGGTGATGGTCGGCATCAGGTTAGGGATCTTAACCTTCCAAAACGTCTGCCATGCCGTAGCGCCGTCGACCTTGGCGGCCTCGATGTAGTCGGACGGAATGGACTGCAGACCAGCGATGTAGATGATCATCATGTAGCCGACCTGCTGCCACAGGGTCAGGATGATAAGGCCCCAGAAGCCAGCAGCAGAGTTAAGGGCAATGAGCTGGGCGCCCACGTTGGAGAGTAGGCAGTTGATCAGAATCTGCCAGATGTAGCCCAGCACGATGCCGCCGATCAGATTAGGCATAAAGAAGATCGTACGGAAGATATTGGTGCCCTTGAGCGCTTTGCGGGTGAGCGCCTGCGCAATGGCGAGGGCGATCACGTTGATGAGCACCGTCGACAGGAAGGCAAACGCCACGGTAAAGAAGAACGACGTGGCAAACTGCGGATCGGACAGTGCGCGCACGTAGTTCTCGATACCGACAAAGTGCGTATTGTTGATGGTAATAAACTGGCAGAACGAGAGATAGAAGCCCTGGATAAAGGGGATCACGAACCCGATCATAAACGCCAGGCACGTGGGCAGCATAAAGAGCGGCCACCAGCGCTTGAGTGCTTTGCCCATAGAAGGGTCCTTTCAATATGCAGGGGGCGGGCAAACCAACGTCTGCCCGCCCCCTGTCGCTAATCAGATAGCTTGGGCAGCAACTACTTACTCGGAAGCAGCCTTCTCGGTCTTCCAGCCATCGACGAAGGCGTTCTTGACGCCGTCCCACTTGCTGTTGTCGGCAGCATAGGCGATCAGAGCCTGCTTGAGGTTCTTCTTCCACTCCTCAGAGGGGATGTAGACGAAGTCCCAAGCGACGGTCTTCTTGCCGTCCTTGGCCATGGCGACGGCCTGCTGCGAGAAGACATTGGTGGTTTCCTTGGCGCTCTTGAACGGGGCAGTCAGACCCATCTTGTCAGCGATGATGCTGGTGGCGGTGTCAGAAGTGACGCACCAATACATGAAGTCCTCGGTGGCCTTCTGGGCATCCTCGGAAGCCTGGGAGCTGACGCACCAGTAGTTCTCGCCGCCGGAGCACAGGCCCTGGTTCTCCTCGCCGTCGACACCGATGTAGATGGGCATCATGCCAATCTGATCGTCGGTCATGCCGGCCTTGACGAGGTCAGAGTAGGCCCAGGATCCGTTCTGATAGAAGACGGCCTTGCCGGTTGCGAACTCGTTGGTGGCGTCGTCGCCGGTCTTGGAGGCAAGCTGCGAAGGATCGCAGGTGGAGTCGGTGATGTACAGGTCGAAAATCTGCTTGAAGTTGTCGAGATACTCGCCCTTGATCTCGTCGTCCTCCTGGTTGTGCTCCTTCTCGAACTCGTAGTAGAGCGGGAGGTTGGCGAGGTGGGTGGTGTAGCGCCAGCTGGAGGAGTCATCCATGCCAGCAGAAGTGAAGGCACCCTCAATGCCAAGCTCGTCCTTGCGGGCCTGGATGTCGTCGGCACAAGCCTTCAGCTTGTCGAAGGAGTTGATGTCCTCGGCCTTGTAGCCAGCCTTCTCGAGCAGCTGCTTGTTGTAGATGATGCCGTAGCTCTCCTGGACCCAGTCGATACCCAGATCCTTGCCGTCGGACTGCAGAGCCAGGGAGTCGTCAATGAGCTCACCGCGGAGCTTGGTATCGGACAGGTCGGCGCAGTAATCCTTCCAGTTCTTAAGGCCGGTGGGGCCGTTGACCTGGAACAGGGTCGGAGCGGAGCTCTTGGACATCTCGGACTTGAGCTTCTCCTCGTAGGTGTTGGAGGCAGCGGTCACGATCTTGACCTCGACGCCCTTCTCCTTCTTATAGGCCTTGGCGATCTCCTTCCACTCCTTGTCGACCTCGGGCTTGAATTGGAGGAAGTAGACCTCGGCAGCGTCACCAGAAGCAGAGGAGCCGGAGCCGGCAGAACCACCGCAGCCCACGAGACCCAGACCAAGAACCGCAGCCGCGGAACCAGCAAAGCCCAGGAACTGCCTTCTGCTCATTTCGTTCTTCATTACAATCCACCCTTTCACACCGTGGCGGCACCCTTTGCCGCCGCCTTCGGAGATTGGCTCGGGGACTTTGCCCCTTTTGCTGATTTGTACAATACGCTATTTGGCTAGTTGTTTGAACAAGTATTACTAGAGCGGTAGAAAAACATCGGTGAACGGTAATTTCAACTTGATACTTGACAAGTTTTGTATAAACAATTATTTGTTATCGAATATAGAGAAAACGCCCGGTCAAGCCGATGCATCGTCGGTTTGACCGGGCGTTTTCGCTTTGAGGGCATGAGTCTCGTCAGGCTGCGAGCTAGCCGGCTATCGCTTGGAATTGACGCGGTAGTGGAAGATCTCGGGGTGCGTACGGGCGTGCGTGACCTCGAACAAGATGCCGTCCGAGGTGTACGATTGGCTCTCCATAACGGCGACGCAGTTGTACTTACCAAGGTCCAAGTAGCTGCAGTCCTCATCGTTGGCGAGCTCGACACTCACCGTACGACGACTCGCCATCACTTTGACGCCGCGCTTGTGCTCCAGATAGTCGTAAATTGACCTTGCGGCGATCTCGGGTGTCAGGCCTTTGGCGATCGACTCCAGAAAATAGCCGTGGTCCACCTGGCGAGCGTTACCGTTAAGGCTACGGACGCGCACCACGCGAATCAACTTCTCGCCCACCTTAAAGCCCAGGCGACGAGAGAGTTGCTCGGTGCAGACCAGATGTTCAAAAGACTTAACGTCCGTCGATGCAACGGCATTGTTGCGCTTTGCAAACTCGCCAAACGACTCAACCTCTTCGAGTGCGCCCAACATGTCGGTTTCGCCCTTAAGCCAAATAACGCGCACGCCCTTGCCGTGTATGGGCTGCACAAACATCCCGTCGGCCAGCATGCTCAAAGCGCGGCGGACGGTATTGCGCGTGCAGCCAAATTCCGCGGTCAGCTCGGCTTCGGTTGGCAGCATCTCCTGAAACGCATAGGTCCCGTTAATGATGCGCGAACGGATCTCGCGGTAGATTCCTTCGTAAATCGCTTTTGGCATGACTTCACCTCTAATGAATATGTATGGCTAGGAACGATAGCATTTCTTAAAGTTGTTTAAACCGATTATCGGCAAAGCGACAGTATTTAACCGTTGACGGCTTCTGTCATGCCCAAATCGGTTTCACTCAAAACTGCCGGCACGACAATCGTCCGGTCCTCTACAATGAATCCATTGTTTAAACGTTTCACCACCCGCAACGCACCTCGATATTCGGGAGGCAGAACATGCTGCAAAAAATCCAACGCTTTGGCGGGGCAATGTTCGCGCCCGCCATGCTGTTTTCTATATCAGGCCTCATGGTCGGCGTCTCCGCTCTCGCAACGACTGCGGACATCGTCGGCGATCTCGCCGTATACGGAACCCCTTGGTATGTTTTTTGGACCATCATCCAGCGCGGCTCGTGGACGGTCTTTAAGCGCCTTCCGCTCCTTTTTGCTGTAGCGCTGCCCATCGGCCTTGCCCAAAAGCAACCGGCACGTTGCTGCCTCGAGGCACTCGTGGCCTATTTTGCCTATTGCTTCTTTTTGAGCGAAATCATTAAGCTGAGCGGAGACAATCTTGGACTTAAGTACCCGTCGTCTTTGACCTCCGCTAGCGGCATCACCATCATCGACGGCATCAAGACGCTCGACACCGGCATTATCGGCCCGCTGGCGGTATCGGCAACCGTCGTCGCCATCCATGACCGCTTCTACGATGCCAAGGTTCCCGATTGGCTCGGTACCTTCTCGGGCTCCTCACTGGTCTACCTCATCAGCTTTTTTGCCGTGTTTGCCCTTGCCGCTATCTCGGCCGCCATCGTGCCCTACGTATACGATGTAACCGATACGCTGCGTCACGCGCTTGCAGGCGTCGGTCCCTTTGGCGTGGGCATCTTTGTCTTTTTAGAACGAGCACTCGAGCCCTTTGGCCTGCACCACCTGCTCTACATGCCGATCTACTACGACAACCTGGTCATTAACGACGGCATCTACGCCACGTGGAGCAGCTTGCTCCCCATCCTCTCCCATAGCACGCGCCCCCTTAATGAGCTTGCGCCGTGGGCCGGTTTTACCGCCACCGGCTGGGTCAAGCTCTTTGGCCTTCCTGCCATCGCAGCTGCGTTCTACTCCACCGCAAAACCCGAGCGCCGCGCCGGCCTTAAGGTCATCCTTTTGCCCGCCATCGTCGCCTCGGTGGTTTGCGGCGTTACCGAGCCACTCGAATTTCTCTTTATGTTCACCCACCCCGGGCTCTTTTTGCTCTACGCCGTCTTATCGTCTTGCCTTGCCACAACCATGAATCTCTTTGGCATCGTCGGCATCTTCTCGGGCGGCCTGATGGAGATGGCAGCCTTCAACTTTATTCCGCTCATGCGCACGCATGCCGGTGCCTATCTTTTGGCGCTCGGTATCGGCCTTGCCTTTAGCCTCATCTTTTTTGTTAGTTTTCGAGCACTCATCTTGGTCTATGACCTTAAGACTCCGGGCCGCGAGGATCATGTCGCCAATCGCGCGGCAATCGATTGTTTAACGGGAAGCGACTTTGCCAAAGAGCAATCTCCCAATGACGAGGTCAATAGTCGATCCGATCAAGATCACGTCCTCGCTGAGCGGGTAATTCAGCTTTTAGGTGGCGTTGGCAATATCGTGGGCGCAACCAACTGCGCCACGCGCCTGCGCGTCGAGGTCGCAGACCCTTCCATCGTTGCAGATAACGCGTCGTTTGTCGCGGTGGGCGCCAAGGGCCTCATCATTACGGGCAAGACCGCCCAGGTGATCATCGGCATCTCCGTTCCCCGCGTTAAAGAGCATTTTGACCAGATCATGGGCCTCGAGCCGGAATTTGTGCCCGCCACCTCGGCCTCCCCTGCCGCCAGCGCAGCCCATAAGCGCGGCGATATTTGCTTCTTCGATATCGACGGAACGCTCGCCTGGCAAGACCCCAGGCTCGCCCAAGACCTTCCCGAAGACGAGCGGGACCTCTCCCCCTATCCCAACGAGGCGGTTTCGCAGGCAATCCGCGAGTTTGTCGCCAACGGCAACATGGCCTTTATCTGCACGGGACGCACCCTGAGCTGCATCCACCCCAAACTTCTTGAGCTGCCTTGGACCGGCATCGTCTGTCTTGCGGGCGGTTACGCCGAGATCAACGGACACGCAATTCGCGATCTGTCGATGACGCCCAGTATGCTGCAGCGTCTTGCCCCCTACCTTGAGCAATCGGGCGAGGTCATCCGCTTTGAGGGCCTCAACGGCGTCGTGCGCATGAGTGCCGATGCGCCCGATGCTCCCGGATACGCGCGCACCCTGGGCGACGCAGTCACGCAGCTGCACCATTACAGTGTCTACAAGATCTTGATGTCTACATCACTCGCCAACCACATCGCTCAAGATAAGGCACTTGAGCCGCTGCTGTGCTTTAACGAGCTCGAACTCGAGGTAACCGAAATCTCGCCCCGCGAATGCACGAAGCGCGGGGGCATCCAGTCTGTACTCGACGCCCTCGATCCCCACCACGGAACCGTATACGGCATCGGCGACGCCAGCAATGACGTCTCGCTGATGAACGCCGTCGATGTCGGTATCGCCATGGGCAATGCGCCGGACTATCTAAAGGATAAGGCCGATTACGTGACCGACACCGTCGATCACGACGGTGTCGTTGCGGCGCTCGAGCATTTTGGGCTGATTTAGGCGCGCTCCATCAAACGCACGCCCGTGGTCCCAAATCGCCAAAACTGCCGCGCCAAACGCCCTAATGTGGCAATATGTTGTCTGCATATTGCATCAACGCAACCTCAGAAAGAATGCGAGAACCCGTGTCCAGTCCGTTTACCAGCTTTTTAGCCCAGCACTTTGACCAGATTAACGACTATCTGGCCACGTTCTTTGACGGACAGGCGACCTCTGCCGATATCGAGCGCTACCTGTATGCGCCGCTCTCGGCTTTTACGGCCAACGCCGGCAAGCGCCACCGCCCGCTTATCTGTATGCTCGCCGCAACCGCAGTGGGCGGTAGCTTTGAGAGCGCCCGCAGCGCCGCGGCAGCCATCGAGCATTTCCAGTCGGGCGCGCTGATCCACGACGACATCGCCGACAACGGACAGCTTCGTCGAGGCAAGCCCTGCATGCACCTTACCGAGGGCACGGGCCTTGCCATCAATTGCGGCGACCTGGCGCTCACCATGGTCACCAAGACGGTTCTCGACGACCCCACGCTGGAGTCCGACGTGAAGCTGCGCGTGCTCCACGAGCTTACCGAGATGATCGTCCGCACCATCGAGGGTCAAGCGCTCGACCTGGGTTGGGTCCGTGACGGGCGCTTTGATATCTCGGTTGATGACTACCTGGACATGGCGACGCACAAGACCGCGTTTTACAGCGGAGCCACGCCGCTTGCCGCCGGAGCCATTATCGGCGGCGGCAGCGATGAGCAAATCGAAGCGCTGCGCGCCTTTGGCCTACACACAGGCCTCGCCTTTCAGATTCAGGACGACCTGCTCAACCTTGTCGGCACTAAGGAAGCCGCCAACAAGGACTTCCGCACCGACATCACCGAGGGCAAGCGCACGCTTGTCGCCGTACACGCCCTCTCTGATGAGCGCCACCACGACGAGGTCAAGGCGATTCTTTCCTCGGGCACCGATGATCCCGCGCAGCTCGCACGCGCTGTGGAGATCTTCCAGGAGACCGGCTCCATCGATTACGCCCACACTTACGCGCTCGACCTGACCGCTAAGGCCAAAGCGGCCATCGAGAACGTTGAGCTTGATCCGCACGCACGCGAGCTGTTCCTCTCCATGGCAGATTTCTTTGTGGAGCGCCTTAACTAACGGGGGTTATAAAACCTGTCAGCAGCGTATTTAGGCACAACTTGCTACACTGTTGAGTGCATGTTTATGCATCCCTTTGCGTTGTCTATCCGACAGACGCTCAAATAGTACGAATGGTACGCCGAAAGGGGTTCGTTCATGGAACCTATTACAACGGGCATGCAAGGAGCAGCCGTCGAGGACGTGCAGTCTCGTCTCCTGCAGCTCGGCTACACGATTGATGCCGCCGAAGTCACCGACAAGTACTTTGGAGCCACCACTGAGCAGGCCGTCAGCACCTTCAGGCTCGACAGCGGCCTTGCTGCCGGTCATGCCGTCGATATCCCCTGTTGGAGCGCCCTTGTAGACGCTTCGTATAAGCTGGGCGACCGCACCCTCTATCTGCGCATGCCCAATTTCCATGGCGCCGATGTGCAGGCCCTGCAGCGCGCTCTCAACGTTTTGGGCTTTGCCTGTGGCGAAGACGACGGCTACTTTGGTCCGCATACCGAGGCCGCCCTGCAGCAGTTCCAGGAAAATGTCGGCCTGTTTGCCGACGGCATGGCCTTCCAGGACACCTACGCCTACATCAACCGCCTGCACCATGTGTGGGAGGGCAAGCCCTCGGTCACCGAAGCCGAGTCCCGCATCGGTTTTGCTCGCGCCGCCAACGTGCTCGAGCGCTTCCAGATTGCCGTTATCGGCGAGGACCCCATCGCGCGCAGTGTTGCGTCGCGCATGTGGAATATCGCCACGGCAACGACCGACAACAGCGGCATGATGCTCTGCGACTCCGAGGTCCCAACCGACGTTGACCTGGTGCTCGAAATCGCAAGCGACGAGCTGCCCGCCGACGCCGCACCGCGCGCCACGATTGCCCTCGCCGAGTGTCACAACCTGGCCCAGCGCATCCGCACTGCCAATGTCGCCGCGCAGCAGAAGCCGGCTCGCATTCGCATTGAGCTCACGGGCATGACGCGCTACAACGGCACTTTCACGGCCAGCGACGCGCAGACACTCGCCGTACGCCTGCTCGATGGCGTTTGCGATGCCCTCGCAGATTAGGTAAACTAAACGAGTTGCTTTTGGGCAACACCACACATTGGGACGTAGTTCAACGGTAGAACTCCGGTTTTTGGTGCCGGCTGTTGGGGGTTCGAATCCCTCCGTCCCAGCCCTTAAGAACACAGCGCTCCAGGCCCTTATGAACCTGGAGCGCTTTCTTGTGGGCAAGCGGAGGAATTCGAACCCGCAAGGGTGCGGAGCTGAGGAAACGCGAAGGCGCCCCAAGCCCATTAGGACCAAGAGCGCCTAACATCAAGAAAATATCAGCCCCGTTCCGAAAAGCGAGCCGCATGCAACAACCAGGTAACCACAGGCCCCGGGAGAGCGGGGACACCGGCTTAGGTTTATCGCGAGTTCCGCACGAACAGGAGGCCACTTAATGTGGCCTCCGTCGTGAGCAGGACTGTAGAGCAGGAAACCTAAGCCGGTGTCCCCGCTCTCCCGGGGCCGAACGCCCTAGTTGTTGAGCATGCGGTCGAAGCTTCCCGAGTCGCCATCCCGATAGTCGGCGGTCATCAGAATCTCCTGCGGAATGCGCCCGCCCTCGCGCAGCACATTGCGGAACTGCACGCGCGTGACCATGGGCAGATCCTTGATCGTCGCTGCCAGGTTCTGCGGCACACCCTGGTTGGCAGCCGCGGGCTCGCACTCTCCGCCGGCCTTCACGCGACGCTTATGCTCGGCGAGCATAGCGCGATACATGCCGGCATGCAGGCGAATCTCAACCACATTGGCATTGCGAGTCTGCTCGACGATGCGCGCGCCCTCGCGATCGATATCGCCTACGTAGTAGACGTAGTTAAAGCGATAGCCAATCTCGGCCAGATAATCATCCAGTGCGTGCGAGACGCTCGCCTTGCAGCCGCCGCCAAAAATCACGCCGCCCACCTTGGTACCAAAGAGCTTGGCATGTTTGCGTCCGCGCAGGAGCTTGACGATCTCGTCATAGGTGTCCAGGTTCTCGACCATAATGAACGGCTTGTCGGCACCCAGCGTAAAGAAGCCCGTAAAGTGCACGGGGCGATTGGGGGCGACCTTGATCGCCTGCATGCTGATGCCCTTTTCGGTCATACGCCTGATCAGGCGCTCACCGTGCTTGCCGTCAAAAGCCTTCTCGTCATTAAAGATCTGGTAGGCACGCTGGCGGCGCGAGGCAACCGGCGTATCGGCACCTCGGTTCTGCTCGATCCAAGCCTGGATGATTGCGATTTCCTCGGCAATCTTGCGGTTGGACATCTCGTTGTGCTGAGTGCGTTGCGGAGCCTTTTTGCCGTCCTTGCCCTCGACCTTTACGATCTGTGTCTGCTGCTCCTTGATCTTAGAGAGCGCCGTGGGCGTAGGGACAACTTTGAGCAGCTGCCTGCCTAAAACGCGGGCAAGGGCAAACGCCGAGACCTCGCCGTGGACTGCCGACTCGGGCTGCTGGGCAGCAGTATCTACTGCGGTAGACTCCGGCTTCTTCTGAGACTTGCGCTTAGAATCGCCTTGGGAATTGCGCTCGCGCTTCGGCATAGGCGCCTGCTTCTGCGGACGATCGGACTTGCTCTCCTTCGCCGGCTGGCGCTTAGGCTGCCCCGAAGAAACCTCGACCTTCGCATCCTCGTCCTGTGGCATGGTCTTCTCGGCTGCAGTCTCGGCATGGGAACTGCGGCCCCCACGATGGCGACGGCGGCGAGGCTTGCTCGACGCGCCCTGCTCCGCCTGCTCATCAGTAGGCTGCTGGCCCTTGGCCTCGGCATCAACCTCAAGCTGCGGCTCAGCAGGCTTCTGTTCGCGAGCCGCCGCCTCAACGGCCTTCTCGTCCTGAGTGGTCGAAGCCGGCTCGCTCTTCTCCTGATGCCTTACGGGATACGCGCGCCCCGCAAAACCACGTCCGGGACGGCATGAACCCGGAGCCTTCTTGGCAGACTCCTCAACATCGTCTGCAACCTCAGAAGACTCTTCAACCTCACGCGCGGCATCCTGCTGTGCAGTCTTAAAGTGAGCACCGCGACGACGCTTGGGCTCTTGGGCCTCCACGGGCTTTTGCTCCCTCGCGGGCTTCTGCGACTCGGCAGCAACCTCGGTCTCAACAGCCTCAGCATCCGTCTCGCCCTTTTGAGCAACGGCGCGACGGAAGCGCTCCTGCTGGGCGCGGCGCTGCGCATCGCGCTTGCCACCCCCACCAAAACCGCCGCGTCCTGCCTTGGCCGTAAAGGCACGCACGACGTTCTCATCGAGCAACTCATCGGTATCGACATGCTCGCGCGGAGCAACTTCTTCCACAGCAGGCACGTCAGCAGAATCCTCGACGACAAAGTCTTCGACGGACTCGGTAGGTTGTTCCTGGACATCGCTGATCTCGGCATTGATGGTATAGAACGCCGGGCGCCCGTTAATGCCGCTACCCTCGATCTTTGTCACGATTTTTGCCGCGATAAGCTCATCGCGCATCGCCTTGGTGTCACATTCCTTATCGACGGAGCGGAAAATCTGCGCCAGCGCACTCGACTTAATCTTGAGCGCCTTGCGGCAGAGCAGGTCGTAGGCAACCAGCTTGGCACGCTCGGCAGAAAGCGACGTCTGGCTGCTCAGACGTTCAGCCAGGGCATCGACATTATTTTGGTTATCGGAATATACCGTCTTGGCCACGGGGCCCCTTTCATATGTACACATATACGTTTATATGGTACAACGCACGCCCTTATCCACGCAAAACATCTGCGAGAACACTCGAGCGTCACCAGCTTTTGCATGAAAAAAGGACCGAGCCCGCGAAGTCGCGGACCCGGTCTTTCCGAGTCATATAGATGTGACGCTCAACTCGTCAGGCCGATTAGGCCTTGGCGGCCTCGGCGTCGGCGGGAGCATCGGCAGCAGCAGTGCGGCCATACTCGGCCTTGCCCATCTCGGACCACTCGGGCTCCTCGTCGGGCATGGAACCGGCCTCCTTGCCGAAGAACTCCTTGAGGCAGTTGACGGCAACGATAAGGCCCAGGACCATCAGCAGGACGGCGAAGACGAGCTGCAGGCCCTTGGTGGCGGCGACGGAGACAGCAGCCGTGGTGGCGGTAGCCGGGATGGTGCCGAAGAAGCCGTAGGCCTGGACGGCGGTCATGCAGCCCATGGCGCTCTGGACCAGCGAGGTGAAGGTGCAGCAGAGCAGGAAGACGACGGGCACGTAGAGCATCCAACCCTTGCGGCCGGTGCACTTGCAGAACACGGCGAGGGTGATCATGGTCATACCGCCGAGCAGCTGGTTAGAAGCACCAAAGAGCGGCCAGATGTTGGCATAGCCGCCAAAGGCGAGGGCGAGACCAGGAAGCAGGGTAACGACCGTGGCGAACCAGGGATTGCCGAGGACCTTCATGTAGCCGGCCTTGGACTCGATGGCTAGGGCGTCGTTGGTCTGGGCAAAGAACTCGGAGAACGAGGTACGAGCGATGCGGGCGACGGCATCGAGCGAGGTCAGGGCCAGAGCAGAAACGTTCATAGTCATGAAGACGGTTGCGAGCGTGCCGTCAACGCCGAAAGCCTGCATACCGCGGGAGATGCCGGCGGCGAAGATCTGGAACGGGGTGGAAGCGACGCCGGCGTTAAGGGCGCCGGTACCGGCGGTGTTCATGTCGGAGAACATGATGCCGGCGACGATGATGGCAAGGATGCCGACGAAGGACTCGACGATCATGGCGCCGTAACCGACCTTGACGGCGTCCTGCTCCTTCTCGACCTGCTTGGAGGAGGTGCCGGAAGAAACGAGGCTGTGGAAACCGGAGAGAGCACCGCAAGCGACGGAGACGAACAGGACCGGGAACATCATGCCGGAAGCAGTGGAGAAGCCGGTGAAGACCGGAGCGGTGATAGTGGCCTGACCGTTGACGCCCAGGACGACGATGCCGAGGACAGCGCAGACGATCATGACGATCATCATGATGGAAGTGAGGTAGTCACGCGGGGTCTTGAGCATCTGGATGGGCATAGCGCCAGCGAAGACCAGGTAGACCATGACGACGGCGAACCACTGGAACTTGTCCAGGTAGACCGGGAACTGCATACCGACGGCGAACATGAGAACCATGAGGACCACGCCGGTGACGAACTCGGCAGCGCCGGTGAGGTTGAACTTCTTCTGGGCCCAACCAAAGGCGATAGCGACGAAGGTGAACAGGATGGAGATGGTACCAGCGCAGCCGGCGGCATAGGACTTGGTGAAGTCGATGGCACCGGTAGCAGCACCAGAAGCGTCAACGGCCGGGGTGAACATGAACGTCTTGCAGACCATGTCGGTGAAAGCGGCGATGACGATGATGCAGAACAGCCAGCAGAACAGCAGGAACAGGCGACGGCCGGTCTTGCCGATGTACTTCTCGATGAGCTGGGCCAGGGACTTGCCGTTGTTCTTCATCGAGGCGTACAGGGCGCCAAAGTCGTGGACGGCGCCAAAGAAGATGCCGCCGACGAGGACCCAGAGCACGACGGGAAGCCAGCCGAAGGCCATGGCGACGATCGTACCCGTGACAGGGCCGGCACCGCAGATCGAGCTGAACTGGTGCGAGAACGCGGTAAAGGCGGAGACGGGCGAGAAGCTGTTGCCGTCCTTCATGCGCTTGGCCGGCGTGAGGGCCTCTTTGTCAACGCCCCACTTGTTGGCCAGCCATCGGCCATAGCCCAGATAGCCGCAAGCGAGCACCGCCGCGGCCACAACCATGAGCAAAACTCCGTTCATTACATTTCCTCCTCTAAAAAGAACTTCCCAGACATAAAAAATGAGGGCCGTCGGTTGCGCTCGACGGCCCTCATCTTCATCAGCCGCCCGTTATCGTACGGGCTAGCTGTATGTGCTAACCCGCATCAGATAATTACTACGCTGATAATGTTTAGCTGATGCGTGAACATGTCTAAGAAATCCTCTTCAATCATGATGTGAACGATCCGTGCGTGTTCACATCCCCCAGTGGTTGAAAAGGAGTATGAAACTTTAGTTACCTAAAGTCAACGCAAACATGTAATGAATTTTCAACTTTTTTTGAATTTCTCGGTATAAAACGCCACTGACCTCAGACTTTACCCCACGACAGTTTTTGCATGAGAGATGCCCCTGAGAGCCGCGGGAGCCGGGCGGCGCATATGAACTTTATCGCGAGTTCCGCACGCAAAGAAGGCCACTTAATGTGGCCTTCGTCTTGCGCAGGACTGTAGAGCAGGAAACCTTATATCCGGCCCCTCCGTCCGGGGACCGCGCCGTACCAGCTACAGCGTCATGTTCGGATCGGCATCGACGTCGAACGGCGAGATTTCACCTCGGTCGAATTTACGGCGGGCGACCTCCGCGATCATGGCAGCGTTATCGGTGCAGGCAGACAAGGGCGGCACCGTCACGCGGATCCCCTGACGCCCGAGCTTCTTGATCATCATCTCGCGCAGATGCGGATTAGCCGAGACACCACCGCCGATGCAATACTCCTTGCACCCGGTGGCGTGCAGGGCGTTTTTGGCCTTCTTGTACTGCACGTCAAAGACCGCCGCCTCAAACGAAGCCGCCAGATCGGGCAGGTGAATCGTGCGACCGGCCTTGGTCTCCTGTTCAATGTAGAGCGTCACAGCGGTTTTAAGGCCCGAAAGCGAGAAGCGATAGTCTCCTCTGCTGTTAAGCGCACGGGGGAAATCGATCGCCTTGGGGTTGCCCGTCTCGGCCAGCTTAGAGATGATGGGGCCACCGGGATAGCCCAGGCCCAGCGCCTTGGCCACCTTGTCGAAGGCCTCGCCCACGGCGTCGTCGAGCGTCTCACCGAGCACCTCGTAGTCGCCCCACGCCTTCACGTGCACGAGCATGGTGTGCCCGCCCGAGACAAGCGTGAAGATGAACGGCGGCTTGAGGTCGGGCTGCGCCAGCAAGTTGGCAAACAGATGACCCTCAAGATGGTTGACGCACACGAGCGGCTTGCCAGCAGCGTAGGCAAAGCCCTTGGCGAAGGCGACGCCAACCACGAGCGCGCCCACCAGGCCCGGACCCTGTGTCACGCCCACGGCGGCAAGCTCGCTGGGGGCAATGGCTCCATCCTCAAGACCAAGCGATGCTGCGGCATCCTCGAGCGCCGCATCCACGACACTCACAATCACCTCGACGTGTTTGCGCGAGGCGATCTCGGGCACCACGCCGCCAAAGCGGGCGTGAAAATCAATCTGCGTCGACACCTGGTTGGCCAGCATATTGCCATCCGCATCGATAATCGCCACGGCCGTCTCGTCGCAGGAGCTCTCGATAGCGAGCACTAGGCGGCGGCGCTCAATTTCGGCACGCTCCCCCTCGGAGCGCCCAGGCGCAGGCAGCGGCCACACGCGCTGCTCTGCCGCCGTCGGCTCGGGCGAAGCATTGTCGACCGGAAGCACCAGGGGCAGCGGGGCCGTCATGACGATGGCGTCCTTGCCGGCACCATAGTAGCCGCGGCGACGGCCAGCCTCGGTAAAGCCCAGAGCGTTATAGAGCGCAATCGCTCCCTCGTTGCCGTCCTCGACCTCGAGCGAAGCCGTGGTGCAGCCGAGCATCTGGGCATCATAGCTCACATGCGACAGCAGCTTGCGGGCAATGCCCTCACGGCGATGTGCCGGGTCGACGGCGACATCCAGAATCTGCACATCACCGTCCACGACCATACCGCCGGCAAGGCCCAGTAGCTTGCCGTCGTCGTGTGCCACCCACCAACTACGCGGCGCAGCGACGTCCTCGCCCAGTTCGGACAGGAACATGCCCGGCGTCCACGCCTCGTGTCCGGCACCTTCAAAGCAGGCAGCCTCCAGCGCGCTCGCGCCCTCGGCATCCGCCGCGCCCATGGGACGGAACTGCAGATGACGACCGGCGAGCTCATCGGCAACGCCCGTAATTCCGCTCTGCGCACTCTCGGCAAGACCAAGACGCTTGCGCTCGTTTTCCTCGGCATCCGAAAGGCGCGTGTAAATCGGCAGGACGCGGGCCGGATCGCCGTCACCCGCAGCGTGCGCGAGCAGCAAGCCCTCGCCCGAAGGCCACCACAGGTCGCGCTCCACGCAGCGGGCGGTCTCGTCCTCACCCAGCAGCTTGCCATAGCGCACGAGACCGTCACCGGTCAGCTGAACCTGGTCCCAGTCCGCTGCTCGGCGCCACTCATCGAGCGCCACGGCGGCCTTGACCACGTGTTCGCGCTCAAATTGACGCTCGGGACCCTCATCAACCAGCATATACAGCGCCGGATATACCTCACCGCGCATAGCATCGGCCAAGATACCAAGCTTGCCGCGCACGCCAGCCTTCCACGCCGTCCAAGCGCAAGCGTCGAGCGTCGACACGCCCAGCAGCGGAACATTGGCACCACGCGCGAGGCCCTTGGCAGTGGAGATGCCGATGCGCACACCCGTAAAGGACCCCGGGCCGCGACCGACCACATAGCAACCAACATCGCTGCGATCCAGACCGGCTTGAGCCAGCACGCCATCAACGGTATTCACGAGCTCAACGTTGGCGTGACGGCGACACATGTGGTCGCCACTCACGAGCTTCGTCTCGCCCGTCTGCCCATCAATCCAGCTTGCCGCGCAGGCAAGCATGTCGGTCGAGGTATCGAGCGCCACCACCAGCGCGTTGTCGTTATGCAAGCTCATCTTGTACAGCCTTATCAATCAAATGGGAAAGCTCCATTGCGCGGTCACCGTGCGCCTCAAGCGTTATCGTTCGCACATCGCTGTCGCCCTCATCACGCTTGAGCGTCACCGAAAGATACTCATCCGTCAGCTCGTCCTGGAATTGTTCGCCCCATTCCAGCAGGCAAGCACCCTCATAGCCCAGCACATCGAAAATGCCCGTATCCTCGAGCTCGTAGGCATGCTCCAGGCGGTATAGATCAAAGTGAAACAGCGGAATACGACCTTGATCGTGAACGGCCATGAGCGCAAACGTAGGACTCGTAACCATATGCCCATCGCCCAGCCCGCGCGAGACGCCCTTGGTAAAGTGAGTTTTGCCCACTCCCAGGCCACCGGTCAGGATGAGCACATCGCCGTCCTCAAGGCACGGTGCAATTAGCTCGCCAAAGTACTCCGTATCGGCAGCGCAAGTCGTTTTGTAAGTACCTACCCCCAGGCGCTCCAGGGACATATATGCTCCTTATTATTCCGAGGCGTCCTCTGGTGCGGGATGTCGCTCCAGATAATCGCCCAGCATCTTAAAGTCTTCCTCCAGCAGCTCCTGCCACGCCGGATTGCGCAGCGCTGCTGCCGGATGAAAAGTGGGCATTACTACAAAATGCCCCATCTGGTGGAACCTGCCGCGCAGCTTAGTAATGCCAATCTCGGTCTTAAGCACAAAGTGCGTCGCGGGGTTGCCGAGCGTCACGATAATATCAGGCCAGATGCTTCGAATCTGCTCACGCAAAAACGGCGAGCAAGCCAGCACTTCCTCGGGACGCGGATTGCGGTTTCCCGGCGGGCGGCACTTAAGCACGTTGGCAATGTAGACGTCTTCGCGTTTGAGCCCCGCCAGCGACAAAATGCCGTTGAGATCCTCGCCTGCCGCCCCCACAAAGGGCTCGCCCTGCAAATCCTCGTTGCGACCCGGCGCCTCACCAATAAACATCACGCGAGCGCGGGGGTTTCCCACGCCAAACACGATATTGTGACGCGACTGGTAGAGCTGGCAGAGGTGACAATCGCCCAAAACGGCCTCAATTTCCTCGAGTGCGACCTCACGTGGTGCCTGATGGGTATGGCCGGGGATGTGCATGACGCCCATAGCGGCTCCTACACGTAGACCTTGTCGAGACGCATGCCAAAGCCGCAGGCGACCTCGTAGTTAATCGTTCCGCGCAGTCGGGCCATCTCGTCCATAGTGATCTCGGCATCGCCATCGCGGCCGACAATGATCATCTCGTCACCATACTCGGCCTCGGGAATCTCGTGTGCCGGGTTGGACTGAATGGCGACCATAAACTGGTCCATGCAGATATTGCCAACCTGATGCACGCGCTCGCCGCGATACAGCACATCCATACGATTGGAAAGTGTACGCGATAGGCCGTCGGCATAACCGATCGGCAGCGTACAGATCTGAACGCGCGTACGCGGTACGCGGTAGGTAAAACCGTAGCCCACGCCCTCACCCATCGCAGGGTGTGCCACGCGCGTCACGCGCGCATGGACGCTCATAACGGGATCAAGCTGCATCACGCGGCCACTCAGCTCGCACGGCTGCATGCCATACAAGCCAACGCCGGCGCGAATCATATCAAAATGCATCGAGGGGTCGAGCATCGAGGACGGCGTGTTGGCGCAGTGCACGATACCGCACTCAAAACCCGCATCCTTAATGGCCTGAACGGCCTCGGTAAAGCGCTGACACTGCAGCTTGTAGTCCCAGCCCGAAGGTTCATCGGCCGTGGCGAAGTGCGTAAATACGCCGTCGCACTGAATACCGCGATGGAAATTTATACCGCGGACAAAGTCGAGCACCTGTGTGTAGTGAACGCCGATACGATTCATGCCCGTCTCGATGGCGAGATGATACTTGCCCACTTTGCCCGCCGCGACGGCGCATTCGCCATACGCAAGAGCAAAGTCAGACGTATAGACCGAAGGCATGATATCAAACTCGAGCAACGTCGGAATGGCCTCGATAGGCGGCTCGCTTAGGATGAGGATGGGTTTCGTAATCCCGCTCTGTCGGAGCTCAACGCCCTCGTTAACCGTCGCCACGGCAAACATGTCGGCACCGGCCGAATACATGATCTTGGCGCACTCAACAGCTCCATGACCATAAGCATCGGCCTTGACCACGCAGCACAGGCGCTGACGTGGATTCAGCAAGTTCTTATAGGCCCTCGTGTTGCGACGGAGCGCCCCGCGGTCGATCTCGACCCAGGACCAGCGCGTCAAATCGGCTTTATTCATGATTAGTCATCCGACCCTTCGTCCATGATTCCCAGATCTTCGAGCGCATCCTTTGCCGCCAGTTCCATGGCAGGACCGATCAAGTCGATAAGATCGGTCGCGATGACGCTCTTCTCACCATACTCCGTCGCCGCGGCAAAACCGGCGTAGCTGTGAAGTGCGACGGCGTACGAATACAGCAACTCCCAACGATCCATCTCGTCGCGCATGGTGGCAAGCGTGCCGGCCAAAATACCCGCGAGAACATCACCCGAACCGGCAGTTGCCAGAGAAGCCGGACCCGAGAGCGGCAGCAGCACACGCTCAACGCCACAGATAGCCGTCGTCGGCCCCTTGGCAATGACCACCAGATTGTCGGAGCCTGCAGCCCAGACAACCTTCTGCGCGGCCGCAATCGCGGTACCAAGGTCGTTCACCTCGTCACCGGCAACCAGACGCGAAAGCTCACGATAGTGCGGCGTCATAACCAACGGCTGTTCGCGACGATACATCTCGGGATTACTATCAATACCGTCAATGGCAATCTTAGCAAGGCAGTTGAGTGCATCGGCGTCCAAGATAAGCGGCACATCAAGCTCGAGCAAGCCCGAAACCACCTGCATAGCGCCGGCAGATGTCGTAATACCGGGACCGCACAGTACACAGCTGTACTTCTTTGCAATCTCGCACACAGTCATGCGCGCAGCGGCGCCAAAGGAGCCGCGGGAATCAGACGGAATAGCAAAGACGGGAATCGAAGGAAGTGCCATGCGAATAAGATTGGCGCAGGCGTCAGGAGCCGCGACTGCCACGTAACCAGCACCCGCGCGAGCTGCAGACTTGGCCGCCATAATGGCAGCACCAGGATATTGCGCAGATCCGGCGACAATAAGCACAGAGCCACGGGAATACTTATCGATATTCGTAGGTAGTGGGGCAAAGTAATCAACTAAGTCACCGGGCTCGACAATCTCGGCGGCGTGGTCGACATCATCGATGACCTCGTCAAGACGGTCGTAAAGATTGCCGCAGATCAAATCGCCAGCATACTCAGGACCATCAGCGCTATACAGACCAATCTTGGGCGCAATCATCGTCACCGTATGCTCGGCACGAATGCAGTCGTCATCAACAACGCCCGTCTCGGCATTCAGGCCCGAGGGAACATCAATGGATACGACACAATCGGCGCATTCATTGACCGTAGGAATCCAGATGGAGAACGGCGCACGCAGATTTCCGTGGAAACCGGTACCAAAAATGGCATCGACAACAACATCGGCCTTATCGATCAAAACCTCGAGTTCGTCACGCGAGGGGCCGACGCAAACGTGCACATCGCGGCCGGCAGTACGACGAGCAACATGACGTGCCAGAGCAGCAGGAATCTCATCCGGCTCAACCGGAGAAACGATATCCACGTCCACACCCTTATGGCTCAGGATATCGGCGGCAACCCAACCGTCACCGCCATTATTACCAAAACCGACCAGAACGAGAACCCGATCGGGATTGAGCTTCAAGACCTCGTTGGCGGCAAACTCACCCGCTAGCTCCATAAGCTCGGCCTTCGAAGTCCCTTCGCGTTCGATGATATCCTCGAGACGAACGACTTCTTCGGTACTCAAAACCGGTTTCATCTATGCTCCTAGCGTATCTTGCGAAGCATCGCCCAGGTGCTCCGTCAATGCTGAATTCTGCAGCTGCTCAAGCTCATCTAAAACAGAGCGAGCCTCTTTAAATGTCTGCGCTACGCGTTTCTTGGTGCTCACCTTTTCCTCTTTTGGCTTAGGCCGAGCATCTTCGGTAATCGCGATGGCATTCGCAACGGCCAAGTCTCCTGTAAGCGTAATGGAAAGAGCGACCTCAACAACACCCAGTTCTTGAGCGATCTCGAGAGCACAGCCCGAAAGCAGCGCCTTCGGTTTGCCGAGTTTATCACGCGTAACCGAAACATCCTTGCGACCCACGCCTTGACTAAAACCCGTGCCGAGAGCTTTAAGTACCGCCTCGCGCGAAGCAAAGCGGCTCGCATAGTGAGCAGCGGGACGCGATGATGCATCGCAATACGCACGCTCTTCTTCGGTAAACACACGCCGAGCAAACGACGGCGTCTTTTCAAGAATTGATTTCATGCGGGAAATCTCGACGATATCAACGCCGATACCAGCTTCAGCCATGTTCACCTCCAGATCGCACAGACTAAGTTATTGTAGCCCGTTCGCAGAAGATGCGACAAACGAGGGTTATAAAACACAGCTACTATGTGAGACAAAAGCCCGTAAACGCAAAAAAAGGGGGAGGCCGCGAGGCCTCCCCCTTCTAAGTTCGATGACGGCTCGGTGCCGTCCACCGGTCAGCGGCGCCCTGGCCTCCCACGGGCTGACCC
>NZ_JAJFDP010000061.1:0-279 GCF_020709435.1 Collinsella aerofaciens
CGGCACGAGCCACCACGTCCACATCCTCACGATCGACCGCGAGGGCGACTGGGACTCCCTGCTGCCAAAGGGGAAGATGGAGGCGGCCAGACTCGAGATCTGCTCGAAGGCCATGGCACCGCTGCTGCGGGAAGCGTACATCGAGCGCGACCTCGCGAGGAAGGCGGCCCTGGAAGCAGTTGCGCGAATCGACCGCGGAAAGCTCGACATCGGCCTGCCGCCGAACGGAAGGATCGAGGCCGCCCACCTCAGGCGTTTCCACCCGGAGGCCTCCGCCGC
>NZ_JAJFDP010000016.1:0-41405 GCF_020709435.1 Collinsella aerofaciens
AGTGGCGGCGGGGAGGCACGGTGGCCATTATTCGGTGACCGGGATTGGTCAAAATAGTTTGACTATTAGCGGCTAAAATCGCCCGGCGCTAACATCGATGCAGCGTCTGGAGAAAAGGGCGTCAGCCTGTCTGCTGCGGACAAAATAATTGACTCCGTCTCTAATGAACTGCTGACTGGCTCCAGGAGATTCGAGTATGGGCGGTCCTATGCCATGCTTCTTGGGGCGCTGCGGAAACACCTTAAAACTGACTGCGTCGCGATGGATCCATCTGAGCGCTTCGACTATATCGTTAGCATCTTTTCCGAGGGCTCCCTGCGGCGTTTCTCCGATTACCTTGATGCAGACATCTCGATCATGACCATTCACTCCGCTAAGGGGCTCGAGTGGGACACTGTTTTCATTCCGGGCGTTACGCGTTTCGATTGGCCTGGAGGGATTTGCTCTCGTTGCGAAAATGCTGGTATATGCTTACGTTCTGCGCGAGGTTGCCAGATTGCTGATGCGAAGAAAATGCCAGATGGGCTTATTGAGGAAATAGGCCTGCTGTACGTCGGCGTCACTCGCGCCCGCAAAGCGGTATATGTCTCCGCTTCTATGCAGCGCAGGACAAATTACGGGAACTATCAGGTTGCCCGCCCCTCTTGTTTGACGTCTCTTCAGGGCATTGAGCCTGTGAGTTGGACGGTCATGGACGGGGAGGGGTGATTTGCGGCAGTACGGAGCGTGCCTACTGTTGGCGCGAGGTCCGGTCAGTGGCCTGGCCGGACCTCGCTGGGTGTGAAGAGGCCGTTCAGTGCGAAATATAGTGCCTTAGGGCTTCGGAAAGTTCGTCTCTCAGGTCGCCTTCCAACAAGGAAATTGCACGATCGACATAGATTTTGTTATCAATTCCGAAGTAATGCCCAACGCTTGTTGCAAGAGACTTATCGTTAAATAGCCCGAGAATCTCATTGTAATCATGGTCTTCAATGGCCTGTTGATATCTGTCGTTAACGTTCTTTTCTATGCTCGCAATATTAATTAAGGATACTATGCCATCGGCAGTCAACTGCTCATTATCCGAAATAGTTATTCCGGAAAGCACTTCCTTTACGCCTGCTACAAGCGCTTCCGATGTCTGCTTCTTTGCTTGTTTGCTGAACCTTTCACTTACATATGTCTTAATGCTGGAAAAGGTCTTATCTGCATCAGCACCGAAACGCTGAGATAGAATCTGCACCGCTTCTTTGGTGAGAAAGAGATTTTCAACTTCTGCGACCTTGAGGTGGAAGATCCCCTTTTCCTTAAGTGTGCCGAGCTGTTCCTCGGTTTTAAAGTCTCTGTCTATGATGCCCTGGGCCTTTATGGCATGAAGGCTTGAGGTACGATTATATGCCTTCACATTATTGATGACCTGCTCGCATCCGCCGGAAGGGACTACATAACAATCGGGAAAGAGTGCGGAATAGATCCGCTTGTCGTAACTTCCTTCGGTCCCTTCAACGAATAGGACCTCTTTCCTGTTGCCAAGGAGCTCTATTAAGAGCTCCTTTGGAAGGTCGCTATCGGGAAGCATTTCTAATTCCCATTTGGTGCCATCGAAATTCTTAACCCAGATGATATCTGAGCTTCGGTGTGTTGAGGCGAAATTAACATCGTGGGTTATGTAGATAAAGAGGCAGTCTGGGCGCGACTGCTCTAGGGAAGTCCAGAGTCGCGCCATAAGCGATGGATGCAAATGAACTTCAGGCTCATCCATGATGATTATTTTGTCGTTTGGGACACAAAGAACTTGTGCGGCAAGATATAGCACTGAACGCTCGCCGTCACTCATTTGCGTTGCGCTGTAGCGATCCGTATTACTTTGGGAGTACGCGTAGAAGGCCGCGTCTTCCTGTTCAATCTTTCTTTGAGGAAAAACTTCATCCCAAATTACTTTAAGCTTATCTAGGGTTGTTTTCGGTAGAGGGGGTCTTTCTGCAGAAATAGACTCTGCATGCCTGCATTCATCAATAAATCGCTGGTTTTCAAGATTTACTTGTGCGATGAGGGCTGCTAAAACATCGTCAAAATCGTCAAGGAGCTTTGTCGTATAGCTTTCGCCAAATCCCCATCGAACTTTTTTGTTTTCTTTATATTGAGAGCCGCCGTAAAAAACGTTATCTTCTGCTTCTGCAAAGCTTTTTAAAGGGACTCTCTCAGAAAAATTGATATCGCGTTGTGCTGAGATTCTATGGACCTTTTCGAAATCTTGTTGCTCTATCCAAGCTCCGAGTTTTGATTTGCCTGACCCATTTGCTCCGATGATAACGACGGAGTTGACTTGGGCAATACGGCAGAACTTTATGTTGTCGGCATTGGGTAGCCAGTATTCATATTTCGATTCGTCTTCTGACAATTGTCTCACCTAGTTAATTACGATTATTTATTGATTTAATCATAGTATTGATAAGTCCCAGTGGCTTGCTTGGATCCGGCTTTGCATTGCCATGCTTTTCGATTTTGCGACCATGGTTGTTCTCGTCGGGCTTAAGGTGCCACTCGACCGGTTGCCATTCGATGTTTGATACTCCCGTTGGTATGCAAATTTGGGCGTTTTGATAGCGAGGTTGCGCGTGATGCCTCGGAGTGACTCATAGGTTGGGTGTGGAGTTGGGGCCATTGAAGATGGGGCCGTTCAGATAAATACTATTACCAGAATCGGTCTCCCTATTTAGCAGCCGCTCAAAGCGGTCGTGCCGCACAGTGCCGATCTGGCGCCCGTCCATCAAGTCATCGATATACGTCTCTTTGGGTGCAAACTTCAGTAGGTTGATGACGCCATCGTTCACGTTCCTGCTGCTGAGCGCTGGAAAACCTGACTTCGACTATGATGCCCTCTCTGGGTCGCCTCCATGTTATACTTGCCGTAAAAACTTTACGGCAAGTATAACATGGAGGTCTCGATGCTAACGCGTTTTGAGGTCGAGGGATTCCGAAACTTCTCCCATAGATTTACCTTCAATTTGACCGATGTCAGGGACTACAGATTCAACACGACGGCCATTGAGGGAGGTGTCGTTTCCTGCGGTCTTATCTACGGTAAAAACGCTGTCGGTAAAACAAATTTCTCCAATGCTCTTCTCGATATTTCAGCAAATGTGGGGCGTCGGACCTTCTATTCCAATAAAACTAATTACCTCAGCGCTGTTGATGGAGTCGCGTCAGCCCGCTTTGCTTATACGTTCCGCTTTGGAAATGACGAGGTCGTCTATCGTTACGAAAAGACTGGGATAACAGACTATCTTCGTGAGACAGTGGCTGTTAACGGCAAGATTGCATTTGATTACGACCACCGTGCAGGTAAAGTTCTCGATGGCGATTTGGCTTCTATTGGTGCCGATCGATTAAACTGGGAGTTCAAATCTCCCGGCATTTCTGTTTTGGCGTATGTGTGCAATAACATTCCTTTTGAGAGGGCAATGCCTCTTTTTAAGCTTTATACGTTTGCGCGGTCAATGGATGCCATTGGCGACGCACATATGAACGACCGTAACCTTGTCTCTACCATCGCCGAAAACGTTATTTCGAATGACTTGGTTTCTGAACTTCAGGCTTTTTTGAATGACTTTGGAATTCGAGAACGCCTTGCTGCGCGTGAAACGCCATCGGGTGATATCGCTTTGTACTTTGAAAAAAGTCGACTTATTCCGTTTGCGGAAAACTGTTCAAGCGGCACTGTTGCGCTGCTGCGACTGTTTAATTATTTCCATGCTACAAGTGTGCCGTCCTTGCTTTTTGTCGATGAGTTTGATGCGTTCTACCATCACGATCTCGCCGAGAAGGTCGTTGACTATTTTAAGTCCCAGACTGGACGCCAGGTGCTTTGCGCATCTCATAATACGGACTTGTTCAGCAATAAAATCCTTAGGCCAGACTGTCTATTCATTCTTTCGGATCACAATATAATTTCCGCAGCCAATGCAACAGATAGGGAACTAAGGGAGGGGCATAACCTCGAAAAGCTCTATAAGGCTGGCGAATTCGATGTCTAGGAAGCAAGTCCTGCTTATTGTTGAGGGTGAAAAACAAGAGATTAAACTCTTCCATGCTCTCTTTGAGTGCTATGGCCTCGACATTGGCTATGAGATCGTTTCCTATAACACAAATATCTACGAGCTTTACGAAAGGATGTTTTCGGACGGCTTTCAGGACGACTTATCGCTTCTCGGCGTCCTTAAGGAACGCGCGTCCGAAGAGGATAAGTGGTTATTTGACCAGGATTATTCTGATGTTTTGCTGGTCTTTGACTATGAGCTCCAAGATAATAGGTTCTCACCTGCACGGTTGGAGGAAATGCAACGTTACTTTAACGAGAGCACAGACAATGGCAAGCTCTACGTTAACTATCCCATGGTTGAGGCATGTAAGCATTTTCTGAAAATGCCCGACGTAGAATATTTGAACAGAACTGTTTCGCGAGAAGACGTTTTGAAATACAAGTCAATCGTTGGCAATGCTTCTAGGTATCAGAGTTTTGAGCGGCATTTTATTAGACCTGACGTTGATGAAATGATTGTGCTTACCGCCATCAAGGCGCTTCGGTTGTGCGGCCATAACGGCGAGGCCGGTTATGAGTCTGAGTATAGAGATCTTGACCATGAGACGATCGTGAAGGCGCAAAACGATACTTTGCGTTTGGCTGATGAGGTATGGGTTCTTGGTACCTGCCTGCTATTTATTTTGGATTACTCAACGGGTCTTATTGATTTCGCAGGAATCGAGTCGAAGTTACTTGGCTAGGTTTCTGGATGCTGCTAGTTTTGACTAATGTTGTCAATGCGGGACTTTCATTTCGGAAGTGAGGGGAAAACCGGAAACCTCCGAGCATAACCGGTTTTTTACCAACAAAACCGCAGGTCGCGAATGCCCAAAACCGGGGTCTGGTCTGCCGATCTCGGTTTTTCGCCGTACTTCCGGAAACGCCCGACGGAAGTATGCGGCAAATTCTGGAACCCTCGAGCACAGTGGCTTTTTCATGAAAAGAAACCGCAGGTAGAAGCGTTGTCACTTTCCAGTGTGGTCGGCATGTCTAGAATTTGCCGCATGCTTCAGGATTGGGCGCTTATTTAGCACCCTCGATGCCCCACATCCTCTAAAAAAGTTCTTAAAACAGCCTTAAAGATTTTGGGCATAAGCGCTGACAGCGTACAATACGCGTGTTTGACTATGGCAAAAGTAGAGTTTTGGGGAGGGGTGCGCCGTGGAAGTGCTGGTTGTTGGCAACACCGCGTATGTTGACGATGACTTTTGCGCCAAGGCGTTCCCCGGGGACCACGTTAAGGTCGTGGCCGCGCAGGACGCGCGCCGCGATGAGTCGTCGCCCCATGCCTCGTGGAAAGAGCTCCTCCAGCACCTGGACCAGGCCTACGAGTTTGACCGCGTGGTCTACCTTTCTACCTACCTCACCCCGCATACCGAGACCTTTGGCGACATCGAGCTGTTGCGCTCGGTGTTTCGTGCCTGTATGGGCCGCAATGTGCAGTTTCTGTTTATTGCGGGGCCCGTGGGTGCAGAGGGCGCCGCTGGCGGTTGTTACGATGACGCCACGGCCGCCAGCGGCGCCCAGACGGGCAAGGGCATTATCGCCCGCGCTGCCAACGACCTGTGCCGTCACTATGCCACGCGCGAGGGCATCCAAGCCAAAGTCCTGCGCGTGCCGTTCCTGTATACCGCATCGCCGGCATTAACCGACCCATTTTTGGTGCCGCTGTTCGAGGCGTGCTCGGGCGGGTCAGTCGCGCTTCAGGGTGCGGCGGATGCGCCGTTTCCCCTGCTGTGTGCCGAGGAGCTCGCGGTGTTGGTGCATCGCATCTTTGACAGCTGGGATGCCAACTTTGAGATGCTCGACGTTGCAGACGCTTTTGGCCATACGGCGGGCGACCTGGGCGAAGCGCTTCAGGTGCTCTTTCCAGAACTTACGGTTGCCTATGGCGAGTCGGCTGGCTACGACCTGCCCGCGGACGATACCGTTCGCCTGCGCTACGGCTGGTTCCAGCGCTACGATCTGCTGCGCGACCTTTCGACCATCCAAGCTCGCTGGGCCAACGCGCGCACCAAAAAGACCAATCCGCTGCGCGCGGCCATCGACCGTATTCAAATGCGCACGCTGCCTGTCAAATGTCTGGAGACGGGCGTTGCCTGGGTCTTATTCGAGGCGCTGGAGCGCTTGTTCTCCCAATCGGCTCAGCTCAACGTGCTCGACTATCGCCTGCTTTACGTGGTGCTGATCGGCATACTGTATGGCCTGGACTTTGGCTTGGTCGCGGCACTTCTGGCTTCGATTGGCTTGGCGGCGAGCTACTTTACCCAGTACGGCTACACTTTCCAGGGCTTGTTTTACGAGCCCTCCAACTGGCTGCCGTTTATCGCCTACTTTGTGGTGGGCGCCGTGTGCGGCTATGTGCAGCTGCGCAACAGCGAGGCCATTAAGGTAGAGCGCGACGAGAACGAGCTCGTGCGTAATCGCAATACGTTTCTCACACAGCTCTACCACGATGCCATCGAGGACAAGCGCGCTTACAAGCGCCAGATTGTGGGACGCCACGATAGCTTTGGCAAGATCTTCGCCGTGACGCAGGAGCTCGACGTGCTCAACCCGCGCGACATCTACCGCAAGTGCTGCGAGCTGCTGGGTGAGATTTTGGATAACGACACGGTAACGATCTATCACGTTTCGGGTGAGTCGTTTACTCGTTTGGTCGCCGCGAGTCCGGCAATTTCTGGCGATGCGCTGCGTTCGTTGGCGCTCGACGATCTTAGGGCCATGATGGACAGCGAGGACCGCTCGGGCTTGTGGGTGAACCGTAAGCTGGTGCCGGGGCTTCCCATGTTTGCTTACGTGATGGAGCGCGACGGGGCGCCCGCGGTCTTTATCTTTGTGCGCCGCGCGGCCGAGGGCCAGATGACGCTCTATTACCAAAACCTCTTCCGTATTCTGTGCGGCTTGGTAGAAAGCGCGCTGGGTCGTGCATTTGATTACGAGGCCGTGGCACAGGACAAGCGGTGCATTGCGGGCACACGCGTGCTCAATCAAGATGCCTTTGCCCAAGAGCTGCTGGCAGCTCAGACGCTTGCGGACAACAAGATGGGCAGCTATTTGCTCCTGCGCGTGGTGCCGGGGTTGGAGCCTGTTGGCGAGCTGGTCGGGGCAATTGGGTCGACGATTCGCGAGAGCGATGCCGCAGGTCTGGTCAATGGCGACATGCTCTACCTGCTCATGCGCCAGGCGAACGATGGCGATCTGCCCGTGATTCAGGCGCGCCTGGCCGCCAAGCAGATTACCGTCGAGCACGTCGATGGCGAGGCCGCAGTGGCGCTGCTGCAACAGATTGCGTCCGCTCGCGAAGACGAGGGGGAGAGTGCTTGATTTCGCTCGTAATCGCGGCGGTGTTGCTACTGATCCACATGCTGGTGTGTCTGGTGCTGTCGACGCTCGCAAAACTAGGCATGCTGCCGGTGCGTGGTCACATGTTGCCTGCGATGGTGCTGGTTCCGCTGTGGGGTCCGTTGCTCCTGGTGCTCTGCGCGCGTGGCGAGGCGTTTGGCGACGCGCTTGAGGACGGCACGTTGGAATCGCTACTCTTGAACGACGAAATTCGCCGCGGCATGCAGGTGCAGGTACGCGAGGGCGATGCCGGCGTGGTGCCGCTCGAGGAAGCGCTGATTGTCAATGACCCTAGCGATCGCCGCCGTCTGATGCTCTCCATGCTCACCGACGACCCAGATGCCTATCTGGCGCAGCTGCAAGCAGCCAAGCTCAACGACGACGTTGAGGTGGCGCATTATGCCGCGACGGCTGTGGCGCAGATCTCTAAGGAGTCCGACCTTAAACTGCAGCAGCTGGAGCGTGCCTTTAAGACCGATCCCAGCGCTCAAAACCTTGATGCGTACTGTGACTATCTGGGCGAGTGCCTTGCATCCGGACTGGCCGAGGGCCGCGTGGCGCAGATTCAGCGCCAACAGTACGCCCGTTTGCTTGCGCGCCGTTGCGAACGCGAGGATGGGGCTGCACTGCGCATCCGTTATGCAACGGCGCTGGCCGATGCCGGCAAGCCGGACGAGGCCGAGGCCGTGATTACGCAGCTTGTGGCCGAGGTGCCGGACGATCAGGAGGCTTGGATGCTCTGCCTGCGCTTGGCTGTAATGCGCCGCGATGGCGAGGGCGTGCGGCAGGTGATTGACGCGATCGACAACCAACATGTGTATTTGAGTGCTGAGAACCGCGATAAGCTGGCGTTTTGGCGCGACGGAGGGGAGGCCCGATGAGTCTGGTACATCGTGTGCGCGACCATGCGGGTCGCTTTCGCTGGATGGGGCTGCTCGTGGTATGGGCGGTCTTTATCGCTATGGCAGCCGTGCTGTTAATCGAGCGCGCCGGCGTGCAATATAGCTCCGGGCAGCATAAGTTGGGCATGCTTGCCGCCAACGATGCAGTGCCGGCCTCTTCGGCGATCTTTGGCCAAAAGCCCACGTGCTTGGTTATTTCCGACTCGGACCAGGACGGCGTTGACGACGTCAAGGACCAGTTCGATCAGATTTTGCTCGACATGAAGATTGCCCACCGCGATGTGGATATTGCCACCGATGGCGCGGATGCGATCCCTTCGCTCACGGCGTTTGACCGCGTGATTGTGCTCATGCCCTCACTCGACGGGCTCGGTACGCATCTGACCGACCTGATGAGCTGGGTGAATGCCGGCGGCTCGCTCATGCTGGGCATGACGCCGGAGAACTCCGGCTATCTGCAAGCCGTTGCGCCCAAGTTTGGCATCGATACCGTGGGATATGAGTACACGACTGCCGAGAGCATCGTCCCGAGCAAGGACTTTATGATCGGCGGTGGCCAACGCTACGAGTTTTCGGACCCCTTTAAATCGTCCCTGCTGGTTTCGCTGCGCGAGACGGCGCGCGTGTGGGCCAAGACCGGCGATGCGGGCTCGCCGCGCGAGACGGCGCGCGTGTGGGCCAAGACCGGCGATGCGGGCTCGCCGCTCATTTGGTCGAATGATTGCGGCAGCGGACGCACCGTGGTGTGCAACATTGGCATCTATGACAAGGTCATGCGCGGTTTTTACGCCTCGGCGATCAGCCTGCTGGGCGATGCCACGGCATATCCCGTCATCAACAGCGCCGTCTTCTATCTGGATGACTTTCCTAGCCCCGTGCCCTCGGGCGACGGCACCTACATCAAGCGCGACTACGGGCTTTCCATCGCCGACTTTTATGCCAAGGTCTGGTGGCCCGATCTGCAAAAACTCGCGCAAAAATACGGCATTCGCTATACCGGCGCGATGATCGAGAACTACGAGGACGTGGTCAATCAGACTGAGCCCGCGCGCCAGCCCGATACCACGCAGTTTCGTTATTTTGGCGGCATGCTGTTGCAGATGGGCGGTGAGCTGGGCTTTCACGGCTACAACCATCAGCCTCTTGCGCTCTGGGACACCGACTATGGCACGCTGTACGACTACAAGACATGGAAGAACAAGGAGACGCTCGTCGCATCGCTCAACGAGCTTATCGCCTTCCAGGACGAGGTGCTGCCCAACGCGCACGGTTCGGTTTACGTGCCGCCGTCGAATATCCTTTCGGCTCGTGCGCGCAAGCTTATCGGTACCGATGTTCCGCGCATTAAGACCATTGCCAGTACATACTTTGACGACGGTACCGACTTGCCCTATGTGCAGGAGTTTGGTGTGGCGAGCGATGGTATCGTGGAGCAGCCACGTATTGTTTCGGGCGGCATGGTCGACGATTCCTATATGCGCCTGGCTGCCGTGTCCGAGCTCAACATGCACTACGTGAGCACGCACTTTATGCATCCGGACGACCTTTTGGACCCCGATCGCGGTGCGAAGGAGGGCTGGGAAGTCTACAAGGGCGGCCTGACCGACTACCTGGACTGGCTTACCAAGTCTGCACCCGACCTGCGTCGCCAGACCGGCTCGGAATGCTCGGGTGCCATCCAGCGCTTTTCGTCCGTGACGGTGAGCGTGGATACCAGCGCGGATGCCTGGACGCTTAGTCTGGGCAACTTTCACGACGAGGCGTGGCTCATGTTTCGCGCCAACAGCGGCGAGCCAGGTGCAGTCACGGGTGGCGAGATTGCGCATCTGACGGGCGACCTGTATCTGGTCAAGGCCACAGACAAGACGGTGGCGATCGCGCGTAAGGAGGGTGGCGACAAATGAGAATCTGCTTGGTACTCGAGGGTTGCTACCCCTATGTGCACGGCGGCGTATCCACCTGGATGCATGGCTATATCCAGGCTATGCCTGAACATGAGTTTGTGCTGTGGGTGATCGGCGCGCATGCTGCCGATCGCGGCAAGTTTGTCTACGAGCTGCCCAACAACGTGGTCGAGGTGCACGAGGTGTTCCTGGACGATGCCCTGCGCCTTTCGGGCGAGCAGCACGAAGCCAGCTTTAATGACCGCGAGCGTGAGGCGCTGCGCCGTCTGGTGTCGCTCTCTAATCCGGATTGGGACGTGCTGTTCGATATCTTCCAGCGCCGCCGCTTGCATCCGCTCTCGTTTTTGCAGAGCCGCACCTTTATGGACATCTTTCGCGACGTATGCCTGGCCGAGTATCCCTACACGCCCTTTGCCGACGCGTTCCACACCATGCGCTCTATGCTGCTTCCCGTTCTGTATCTGCTGAGCAGTGAGGTTCCGGTGGCTGATGTGTACCACGCGATTTCGACCGGCTATGGCGGCCTGCTGGCAAGTCTTGGTTCCAGCATGAATGACGCGCCGGCGCTGTTGACCGAGCACGGCATCTACACCCGCGAGCGCGAGGAAGAGATTATTCGCGCCGACTGGGTGGTGCCGTCGTTTAAGGACCGTTGGATTCGCTTTTTCTATCTGCTGTCCGAGGAAATTTACCGCCGCGCCTTCCGCGTGACGAGTCTGTTCCACAACGCTCGCAAGACGCAAATTGACATGGGCTGCGATGCCGATAAATGCCTGGTCATCCCCAACGGCATTCAGTTCGCCCGCTTTAAGGACATTCCCTTAAAGCCCGATGACGGCTGGGTGGACATTGGCGCGGTGGTGCGTTTGGCGCCCATCAAGGACGTCAAGACCATGATTTACGCCTTCTTTGAGCTGCATGAGCGCCTGCCGCACGTGCGCCTGCACATCATGGGCGGCGTGGATGACGAGGAATATGCGGCCGAGTGTCATGCGCTTGTCGACACCTTGGGCGTGCGCGACCTGATCTTTACCGGCCGCGTGGACGTGGTTGAGTACATGGAAAAGCTCGACTTTACGATTTTGACGAGCATCTCCGAGGGCCAGCCGCTGAGCGTGCTGGAGTCGCTCGCCGCGCGTCGCCCCTGTGTGACGACCGAGGTCGGTTGCTGTCGCGAGCTGCTGGAGGGCGCACCGGGCGACGACTTTGGCATTGCCGGGTTTGTATGTCCGCCCATGTATCGCAAGGGTTTGGCGGACGCCATGGAGCGCATGTGTACAAGCCGCGCCCGCCGTATCGAGATGGGGGAGCGCGGCCAGCGCCGCGTGGCCACGTATTACCTGCACGAGCAGATGCTCGCCAACTACTGTGCGCTCTACGACGAGACAGCGCGCGCGTTCGGTCTACCCAAGAAGGAGGTGTAGCCCATGGCTGGAATCGGTTTTGAGCTCAAACGCCTGTTTAAGCGCAAAGGCCTGTTTGCCACGATGCGCGCCTATGGCTATGCCGGCATCGTGTGCACGGGACCTATGCTCCTGGGCGTGTTGCTGCAGGTGGGCATTCTGGTGCTGTGCGGCATGTGGGGTGTGGACCGTGCCAGCCAGGACCTGCTGGTTTGCATGGTGACCTATACGCTGCTGGCGTCGCTTGTGCTGTCGAGTTTTTTCTCCATGCCGGTCACACGCTTTTTGGCCGATATGCTCTTCGCCGAGCGCGAGGATGAGATCCTGCCCTCGTTTTGGGGCTCCAATGTCATCATGCTCGTCGCGGGCACCGTGCTCTACGGCGTCTTTTTGCTGTTCTCGGGCGCCACGCTGCTGCAGGGGCTGCTGTGCCTGTGGCTGTTCAACATCATGATCGTTAACTGGAACGGCATGAGCTACCTCACGGCCATTAAGGACTACCGCGGCATTCTGTATAGTTTTGCCTGCGCGATTGCCGTGGCATGCGTATGCGCGCTTGTTGCGCTGACGTTGGGCCTGCCGCCGGTGGAGAGTTTGCTGGCTTCGATCGCCGTGGGCTATGGGGTAATGCTCATCTGGCACGTGGTGCTGCTCTACCGGTATTTTCCGCAGAGCGACTGCGGCCCCTGGCTCTTTTTGCGCTGGCTGGACCAGTATATGCCGTTGGCGTTGACGGGTTTGTTTACCAACCTGGGCCTCTTTGCGCACTTGGTTATCATTTGGGCCGGGCCCATCGGCGTGCAGGTTAAAGGCCTGTTTTACGGTGCGCCCTACCACGATGTGCCGGCGCTCATCGCGTTTTTGACCATCCTGGTCACGACCGTCAACTTTGTGGTGTCGGTCGAGGTCAACTTCTATTCGCGGTACCGCAACTACTACAGCCTGTTTAACGACGGTGGCGTGGTGGGCGACATTATGGTTGCCGAGGAGGATATGCTCGCCACGCTTAACCGGGAACTGCGGTTTTGTGCGCTCAAGCAGCTGTTTGTGACGGCGGCGGTCATCTCGCTCGAGACCACGGTGCTCTCGGCCTTGCCGCTGGGCTTTAACAACCTGATGCACGGGTATTTTCGAACGCTGTGCGTGGGCTACGGCCTGTATGCCTTGGGTAATACGATCCTGCTGATCTTGCTGTACTTTACCGACTATAGGGGTGCCGTGCTGGCGTCCGGGCTGTTTGCGGGCGTTGCCGGGCTGGCGACGGGTATCTCGCTGGCATTTCCCGCGCAGTTTTATGGGTTTGGGTTTTTGCTGGGCGCAGCGGTGTTTTTTATCGTGGCGCTGCTGCGACTCGATACCTATACTGCCAACTTGCCGTATCGTATCCTGAGTCAGCAGCCCATCGTGGCGACAGACAAAGAAGGCTGGTTTACCGAGTTGGGCCGCATGCTCGAGCATGCAGGGCAGCGCTACGAAGAGCAGCGTCTTGAGGGCGAGCCGCACAGCGCTTTTGAGCGCGCAGTAGTTCGCGTATACCGTAACCATTGGGGAGGTTCTGATGACCGATAAGATGATGTCTCGCCGCCGCCTGATCGAGGCGGCTGCCGGTGCGTTGCTGCTTTCGGGCTGCTCGTCTCAGGACGAATCCTCGACTAAAAAGGTCAAAAAGCAGGGCAAGATAAAAAAGGCCGATGCATCCGACCAGTCTAAGCACTTGCGCGACAAAGATGACCTGTATGAGGTCTACGACGACTCAGGCATCGTGACTATGTACCTGACCGTCTCGCGCGGTAACAGCTCCGAGAACACCGATCACTCCTGGGCTGAGATCAACACGTATTCGGTGTATGACTATCAGGCAATGGATGTCGAGCGCTACCAGGTTTTGGGCTTATTGCAGCCGGGTGACGACAAGGGTCCCGTTGCGGGCGAGGTCGGCTACGGCGAGGAGGCGCCCAATGCCACCGTGCAGGTGCGCGGTCAATCCTCGAGTAAAGGCGTTCAGAAGAACTATAAAGTCGAGCTTAAGCGTGGCAAGGGCACGTGGCGTCAACAACGTTCCATCGCGCTCAATAAGCATATGAGTGAGGGTCTGCGCTTTCGTAACAAGATGGCCTACGACTTGATCCGCGGGATTCCCCAGATGATGGGCCTGCGCACGCAGTTTGTGCATCTGTGGGTGTGCGACCAAACCGAAAAGTCGAATGATACGTTTGCCGACTACGGCCTGTTTACGCAGGTCGAGCAGCTCAACAAGACGGCTCTTAAGGCCCATGGGCTCGATAAAGACGGGCATCTGTACAAGGTGAACAACTTTGAGTTTGAGCGCTATAAGGACATTATTAAGCTGGCTGACGACCCGTCGTTTAATCAGGCGGATTTTGACTATCTGCTGGAAACAAAGGGTGATTCCGATCATTCGAAGCTAATTGAGATGCTCGATGCGCTCAATGATGATTCGCAAAAAATCGACGACGTGCTCGCAACGTATTTTGATTCTGAGAATCTGGTCTATTGGATGGCGTTTCAGATATTGACGGGCAACTGCGATACGCAGAATCGTAACTTCTATTTGTATAGCCCGCTTAATTCCAAGGGTTGGTACTTCTTGGATTGGGATAACGACGGTATGCTGCGCAAGCGTGAGCTTGAGATCCAAGACCATACGGATTATTCGAGCTGGGAACGCGGCGTCAGCAATTACTGGGTCAACGTATTGTTTCGGCGTGCCTTAAAGAGCAAGTTGTTCCGTCGCGAGCTCGACGACGCCGTCAAGGACGTGCGCTCCTTCCTGACCGAGGCGCGCCTGAGCAAGATGATCAAGCATTACCGCGAGGTGACCGAGTCCCTGGTATTTGCGTCACCCGATATCGACCACCTGCCCGTGACCAAGGACGAATACGAACAGATTGCCGCGGCGATTCCATCCGAGATCGAGGAAAACTACAAGAGCTATCGCGAGAGCTATAAGAAGCCCATGCCGTTCTACATCGGCGTGCCGCAGATCGAGAACGGCAAACTGCGCATTAACTGGGATGCGTCTTACGACTTTGAGACGCGCGATATTCGCTATACCGTGGAACTGGCGCGCGACTATGCCATTACCGATGTGGTCTTTAAGGCCGAGGACGTGTTGCTGCCCGAGGTGACCTGCGATGCGCCCGATACCGGCCAGTACTTTGCGCGCGTACGTGCTACCAACTCCGACGGTTATACGCAGGATGCGTTCGATTATTATGTGACCGACGACGGCAAGCAGTACGGCATGAAGTGCTTCTACGTGCAAGACGGCGGCAAGGTCGTGGAGGACACGTATGCGGAGGGCTAGCGCGCTGCTTGAACGCTTGGCGGCCCCGCCCGAGCGCAGCACACAGGAGCGATACCGCCACGAACTCAAATATCTCATCAACGAGGGTGAGCACGCTGCGCTTGCCTGCCGCATGTCGCCGGTGTTTATGCTGGACAAGCATGCGCGCTCGGGCGGTTACACCATTCGCAGCCTGTACTTCGATGATTATTGCAACTCGGCGTACGAGGAAAAAGATGCCGGCATTCTCATGCGAAAAAAGTATCGCGTGCGCATCTATAACGGCAGCGACAAGGTGATTAAGCTCGAGCGCAAAAAGAAGTACGGCAGCTGGATCTACAAGGAGGACGCGCCGCTCACGCGCGACGAGTTTGAGCGCATCCTGGCCGGCGAGTACGACTTTTTGTTGAGAAGTCCCCACCAGCTGTGCCGCGAGTTCTACATCGAGAGCATCTGCAACATGATGCGCCCGCGGACCATCGTGGACTACGAGCGCGAGCCGTGGGTGATGGACGAGGGCACCGTGCGCATCACGTTTGACATGAACGTGCGTGCCGCGGTGGGTAGCTTCGACATCTTTGATGCGACGCTGCCCGCGCTGCCCGTGCTAGAACCCGGCAAGCTGGTGATGGAGGTCAAGTTTACGGAGTTTTGCCCGCAGCTCGTGCGCGATATGGTGCCGCCGGGCGCGGCCGAACTCACGGCGGTCTCCAAGTACTGCCTGTGTTACGAAAAGACCGCCTACCTGCGCGGATTTAATTACTGGGAATCGGATTTTGAGAACCGAGGGGATATTTAGACCATGAGCACCAGGGACTTTTTTAAGAACTCCGTCTTGGAGGCGTTTGGCCAGGTCGACCCTGCCAAGATCGGCCTTTCGCTGCTCGTGGCGCTCGCCATGGGCATCCTGATCTATTACGTGTACAAGCGCTTTTTTACCGGCGTGGTGTATTCGCGCAGCTTTGCCGTGACGCTCGTGGGCATGTGCGTGCTCACCTGCATGGTCACGCTTGCGATCTCGACGAACGTGGTCATCTCGCTCGGTATGGTCGGTGCTCTGTCAATCGTCCGCTATCGTACGGCGGTCAAGGACCCGCTCGACCTGCTGTATCTGTTTTGGGCCATTACCACGGGCATTACGGCCGGCGCCGGCATGTATGCGCTCGTGGGGCTCACGGCGGTGGTGATCGTGGTGATGATCGCCGGCTTTGCGAGCCACCAGGACAAGGCGCGCGTGTACATGATGGTCATCCACTACACGGGCCAGACCACCGGCGACGATATCGTGCGTGCATTTGGGCGCACCAAGTTCACCGTCAAGTCCAAGACCATGCGCGGCGACAACGTCGAAATGGCTGCCGAGGTGTTCTCGGATGGTGTAGATATGCCCTATGCTGACGCCATCCGCGCGCTCGACGGCGTGGAGGACCTCACGCTCATCCAGTACAACGGCGAATACCACGGGTAATTTGGTTCCGGCGCTCGCTAGCGTTTTTTCGACCTGGGTGAAATCGATTCATCCGGAGTGCCTTCATGGGTATCATGATGAAAGCGATTTCAATGACAGGGGTACTCGTGGTAAAGATGAAAGATGTCGCCGAGCTGGCGGGCGTTTCGAGCGCCGCCGTCTCGCGCTACCTCAACGGTGGGTATATCTCGGCGGACAAGGCCGATCGCATTAAGCAGGCGATTGAGCTGACCGGATACGTGCGGTCCAGCCAGGCTCGCGCGCTGCGCACAGGCTCCACCAAGCTCATCGGCGTCATCGTGCCCAAGATCAATTCGGAATCCGTGAGCCGCATTACCGCCGGTATTGGCCAGGTGCTCGGTCGTCGTGGCTACCAGATGCTCCTTGCCAACACCGACAACGCGGCCGATCGTGAGCTCGAATACCTCGATTTATTCCAAAACCACCCGGTCGATGGCATTGTGCTGGTGGCAACTATGATTACCGATGAGCACCGTCGCGCGATTGAGTCGTGCCGCGTGCCCATTGTGTTGATCGGCCAACATGTCGAGGGCGCGGCGTGCGTCTATCACGACGATTACGAGGCCGCCTTTGAGCTGGGCCATGCGCTTGCGGGCCGCGTGGACGGCAAGATCGCCTACATTGGAGTTACCGAAGAGGACCGCGCGGCCGGTTATGACCGCCGTCGCGGTTTTGAGGCCGGCTTGCGCGCCGCGGGTAACCCGCTCGATGCCGCATTGATTCGCCTGGGCTCGTTTACGCTCGACTCAGGCTATGGTGCAGCACGTGAACTGCTTTCCGTCGCTCCCGATGTTTCGTTTATCGCGTGCGCGACCGATACCATGGCGGCGGGCGCGCTTCGTGCCATCGATGAGGTTCGCGGCGTGGGCGAGGGCATGCATCGCGTAAGCGGTTTTGGCGACAACGCGTTTTTGCGCGCGCTGACGGGCGGTATTCCCACCGTGCATTATGGCTACCTGACCAGTGGCGTCGAGGCGACCAATATGTTGCTCAACACGCTCGATGGCGTGGAGGGGGAGAGCGGTCTAAAGACGCTCAAACTCGGCCATCAGCTTATGAATGTCTAGATTTTGGGCACGTCTGCCTGCCTCTGAGCCCTTATGTTTGTCTCAAAACTACCATTCGCCGGCTATTTCCTACCGTTCACCCTACTATGAAAACGATTACAGACATATGAAACTGAAATCGATTACAGTGTAAGTGTCAAAGACGGCCGGGTGCACGTGCGCCCGTTTGAGGAAAGGGAAGTCATGGACTACCGCAAATCAGCCCAAGAGGTGCTCGACAACATCGGTGGCGCCGGCAACGTTGTTTCGGCCGCACACTGCGCCACGCGTCTGCGCCTGGTGATTGCCGATAACGCCAAGGTCGACAAGGATGCCCTCGAGAATATCGACGGCGCCAAGGGCGTCTTTGAGGCCCAGGGCCAGCTCCAGATTATTTTTGGCACCGGCACCGTCAACAAGGTCTACGAAGAGTTCATCGCGCTCAGCGGCGTCGAGGCTGCCACCAAGGCCGAGGTCAAGGAGGCCGCGGCACAGCAGCAGAACATCTTTATGCGTGCCATTAAGGTGCTCGGCGACGTCTTTGTTCCCATCATCCCCGCCATCGTGGCTTCGGGTCTGCTGCTGGGCATTATGAGCGCCCTCAACTTTATGGCCTCCAACGGCTTTGTCGCGCTCGACACCAATAACTTTATTTACAAGATTGCCGACCTGGTCTCGGGCACGTCCTTTGGCATTCTGCAGATTCTGATCGGCTACTCCGCGGCTAAGGCCTTTGGCGCCAACCCGTATCTGGGCGCTGTCGTCGGCGGTGCGTGCATCAACTCCTCGCTGCAGAGCGCCTACACGGTTGCCTCCGAGGGCGTGCAGACTATGGTCACCGTCATTCCCGGCGTGTACAGCTTTGAGTGGGTCGGCTATCAGGGCCACGTGATCCCCATCGTTATCGCCTGCGCCATTCTGGCCTTCCTCGAGAAGCGCCTGCACAAGATCGTTCCCGAGATGTTCGACCTCTTTGTGACCCCGCTCGTCTCGGTGTTCGTGACCGTGCTCGTGACGCTCGTTGCCGTCGGCCCCATCTTTGTCTGGGCCGAGAACGCCGTCCTCGGTCTGATCCAGGCCCTGCTCACCCTGCCCTTCGGCATCGGTTCCTTTATCGTCGGCCTGTTCTATGCGCCTACGGTCGTCACCGGTATCCATCAGATGTACACCGCCATCGACCTGGGCCAGCTCGCCCAGTACGGCGTGACCTATTGGCTGCCCATCGCCAGTGCCGCCAACATCGCCCAGGGTGGTGCCGCACTCGCCGTTGCCTTTAAGACCCGCGATGCCAAGATCAAGGGCCTGGCGCTTCCTTCGGCTCTGTCCGCCTTCATGGGCATTACCGAGCCTGCCATCTTTGGTGTGAACCTGCGCTTCTTTAAGCCCTTCATCGCCGGTTGCATCGGCGGTGGCTGCGGCGCCCTGGTCTGCGCGCTCACTTCGCTGGCTGCCTCCGGCACGGGCGTTACGGGTATCTTCGGTATCCTGCTGTGTCTGGCCCAGCCCGTGCAGTACGCGATCATGTTTGCGGTCGCCGCGCTGGTTTCCTTTGGCGTCTCGTTTGTCCTGTACAAGGACGAGTCCAAGACTTCCGAGCAGGCCTAAGAGCTTTTGATTGAGGGGATGCCCGCGGGTCGTATGCTCGCGGGCGTTTCCCGTATCTGGTGCCGATCTCTGGTGTCTTGTTACTTTCGATCCGTTAGGACTTTGATATGTCTAATGCACTTGGTCGCGACCTTGCAAAGCTGGTCGCCGCTGTTGACGCCGCCGCCTCTGAGTGCGGTCATGGCGCGTATGGCCAGCGCTTCCATATTATGCCGCCGGCGGGCTGGCTCAACGACCCCAACGGTCTTTGCCAAGCGGGCGGCGTGTTTCACGCGTACTTCCAGTATGCCCCGTTTGATGTGAACGGCGGCGTAAAGATGTGGGGCCATGCCACAAGCCGCGACCTTATGAACTGGGAATATGTTGGCGCCCCGCTGCTGCCCGACGAGCCGTTCGATTGCCATGGCGTGTATTCAGGCTCCGCGCTTGCCGAGGACGGCCGCATTCGCGTGCTCTATACGGGCAACGTTAAGCTTTCCGATGCGGACGGCACGTACGACTACGTCAATACCGGCCGTCGCGCCGATACTGTTTATGTCGAGAGCGTTGATGGCCTTGCCGGTCGGGAGTTCAGCCAAAAGCGCGTGGTGCTGGCGTCCGAGGATTATCCCGACGATCTGACCTGCCACGTGCGTGATCCCAAGGTGTGGCGCGATGATGATGGGCGTTACCACATGGTGCTGGGCGCGCGTCGTCGCGTGGACGGGCCGCATGTCGAAAGCCGTTTTTGTGCGATGCACGGCGAAGGTGCCGGGCGCGATGTGGGCGAGATCTTGGTGTATGGCTCGGCCGATATGCTGAGCTGGGAGCTCGAAAGCCGCGTTTCCACGCCCGAGCGCTTTGGCTTTATGTGGGAGTGCCCGGGATACCTTGAGCTTGAGTCGGATGGCGGTGTGCCGGCGAAGTGGCTGTCCTTCTCGCCCCAGGGCCTCGAGGGCGGCCGTTGGGACCGCGGCAACGTGTATGCCGCTGGCTACATGCCTGTATCGGGCGACATCACTGGTGGCAAGGACGCTTATGAGCTGGGCGAGTTCCGCCTGTGGGACGCCGGTTTTGACTTCTATGCTCCTCAGGAGTTTACGTCCGAGGATGGTCGCCACATTTTGATCGGCTGGATGGGCATGCCCGATGAGCCGACCTATGACAACGCGCCCACCGTAGCGTGCGGCTGGCAGCACTGCATGACGGTGCCGCGTGAGCTCACAGCCGGTGTCGACGGCGTGGTGCTGCAGCAGCCGGCGCGCGAGATTGAGCACCATTATGCCTCGGTGCGTGTGGGGGCGGGCTCGTTGGAGGTTGCCGGCGATACCTGCTTTGATGTTGTTGTTGACGGTGTCGACGGCGCGTTTACCGCGACCGTTGATGGCGAGCTGAAGCTGGCGTTTGTGCCCGCTGAGGACGAACTGCCCCCGCGCTTTGAGATGCGATTTACCGATGAGGGCCGCGCTTCTGCCGGCTGCGGTCGTACTGTGCGCTGGGAGTCCGTCGACGAGGTTCGTAACGTGCGCATTGTTGGCGATGTCTCGTCGGTCGAGGTGTTTGTGAACGATGGCTCGCTCGTGTTTTCGACGCGCATCTATCCCGAGGCCTATGGCGTGACCGTTGACGCTCCGGGCGCGAATGTGACCTACCACGCGCTCAACATCTAGGCGATTCGTCGCATATCGGCGCTATACTGCAGCCGTAGCCTACGATGTGGGAAACATCCGCATCGTGGGTTTTTGTTTTGGAGGGAAGGTGCCGTATGGGCGTACAGCAGCTAGAAGAGGCCTGGGCTTTGAGGGCCAGCGCGCGTGAGGCGCGGTTGCTTGCGGCGTCGCATGTGCCGGCAGCGCTGTCGTTGCTGGGGATTGTACGGCCCGGCGATCGCCTGGTGGCCTTTGCGGATGACTTTGCCGATGCGTTTGCGAGCGGCTTTGATGGCTGCGATGTTGTGCTCGTGGGCTCGCCGTCCGCCGAGGCGTTTGCCGCTGCGTCCGAGGGCTTTGATGCTTCGTTTGAGGTCGAGGGGCCGCACCTGTGGTGGTTCGTCAACTCTATTGGCGGGTTTGGACTGCGCGTGCCCGATCTGCGAGCGTTAGGACGCGCCGCGCGTGAGGCCCATGCGCTGCTGGTTGTGGACAACACCGTGGTATCGGCTTTTGGCTGCGATCCGCTGCGGCTAGGTGCTGCGCTGTTGCTCGAGGCGCTCGACCGCGTGTGTGCTGGTAAGGCGCCGCGCAAGCTCGTTGCCGCTTCGGTGGCGCGCTCGCAGCTCAAGCGCCATCGTGTGGATGCCGCGGCTGAGTGCGTGCACGTCCTGTTTGAGGGCTGTGGCTTGGGCAAGCTTGGTTTGCCTACTGACGAGGCTGGTGTGCTGGAGCGCGGGCTGGACTCGCTCGATACCCGCATGCAGGCACACTTCGACCGCGCCCGTGCGCTGGCCGAGTATCTGGCCGCCAACGAGATGGTGCGCAACGTGCGCTATCCCGGGCTGAGTTCGCATCCCGACCATGCGGTTGCAACGGGAATCCTCGAGCACGGCTTTGGCCCGGCAGCTGAGTTTGATCTTATCGAGCGCAGTGCGGGCGATCTCTTTGATGCTTTGCCGGGGGAGTTCCGCACATCGCCGGCTGGCGGCGCAACGACGCGCCTTTCGGCCCCACGCGGCAAGCAGGGGAGCACCGTCCGCCTCTTTGCCGGCACCGACGACCCCTTGATCGTGGCCGCCACCCTAGATAATGCCCTCCGCAACTAGCTAAATCATCCTCGACTTCATAAGTTGCGGTGAAATATGGATTGATTTACGGCTTTAACCGCATAAACAGTCCCTATTTCACCGCAACTTATGAGATGGGGTTGTGTGGCTATAAGGCCCCGTCCCAAATTGGCTACTCTTTGATACTGGCGATGAGGTCGTTGGCCTTTGCGGCAATTACTTGGTTGATGTCGACCTGCAGCTTCTCGTAGACTGCTATGGCTCGCTCGCCGGCGGGGGTGAGCGTGGATCCGCGGGCACCGTCGCGCTCGATGAGTTTGCATCCCAGCTGCCCTTCGGCCTCGTTCACAATGCGCCAGGCCTTGGAATACGCCATGCCCATGCTTTTAGCGGCTCGGTTGAGCGAGTGTTCGCGGGCGATACCTTGCAGCAGCAAGACGCAGCCGTGGCCGAACACGCCCGGCAAATCCTTGTCGCACGCTTGAATGACCAACTTTGCCGTCGTCTTGTACTCCATACGCTCTACGTCTCCCTGCTAAAGTGTTTGCTGGGCAAACGCAAAGCCTGCGTCAAACCCTCGTGTGCTCTTCTTAAATCATGCATTGTAGCAGTCAAAGTGCGTTAAGATACTTCCCCAGTATTGGGCGCCCAAGGTTGGGCTGGGTCCTACGAGGCCTGCAGCCGACCGGTCGCATGGAAAAAGGAGAAACATGGCTACGTTCTTTCCCGGTGAGTCCCACACGTTTTCGGAGTATCTGCTGGTCCCTGGTTACTCGTCCTCGCAGTGCATCCCCAACAACGTCTCTCTTAAGACGCCGCTGACCCGCTTTAAGCGCGGTGAGAAGCCGGCAATCACCCTGAACATCCCCATGGTTTCCGCCATCATGCAGTCCGTCTCGGGCGTCGACATGGGTGTCGCGCTCGCTACTGAGGGCGGCCTGTCCTTCATTTACGGTTCCCAGAGCGCCGAGTCCGAGGCCGCCATGGTCAAGGCCGTCAAGGATCACAAGGCTGGTTTCGTTCAGTCCGATTCCACGCTGACCCCTGACATGACCATGGAGCAGGTCATTGAGCTCAAGGAGAAGACCGGTCACTCTACTATGCCGGTTACCGACGACGGCACCCCCAAGGGTAAGCTCCTGGGCATCGTCACCAGCCGTGACTATCGCCCCAGCCGCGATGACCACCAGACGAAGGTCTCCGAGTTCATGACCCCGCGTGAGCAGCTCATCGTGGGCGACAAGAACATCAGCCTTAAGGTTGCCAATGACGTCATCTGGGACAACAAACTCAACGCCCTGCCCATCGTCGACGATAACGATCACCTCATGGGCATTGTGTTCCGCAAGGACTACGACAGTCACAAGACCAACCCCAACGAGCTGCTCGATAACGACAAGCGCTACATGGTCGGCGCCGGTATCAACACCCGCGACTATGCCGAGCGCGTGCCGCTGCTCATCGAGGCCGGCGCCGACGTTCTGTGCATCGACTCCTCCGAGGGCTTCAGCGAGTGGCAGAAGCGCACTATCGAGTGGATTCGCGCCAACTACGGCGAGGACGTCAAGGTCGGTGCCGGTAACGTCGTCGACGCCGAGGGCTTCCGCTTCCTGGCAGACTGCGGTGCCGACTTCATCAAGGTCGGTATCGGCGGCGGTTCCATCTGCATTACCCGTGAGACCAAGGGCATCGGCCGTGGCCAGGCCACCGCGTTGATCGACGTCTGCCGCGCTCGTGACGAGTACTACGAGGAGACCGGCGTCTACGTGCCCGTTTGCTCCGACGGCGGCATCGTCTACGACTACCACATGACGCTCGCCCTTGCCATGGGCGCCGACTTTATGATGTTGGGCCGCTACTTCGCCCGCTTCGACGAGAGCCCGACCGAGCGCGTCAACGTGAACGGTCAGTACATGAAGGAGTACTGGGGCGAGGGTTCCGCGCGTGCCCGCAACTGGCAGCGCTACGATCTGGGTGGCGCCGCGAAGCTCAGCTTCGTCGAGGGCGTCGACTCCTACGTTCCCTACGCCGGCTCCCTCAAGGACGGCGTGGGCGGCACGCTCTATAAGGTCAAGTCGACGATGTGCAACTGCGGTGCCCTCTCGATCCCCGAGCTCCAGGAAAAGGCACGCCTAACGCTGGTCAGCTCTACTTCCATCGTCGAAGGCGGCGCCCACGACGTAGTCGTCAAGGACTCCCAGCAAAGCGTCAGCTACCGCTAAGCGGCTTTCCCAAGCACCGCACCTTGCCGTTCAAACCGTCGCTCGCGTACCAAAGTACGCGACGCTCCTCTTTCACGGCAATCTGCGGCACTTGGAAAACCCGACCATGCTTGAGCGGGTAACAATTAGCGGTTGATTCCCAACCACGCTATTTAGATAAAGCGAGATGCATGCAAGTCGCAGGCATCTCGCTTGTCGTATTTGCTATCATCATGCGAGTTAACGATGTGGCGGGGCGTTCTTACCTTTGCTCGCTGCAAGTTCCGCACGAGCCGAAGAGCACTTAATGTGCTCTTCGTGCGAGCAGGACTGTCCGCAGCAGCGAGCAAAGGTAAGAACGCCCCGTCCCAACCCAGCTAACAAAGGAGCTGATATGTGCGATTGCACAGATCATAAGGACGAGATCCCTGTCTACGACGCGCAGGCCATTGAGTCCAGGTGGATGAAGGCCTGGGAGGACTCCAACCTCTTTGCCGTCGACACCGACGACAGTAAGCCCAAGAAGTACGTGCTCGAGATGTTCCCGTATCCGTCGGGCGACCTGCACATGGGCCACGCTCGCAACTATACCATCGGCGATGCCATGGCCCGTCAGGCCCGCATGCGCGGCTTTGACGTGCTGCATCCCATCGGCTTTGACGCCTTTGGCCTGCCTGCCGAGAACGCCGCCATCAAGCACAATACGCAGGCTGCCGCCTGGACGTATAAGAACATGGACCAGGCGCTCGCCACGATGAAGCGCATGGGCTTCTCCTACGATCTGGATCGCATGGTCAAGACCTGCAGCCCCGACTACTACCGCTGGGGTCAGTGGATCTTTGAGAAGATGTGGGAAAAGGGCCTGGTCTACCGCAAGAAGAACCCGGTCAACTGGTGTCCCACCTGCAAGACCGTTCTGGCCAACGAGCAGGTCACCGAGGGCAAGTGCTGGCGCTGCGGCACCGAGCCCGAGAAGCGCGACCTTGAGCAGTGGTACTACAAGATTACCGAGTACTCTCAGGAGCTGCTCGACGACCTGGAGAAGCTCCCCGGCTGGCCCGAGCGCGTCAAGCAGATGCAGGCCAACTGGATCGGTCGCTCCGAGGGCGCCGAGGTCGACTTTACCCTGTGCGACCAGGATGGCGAGCCCATCGAGGGCGACGAGGGCAAGATCACCGTCTTTACCACGCGTGCCGATACCCTTTTTGGCGTTTCCTTCTTTGTTCTGGCTCCCGAGTACGCCGGCCTGCACGAGCTCGTCGAGGGCACGGAGTACGAGGAGGCCGTCACCAAGATCGTCGAGGACTCCAAGCATATCTCTGCCGTCGAGCGTGCCCAGGGCACCCTCGAGAAGCACGGTGCCTTCACGGGCCGCTATGTGGTAAACCCCGTCAACGGCGAGAAGGTCCCCGTGTGGGTTGCCGATTATGTCGTTGCCGACTACGGCACCGGCGCCGTCATGGCCGTTCCTTGCGGCGACCAGCGCGACTTTGAGTTTGCCCGCAAGTACGACCTGCCGATCGTGCCGATCATCCTCGACGATGACGATCGCGCTGCCGTCGAGGCCAGCGGCGAGACCATCGATACCTTCCATGCCGAGACCGTCGACTGGGATTGTGCCCACGCTGCCGAGGGCACGCTCGTCCAGTCCGGCAAGTACACTGGCATGCGCGGCGGCAAGCACTCCGAGGGCGAGGCTGCGATCGTGGCCGACCTCGAGGCTATGGGCTGCGGCCGTCGCAAGGTCGAGTTCCGTCTGCGCGACTGGCTCATCTCCCGCCAGCGTTATTGGGGCAACCCCATCCCGGCTATCCACTGCGAGCACTGCGGCATCGTGCCCGTGCCCGAGGATCAGCTGCCGGTGACGCTGCCCGAGAACCTGGACCTGGGTGCCGGCGAGACCCTCGCCGAGTGCAAGGAGTTCTACGAGACCACCTGCCCGGTCTGCGGCCGTCCTGCCAAGCGCGAGACCGACACCATGGACACCTTTACCTGCTCCAGCTGGTATTACCTGCGCTATACCGACCCGCACAACACCGAGCTGCCCTTCTCCCGCGAGGCCGCCGACCGTTGGATGCCCGTCGATAACTACATCGGCGGCATCGAGCACGCCATTCTGCACCTGCTCTACAGCCGCTTCTTTACCAAGGCGCTGCGCGACCTGGGTCTGCTGAGCGTGGACGAGCCCTTCACCAACCTGCTGTGCCAGGGCATGGTCAAGGACGAGAACGGCGATACCATGTCCAAGTCCAAGGGCAACGTCGTGCCCCCGAGTTCGGTTATCGAGCCCTATGGTGCCGACACCATGCGTTTGGCGATCCTGTTTATCGCCCCGCCCGAGAAGGACTTCGACTGGGATCCCAAGGCCGTCGAGGGCGCCAACCGCTTTATCAAGCGCGCCTGGCGTATCGTGTGGCAGCTCGTCCAGTCCGGCGACGCCAGCGTGGCCTTCGACAAGTCCACGCTCGACGAGGTTGCGATGAAGCTCTATCGCGAGCGTCACCGCACCATCGCCAAGTGCACCGAGGACTTCGACCGCGGCCAGTTCAACACCGCCATCTCGGCCGTCATGGAGCTCGTCAACGCGGCGAGCGCCTACCTCAACGCAACTGAGGGCGCATCGCGTGACAAGGCGCTGTGCTACGGCGTGGCTAAGGATATCGTGAGCGTCCTTGCCCCCATCTGCCCGTTCTGGGCCGACGAGCTGTGGCACGAGGCGCTCGGCTGCGAGGGCAATGCCTACACCGCCGCCTGGCCCGAGTTCGACTTGGCCGAGTCCATCGAGGATACGGTGCAGATCGTCGTCCAGGTGCTCGGCAAGGTCCGCGGCCGCATCGACGTGGCCCGCGATGCCTCCAACGAGGTGATGCAGGCTGCCGCCGAGGTCGCCGTCGCCAAGTGGCTTGAGGGCAAGACGGTCGTCAAGGCTATCTGCGTGCCCGGCAAGCTGGTCAACCTGGTGGTCAAATAAGCGCTGCGCGTAAAGCTGACATGCAATAAACGAGGGACGGTCCGGTTGGGTCGCCCCTCGTTTTCTGTTGTATGCCCTGCTTAGTCGGCGCGTCGCACCGTCTTCTACGGGATGTGTACCAGGTCCCTAAAGTAAACGTTGCCCGTTGCCTGTTCGAACATCCAAATGTTGAGGTAGATGTCGTTGAGGTTGTTGTTCACATCAAAGTCCGGGTCGTCGAGGGTGCCTACAAAGGTGAGCATGGCGCGCGTTTCCTCGCCCGCTGCGACCTGCTGACGCATGCGCACAACGCGGACCACGCCGTTGACGTAGGCATAGGAGTCCACATCGCCAAACATCATGTCGACATCGGTGTTGTTTGTCACCGTAAAGACGAGCGCGGCGTCCCCGTAGCCGTCGGTGTCCTTGCCCACGCAGGCAACATGGACGTTCTCGTCTGCCTCTAGGTCGATGGGGAACTGTTCTTGGGGGTCGGGGCCCAAACCCTGGGGATCGACGATGTCCTCGTCTATTTTGTCGAAGCTCACCGGGGGTTCGGTTTTTTCGATGGCCTTGGTGCTGCCAGGGTTCGGTTCGCATGTTCCGGTTTTGCCATCGATGTTGTTGCAACCCGTCAGAGCGAACGAACAGGCAGCTACGACGAGCGCGGTCGCGCAGAGGGTGCCTAGGCGTTCCATGGATCCTCCTTGCCGTAGAGATACTGGAAGGTTGCGCGGTCAATGCGTGCGGCAGGCTTTCTCGCTACAGAATGCCTCTCAGCTTTAGTCTGGCCGATGTGCGCCCAGGGATGGAATGCCCATAGGGCCCGATTCGGTCGGCGCTCTGGGACGCATGGCCCGTTTTGGGGCTGTTGAGGGTGCGCCGCATGGGGTTCCTCGACCAATTGTCCTATTCTTGTGGAGAAGCTGTGCGCACGCTGACCTGCAGATTCGTACTGTGCTTGCACGTTTCCGCAGCTATTGGTATAGTTTGCTTGCAAATGAAGTTGTAATTGAAAGAAGTGGGGTTTCGGCCCCGCTTCTTTTTTGTATGGATGGAGGTGCCGCAATGGTCAAGACCAAGACCGAGCAGGCGATCATCGACGCGCTCGAGGCCGTCGCTCCCCAGCACGATGTCGACATCGTCGACGTCGAGCTCGTGGGTGCCACCAAGGCCCCCTGCGTGCGCGTGCGTATCGAGGGTGCCGAGGGTCAGAGCCTGTCGCTCAACGACGTCACGGCCAACACCAAATGGGTCGGCGATGTGATTGAGGAGCTCGACCCCATCTCTTCGAGTTATACGCTCGAGGTGTCGAGCCCGGGCATGGCGCGCCCGCTACGCCGCCCGTGCGACTTTGCCCGCTTTGTGGGCGAGAACTGCGAGCTCACCTCCACCGCCACCGAGGGTCGTCGCAAGTACGCCGGCAAGATTGCCGCCGCCACCGAGACGAACGTGACCCTTGAGCTCGAGGGCGGCGAGTCCGTTACCCTCGATTTCTCTGATGTTAAAAAGTGCAAGTTGAAGCCCACCTACGACTTCAAGCCCGCGAAGGAAGGAAAGTAAGATGGCAGCATCCGACATGATGTCCGCCCTGATGGAGCTTTGCCAGGAGAAGCACATCGACCAGCTCTACCTGATCGACCGCCTGGAGCAGTCGCTCGCCAAGAGCTATGCCGAGATCCTGCATCTTGAGTGGGGCGCCAAGGTGACCATCGACCGCACCACCGGCAAGATCTACGTCTACCGCCTGGAGCCGATCGACGATTCCATGGACGAGGAGGGCAACTTCACCGAGTTCGAGGAGATCGACGTCACCCCCAAGAACACGAGCCGCATCGCCGCCCAGCACGCCAAGGCCGAGATCAACGCCATCGTGCGCAACTCCGCCCGCGAGCAGATCTACGAGGAGTTCTCCGGCCGCATCGGTGACCTCATCAGCGGTACCGTGCTGCAGTCCACGCCCGACTTCACGATCGTCAAGATTCGCGAGGGCGTCGAGGCCGAGCTTCCGCACTTCGACCAGCGCCGTTACGAGAACGAGCGCAACGAGCGTCCGATGGGCGAGCGCTACCTGCACAACCAGCACATCAAGGCCGTGATCATCGACGTTCGCGACCCCAACTCCAACCTGCAGCCGGTTCGTGGCGAGCACAGCCGTCCGCCGATTGTCATCTCCCGTACCCACCCCGAGCTCATGCGTCGTCTGTTTGAGCAGGAGGTGCCCGAGATCTATGAGGGCACCGTCCAGATCAAGTCGATCGCCCGCGAGCCCGGCCAGCGCTCCAAGGTCGCCGTTCACTCGCTCGACGACCGTTTGGATCCCGTGGGCGCCTGCGTCGGCCCCAAGGGCAGCCGTGTCCGCGCTGTCGTGGGCGAGCTCCGTGGCGAGCGCGTCGACGTCATCCTGTGGGATGCCGATCCTGCCGTCTACGTCGCCAACGCCCTGTCGCCCGCTAAGGTCACCCGCGTCCTCATCGACGAGGAGAAGGCCTACGCCGGCGTCATCGTGCCCGACGACCAGTTGTCCCTCGCCATCGGCAAGGAGGGCCAGAACGCCCGCCTCGCCGCGCGCCTGACCGGCTGGCACATCGACATCAAGTCCGAGACGCTTGCCGCCGACATCCTCAAGAACGTTCCCGTTCACGAGGAGCCCGCCGCCGACCTGATCGGTGACGAGGAGGACGAGGACGTCCGCCGCTGCGAGTACGTGTCCGAGGACGGCATCCAGTGCCGCAACCAGGCTCGTCCCGGCTCCCGATTCTGCGGTGTCCACGACACCGACGCCTTCGATGATGCGGAGGACCTGATCTAGCGCGCGGTCGCGCCGGGCGGGTCCTGGCGCGTATCCCACGCTCGTTCAGTCTCTAGGCACCCAAGGTGCCAGAAAGGGTAGGTGAAGTCATATGGCAAAAGTCCGTGTGTCCACCCTGGCCAAAGAGTTCGGCATGACCTCCAAAGAACTGATGGGTCATCTCGCCGAAATGAAGATTCCCGCTAAGTCTGCTTCCTCCACCTTGGAGGACGCTTATGTCGCTATGGTCCGCAAGCAGCTCGCCTCGGTGATTGAGGCCCGCGCCCAGGAAGTCGAGGCTGCCAAGCAGGCCGAGGAGCAGGCAGCTGCCGCCGAGGAGGCCGCACGCGCCGCCGAGGCCGAGCGCGAGCGCATCGCTGCCGAGAAGGCACGCGAGGAGGAGCGCCGCCAGTTTGCCGCAGCTCAGGCTGCCGAGGAGGCCGCCCGTGCCGAGGCTGAGGCCAAGAAGAAGGCCGAGCAGGAGCGCCTTGCCCGCGAGAAGGAGGAGGCTGCCCGCGAGGCTCAGCGCCGCGCCGTTCCCGCTTCCGACTCCGGTTCGCGCTTCCGTTCGCTGCTCGACCAGATCGCCGCACAGGAGACCGTGCTCAAGGAGAAGAAGGACGCCGAGGACAAGGCCAAGGCCGAGCGCGCCGCTGAGCGTGGTAACCGTCGTGGCGGCAACAACGACCGCCGCGGTGGCCGTCGTAACGATCGCAACGCCTCCGACAACAACTCCGAGCGCAACGCTTCCGAGAGCCGTCCGCACAGCCATCGCACCAACGCCAGCAACAACGTCGCTGCCGGCATGGACTTCCCCAACCCCGACAAGCAGGGCAAGGGCAAGAAGCGCAAGGGCGGTCACAACAACGAAGAGGACCACTACAGCCGCATGGCTCGCGAGGCCGAGGAGTACAGCCGCGAGAAGGTGCTCGAGGAGGCTCGTGCCGCCGTCGAGGAGGCCTCTCGCGAGTCCACTGGTCGCCGCAAAAAGCGCAAGGAGAAGCGCGAGCGCGAGGCCGCAAAGGCTCAGGAAGAGCGCAAGATTGAGGAGGCGCTGGCCCAGGGCGTGAACCCCGAGGACCTCGACGCCATCAAGGTTTCCCAGGGCGTTACCGTCCAGGAGCTCGCCGAGGCGCTCGACGTTCCGGCCAACGACATCATCAAGCGCCTGTTCCTGCTGGGCACGCCGCTTACCATGACGCAGTCCATGTCCGACGACCTCGTCGAGCTCGTTGCCGACGACCTGGGCCGCCAGATCAAGATCATCACCCCCGAGGAGGAGAACACCTTCTCGTTCTACGACGATCCCGCCGACCTTAAGCCGCGTGCCCCGGTCGTCACCGTCATGGGCCACGTCGACCACGGCAAGACGAGCCTGCTCGACGCCATTCGTCACACCGGCGTCGCTGCCGGCGAGGCGGGCGGCATTACTCAGGCCATCGGCGCTTCGCAGGTCATGATCAACGACCGCAAGATTACCTTCATCGATACCCCCGGTCACGCCACCTTTACGGCCATGCGTGCCCGCGGCGCCAAGGTGACCGATATCGTCATCCTGATCGTGGCTGCCGACGACGGCGTCATGCCCCAGACCATCGAGTCGATCAACCACGCCAAGGCCGCCGGCGTTCCCATCGTCGTCGCTGTCAACAAGATCGATAAGCCGGGCGCCAACCCCGACCGCGTGCGCCAGGAGCTCACCGAGTACGGCATCATCCCCGAGGAGTGGGGCGGACAGAACATGTTCGTCAACATCTCGGCCAAGCAGAAGATCGGTATCGACGACCTGCTCGAGACCGTCCTGCTCCAGGCCGACGTTCTCGAGCTCAAGGCCAACCCCGATACGTTCGCTTCGGGCAACGTCCTCGAGGCTAAGCTCGACAAGGGCCGCGGCTCGGTTGCCACCGTGCTCGTGACCCGCGGTACCCTGCGCGTGGGCGACACGCTGGTCGCCGGCCTCACCTATGGCCGCGTCCGTGCCATGCTCGACCCCAAGGGCAACGCCGTCACCGAGGCCGGTCCTTCCGACGCCGTCGAGATCTTGGGCCTACAGTCCGTCCCCAACGCCGGCGATGAGTTCCGCGTGTTCGAGGACGAGCGCGAGGCACGTGCGCTGGCCGACGAGCGTTCGCTCAAGGCCCGTATCGAGGAGCAGAGCCGCGTGAAGCACGTGACGCTCGAGAACCTCTTCGAGACCATCGCCGATGCCGAGGTCAAGGAGCTCAACCTGATCATCAAGGCCGACGTCCAGGGTTCTATCGAGGCCCTTCAGGACTCCCTCGACAAGATGGATCAGTCCGAGGTGCGCATCAACACGATCCACTCCGCCGTTGGCGCCATCAACGAGACCGACGTCGTCCTGGCCGACGCCTCCAACGCCATCATCATCGGCTTTGGCGTCCGTCCCGACGGCAAGGCCCGCTCCGCCGCCGAGCGCGAGGGCGTCGAGATCCGTTGCTACGACGTCATCTACAAGTGCCTCGAGGATCTCGACGCTGCCCGCATCGGTATGCTCAAGCCCACCGAGGTCGAGGTCTCCACGGGTTCCGCAACCGTTCTGGACACCTTCAAGGTGCCCAAGGTCGGTATCGCCGCCGGTGTCCGCGTCGAAGAGGGCGAGATCGCCGCGACCGATTCTGTGCGCCTGGTGCGCGACGGCATCGTGGTCTTCAACGGTAAAATCGCCTCGATGCGCCACTACAAGGACGAGGCCAAGAGCCTCAAGAGCGGCTCCGAGGGCGGTATTGGCCTGGAGAACTTCCAGGACATCAAGCCTGGCGACACCATCGAGGGCTACCGTATCGACCAGGTTGCCCGTACCGAGTAGGGGGTAGCGCTATGAAGCAAACGCAGGCAACCCGCCGTCTGGGCGAGCAGCTTCGCGAGAAGCTCGGTTATATCCTGCTCTTTGAGGTTTCCGATCCGCGTCTCGACCTGGTCACCCTGACCGCGGTCGAGGTCGCGGTGGACCGTTCGTTCGCGCGCGTGTACGTGTCGTGCGACGCGAGCCGCTACGACGAGGTCATGGAGGCGCTCGCCAGTGCCAAGGGCCGCATCCGTAGCCTGTTGGCCCGCTCGCTCGATTGGCGCGTCACGCCCGAGCTCGATTTTCGCATCGATCGCTCGACCGATGAGGCCGAGCGCATCACGCGCGCGCTGGAAAACGTTCCCGCCACGCTTGCGATCGAAAAGGACGAGGACGGCTATCCCATAGCGGATGCCGCCCAGGAGGCAGCTTTAGATGAGTAATTCCGCCGACCTCGCATCGTGCGAGTCTGCAGATATTCAGCGACGCATCCTCGAGCTCATCGAGGGTGCGTCCTCCATTGCGATTTCGGGACATACGTCTCCCGATGGTGACGCCCTGGGCTCCGTGCTGGGTCTGGGCTTATCGCTTATGAAGTTTTTCCCCAACAAGGACATTGCCCTGCTGCTGGCAGACGATGACCCGGTTCCGCGCATTTACCGCTTTATGGAGGGTGCCGACCGTCTGATGCCGGCATCTGCGTATACCGGCAATCCGGACCTGTTCATCTCGGTGGACGTGCCGGTCGTCGAGCGTCTGAACAACTCCGCCGAGGTGCTCCGCCGCTCGTCGCATGTGGTGTGCTTCGATCACCATCCGGCGCGCGAGGAATTTGCCGAGCTGAGCCTGAGGTGCGTCGACGCCGCCGCCTGCGCCATGATCATCGACCGATTTTTGGATAATTGCGGTATTGTGGCTCGCAATGGCGTAGCGACGTGTCTGCTGTGCGGCCTGGTGACCGATACCGGTCGTTTTCAGTATCAAAACGCCGATGCTGCTGCGTTCCATGCCGCCTCGCGCCTGGTCGCGCACGGTGCCGATCCGGCGCGCGTTGCGCTCGAGGTCTACCAGAGCATGCGCGTTGAGTTCTTGCATCTCAAGTCCATCGTTATGGGCCGCATCAAGACCGTGGCGCACGGTCGCGTGGCATATAGTTATGCGTACCAGAGCGACCTCGAGGCCTGCGGCGTCACTTCGGACGAGTGCGACGGCCTGGTCGATGTGGTGCGTTCGGTGATGGGCGTGGAGGTCTGTCTGTTCCTGAAGGGCATTGAGGGCGATACCAAGGTGCGCGGCAACCTGCGCTCCAAAGGTGACCTCGATGTGTCCGAGATCGCTGCCAACTTTGGCGGTGGCGGGCATCATGCCGCCGCCGGCTTTTCCAACAACGGAACGATTCGCGAGACGCTCGCCGTGGCACTTCCCATGCTGGCCGAGCTGGTAGGGGAGGATCCCGCTTCGGTGACCGTCGAGCTCTAACATTTTGGATGGTACATGGCTCGTCGTACGCCTTCTCAATTGAATATGCTGCTCGCCGTCGATAAGCCGGTGGGCTGTACGTCCCACGACGTGGTATCGCAGTGCCGACGCGCCCTTCATGAGCGACGCGTCGGCCATGCCGGTACGCTCGACCCCATGGCCTCGGGTGTCATGGTGGTGGGCGTGGGCCAGGCGACCCGTCTGCTGGGCATGCTAACCCTCGATACCAAAAGTTATGTCGCCGACATTTCGTTTGGCGTCGAGACCAATACCGATGACGCGGAGGGCGAGGCCGTCCGCACGGTGCCCGTTGCCCACGAGCTGCGCGATTTCGCTTACGCCCGTGAGCAGCTAGCCGCTATGCTTGGCCCGCAGATGCAGGTGCCGCCAGCGTTTTCGGCCATCTCGGTCAATGGCGTTCGCGCCTATAAGAGTGCTCGCGAGGGCAATGCGGTTGAGTTGCCCCCGCGCCCCGTCGAGGTCTATGCCGCCGACCTGATCGCCGTGGGCGGCGAGGGCGATACGTGCGTCTGGACCGTGGCGTTTTCGGTAAGCAAGGGCACCTACATTCGTGCGCTCGCTCGCGATCTGGGTCGCGCCTGCGATAGCGCTGCGCATATTTCCGCGCTGCGCCGTACGGCCTCCGGCGTGGTTTCCATTGGCGCCTGTCATGCGGTAGAGGAGCTCTCTGCCGAGTCCGCTGCCGGCTTCGCTCTGGATCCCATTGCCGCCCTTGGTGCCACGCGTGTCGATTTGCCGGGCAATCTTGCAGACGACCTGCTTTGTGGTCGCCGCATTCCCGTTGAACGCGCGCTTGCGGACTTCGATATGGCGAAGGCGCCGTTCGCGCTCGTGCTCGATGGGGGGCTCAAGGCGCTTGCTCGTATCGAGGGCGGCCGCTTTGTGATGGAGCACGTCTTTCCGCAAGCGATCGGCGGTGTTCGATGATGCTGGCGCCCCACGAGCTCGCGCGTATCTTTTTCGCGGGTGAGTTGGATGAGGCCCGTATCGTTTCTGCCGATGCGTTTGATGGTTGCGAGTTCTTGGGTGCCGCGTCGATCACCATTGGCGTGTTTGATGGCGTGCATCGTGGGCACCAAGAGCTGATCGACGCGGTTATTCGCGATGCGCATGATCACGGTAGCAAAGCGGTCGTGGTCACCTTCGATCCTGATCCGGACGTCGTGGTGAGTCCGTCGCCCGCTCAAAAATTGATGACGACGGCCGACCGCTTGCATGCCCTGGCTCAAACCGGGGTCGATGCAGTGGTGGCAGTTCCCTTTACGCCCGCCGTGGCGGCACTCGACCATGTCGGGTTTCTGGAGCTGTTGTCGCGCGTTGTCGACATTCGCTCCATTCGTGTAGGCAGCGACTTTAGGCTCGGCCGCGGCGGCGCTTCGGGCGTTGACGAGATGCGCGCCTGGGGCACTGAGCGTGGGGTTGACGTTTACGGCCACGATTTGCTCTGCGTTAACGGGCAGACCATCTGCGCCACGCGCATCCGCCATGAGCTGGGTCAGGGTCATGTGGAGCTGGCTGCCGAGCTTCTCGGCCGTCCCTATATGCTGCGCGGCGTTGTGGCGGCTGGCCGTCACGAGGGCTCCGACATGGGCTTTCCCACGGCAAACATCCAGGTGCCCGACGGTATCCAGGTGCCCGCCGATGGCGTCTATGAGGGTCTGGTGCTGGTCGACGATACCGTATGGCCTGCTGCCGTTAACGTCGGCCTGCCGCCGACCTATGCCGATGATGCCGCCTCGGCGCATCTCGAGGCCAACTTGATCGGCTATGCGGGCGACTTGTATGGCGCTTCCGTGTCGCTGGCGTTTACGCGCTGGCTGCGTCCGTCTCGCGTGTTCGATTCCCTGGACGAGCTTATCGCGACCGTCGAGGGTAATATCGACGATATCCGTCATAACTTGGGTGAGCAGGGGGTGAGTATCCGTGATTAGTGATGAGGAAAAAGATCAGGTACGCGCGGCGTCGGACCTGGTTGCCATCGTGCAGGAAACGGTTGAGCTCAAGCCCCGCGGCCATGAGTTTTGGGGCTGCTGCCCGTTTCATGGCGAAAAGACCCCATCGTTTCACATTATCCCTGCTACGCAGGTGTGGCACTGCTTTGGCTGCGGCGAGGGCGGCGACGTCTTTACCTATATCATGAAGCGCGAGAACCTGGGTTTTCCCGAGTCGATCCGCTATTTGGCTGATCGTGCGGGCATTGAACTGCACGATACCGGTGCGCAGCGCGATCGCGGCACCAAGCGCGCCCGCATCTATGACCTGTGCGCCGAGACGGCCCAGTTCTACCACACCATGCTTATGCGCGGTAAGGACAGCCGTCCGCGCGAGTACTTTGCCAGCCGTGGCATGGGCGGAGATGTCTGTCGCCGCTACTGCCTGGGCTTTGCGCCGGGTCGCAACGCGCTGGTTTCGCATCTGTCGCAGGCGGGCTTTACCCCGCAGGAGATGATTGACGCCAACGTGGCAGTGAGCCGTGGACGCGGACAGCTTGCCGACCGTTTTTACGACCGCGTGATGTTTCCCATCTTTGATGAGCAGGGTCACAATATCGCCTTTGGCGGGCGTATCATGGGCGATGGTCAGCCTAAGTACCTCAACACCGCCGAGACGAGCGTGTTTCATAAAAAGCGAAACCTCTACGGCTTTAACTGGGCCAAGGAGTTTATCGTTGCGCAGGATACCGCCATCGTGGTGGAGGGCTATACCGACTGCATCGCCTGCTGGGAGGCAGGGATCAAAAACGTCGTCGCCACGCTGGGCACGGCGCTCACGGAGCATCACGTAAAGACGCTAACCCGCTTTGCCAAGCGCATTGTGTATATGTTCGATGGCGATGCCGCCGGTCAAAAGGCCGCTCGCCGCGCGATTCAGTTTATCGAGCAGGATTCGATGGACCTGCGCTGCGTGGTGCTGCCCGACGGCAACGACCCCATGGAGTTCATCACGGCGCATGGCGGCGAGGCACTTCAGGCGCGCATCGATGCCGCCGAGCCCCTCATGGACTTTGTCTACCGTTCGCTGCAGGAGTCGAGCGACATTACCACGCCGGGCGGTCGTGCTAAGGCGCTCGAGGACGCGCTGACGCTCATCTATCCGCTGCGCGACAGCTATATGATCGACACGTACTTTATCCAGATTGCCGATCTGTTGGGTTTGGACCTGGAGACCGTGCGCGCGAGCTCGGGCCGCGTGTTTCGCGATGTCGCCAAGCGCGAGGATGCCGAGCGCCGGCGTGAGCAGAGCTACGAGCGTCAACGCGCACAAGCTGAGCGCGCGGGCGGTTCGCAGGGACGAAGCTCGGGCGGCGGTGCGGCCGGTGCGCGCAGTGCCAGTCGTGGTGTCTGGGCCGCGGGTGCAACGTCGCCGGTGTCCGCACCGGTCGAGGAGGACCCGTACGATTACGTTCCGCTTGATGCCTATGGGGCCGCACCGGTGGAGGTCGACGAGGACCTGCCGCCAATCGATGTGCCGGCGGGAATGGAAAGCGCTGCGCCCGTTGCCGATAGTCCAAGCGCGGCGGCAGCTCCGTCGATGCCGATTGTTTTGACCGATCTGGAGCGGAAATCCCTGGCGGGGGAGCGCGAGCTGCTGACGATGCTCACGAGCTACCCCGATCTGTTCCGCACGTATGCCGATCGCATTTGTTCTATCGAGTGGGTTGACCCGCGTCACGAGTCCATTGCGTGGGCCGTGCTGGCAACGCCGCCGGGAACCGATCCTGCGGCATGCATGGATGCGGCGCGGGCGGTGTGTCCCGAGGCGGCGTCGCTTGTCAGCACCGGGCGCATCTCGGCGACGAGCAAGCACCCGACCGAGACGAACATCGTCTTTATGCTCGATACGCTCGAGCTCTACACCATCAAACGTCGCATGCGAGCCGCGCAGGCCAAGTTGCGTCAGGACCGTTCACTCGACGATGAGGCTCGTCGCGTGCTGACGATGCAGGCGGTGCAAGATTCACAGCGCCAGCGCGAGCTCCAAAAGTCGATCGGTGGCGTGGCCGACCCGTTCCGTTTGATCGGTTTGGAGACCGCAGGTGCCGATCAGGCCTAGATGTTGTGGTCAACCAGCGTATTCTCGCCTATATCCTGTCTTTATTTTGGGTATAGAGGTGTACGTGTGTGCTAAAGTATTGAGTCCTGTGGACTACGAAGGGAGAATCTGTGCCAAAAAAGACTGAGAGCACGGGTACTGGGCTGGAATCCTACGTTGCAAAGCTCATGGGCAACGGCTCAAACAGGACTTCGGTAACCGAGGACGAGATTCAGGTCGCCCTGAAGGATATCGATGTTACTGATGAGCAGCTCAACGCGGTGTATTCCGCGCTGCGCAACAGCGGCATCCAGATTATCTCCGCGAGCGGAAACGACGACGCCCCGATGGACGTCGACGATGACGATAACGATACCGATGATTTTGACGATGGCGAGCACGATTCCGGCTCGCTTGACGATCACGAGCTTAAGATGGCCCGCCAGGCCGACGCCGAGATGGGCTCTTCCAAGAGCAAGAAGAAGCGCACCGTGCGCACGTCCCGTTCGCGTTCGCGCGTGCGCGGCATCGATGCCTCCACGGTGATGCTGACCGGCGACCCGGTTCGTATGTACCTCAAGGAGATCGGTAAGGTCGACCTGCTGACCGCATCTGAAGAGGTCGATCTGGCCATGAAGATCGAGGCCGGTCTCGAGGCTACCGAGAAGCTCGAGGCTGCCGATGCAGGCGAGATTGAACTCACACGCTCCGAGATGCGTCGACTTACGCGTATTGAGAATGTTGGTCTTGAGGCCAAGCAGGCGCTCATCAGCGCAAACCTGCGTCTGGTCGTCTCCATCGCCAAGCGCTATGTCGGCCGTGGCATGCTGTTCCTGGATCTGATTCAGGAGGGCAACCTCGGTCTGATCCGCGCCGTCGAGAAGTTCGACTACCAGAAGGGCTTTAAGTTCTCCACGTACGCCACGTGGTGGATCCGTCAGGCCATTACGCGCGCTATTGCCGACCAGGCCCGTACCATCCGTATTCCCGTGCACATGGTCGAGACCATCAATAAGCTCGTCCGCGTGCAACGCCAGCTCCTCCAGGATCTGGGTCGCGACCCGACCCCTGAGGAGATCGGTGCTGAGATGGACATGAGCGCCGACCGCGTCCGCGAGATCCAGAAGATTTCGCAGGAGCCTGTGTCGCTCGAGACCCCGATCGGTGAGGAAGAGGATTCCCAGCTGGGCGACTTCATCGAGGACTCCCAGGCTATCGTTCCGCCCGATGCCGCCAGCTTCTCCATGCTGCAGGAGCAGCTCACCCAGGTGCTCGATTCGCTTGCCGATCGTGAGCGCAAGGTTATCGAGCTGCGCTTTGGTCTCGTTGACGGACATCCCCGCACGCTCGAGGAAGTCGGTCGCGAGTTTGGCGTCACGCGCGAGCGTATCCGCCAGATCGAGTCCAAGACCCTGGCCAAGCTCCGTCACCCGAGCCGTTCCAGCAAACTGAAAGACTACATCGAAAGCTAATCAAGCAAGAGGCGCCCTCAAGCACATCCGCTTGAGGGCGCTTTTATGTAGTCGTTGGGGACGTTCTTGAATGACTGGTCGTTTAAGAACGTCGCCAACGACTAGGTGGTTGATTTCCGATCTCAGCCGAACACATTGAGCAAATAGGCCATTCCCGCAGTTAGCTGAACGCCCCCGCGGCCCCTCCTGGAGTCCGGGGGCGCCGTTTTCCCAGTTGATGGAACGGTGGAGATGTGTTTCGATGGGTCCGGTGGCCATGCTCCGCCCTCCGCCCGGCACCTCTTCCCAGACTCAGCCGGACGGCCGGTCCGTCTATTCCGTTATTTCCTTCAGGCTAGGACAGCGGGGCATCGCCCCTCTCTGCGCGCGCCCGCCCTATCAGCCCCGGCGTCAGGTCGAGCTCGTCGAGCGGCACATCCTCCACGCCGTAGGCGTCCAGCAGCGCCGCCGCGTCGTCCCCGAGCATCGCCCTGAAGGCGCGGGCGGGCGTCGCGAAGCCGAGCGCGCCGCGGGGCTCGGAGTTCACGTGCGACATCGCGAGCGCCAGGTCGGCCGGGGAGAGCCGGTCGAACCTGAGGCCGGCGCCCTTGGGCAGCAGCTTCCTTATCTCGACGTGGTTGCGCTCGCAGGCGCCCTTCTGGTCGCTTCGCCCGGGGTCGCAGTAGAACAGCCTCGTCTCGCCGGGCCCCTCGCCGAGGAGGGCCGCGACCGCGCCCTCGTCGGCGAACTCCGCGCCGTTGTCGGTGAGCACGGCGCGGAACACGCGGCGCGTCCCGTCTGCGCCGAGGACCGCCCGGACGCCCTCCAGGGCGGCCGCGACGCGCCCGGAGGTCTTCTCCCCGAGCAGGAGCGCCAGCTGCAGCCTGCTGGGGCGGTGCAGCAGCGTGAGCAGGCACGCGGAGTCCTCCCGGGCGCCCTCGACGGTGTCCATCTCCCAGGCCGCGGCGCACGCGTCCTCCCCGAGGGCGAGGAACGCGGCGTATGACCTGCGGGCGGAGTGGCGTGTGGCCGCCCGGCCGGCGGCGCGCTTCCTCGGCCTGTAGCCGACCTTCCGCCTGAGCTCCATGTTCGTCATCCCGTCGTAGCCCGCCGAGACCCAGCGGTAGATGGTCGACGGCGACAGGTCCACCGGGCCGCCGTTGCGCGCCGCCATCTGCTCGGGCGACAGCCCCCGGCGCAGGCAGTCCCTTATCGCCTCCAGCCTGGCCGCCGCGGCGGGCTCGTCGGCGTCGATCCCGCGCCTGGACGAGACGAGCACCGAGTCCGCGCACAGCTGCGCGGCGCGGGCCTCGTAGAAGACGTGCGGGCGGCGCTTGCAGCCCATCGCGCGGTAGCGGCCGCACCCGTTGCAGCAGCGCGGCCACGCCGCCAGGCGCGGGCAGGCCGACGACAGGTCGGTGTCGGCGCCCACGCGCTCGCCGCGCCTGGGCTTCGGCGCCGTCACGAACCTGTGCGACGCCACCTCGGCGCTCACCGTCGAGGGCGACCTGCCCAGCTCCCTCGCGATCTCCCTGCACGAGGCCCCGCGCTCCAGCATCCTCTGGACCGTGTCCCGCTCGTGCCTCGTGAGCCTTCCGTAGGCCCTCGGGACCGCCCTCGCGGAGCCCCTATTCTTCTTTCCGGACATGCCGTCCTCCGATCTCCCGGGGCCGGCCGGTCCGGCCCTCAGGGTATCGGGTTCCCACATTCATCCGCACATGTGCGGATGAATGTGGGAGGTGTTCGGATGAAGTTGATAATCAAGGCCAACGACTAGGTCGGAAATTTTTCAAAAAAGTTCTTGCCCTGAGCTGATTCGTCCGTATAATAAACTTCGTTGCTTGAGAGCACGCACCTATTCCTCGGTAGCTCAATGGTAGAGCACGCGGCTGTTAACCGCGCTGTTGTAGGT
>NZ_JAJFDP010000017.1:0-40407 GCF_020709435.1 Collinsella aerofaciens
ACGGCCAACCGAAGTTGACCGTCTCAACAATCTTTGGGTGGGCCGTCAGGGGTTCAGCCTGCTTCGCAGGCGGCCGCTGCGGCGCTTTCGCGCCTTGCGCGCTGCGCTGGCAAACGCTCACGCGTTTACTCAGCTCCGCGCCCCGACGGGTTCGAACCCATGAAAGGGCGACAAAAAAGACGGCCAACCGAAGTTGACCGTCTCAACAATCTTTGGGTGGGCCGTCAGGGGTTCGAACCCTGGACCTTGGGATTAAAAGTCCCCTGCTCTGCCAGCTGAGCTAACGGCCCGCGGGTGGCATTGTACCACGGTCTGGGACTATTCCCAACTCCATTGGCCGTTCTGGAAAATCACAACTTCACGTCCATCAGGCGTAATGCCCACAATATCGATGTCGTCCGTGCCGATCATAAAATCGACGTGCGTGCTCGAGACGTTAACGCCATGCTCCAGAAGCTCCTCCTTGGACATGTCATACCCACCCTCGATGCATTCGGGGAAACCGACACCTAGCGCGAGATGGCAGCTAGCGTTCTCGTCATAGAGCGTATTGTAGAACAGAACACCACTTTCGCGGATCGGCGTGTTCTTGGAAATGAGCGCGACCTCTCCCAGGTGAGCAGCGCCCTCGTCAGTATCGATGATACTTGCGAGCGTTGCCTTGCCCACGCGGGCGTCGTAGTCCACCACGCGGCCGCCCTCGAACTTAATCCAAAAATCTTCGACCTTATTGCCGTGATGGATGAGCGGCATGGCCGAGTACACGATACCGTCGGCGCGCATGCGATCGGGCGAAGTGAAGACTTCCTCGGTGGGAATGTTGGGGAAGAAGGGGTGCCCATCGGGCGTCTTGCCCTTGCCGCCGGCCCACTCGTGACCTTTCGTCATGCCAATCGTCAGATCGGTTCCATTTGCCGCGGTGTAATGCAGGTAGTCGAAACGATTGTCGTTCAGGAAACGCAGGTTCTTTTCGAATGCGGCGTCATGGAGTTCCCAGTCGCTCTCTGGGTCCTGGCCATCGGCGCGCGCGGTGTGCAGAATCGCATTCCACAGCTTATAGATTGCAGCCTCATCGGCGTCTCCCGGGAACACCTCGTGCGCCCAAGCCACGACCGGAGCGCCGGCGATGCACCACGGATTGATGTTGTAATCCAGTCCACGGCGGAAAACTTTGCACTGCGTATTCCTCGCCTTTGATGCCGCGGCCGGCTTGGCTGGATCGATGCCCTTGAGGGCCGCAGGATCCGCACCCTCGATAAAGACAAAGCAGGCACCATCCTGGGCCAAGGAATCCAGCTGCATGCGCTTCCACTCGGACGTCTGCTCAAAATAGCTTTTCTCGACATGCTCGTACGTGAGCCTCGTCACGGCATCATCGGCCCAAATGACCGTCACGTGGCCGGCGCCGGCAGCATAGGCCTCCGCGACCACCACGCGCGCAAACGGCGCGCACTCGACCGGAGACTGAACGACGACCTCCTGGCCGGGCTTGACGTTTACGCCCTTGCGGACGACCAGGCGCGCGTAGTTTTTAATCTTGGGCTCCAGGGCCTTCATGCCCTCCAGAGCCTCTTCGACCGTCAGGGCAGCTCGAATCATGTGCCACTCCATCTATCTATAGAACAGTAAAAAGGCGCGCCGCAAAAACGACGCGCCTTATATCTTAGCGATAAGTATGTATGCAAACGCTACTTCTTCTTGGAGTCCTTCTGGTCCTCCTCGGCAGCCGCGCGCTCAATAAGAGCGTTGAGCTTGTTTTCGGACATGCCCTCGGCCTGCGCGCGGTACATGTTGCGCAAGGGACGAATACGAGCGAAGTCATAGATAAAGTCGCCCAAAATGATGACGTAGGACAAAACGATGCCGACCATCTGGACAGGGCTGGACACCATGCCAGCGGGAGCGAAGTACAGCGAGGCCCAAATTGCCACGACGAGCACCATGCCAATGGCGAGCACAATCCACCAGATGCGACGGCGCTTGGTGTAGTCCTCGTCCTGCTTGAGGAGGATATTCGACACCGTATAGATGCGGTCCTCCTTGGCGCGCTGCTTGGCCTTGCGGGCGCGCTTCTCCTCTTTAGAGAGGCCCTCGAGGTTCTCGCCCTTCTCGAGCTCTTTGCGGCGTGCCTTAGACGAAGCCGGCACGACGCGAACGGAGCTCGCTGCTTGGCGGGCGGGCTTAGCAGATGCGGCAGACTTGCGCGCAACCCCGGTAACTTCGTGGGATTGCGTGCGCTTGTTCGTGGCGCTACGGGTACTCACTTATGCGTTCTCCTTCATGCTTGTGAACTGGAAGCCCGTGATGATCTGGAAGGCCTCGCGATAGCGCTCGGACGTGCCATCGATGACCTCGGCGGGCAGGTGCGGGGTCTCCCCCGTCATATCCCAGTTGGCCTTGAGCCAATTGCGGACGAATTGCTTGTCGTAGCTAGGCTGGATCTTGCCCTCCTCGTAGCTGGCAGCAGGCCAGAAACGGCTGGAGTCGGGCGTGAGGCACTCGTCGATCAGCGTGACCTTGCCATCGATGACACCAAACTCGAACTTGGTGTCGGCAATGATGATGCCACGGGTCGCGGCGTACTCGGCAGCGGCCTTGTAGATCTTGAGGGAAAGGTCACGAATCTGCGTGGCGATGTCCTCGCCCACGATCTCGCAGCAACGCTCGAACGAGATGTTCTCGTCGTGGTCACCGATCTCGGCCTTCGTGGACGGCGTGAACAACGGCTCGGGAAGCTTGGAAGCCTCGGTCAGGCCCTCAGGCAGCTGGATGCCGCAGACGGTGCCGTTCTCGTCGTAGGTCTTCTTGCCCGAACCGGTCAGATAGCCGCGGACGATGCACTCGATAGGAATCGTCTGGGCCTTCTTAACCAGCATGGCGCGGCCAGCGAGGTAGTCACGATACTCAGCAAACTCCTCGGGGAAATCCGCCGGGTCGATGGAAACGAGATGGTTGGGGACGATGTCGGCAAACTTATCGAACCAGAATGCCGAGATGCGATTGAGCACCTCTCCCTTAAACGGAATCTCGTCGGGAAGAATGAAGTCGAACGCAGAAATGCGGTCGGTGGCGACCATCAGCAGGTTTTCACCGGCATCGTAAATATCACGAACCTTGCCACGGGAATCCGGACGACGCTCCATCGTTGTCACGTGAGTCACTCCTTACCTAAATACGACAGAAATGCGGGTTCTTTCCCGCATGTTTTCGCAAACTCGGAGCGGCAGGGACACGGCCCCTCCTTCACCGAATAGCGAAAAGCTAGTGCTCCATTGTAGTAGATGCCGCGTCCGCCATGTGCTCGCGGGGCAGATGAATTGTAAAAGTCGTACCCTTTCCAAGCTCCGACTCCACGGATATGTAGCCATGGTGACGCTCGACGATCTGCTTGGTCACGGCGAGGCCGACGCCCAGGCCGCCAGCTTCGCGGGCGCGGCTGGCATCGGCGCGCCAAAACCGCCCGAAAATGCGCGACAGATCGTCCTTGGCAATACCGATGCCGGTATCAGAAACGGCAATGCTGACGTGCCTGCGGTCACTGAGCACCGACACCACGACCCAACCGCCCTCGGGGGTGTAGCGCATGGCGTTGCTCATGAGGTTGATAACACATTGCGTGATCATGTCGGGATCGGCCTCGACGACATCGTCGTGCCCTTGGGTTTCATCTGCAAAGCGAAGACGAAGGTCACGGTCGGCAAACAGACGCTCCTGGCCGTTCACAATCGATCGCACGAACGGAACCATGTCCACCGGTTCTAGATTGAGCGGAGCCGTGCTGTTTTCCATACGCGATAGGTCGAGCATCTGCTGCACCAGACGAGCCAGGCGACGCGTCTCGGAAGCAACGGTCTCCAAATGCTCATCGTCGGTGGGATACACGCCATCCTGCATGGCCTCGACCGTTGCGAGCATGGCCATAAGCGGCGTGCGAAGCTCGTGTGCAACGTCTGAGGTCAGGCGCTTCTCGTGTTTCATATCCTTCTCGAGCGAGGTGGCCATCTCATCGAAGGTCTCACCCAGCTGATCGATCTCGTCATCACCGCGCAGCCCCGTGCGAGCCGACAGGTCGCCGTCACGGATTTGCTTTGCGGTACTGGTGATGCGATGAATCGGTTTGGTGAGCATGCGCGACACGAGCGATCCGATAACGACCGAAATGCAGATTGCAACAACCGCGGCGAGGGTCATGGCGTTAAAGGTCTTCTCCCTAAACGCAGAGTCCGCCTTGGTGAGCAGAGCGTCGGAGCCGATGGCCCACAGCTTTACCTGTCCGACATGCTCGCCGGAAGACGTTACAATCTCGACGTTAGCAACGCTATCGGAGTCGGTTGGAGCAGACGAGACCGGGCTATGCGATGCCCTCTTGCCGCTCGTGTCGTCGGTCGTAGCCTGGTTTTCGCGTACATCGGCGGTGGCGCTTGCCGAGGGCCAGGAATCGTCATAAACGATCACGCCCTTTTTATTGACGACCTGCATACCCAGATCGTCGGAAACCAAACTCGACGTTGCGACCGTGCGCAGTTCTCCCGCGGTCCAAGAGCCGTTTTCCTCATATGAGGTTGCCAACTTCTCGGCAGCGGAATTTGCGATTTCGACGATATTGGAGCGTGTGTAATCCGAAAAGACCGTGCCCCACACAACAGAGACAACGCCCACCAGCACCAATACCGTCATGAGCGATGTCAGAGCAAAAGCAAGTGCCATGCGCGAGGGATAGCTCATCGTTGGCCGTGAATCGGAACGAGGCGTGTTCCAACTAGCCTTGGAACCCGCCTCGCTCTCCTGCTTGTGCTTTTGTCCGATTTCAAAGCGCGCAGGTGTCATATGTGATTTCCCTATTTCTCGTCCGACTTATCGGTCTTGGCCGGAGCCTCGAAGCGATAGCCGACACCATGGACGGTGTAGAGCCACTTGGGCTTCTTGGGATCATCGCCCAGCTTGGCGCGAAGATTCTTCACGTGGCTATCGATGGTGCGCTCATAGCCCTCAAAGTCATACCCGAGCACTTTCTCGACCAGCTCCATGCGGTTATACACACGGCCGGGATGGCGGGCAAGCGTGGTGAGCAGCTTGAACTCGGAAGCCGTCAGATCGACTTCCTTGCCCTCGACCAAGATCTTGTGGCCCGAGATATCGATGACCAGATCGCCGAAGTCGAGCACCTCGACGGCGGGCTCGTCGGCCTGATGGGCACGGCGGAACAGAGCACGAACGCGGGCGACGAGCTCGCGCGGCGAGAACGGCTTAATCAGATAGTCATCGGCGCCGAGCTCAAGACCGATAATACGGTCCTCGATCTCGCCCTTAGCCGTCAGCATGATGATGGGGACATCCGAGGTATCGCGAATGGTGCGGCAAACGCGCTCGCCGGGAATCTTGGGGAGCATAAGGTCGAGCACGACCAGGTCGAACTGATGCTTCTCGAACTCCTCGATCGCGGACTGACCGTCGCCGACGCCCACAACCCAGTAGCCTTCGCGCTCGAGATAGGCAGCGACGGCGTCACGGATTGCCTTCTCATCCTCGACCAGCAGAATCTTTTTTGCATCTGAAGCCATAACACGGCCCCCCTGTCTCAATTAGCTAAGAACAAGCCCATTTTAACGCACCTGAGCCCGCCGGATGCCGCTATGACGCGGCAGCTCGGCGGGCGGTACTCACAATTACAACGCGTTTATTCCCCTGTTGGCGCCCTTTTAACCCCTCTAAGCTTAAAGAGAGAATAGGCGTGCAGTGACCGTCTCTGGTATACCCTGGCTGTTGCGCACCGTGGCGTACGTAAGGAATGAGTCCGACTTTCCCGCCGTAGCTGGATAATCGCCATACTCCAAAGCGCGGTCGGGCGACAGCAGCGAGCCATAGGTCTTGGCAGAGGTGTCGATCAGGAAATGCGACGCCTGTACCTTAACAAGGTATTTATTCTTCTTGCCAGCCGCACATGCAAGCGGCTCGCGGGACAGGAAGAGATACGGCCCTCCCTCATTACCGATATACGTGCCCATGTTGCCCAGGCTGCCCACGCCACTATAGGTCGCCTCGATAGAAAACACGAAGGTATCGCCCATATATACGGCCTCGAAAGGCGAGACTGACGAGGGAAGAACTAGCTGGGCACGTTTGGTGTTGTTGCCGTCGGTCAGATCGATTGCCGTTATGCCGTAGTAGACGCCCTCGTCGTTGCGGACACGCGGCGAGATGGTCAAAATGCCGTCGCTCGCGCGCGGGGCCGATGCAAAGCGGCCCGTCGATTTCCAAATTACCTCGGCCTTGGATTCATCAAGCGAGCGACGATAGCAAAACGAATCACTACTCGTTTTATTGCCGCCTGCCGAAGGCATTTTATACCAGATGACTGATGACCCGAACGCCGTGAACAGGGGCGGATCATAGTCCTTGCCACCTCGATCGAGCTCAACCACGTCGCCAGAGAGCGAAGCGCCCGACAGATTTTGAGCGTAGAGCTTCCACGATGAATTGGCAAAGTTCATCTCAACCCACGCGAATACGCCGTCGCCGGCACGGACATCGTAGAATGCGTATCCCGTGCCCTCGATAGGATCCTCGATTAATGTGGTAAGCGAGCCATCGCCCAGGTTGAGCACGCCGAGTGTGTTGGCGTGCAGTGCCGATGCGGGCGCCATCATCGCCGCGGCGTAATCGCCGTCGCAGTAGTACAGCAGCGTACCCAGAGGCAGCGTCCACGATGACGCCGGCTCAAGATCGATGTCGACAGCCTCATACTCATCCGTAATCGAGATGATTTTGGAATCGTCCTTGATAACCTGCGGCTCGCCGGCGGCATCATCGCTGGTACCCGTTTTTTTCGAGCATCCGGCAAGCACCGTGGCAGCGCCCGCGGCAGCCCCACCGAGTACAAAGCCGCGACGCGATATTCCGTTCTTGATGTGATCGGCGATACCCATTAGGCGATCTCGGCGCGAGCGGCCTCGATAGCGCGCGTAAGCTGGTCGGCGCAGGAGGTCTTTTTCATACCGCAGGTATTACCGGCGAGAACCTCGATTACGCGATCGGCGGGAGCGCCCTCGACCAGCTTGGAGATAGCCTTGAGATTGCCGTCGCAGCCGCCGGTAAACTCAACGCCCACCACCTTGTTGCCGTCATCGGAAAGGTCAAGGTGAATATTGCGAGCACACACGCCCTGAGGCTTGTAATCAAACGAAATCATGCGATCCCCTCTCAGAATGTTATTCGAGACGACTATTATCCCCGTCTTTCCCTAAATGCAACGAGGCGCTTTGCCGGCAACACACATTACCAGCAAAGCGCCCTAAAAAGCTAACGTTATGCCCGAACCTACTCGAAGCTCAGCTGCTCCAGACGATCAAAGACCGTGTCGATACGGGTGAGGAAGTCCCACGGATCAAAGATCTCGTCGAGCTTCTCCTGACTGACGGTGCAGCGCGGGTCGGCCTCGAGACGCTCCTTAAAGGTGGGGCCGGAGACACAATCCTGTACCTCGTGCCAGGTTGCCATAGCGTTCTCCTGCACAATGGCGTACGCGTCCTCGCGGGTGATGCCCGTGTCGACGAGGGCGAGCAGTACCTTGGAAGAGAAGATGAGGCCGCGGGTCTTATTGAGGTTGGCCATCATGCGGGCGGGATACAGCTGCAGGCCGTCGATAACGCGGATGAGGCACTGGAACATGTGGTCGAGGGCGATGAAGCTGTCGGCCTGGGCGACGCGCTCGGCAGAGGAGTGCGAAATGTCACGCTCGTGCCACAGGGCGACGTTATCGAAGGCAACCTGCGCGTTGGCCTTCACGACGCGCGACAGGCCGCAGACCTTCTCCATGGTGATGGGGTTGCGCTTGTGCGGCATGGCGGAGCTGCCCTTTTGACCCTTACGGAACGGTTCCTCGGCCTCGAGTGTATCGGTCTTCTGCAGATTGCGAACCTCGGTAGCGATGCGCTCACAGGTGGCCGCGGTGGTGGCGAGAACGCCGGCGAGGTAGGCGTGATGATCGCGGCTAATAACCTGCGTGGACAGCGGGTCGTGAACCAGGCCCAGGTGCTCGCAGACATATTCCTCGACAAACGGCTCGATGGAGCTGTAGGTGCCGACAGCGCCCGAGATGGCACCAAAGGCAACATTCTTGCGGGCGTCCTCAAGACGATCCAGATCGCGCTTGAGCTCCCAGGCCCAAGAGCCAAACTTCATGCCGAAGGTCATCGGCTCGGCGTGGATGCCATGAGTGCGGCCGGCACAGAGCGTGTTGCGCTCCTCAAAGGCGCGACGCTTGCAAATCTCGCCGAGCTTCTTGACGTCCTCGATGATCAGGTCGCAGGCCTGGGTGAGCTGGTAGCACAGGGCCGTGTCGCCCAGATCCGAGCTGGTCATGCCATAGTGAACCCAGCGGCTGGGCTTGGGGTCGCCCTCGGGAACATCGGCATCGATGTATTCCTTCATGTTGGTCAGGAAGGCAATGACGTCGTGGCGCGTGACTTCCTCGATCTCATCGACCTTCGCCTTCTCAAAGTTGGCATGGTCGCGGATCCACTGGGCCTCGTCTTTGGAAATACCGATCTTGCCGAGCTCCGCCTGGGCCTCGCAGGCCAGAACCTCGATCTCCTGCCAAATGGCGTACTTGTTCTCGAGGGAGAAGATGTGTCCCATCTCCGGGCGGGTATAGCGATCGATCATAGCGGCTCCTTTTTGGTTATTGGCACGTTGGTCGTAACCCATCCATTGTACCGTGCGCAGGTGCAAGTATGGGCAGCAGGCATTAACCTAACATTTTGGAATTGGAGCGAGCAACGGAACGTCCGCGTATTTGCTTCGCAAATCCGCACCGGCTTCAGGCGAGCCCCTCAGCTTCACGAAGCCGAAGGGGAAGACTTTGTTGAATTAGCCGTCCCCATGTCTCCCGCGCCCGGTAGAGCGGGCAACGGGACGTCTGCGCATTTGCTTCGCAAATACGCACCGGCTGCGGTCGCCTATCGGCGACCTTGCCTGCTCGCTATAAACGCTTCGCGTTTATTTAACGCTCGCACCCTGGCGGGTTCGAGTCCCGGCACTTTATTGAAAAAAGCACGACACCGAAGCGGTGTCGTGCTTTTACTTTTTTTGGAGCGGGCAACGGGACTCGAACCCGCGAGTGTCAGCTTGGGAAGCTGATGCCTTACCACTTGGCGATGCCCGCATATGTGGGGATAGTATAACGCGGTTGTCTTGTTCGATACAAGGGTGTCGATGCTTGTTTTAGCTGTGGAGAATCATTTGAAAACCGCGCCAATTGTGGAGATGAGGACCTTTGTCTTTCTTTTCTTACCATCTTCTACCTGCACTTTTATCTGATTGTTGTATTTGAGCTCGATTTGTCAGAAATCGGGCAAGCTTTTGGTCAGGCTCCGATACTTACCCGCATGAACCTCGGGGGTAGCCTCATCCTACGCGTCGCAACCTCCCCATGCGGCGCACGAGGGATAAGGAGCAGCCATGTCCAACGCACCCACGCACTCTGTCCACAGCGCAATCGCAACAGGTCCGCTGCTCCTGCTCCTCTTCCTGCTTTTCGGCTGCCTGACACCGGGAGCCGCATTTGCCGTCGATGGCTACGACCAGCTCGGCTTCCGCACTATTAGCGATGATTGTGGGCCCTTCCTCATCGGCAAGTATGAAGCTCAAGACGCCTCGATTGCCTACTGCATGAACCAGGAGCGCCCCGGCCCCACCAAGCCGGGCGGCCCATGGCTCAACTTTGATCAAGGCTGGGTGTGGCTCGACGACGAGTTCGCGGCAATCGTTTGTCACGGATATCCTACCGCCACGTCGTTTGGCGGTTACCATCTTTCACCCGATCGTGCCCGCGCCGCAACCCAGCTTGCCGTATGGATGCTCAACGGCACTACCCATGTCGACGGTACCTACTCTTACACGACCGCTCAGGGCAAAACCAAGAGTGGGCACTTTATCACTGACAATGAAGTCGTGGCGGCGGCGCGGTGGCTCCACGACAACGCAAAATCAGGAAGCATCAAAGCCGCTCCGCACCGCGCGCGGCGCTATCTAGGAGCCGTATCGGGCGGCAGCAAACGTCAGGACATGCTCTATGTACTGCCGGCGGTCTCTGTTTCCTTCCAAAAGCAGTCTGCAAACGCTGCCATTACCAGCGGAAACAATACTTATCAGTTTGACGGGGCAACATTCGATGTTTTTGAGAGCACCAGCGGCGCGCGTGTCGGCACCGTCCAGATGGACAGCAACGGTCGAGCGCAGGCAACACTTCTGCCCAACACGGCATACTACCTAGTTGAAACGAAGGCGCCGGCCGGCTATGTCCCCCGTCGCGATCGCATCGCCTTTACCACGGGGAATGACGGTGGAAAGGTCGCCATTGATGAACAGCCCGGCACCATCAATCTGCGTATCGTAAAACTCGATGCCGCGACGAATGCCGGCCCCCAGGCGGGATCTTCACTCGCAGGAGCAGAGTTCACGTGTGTGTCGCAATCAACCCCTGGATGGGCGCAAATTCTCACGACTGACGAAAGCGGTCGGGCTACCCTCGTCGATGTCCCCTTAGGAACCTTTACCATCTACGAATCAAAAGCCCCCGAGGGCTACCTGCCATCCAACGACAGCTGGACCTATACCGTTGGAGCCAACCAGCTCGGCGATTCGGGCGTGGTCGAGATCGAATCTCGCATTTCCGATATCCCCATTGCGTTTGACCTTGAGATTTCCAAATTCAAGGATTACAGCAATAGCGACCAATCCGGCCTGGAGCAGCCGGCGGGTGGTGTTGTCTTTGAGGTTGTCAGCAACAGCTCTCAGCAGGTTGTTGGCACACTGACCACAAACATCTATGGCTTTGCCTCCACCAAAGATCAGCCCGAAGCATGGTTCGGCACAGGCAAGCGACCCGCCGGTGTCCACGGAGCCGTCCCATACGACCGTGCCGGCTACACGGTTCGCGAGGTTCCGGAAACCGTCCCCGAGGGTTTTAAACGTGCAGGGGAATGGACCGTCGGGGCCAATCAGATTTCCGACGGCGCCGAGCTTCAATATATCGTAGACAACCACGCTCTGTCGACGCATCTCCAGATTGTAAAACGCGATGGCCAAACAGGCGCTTCTGTTCCCCTAGCCGGATTCACCTTCCAACTCCTCGACAGCAATCACGAACCTGTCTCACAAACTTGCTGGTATCCAGCACATAACGTAATGGACACCTTTACGACTGACGCGACCGGGACCGTCACACTGCCCGAATCGCTCGTGCCGGGCACCTATTATGTACGCGAAACCTCGGCCAAAGAGCCCTATCTTGTCGGCGAAGAGATCGAGGTAAACATACCCACCGACATGAACCTAACGCCCGTTGCAATCGCCTCGTATTATGACCACGCCGCGACCGGAAACATCAGGATCGTTAAAACCGATGCCATAGACGGGAGCAGCCTCGCGGGCGCCGTCTTTGAGATCCGTGCCTCGGGTGATATCGTGCGCCCCGACGGTAGCATTGCCGCGCTCGACGGTGAGACTGTCGCGACCGTCACGACGGATGAAACTGGAGAAGCACGCGCGGACAACCTCCCACTGGGATCTGACACCGCACGCTACGAGGTTGTCGAGACTCAAGCGCCGGCAGGCTTCTTGCTCGATCAGACAACCCATATTGTCGACCTTACTTATGCCGACCAGAAAACACCCGTTGTAGAAGCACGGCTTAACGTATCCGACGATTACACCAAGGTTGATATCTCCAAGGTCGATGCAAGCGGTGAGCAGGAAGTGGAAGGCGCACAGCTCGCCTTATATGGTCCCGATAAAACCGAAATAGACTCCTGGACCTCATCCGACAAGCCACACCGCGTCGAACATCTTGCACCCGGCACCTACTCGTTGCGCGAAATGATGTCTCCGCGGACCTATGACCTTGCCGAGGAGATAACGTTTGAAATAAAGGATACGGGAGAAGTCCAATCCGTCGCGATGAAGGATGCGCCCATCGAGATCAAGGGGCAGGTCGACAAGCGTCAGGAACTTGTCCAACCTATCGAAAAGGGCCTGTTGGCTAACGGCGATGGTAAAAACCGTGCCGCGATGCAAACCAATACGGATGGGCTTTTCTCCTATACCATCGACGCTCGAAACGATTCAACTACCTGGGTTGATGAGTTCACAATTACCGATGATCTTGAGTGTGCCGAGGACGATACGGCGAGATTCGTCTCAATCGAAACCCCCGTCGCCATCGGCGACCTCAACGGTCTGTGCAACGTGTGGTATCGCACGACGCCGTTGGACTCGACAGACGTCGATGAACCGGCGAACGCGACACTTGACGATGGACACGAAAATCCTTGGCTTGAGTCCGACGAAGTAAAAGAGAGCCTTGGTGAGGACTGTCGCCTCGTCGATTACGACGGCTGGCGCCTCTGGAAGGCGGATGTCTCGACCACGGAATCCACCACACTCGAGGCGGAAGAGCTCGACCTTACACCCAATACCGTCGTAACGGGCATTCGAATTGAATACGGTGCGGTAGCCGCCGACTTTACGACTCGAAGCGATGCGGATTCTTGGACCCGCGATGATCTCAAAGATGAGCACGACGACCTTGACGATGCCAAAGCAATCCTTGGCACAGACGCTCGGGGCGCAATCGTGCACATGCAGGCGACGTCGGCTTATACGCCCCAAACCGCACTCACCAACAGCGCACGCGTCGATCTTTGCCGCAACGGCGGCGGCGATAAACTTGAGTCACATGACGAGGACCGTGTCATTCAACGCTGTACCCTACTGCAGGACCTACCGGCAACAGGATCAGTTCCCATCGCCGCTTGCATCACCGCGCTCCTGACCTCGGGTGCCGCAGCCCTATGGTTCGCTCGCCTTAGGTCGACCCCAAAGAAGCGCTAGCGCGATGAAAAAGCGGGCGAGCCAGTCCCCTGGCTCGCCCGCTTTCAATCATGTAAATCGCCGTATCTACTCTGCAGACGAAGATCCACCATCAACGATTGCCTGCTCGGACTCAGGAATCCCATCGGCACCCGTACTCTGTTCTTGCTCCACCTCTTCGCTGATTGCGGAGGCGGGGGTCGAGCCCTTTGCACCCACGATGTAGGCAGCCCCAAATCCTAACGCAATGGCAATCAAGGTCAAAATCACGTAGACAGGCCAATGGCGCTTAATATACGAAAACACGTTGACTCCTTAGAGCTCCGTCTACGAACGGCGGATAACCTCGGTCACGACCTCGGATACCGTGGCAATGTTCGTCGGGTTGACATTGTGGGGCAGGTCGTCCTCGGTACGAGCGCAAGCCAGACGCGTGCCGTCCACGCCGGCGATGGTGAGGGCTCGGCGGCTCGCCTCGAGCGCGGCATAGGCATCGGTCTTGGCATAGGGCATCTCGAGCGCGCCACAATCGACATGGAACGACTTGCACACCTTGCTGACCAGGTTCATGATGCGGCGATCGCCCTTGAGCAGCTGCTGTTCGCCCTCGACCGTCACCACCGAAAGCCTACCGGCGCCGACGGATTCAAGATTGATGAAGAATACGCCGCGGAGCTTATCGCGATGCGAAGCCAAGAAGGCCTTCATGCCGGCGCCATCACAATCCGAGGCGCCCGTTGCCACAAACCAGATATCGTGACCGAGCAGCTCATCATCGCCCATAGAGGCGACAGCCGAGAGCATATCTTCGGAAGAAGCGCCATCGGAAGACGTAGCGCCGCCCTTCCAGCCATCGTTATCGTCCTCGAAGTTATCCCACGAACCGATACCGCGACCGGACTTCTTGGCATCGTAATCGTCTTCGACGCCCAGCCAATCACTCATGCTGTCCTGCTCGTTTTTCCTTTTACGACCGAACAGGCCACCCAGGCCGCGTTTGCGAGACTTGGGTGCCGCCGGGGCGGGAGCCGAAATGGTCTCGATCGGCTGCGCGCCCGACGCAACGGGCATAGAAGGCGCAACGGGTGCCGATGTGGGTTCGGGACCCTGGGCAGTAGCAAAGGGGTCGTTGACCTGGGCAGAGGGATCGGGAAGGTCGAACAGCGACGTGCGAGACGCAACGTTTGCCTGCTTCATAGACGGCAGCGACGGATCGGGGACCGAAGCCAGCGGAGACGAGGAAGGTGCAGGCGACGGTGCCGACGCCGGATCGGGAACATTCATCTGCGGACGCGGCGATGCCTGGGAGGAAATCTGGGCCATAAGGGAATCGACCGTTTCGTCCTGGGTGGGAGCGACATTGGCAACCGTGGCACCGGAACCACTCGGGGTCGGCATGGTGAAAATCTGCGTGGAGTAAGGCCTCGACTCATCCGTCTCGGGAGTCTCGGAAACCGCAGGCACTTCCTCCTGCTCGACCTCGGTCGAATCACCTTGATCGGCTGCCGCGTATTGCTCTTCGTCAGAGTTGGCCTCGAGGGACTCGTCCTCGGCGGCATCTTGGATTTCGGCAGCATCAATGGGCTCGTCATCGTCTGCCGCGTCGCCCTGCTCATCGGAAATAGGAAGGGGCTCGGCAATTGCGGTGCCTTGCTTTTCAAACGTTATCGTGGAATCGAACTGCGCGGCATCAAACGACATGGTGCTATCGACGTGCTGCTGAGCCTCGAAAGACGTTGTTGCCTCAACAACATCCGCTGACGTCGGTTGCTGGGACTCAAAGGACGTCGTAGCTTCGGCAGCGTCGACGGGCCCGGACTGCATAGCCTCGCTCTGCTCGAACTCTTGCGCCGCGCGCTCACGTGCCGCCTCGGCTGCCTGCTGCTGAGCGATAGCCTCCTGCTCGGCAGCCTCGCGTGCGGCAGCGCGCTTCTCCTCGAAATCGTCGACAAATTTCCTGCCCTTTGCAAGCGCACCCTTAAAGAAGCTGGAAGCGCTGGCGCCAATCGAAGAGAACGCGGATGCAATATCGGCATGGGGCGTTGCCGCGGGAATCTCGGCAGAGAAATCAGTATCGCTCTCGTAAGACACGCGCCTCGGCTGTTCAACGTAATCGTCGTCAGACTCGTCCGCAACGTCTTGCGCCGGCGCGGCGGGAGCCAAAATGTCCAGTCCTGCCGCGGGATCGATCGCGGACACCGCCTCGGGCTCGGCAACGGCAGCGGTAACCGCGGCAGACTCATCATCCGCAGTGACAACGGGCGCAGGCTCGGGCTCAAACGTCGGCTCCTCGCCCTCCTCGTAATCGAGCGTGCAGGACTCGGGAAGCATTCCGAGTGCACGGATGGCATCCGAACCAAAGCGAATGTTGCCGGCGGCGTTGCGATAGAGCTTGGGCTCGGGCTCGGCCGCGGCAGGCTCCTCCGCCGGCTCAGCAGCGGGAACCTCGTCATTGAACTCTTCGGCCTGGACAGCCTGATTCTGATCCTCGGGCACGATGGCGCCAATCAGCGTCTCGTCGGCAGACACACCCTCAAAGCCCTCAATCTGCTCGTCAAAAGCCTCGCCCTGTTCGGGCTCGGTTTGAGCGTCGGGAGCAATCGGCTGACCGAACTCGTCCTCGGCGTAGGTAGGCTCTTCGTACTCGATGGTGTTGCCGTAGTCGTTTTGCTGCTGGGCCGCGGCATACTCCGCCGCCGCGCGCGCCATTTCCTCGGCACGACGTTTCTGCTCCCCAAAATAGGTATCGAACGGAACATCGTCGGGAAACTCGTTCTCGCCCTGGAAGGGAGCAACGTTGTCCATAACGCCGAGCATAGCGGCGACAGAAGACTTGTTGCACACCGCGCCGGACGTATAGGGAAGAACGTGGCGGTTAGAGATGATGTTTGCCGCGTTGGCAAGTGCAACGAGGGAAGCGAGGATCGCGACAATCCACAGCAGAACCTTGAGCGCGCCGGGGAGCGGCAGGATACGCAGGATGGCAACGGCAGCAGGGGCAATCGTGGCAACGGGCAACAGCTTGGCGATGAGCGCACGATACGAAGCATAGGGCTCGCGGGCGAGCAGCTCAGCACGGGGAGAGTCGTAGTGTGCGACAACGACCACCGGGCGGTTGCGCGGAGACGCGAGCGGGCCCGAGGCCTTGTGGTAGGCGATGACATTTTGGCTCACGCCCGTCTTGCCCAGGCGCGAAACCACGGGGTGGCCCGTGCGCTCGAGCACGTAAAGAACGGCGCCGACAATGGCCAGCAAGGTGCCGACCAAGCCGATACCGCCGCCGATGCCCATCAGCAGGGCGCCGGCAAACGCAAGAATACCGGTAACGGCAAATGCCAATCTACTGGGCGCCGGGGCATTGAACTCCTGAACCTCGGGGTCAAAGCCGTGGTTGCGGAAGATCTGAGCGATATCCTCGGCAGCCAAGCGCTCTTCTTCGCTGCATGCCGGCGTAATGCCGGTGTTCTGCAGCAGGTGGTTAATATAGTTCTGGGTGTTCGCCATGTGCGCTCCACATCCATAATCCGACAAATAGGCCCAATGCATGCACATTAGAACCGTATATAGTCGAAAGTATACCCCGAGCGAGCGCAAACGACCGAATTCGGGCCATCTTAACGCCTCGAGCGGACAAGGATATAGCCTAATCTCCATATCGGACTAAAATCATGGCAGCAAACCACCTTCTCATGCGAGGACTCTATGACGGCAAGCGACGCGACCGCGACAATTAAAAAGGGGAATTCGGAGCCCGGTTTCGATAAAACGGCTCAGCGCATCCTCAATCTTTTCTTTGTGCTCAACAGCTCCCCCGAACCGCTGACGACCGAGCAGATCGTCTTGGATTCTGACCTGGGATATGGCTCGGGCAACATCGACTCGGATAAGCGCAAGTTTCGGCGCGATCGTGACAAACTGCTCGAGCGTGGCATCTTAATCAAGGAGGTTCGCCCCGCCGGTGCGCAGGAGACCGAGGAAAGCTCGTGGACAATCGACCGCGAGCACACGTTTGCTGCAGGCGGCCTCATCACCGCAGACGACGCCGATATCCTACTCAACGCCATCGACCAGACGCTAGCGGCCGGCTCTTCCACCTTTGCCGCGCCGCTTGCCGATATTCGCTCCAAAATTGCCTACCTCACCGGCAGGACGACGGTGGACGAAGTACCGATCCGCCGCTCTCCCACCGTCGATGCGGTATGGAGCGCCTTTGCCGAGCGATGCGCGCTGCGATTTTTATATCAGAACGGACGCGGCGAGCAGAAAGAACGTACCGTCTGTGTCTACGGCATGTTCGAACGCGAGGGCGTGGCGTACTTCTGCGGCCTCGACAATGTCACCGACGACATCAGGACATTCCGCTGCGACCGTATCGTTCGCGCATGGCGTCCTTCGAAGGCCTACGCCATCCCTGCGGACTTCAATCTCAACGACTATCTGTTCTTTGAATTCGATTTCGCCGACCGACCGCCCGTTGCAGCCACGTTCTCGTTCGCCCCTCAGACGCAGATCGATATGATCAACGGCCTCACGCGCGGGCGAGGTGAGCTCGCACACACCGATGCGGGATGGACCTGGACCGTTGACGTGCGTGACCTTGAAGCCGCCGCCTCATTTTGCATGGCCCACGCCATGGACGGCATGAGGCCCATGGCCCCCAAATCGCTCAAGCAGGCGTGGAACCACCTCATAGAAAGGACGGTGCACGAGCATGCCCGTGCGTAAACTCACCAGCGAGCAGAGACTCTCGCGCGCCATCGACATCATGGAGGCCCTCTACGCCGCCGGCGATGGCGGCATGACACGAACCGAGATTTGCAGCCGCTTTGACATCACGGGGGCGTCGCTCGACGAGATTCTCGAGATCGTCTCGACGCTCGCGGACCGAGAATCGGGCGCGCGCATCATCTGCGAATGCCGCGGCGAGCGCGTGGCCCTCACTGGTGACGCCGGGCGCGTGCTACCGTTGCGCCTGAGTGCCGCCGAGGGCGCGGTGCTCAACCATGAACTTGAATCGTTGGGGATCGAGCCGCAGACGGCAGCTCGGATTCGACATGCCCTTCTGCCCGAAGAGCTCGGCTATAACCAGCGCGTCTTTGACACCGTCAACCACGGGTCGCACTGGCAGCAGCTGAGCTGCGCCATTCAGGACGGTGTTCGTTGCCGCATCTCGTATCGCTCGATGGACGATGCGCGGCCACGCGAGCGTCTGGTCGACCCCTTGCGCATTACGGCAAACGGCGACCAAACATACCTGATTGCCTGGGACATCGCGATCGATGAGCAGCGCACCTATCGCATGGATAAAATCGAGGGACTCACCTTGACGGAAGACTCCGTCGTGCCTCACACACCGGGCGTCGCATCCCTCCACGATTCCCTTGCCCGGACGCAGCGTAGCGCAAAGCTCTTGATGCCATTCGATATGGCGGAGCATCTGGACTGGGCCGGCATCACCCTAATCGAGCGCAGCGGGGCAGACATGGCAACGGTAACCGTGCATTACGGCTCCGAGCGTTGGCTACTGAGCCAGGTAATCGCAGCGGGCGGAGCCATCCGCATCTTGGATGACCCCGCCCTGTCAAAGCGTCTGTGCGATATGGCAAAAACCCTCGTCTGTCCGCTTTAGCGCCGCCGCTCGTGACGTGCGCGCCACAGTTGCAGATAGTGACCGATCTGCGCCGATTCGATGCGCTGGTAGGAGCTCGTGGGCAGCGACGTTAAGAACTTCTTTCCGTAGCCCTTCGTCACCAGGCGCGGGTCGGCCAGAATCAGCACGCCGCAATCGGTCGACGAGCGGATAAGGCGGCCAGCCGCCTGCTTGACCTCGAGCACCGCCTCGGGCAGCGAATAGCGCGCCCAAGCGCGGTCTTCGCGCAGGTTGCGCTCGCACGAGAGCGGGTCCGTGGGGCTCGAGAACGGCAGCTTGGGAATGATGACGCAGCGCAGCGTCTCGCCGCTGGCGTCGAATCCCTCCCAGAAGGCCTTAAGCGCAAAAAGCGATGAAGTCGGCTCGCTGATAAACCGGTCGCGCAGGCGACGGGGAGATGAGTTGCGCTGCTGGCAGTTGAGTTCCAGACCCGCACGGGCCATCTTGGGCTCAACGCGGGTGTACAGGTCTTCCATGTCGCGCCGATTGGTGAACAGCGTGAGCACCGATCCGCCCATGGCAAGATGGGCGTCGACCAGCACGCGCTCGAGCGCCGTAAGATAGCTCTCACGATCGCGCGGATCGGGTATATCGCCCGCAACGACTACAGCCATGTTCGAATCAAAGTCGTAGCTCGAGTCCAAGTGCAGCGATGAGGATGTCGAAGCACCGATGCGATCGAGGCCGACCGCGTGGTTAAAGTGTTCAAAGCTTTTGGACACCGTCATGGTCGCCGAGGCAAAGATAGCCGTGTGAACCTCGGGCAGCCACTCGGTTGCCAAGGCCTCGCCAATGTCGATGCGCTCTGCGGTCATTGACTCTCCGCCGGCACGCAACCTGCGATTGACCTGCAGCGAATACACGTAGTGTTCATCGGTGCCGTCGATGATGAGTTTGAGGTTCTCGGCCAGCTCGTGCAGGCGGCGCGAGATATCGCCCAGGTCGACAACAACCTCGGGCTTGTCGGCGGCGACAGCCTGCACCAGCGCGTCGACGCTCTTGTCAGCTTGTTCCAATGTATCGATGGCAGCGTAGGCCGACGGTAAGAAATCATGCCAGTCGTCAGATTCGCGCAGCTCGGGGCCAATCCATAGATTGGCATTGTCATAACCCCCACGGGCACGGCGACCGAGCTCGCGAACGCCATCGAACACGTCGGCGATTGCCATGCTCGCGCGCGCAACCGTCGACGTTGCCTTGGCAGTAAGGCCCAGATAGAGCGTAGAGCCCTCGGAGGTTGCCAAATCACGGGAAACCTGGCTTAGCGCGCCGGTGCTCGAGCCACCCAGGCGCTCAAACAGAACGCGTGATTCGTCCGCCGACACCACGCGCGCCCACTGACGGCGCGCCTCGCGCTCGATAGAATGGGCCTCGTCGATTACCCAATGACGAATCGGAGGCAAAATCCTGCCCTCGGCCGCGACATTGCGGAACAGCAGGGAATGGTTGGTGACCACCACATCGGCATGCGCCGCACGGCGACGAGCGCCGTGGACCAAACATTTATCAGGGAAAAACGGGCAGAGGCGACGAGCACACTCGCGCGAGGCCGTCGTAAAGTCGGGGCGGTTGACGCTGCGCCACCGAATGCCAAGTGAGTCGAGGTCGCCATCGGCTGATTGGCAGACGTACGCCATAATGACCGCGACCGCCGTGAGCGTGTCCGCCGGATCGCGCTTGGTGGTAATCTCGACCTGGCCGCGACTCATGCGCTCAAGCTTGCGCAGGCACGGATAGTGGTCATAGCCCTTGAGAGCGCAAAATGACAGGCCACCGTCCAGTTGCTCGGCAAGTTTTGGCAGCTCATGGTACATGAGCTGGTCGGCAAGATTGTTCGATTTGGTCGCAATACCAACCGTAATGTTGTTACGGCGTGCTGCCTCGGCAAAAGGCACCAGATAGGCCATCGATTTACCGACGCCTGTGCCCGCCTCAATTACACGATGAGTGCCCGTGACCAGCGCATCACGGACCTCGAGCGCCATCGCGATCTGCTCATCACGCGGCTCGTAGGTGGGGTACATGCGATTGACCAGGCCACCTGGCGCATAGTCTGCCTCAATCTCCTCACGACTCGGCATCTTGAGTACCGGCAGTTCGTCGGCGTCCACCCGATCGTCGGCGCGATCGGCCTTGAGAACGTCAGCACGAGCGGCGCTGAGAGAGAAGATATAACCAGGGTTCTGCCCCGCCAAGAATGAGAAGATTGGACGATAGGACCAAGGCACGTCCGGATGCATGTCGGCTAGGCGCGCCATGAGGCCCTGGGGCAAGTCGGTGAGTGCCACGAGCAACACGCGCCATACGCCACACAGGGCGTCGACGTCGGCATTGGCACGGTGTGATACCGAGTCACAGCCAAACAGATCGGCCATAAAAGACAGCTTGTGCGAGGCCAGGCGCGGAAACGCGATGCGCGACAGCGCCAGCGAATCGATCCAAATATCGCTCACGTTGACGCCGCCTTTGACCGACTCGATAAACGAGCGGTCGAACGTGGCGTTATGTGCGATTACCGGGCAACCACCGACAAAATCGGCGAGAGCGGCTACGGCCTCAACGGCCGACGGGGCATCTGCCACATCGGCATTTGTAATGCTCGTGAGCTCGGTAATCTCGGCGGGAATCAGCTGTTTGGGATGCACGAAGGTATCGAAGCGGTCGACGACCTCGCGGCCCGAAAGACGGGCCGCCGAGATCTCGATCAGCTCATTGTCCTGCACCGAAAGACCTGTGGTCTCGGTATCGAGGACGATCACATCTTCCTCGATAAGGCCGAAGGACTGCGTTTTGGCGCGTTCGGCAAGCGTGGCATAGGAGTCGATGACAAACTGCGGCGTTCCTGACGAAACCGCGTCCTCGATTAGCATGCAATGCCCGCTCGACGAAGGCCCATACGGATCAGGCTGTCACAGACCTGCGGGAACGTCATGTCGTCGGTGTGGCGGATCTCGTCCGGATACAGCGACGTATCGGTCATGCCGGGAATGGTATTGGTCTCGAGGATAACGGGGCCGTCCTCACTCACGATAAAGTCGCTGCGCGAGATACCCAGGCAACCGAGGGCCTTGTGAGCAGCACAGGCAAGCTCCTGAGCGCGAGCGTAATTCTCGGGTGAAATCTGCGCCGGAATGCGATGGATGTCCGTAGGGTCGACATATTTCACGTCCAGATCGTAGAACTCGCAGTCCTCGGGTTTGCGAATCTCGACAATCGGCAGAGCGCGCACGTCGTCCTCGCCGTACACACCGACGGTGATCTCGGTACCCTCGATGCACTTCTCGACCAGCACTTTGTCGCCGTACGCAAACGCCTTGGCGATTGCCGCGGGCAGCTCGGAGGGCTCATGGACCAGGGAAATGCCATAGCTGGAACCGTTGACGGCCGGCTTCACAAAGCAGCGCTCGCCACAAACCTCGACGATATGATCGATATCGACTTCATCGCCCACCTCGAGCGCGAGGCCGGGGGCAATGGGAATGCCCGCCTTGGCGTACAGGAGCTTAGAGACCTCCTTGTCGGCACCGCAGGCGCTGGCAAGCACGCCCGAGGCCGTGTAGGGGATACCCAGGGTCTCCATGGCGCCCTGCATGGCGCCATCCTCGCCGCCGGCACCGTGCATGGCGATAAACGCCACGTCAAAGCCGCCGGTCGCCATGGTTACCATAAAATCATCGGCAGCCGTGTCGAGCAGCTCCACCGAAGTGTAGCCGGCCTCCTTCAAGGCAACCACGACGTTCTTTCCCGAATTGAGCGAGATCTCGCGCTCAGCGGAATGACCGCCCGCCAAGACCGCTACGTGCATGTTCTCTAGGCTTTTACCCGGCATGGGCAGACTCCTCCTCTATAATTTCTGCAGCTGATACCATATTGTAGCGATACCCTCTACGTTTCCCCAAAATCGAAAGGCTTCCATGAATCCCAGGACTAAATCTCAGGACATTCGCGACTTGAGCCAAAACGATATTCGCGAGCTCGTGGCCGAGCTTGGCCAGCCCGCCTTCCGCGCGAAGCAGCTCATCGAATGGGTCTTTGAGAAGAACGTTTGTTCGTTTGACGATATGACCAACCTTCCCAAGGCTTTCCGCGAGCAGCTTAAAGAGGCTTTTGCCTTTGACACGCCGACTGAACTCACCAAGCAGGTTTCCAAAGATGGCTCTCGCAAGTATCTGCTCGAGTACCACGACGGCGTTTCCGTCGAGACCGTCGGCATGCCCCGTCGTAACAAGCTTTCCGTCTGCGTTTCCACCCAGGCAGGCTGTGGCATGGGCTGTGCCTTTTGCGCTACCGGTCTCAACGGCCTCAAGCGCTCTCTGACCGCTCAAGAGATCGTCGACCAGGTACTTCATGTATCCAACGACTTTGGCGAGCGCGCCACGAGCGTTGTCTTCATGGGCCAGGGCGAGCCGTTTGCCAACTACGACGAAGTTCTCAAGGCGCTGCGAATCCTCAACGACCCCGATGGCATCGGTATCGGCGCTCGTCACCTCACCGTCTCTACCAGCGGCGTTATTCCCGGTATTCGCAAATTTGCCGACATCCCCGAGCAGTTCACGCTTGCCGTTTCCCTGCATTCCGCCATCCAGTCGACGCGCAATAAGCTCATGCCCGGTGTTAAGAAGTACACGCTGCTTCGCCTTCACGAAGCGCTTCAGCTCTACACCGAGAAGACCGGCCGCCGCCCGACCTATGAGTATGCCATGATCGAAGGCGTCAACGATACGAATCCCGAAATGCAGGCGCTCTGCGACTTCTGCGAGGGAACGCTGTGCCACGTTAACCTCATTCAGCTTAACGACATCGAGGGTAGCCCGCTCAAGCCGTCGCCGATTCATAAGGTTGAGGATCTTCAGCGTCGTCTTGAGTCCCGTGGCATCGAGACCACGATTCGTAACTCCCGTGGTAACGATATTGACGCCGCTTGCGGACAGCTGAAGCAGCGCTTCAAAGTTCAGAAGAACGCATAGGGGAGTCGCATCCCAAAACGTTTCATGTGAAACATCGAACGACCCCGGTTACAGAATATGCAACCGGGGTCGTTTCATTTATTGACCTTAATTTTGAATCAGCTGCTACCTGTCCCATTTTTACGGCCAAAATAAGGGGTCCTTGTCTCATGAATCAGACAAGGACCCCTCAAAATATGCTGAGTAATTGTTAGGTACCTAATAGCCTACATTTTCCCATTGGTTGCTGACCCAACCTTGATTAATCTTGGGATTCTTCGTTACCTGAGCAGTACGCATGGCAACATCTTCTGTCATAACATCCATTTTCTTTTTGGAAGTATCGACGATATCTTGCGCGCTACGAAGCAAACGACCTCGAAGTTCATCGTCTGTAGCGATCCTATAGCCAGCAAAGGCACCAGCCGCGACAGTCGTCACCAATGCAATCGCTGTTATAATCTTATTCCTCATCTTGGCCTTCTTGATCAAACTGAATCATTTCGCCAAGAATACGAGAGAGCTCTTCCTCGTCTTTAAACTCAATCTCAATCTTATTCTTTCCACGCGAGCTCTTCACACGCACGTTGGTATTAAAAACCTGACGAAGCACGCGGGCAGCCTTTTTAAAAGACTGAGGTGTTGCTGGCCTCGGCGTCTTAGGTGTTTCTCCGGCAGAAAACAACGGAGCAAGATTTTCTGTCGCTCTGACGGAAAGGCCTTCTGCAACAACCTTCTCAGCAAGTCGAATCCTGGCATGTTCATATGGAACTGCAAGAATCGCTCTCGCATGACCGGCTGTAAGCTTGCCTTCGAAAATCATCTGCTGTACGACTTCGGGAAGATCTAGCAAACGAAGTGAATTTGTAATTGCGGAACGAGACTTACTGACAGCCTTTGATAACGCCTCCTGCGTCATCCCACTGGCATCAATGAGCTGACGATAACCCTTCGCCTCTTCGACGGGATTCAAATCAGAACGCTGAAGATTCTCGATAAGTGCAAGAGCGAGCATTTCCTCATCATTAACTTCTTTAATGATGACAGGCAGCTCCTCAAGACCAGCAAGCTTTGATGCTTGGTAACGACGCTCACCAGCGATGATCTCATAGCCGTTTCCATACTTGCGAACCAACAACGGCTGCAACACGCCATGTTCTTGGATCGACTCGCTCAACTCACGAAGTTCAGTTTCGTTAAAGTGAATTCGCGGCTGATTAGGGTTGGGAACAATATCCTCAATAGGTAGTTTTGTTTCAGATGCGTCATTTGAAGCCGATGCAGCCGAACCGCCGGTCTCATACTCGGCTTCTGAGACCAAAGCATTGAGTCCACGTCCTAATCCGCCACGTTTCTTTGCACTAGGCACGCTTGATCACCTCTTTTGCAAGGTTCATATACGCTTTTGCACCCTTATTTTGAGGTGCATAGGTAATTACCGGCTCTCCAAAAGACGGAGCCTCAGATATTTTTACTGTACGGGGAATTAGAGTCTTAAAAGCCTTATCACCAAAGTACGACTGAACCTCCTCAACAACCTGATTCGACAGCGAAGTACGCGAGTCATACATGGTCATAAGCACACCATAGGTGTCTAAGCCCTTGTTCAGACGTGATTTAACCATCTTCATTGACTCAAGCAGCTTCGTAACGCCCTCGAGTGCGTAATACTCGCACTGAATCGGAATCAAAACGCTGTCTGCTGCAGTCAAAGCGTTGATGGTAAGCAGGCCGAGCGAAGGAGGACAGTCAATGAAAATAAAATCAAACTCGTCCTGAATCGGCTCAAGCAAATCTTTGAGGCGGGTTTCACGAGCAATTGCGCTTACGAGCTCAATTTCAGCGCCTGCAAGCTGAATTGTCGCCGGAATAACGAATACCTTTTTGCAATTTGTATCAAGAACAAGCGATTCTGCCGGTACGTCATTCAACAATGCATCATAGATGCATTGGTCAAGGTCTTCTTTTTCAATTCCAAATCCACTGGTACTGTTTCCCTGCGGATCAAAGTCGACAATCAGCGTCTTGCGACCCTGCTCACCCAGTGCTGCTGCAAGGTTTACAGCCGTCGTTGACTTACCGACGCCGCCTTTTTGATTGATGATTGCAATAATACGCGTGTCTTTTGCGCTCTTCGAACGCTTAACGTCGCGAAATCCCACGGTCCCTCCTGGTGTGTATTAAAGCTGTCAAACGGGGGATGTTTCACGTGAAACATTCCGATTCGATATCAACCGCCATGTTTCACGTGAAACACTGCAAGTTGTTGGTATCTATTATGTTTCACGTGAAACATCTAGGCAAGCGGATTCTTCTTTGCCATGCCATTTGCACGAGGCAATGTAACGGATGCTGGATGGCTCTTCTTAAGAACAATGAATTCCCTGTGGCCCAAGCCCTCAGGCAAATCGATTGCGTCATTCAAAAGCAAAGTGAAGCCGCAGATCTTAGCTGCAGACATGCCGGAAGCAAGCTCATCATCCGATGGATTGCCCTTCGTGATAACAAATAACCCTCCATCCTTGAGGTACGGAGCCGCATACTCAACAAGAATCGGTAGAGGGGCCAGTGCGCGGGCGGTTACGACAGAGAACTGCTTCTTATGGCTTCGAGCATATTCTTCAAGGCGATCATGGACTGCATGACCAAATTTCAATCCGAGAGCATGAGTAAAAGAATTGACAGCATCAACTTTTTTGCCAATAGAGTCAATATAAGTAGCTTTACGATGCGTGGTTATCGTTAATGGAATACCAGGGAAGCCTGCGCCTGTTCCCATATCGAGCAAAGCTCCATCAGGAGCCTTATTGACATAAGGAAGCAAAACAAGTGAGTCGAGGATATGAAGTACCGCAGCATCTTCAACGTTAAGAATACGAGTGAGATTGGTTGTCTTATTTGTTTCCAGAACCAAATCCAAATGCTGGATACATTTCCTCAGCTCAGCATCAGTTACGCTCAAGGAATACTCTTTGCAATAGGAAGTTAGACGGCTGAGCATCTCGTCAGTCTGCTGATCAGTAAGTACAAACAACAGAAGCTCCTTTCTGACAAAAATCAGTGTATCGAGAACTTTTGACAAAAAAAGGGGACGTGGAAACCACGTCCCCTTAGCATAAGCTCGAGAAGATTATCGAGCAACAATCACCACATGGCGATCAGGGTCAGAACCCTCAGAATGGGTATCGACAGCATCATTGCCACGAAGTGCAATATGAACCAGTCGGCGCTCATAGGCATTCATGGGCGGAAGCGAAACACTCTTATGGGTACGGATGGCACGCTCGGCGGCAGACTGAGCCATAGAGGCAACCTTGTCCTGACGACGGCTCTTGTAGCCCTCAACGTCAACCACAACCGGATACCTAAAGCCAAGCTTGCGGCTCACCAGCAAAGAGAACATAACCTGAAGGGCATCAAGGGTACGACCATGACGGCCAATGAGAACAGCAAGGTCAGGAGCCGTTACGTCCAGAATCAGCTCGCCCTCATCGCCCTCATACTCATCGATAGGAGAGTTGGCGGCATCGAAGTGCGAAAGGATGGAACGCAGAATAGAAATCGCAACATCGGCAATGGTGTCAAGCTCCTCATCAGTCAGCTCTTCACCAGCCTTGTAGCGCTGTGCAATCTCGGGATAATCGCCCGCAACCTGCGGGGCAACCTCCTCAAGCATATCCTCGATGATCTCTTCAGACATAATGTACTCCAAAAGTTAGGTACCTAAATAAGATTGATATCCCGACTACTTCTTCTTGTGCGGACGCGGCTTCTTCTCGCGGCGCGTGACCTCGACCTGCAGCGGGGCGTTCTTAAGACGCTCCTCCTCATCGGCCTTGGCCTTGTCGATAACCTTCTGCGTCACGAAGATCTGCTGGATAACCTGCCAAGCAGAAGATACATCGTAATAGAGCAGGACGCCGACGGGCAGGCTCCAGCCCATCCAGAGCATCATGACGGTCATAACAACGGCCATCATGCGCATGCTCTGGGCCTGCTGACCAGTCTGATTGCGAGACATATACAGCTGCGGAATCAGGGTCAGGACGGCAAACAGGATCAGGCAGACCAGCGCAGGCAGTGCAACCATAAAGCCATCGGCAAAGGAAGCGCTCGGCGTCGTGGTCAGGTCGGGCAGAATGTTGAAGAACGAGAACGTGCCCTCGTCAAAGTACTGTGGCAGATTGCGCAGCAACGTGAACAGGGCGAACAGGATAGGCATCTGGATCAGCAGCGGCAGACAACCAGCCATGGGGTTGAACTTGTTCTCGCTGTAGAACTTCTGCATCTCCTCGGCCTGACGCTGGGGATCGTCTGCATAGCGCTCCTGGATCTCGAGCATCTTGGGCTGCAGCACCTGCATGCGGGCCGTCGACTTGGTCGACTTGAGCATAAGCGGCGTCAGCAGCAGACGGATAATGACCACCAGGATGATGATGGACAGGCCCCAGTCGACCGCAAAGGTCTGGATGAGCTTGAGCAGCTCAAAAAGGATGTTAACGATCCAATCCCACATGTAAGTTTTCCTCCGATAGCGAGTGCCCGCTAGGGCACAGGGTCATAACCGCCGACGTGCAGGGGATTGCAGCGAGCGATGCGCCTCACGGCAAGCCAGCAGCCTCTCAAAACACCGTATTTCTCAATCGCCTGAACGGCGTATTGCGAACACGTTGGATAATAAATGCAGGCGTCAGGCAATAAGGGCGAAATAACCTGTTGATATATGCGAATAGGAGCGATGGCAACACGCCGCAAGACGTGATTGCTCATCGCTCCTCCCCGGCAACGCCGGCGCGTTTCATAAGCGAACGCAACGCCTTGTCCATCTCCTGCGGCGAGGAAACCCTCGTCTCGGGAGTTGCGAACAAGATGATGTCATAACCCGCAACGGGAAATCCGCAGCTGCGGGCGGCCTCGCGCATCACACGCTTAGAACGGTTGCGCACGACCGCACAACCGAGCCGTTTAGCACCAACGAAGGCGACCCTTCCGGAGTCGCCTTCGCTAACCGATTCACATATGGTCATTCGAATCAGAGGATGATTGAAACGACGCCCCTGACTGAACACATGCTCGAAATCTTGCCGAGACTTAATAGTCTTCATGCGAGATGTGTGTATCGCTGCTAGACAGTGAGACGCTTGCGGCCCTTGGCGCGACGACGGGCGAGCACGGCACGACCACCCTTAGTGGCCATACGGGCACGGAAGCCATGGGTCTTGGCACGCTTACGCTTATTAGGCTGATACGTACGCTTCATCTTAAGTTCCTCCTGCTGCATTTCGAGTGTCCGCGGGGACGCGGACGCAGATATAGACACGTGAGCTTGAAGATTGTAGGGAAATCAATGTTCAAATGTCAAGAAATCAAAGGTAAAAGGTTGCAAAGAGTACACGGTTCCCCCATAAGCAGATTCGGTATTTGAGACAGTTGGCAACTTTTCACGATATTTCATCGAGTTTTCAACAGGTCATGTTGGCAATGTTGAGAACTTTTCGTCCGATTTCCAAAGTTTTCAACAGGTTTTGAAAAGTTGTCGAAAGATGAGAAACATTGCACGGTGAGCTACTATCTGTTCGAAACCTTTTGAAAGATTGCGAGCGGCATGTCTGACGACTTTTACACCATGGTCGACTCCGGAGATCCGGCACCCGACAACGAGCACATCACCGGCGTACGCGAAGAGCGTGCGGAAGGCGAGCAGACGACCACGCAGGCGCCAAAAGCCATGTACGCCGCGCGCATCGCCGTCTATGACGACATGCTGTCGACACCGCGTGTGATCGTCATTGATCCGCAAGATGTCCGCACGTATTTGGAAGAGACGACCAACACCGTCTACCAGTGCATGAAAGAACAAGGTGGCCATATCTCGCTCATGGTCATCCGCGAGATTGTCGAAAACTTTATCCACGCGCACTTTGCCGAGCCCATCATCTCGATTCTGGACGACGGAGACACCATCCGCTTTGCTGACCAAGGACCCGGCATCGACGACAAGGAACGCGCTTTCGACTTTGGCGTTACCAGCGCAAACAGCAAGATGAAGCGCTATATCCGTGGAACCGGAGCAGGGTTTCCCATGGTGCAGGAGTATTTGGAAAACGCCGGCGGTGCCGTATCCATCGAGGACAACATGGGTAACGGCACCGTGGTTACGGTAAGCCTGAACCCTAAACGCGTGCAGGAAATCGAGCGTGCCGGCGGACGCGGCGCTGCCGTGCGGCCCGAGACGGAGCAGCCCACATATCCCCTGCCGGGAGCTTTTGCGCAGCAGCCCGTGGCAACGCAGCAGATGCAGCCCCCCGTGGGACAGATGCAGCAGCCCGGAATGCTTCCCACACAAGAACCTCAGGCGGCATCTATGTCGATGCCGCCAAACATGCCAGAGGCCATGCCGCTGGCTGATCAGGATGCAGCAGCAATGCAGCAGGCGACGGGGGCGCCGGGTGGCCAGCAAATGGGCTATCAGCCGTACCAACAGGGATATCCATATCAGCAGATGCCGCCACTGGGGTATGGCCAGCAGTTCCCGCAGCAGTACCAGCAGGGATATCAGCAGCCGTACCAGCAGATGCCGCAGCAGCAGTACAACCCCTGGGCCCAGCAGACGCCTCCGCAGCCTTACCAACAGTGGCCTCAAAGTTTTCAACAGCAAATGCCACCGATGCAGAGTTCTCAACAACCAGCAGCTCAAATGATGTATCCTAATGCGGCAAATCAGTATGCACAGCCACAGCCGGACGTGTTCGTAAGCGACCGCGGCAACGCCGCGCTAGGCTATCTGGCGCAAAATCAGGCGTGCGGCGCGACCGATCTGGCGAGGGCGTTTGGAAATTCGGCCCCCACCTGGTCGCGAACGCTCAATGATTTGGCGCAGGCCGGCTTGGTCATCAAGCATGGCCAAAAATACCATCTGACCGAACTCGGCGCAGCTCGCGTGCGAGCTCAGAGCTAAAGGACGGGAGAGACCGTGGACGAGGAAGCAAGCATCATCCTGGGGGATGCCATCGCCTTTTGCCAGCGCGATGGCCAAGATGCACGCCTCATCAACATGTTGGGGCAATCGCGCGCTGTGAGCCTGACCGAAGACACGCTCACGATCGAGGCCCCCTCGCGCTTTGCCATCGCGCAGCTCAAAAAGCATCAGCCAACTATTGAGGCCTATCTGGAAGAAATCGCCTTTGCACCGATTGCGCTCGACATCGTGGCACCGCAAGGCGCCGCGGCGGAATCCGCTGCCGCGACGGCGCCCGCCACGGCTCCCACCGCTTCCCCGGCGGTGCCGGCCTCCGCAGACGGGGTGCCGACAATCGAGCACCAGCACAGCGATGTTTCCCGTGAAACCATGGCACCGTTGCCGATCGCGGCGGCGACGTCAACGAACGCACCCGTCACACACATGCCCATCGCTCACGACGCGGCGGCGGGCGCGGATTCGGGCATTGCAATCAAGAACACGCTCTCGGCCGATGATTTTCGTCGCATGATGAACCAGATGAAGGGCGGAGCGCCGACTAAATCCACGCAAGCTGCGGCCCCCGCTTCACCCATACCGGCGCCGACCGTGCCGGCCGAGCAGAATACGGATGGAGCCCCGCTCGCCGCAAACTCAAAATTCACCTTTGAGAACTTTGTCTACGGGCCCGAGAACAGCCACGCCTATCGCTCGGCACTCAAGTTTGCCGCCCTGGCGGACGAGCGCGGCACGTGCACGTCACTGTTCATCTACGGCAAATCGGGGCTGGGTAAAACCCACCTGCTGCTCGCCATCAAAAATGAGCTCGCCGAGAAATCTCCCGAGATCAAGGTCAAGTACGCCAATTCCCAGGCGTACCTGGACGACCTGATGACCGAGTTCGACCGCCAAAAGAAGAGCAACGCTCCCATCATGCAGGCATACCACGGCGTGGACGTGCTCATCATCGACGACATCCAAAACATTATCGGCAAGCGCGCGAGCGTGGACTACTTTTTCCAGCTTATGGACGAGTTCATCCGCAACAACAAAAAGGTCGTGATCGCAGCCGATCGCGCACCCAAAGACTTGAGCATGGACGAACGCCTGACCAGCCGCTTTAATGCCGGCATGCTCTGCTTGGTCGCAGAGCCCAGCTACGAGATGAAATACAAGATCTTGCAGCGCTATTACGAGAACACCATCGCCGCCGCGCCCGAGGCGGGCGACGATTCGCTACTGGCGGCCTACGGGGGCGACGGCGGACACCTGACCGACGAGCACTTTAAGCACATGGCCGAGGTCTCGGGCACCAACATCCGCGAGCTCGAGAGCTTCTGTGAGCGCTGCGCCGGCGAAGCGGGCGACCGCGAGCGCGAGGGCGGGGAGCTCACCTTCGATGATATCGACACGATCGCCAGCCAGTACTTCGACACGTCGGCCAAGAAAATCAACGTTCAGACGGTCCAGTCCGTCATCGAGGAGCAGTACGGCGTGACGCACGAGGAGCTCATCGGCCCGCGTCGCAACGCCAATATCGCCAAAGCACGCCATATCGCTATCTACCTGGCCATCGAGATGTGCGAGATGACGACCACGGCGGTGGGCGCCGAATTTGGCAACCGCAACCACTCGACCGTCAGCACGAGCTACAAAAAGGTCCAGAAGATGATCCAGGAAGACCGCACCGTCACCGAAGACCTCAAGTCGCTGCGCGATAAAATTACACTGCGCTCGTAGGGAAATAGAGACACCTGTTGAAAACTTGTCGAAACCACGGGCATAAGGTGTCTAAAACCCAATCCGCGGTGATGAAAAGTTTTGCGCAGGTTTTGAACGTGGAAAACCACCCCTGTTGCACACAGGTTGCTGTCGATTCTCTTTCTGGGTCTGACCTGCGTCTTTGGGAGTAATCAACAGTTTCGTCAGTGCTATTACTATTATTAAGATATTTATATCTATAGAAAGGTATTAAAAGATGAAGTTCACCGTCAGCCAGAGCTCGCTTACACAAGCCATCGGCGTCGTTATGAAGGGTGTCGCTTCGGCATCCACCCTTCCCATCCTGTCGGGCGTGCTCGTCAAGGCGCAAGACGGCATCTTGGAATTCCAGACCTCTAACTACACCATCTCGATCCGTCATCGCATCGCGGCGCATGTCGAAGAAGAGGGCGAGATGGTTATCCCCTGTAAGATGCTCTCCAATATCACCAAGACTCTCCCCGATGCCCGGGTCACCTTTGAGCTGTCCGAGCGCCAGGTGCTGATTGGTTGCGAGAAGAGCTCTTTCCGCCTGAACACGCTCGATGCCAATGACTTCCCCGAGTTTCCGGCCTATGCCATCGAGAGTGCCGTGGAGCTGCCGACCGATATCTTGTCCGAGATGGTCGGCCGCGTGTGGCGCGTCACCTCGACCGACAAGGCCCGCCCCATCCTGGGCGGCGTGCACATGAAGGTCGAGAACAACACCGTGCGCCTGGTGGCGACCGATTCCTTCCGCTTGGCCGTGTGCGATACGCAGGTCGAGACCTCAACCCTCGAGGGCTCCTTTGAACTCAACGTTCCGGCCGACGCCTTTAACGACGCGCTGAACATCATGGCCAGCCAGGCGACCATCATGATCGGGGCTACCGACACCCAGGTCGTCTTTGAGGCCGGCAACACCACCTACGTGTCGCGCCGCATCGAGGGCGTGTACCCCAACTACAAGCAGCTCATCCCCGATTCGTGCGTGACGAGCGTCAAGATCGACGTCGCCGCCTTTAACGCCGCCCTCAAGCGCGTGGCCGTTATCGCGAGCGCCAACCCCGCCGTCAAGTTCGAGATCGATGTCGAGAACGGGCAGATGGGCCTGTCCTCCATTTCCAATGACCAGGACCTTGCGCAGGAGACGATCGATGTCGAGGCCGAGGGCGAGTCGGGCACCATCGCCTTCAACTACCACTACATCTTCGGCTGCCTCAATGCCCTGTCCAAGGAGAAGGAGATCACGCTGGAGCTCAAGAGCTACTCGCAGGCGGGCATCTTCAAGTCCTACGACAAGATCAACTACCTGTACCTGGTCATGCCGGTCCGCATCTAGCGCTGCGCCATGACCATGTTCGCCCGCGATCTTTCCGTCGCGCACTACCGCAGCTTCGATAGCTATCGTCTTGCCCTGGACGAGGGCGTGACGATACTTGCGGGACCAAACGCGGCGGGAAAGACCAATCTCATAGAGGCGCTGCAGCTGCTGACGAGCGGCGCCTCGTTTAGGCATCCGACCGCAGCCGAGCTCGTCCATGACGGCGTGGGCTCGTGCAAGGTCGAGCTGAGGCTCGAGGGCGACGGCCGCGTGCTTGATATGGGATTGAGCGCGGAGGACGGTAAGCGCTCGTTTAGCCGCAACGGCAAGAGATGCTCTGCCGCCGGTGTACGCGGGGTTCTGCCGAGCGTGCTGTTTTGCCCCGACCATCTGGACATGGTTAAGCGAGGCGCCAGTGTGCGCCGCGCCGCCCTCGATGACTTTGGCATGCAGCTGAGCGCACGCTATGCCGATCTTGCGAGCACCTATGGGCGCTGCGTGACCCAGCGTAACGCCCTGCTCAAGGAGACCTGGTGCTGTCGCGAGATGCTCGGCGCGTGGAACGATTCGATTGCCCGCGCGGGCTCGGCCCTGCTTGTGCACCGGTTGGCCCTGCTCGACCGGCTGGCGGGCCATGTGCACACTGCCTACGGGCAAGTGGCATCCGGTGAGGCTGCCAACGTGACCTATACGTCCACGCTGGGGGATTTGCCCCAGGTCGATGATCGCGAAGAGCTGAAGGGCTGGGCGTACGAGCGCATGCTGGCTGCCCTTGATGAGCACGCCGACGAGGAAATTCGCCGCGGCGTGACGTTGGTGGGACCGCATCGCGATGAGATTGAGTTTACCGTGGCGGGTCGCTCCGCCCGTTCATTTGCCAGCCAAGGTCAGCAGCGAACGTTGGTTCTGGCCTGGAAGGTGGCGGAGGTGGCCGTGGCTCGCGATGTCCTGGGCACCGCCCCGTTGCTGCTTTTGGACGACGTGATGAGCGAACTCGACGGCGAACGCCGCGGTGCTTTTCTGCGGCTGATCGGCGATGATATCCAGACGGTCATAACCACGACCAACCTGGGGTATTTTACCGATGACCTGCTTGATCGAGCCAAGGTGGTGAGCATGGGTGAGACGTGCTAATTACGAGCGCGAGAGCGAGACGGTCGCCTTCAGCGGGTTTTTGAACGCAGAGCGTCAGCGCATCCTGGCGGCCGCGACACCTGAGCGCCGCGCGCAGATGGAGGCTGCCGAGGAGTCGCGCGCGGTCTATCGCGCGTGGAACGCGGTGTGCTCGGGCACGCGCGAGGGGCGGCATGTGACGGGCTTGCGCTACCTGCCCGAGTCCAATGAGCTGCTGGTATATCTCGATTCGTCCTCGTGGACGCAGGAAATGACGCTGTTGCGCGAGATCATCCGCGCGCGCATGGAGCGCGCCGGTGCGCATGTGGACGGCCTGGTGTTCAAAACCACCGCGCCGGGTCACACGCCGCCCGCCGCCAAGCAGCGCCTGCGCCCGGCGACGACCGAGCGCCCGCCGGCCCCGCACGCCGACCTAAGTGAGGCCGAGCGCACCGAGATTGAGCGCCAAGTGGCGCCCATCGAAGACCAAAAACTGCGCGAGGCCCTCGAGAATGCCATGAGAGCCAGTGCCGAGTGGGCCAAGGGCGTAGAAAGCAAAAAAGAGCCTTAAATCGCATCTGGTGGCCTTGTAGAGCCAAATACCCTCGTTCCCGAGGGTATTTTTTACGATAAACTAGTAAGGCTGTACACATTTTCTTGACTGAAGGAGGACGTGTGGCAAACGAAAACGATTACGATGGCGGCGAGATTAAGATTCTCGAAGGTCTCGAGGCCGTTCGTAAGCGCCCGGGCATGTATATCGGCTCGACGAGCGCCAGCGGTCTGCATCACCTGGTGTGGGAGATCGTTGACAACTCCGTCGACGAGGCCATGGCCGGTTTCTGCACCGAGATCCAGGTGACGGTCCACGCCGACAACTCCATCACGGTCGTCGACAACGGGCGCGGCATCCCCGTCGACGAGCACCCTGTTAAAAAGATCCCGACGCTCGAGGTCGTCATGACGATCTTGCACGCCGGCGGTAAGTTCGATAACTCGGCCTATAAGGTCTCGGGCGGCCTGCACGGCGTTGGTATCTCCGTCGTCAACGCACTGTCCAAGCGCGTGGTCGTTCAGGTTCGTCGCGACGGCAACACCTACGAGATGGAGTTCTCGCGCGGCAAGACCGTTAAGAAGATGGAGGTCGTGGGCACCTCGGATTCGACGGGCACCACCGTCACCTTCTGGCCCGACGACGAGATCTTCGAGACATGCATCTACGATTTCGATACGCTGCACAACCGTCTGCAGGAGACGGCGTTCCTCAATAAGAACCTCAAAATCGTGCTGACCGACGAGCGCGAGGCGACTCCCCATGTGGAGGAGTTTTGCTACGAGGGCGGCATCATCGACTTCGTCAAGTTCCTCAACGAGGGCAAGGACGTCCCCGAGGCCTTTAAGGAGCCCATCTACATCGAGGGCAAATCGGACCCGGGCGCGTCTGTGACCAAGATGGGCGAGGTCGAGGTTTCCCTGCAGTGGAATAGCGGTTACGGCGAGAACGTCATGTCGTTTGCCAACGACATCTACACCCCCGAGGGCGGCATGCACCTTGAGGGCTTCCGCACCGCGCTCACCCGCGTGATCAACGACTACGCGCGCAAGCAGAACCTGCTCAAGGAAAAAGACGCCAACCTGACCGGCGACGATGTACGCGAGGGCCTTTCGGCCGTTATCTCGGTCAAGCTGCCCGACCCGCAGTTTGAGGGCCAGACCAAGGCCAAGCTCGGTAGCTCCTATATGCGAGCGCTGACGCTCAAGATCGTGACCGACGGCCTCGCCGATTACTTGGAGGAGCATCCCAAGCCCGCCCGCGAGATCGTCAAGAAGGCGCAACAGGCCTGCAAGGCGCGCAACGCCGCCCGCAAGGCGCGCGAGGCGACCCGCCGCAAGAGCCTGCTCGAGACGGCGTCCCTGCCCGGTAAGCTCGCCGACTGCTCGGTGCGCGATGCCGAGCTGACCGAGCTCTTCATTGTAGAGGGCGACTCGGCAGGCGGTTCGGCCAAGGACGGCCGCCGCCGAGACATCCAGGCGATTCTGCCCCTGCGCGGCAAGATTTTGAACGTCGAACGCGTTGGTGACCATCGCGCGTTCTCGAGTGACACCATCCAGTCGCTGATTACCGCGATCGGTTGCGGCGTCACGACGAGTGCCGGCGACGGCGGCGATTTCGATATCACCAAGGCGCGCTACCACAAGATCATCATCATGACCGATGCAGACGTCGACGGCGCGCATATCCGCATCCTGCTGCTGACGTTCTTCTACAAGTACATGCGTCCGCTGATCGATGCCGGCTACGTCTATGTTGCCTGCCCGCCCATCTTTGGCATTAAGGTGCGCAACAAGATCCACTACGTGTATCCCAACGGCCGCCAGCCCGAAGACGAGATCCTGCGCGACACCATCCAGAGCCTGGGCCTGAACCCCGACGATAACGACGAGGACGGCAAGGCCAAGGACGGCAAGATCACCAAAAAGCGCAAGGGCTATACCGTCCAGCGCTACAAGGGCCTGGGCGAGATGGACCCCAAGCAGCTTGCCTCGACGACGATGGACCCCAAGACCCGCATCCTGCAGCGCGTGTCGATCGAGGACGCCGTGGTGGCAGACCGCGCCGTGCGCGAGCTGATGGGTTCCGAGGTCGGCTATCGCCGCGAGTACATTGAAAAACATGCGCATGACGCGCGTTTCCTTGACGCTTAAGAGGAGGTAACGTGGCAGACGATATCAACAATAACGAGGGTATGGACGAGGCCGGCGATGCCGGTATGCCCGATGATCTGAAGCGCCTGCTTGCCCGTGCTGAGCAGGGCGAGGACGGCGATCCGGACGCCTATAACCCCGATGCCGATGATGATGAGGAAGAAGACGACGCCGAGCTCGAGGAGAGCTTTGGCGAAGTCGATCGCGGCGCCTCGGCCGGCGAGGATATCAATGGCGGCCAGCTCCAGATTTCGGAGTTTGGCCGCGAGATGAAGCAGTCGTTCATCGAGTATTCGATGTCGGTTATCACGGCACGTGCCCTGCCGGACGTGCGCGATGGCTTAAAGCCGGTGCACCGCCGCATCCTGTACGCGATGAACGAGAGCGGCATCTACCCCAACCGTCCGCACAAGAAGTCCGCTTGGACGGTCGGCGAAGTTATCGGTAAGTACCATCCGCACGGTGACTTCGCGGTCTACGAGGCCATGGTTCGCCTGGCGCAGTGGTTCTCCATGCGCACGCCGCTCATCGACGGCCACGGCAACTTCGGCAACATCGACGGCGACGGCGCGGCGGCCATGCGTTACACCGAGAGCCGCCTGGCAAAGCCCGCCATGGAGCTGCTGCGTGACCTGCAGAAGGATACCGTCGACTGGCAGCCCAACTACGACGAATCACTCGCCGAGCCCGTGGCGCTGCCTGCGCGCTTCCCCAACCTGCTGGTCAACGGCAGCCAGGGCATCGCCGTCGGCATGGCCACCAATATCGCCCCGCATAACCTCACCGAGGCGATCGAGGCAACCTGCTACCTGATCGATAATCCCGACGCTACTGTCGACGAGCTCATGCAGATCATGCCCGGTCCGGACTTCCCCACCGGCGCCATCATCATGGGCAGCGCCGGCATTAAGCAGAGCTACGAGACCGGCCGCGGCTCCATTACCGTGCGCGCCAAGGCCCACGTGGAATCCACCAAGACCGGCCGCAACCGCCTGGTCTTTACCGAGATTCCCTACATGGTCAACAAGGGCACCCTGCAGGAGAAGATCGCCCAGCTCGTCAACGACAAGCGCATCGAGGGCATCTCGGACATGCGCGATGAGTCCAACCAGAAGGGCATCCGTCTGGTCATCGAGCTCAAGAAGGGCGTCATTCCGCAGGTCGTGCTCAACAACCTGTATAAGTACACCTCGCTGCAGACGACCTTCGGCGCCAACAACCTGGCGCTTGTCAACGGCGTTCCCAAATGCCTGAGCCTGCGCGAGATGCTGCAGCACTACATCGATCACCAGGTCGACGTCGTCACCCGCCGCACCCGCTTCGACCTTAAGAAGGCCCAGGCCCGCGCGCATATCCTCGAGGGCTACCTGATGGCTCTCGACCATATTGACGAGGTCATCAGCATCATCCGTTCCTCGCAGACCGATTCCGAGGCCAGCAGCCGCCTGATCGAGCGCTTTGGCTTTACGCCCGAGCAGACCACGGCCATCCTCGAGATGAAGCTGCGCCGCCTGACCGGCCTGGAGCGCGACAAGATCCAAGAAGAGTTGGACGGCCTGCGCCGTGCCATCGCCTACTACGAGGACCTGCTGGCGCACGAGGAGAAGATCCTGGGCGTCATTAAGGAAGAGATGCGCGAGATCTCCAAGAAGTTTGGCGATAAGCGCCGCACCGAGATCAGCCATGTCGAGAAGGACCTGGACGTCGAGGACCTCATTGCCGACGAGGACATGGTCGTGACCATCACCCACACCGGCTATGTCAAGCGCATCCCGGTGGCCGCCTACCGCGCCCAGAAGCGCGGCGGCAAGGGCGTGTCGGGCGTCAACCTCAAAGAGGACGACGTTATCGACGAGATGTTCATCGCGTCCACGCACGAGTACGTGCTGTTCTTCTCGAGCAAGGGTAAGGTCTATCGCCTGAAGGTGCACGAGCTGCCGGTGGGTACGCGTCAGGCGCGCGGTACCGCGATCGTCAACCTGCTGCCCTTCGAGGAGGGCGAGAAGATCGCGAGCGTCATCAGCTGCCGCGAGTTCCCTGCCGACGAGTACCTGATGTTTGCCACCAAGAGCGGCATGGTCAAGAAGACCGTAATGAGCGCATATGACCGCAGCCGCCGCGACGGCCTGATCGCTATCAACCTGCGTGACGACGACGCGCTGCTGAACGTGCGCCGCGTGCGCGAGGGCGACAAGATTATCCTGGCCACCACCGCGGGCAAGGCGATCATGTTCTCCGAGGAGCAGGTGCGCGCCACCGGCCGCGATACCAGCGGCGTTCGCGGTATCGGTATGAAGGACGACGTGAGCGTTCTGGGCATGGAAGTCACTAACGGCAACGGTGATCTATTCGTCATCACCGAGCGCGGCTACGGCAAGCGCACGCCGGTCGCGGACTACCCGGAGCAGAATCGCGGCGGCCAGGGCGTCTACACCATCCAAATGACCGAGCGTAAGGGTAACCTCGCGGCCATGAAGACGGTGGGCCCGCAGCACGAGCTGTTCATCGTGACGGAGGGCGCGACGGTCATTCGCGTCAAGACCGACGAGATCAGCCAGACTGGCCGCGCTACCCAGGGCGTCAAGATGATGACCGTCGACGACAACGACCGCATCTGCGCCGTAGCCCGCATGACGGCCGCCAAGGAGAAGCCCGAAGGCGAAGGTGCAGAGGACGGCTCTGCCCCCGAAGAAACCCCTGTCGATCTAGGCGACGGCAACGACATGCCAGAAGATCTCCTCGACGAGTAAGAGGCCCTAGCTGATAGAAAATATCAGACCCCATATATCGGCGGTCGGCGCACCTGCGCGCCGACCGCTTTTTTGACAAACTTGGAGCCCCGTGTCAGACGGCTGGGCGAGATGGGTTAGGTTTGTCGCGAGTTCCGCACGCAAAGAAGGCCACTTAATGTGGCCTTCGTCTTGCGCAGGACTGCCCGAGCAGCAAACCTAACCCATCTCGCCCAGCCGTCTGACACACCCCTCAAAGATTTTCAAAAAAGTTGTTGACGCGCGCGTAACGACTCGTCTAATATATCCCTTGCGCGATGGACCTGTAGCTCAGTTGGTTAGAGCGTCCGGCTGATAACCGGGAGGTCACA
>NZ_JAJFDP010000018.1:0-39031 GCF_020709435.1 Collinsella aerofaciens
CGCCCGCTGATCACCCCGTCGGAGCTCATGGCCTGGAGCGCGCGCGAGAACGGCGTGCTCGTGATCGACGCCGAGGGCCCGATGGCGCTCGCCAGCCGCGACATCACCGAGACGTTCCTGGGGCCGCTTCTGGGCATGACGTCGCCGGAGGCCGAGGGCGCGCTGCTCGCGCGGGCGCTCGAGGGGGAGGTTCGGAATACCTCCCCGGCACCGGTCTGGCGCATCCCGGAGAAGCCGAAAAAGCCCAAGGGGTCGCCGTCCGGCGGCAGGAAGCGCAAGGTGTCCGCCGCGCCCGACGGATTCTGACGCGTCATACGGCCCTGCCTGCGCAAACGGCCCTCCGTCATACGCGCCCCGCGCGCCGTATGACGGAGGGCCGCCGTCGCCTTTCCGGTTTAACCGACCACACTACCAGCAAAAACGAACTCGGCACGCCGAGTTGCGCCGCAAAATCCCAGGCGCCCGTAGTGCGCCCTTATCCTGCTCCATCGGCTCCAGCGGCAGCACAAAGCCGAGCCCACGCAAATAATCGCGTACGTGCTCAGGCACCCAATACTCATCATCACCGACCATAGACAGCCCAATCTCTCGCCCTCAATGTCGAGCAAATTGAACCGTCCAGTCACAAGCGCCGAGCCGTATAATGCACCCTCGGATTAAGCAGCCGAGAAGAGGGGTCGCCCGTGGTTACGTTTGAGCTATTGAATGAATCTGCCGAGGATCTGCTCTACGCCTACCACCCCGAAGGCGATCGCCACCACGCCGGCATCGTCACCTACAACCCCAACACCCGCGCGACCCACATCATCGAACACGCCACCACCGACCACGGAGCCCACTACGCCCACCGCCTAGCCCACCATCTAGCCACCTCACCGACCCCAGCCCCCTCCGGTACCCTTGCCTAAGCTATCCTTGTCGTATCAAGAGAGAGGGGGCCGCATGGTAGACGTAAACAAACTTGACGAGGAACTCGGTGATGCCGATTCCGAGCAGCTTCAGTACATCTATGACACGCAGAAAGACCTGTATTCGGCCGAGGAACTTGCCTACATCCTCAAGCTGAAGGCAATGCGCGTCCAGGAGGAGGATGCCGAGGAAAGGGCCCTTCTGGCAAAAGCCGAAGAATACCTCCCCAAGGAGATCAACTGCCCCAAGTGCGACGGTCCCAACGATTTCCATGAAGACGTCTGCCGGTTCTGCGGGGCAAAGCTCAATAAGGCCAAATTCTATAACAGGGCCCGCAATATGGCCCTGGGTATTGAGGACGACGAGGATTCTACTGAAGAGCTGGATGACGAGGAGCGTCGTTCTTTCCTCGCGCAATATATCATCAGCTTCCTTATTCCTCTCGTTGGCTGGATTATGGGAGGCATCTTTCTCACACGAAAAGACTCCGAGGAGCATGATGCGGGCATCATCTGCATCATGCTTGGTATCGCCTCCGGCGTCCTTGTCGTCCTTCTTTACTTCTACATCATAGGAAGCGCTATCAATACGATTTAAGACAAAAACGGCCCGGGGTAACTAGCATTTCCCGGGGCCTAATAATCAAGATACCGAGCATTCTACCGTCGAGTATTAAGCTGCCGAGTATTCCACCAGCAGCCATCACCCGCGCAGAACGTCGTCCATCATGGCATACCGCACCGCATCAATCGAGTGATCGTTGCCGTCCGGGATATCATCAATCCACGTCCCATCCTTATCCCACTCTTCCTCTTCCTTTCGCTCAGGATGTCCGAACGGCAAGAGCCAGGGCGTCCCCCTCGGCATTCAAGCTCCAAAACCTAAGGCGAAAGAGATAGGCCGATTCCAAACCTGGCAAATTGAAGTGCAGTTAGTCATTCGCACTTAAAACCGTTTGCCCAAAAAAGAAGACCGCTGGCCGAAATGGAAAGATGGTAACAACGAAAAAGATTAGTCGCACTTGTTTTTAAGAACCGTTTGTTCCAGCCCACCCTGTTTGTAAACACCCTAACTATTATGAAATCAGTAAACAGAGGCGGCATCAACACCTAACGCCGGCAAGCATGCGAGTGCCACCTCTGCCTAAGGGGCAAGTCCCCGAGATTAGTTAGGAGAGGGGAAGAGATGGATAAAGTTAAAACGGCCTTCCAGAACTTTGGCCGCGTTATCGTCGACCCTATTTTGTACCTTGCGGTAACGGGCATCATCTTGGCCATCGCCACGGTATGCTCGCTCGGCAGCGGAGCTGTCGCGGATCTGGGCACGCTGCTCTCCGCGGCAACCAACTCCGCGGTGATCGGCAACCTGCCCGTGATTTTCGCGGTCGGCCTAACGGCCGGCTTCGCAAAGAAGCAAAAATCCAACGCGGCAGTGTTTGGACTCATTAGTTACCTCATGTTCCTGTATGTCAACAACACCTACCTGACGCTTACCGATCAGCTAGCAAAGGCAGGCGCACAGGGTCTGTATGGAACTGGCCAGGCAACGGTCCTGGGGCTTCAGGTTACCGATGTCAACGTCTTCGGCGGCGTACTCATCGGGTGCTTCTGCGGTTGGCTTTATAACAAGCTGATCGACGTAAAGGTATCGGACTATATCCGAATTTACGGCGGACCCCGACTGGCACTTCTGGCGATGATCCCGCTGAGCATTGTCTTCGGCATCGGAGCGACCGTCGTGTGGCCCCCTATCGCCAATGCCATCAGCAGCGCGTCTTCATTCATCGCAGCCTCGGGCGGTCTGGGCGTTTTCATCTATGGTTTCCTGAACCGCGTCCTCGTACCTCTCGGCATGCACCACTTTATGTGGATGCCGTTTGACTACTCCGCGATTGGCGGCACGGCGGTCGTCGCTGGCCAGAGCGTTTCCGGTGCAGCAAACATCTTCTATGCCGAGCTTCCTCTTATCGCCGACGGATCCCTCACCACAGTCGACCCCTCCGTCCGCTTTGCCATGTTCGGCTTTGGCAAGGAATTCGTAACCCTTGGCGCCGTGCTCGCAATGATCGCCACCTCGCGTCCTGAGAATCGAAAAGCCGTCGCAGCCATGCTGGTTCCTATTTACATCACCGCCATGCTCTCCGGCATCACAGAGCCGCTTGACTTCATGATTCTGTTCGCGTCCCCGATTCTCTGGGTTGTCTACAGCCTGTTCTACGGATTGGGCGAGATGCTCCTGTTTGTCTTGGGAGTCCGCCTGCTTAACCTGTTCGGCGGCATCGAGCTGCTCACGGTTAACCTGCCTTTGCCAATGGGCATCACCAAGTTCCCGATTTACATCGTCTTGGGCATCGTGTTTGCCGCCGCTTCGTTCGTCGTACTGGCAATGGTTATCAAGAAGCTCAACCTCATGACGCCCGGTCGTTCCGCAGAATGGTCCGCTGAGGTTTCCGGCGACACCAGCGCCCTCGAGTCTTCCGGAACGCCGGAAGTCGACGCAAAACAGCAGGAGATGGTGCAAAACATTATCGATGGCCTTGGCGGTAAGGACAATATCGACACCATGGGCTGCTGCATGACTCGCCTCCGTGTCGAAGTCAAGGATCCCAACAAGGTCAACGAAGAGACCATCAAGAAGGCTATCGACAAGGGCCTATTTAAGAACGGCACTAATGTCCAAATTGTCGTGGGAACCAACGTGCACTCCGTCTACGACCTGCTTCGTCCCATCCTCAATCTGGAAGATTAACGCTCGCCTAATCGACAGGCGATAAGCGAGGAGACCTCATGTTGACCAAAACGTTTCATTCAATCCGAGGCATGTTCGAACGCTTGCTCAACATGTACAAAGAAAAGTCGACAAGGGGTCTTCTCGCCCTGATGGCTGCATTCGTGTGTGGCTTTATCTGGCCACTCCTTGGTCTACTCGCTGCGGCTTGGACCCGGCATTCAGGAAAGCACGCGGATGCGGGCAGCATTGCGGGCATGGCGGCCGTTATCAACATCGTGACTTACTTCATACAGATAGCGGCCAGGATTGCCTGCGGCTCGATTTGATTTGAAAGGCATGAACAACATGAACGGATACAAGATTGTCATCTGCGGCGGCGGAAGCACCTATACTGCCGGCATCGTCAAAGACCTGATTGATCAAAAGGATGAACTGGGGATTCGCGAGCTTTGGCTCTATGACATCGACAAGGAGCGCCAGGACACGGTCGCCGTGGTGGTTAAAGCAGTTATCGATGACCTTGCTCCCGAGATTCCCCTGCATGTAACCATCGACCCCAAAGAGGCATTTACAGATGCGAACTTTGTTATGGCTCAGATGCGCGTGGGCGGGCTCAAGATGCGTATCCAAGATGAACAGATCAGCCTGCGCCATGGCGTAGTCGGCCAAGAGACCTGCGGAGCAGGTGGCATGGCCTATGGCATGAGGACCATTTTCCCCATGTGCGAGCTTGTCGATTTCTGCGAGGAATACGCCTGCAAGGACTATTGGATCGTCAATTACTCCAACCCTGCAGCCATCGTAGCTAAGGCGATGCACAAGCTACGTCCAAACGCTCGCATTCTCGACATTTGCGATATGCCGGTTGAGATTGAAGCCCGCATGGCAGAGATTTTAGGGTGCGAGCTCAACGATATCGAGGTCGATTACTTTGGCCTCAATCACTTTGGGTGGTTCACCAACGTGCGTTGCAAGGGCGTCGACGTTACAGACAAGCTCAAAGAGCACGTGCGTAAATACGGCTACATTTCCGAGGCAAGCCTCAATGACGCTTTGGTAAAGGATCCCGATTGGGCCCATACCTTCAAGAATGCGGCGACGATTTCCACGCTATTCCAGGATTACCTCCCCAACACCTATTACCAGTATTACCTGTTGCCCGATGCCTGCGTGGAATACATGGACATCAATAACACGCGTGGCATGCAAGTCGTAAACGGCCGCGAAAAGCGCATCTTTGATGCATCCGCGGCGCTTAAGCGCGGTGAAAAGGTCGATCTCACGCAGTTCTACGTGGGCGTCCACGGCAGGTTCATTGTCGATGTCGTCAAGTCTCTGGCAAAGGATTTGCGCCATCGCCAGCTGGTGATTGTGCCCAACAATGGTGCAATCGAGAATCTCTCGGACGACGCAACGGTCGAGATTCCGGCGTACATTACCGATCGAGGGGCCGAACCGATCCGCGTCGGGAAGATTCCCCGCTTCTACAAGGGCCTTATCGAACAGCAGGATGCCTGCGAAGGCCTTGTGGTCGAAGCCGTTATCGAGGGCTCCTATCAGAAGGCACTCGAAGCCTTCACTCTCAATCGCACGATCCCCTCAGCCCGCGTAGCCAAGGAGGTTTTGGACGATATGATCGAGGCGAACAAGGGCTATTGGCCTGAACTGAAATAGAGGAACTGTCCAAATATCGAAAGCGCAAAAAGGGGCCCCAAAGTAATTTGGCTTTGGGGCCCCTTTTGTATGGCTAAATCTCAGTAAAACCCGTAAAGATGAACGAATCGGCCTCGCGTTTTACGCGATAGTTCTCTTGATAGTCCTGATTGAATATAAGCGAATAAATGACTTGAAGCGTATACGTGAGCGAAATCATGGAGGAGTAGTTCGCCACCTTTCCAATCACGCGCTCTGATTTTGGAATAAGCAAAACGGTATCGCATTGCTTGGCGAGTGCTGAATCAGAAAATGCAGTGATCAGGCACGGTTTGATTCCACGCTCTGAAAGAGTGGCAGCATATTTGGAATAGTCATAGTGAATGCCGCTGTAGCTTAGGAATAAATACAGGTCGCCGGGCTTGCCGTTTTTAACATGCAGCGTTTGCAGGCCTCCGTCGTCGGCCATGGTGACATGGCGGTCGAGCTTGAGAAGGTTGTTGCGAAAGATACATCCCGCCAGATAGCTCTCCCCTTTCGCGAAGATGTAAATTCGCGGGGCGCTAAGGACTGCCTTGGCGATTGTGCCCAATTTGGCGATATCAAGCTCGATTTTTGTTTGATCTATGATGCCCTTCAGGAGATTCGCGAGGTTGCCCTCGATGGCCTCAATTGAATCGGAGCTGTCAAAAGGACGATTGCGGTCGACTGTGGCAGCCAAAAGATAGTCTCCACTTATCTCCTGAATGAGCTGCATGATCAACTCACGATAGCCGCTTAGGCCCAGTTTCTTACAAAAGCGGATGATAGTCGCGTTCGAAGTGTAAGTCTCCTGTGCAAGCTTTGCCATGGTGAGGGTCTTAAGGTCACCGGTGTGATTGAGCAGATAGGTAGCAATGGCTCGGTCGGTTTCATTAAAAGATGCGCTGTTGCGCAGGCTGTCAAGAATCATGGTTGCTCCGATCGCTTTAGCTTGCCACCAATTATGTCATTTTCAAAACATTGGGTAGCCCTTCATGCACAGGCTTACGTCCTGCGGCCTCCCTCTTGATATCCCACATCGCACGACACCACTATCTGCGAAGTGTGCGTCTTGCAGGCCTCGGCGAACAAATACAAATAAAGCTCGATTGCCAGAATTCACCGTCCGCCCAGAAGCGAAGAGGTGACCCTGACTAATCTCCGTGTGGATTTGGGACGGTACAGTGTTTGCCGGCAAGCATCTTGCAGCCCTCGCCTCCTCCCCTACCATGTTCCCAGATGAGAACGATAGCCGGGGTCCCAAGGGGCCTTTGGCCCTTTGGAGCGCAGGGGTCCGGGGATGGCGCGATCCATCCCCGGGAAACGCCGCGAGGGGCACGCCGTCGCCGGTATGCCCGTGCGGGTGGCGGCCGGGGCTATTACGCCCCTGTCGCGTAGACCGTCCGCCCCGTCTCGCAGTCGATGGTCTCGGCATCCCCGAACCCGACCCGGACGGCTGCCCATCCGCCGGCGCCGGCCAGAGCGTCGGCCTCGGACCTCGCGGCGGCGACGAGGCACTCGAGCTCGGCCGATCCGGCCGCCGCGGTCCCCACCTCGAACGCACCGGCGTCGCCGCCCGACTCGTACTCGACGACGACCGTCGAGCCGAGTGCCTCCTCGAGGGTCTCGGGCAGGCCGCCCACGCCGTCGAGGGCGCGCCCGGCGACCGTAGCCAGCGGGTAGCGGGCCATCCCGGACGCCGCCGAGTGGGCGGCCATGCGGAGCAAGCCGGCGGCCTCGAGCGCCTCGAGGAGCTCCGCGGGGACCGCGGCGTCGATGGCGATGTTGCCGCGCCCGCGGCACCACTCGGCCGCCGCCGGCACGTTCGCCGTGAGCACGCCCCACTCGGCCATGTAGCCCTCGGAGCGCGGGTTCGTGGCGTCGAGGAGGAGGACGGCCAGGCCGCCGCCCACGTACTCATCGGCCACGAGGGCGAGGCGGACCGCCTCGCCCATGGAGTCGAACTCGACCGTGACCATGCGGCTACCTCCCCTCGAATGCGCTGGCGGGCGCGGGCTCGAAGTGCTCGTCGCGCTCGACGACGCCGAACCCCTTCTCGCGGTTCACCCTCTCCATCTCGCGGACGCTGAAGTAGCCCCACTCCGTCTCGAAGCCGCGCACGAGGCCGAACGCCTCGCCGGTCCTCGGGTCGTACTCGGTGAGGTACCAGTCCCATCCGTTTACGCACGAGAAGTAGTGGACGTGGACGATGGGGTCCTCCGCCCCGTCCTGCCCATAGAGCCTCGGCACCGTCTTGGCAATTTCCTCGGTCATCAGCTGCTGCATCTCTTCCTCCGTTCCGGGCACCTGCCCTCAACATCTCGCCCCTGCGGGCAAAGCCGAATGGCGACGCCACGCGTCGTCGTCGGCTTTGCTCCCTGCAAAGCCGCACCGGAGTGAAGGCGGGTCAAGGGAGGTCCATGACGACCTCCACCAACCGGAGCGGAGCGGAGGTTTGTGCGGGGTCTCATGGGCCCCCTTGACGCGGCGTAGCGGAGGTGCCACCCGGTCGCGGAGCCGTGGTCGCCTCCCGGCGGATGCCGAACTGTGGCTGTTGCTACGTTTTTATTTGCTGTTACCAAGCTAGTGCGCTCTGAACATGCCGCTATGTGACATTTATCTATGTTCGTGAGTCAAGTGAAAGGGAAACGGCGCCCTTATCCAAGGGCGCCGTTGATGTCCAATGGGCTATTCGGGTTAGCTGAGCTATCGGTTCGTAAAGGCGGCGGTCTCGCCGATCAATAGTTCAACGGGAATGTCGAGGCTGCTCGTATCGATTACGACGGCGAGCCTGGCTGAGTCTTCAGGATCGGACCATTTGATAAATATTGGGCGCCAGGCGAATCGGTAGCCGGCGATGGATAGGTACTTTCCATCGCCGGCGGGCTCCGAGTCGAGCGTTACCCATGCCTGCTGGTCGCCGATTTTGTCAATTAAATCTGGCAAGGAAGGGATTGGTTCTGCATCGATTACGGTTGCCATTGGCTGCTCCGATTCTGTCTTACACAAATGATCGTGTTATCGGCATCTAGTGATAGTTGTTTGCGAAGGTGCCATAGAACAGGGCTTTGCAGTCGACTTCATTGTAGTTCTCGATGGCATTCTGGACGTCTTCGCGCAACAGGTTGAGAACACGATACTCGCCGTTGCCCATATCGCCCACAAATTGAACCCGCTTGAACACGTCAGGATATTCGCGCAGGTAGGCAACGTAACCTCTGAGCTTGGCAAGCGTGTCGCCGAGGAAATCACCGTGCGGATCGATAATCGACGGCCTGATCGTTCCGTCACTGTCCTTCACGAAAAAGAGAAAGTCTGGGTGCAGGGCCATGCGCCCCACTGATGACGAGTACGGAATCGAAAACGCCTTGGCCGACATGCTGCCCGATGGGTTGCGATAGAAGGCAACCGTACGACTCTTCGCCAGCTCATTCTTAACGATAAAGTCTTCGACCGGTTTCAAGTCGAGCGGACAGAGACCGTCCTCCTTCTGCACGATATGGCGTGGATACTTGGCAAAGTTGTCGGACGTGCTGGTAGACGTGGGCCATTCTATCTTTGTGAGGCGCTTTCCTTCGGTTTCACGCGCTAGCTCGTCATAACGCAGCTTTGCGGCGTCGTTGAGGTCGTCGTAGTCACCGGATCCGTCGACCTTGTCGAAGTAGTCCTTTCGGCAGCGAGCTGCCCAGTCCTCGAGCGCATCAACGATGGGTTGCGTGCGCACTGCTGCGGCAAGGCGCAGATCGCACTCAGGGCGTCCGAGCTCCTTGAAGTTGGCGCGGCGATATGCCTGCGTGAGCTCCTTCGTGAAGCGTATGTCGGCGTCGCGAGCGGCCTTCTTGAGGCCTTCTGCGTCCGTACGAGCCTCCTCCTGCTCCTGGTCCTCGGTCTCATTGAGCTTATCGAGCGTAATCTTGACGGTCTCAGCAACCTCTACGTCATGGCGCGCCGCGCGGTATTCGTCTTCGTTGGCAACGATATAGCCCTTGAGCTTCTGGGTGAACTGCCTGTTCACGTCCGCTGCAGCGTTGACATCGAGACCGGTCTCGACGAGCAGGGTTGCCGTCTTAATCAAGCTCTGGAATTCGTTTCTGGCCTTCTTCGGAATTCGCTGCACGGGAATGGAGTCGAAGGCGGTGCGAATTCCCTCCCATTCGTCATGTGTGAAGGATTGCTCTCGCTTGTTTGGCGGCTCAGGCTTGGACATCGGGATAGGCTTCGCGACAGGCGCCGGCTGGACCGAATTGAAGTGCGCAATCTCTGACTCGGCGGGGCTATCGCCGCCAGCCGTGCCAGCTTGGGAAACCGGCTTCTCGTTAAGGGGCAGATTGCCACAGCCTTGAACGGGGGAAACGATCGATGGCTGGGTGCCCTGCATGTCCAGGGGCTCTTGGGTCGCAAAGCCCTCCAGCGATGACTGGTAGCCGGGTTGCGCCTGACGGGCAGCCTCGACAGCCTTCAGGTTCTCCTCGTATGCCCTCAGCTCCTGCTGATACTCCTCATTGGTTTTTGGTTCGGCAGCAGTAATAGTCACGGGGTTGAGAACGATGTTCTGCTTGCCGATGGAGCTCTCGCCCATGTCGTCCTTGCGGCCCATGAGGTAGTCGACCACGTCCTGAGTGCTCTCGGGATTGAACTGGGGCAGGTAGCAGGCGACGGAGTTCAAAAGATCATCGGATTCGATGCGCCGCGCAAGTGGAGTGCGTACCATACGTCCCACAAGCTGTGCGATATAGGTCGAGTCCGAACGCCTGCGCTGCGAGAAGATGACCTCCGCTCGCGGGCAGTCCCATCCGTTGGAGACAGCCTCCTTGGCGAAGAGCACGCGAATGCGCGAGGTGTCCTGAACGAACTCGGGCTCGACATAGGGAATGAGGTATTTTCCCGCCGCGATGTCCTTATGCTCGCCGAAGACGTTGGCGAACGACATCACCTCGGAAAGGCCGGGGACCAGGCCCGTGATCTGATCGCACATCTCAGCCAGGGCCGAGTTGCTCACGTTGTCCGCCGCTTGGATGAGCAGCAGCGGGTTGACGGGACTCTCGCCCTCACGGGCACAGTACTCGCCCCACTCGCGGCAGGCCAGGGCATAGCGCTCGCACGCCATAGTGAGGTACTGGTGCTCGACTGGGTCATCCTTCTCTGGCACGCGCAACTCGATGATGTCCTTGAGCAGACCTGACTCCTGGACCTCGCGAGGAGTCACAGCGACCTTTGGCATACGCACGCGATCGGCGCGCTGGTCCATAGCTGCCTCGAACCTCTGCGGCGTGGCGGAGACCCCGACGACGATGGGCATCGCTGCACGACCATCCAGGCCATCAATTAGGTTGGCGTAAATCGTCGCGGTGCCGCGCTCACTTGATGCATTGGCCCCCAGGCCGCGGTGGGCCTCGTCTATGAACAGATAGAGGTTACGCTCCGGGTCCCTGATGGTGCGGTCAAGGATATCCCAGAACACGCGGCCGGAGTTGGCCTCACCACCCTTGGTGAGCAGGCCATTCTTGCTAAGCAGGTCCTTGCTGAGGAAATAGACATGGCGCGGTTCGAGAATGTCGTGCGCGGCTCCGAAGTCGTTGGTAATCGTGACCAGATGGCGCCTGTCGAGGATGCTGTCTGCCAGCTTGTCCGCCACGTTGGAGAAACGCACGCTCGTCTGATCGTTCAGGCTCGGGGAATCCGAGAGCCAAAGAACAGCGGCATTCTCGTCGGGCATGAGGCCCAGATCATTGTCTCCGAAGAAGAGCGCTTCGATCGTCGCCGCGCACATGACCGTTTTGCCCGACCCCGTGGGAGATGCGAGGCATATCGAGGACAGCTCGCCGTCCTGCTCGTAGCGGCGGCGCATCGACTGCAACTTGTTCGCCAGGGTCGCGACCGCACCGGCTTGGAAATCCTTAAGTTCGACTCTCATGTTTACCTCACCGCATCCTCGGCGGCAATCTTGAACGATTGCAGGTAGTTCTCGTACAGGCGGACGACGTCGAGCCCAGGCAGTTGTGCCTTGACGGAGGCGTATCGAGCCGTGTCGTCCGTGATCACATAGGCGCACCCTATGCTTGCATTCTGCTTGACGGCGTCTATGAAAGCGCCGACCGAAGCAAAGTCGAAAAGGACGGCGTAGGCGTCGGCCATGGCAAAGCCCGGCTGTTCGTGCTTGATGATGCTGCCACGCGAACCAGCGCGCAGCCAGAGCAGGGGCGCGATCTCCTCGAAGGCCACGCCCAGCTCGACGGCGTCTGGGTCTTCGTAGGTGAGGTCAAAGAAGACGGCGTTCTCCTCGAAGCCGTCGGCCATGGGGAACTCGTCGGTGAACTTGTAGTCACCCTTGATGGGATCGCCCTCGGGCGTCTTGCCCGTGATGGCCGCCGTGACGCGAGGCTTGGTAACGTACTGGCAGATGCCCAGTGCCTCCCATTCGGGGTCGCCCTGACGAAGACCGCGCTTGGTGAGCTTCTTGGATTCGTCCTCGGAGACCTCGTTGTTCGTTACGCTGATGGAGCGCCTGCGCCCGCCGTCCTGATGGTTCAAGCGCATGACGGCATGTGCCGTGGTGCCCGATCCTGAGAAGAAATCGACTATAAGGGCGTCGGGCTTGTCGGCAACAACGGAAGCGATTGAGAGCTCGGTCGCATAAAGGGACTTTGGAAATGTGAAGCGCCTATCGCCGATGAACTTTTTGATATATCGGCTCCCGTATTCACCGGCAGAGAACTGTGTGCCACTCCAAACGGTTGTTGGAATGGCAGAGCGCTCTCCCTGCTCTTCGAGAAGCAAGGACCCATCCTCAGCCTTGCCGATGAGTTTAATTTCTCCATTCTTGAGACGCTCCTCTTGGGAATCTCCTAGGTAAAGGAGGGAGTACCGATCACTCTTTTTGTTGTACTCACCTACTTTTGCGCACCCGCGATCAAGCTTGGCCTGTAGAGCATTCTGGGAGATCCTCCAAGTCGCCTCTCGGCCATCGGTCCTAATAGGCCAAACTGCCCTGAGACCCGTTTTTGTCGGTATCTTTGTCCAGTCTTGTTCAAGGGGGAGAGAAGCGCCGAGCTCCTTAATGGTCGCGGTCTCCTCATCGATATAGATGGGATAAAAGAGGTTCGGCCTTGCGGTGCGAGCGGCATTGGGACCGCCCCTCAGCAGCCACTCCCAACGTACTTTACGTTGGGAGCGGCTGCTCGACGCGTCATCAGCCACTTTTTCCTCAAGTTCTCCGAACTCAACGGAATAGAGTCTGCGGTCCACTTGGCACGGCGCGGCGGTACCAAAAAAGCAAAAGACAGCGTACTCGTCAGCTCTCTTGAACTGGTTGCCGCGGGCAACCCCGTTCTTGTTTATGGTGATTGAAACCGTCTGGATACCGGTCGCGTTGGGAAAAACGCTCTCTAAAAGAAGTTCAAGCCTTGCGTACTCCTTCTCGTCGATCGTCACGATGAGTACCGAATCGTTGGGGTTGAGCAGCTGCTTGGCGAGCTTGAGGCGACGCTCCATGAAGGCAAGCCACTTGGAGTGTCGATAGGCGTCGGAGCCGTCGACGTAATCGTTGTTGTATTTCCAGTCGCGGGCGCCAGTGTTATAGGGTGGGTCAATATATATGCAGTCCACTTTGCCTGCATAGGCAAAGGCCAAGGTTTCAAGAGCATGGTAGTTTTCGCCGTTAATGACTACTTGATAGGGCTTATCGCCAGCGCGCTCGACACGCCCGGTCTCTTTGAGGCCAGCATAAATCGGCTGGTCATATTCAGCAACAGGCACGACATCGTCGACAGCAACAGAGCGGGGCTCACATTCGTTTTCGTCATATGAGGGCGATTGATATGACTTTAGATCAGCAACCCCCCCCCGAACGGCATTTACCAACCATAGCAGTTGGGAGCTAGAGTCCTCTTTTTTACCACGCTCGGGAAGCACCTGTACGACATCGCCCTCCATGATAGGTTTGCCATAAAGGCGAAGTCGCTCTGGACGGTTGTGTTCAAATACAAGCCCAAACTGGCGCTGCGCCGCAAAGGCGCGGATATCGGCAGCGAGCTGACGATCGCCCAGCTTGACAGCGCGATCAACAAGGTTCTGAACGACCGCTTGCGCCGTCTGAGACATCACTTCTCCCCCTTGCACTTCTCGTCAATCCATTCGCGCACGACTTTGGCAACAGTTTTCTCCTGCTGGGCTGCGTATTGCTTAAGGGCCTTTTTGTCTTCACGAGTAATGGAGAGCGTGAACTTATCAAGTCTCTCTGGATCATTTACTTGGGCTTCAGCCATATCAACCTCCAACAATATTTGATTCAATTATACGTAATTACGTAATTACGTAATATTTGAGGCGCCGGAAATCGATGAATGGTTTCCTTCTTGGTACTGACCGTCCCCATATTTCGAGTTGATTGGACTGTTTTGCTGTTTCAAATTCAAGATTGTGACGTCATGGCATACGGGGTCGACGATTCCGTAAGGGTGCAAATTGGGCACGACAACTCGCCCGCATTTAGCCGTTAACTTATGATTGAGCTGTTGCGACATTGCAAAGGCCCTGTCGGCAGGAAGTATGCTTGCTTGCCGAGGGACGATCTGTTTTGGAAGACCTGCCACGCTCTATTCGGGCAAAAAGGATCCAACAAGCTGGGTCCCGATGGCCTGTTTCACAAAGAAAATATCAGCCTGATGCCGAGCGCACCGTTTTCTTTAGACACGAAAACAAAGTGTCAACCTGTTTCGCCTTGGCGCCGATGTTCAAATAATGCTTTCGAAGCTCATTGCCAGTAAATTCTGACGCAAGGACAGTCATACGCTTATTGATACGCCGATCGTCTAACAACTCGAAAAGCATATTCACCTCAGTCGGAGAATTCGAATAGCCCAAGTAAGCTATCAACAAATTCCGAGCCCCACGATAGGTATCCAAGGTCCTGTCCTTGCTATTAGGACCGTATAAGTTGGCGCTGTCCCAAGCCGACGTCAACTTCTTTGCACTTGCAAAAAGATATTTATCTCCAGAACAGATGGCAGTTGCAGCCGCCTCTATGGCGGCGGTATCTTGGTTATTTTCAACCACCCACAGCCACTTTTCGCCTACCGTCATGGAACGGCGATTCTCCCTTTGCGGTTCGGTCATATCCGCAAGCAGTCGTACTGCACCATCTGCGATTAGCTTAGGAGCATCTTTCATCTTTGGCTTTTGGACGATAGAGGGATTGTTATGTTTGCCCGCCAGTAGCATATACTCCTCAGCACTGATGACCGTCTTGATATTGAGGATGGGGGTGGGGGATGAGTCAACATTCATATTGTTCATCATGTCCATCTCGTTCTCACCGTTTGGGATCATTGCGGCGCCGCCACCGTCGACGGTACGCTCGGTTGCGCCACACGCGCCGGCGGCGTGCGCGGTGCAACCGCGCGTACCGTCGACGGGCAGTGCGTCTGCCAAAGCTTCAGCGATCGTCTTAGAGCGCATCGTTACCCTCCTCCACGGATGCTAGGTACAAGATCAGATCGGCCTTGTCCACGCGCCAGACGCCGGCAATCTTTACGCCGCCGGCAGCTTTAAGAATCTGTATGGACTTGGTCTTGCAGACATTCAGCAGCTTGGCGATGTCACGTGAGGTGGCATATGCGGACGGCAGTTTGACGATTGCCTGACACCACGCTTTACGCGCAATCGCGTCTCGTTTCTTCGAATCTATACCGTTCATTTAGACTCCTTTCGTTTGTGCTGTTTGCAATATTCAAGCTATGCTTTACCTCGACGGATGTCATATATAAGATGTGAATAGAACGGAATTGAATCGCTTGCGGATAGTAGGGAGACAGTTATGAACCAACCCGCAATCAAAGTACCAGCAGCTATGGCACCAGAAATCAGACCTTGGACGCTTCCATCCTGCCGCGAAAAAAATATCGAAATCTTCGGGAAGGAACACGCCGCGCTCATTTGCAAGCCCCATTCGACGGCCTACGGCATCCCCTCGGGCTTCTCCACCGGGACCCTTTTGGACGTAGATCTGACGGATCCAAAGAAAATCATTCAATTTGTCGAGCGGTACGGACTTCCCGTCACCCCATACGCGGGGCAATCAGAGCGTGTTGAAAAGCGTTTCACTTCAAACGACGTCTTCTCCGATAAACCGGAGCAAGATGGTCTAGATATTTGGTACGACGCATTGAATGCATCAGAAAGGTGCTCTGAAATCAGCCTAAACCCCGAGTGCGCCTTGTTTAATAACTTCAAGGATAAGGGGCGCTCTCAGGGAACAGAAGTAGCAAACTTAATCGAAGATATTAGATACAAGAAGGAACAGGTCATACTGTTGGACGATCTCGTTACAACGATGGCATTCATGCAATTAGCTACGCTTCTATTCACGGGCAAAGCGGCTTACGGTGACCGTGCATACGACTATGCTCTGCATCAGGTATGCATCTCCCAAAACAAGGAGATTATTGAAAACAGATTTTCGCAGCTACGTATGTCGCTCCAGATGGTCGATGCGTCTGAGCCCCAGTTAGCAGTAGCCAAACCCGGAACATTTGAAATGGACGAAGGAACCAAGATATGGGTGAGCAATCAATTCAAGACAATAGAAGTTGCCCTGGCAACATTCATCGACCTCGCTATTAACCCTCAGCCAGAACCCCATACCTTCATTCAAGAGCAAACTTTACGTCGAATGGTCAACCGGAATTTAAACAGCCAAAACCCGATTTACGGAAGCCTAACAAGAGCCTGGGCGATACAACTACTAGAAACCCTTGAAAGCCATTTCTCCTGGAACACTTGCCGCGAATGCGGACGACCGTACAAAATCCGCCAGCAGAGAATGAGGGCCTACGTCAAGCAAGAAGACGCGAACGAAGACCGGTTCAAAGAACGAAACAACGCTCGTGACAAAAATGGCTATTGCTGCAAAGCGCACGAACAGCGTATTCGACGCAAAAATGATAAAAAGATCAGCAACGATCAGATGGATAAAATCGCCCGAAAAATGGACGGGTGCGACCAATAATAATGACGAAACTATGAATTTTGATAATTCGATATAGGATCCAAAACCCGTTTTATTGCACACATCGTTGCACAGTCCATTGCACACGGCAGCCATATAAAAGAAAGCAGGCCAGAGAAAAACACACTCTGACCTGCTTTTTCTTTCATGGAGCCAGTGACAGGAATCGAACCTGCAACCCACTGATTACAAATCAGTTGCGCTACCGTTGCGCCACACTGGCACACTTGGCGCTTTCGCGCGAAGCCTGTTAAGGATAAAGGAATTGCGGACGAGGCGCAACAGGCCCTTCACCCGACCACATCTCAAAACTATTCGCCAGAACGAATAGTTTTAATTACAATTGCTATATATAAAACTATTCGTTCTGGCGAAGGGTTTCGCGATGCTTACTACCAAAGAAGCCGCCGAGCTGCTCGGCATCACTCCGCGCAGGGTGCAGGAGCTCATAAAAAACGGAGCACTTGAGGCCCGCAAGGCTTCTGGTGTATGGCTCATCGACAAAGACAGCGTCGACACGCGACTCCGCTCTGTGACCAAAACGGGGGGACGTCCCCGCCGCGGCCACGGTAAGAGCGAGATCGCGTTCACCCTCATGAACCGCACGTACGAAGTCGCTCAGCTGGTCTACAGCACATCGCGAAAAGACTTTACCCACATCGGTGCCGACATCGATTACGCCCACGCCCCTATTGGAGTATTTGGCCCTAATAGCCCCATATCGCTCGACTCCTTCCGCATCTGGTGGCGCGGCCGCGGTATCCCGCTCGCACGCATTGGGCTAGCCTCCCTGCTTGCAGAAGCCGCAGTCGATGTTCCCGATGAACTCGTACAGCGAAATCTCGGCCTCTCCTTATCCGACCAGTATTGGATAAGGCCCCAAAGTTCCGGTCTCGCCTGGGAGGACATTAACTTCTTCAATAACGCCTTTGATGACGTCTCACTGTCCATTGCGCCCTTTGCCCCAGAGGGAAAAGCGGCTGCCGCAAAGCCCGATAACACGTCGGACGGCAATCTTCAAAAGTACTGGACATGCGAGGGTGACAGTCGAATCCTCCACAAGGCAGGAGCGCACCTGAACCAGGAACCTTATAACGAGCTGGTGGCGACCGCGCTCCACCGTCGCATCCTAAACGCTTACGATTATGTGCCTTACTCGCTCGAGGGCACGGGCACTTCCGCCCTGAGCATATGCGATGTCTTCTTAACTGATGAAGAAGAGTATGTCCCTGCGTTCTATGTAAACCAGCAGGCAAATGCAGACGAGCGACTAACCGATTACGAACGGTATGTAGCAAACTGCGAGGAGCTTGGGGTAACAGGCGTCAAGGATGCCCTTGACCGCATGATCGTGTGTGACGACATCATCGCCAACTACGATCGTCATTGGCGCAACTTCGGCCTCGTGCGAAACGTCAACTCACTGGTCTGCAGACCAGCCCCCATCTTCGATTCGGGCTCATCGCTCTGGTGCAACATATCACTAGAGGAGCTTAGGGCGGGAGAGCACAGTTTTACCAGCGCACAATTTCATTCAAGCCCCGCCAAACAAATGTTGCTCGTCGAGGACATGGGCTGGTTTGACGGCGACAAACTCGAAGGCTTCGTTGACGAGGCAATCGAGATTCTTTCCAGAAACGACGCGCTCACGGCAAGGCTGCCATATCTAAAAGAGGCGCTAACGTGGCGCCTCGAAAGAATGATCGACATCGCTGAATGGAGTTAGCGAGGCAGCATTGCCCCGCCAACTTCCCTACCTCCCGCGCAGGGCCTTGAGCTTGGCCAGGGCATCGGGGCTCAGGCGACTGCCCAGAGTCATCTTGATCTGCGGAGCTTCCTCTGCCTCGTGAACGTCGTTATCGATCTGTTTGATCTCGTCCACCAGCATACGGCTCGAGATGCGCGTGACGCCCTTACCCATGACGACGGCCTGGATCGTGCCGTCGCTCGATACCACGGAGCACGCGCGGCCTTCCTCACGTGCCTCGATGCAGAGCTTCTGCACCACGGTATCGGCCGAAACACCCGTCGGCGAAAACTCAATGCGCACACCGCGGGCCGGTAGGTTGGGGCGCTCGCTGGAGATATTGCCCGCGCCGTCAAATACGATCACGGCCTCGTAGCGGCCCTGGGCAAACGCAGCTACGTCATTAATGAGCGCCGTGCGCGCCATATCGTGAACGTCGCTGGAATACGGATCGTCGGAATGGTCGTACACGAGCTTTTCGTAGCGCGGCGTGCAGTGAATCACGTTGTAACCGTCGACCACCAGCAGCTCGGGCTTGTTGGAGTGCACCGTCGAGACTGGGTCGGCGATAGCCTGCGCAAACGCATTGCCGCCCACGCCATAGGTCGCGGCCGAAACAATCGGCTTGGCCGAGCCCTCGCCAAAGCGCTTGGCCTTGGACTTGGTACGGTTCTTTTTGGACATGCGCTACTCCTCCCCCATCAGCTCGCCGGCGTTGCGGCGCAGCCACTCAAAGCACAGCGCCGTGGTCGCCTGGGCAACATTGAGGCTCTCGGTCATACCGCGCTGGGGAAGCTTGGTCAAAAAGTCGCATTTCTCGAGCACCAGACGCGAGATGCCGTCGCCCTCGGAGCCCATGACGAGCGCCACGCGGCCCTCGAAAGGAGCATCCCAGCAACTGCCTTCGGCGTGCTCGGAAGCACCGCCCACCCAAAAACCAGCGGCCTTAAAATCGTCGAGCGCACGGGCGATATTGGGAACCTGCGCGATAGGCAGATGCATGACGGCACCGGCTGAGGTCTTATAGCTGCCCACGGTCACGCCGGCGGCACGCTTATTGGCAATGACGACGCCCGCCGCGCCCACAACCTCGGCGGAGCGCACGATGGCGCCAAAGTTGCCGTCGTCAGTCACGTGGTCGAGCACCACGACAAGTGCCGGGCCCTCGCCTGCGCGGTCGAGAATATCGGCGACATCAGCATAGGGGAAGTTGCCAACCTCGAGTGCGATGCCCTGATGAGCGCCATGGCTCGACAGTGCGTCGAGCTGCGCACGCGGCACATACTTAATGCGGACGCCCGCGGCGTTGAGGTCGTCGACCAGGCGCGACAAGGCGGCATCGCGCTCTCCACCCTCGACAATGAGCGCGCACTTGATGGGAAAACCAGTGCGTAGCGCCTCGGCGGCAGCACGACGACCTTCGATAAACTCGCCCTTGGGAGCCTGGACAGCGTCGCGGTTGCGATCGCGCTGCGGACGTGCGGCCTGGGCGCGATCGCGCTGGCCCTTGGGAGCGGCAGCGCGGTCATTGCGGCGAATCGGACGCGAGCCAGAAGCAGCCTGCTTGCCGCCACGAGGCGCACGCTTGCGATTGTCGGCCATAAAGCGACCTCCTAAATACAACTATCAAACGAAACAAATAGACCGACCGCCCGAGGTGCGGCAGATTGCCTTGAAAGAGGAGGGCATAGACCTTGAGGTCATGCCCGACGATTGAAAGGCAAGGTGCCGTGGCTCGGGCGGTCGGGTGCTTGGGAAACCCGCGGGGATTAGAGAGATTTGATACGAGTGCCGGCGGCGGTATCTTCAATCGTCAGGCCCAGGTCCTTGAGCTGGTCGCGGATGGCGTCGGCCAGATCCCAGTTCTTGGCGGCACGGGCCTCGGCGCGGGCCTCGAGAATCTTGGCAGCAGCCTCGTCCACGTCGTCGCCCGTGTAGGCGACCAGGCCGGCGGCAACGCCCAGCAGGCCCAGCGGCAGCTCGACCTTGGGCTCGGGAAGCTCGACGCCAAACGTATCGAGCAGCTCGACCAGCGTATCGGCGGCGGCCAGGGCAGCGGCCTTGTCGGCAGCATCGCCCGCCTGCTCCAGGTACTGGTTGCACTCGGTCACAAAGCCAAAGACAGCACCCATGGCACCGGCGGTGTTAAAGTCGTCATCCATGCACTCCTTAAAGGTGGTGCGGGTCTCGGCGGCCTTGGCGGCAAACGCCTCGGCAGCCGCTTCGTCGGCATCGGCCGTCGCGTGGTTCGCGGCCCAACGCAGGTTCTCGACCGTACCGGCGATACGCGTGAGCGAGTTCTCGGCACCCTCCAGGCGCTCCCAAGAAAAGTCGAGCGGCGAGCGATAGCTCGTCTGCAGCATCAGCAGGCGCAGGGCGGCAGCGGAGTGCTGCTCGAGGACCTCGGCCAGCGTAAAGAAGTTGCCGAGCGACTTGGACATCTTCTCGCCGTCTACCAGCAGCATGCCCGTGTGCATCCAGGTGTTGGAGAAGCCCTGGTGCCAGGCGCAGGTGGCCTGGGCGCACTCGTTCTCGTGATGCGGGAAGGCAAGGTCGGAGCCGCCGCCGTGGATGTCGATCGGAGTGCCCAGGTAGCGATGCACCATGGCGGCGCACTCGGTGTGCCAACCGGGACGGCCCTCGCCCCAGGGGCTCGGCCAGCTGGGCTCGCCGGGCTTGGCGGCCTTCCACAGGGCAAAGTCGAGCGGGTCGTTCTTGTCCTCGTTCTCCTCGATGCGCGCGCCAACCATAAGGTCGTCGATGTTGCGGCCCGAGACCTGACCATAGTTGGGATCGCTGCGCACGGCAAAGTACACGTCGCCGTTATCGGCTGCGTAAGCGTGGCCCTGCTCGATAAGCGTCTTGATCATGGCGATCATGGGGCCGATCTCCTTGGTGGCGCGGGGGCGCACATCGGGATCGAGCACGTTGGCGGCGCGCATGACGCCGATGAACTTGTCGGAGAACTCCGTCGCGACCTCGGCGGCCGTACGGCCCTGCTCGTTGGCGCGCTTGATGATCTTGTCGTCGACATCGGTGAGGTTCTGGGCGAACGTGACCTCGTAACCGCTCGCGATGAGCCAGCGGCGAATCACGTCAAAGCTGATGAACGTACGGGCGTTGCCGATGTGGATGTTGTCGTAGACCGTGGGGCCGCACACGTACATGCGGACCTTGCCGGACTCGATGGGCTGGAACTCTTCCTTTTTATGGGTAGCGCTGTTGTAGATACGCATTCGTTACTCCTTAACGGTTTTCTGTAGCAGGCAGACGGCCCAGGCGCCGATTCCCTCGCCCTGGCCTTCCCAACCGAGCTTTTCGGTCGTAGTGGCGGCGACGCCCACGTTTTCGACGTCAACGCCCAGGGCATGGGCAAGGTTGGCGCGCATGGCATCGCGATGCGGGGTGATCTTAGGCTGCTGGCAGGCAATGGTGCAATCGGCATCGACAAACTCAAAGCCCAGCTCACGCGCATAGTCCATCACGCGGGCAAGCAGCACCATCGAATCGGCACCCTCATAGGCGGGGTCGGTATCGGGGAATAGCTTGCCGATGTCTCCCCCACGGCAGGCGCCCAGAATGGCGTCGGCCAAGGCGTGCGCGAGCACATCGGCATCCGAGTGGCCCAGCAGGCCGCGCTCGTAGGGAATGTCGACACCGCCGATGATACATCGACGCCCCTCCACCAGACGGTGAACGTCGTAGCCATGGCCAATGCGCAGGTTACTGAACATGGGGAAGGTCCTCTCCCTCGGCCATACGGCCAAGCAGAATCGCGGTTACGGGACGCAAGTCCTCGGGCACCGTCACCTTAAGGTTATCGCGCGGGCTCTGGACGCAGCGGACGCGCCCACCCATGCGCTCGACCAGCGACGAATCATCGGTGCCGATAAAGCCCTCGGCAATGGCTGCAGCGTGGGCGCGCTTCATAGCATCGACGCTAAAGATCTGCGGCGTCTGCGCAGCCCAATAAAGCTCACGCGGCGGCGTCTCGACGATGTTATCGCCGTCGACGATCTTGAGTGTGTCGATCGCGGGTTGACCGCACACGACACCGTCGAGCGAGCGGTCGCCCACAAGCACGTCGATCGCATGATCGATGGCCTCGGTCGTGATGAGCGGACGAGCGCCATCGTGAATGGCGACGTACTCAAAGCCCGCCGGCACCGCGTGCACGCCGGCACGGGTGGAGTCCTGGCGGGTATCGCCGGCATCGGCAAAGCTGATGGGCGTGTCATAGTCAAACGGGTCGATAGCCAAGCGGCGCATCTCGGCACGGCGCTCGGCAGGGCAAACCACGACGATATGGCCGACCTTGTCGCTACGATCGAACGCGCGGATGGACCAGCTCATGAGCGGACGGCCCGCCACGTTAACGAGCTGCTTGCCGCCGGGATTTCCAAAGCGCTGGCCGCTGCCACCGGCAACGACCACGGCGCATACGGGCGCCATTATGCGTTCCCCTGTTTGGTGCCCTTCATGCGGTACAGCGAGTCCGCAAGAATGGCAGGGTTGTTGACGCCAAAGTCGCCCAGGCGCTCCGGATCCTCGCTGATGTCGTCCATGAGCTCCTGCAGCGAGCCGTACTCGTCGACGATCTTCTCGGCCACGCCGTCGCGCACGACGGACACGCGCGAAAGCGTGCGCAGGCCCAGCGGTGTCATGACGGAGTCCTCGTCCAGGTCGTCATAGCCCAGAACTGCCGCCACATGCTGCGGGTCGGACAAGTCCTTGGGCGTCATACGGGCAAGCTCAGCGCGGATCTTCTCGGCGTTGGCCTCAGAGGAATCGCTTGCGTAGTCGCGGATCATCAAGTCGTATTCGGTATCCATGCTGGAGCCCGCGAGCTGCTCGAGCTGCATCTGCACGAGCTTACCCTGGTTACCCAGCTTGACAATGCAATCCTTAAGCTCGGTCTTTGCCTGCTGCATGATCTCGAAGCTCGAGAAGATGCCGGTGATGTCGGCGAGCGTGACGTAGTCGTCGAGCTCAAGGGCCGTCAGGCGCAGCAAGGAGCGGTCGAGCGACTGACGGGTGGTCTGAAGCGTGGCGACGAGCTGGTTGACCGAGCTCATGATGGTGGTGACGGGCTGTATCTCGTAACTCTTGCCGTGAACGTACACGTTGACGACGGCGCGACGAGCCGAAACCGAGATCACGATGGCATCGGTGAGCACCGACATGCGAGCGGCAGTACGGTGACGCATGCCCGTCTCACTCGTGGCGAGCGAGGGATCGGGATTGAGGTGGAAGTTGGCACGCAGGATCTGGGTGAGGTCGCCATCGATAACGATGGCGCCGTCCATCTTGGAGAGCTCAAACAGGCGGTTCGAGGTAAACGAAATGTTGAGCGGGAAGCCGTCGTTACCGGCGGCGAGCACGTTTTCGGTGTCGCCGACGCAGATAAGGGCGCCCAGGTGACCGGCAATGATCATGTCGAGGGCGGTGCGGATCGGCTGACCGGGGGCAGTCAGGCGGATGGCCTGTTCCATACGCTTTTGCAGCTCGTTCTTATCCAAGGCATCGCTCCCATCGTATACGCTCCATAAACGTCAATAAGTTTCTCACGGTTTGCCCCTGTGACGCCCGCAAAATCCGATGCTTACAGAATGAGCGAACACAGCTGAGAGCCCCAATCCAAATGAGCTGCTTATGTGGTAGCATCGGGATTCGCATAAATGAGGGAGTAGTCGCGTGATCGGGTTCGCCTCCGGTGGCGCGGCAAGTCAACACACTGGCCGATGCGGCCTGGCTTGCCTTAATGAACGAGACTCGTGGCTGTGCGCGCAACGCGTACGCCACGAGTCTTTTTTGTTACTCCCCCAAGAGGTACACGCGGGCCCGCCCGCAGAGAGGGAGCCAGACTATGGGACTCGCAGAGCTCGTGTTGCTCGCCGTTGGCCTTTCGATGGACGCCTTTGCCGTATCCATCTGCAAGGGCCTTGGCATGAAGAAGATCAACCTTAAGGTCGCCGTAGTGCTCGGCCTGTTCTTTGGCGGCTTCCAGGCAGGCATGCCCGTGATCGGATGGGCGCTTGGCAGTCAATTCATGAGCATCATCGGCCCCATCGACCACTGGATCGCCTTTATCCTGCTCGCCTTCATCGGCGGCAAAATGCTGTGGGAAGCCTTTACCGAAGACGAGGATGAAGACGACGGCAAGGATGCCGAAAAGATTGACCTGGTCGAGTACCTGATCCTCGCTATCGCCACCTCAATCGACGCCCTAGCCGTGGGCATCTCATTTGCCGCGCTCTCGGTCGACATCGTGCCCGCTGTATCGCTTATAGGCATCACAACGTTTATCTTCTCCGTCGCCGGCGTGGCGATTGGCCACACCTTTGGCGCGCGCTACGAAAAACCCGCCACCATCGTGGGTGGCGTCGTGCTCATCCTTATCGGCCTCAAGATCCTGCTGGAACACTTGGGTTTTTTGGTGCTGTAAAACACCCTTCAAAACTAAACGTCCGTATGAGGTCTCATGCAGAGTTTTGCATGGGCCTTTTCATGCAGACTTTTGCATGTCATACTAGGATGCAAAAGTCTGCACGTTAGGAGATTGCCATGGATACCCTTCCCATCACCACGCCGCGCCAAGCCGGCATCTACGTGCGTCAGGCGCGCGAGGCGCAGGGGATCACCCGTGCCGCCCTCGCTAAAAAAGCCGGTGTTTCGGAACGCCTGCTCGCATCGCTCGAGCTGGGAGATGCCACGGGCATTCGGCTCGACAAGCTGCTGGCAGTTTTCGGTGCTCTTGGACTGGCGCTCGCCGCTCAAGGGGATATAGGCGAAACGAAAAATGAGCAACCAGTCGACGCCCCGCATGCTGATCAACCTTGCAGCACCTCCAGACGCCATCACGCCCAACGTCTTCATCATCGCAACCGTCGCAGCACAACCATTCCGGCTCTTGCAGATGCCCCCTTTACATCCGCACTCTACGACGAGGTCTTCGCCGATTTCGCCATGTCCAATCTCGGAGTCTCGATTGCCACAAACGCATCTAGCCAAGCCATGCCCGAAGGGAAATAGCCAATGGCCAGAACATCACTTCGGACCATTATTTGCGGCGTGCCTGCTGGAACGCTCACGCAAGATGAGAACGGTCTTATCAGCTTTACCTACGATCATGACTATGACGGGCCAGCCCTATCGACCAACATACCCGTATCGAATCGCACATACGGACAACAGGTCATGAATCCGTACCTGTTTGGCCTTCTACCCGACAGCGAGGACCAACGAAAAGCGATTGCCGCCGAATTCGACGTTAGGCCCAACAATCCCGTTGCGTTGCTCAGCCATATCGGACTCGACTGTCCGGGCGGCGTGCAGTTTTGTGCCGAAGAAGATACCGACGCCGTCCTGCATCGCGCTGGCGAATACCGCCCTATAGACAACCACGAAATTGCTCTTCGTCTCAAGTCGATCAGAGATGACCGCGATGCATCGTGGATGGGTCTAGATGAAAGTTGGTCACTTGGAGGCAACCAGGGCAAGTTCGCGCTCGCGTTCATAAACGGCCGCTGGTGCGAATGCATGGGCTCCTCGCCCACGACGCATATTTTCAAAAATGGCGTTATCGGATTTAAACTCGAGGCTCTCAATGAGTTTGTCTGCATGAAAAGCGCCCAGCGCGCCGGCATCGCAACGGCAAACGTCGAATATCGTATGTTTGAGGACGAACCTGCCCTCATTGTTGAGCGCTATGACCGCGTGAAAGTCAAAGACGGAACGATCAGGCGCCTACATCAAGAAGACCTCTGTCAGGCACTTGGGGTGATGCCCGCCCAAAAGTACACGGCAGACGGCGGCCCGACCACACGCGACATTCAAGAGCTCCTCGTAAATACGAGCCACCATCAACTTAACCTGTATCTGTTTACGCAGATACTTTTCTTTAACGCCATCATCGGCGCACCGGATGCGCACGCGAAAAACTATTCCCTGCTCCTTGGAAACGACGGCGCAGCCATGATGGCTCGAATGTACGATGTCGCGTCGGGTTTGGCGTATGAGCGCATGCGCCGCCGGGCGCGCCTTGCCATGAGCGTTGGCGGCGAAAATCGTGTGGGGTGCATCGGTCCAGGCGCTATCCGCCGATACCACGGTATGGGCGACCCCACGCTGGAGGCGACGCTCACCGATGCCGGGCTATCCGAGAAGTTTTGCTTTGCGACCATGATGGACCTCGCCTACGAGGTACCCATTTGCATGGAAGAGGTCATGGACGAATACGCCGACCTGCCCGGCATGGCGGACCTGCGCGAGCATATGCTCGGCCCCGTCCGCGAAAACTGCCAGCGCGCCCTCGACCTCATCAGGGCAGAAATGGACTAGGTGGCCGTAATTTCCCATTTCTTAAAAGAAGAGAGGGGCACCCGTCGCAAAAGCTCGGATGCCCCCTCTCATAATGTCATTTGCAATCCACCGGCACGTAGCCCGGACTGCTGCTAGCGCAACCTTTACGCAGCGAGGCGCTTGAGCACGTCGATGAGCAGCTCGTAGAAGCGCTCGGCAGAAGCGAGCTCCATGCTCTCGTCCGGGGTGTGGACATCGGAGAGCGTCGGGCCCACGGCGATGGCGTCCAGGCCGTGCAGGGCCTCGGCAAACAGGCCGCACTCAAGGCCGGCGTGGATGGACTCGATGCGCAGCTCGGAGCCAAAGAGCTCGCGATAGCTCTCGACAAAGACGTCGCGGACCGGCGAATGCTCAGCATAGCTCCAGCCGGGATACTCGAACTCAAACTTGGCGTCGAAGCCCAGGACATCGGCCAGCGTCTGCAGGCGGTCCTTAAACTCGTTCTGCAGCGAGGTGATCGAGGAGCGCGGGGACAGCATGATCTTGACCTCGTCGTCAGAGGTGGCAACCACACCGATGTTGGAGGAAACCTCGACGGAGCCGTCGGTGGCGACGTTGCGGCGAATCACGCCGTTAGGGGCAAGACGCAGGGCGCGGATGAGGGCAAGCGCGGACTTCTGGTCCATGGCCTCGACCTCGGCGTCGTCGGCAATCTCGACGGTGCAGGTAAAGCCGGGGTCGAAGACCTCGAGCTCGGCAGTGACGTCGGCGATGATGCCCTTTGCGATCTGGGCCGCGGCCTCGGCGGCAGCGTGGTCGGCGTAGACCAGAACAGCCTTGCACTCACGGTTGATGGCGTTGTCCTTGGTGCCGCCGTTGAAGCTGACGATGGCGGGCTCGCCGGCAACCATCAGGCGGTCGATGATGCGGGCCATGATGAGGTTGCCGTTGCCGCGCTCCAGGTGGATATCGCTGCCGGAGTGACCGCCCAGCAGGCCGGAGATGTCGAGCGTGAGGGTGCCACCGGTCTTGTGCTCGCGCGCGATCGGGCAGGTGTAGGTAACGACGACACCGCCGGCGCAGCTGACGGTGGCAACGCCCTCTTCCTCGGAGTCAAGGTTAATCATGGTGCGGGCGCTAATCTGGGACTTGTCGAGCGTCTCGGCGCCGACCAGGCCAGTCTCCTCGTCGGTGGTGAATACGCACTCGAGGGCAGGGTGAACGATCGAATCGTCATCGAGAACAGTGAGCATCAGAGCGACGGCGATACCGTTGTCGGCGCCCAGGGTGGTGCCGTTGGCGGTGAGGACGCCGTCCTTGACGACCAGGTCGATACCATCGGTCGTAAAGTCGTGCTCAACGGAGCCCAACTTGTCGCACACCATATCGATGTGGCCCTGTAGCATCACGGTCGGGGCATTCTCGGCGCCGGCAGATGCGGGCTTGCGAATGATGACGTTGTAGACCTCGTCCTGATACACATCGAGACCGCGCTCCTTGGCAAACGCGACCAGGAAATCGCTGATGCCCTTCTCGTTGCCAGACCCACGGGGGATCGCGCTGACCTCCTCAAAGAAATGGAACAGCTGGGCGGGCTCGTAGCCGGTAATCTTGTAGTCCATGGTGCCTCCTTGGCGCAACTGGTTAGACAGTAAGACATGCGACTTGTATATTCCCAGACTTTGCGTGCATAAACCAGTCGAAAACGCCGAGCGCCCTCGCATCATCGGCTAACGGTGGACCGTATAGCGTAACGGTCACAACTTCCGCAGCTCTACAAATCGAGGCGCCCTTTCCGGAGCGCCTCGATTGCGCGTATCAAATTGTCGCCACGCCCTACAGCGCGCCGGAACCGGCTTGCATCATGCCGCCGGGGCCCGAGGTCACGCCGCCGCTCACGGGCGCGGCGTTGCCGGTGTGCGGTACCGCCGGGGCGGTATCGCCACCAAGCGTGCCCGCCGGACGCGGTGCCGGGATCTCGCCCGTGCCGCGGCTAAAGACAAACTTGCCATCGGCCACGTCGCACAGGACGGTATCGCCCTCGCCCCACTCGCCAGCCAGCAGTTCCTCGGACAGCGGATCCTCGATGAGCTTTTGGATGGCACGACGCAGCGGACGCGCGCCGTTGGTGAGGTCGGTACCCTCCGCCACAATCTTGTCGTAGGCCGCATCGGTAAGCTTGATGTTCATGCCGTTTGCGATCAGGCGCTGGCGCAGATCGTCCACCAGCAGGTGCGCAATCTTGGTCAGGTTCTCGCCCGAGAGCTTCTGGAACACCACGATGTCGTCGATACGGTTGAGCAGCTCGGGGCGGAACAGGCGCTTGAGCTCGCCCATCGCGCGGCCGCGGATCTCACTCGAGGTGAGGCCCTGCTCGCCGGTGGTGCCAAAGCCAACGCTCGCATCCTGCGCGATCTCGCGGGCGCCCACGTTTGACGTCATGATGATCACCGTATTGCGGAAGTCGACCGTCTTGCCCTGGCTATCGGTCAGATGGCCCTCCTCCAACACCTGCAGCAGGATATTGAAGATGTCGGGGTGCGCCTTCTCGATCTCGTCGAACAGCACGACCGAGTACGGGTGACGGCGAACAGCCTTGGTGAGCTGGCCGCCCTCGTCGTGGCCCACATAGCCCGGGGGGCTACCGATGAGCTTGGAGACCTCGAACTCACTGCCAAACTCCGACATATCGAAGCTGATGAGCGCGTCCTTGCTGCCAAAGAGATACTCGGCGAGCGTCTTGGCGAGCTCGGTCTTGCCTGTGCCGGTGGGACCAAGGAAGATAAAGCTGCCACCGGGACGACGCGGGTCCTTGAGCGGCGAGCGGCTGCGGCGCACGGCCTTGGCGACGGCCTCGACTGCCTCATCCTGGCCGATGATGCGCGTCTTGAGCACGCTTTCGGTCTGCAGCAGGCGCCGGCTCTCGCTCTCGGTGAGCGAGGAAACCGGCACGCCCGAGGTCACGGACACGATGTCGGCAATCTGGGAGACATCGATGGTGAGCGGGCTGGCGTCGAGCTCGGCCGTCCAGGCAGCCTTGGCCTCGGCGAGCTCAATCTCGGCAGCCTTTTGCTGCTCGGTGATCTCGGCGGCCTTGTTCATGTCGTCGCTCTCGGTGGCCTCCTGCGCGGCGGCCTTAAGCTCCTCCACGCGATGCTCGGCCTCGCGCACCGGCTCGGGCGCGCGGTTGGCGGCGATGCGGGCGCGGGCGCCGGCCTCGTCAATGAGGTCGATGGCCTTATCGGGCAGGAAGCGATCCTGGATGTAGCGGTCGGAGAGGTTCGCGGCGGCCTCGATAGCACCCTGCGTATAGCGCACATGGTGGTGCTCCTCGTAGCGCGGCTTGAGCGCGGTCAGGATCTTGACCGTGTCCTCGACGCTCGGCTCCTCGACATCGATGGTCTGGAAGCGACGCTCGAAGGCCGGGTCCTTGGTGAGGTACTTGCGGAATTCCTCGGCCGTGGTGGCGCCGATAATCTGGAAGGCACCGCGCGCGAGCACGGGCTTGAGCATGGAGCTCGCGTCGATGGAGCCCTCGGCAGAGCCGGCACCGATGATGGTGTGCATCTCGTCAATAAACAGGATGACGTCGTCGGCTTCGGTCGCCTCCTGGATCACGTTCTTGAGGCGCTCCTCAAACTCACCGCGATACTTGGCACCCGCGACAAGACCCGGCAAATCGAGCGTCCAGATATTCTGGTTCATAAGATTCTCGGGCACGTTGCCGGCAGCAATCTGCTGCGCCAGGCCCTCGACGATAGCCGTCTTGCCCACGCCGGGATCGCCCAGGATAAGCGGATTGTTCTTGGTGCGGCGCGAAAGGATCTCCATCATGCGCTGGACTTCCTTTTCGCGGCCAATCACGGGATCGAGCTCGCCGTCGCGCGCCTTCTGCGTGAGGTTGGTCGCGAACTGCTTAAGCGTATCGGTGCCACTCCCCTTTTGCTGAGAGGCATCCGAGCCGCTAAAGAACGGCAGGCCCGCACCGGGACGCCCGGCACCGGCACCGGCGAGCGGACGCTTCTTGTCCTGGTCCTTGGCGGTGAGTTTCTCGATAGCCTTTTTGATGGAGGCGGACGACACGCCCAGGCGCATGAGGATGTCCATGGCCATGCCGTTGCCCTCTTCGACGATGCCGATCAGCAAGTGCTCGGTCGAAACGTAGGTCTGGTTGTTCTCGCGTGCCACGCGGAAGGAGCGCTCCATCACGCTGATGACGAGCGGCGTAAAGGCGAGCTTGGCCGCCTCGGTCTCCTCGCTGGGCTCGGGAACCGTGGTCTGGACCTCTTTGAGAGTATCCATGATGTCATCGTAGGAGATGTCGAGCGAGCGCAGCGCCTCGGCGGCAATGCCCTCGTCCTCCTTGGCAAGCGCGAGCAGCAAGTGCTCGGTGCCCACCTTATTTGAGTGCAGATCGAGCGCCTCCTGTTTGGCCATCGACATGACCTTGCGCGCTCGATCGGTAAATCTATCTAACATGCTCGTTTCCTTACATGAGTTCATCGAAATCAAAACGCCCGCCCGTCGGCGGCGCTTTTGTCTCTTTACCCACAGGTTGTCTATGTTAACAGCTGGAGGAATATCTATAAACCCGGCTCACATGAATGCAGGTTATGACCGCATCGCGGGACTCACCGCGCGATGCGCGACAGGCGCCCCGCAAGAGAAACCCTAGGCGTCTTTCACCACGTCGGGACTCGTCGCACGCGATGCGCGATAGGCATCGGCCTCCTTGGAGACGCGTTCGAGCAGCTCGGATGTATCGACGCCCTCGACTTGCGCGACCGTTTCCACCGTCTGCATGGCGACCGCCCTCAGGTACGCGCACGCGCTGTCCCCCGGCTGCTCGAGGTCTATCTCCTCGCCGCCCTCCCGGGCAAAGCCGACCGCCATCACAAAGCCCATGATGCCCGAGACCAGAAAGCCCACCGCAAAGCTCGAATCTGCCTTGAGCTCTTCTCCGTCGGGGTGGACGATCTCTCTCACGCGGTCGATGATGATCGTATGGATGCCCTGCACGACCTGCTCGGCGGCACCCGCCCTCATGGTGATGACGATGCGCTGCAGCAGGCAGCGGACGTCGCGCCGGTCGAACGCCGAAAGGTCGCCCTCGCTCGAAAAATGCCAGAGGGCATCGGTGATGAGCTCGTTATCCTGCAGCAGCTGGGCTATGGCGATGGCGACGAGTTCATCGAAATCGTGAAAATAGTAGTAAAACGTTCCGCGATTGCACTGGGCGGCGCGGGTCACCTCGCCAACCGACAGCTCGAAGATGCTGTTGTTCTCGATGAGCTCCCAAAACGCCTCGATGATACGGGTGCGTGCATCGGGCGCATCGGCGTCCTTACGCGGTCTCGCCATGCGCCTCACCGCACCCCTGCGCCTTGGCGTTCATGATGAGCATCTGAAGACGGTTCTCCACGTTGGCGAAGCTCACGTCGGGATCGTAGTCGAGCGGCAGGAACTGCGCCGTGGGATACTGCTCCTTGAGCGCATGGATGAGCCCGCGCCCCACGACATGGTTGGGCAGACACCCGAACGGCTGCAGGATCACGAAGTTGCGGCAGCCGCGCTTGGCGTGCTCGAGAATCTCCGCCGGAATCAGCACACCCTCGCCCGCATCGAACGTATGGTGCAGGATCTTATCGCTCGCGCGCACGAGCTCGGGCATGCGCGTCGGCGGCTCGTAGAGCGGGCTCGCCGCGCCCAGGCGGTCGCAACGGTCGTGCGCGAGCTCGAACAGGTTGTCCGCCGTGGCGTACCAGGCCTTTTCGGGCAGCGACAGGTCGACGTGGAACTCGCGCGACTGCGCATGCTTGTAGAAATAGGTCTTGCGGATCACGTCGGTCATGCGCGCCTCGATGACCTCGAGCCCGTTGTCCTCGAGGTAGCGCTCGATCTCGTGGTTGGCGCCGAGATGGAAATTGAGCAGGTACTCGCCCACGATGAGAACGGTCGGATGCGGGTTCGAGCGGTCGTACGGAACGGCGTCCATGATCGCAAGCGCGCGTTTGAAGCCCGTCGCCTGGCCTCTCAGCCCGGAGCGCTCCATGCCCTCGATAACCTCATCGAGCGCGCGGTCGAACGCAGCGTCCGCCGCGCCCTTCTCGAGCTCGTAGGGACGGATGCGCCTAAGCATGGCCTCGAGGGCATCGATCATGGGAAGACCGTAGGCGATCTGGATGCTCGGGCCAAGGCCGAGCTTGAAGCCCGGATGCGCATTGTGGGCATCGACGTCGTCGTTGGTGAGCACCGGGACATAGTCGTATCCCGCGTCGTCGAGCGCGCGGCGCAGCAGGGGCATGTAGTGCGTCAGGCGGCAGTCGCCGATATACTTGCCAGTCACCACGGCGACGTCGTGCGGGTCGTACTTACCGCTCTTGAGTGCCGCGAGCGCCTCGCCGATCACGATTTGCGCGGGGAAGCAGATGTCGTTGTGCACATAGCGTTTGCCCAGGCGGATGGCATCCTCGCGCCCGATATCAAGGGCCTCGGCGCGCACGCCCTGATTGCGCATCGCCGCGGTCATGAGCCTGCAGAACGCATGGGAGGTGTTGGGGACCAGCGCGATCTTGTCGTGCCGGTCGCGCTTGGTGTACTTGACCTTATACGGGTCGTCGAGCGGATGGACCGCGTGCACCCGGGCGCCCTCGGCACGCTCCTCCGCGCGACGACGGTTGACCGACTCGATAAACGAACGCACGCGAATGCCCATGGGACCGGCGACGTCGCTCTCATCGAGCTTGATCATCATCGGAACCTTGGAGCCCATCTCGCCCATCATGCGCGCGATCTCGTCGGTGAGATACGCATCGTGGCCGCAGCCGAAGCTGCCCATCTGCACGAGCTCGAGCTCGGGCGTCGATGCGACGATGACCGCGCACGACAGCATGCGCGCATGATAGTTGTTCACGATGTCGATGCGGCTGTTGGAAAGATCGACGTTGCAGACCCCCGGCACCGCATCGGGCGTCAGCACGGGGATGCCGCGCTCAGAGAAGAGCTTGGGCAGCCCGTGGTTGACCAGCGGGTCGTTGTGGTACGGGCGCGAAGCGATCACCACCGCGTAGCCGCCGTCCTCGTGCACGTTCTCGAGCACCTGCCTGCCGCGCAGCTGCAGCTGGTTCTCAAACGTCTCCTGCGCGCGGTCCGCCTGCTCGGTCGCCTTGGCAACCAGGTCGGCATCGATATCGAAGGTCTCCTTGCACCACGCCTTGAGCTGGCGGTTTCGGTCGCCCTCGTCGTACCAGTGGAACAGCGGCGTATCGAACGGAACGCCGAAACGCTCCTCCGGGTTATCGGAATTGCGCATCACGTAGGGGTATCCCTTTACGACGGCGCACATCCACTCGCTGGTAGAGGCGGTGTTTTCGGTGGGCACCGTCGTGATGATGGGCATGAAGATGCGGTCGACGCCGGCGTCGACGAGATTGCGGATGTGCCCGTGGACGAGCTTGGCCGGGAAGCACACGGTGTCGGATGTGACGTGCGCCAGACCGCGCTCGTACATCGCCTTGGTGCTTCGTCCCGAGACGCGCACCTTAAAGCCGAGCGTGCTGAAGAACGTCGACCAGAACGGCATGGTGTCCCAGAACTCGAGCACACGGGGAATGCCGATCGTGACATCGCGCCCCCCGCTGACGGGAACCGTGGGGTACGACTCGAACAGCAGCTTCTCGCGGTCGACAAAGAGATTGGGGGCAGCCGCGGTCCGGTCGCGCCCCGTGCCGGGTGCCTGTGCCTCGCAAGCACCCTGCGGACGCAGCTCCTCCGCCGCGGGAACCTCGCGCACGAGCTCATCCCATGAGATGGCGCCGCCGCGCGGGCAGCGATTGCCCGTGACGTAAAGCGAGCCGTCGCCAAATGCCACGACCGCGCGCTGGCAGCGGTTGTTGCACCGACGGCAGGTAACGCCGCCGAACTCGCGATGCTCGAAGCGCTCCACGGCATCGAGCCCGATAAACGACGTGCCGGCGTCGCCCTTGCGGCATTCCTCGCGCGCGAGCAGGGCGATACCGATAGCGCCCATCAGCCCCGGGTGGGGCGCACGCGTGACGGGTTTGCCCAGATACTGCTCGAATGCGCGCAGCACCGCGTCGTTTCGGAACGTGCCGCCCTGGACGACGACTTTGTCGCCCAGACGGTTGAGATTTGAAACGCGAATGACCTTGGTGAACACGTTCTCGATAATCGAACGGCAGAGACCGGCCATGATGTCGCCCGGACCCTTACCGCGCCGCTGCTCGGAAACGACGCTGCTGTTCATGAACACCGTGCAGCGGCTGCCGAGAACGGCGGGGGCTTTGGACGAAAATGCCTCGGTCGCGATATCCTCAACGGCTATTCCGAGGTTTTTGGCAAAACCCTCGAGGAACGAGCCGCAGCCCGCAGAGCACGCCTCGTTGACGACGATATCGGTCAGCACGCCGTGGTTGAGCCAGATGGCCTTCATATCCTGTCCGCCGATGTCGAGCACGAAGGTCGCATCGGGAACGCATGCGCACGCGGCGCGGGCGTGCGCGACCGTCTCGACCGTATGGTAGTCGGCGTGGAACGCGCGCGCGAAAAGCTCCTCGCCGTATCCCGTGGTGCCCACGGCATCGATCGCAAGCGTGACTCCCGCTGTCTCCCAGCGGTTCTTCAAGCTGACAAGACCCTGTTGGGCGACGTCGAGCGGTCTGCCGTTATTAGACGCGTAGAACGAATCGACAAGCTCACCCGCCTCATCGACCAGGGCGAACTTGGTCGTCGTGCTCCCCGAATCGATACCGAGCGCCACACGCACCGTCTCTCCGGGCGCATACGCATCCGGACCCTTTGCCGGCGTCTCTTTGCCATGGCGTGCCGTAAAATCCGCCTGCTCGGCAGGTGTGGCAAAAAAGGGCTGGGCAAGACGTCCCTCCCCGCTTGCGGGCGCGACCGTCTCGAGCTTATCCAGCCGGACAAAAGCGTCGGGAAGGTCGATCGGTTGGGACGATGCGAACATGTCGGTCAGCGACAGGGCGGCACCGCGCGCGACCATGATCTGCGGATCGCGCGGGACGATAACCTGATCGTCCGATAGATTCAGTTGCTCCCGGAACACGCGGACCAGTGTGGGGTTGTAGGCGAGCGTACCGCCCTCGAAGATTACCGGCGGCTCGATGTCGATACCCTGGGCCAGACCGCCGATCGTTTGGCGGGCGACCGCGTGAAGCGCCGAAAGCGCCAGGTCGGTGGTAGGAATGCCCTCGTTGAGCAGCGGCTGGATATCGGTCTTTGCGTACACGCCGCAGCGGCCCGAGACCTCGTGGACGGTCGTTCCCCGGCTTGCGAGCTGCTCGAACTCGCCCGATTCGGTGCCGACCCCCATGAGCTTTGCCATCTCGTCGATAAATGCACCGGTACCGCCTGCGCACGAGCCGTTCATGCGCATGTCGGCAACCTCGATGTCTCCCTTATCGTTGGTGCGGAAGAAGATCATCTTGGCGTCTTGGCCGCCCAGCTCGATGGCGCAGCGCGTCTGCGGATAGAACCTGCTGATCGCGAGCGCGTTGGCGACCACCTCCTGAACGTACGAGGCGCCCAGCGCGGTCGCGATATCGCGCGCACCCGAGCCGGTCACCGCAACGCGCAGTGACTCATGGGGAAAGCGCTCGGCGAGCTCGCCGAGCATGGCGCGCACGCTCGCTGTCTGACACGCCCCGTGGCGGCGATATCCCCACCACGCCTCGGTCATATCCTCGTGCATCGCGTAAACTTTGGTCGTCGTCGACCCTACGTCCAGTCCTACTAGCAACGCCATAATGCTCCGTCTCTCGCATTTTTCCCGCTAGAGATATACCACTCTACGTAATACAACAGACTGTTGTATTTAAACTCCGTATAAAAAGCGGCTGCCGAAACGCTTCAGCAGCCGCCGAATGCACCAACAGATTGTTCTGCGCGCTAGCACGTCGGGCAACGGAGCAGCACGGGCCCTCCGGTCATGCGCACCGCTCACGCCCGCGATGTCGCCGAGAGAGCTATCCACGCTTAGGGCTCCAACCAAGCAAGTCGCCCGCGCTCAGCAGATCCCTAAGCGAGCTACTCGCACTCAGGAGCCATAGCCTGCTCCAAGAGCTCGACATGCTCCTCCTCGAAAACCGTCCCCACAGGGAAGGCGCGACGGAAGACGAAGTGGGAAATCGGACCGGCTACCAAAAGGTTCCACGGCAGCGCCATCACAAAATTATGCGGGATGTTGATCATCCAGATCGCGGGCACGGAATACAGGTTCGCAAGGATGCCGCCGGGCATGTGCGTCAGACCCTCACAGGCACCGTACAGCGACATGATGATGACCATGGGAACGACCATGCAGGAGCTGACGGCAAGCGTCATGGCAAGCGGCGAACTCTTGCCCGGCGTGACCAGGAATTTAAAGGCGAAACCCTTGGCAAGGGGGCTGGCAACAAACCAGTCGCAGCACATGGCAAAAATGTAGGCAACGGGGAAGCCGAGCCACGCGGCGGCAACAACCTCGCCGTTGATGGCCCCATGCTGCAGGGCAACGTTGTAGATGCTCATCCAGAGCACCATGCAAAAGCACATGATAAAGGTGAACAGCAGGCTCTCTCGTTTGTTGATAGGCATAAAGGGCATTGTCCTTTCTGTGTTACGCCACGGCACCACGCAACAAAAACGGGCGGGCAAGATGGAGCTGTTGGGACTTCATCTCGCCCGCCCGTGGTACGTGCGTCTGCGACTACTTATGTGGTGGAACTATCCTAACACGAACGGCGCGCGCTTCGTAAGCGTTGAGTTTGTGGAGATGCAGGGCACCAATAATCCCCCCCCCCGACCCCATAAGTTGCGGTGGAATACGGACTGTTTTGACCCTTTAAGCAGCAATTCAGTCCCTATTTCACCGCAACTCATTGGGGGTGCAAAGTAACCTGTCCCCTTTGCACCAATTAGCTGGTGTGGCGCCAGCGAGGGTCGGTGAGGGTTCTCGCCACACCCAGACCAACGGGCAAAAACGCCACGATGAGCACTGCACGCACAAACCAACCGAGCATATTGACTGTGTCGAAGGTGCACATGTAATACATCGAGCGATACAGATACAAACCCGGCACCATAATGACAATCGAAGGCACCGTGAGAGCGATACGCGGGTAGGTGAGCTTGACTTCGGCCAAGCTTGCCAGCAGACCCGATACCAGCGCGCCGATAAACGCTGCTGCCTCGGGAGGCATTCCCGTGCTGAGGCCCAGGAAGGGAATCATCGTCGGCGCATCGACGAGCGTAAGGCGCAGGGTATTGGAAACGGCGCCGATCAACCCAGCTGCCGCGGCCATCTTTACCGGGCTGTTGAACATCACCGAGAAGCCGAATACGCCAACGAAGCTCATCACCACGCGCAGGAGCGTAAGGGCAAGCGGCGAAAGGCCCAGTGGGGCAAAGTCGTCCGGCGCCAGGCCAACACACTCGGCAACCATCCAACCTACGAGGGTCGCCATCACAATAATCGATACGGCATATGAAAGGCGCTCGATACCGCTTCGCATGTCGAGCTTAGCGATGTCGAGGCCTGCCGTAATGAGCGGAAAGCCGGGAATCACAAAGAGCATGGCGCCGATATAGCCTTCTTGGTGCGACATTGCCCCCGGTATGACCTGGCCAAGGCCGAGCAATGCCAGCAGATACGAAACGCAAGCGAGCGCAACGCCGGTCGTCAGCGCGCTGAACTGACCAAGGCCTTGCTTGAGAATATGGGAGCGGGCAAAGTTGCCGACACCCGCGCCCACGAACGCGCAGGCCATCTCGATAGGGCCGCCGCCGAGCAAAAAAACGAAGGCGCCACAGGCGCAGGCCGCCGCAAGGCCCTGTTGCCAAGGCGCGTAATCAGGTTTTGAACTCTCAACGGTCTTGAGCATCTCGTGATACTCGTGCACCGTGAAGCGACGACCATAGGTCTCGATTTCCTTGAGGAAACTCTCCATCATCCAAATGCGATGGGTATTGACTCCCGTTGTGGGCAGGCTGACAACCTCGTTAAAGCAGTGGCCATCTTCGATGCAAGTGCACTCAAACGACAGAAGACTCAGGTCGACGTGAATTGTGACGCCGAGCACGTCAGCAACACGATTCATGGTATCGCGTACACGCCAGGCACCCGTTCCGCTCGCGAGCATAAGCATGCCGGTGCGGCAGATGATGGATGACTTATCGGTGAGCGGCGCATCGACGGCAAGTTCATCGCCTGCCGTCACGATCTGATGCCAGTCAGTTTTCATATGGAGCGCGCCGGCACGAACGCCGTGGTGCATGGGGGCTCTCGAAAGCAGCGAGTCAAGGCGCGAAGGCTGTGGGGGCTCCACTGATTCACCCTCAACCTCATCAGCCTCTTCATCGACCAGATCAAAGGAATCAAGCGGCGCTGGCTCGCGACGGTCGATCAGCTCCTCGTCCTCATCATCAAAGTAATTGAACTGATCGAGCATGTCCTCTTCGATTGCACGCTCGCTCGCGTCGTCCATATAGACGCTCCCTTCCTGCCGACTAACCCCCATCCTAGGCAGCAACGGCTAAAGGAAACATAAAAGAGACGACTATCAAAACAAGGACTGTCCCCAACTGCCGGCAGAGACGATATGAGCAGGACATAAAAACATTGAGAGCCCCTGCTGCATGAAAGACCG
>NZ_JAJFDP010000019.1:0-36128 GCF_020709435.1 Collinsella aerofaciens
AGCGGGTGGTTTCTGATGCGGCGCGCTGCGCGCCCCGCACAGGCTAAAGCCTCTAGCAAAAAGGCCCGCCACCGTAAGCGGTGACGGGCCTCAACGGCACGGTTTGCGCGCTGGCTCGAGCTACGCGTTCTTTTTGCCCAGCTTAGCCTTGACCAGACCGACCACGGTCGGGATGATCGACACGGCAACGATGCCGACAATCAGCAGCTCAAAGTGCTCCTGCACAAAGGGGATACCGCCAAAGAAGTAGCCCAGCAGTGTAAAGAGCGTCGACCAGGTAATACCACCCAGTACGTTGTAGACGACAAAGTTGCGCCAGTGCATGCCGCCCATACCGGCGATAAAGGGCACAAAGGTGCGGATAAACGGGAAGAAGCGGCCGAGGAAGATGGCCAGGTGGCCCCACTTGTCCAAGAAGTCCTCGGACTTTTTGATGCGCTCGGGCGTCATAGCCTTGACCTTGCCCGAAGCGATGATCTTTTTGCCAAAGAAGTGACCGATCATAAAGTTGCACTGATCGCCCAAAATGGCAGCGGCCCATGCGATGGCCAGCAGGGCCACGATGTTAAAGCCACCGTTGTGGGCAAAGAAGCCCGAAGCAAACAGCAGTGAATCGCCAGGAAGGAACGGGAAGAACACCACGCCCGTCTCGATAAAGATGATCAGGAACACGCAGCCGTAGGCCATAAGCGGGCCGGCGGCGATCCAGCTGGCGATCGCGGTGCGCGGATCCTTAAGCAGCTCGGCGATAAAATTGATGAAACCCATGAAGTAAAACCTCTCAGTTGTGGGCGCGGATACGTCCAAGTTGACCAGTATACGGTTGCGGTGCCCCCTCGTGCGCAACCCCACAAAAGCATGACTCCATTACCAGCAAGTTTGCATAACTCATAACTAACACTTGTCGTGCAAAGCCGCCAAGATTGTTCTTCCTAATCCCTAGCGAATCGCTATACTTTATTGAATCGCATTGCCATGGCGCTAAGGGAGGGCGGCCGGTGAGCTTTATCAATACCATTCGCGAGGACATCAAGACCGTCCAAGCGCAGGACCCCGCCGCGCAAAACGGTCTGGTCATCTTTCTTTCCTATCCTGGCCTGCACGCCAAGTGGAACCACGTGCCCGAGCACTGGCTGTGGGAGCACGGTCATCGCTCGCTCGCCCGCGTGCTCTCGCAAATCACCCGCCACATCACCGGCGTCGAGATTCACCCTGCCGCGCAGATTGGCAAGCACTTCTTTATCGACCACGCCATGGGCGTCGTCATCGGCGAGACCACCATTGTGGGCGACAACTGTGTGCTCTACCAGGGCGTCACGCTCGGCGGCACCGGCAACGAGACCGGCAAGCGTCACCCCACCCTGGGCAACAATGTCACGGTGGGCACGGGCGCCAAGGTGCTCGGCAACATCCGCATCGGCAACAACGTCAAGATCGGCGGCAACTCGGTCGTCGTTAAGGACGTCCCCGACAACTGCACCGTCGTGGGCGTGCCGGGACGCATCATCAAGCGCAACGGCTGCCGTGTGTTCGAGGAGAGTTTCGACGCCAAGCAGCATCGCGAGTACATGCCCGATGACGCCGCCGAGCAGTCCGCCCTCAACCGCCAGGGCATCACCGAGAATGCCCGCCGCGTCAAGGAACTCGAGCGAGAGGTGGCCGAGCTCAAGGCCCTCGTCGCCAAGCTCGTGGACGAACGCTAGGAACGCAAGCGGCACAAAACGACATCGGCATCAACGCAAAGGCGCGCCAGGGAATTCATCCCCGGCGCGCCTTATTTGTGATGTGGCAAAGAGACTGTCCCTTTGTCACATTATGCGAACTGGCTCAGATAGAGGTCGGCGTAGGCACCCTCGGCAGCCAGCAGCTCCTTATGCGTGCCCTGCTCGATAATGTTGCCGTGATCCATGACCAAGATCAGGTCGGCGTCCACGATCGTCGACAGGCGGTGCGCGATCACAAAGCTCGTGCGCCCGCGCATGAGCGCGTCCATGGCACGACCGATGGCAAGCTCGGTACGCGTATCCACGCTTGAGGTCGCCTCGTCCAGGATGAGAATCGCCGGGTTATTGAGCAGCACGCGTGCGATGGTCAGCAGCTGACGCTGGCCCTGGCTGATGCTTTCGGCATCGTTGGCCACGCGCGTGTCGTAGCCCTGCGGCATGGTGCGCACAAAGAAGTCGACCTGCGCGGCGCGCGCAGCCGCCACGATCTCCTCACGCGTCGCCTCGGGACAGCCGTAGGCGATGTTTTCGGCAATCGTGCCATCGAACAGCCAGGCGTCCTGCAGCACCATGCCAAACTGCTGCCGTAGCTCGCCGCGGTCCATGCGGCTCGTATCCACGCCGTCGAGCGTAATACGCCCGCCGTCAATCTCGTAGAAGCGCATGAGCAGGTTGATGAGCGTCGTCTTGCCCGCGCCCGTGGTTCCCACCACGGCAATCTTCTGGCCCGGCTCGGCGGTAAACGACACGTCGTGCATAAGCGGCTTGTCGGGCGAATAACCAAAGCGCACGTGCTCAAAGGAGACGCGACCCTCAACGCGACCCGGCAGTTTGGCGGCCTCGTCCGGCAGCGGATCGGCCTCCATCTCGGGCTCATCGAGCAGGTCGAACACGCGCTCCGCACTCGCCAACGCGCTCTGCAGCGAGTTGAAGGTAAACGACAGCTGCGTCATGGGTTCGGACGCCTCGTAGATAAACTGGAAGAACGCCTGGAACACGCCGACGGTCATGTGACCGGCAACCAGCATGCTGCAGCCCACCAGCGCGATCACGATCTGCGCCAAACGGCCGATAAAGCGCACCGCAGGGCCGACGGCATTGATCATAAAGTCGGCCTTGGCACTCACGCGTGCCAGCTCGCCCGAGGCCTGGTGCACCTCGGCAGAACTTTGGCGTTCGCGGTTAAACGCGCGGATCACCAGACGGCCCGAATAGCCTTCCTCGACCGCACTCGTAATCTTGGACACCCACTCCTGGCGCTCGCCCGTCACATCGTGTGTGCGGCGCGAGACGACCTTCGTCACCAGCAGCGACAGTGCCGTAAAGAACAGAAAGACGAGCGTAAGCTGCACGCTGAACACGAACATCACGCTCACAGCACCAACAACCGTGCCGATCGACACGAGCAGCTGCAGCAATCCGCGCTGCATGCTCTCGGACATCTTGTCCAGGTCGTTGGTCGCGCGGCTGACGACCTCGCCGGGACGATGCGCGTCAAAATAGGCGAGCGGCAGACGGTTGAGCTTTTGCGCGATGCGGTTGCGCAGGCGCAGATTGAGGCGTTCGGCCACGCTCGACATCAAAAAGCTCTGGAGCGCGTAGAACGAAGCGGCGGCCGTCCAAATCAAAAAGTAGATGAAGATAGTCCTGCCGCAGTTCTCCCAGGTGATGCTGAAGGTGGCGTTGTTGACAAACGCTACCTGAATGTGGCCCCACAGCTCATCGATCACGCGGGCGCTATATGCCGGCGCGGCAGTGTTAAAGATGACATAGAACACAATGCTCGCGAACACGATATAGAAGCGCCAATGGTCGCCGGCGGCCTCGCTCCACAGGCGGCGCACCGTCGCCCAGGTATCCCGAGGTGTCTCGTCCTCGTCTTCGTCGTCCACGTCGCGCATACGCTCTGCCTCGGCGCGGGCGCGCTCGTCCTCGGCACGTTCGTTTTCCTCGTAGAGCGCTTGGCGGCGAGCCTCGCGCTCGGCTGCAGCCTTGGCGGCGTCATCCAGCTCGGTCGACGCGGCAGCCGTTTCCTCGACCAGTCCCGCGGCAGCGGCGTCATCAACGCCGCCCTGCTTCTTGAGCTCCTCGGTCATGCTACTCACCTCCCTTCATCTGCGATTCCGCGATGGCACGGTACACCTCGCAGGTTTCCATAAGCTCGCCATGCGTGCCCAGACCCACAACCTCGCCATCCTTGAGCACGACGATCTGGTCGGCGTGCAAGATCGTCGAGATGCGCTGCGCGATGATGAGCACCGCGGCATCGCGCGTCTCGTCTTGCAATGCATGGCGCAGGGCCGCATCGGTCTTAAAGTCCAGGGCCGAAAAACTGTCATCGAAGATATATAGATCGGCATGCTTCATGAGCGCACGGGCGATTGCCAAACGCTGGCGCTGGCCGCCCGAAAAGTTCGTACCGCCCTGGGCAACCGGGGTATCGAGCCCCTGCGGTTGGTCGAGTACAAAGGTGCTCTGGGCAACCTCAAGCGCGTGGAGCATGTCGCCCTCGGTCGCGCCTTCGTTACCAAAGCGAAGGTTGCTCGCCACCGTGCCCGAGAACAGCCACGCCTTCTGCGGCACATAGGCAATGCGCCCGCGGATTTCGTCTTGCGTAAGCTCGCGCAGGTCCACACCATTCAGGCGAATGGAGCCCTTGGTGGCATCGTGGAAGCGCAGCAGAAGCTTTGCCACCGTCGATTTGCCCGAGCCTGTCGAGCCAACGATCGCAGTCGTCTGACCGCGACGGCAGGCAAAGCTCAGGTCGCACAGGGTGTCCTCGTCGGCATCGTCAAAGCGAAACGACATGTGGTCGAACACGGCCACCGCATCGGCTTCGTCTTGGGGCTCGCGCGCCCCGTCATCCAGCGTGCGCTCGCCATCGACGATGCTCGGCTCAATCTCCAACACCTGCTGCGCACGGTTCAGGCACGCGGCAGCACGCGGAAGCGTCAGCACCACCATCTGGGCCATCATCACAAAGAACAGGATCAGAATTGCATACTCCAGCACCGCTGAGATACTCGCGATCTGCATGGCGTGGGCGCCTACGCGGTTGCCGCCCACCCACAGCACCGCCACCTCGGCGATGTTCATCAAAAAGAAGCTTGAGCTGTCGAGGCCCACAAACAGGTGGTTGACTTTGATGGCGTTGGCGGCGTATTCGCTAAACACCTCGTCCAGACGCCGTTCCTCGTGGCGCTCCTTGTTAAACGCACGGATGACGCGCACGCCCACAATATTCTCGCGCAGCACCACGTTCATGCGGTCGATAAAGCCCTGTAGGCGCATAAAAATCGGCGCCGCGTTGGCAACCGTAAAGACCGCCGCCACCAGCACAATCGCAACGACTACGCCCAGAAGCGTGCCCATGGCGGGATCGATAAACCAGGCGAAGATGATGCCCGCCACAGCCAAAAACGGCACGGGCAGCACCAGCTGAATCGTCTGCAGAATCGCCTGCTGAATCACGTTGATGTCGTTGAGCGAGCGCGTGATCATCGATCCGGTGCCAAAGCGCTCAAAATCGCTGGCCGCGAGCTCGAGCGATTTGTCGTACACGGCATTGCGGATATCGCAAGCCACGTTGGCGGCCAGGCGCGCCGAAAGATAGCAGCCCAGCACCGTGCCGCCGCTAGCCATGCTGGTCGCGATAAACATGTATAGGCCGTTGCGTAAAATGTAGTCGATATCGCCCGTGGTAATACCGGTGTTGACCATGTTCGCCAGCATCGTGGGAACCAGCAGCGTACCGACGTTATCCACCAGCAGCACCAGCAGCGTCACTGCGACAAGCCCTCGATAGGGCTTCAAAAACCTCATTAACAGTCGCACGACTCCCCCTCACCTTGATTCTCGGCTTGGCTCTCGGCAGCGATATGCTGCTTAAAGGCATCGCACTCATCGCCGAGCACCTGAGAGAATTTGCCGATCAAGCGCATAATCTCGCGCTGCTCACATGGCTCAAGCGCGCCAAAGGCTCGCTGCTCGGCCTTGAGTGCCGGCAGCGCATAACGCTCGGCAAATCGCCTGCCCTCTTCGGTCAGGCTCACAACCTTGTTCTTACGACTGCCTTCGGCAAACCCCAACGTTGCGAAGCCCCGCGCCGTCAAGGTTTTAATTGCCGAGTTGATGGTCTGCTTGCTGTAGAACCATTCGCTTGTCAGACGGCTTACGGCAATACTGCCGCCCGTCGTGCTAGTGTCGACGAGCATCCAATAGGCGCAGTCCGAAAGGCCGCAGGCGCGCGAGAACTCCGAATAGATATGGTCGAGTCCATTGAGCAACCGATCGAAGTCGACCAGCGTAACCGCACTATTCATCTATCCCACCATTCAATTGTCCGATTTTTGACCAATTATGTGTCTCTAGATTAGTCCGAGTTTTGACTATCGTCAACAGGCTCTCCGCAAATGCGTGCATTTTTATGGCCTATCGGCAGAAAAAGACCGCCGGCGCGGGGGCGGCGCCAGCGGTCACGTGAAAATCGGGTTTTATTGCCTGTCAAGCGGCGACGGCCTCATAGACCGTAGCGCCCGAGAAGCTGTCATGCAGGCTCTTGCCGGCAATCCACGGCAGCTCGACGACCTCGCAGACCGTGTTGACCAACTCAGAACAGTCAGTAAAGTGGCCCTTGTCGTTGAGGGCCTCGCAATCCTGAACACGCCAATAGCCATCGGTGTGCGTGATGTAGTACTCGTGATCGTTGATCGACACGAAAGCGCGCGTCTTGGAACGCAGCAGCTTCAGAAATCCTTCGAAATCGGTCTCGACGACATCTCCAGCCTGGAACATGATGTTACCTCCTGGCCCGGCGCCACCACGGCGCATTGATAAACGTTGGTACTCCTTTAGTAAAACCTTTATCAGAGGTTATGCGTTCGTCATTTAGGCAAGTGGTAAAAAACCGCAGGGTAGACGGGATAAAACGTTTAACCATCCCATTTGTTTGTCACATTCTGAAGGTACTTTTATGCAAACCTACTTTCCCAATTGGAATCTATCCTTTTGGCCGGGCAATTGACCGTCTATCGTTTGAGCCCGACGGGTATGAACGGGGCATCTGCAACGCCACCGCAAGGAGACACCATGGAGACTATCGAAGCACTCATTCACCGCCGCAGCTGCCGCAACTACAGCGATCGTCCCGTCGAGGCCGAAAAGCTTGCACGTATTATCGAAGCCGGCCAATATGCACCGAGCGGCATGGGCCGCCAGCCGGTGACGTTTGTCGCCGTCACCGACCTCGCGACCGTCGAGCGTCTCTCGCAGCTCAACGCGCAAGTCATGGGCAGCAACAGCGACCCCTTCTATGGCGCCAAGACCGTTGTGGTGGTGCTGGTTGACCGCAGCGTGCCCACACATCTGGAAGACGGCTCGCTCGCCATGGGCAACCTGCTCAACGCTGCCTATGCGCTGGGCGTTGATTCGTGCTGGATTCATCGCGCCCACGAGGTTTTCGATTCGCCCGAGGGCCTGGAGCTACTGGCCAGTTGGGGTCTACCCGCCGACGGCAGCCTGCGCGGTGTCGGTCACTGCATTCTGGGCTATGCCGAGGACACGCTGCCCGAGCCCAAACCCCGCCGCGACAACGTGGTCTACGTAAGGTAATTAGTTCCGCCATTCTACCGAACGGCGGGCTCGTTGACGCTGCGCGGGCCGCATTCACGCCAATCTGACGTTCAATTTCGAGAGCGCGACCAGAAGGTCAGCGCCCTCTCATTTCACGTCACCTTGGCGCAAATGCGGCTCGCTCGCTTTTGGCGACTGACATCGAATGAGCCACTGTCTTGGGCAGCTAAAAAAGCCCCGTCCCAAATTAGCTGCCCCACTCGCAACTTATCCCGCCGATGGAGTTATTGCCGTTTCGCTCGTCTGATTCGCATCGACGTCGTCGCCTTGCTTGTCTTCGTCCTTTTGCACATCGGCGATGGTGGAGGCCGCCGCAACGATACCGCGCTGGGGCGCGACGCTCGTCTGGGCCTGAGCGCCCTCGACAACTTCTGTACCTACATGCGCGAGCTCGGGCGATTTAAACATTGCGTCCAAGTTGGCGCCACCGCCGGCATATCCGAGCGCAGCGAGCGCGATGACAATCACTGCAACGGCGGCCACGATCGGCACGTAGCGATGCCAGCCGGCGGGATTGAGCCCGCTGCGGCGAGCCGCCCCGCGGCTGATGTAGCCGAGCGTTCCGTCGTGCTTGAGCTTTGAGCCCACCACGCGTTTGCGGCCCCACAGCGAGGACTCTGCCTGCATTGCCAAGCGGGCGCTTGCCGAAGGATAGCCGTATTTAGTGCGCTTGAACGAGCCATCAAACCCCGAGGCGTGTTTGCCCCACGTCACCGATGTTGTGCGTCGGTTGACCGGCGCGGCACTCCGCCTTCTGCGGCTCGGTTTTGAAGTCTCAGCCATATGCCCTCGCACGCCGTAACCAAATCGAAACAATAACGCTTTGGACTGTAGCACACGCGTCGCGTGCGGTCACGGGCGCCTCGCTCAACGGTCATCGTCCTTCAGCAAGCGCCACAGCGTTGTACGGCTTATGCCCAGCACCTCCGCCGCACGGGTTCGGTTGCCGTGGAGATGGTCTACAACCAGATGCGCGATATCTCGCTCGGTATCGGCCAGCGGTCGCAGGATATACAGGTCACTTTCAAGCGTCGGGGCGCCAAAGGTTGCGGTCTTAATCACGTCCTCTTGGGCGAGCACTTCCTCCGCCACAGCGCGGTCCACCGTGCCCGTCCCCACCAATATATACAGTCGTTCCGAGACCTCGCGGAGCTGCAGATAGTTGCGCGGCCAGCGGTAAGCATCGAGCGTCTTCGTCGCCGCGGCAGACAGCGTGGGCGCTGCCGTCCCAAATGCATCAGCGAGATATTCCAAATAGCGCGCGACCTTCGTCGACGCGGCTCCCTGCTCGGCGATTGCCGGCGCGACGCTCACCGCACAGGCGAAGCGCTCGGTCACAAAGGCGGCTTGATCACTTTCGCCGCCGCCCGGCATGTCATTCGCCGTCAGCACCACATGGCAGCGCGTCGCCAACGCGGTGTCGGTCATCGTGGAGACCAGCTCGCGGAGGCGCTGGGGGCCAACCGCGTTCCAGCCCTCAATGCAAAGGGTCAGCCCCATTTGGAACAACGGCGATTCGACGCTTTTGAGTACATGGCGCCAACCGCGCTCGGTGAGTTCATCGAGCGCGACGGAAACAAAGGGTTGATCGGCAAAAGGACCGTCCAGATAGAGGCGCTTGGCGATCTCGACCTGACCCGCTCCCAGCTCGCCCTCGAGCATAAGAGGCACACCGCGCGCGTAACTCTCTGCAACCGGCGCAGCCACCGAGGCCGCCCCCTCAACGATGCCGTACGCGCTCGATTCGTAGCGGGCCTCAACTTCGTCGGCGTTGAGCCACTCGATGCCCGCATGCGCCGCGACACCGCGCACCTCGCGGACCACGACGACCCAAAGCCCCCCGCCCTCTTTGTCGGTGGGGCGAACGGTCAGGCTCAGGCGCGCACCCGCACGCCCCATAACCAGACGCGCGCCGTCTCCTATACGGTCGAGGCGCTCAGCTACAAAAGCCGCCACATCCCGCTCAAGCGCCGCGTCATTCATGGTCGAGATCGCGACGTCCCCACGCGCATCGATTGCCAATGCCGAGGCCCCGGCAGCAGCTAGGGCATCGGTCAAGATGTTCAGCTTGGCATCGCTATCCATGATTTGCCCCTGTCCGCGGCGACGTGCAACCGCCGACGGTCGTACGACCGAGTGTTTCAAAATTGAACGATATTGCTCACCAAACACTATAGGGCAGAAAGCGCCGTCCTGCGAGTATAGGTGTTGCCCCGCATCGCCATCCTGGCGGGGCGATAAGAGCTCTTCGGGACTTATAAACCTGCGGACAAGCCATACCCGCAAGAGCTCCTATCGCTCCACCGCAGGCATGCGCTCACCAGCACGCAAATAAGCTACTTCTCTACCAGATTCCCAGCACGTGCTGCATTCCCAAACTCATGCACGCAATGCCAATCCAGCAGCAAAAGCCCAGCGCGATGGGCTTGCCGCCCTTTTTGACCAGCTCGACGATATCGGTATTAAAACCAATAGCCGCCATGGCCATCACAATAAAGAACTTCGACAGCTCCTTGATGGGCGCCGTGATGGACACAGGAAGCTGAAACACCGTGGTGATCACGCTCGCCAGCACAAAGAACAGCACAAACATGGGAAACGCGCGTTTAAGCGAGAACGTGCTCTTTGCGTCGCCACCGGCCTTGCGTGCCAGATGCATCTGCCAGCATGCGAGGACCAACGTGATGGGAATAATGGCCAGCGTCCTGGTGAGCTTGACCACCGTGGCGCTCTCGAGCACATTGGCGCCGGGATGCATGCTGTCCCAAGCGCTCGCCGCAGCCGTTACGGACGAGGTGTCGTTGATGGCGGTACCGGCAAACAGGCCAAAGCCCTCGTTGGTCAGCCCGAGCATGCCGCCGAGCGTCGGAAACACGAGCGCCGCGATAACGTTAAACAGGAAGATGACCGAAATAGCCTGGGCAATCTCGCGATCGTCGGCATCGATGACGGGTGCGGTCGCGGCGATGGCAGAACCGCCGCAAATCGACGAACCCACACCCACAAGCGTCGCGATCTTGCCCGGCACGTTCATGACGCGGCAGAGCACAAAGGCAATGACAAGCGATGTCGAGATTGTCGCCACGATAATCGGCAACGACTGGGCGCCCTTGGACAGAATCTGGGAGAGGTTCATGCCAAAGCCAAGCAGGATAACCGCGTACTGCAAGACTTTTTTGGACGTATAGGTAACGCCGGCGGCGAGCTGTTCGCGACGATTCTTGGGAAAGACGAGCGCCAGGACCATGCCAAAGAGGATGGCAAATACCGGACCGCCGACCACCTCAATCTGTTTGCCGAGCAACGTCGCGGGAATGGCGATGATCAGGCAGAACAAGACGCCTTTCCAGCGCTCGCGTACGATGTTTGCCAGTTGCATATGGGATTCCTTCTTTCTATTTCACGTTTGCGACGGCTTATGATACGGCAACATTGAGCGCAGCCTTGCGCAAACACAGACTAAGATGCCGCAATAGTTCTCAGGCAACAGCCGAATTACCCACCGCGGAGAGCTGATTCGCGGCATAATTAACAACTGACATATGAGTTTGATAGAACAGTTGCGAGACGCTATGGAAGAATCGATGCACGTCGGCGAGCAGGAAACGAGCCTACAGGACCAGTCCTACCACACCATTCGACGCAAAATCGTCTACCTGGACTACAAGCCGGGCGAAAAGCTGGGCGTCAAGCAGCTTTGCGACGACCTAGATATGGGTCGCACGCCCGTGCGCGAGGCTTTGGTTCGCTTGGCGCAGGAAGGCCTGGTGCGCACCGTGCCCCAGAGCGGCACCTACGTCTCACCCATCAACCTCACCCTTGCCGAGAGTGCCTGTTACATCCGCGAGCATCTGGAAAAGCAGGTGATTGTGGAGTGCTGTGCGCGCGCCACGTCGGCCGGCATCGAGCAGCTCGACCGCGCCATCGCGCTGCAGGAAAAGGCCATGGCCGAAGAGGATCGCATCGGCTTCTTTTTGAGCGACAACCTCATGCATCACATGATTTTTAGCATCGCATGTCGCAGCACCGTGTGGTCGTGGCTCGAAGAGACCAATGCCGACCTGGAGCGCTTCCGCTGGCTGCGCGCCGCCACGCAGGTTCTCGACAATCAGGACATCGTGAACGAGCACAAGCAGATTCGCCGCGCTATCGCCGGTCGCGACCCCATCGAAGCGAGCTTTTTGGTCAGCAAGCACCTGCACATGATGTTCCGCAACCAGACCGAGGTTCTGGACCAGTTCCCCGAGTACTTCGAGACCAGCAAGCTCCGCTAACCTGCCAAAACCACCACAAAGGGGACAGTCACCTTTGTGGTGGTTTCTCCGTACAAAAAGGCCCGGCTCCGTCTGATGACGCGGAGCCGGGCCTTGGTCGTTAGAACGGCGGAACCAACTACTCGACAGTAACGCTTTTCGCCAGGTTACGAGGTTGGTCGACGTCGCAGCCGCGCAGGATGGCGACCTCGCGGGCGAGCAGCTGCAGCGGAACGCTCGCCGTGATGGGGCTGAACACGTCGCGGACGGCCGGCACGCGGATGATGCAGTCGGCGATCTTGTTGATCTCCTCGTCGCCCTCGGTGGCAACGACGATCACCTTGGCGCCGCGGGCCTTGCACTCCATAAGGTTCGACACCGTCTTGTCATAGGTGGCACTCTTGGTGGCCACGGCGATAACGGGGAAGCCCGGATCGATCAGAGCGATGGGGCCGTGCTTCATCTCGCCGGCAGCGTAGGCCTCGGCATGCAGATAGCTGACCTCCTTGAGCTTGAGCGCACCCTCGTAGGAAATAGCGGCGCCCATACCGCGGCCGACGAACAGTGCCGATTGCGCGTCCTTGCACAGCAGGGCGGCCTCATGCACGGCCTCGGTCTGGGTATCCAAAATCCACTGGATCTGCTCGGCCGTATCGGAAAGCTCGCGGAACAGCATGCGCGCCTGCTTGGTGGTCAGGCGGTACTTGACCTGCGCTAGCAGCAGAGCCAGCAGCGTCAGGCTCACGACCTGGCCGATGAAGCTCTTGGTCGAGGCGACCGCGATCTCCTTGTTGGCCTTGGTGTAGATGACGCCGTCGCTCTCACGCGCCACGGGGCTGCCCACCACGTTGGTGATGCCGAAGACCTTGGCACCCTTGATGCGCGCGTCGCGAATGGCGGCAAGGGTATCGGCCGTCTCGCCCGACTGGGACACGGCAACGACAAGCGTCGTCGGCGTAATGATGGGGTTGCGATAACGGAACTCGCTGGCCGCCTCCACCTCGGTGGGGATGCGAGCCCAGCCCTCAATGAGATTCTTGGCAATGAGGCCAGCGTGATAGCTGGTGCCGCAAGCGATCACGTAGACGCGGTCGATGTCGTTGAGTTCCTCGAGCGAAAGGCCCAGCTCGTCGATGTCGAGCTCGCCGGCCGGCGTCATACGGCCCACCAGCGCGTCGCGCACCACGCGCGGCTGCTCGTGAATCTCCTTGAGCATAAAGTCGGGATAACCGCCCTTTTCTGCCATGTCCAGGTCCCAGTCGATGTGGGTGACCTTGGGCTCAATCACGTTGCCGGCCTCGTCGGTATACTCGACGCCTGCGGGCGTGAGCTTGGCAAACTGACCGTCCTCGAGCACCACGACGTCGCGGGTTGCGTCGATGAGCGCGATGACGTCGGAGGCGACATAGGCGCCGGTCTCGCCCGCGCCGACCACGATCGGGGAATCCTTGCGAGCCACGGCGATCACGCCGGGCTCGTCAGCGCACACGGCGGCCAGACCATAGGCACCGACCACGTGGGTGCAAGCCTCGCGCACGGAAGCCATCAGGTCGTGCGTCTCGGCATAAGCCTCTTCGATCAGATGCGCGAAGACCTCGGTATCGGTCTCGCTCTTAAAGTGGTGGCCGCGGTCCTCCAGCTCTTCGCGCAGCTCGGCGAAGTTCTCGATGATGCCGTTGTGAACGATGGCGATACGACCGTCGCAGCTGGTGTGGGGGTGAGCGTTAACGACCGAAGGCTTGCCGTGGGTGGCCCAACGGGTGTGGCCGATACCGCAGGTGGCGTCGCTGTCAATGTTGGAAAGCTCGCTCTCCAAGCCCGCGACCTTGCCCACGCGGCGGATGACGTCGAGGTGCGCCGCGGCGCCCTCGCCCACCTCGAGCGCGACGCCCGAGGAGTCATAGCCGCGATACTCCATACGCTTGAGGCCTGTGACCAGGATGTTCTTTGCAATATCAGAGCCGGTGTAGCCGACAATTCCGCACATAGGATAAATCCCTTCGTTCGCGTGACTGCAAGACGTCCACGCACAAAGGGCGCTGAGACGTACAACGTTCGAGTATTGTACTCACGCAAACGCAAGCTGATATACCAGAAGTGGTATCTCAACTTAGATACCACTCGATGCACACACGTCCAGCCGGTCCAAACCACCACAAAGGTACCTGCCCCCTTCGTGGTGGTCGCGCTGGCAACAGCGTTTCCCCAGATAAAACCTGCCAAAATAAACCTGTCCCTTTTTGGAAGGTTTGGGATGCTACAATCTGGCTTGTACTTGAAACGCATCAAAGGGGCCGCTATGGCAAAGGTTAAAATCAGCGACGTCGCGCGCGAAGCCGGGGTTTCGTTGGGCACGGTTTCCAACGCGCTCAACCATCCCGAAAAGCTGCGCCCCGAGACCCTCAAGCTCATCAACGAGACCATCAGTCGCCTTGGCTACCTGCCCAACCAAAGCGCTCGTCAGCTCGCGGGCGGCGCCACCAAGTCCTTTGGCCTGGTGCTCCCCCGTCTCGATCACGGCTTTTCGCTCCAAATCGCCAGCGGCGCCCACAACGAGGCCCGCAAGCACGGCTACGACTTGCTCATCGCCAACGCCGATAACGACGATATTCTCGAGGACCATTACCTGCGCTACTTTATGGGCACCCAGATGTCCGGCGTCATGGTTCAGCCCATGGCATCCCCCGACTGGCACCCCGCCATGACCAAGATGCCCGTGCCGATCGTCCATCTGGACATCCATTGCTCTGAGCCCGGCTACTACGTAGCGGCCGACAACGAGGCCCAGGGTCGCATCATTGCCGAACTTGCTATCGCCCGCGGCGCGCACCATATTGTCGTCGTCGGCCGAGCAGCATTTATGCAACTCACCCTGCGCGTCCTTGGCATTCATAAGGCGCTCGCCCTGCACCCCGATATCAAGATCGAAGTCATCGACGCCGGCGAATGGAATACCGCTGCCGACGGCTACGGCATCGGTGCCCAAATCGCCGAGCGCCCCGCGGACGAACGTCCCGATTTTGTCGTCGGTCTGACCGATGTGTTGGCCTCGGGCGTCGTTTCGGCACTGGTCGACAAGGGCATCTCTGTCCCCGGGCAAGTACGCGTGGCCGGATGCGACGGCAACCCGCTCGCTTGGAGCGGATCGGTCCCGCTCACTACGGTAGCGCCCCCGGGCTACGAGATTGGCCGCAAGGGTGTCCAACTGCTGATGGAGCAAATCGAGAACAAGGCCCCGGCAAAGATCAAGCATATCCGTGTCGGCTCCGCAGCGCGTACCGTCACCGCAGTCGCCGCCGAGGATATCAACCGCCAAGAACTGGTACGTCCGTTCCTACTGGAACGCGCCAGCACCCAGGCAAGCAGCCAGACCGACGCCACGGCCATCAACCTCGGTGCGTATCTATAGCACGCCCGCGAGTATGCTAAGTCGCCGCTTAAGCAAAAGGGGCCCGACCATTGCCGGACCCCTTTTGCTTAAGCGCAAACGTAAGCAATTGCTCGTTTCAACGCCGCAATTGTCTAGCGCACGGCCTTGACCGCCGCCGCCAGATCGAACAGCGTATCGAGCACGGCCTCGCAGCCATCCACCACGTCCTGCGGCAGCGGCACGATATCGGGGACGGCAAAGACATGGCAGCCGGCCGTAATGCCCGAGACGCAGCCGTTGCGCGAATCCTCGACCACGGCACATTCCTCGGGAGCAAAGCCCGCGCGCTCGCAGGCAAGCAGATACATCTCGGGGTCGGGCTTGCCGTGCACGACGTCCTCGCCACACGTTACCGTTTCAAACTTGTCAAAGAGGCCAACCATCTTAAGGTTGCGCTCGGCCGTAACGAGGCGCGACGACGTCGCTAGACCAACGTGATAGCCCGCAGCCAGCAGCTCGTCTAGGCACTCGGCGGCGCCGGCCTTAAGTTCCAGTTCGGTCTTGACCATCTCGTCGCGAATCTCCTTGTGGCGACGATAGATCGCCTCGGTGGTTTCGTGGCTGCCATAATGTTTATCGAGGATGTCCATAACATCGGGCAGCGTGCGGCCGATAAACTGATGGATCAGCGCTTCATCAATCGCGAGCCCCAGCTCAGCGGCGCCTGCCTTCCAGGCCTTAATCCCCAAACGCTCGGTATCGACCAGCGTTCCATCCATGTCAAAAATAACAGCCTTGATCATATCGGTCCCCCATCGACTCTCGCTGTCGCGTTGCTGTAACTCTACCGCATTTGGCAACTTGTATATAACGTATATACCATATTGCACTTTCGTTACATAGGTAGAAGTCTTATGGCAAGTAACGCATTAGGATTATAGTTTTCGATCGAGTACTCAACGATAAGGACCGTTTTATGATTTTAGACACCACGGCACCCGCAGAGGAGCTTCAAGACAAGCTATCGGCGCTCGAACAGCTGCTTTTGGCATACGGGCGCGTGGCTATCGGGTTTTCCGGCGGCGTTGACAGCAGCTTTTTGGCCGCCGTATGCGCCCGCATCATGCCTACCAATACCCTCCTCGTCCATCTCACCACGCCGCTCATCGGCACGCCCGAGCAGGCCTCGTTTGAGCGGTCCGTTGATGGACAAGCCAATGAAGGGGCACATTTTAAGCTCCCCGTGCTCAATCTTTCGGTCGATCAGCTGCAGCTCCCCCAAGTAGCCTGCAACGATGCTAATCGCTGCTACCACTGCAAGCACGCCGGCTTTACCGCCATCGTCAACCACGCCAAGTCGCTCGGCTTTCCCACCGTCATCGATGGCAGTAATGCAAGCGATCGCGGTGACTACCGCCCCGGCATGCGTGCGGCAGAAGAGCTCGGCGTACGCTCACCCCTTATGGAGGTCGGCTTTACCAAGGACGAAGAGCGCGAGCTGCTGCGCGCATGGGGCTATCCCGTTTGGAACCTGCCGGCGGGAGCATGTCTTGCCACCCGCGTCCCCACGGGCGAGGAGCTTACGCGCGAGAAGGTCGATTTAATCCGCGCCTGCGAGGATTACCTGCACGATCTTGATCTGGCACAGGTACGCGCGCGCTTGATCGGCGGCTGCATGCATATCGAGGCCGCACCCGCAGATGTCGCCAAGATTGCTGCCCTCGGTGGCAACGCCGTCGATGCCGAGGGCAAAACCCCGCTGCCCGCCGTTATCGAGTCCGCGCTGCGCGAACTGGGCTGCGACCATATCTCCCCTGAGGTCACCCCCTACATCCACGGCAACATGAACCTTTAGGTTACGCCGTTTTACAAACGGCGTAACTGCTCGGCGCTGCGCAGGCCCCGGGCACGGCAATCTGACGTTCAACTTCACGGGCGCGACCAAAAGGTCAGCGCCCGCTTGTTTCACGTCACGTTACCGCACCCGGAGCCTGCTCGCTCGCATATGCTCAACCTGGACTGCGTTAACTGACCTACCAAAAAGAGACAGGTTTATTTTGGCAGGTTTTATCTGGGGAAATATCGCGAGACAATCGCCCCTCCAGCACCCATCTGGCCTCGAGAGGCACTAGAGAGGTGACCCGGCTGCATCTACTTCTTCCGATATCGGCGGTTACGACTCGTCGATGAACCCATTACTTCGATGAGCCCTTTATCCGCCATTTTTGGCAGATGGTAACGGACAGACGAAATTCTGACCCCCGATGCAACCGCTATTTCTCGCGCCGTCATATCCACTTCGGCGCTGAGAGCCTCCAGGATCCTATCCGCCGTCGAAGCTGACGGTTCTCTGTTCCTATCGATAATTTCGAACGTGTCTTTGCCGCATTTTGACAGGGCATGTTTATCTACAAGGTCCCCGCAGATCAGGCGAATGTCATCCGAATCCCACTTCAGGGCCTCTCGTATTTTTTGAACATCGCATACGCACCCATGCTCCCGCATAAACATGAGCAATGTTTCTTCGCGATCCGTCAGCTCGGTGCCCACATGGTTCTGAATCCACGTGCGGTTTTCAGCAAGCTCCGCCCCGTGCCGGGAAAGCAGCACCGTAAACGAATCGGCCTTAACGATAAATTTCGGCCTGCCAAGCGAACGAGACTCCATCTCGCGAATCATAGCCGGGATACCAGATCCCTGGCTTTCCGCAACGGCCCCCTCGGCATGCTCTAACGGCGTCGCCCCCATTAGGCTCATGAGCTTTGGGTTTCGGCAGCGCGATTCCCCGTCTGCAAGATTGTCCACCGTCTTTCCGCCCCAAAGGCCGCCAGGGTTTTTGATCTCTATTCTGTCTGGATAGATATCGACACTCACGGCCTGCCCCACAAACATGGGCGAATATTCTCGATGGATGCAGGCATTTGCCAAGGCCTCGCGCAAAACCTCCTGGGGAACTTCCCAATCCTCCCTTCTGCCAGCGCCTTGCACTATCGTCGCTTTGCGCAAGTTTCGTCCAATCGCGGCAAGGGCATCTTCGATGCAAGCCGGAATCGGGCCATCGCACAACTGGCGGTCAATAAACCGGGGTTGCCCGGGTGCAGATTTTTCCACATCGGAATGAACGGCGACATCGATCATCAGTTTAGGATAGAACTGCTGGGGGTAAATTCCCGCCGACAGAAGCCCCGCGAGCTTCACGGCACCATCCTTTGTAGTGATATTGAGTCTGACCAGCTGCTTTTCCAGCGTATCGGCCCCGCGCAAAACGCGCGGGGTCTGCAGCCGGCGATTTGCGATAATAGACCGCACGACATCTGGATCCAAATCCTCGACCGTTGCCTCCGAAACCACCGTTCCGTCTGCATCGCTCGGAAGCAACGCACTCTGCAGCTCATATAGCTCAGCGGGTGACATCTTGATATCTTTATCATCCACGCGCTTGTAGCTACCGTTCTGCACGCCGCGCGCGCCGATATAGCAAGGCTTCGCTTTAAGCTCAAGTTCAAAGATGCGCACCAGAAGCACCTGGAGCCCGTCGACCTCGCCTCGATCAAGCTCATACCGCGGCGCATGGGCCACCACTGCCGCTGAGCCTCCGTCTCCGATACCCGAAACAAACTGATCGCGCACCCTATCGATAGCAAAGTTAGCCGAAGGAACAAATCCTTCGGCCTCGTTCAGGCCCAAAATAATGAGCCCACCCGCAGTGTTCGCAAAAGCGCTCACCGTCTCCCATACGTCTGCGCTCAATTTATTCGTGCAGGCTTTAACTTCTACCGATGCGTCATCAGTCCCCCGCCTGCGAAGGCGCTCAACAATAAGGCCAAGAGGTTCATCCAGCAGCATTGGCATTCCGTCTCTCTAAAACGATAGATTTATCTCTCTAAAGTATAGTATATCTCTCTAACTTTAGAGAGATAGGTACCTTATTTTAAAGAGAAATTTAGAGAGATGCATCAAATTCACTGCTAGATTGCCTAAGGTTATCTCTTTAACTGGCTTTCTCTTTAGAGAGACATTTAGAGAGACGAGCGCAACCTCTCTAATCATGGGCTCCTCTCTTTAAAGTGCGCACATCCCAACCGCACCTTAAGCTGCGGTGAAATAACTCACGATCACCCACCGAAAAGGGACAGGTTTGTTTTGGCAGGTATCATTTGGGGAAACGCCGAATAGCTTCATATACACAACCGCCGCAGCTCCATATGAGGCAAATGAATCCGTAGCATTTGTCCCAAATCTTAAGTATTTGTTCGACAGAACGGCCCCTGCTGGCTCCTGCTAGACTGGTAGACTCCCAACCGTCCATCCAGGAGCCTCCATGTCGCGCAAGTCCGCCTACAAGCAAGTACTTTCCATCGGCACCGCCGTGGTGCTGGGGTTTGCGCTGTTCACAGGATCGCTCGACGGAGCGCCCAAGCTGTTGTCGCCGCAAAGCGATGAGCAGGCAACGGCTCTGGCCGAGAAGCAAAACGAGAGTCCCAGCCGTACCGACGACGAAGCGGACTTGGTCGCCCGACTCGAATCGGGAACAGCGAGCTCCGAGGACTCTCAAAATAGCCAAGGCTCTGGCGATGGCTCCGATTCCGCCGCAACCGACACCGGTGACGCTGCCTCCGCGGATAGTGCCGCCACCCCCATCGACGAGGTCGAAAACCCCGATCTCGACCGCGCCCGTGGTGTATACCTCAGCAGCATTCCTGACTACGCGGGTAACCCCTACGTTGCCCTTCGCGCCGACAGCATGCACCCGCTCGGCATGCCGTCATTCACACTCGATGAATACGAACGCGCTGCAGAAGAGGGCTGCTTTAAGAAATTCTCCAAGCTCGATAGCCTGGGCCGCACCCGCAAGGCGCTCGCCTGCGCAGGCCCCGAATCACTCGGCCAGGGCAAGCGCGGCGATATCTCGCGTATCCATCCCGCCGGTTGGCACCAGCAGCGCTACGACTTTATTCCGGGCCAGAGCCTCTACAACCGCTGCCACCTCATCGCCTGGTCGCTCTGCGGCGAAAACGCCAACCGCAAGAATCTCCTCACCGGCACGCGTTATCTCAACGAGACGGGCATGCTGCCGTTTGAAGAGCAGATTCTCGGCTACATCCGCGATACGGGTAACCATGTGCTCTACCGTGTCACGCCCATGTATAACGAAGAGGAACTTGTCTGCCGTGGCGTGCGCCTTGAGGCGCAATCGGTCGAGGACCACGGCAAGACCCTCTGCTTCCACGTATACTGCTACAACCTGCAGCCGCACGTGCAGATCGACTACGCCACCGGCCGCAACCAAACCTCGGGAGTTTAGGGCCGACCAAGCTGCCCGTAACCCAAAAAATGATCCGTTTTCCTCCGTCCCCAAGGAATCAAATAAGGCCGCCCCGGTTACCCAGGGTGGCCTTTTCGTCAGCACCTACATTGCAGGCAAAATCGCACGCTACTTGGCGCGACCCTCCTCATAGCGCTCCACCAGCTTGGCCTGAACGTCATAGGGAACCTGCTCGTAGCCAGCGGGCTTCATGGTAAAGTCGCCCGTGCCGCGCGTGATGGAGCGCAGGCGCGTCGAATAATCCGTCAGCTCGGCCAGCGGTGCCTGGGCAATGACCACGGTATCGCCGCGCTCATCGGTCTCCATGCCTGTCACGCGACCGCGCGATGCCGAGATGTCGCCCATCACGGCGCCGGCGTAGCTCTCGGGGATAGTCACCGTGATTTCCTCGATGGGCTCCAGCACCACCGGATCGGCATCGGCGCATGCCTTGCGCAGGCCGATGCGAGCCGCCGCGCGGAACGCCATCTCGTTGGAGTCGACGCTGTGATACGAGCCGTCGTACACAGCCACGCGAATGCCCGTGAGCGGATAGCCGGCAATAATACCGTCCTTCATGGTCTCCTGGACACCCTTGTCCACGGCGGGGATCAGCGAGCGCGGAATACGGCCACCTACGACCTCGTCCACAAACTCATAGCCATCGCTCGTGCCGTCGGGCCCAATGAGCGGCTCAACGCGCAGCCAGCAGTCGCCATACTGACCGGCGCCACCGGTCTGCTTCTTGTGGCGGCCCTGAGCGCTCGCCGTGCGGCGGATGGTCTCGCGATACGGGATGCGGATCGGCACGCTCTTGGCAACGACCTTGGTGCGGTCCTCCAGACGGTTGAGCAGCACCGAAACCTGCGCCTCACCAACGGCGGAGATAATGGTCTGGCCGGTCTCCTCGTCGCGGTCGATGCTCATGGTCGGATCGGCCTTGCAGGCCTTCTCGATAAACGTGTAGAGCTTCTCTTCGTCGCCGCGATTCTCGGCCTCGATGGCAATGCGGTACTGCGAGTTGGGGAACTTAAACGCCGCAGCCTCGACCTTGCCGGTAATCGAGAGCGTATCGCCCGTCTCGGCCGCCAGCTTGGGTGCCACGATAATGTCGCCGGCATAGGCGTGACCGACCTCGGTCATGTCGCGGCCGCACATCACATACAGGTGAGCCAGACGGTCGCCCTTGCGGGTACGCGCGTTGATCAGCTCAAGACCCGGCTCAAGCGTACCCGTCAGCACCTTGATAAAGCTGATGCGACCCTGCTGCGGATCGGCCAAGGTCTTAAACACAAACGCCACCGGACGGTCATCGTCACTCGAGATCTTAAGCGAATCGCCGTCGATAAGCGGCATCTCACCGTAGTCGGTCGGCGCCGGGAAGTACGTCGCGATGTCGTCCATCAGCGAGTTGACGCCCTGCTCCTTGATGCAATCGCCCGCAAAGACCGGCACAAAGATGCGCTCGGCAATCGCCTTCGACAGCAAGCCCTCAAGCTCCTCCTGCGTCAGCGTCTCCTCGCCTTCCAGGTACTTCATCATCAGCTCATCGTCGGCCTCGGCCACCAACTCGCACAGATGGTCATGGGCCTCCTCGGCCTGGGCACGATACTCCTCGGGAATCTCAGACTCAACGGCTTCGGCGCCGTTGCAATGGCGCGCCTTCATGCGCACCAGGTCGATGATGCCATCAAAGTCCTCGCCCTCGCCCCAGGGAAGGGTCACGGCGCCCAGTCGCGTGCCAAAGCGCTCCTGCAGCAGGTCCATCGTGGTCGCAAAGCTGGCCTCGGAGCGCGACAGGCGGTTTACGAACACCGCACGCGCCAAGCGCAGGTCCTCGGCGGCATACCAGAGCTTAACCGTCGTAGGCTGCGGGCCGGCCTCGGCGTCGACCACAAACAGGGCCGTCTCGCAGACGCTCATCGCGGCAAAGGCGTCGCCGATAAAATCGGGGTAACACGGGGCATCGAGCACATTGATGCGCGCGCCCTTCCAGTCGATCGGTGCAATGGTCGTCGAGATGGAAAATGCACGCTTGACCTCTTCGGGGTCATAGTCGAGCGTGGGCTTGGTGCCGTCGTGGCCGCCCAGGCGGGCGGTCTTGCCAGAAAGGTGGAGCATGGCCTCGGCGAGTGAAGTCTTGCCCACCCCGCCTTGGCCTACGAGCACCACGTTCCTTACATTGCCGGTCTTGGGAGCACCCATGATGACCTCCTTGCAGGGCCGCGCGCATTGCGCGACGCCAACGGGGAGAGTTCGCGGTCGGTGCCATCCCGGGAGCAGCATGGTCGGCAGCCGAGCCGACTCACCCTCCAAATGTCCTATGCCACCACCCTACCCTCACGGGCGACCGTCCATGCACACCTTTCGGCACACGTATGAATACAGGCGGCGAGAGGAAGAGACAAGCTTGTGAGGCGATTATTGAACCCCGCCGATGCAAACAAAAAGCCGCCACAGACCGTAAGACCTGCGGCGGCTTCGCCTCAATTAATAGTTGAGCAAATACCTGAGCCTATCCCTCGATACGGCTCAAAAACTCACGCGTGCGCTGCTCGCGCGGATGGTCGATAACCTGCTCGGCCGGACCCTCCTCGACAATGCGGCCTCCGTCCATAAAGACCACGCGATCGGCAACATCGCGCGCAAACTGCATCGCGTGGGTCACGATCACCATCGTCATATTCTGCGCGGCAAGGTCTTTAATGACACGCAGCACCTCGGCCGTTAGCTCGGGATCGAGCGCCGAGGTCGGCTCGTCAAAGAACAAGATTTCCGGGTCGAGCGCCAAGGCGCGGGCGATACTCACGCGCTGTTGCTGACCGCCCGAAAGCTCACACGGAACCTTGTTCTCGTTGCCCACAAGCCCCATCTGAGCAATCAATTCATGCGCACGAGCTTCCGCCTGCTCGCGCGGGCGCTTAAGAACGCGGATCGGCGCATCGGTGATGTTTTTCATCACGGTATAGTGCGGGAACAGATTGTAGTTCTGAAACACCAGGCCAAATCGCGAGCGCGCCTGTTTAGGTACATCGCCCTTTGCGTACACCGCGCCCGAACCCGCATCCGTCGCAACCGCAAGGTCGCCAAACGAGAGCGAGCCACCGTCGAGCGTCTCGAGCAGCGTGGCACAGCGCAGCAGCGTGGACTTACCGCCGCCCGAGGGTCCGATAATCGCCACGACCTCGCCACGCTTTACCTCGAGTGAGATATCCTTGAGCACCTCATTGCCGCCAAACGCCTTGCGGGCGTTCGATATTTCCATTACCGTTCCGGACACGAGAACCTCCATGTGTTTAAAAAGTCAGCGAGCGTGTGACTGGCGAGACAATGTGCTCCGAAAGAGGAGCGCCGCGTACTTCTGTACGCAAGCGACGGTTTGAGGAGCAGATTGGCCGTCAGGCACGCGCGCAGCGTCGAGCAGTCCGCCGTTCGTTAGAACGGCGGAACGATCTAGTCATGGTAGTAATCCAATTTTTTCTCGGCGGCGCCCAGCAGCATCTCGACAACGAAATTAAAGACCCAGTAAATCAGCGCCGCAATCGCAAACGGCACCATGCTCACCTGCGAGGCGACCAGCGCCTTGGCCGTCGAGAACATCTCACCCACGCCAATGGCAAACGCCAGCGACGTGTCCTTGACCAGCGTGATGATCTCGTTGCCCATCGCCGGCAGAATACGCTTGGCGACCTGCGGCATCACGATATACAGAAACGTCTGCACGCGCGAATAGCCCAGCACCTCGGCAGCCTCGTATTGACCGCGCGGAATGGACTGCAAGCCCGAGCGATAGATCTCGGCAAAGTAACCGGCGTAGTTGATGATGAACGCCACGACGCACGCCGTCCACTTGGAATCGGGCGTGAGCGAAATGCCAAACACGTAATACGGGGCAAAGTAGATGGCAAACATCTGCAGCATGAGCGGCGTGCCGCGCATGACCGAGATATAGATGCGCGCAATCCAGCGAAGCGGCGCGATTTTGCTCATGCGCATAAACGCCACGGGAATTCCCAGCGGAATCGACCCGAGCAGCGTCAACACAAACAGCTGCAAACTGACCAAGAACCCCTGGCCAAGCATCTGCATCATGACCTGAATAGACATTACTTGAGCACCCAATTATCGAAAGACAAACCATAGCTTGAATATTTATCGCAGAGGTCCTTGACCGTGCCGTCCTCGTAGAGCGCCTTGAGCGACTCGGCTACAGCATCGGCCGACTTGGTGTCGCCCTTCTTAAAGCCAACGGCGTAGTGCTCGCTGGACAGCGGCTCATCAAGCTGCGTATAGGCATCGGGCTTGGCGGCAAGCTGATACTGGGCAATCGAAAGATCGCACGCCACGGCATCGACCGCGCCGCTCTCGAGCTGCATAAAGGCCGTGTTGTACTCGCCGATCGTGTCGAGCGTGGCAAACGTCGCTGCCAGATCCTTCTGGTCACCCTCAAGCACGTCCTGCGCAGCGGAATCAGTCTGGGTAATCACAGTCTTGCCGGCAAGATCGTCCCAGCCCTTGATGCCCGCATCCTTCTTGACCACCAGCACCTGCTCGTTGAGCATGTACGGCTCGGAGAACGTGTAGTCGTCCTCACGGCCCTCCATGGTAAAGCCGTTCCAGATGCAGTTGATGGCGCCCGAGTTAAGCAGCGTATCCTTGGCGTCCCAGTCGATGGCCTCGTATTTGACCTCCCAGCCCTGCTTATCGGCAACAGCCTTGGCCAGATCGAGATCAAAGCCGGTGTACTCGCCATCGTCGCCCACAAAGCCGTACGGAGGATAGGACTTATCAAAGCCCACCACGAGCTTCTTGGACTCCGCAGCGCCCTTCACATCCTTGGCTGCAGCAGAACCGGCAGCGGAACCCTTACCGGCACCACCACCGCAGCCTACCAGGCCAAGACCTAGAACCGTAGCGAGCGAACCGGCTAGACCAACAAACTGACGACGAGACATATCGGTATTCATGGTATTCCCCCTTGGTGGCACTTTAGTTAGGTAAAGTGAGTCATGTAACGTTCAGAATCATACACTTTACCTTGATAGAGTACAAGGGAGGGCTTGCCCGGCGTGGGCGGGGAGCGGCGCGTAATTAAGTTTCCTGCTCTACAGTCCTGCGCAAGACGGAAAGCACATTAAGTGCTTTCCTTTGCGTGCGGAACTCGCGATAAACTTAATTACGCGCCGCTCCCCGCCCACGCCGGGCAAACATCGTTGGACTTATCGCTGACACGATTAAACCGCTTGTATATCGCCTGCTGGCTTGGCACGGTACAATACTTGCAGCTTTAATTCATGAATTAGTGGAGTTATTGATGGCAGAATCTCGTGCGGATCGTAGAGCTCGTCGTGCTTTGGTGGAGGCGGCTGAGGGGTCGAAGAAGGAGAAATCTTCTACGAAATCCAAGTCTTCTAAAGCTGCAAAAAGCAAATCGACCAAGAGCAGAGCTAAGACCAAGCGTTCTGACTCTCGTCGAGGCGGGGATAAAGCGCCTCAGACTCGTTCCAAGCGCTCGCATAAAGATCGGGTTTCGTCTGCGCGTAAGGCCGTGGACCCCAAGTCTCCCTGTTCGATCATGAAATCTTGCGGTGGGTGCACGGCGCTCAATCGTCCTTATAAAAAGCAGTTGGCGGCTAAGCAGGCTGCTATGGAGGAGCTGTTTGCCGAGCTTTGTGAGCGCGAGAGCATTGCTGTCGATCCTATTCGCGGTATGGGCGTCACCCTTGGCGACCCGGGTAAATATCCTGCGCCGCGTGGCTTTCGTCATAAGGCTGCCACTCCCTTTGCTCCCGGTAAGGAGGGCGCTGTCCGTTGCGGTTTCTTTGAGCGCGGCACGCACAAGATCGTTGCCGTACCCGAATGCCCCGTCGAGGCGTCGGGCGCTCGTCAGATTCTCAACGGCATCGCACGCGAAGCTGAGCGGTTGCATATTCCCGCCTTTAACGAGGACAAGCATCTTGGTTTGCTTCGCTATGCCGTCATCCGCTGCGGTTGGCGTACCGACCAGGTCATGGTTACGCTCGTGACCGCCCAGCGTGACTTACCGCATGCGCAGGAATTCTTTGAGGCCGTCGCCGCACTCGATCCGCGCATCGTCACCGTCGCCCAAAACATCAACGGACGCCCCGGCAACGCCATCCTCGGCGAGGAAACCCGCATCGTGTATGGCGCCAAGTGCATGCGCGACCAGCTACTCGGCTGCGAGTTCGATATCTCCCCCACCGCGTTCTACCAGACCAACCCGCAACAGACCGAGCTGCTCTATCAGCTCGCTATCGACGGCATGGATTTGCACCAGGGCGATGTGCTCATGGATGCCTACTGTGGCAGCGGTACCATCGGTCTTTGCGCAGTTAAAGATGCCCAGAAAAAGGGCATCGGCATTATGCTGCTCGGCGTGGAGCGCAACCCGGCGGGCATTGCCGACGCACGTCGCAATGCCGAGCTCAACGGCCTCACCCGCAGCGCCTGGTTTATGGCCGACGACGCCACCGATTGCATCCTGGATGCCGCCGATAACAACGAGCGGGTCGATGTCCTTTCCATCGATCCGCCGCGCGCCGGCTCTACCCCCGAGTTCCTCGAAGCTGCCTGCGCGCTTAAGCCGCGCCGCATCACCTATATCAGCTGCAACCCCGTAACTCAAGAGCGCGACCTGCATCAGCTCCTCGACGGAGGCTATTGCCTGCTCAAGATCACGCCCGTCGACATGTTCCCTCACACCGACCACACCGAAACCGTAGCGGTCCTCGAACGCCGCTAACCGACCTCAGTAGATTTTTGGGACAAGAAAGGGGGCGACCCGCCTGGGCCGCCCCCTTCGCTTGGTTTATAAACTCCGCTACATCCCATTGCGCAGATCGCACACGCCGGCTGCCGCCATCTCGCGCAGCAGCGTCTCGCGGTCGCGCGTCACGATCAAATCTAGCGGGAAGTGAATCTCGTCGAGCATCTTGCGCGCGTGATCGAGCTTGCCAATGGCCATGCCAATGTGGGCATCGGTTGACACGCCAATGCCCACGCCCAGCTCGGCGCAGCGCTCGGCGATCTTGCGGCATACGGCCCAATGCTCAGTGTCGACACCGTGTTCAAGACTATGGTTGTTGATCTCGATAATCTTGTGCTTGGCCTTAGCTGCCAACAGCACCTCGTCGATATCGAACGGCACGCCCGAACGCCCCGTGTGACCCAGCATGAACACCTTGGGGTGCTCCAGGGCATTGATATACATCTCGGTCGTCTGGGCCAGCGTCGCGCCTTCAGCAATCTGCGGATTATGCACGCTCGCAACCAAATAATCCAAATTTCGCGTAACCAAATCGAACAGCGAATGCTGACGGCTGTACGAATCACCGGCAATATCGAGCGTGACAGGAGTGTCCTCGCCAAACAGGCTTCCGTCCAGCGAAACGATATCGGCCTCGGCACCACGCAGCACCAGCACGCCGCTCCAAATGCGCGGCCAGATATCCTGGTTGATAAAGAATTGGTAACTGCGCAGGTCATTGGGGCAAGCCGTAACCATAGAGCTCAGATGGTCGGCAGATCCGAGCACCTGCAGGCCACGCTCTGCCGCCCAGTACACATTCTCCTCAATGGTCGAATATGCATGCGCAGAGAATATCGTATGGGTATGAATGTCACAAGAAAGCAGGTAGGGCATCAGGTCTCCTTATCTGGCACGGCCGTCGCTTATATTCATTGTACGCATAGCCTTCGATAGTCGTAAAACCACTCCATCCCAAAGACACAACGTCCATGACAACGGGGTCTGGCTTAACACCAAGCCCCGTTTCACGTAAAACATTGTAGGCAGAGCGCTTTACTTTTAACGATACTCGTCCGCCAACTGTTTCCAAGCGGGTAGCGAATTGATAATCGTTTCGTAACTCACGCAATAGCCCAGGCGGAACCAACCCGGCATACCAAAGCTGTCCGAGGGAACCGCAAGCAACTCATACTTCTTTGCACGCTCGCAAAACGCATTCGCATCGGGTTCCAGCGCCTTCACCCACAGGTAGAATGCACCATCCGGCTCAACATAGGTGTAGCCGTACTCCGCTAGTGCGTCGGTAAGCGCGGTGCGGTTGCGCGCATAGGCCTCGACATCGCTCGGCTCATCGATGCAATCGATGATTACGCGCTGGAAGAGTGCCGGTGCGCATACAAAACCTAGCGTACGGGCAGCACCCGCAACAGCCGGCATCAGACGGGCAGCCTGCGGATTGGTGTTGGGAACCAAGATCCACCCCACGCGCTCGCCCGGCAGCGACAGCGACTTGGAATACGAGTAGCACACGATGGTGTGCTCGTAGATCGAGGGCACCCAAGGCACCTCGGCACCGTACACAATCTCGCGGTACGGCTCATCCGAGATGAGCATAATCGGATTCTCGGGATCGCACTGAGCGTTGGCCTCGCGCAGAACATTGGCCAGTCGCGTCAGCGTGTCGCATGTATATACGGCACCGGTCGGATTGTTGGGAGAGTCAATGATGACGGCCGCCGTCTTATCGCTGATCGCCTTGAGCACGTTGTCCACGCTCAGCTGGAACGTATCTTCATCGGCGAGCGCCTCAACACACGTACAGCCGGCCTTCTCAATCCAAACGCGATACTCCGGAAAGTACGGGGCGATAACAATAACCTCGTCGCCCGGGTTCGTAACGGCGTTGAGCGTGCAGGTGAGCGAAGCCGCGGCACCCACCGTCATAAATACGTCTTTGCCCTCATAGCTCGTGCCAAAGCGGCGGTTGAGCGATTCGGCCACAGCGGCACGACATTGCGGCAGGCCCGGTGCGGGCGTGTAGCCGTGCAGCTGGTCGCTCGGCAGCTCCAGGGCCTTCTTAATCGACTCAGCCACAGCAGCGGGTGCCGGAACGCTCGGATTGCCCAGCGAAAAATCGAATACGTTTTCCGCACCGATCTGCGCCTTGCGCTCAAGGCCATAGCTAAAAATCTCACGGATGATGGAGCTTTCCGCACCGCGAGCATACATAGTTTCGTTGATCATCTGTTCCCCTTTCGCATAGGCGCTATTGTACGCTTTAGCCGAGCAAAGTGCCGCAGCAATGTTGATTGGGGACAGACTTAAATGCGTGAAAACGCTCATTTAAGTCTGTCCCCAATCAACAGATGGCCCAATATCGCTCAAAAAAAGCCTCCGCAGGTTTCCCCGCGGAGGCTTTCGCCACAAAGACTATTTGTCGGCGTCGGTGTCGGCATCGACGACGGCATGGCCATCGTCAGCATCATCGGATGCCACTTCGGCATCCTCCTGCATGGCCGCCTGCGCAAAGGCCGCGGCATCAGCCGCCAGCTCCTCCTCGCTCATGCGAGGCGCGCGCTTCTTGGTCGGCATGCCGGCCGCCTTGGCATTGCGCTCCTCCTTGGCCGCCAGGATATCGCCCTCGCGCTCAAGGTAGGCATCCCACTCGTTATCGAGCAGGGCGTTCACGGCGTCGCCTTCGACGGTCTCGCGCTCAAGCAGCACCTTCGCCATCAGATCGAGCTGATCGCGACGGGCATCCAGAATCTCGACCGCGCGGCGATGGGCCTCGCGCATGATGCGCTGAACCTCGATATCGATGCGGCGCGCCGTCTCCTCGGAGTAATCCTGGTGATCGGCGTAATCGCGACCGAGGAACACCTGATGCTGCGCCTCGCCAAACACTTGCGTGCCCAGCTCTTCGCTCATGCCCAGACGCGTAACCATCTCGCGTGCCATCTTGGTCGCGCGCTCCAGGTCGTTGCTCGCGCCCGACGTGATGTCGTCGCACATGAGCTCCTCGGCAACGCGGCCGCCCAAAAACACGGCGAGCTCGTCAAGCATCTCGTTCTTGGTCTTGAGGAAGTGATCCTCCTGCGGAAGCTGCAGCGTGTAGCCCAGAGCCTGACCGCGACTGACAATCGAAATCTTGTGGACCGGATCTGAGTGCTCCAGGATGTGACCCACCAGAGCATGGCCGCTCTCATGGTAGGCAATCGTGGTGCGCTCGGCTTCGGTCATCACACGACCCTTGCGTTGCGGTCCGGCAATCACGCGCTCCATCGACTCCTCGACCTCGTCCATCGAGATCACGGAACGATGGCGGCGAGCGGCCAGCAGCGCAGACTCGTTGAGCAGGTTCGCCAAATCGGCACCGGTAAAGCCAACGGTCATCTGGGCGAGCTTCTCAAACTTAACGTCCTCGTCCATCGGCTTGTTCTCGGCATGCACGCGCAAGATCTGCTCGCGGCCCTTTACGTCCGGACGGTCGACCGTGACCTGGCGGTCAAAACGACCGGGGCGCAGCAATGCCGGGTCCAGAATATCGGGACGGTTGGTTGCGGCGATCAGGATGACCGACTCGCTTTCCTCAAAACCGTCCATCTCGACCAGCAGCTGGTTGAGCGTCTGCTCGCGCTCGTCGTGGCCGCCGCCCAGACCGGCTCCGCGCTGACGTCCCACGGCATCGATCTCATCAATAAAGATGATCGACGGAGCCTGGGACTTGGCCTCCTTAAAAAGGTCGCGCACGCGGCTGGCGCCGACGCCCACGAACATCTCGACAAAGTCAGAACCCGAGATGCTAAAGAACGGCACGCCCGCCTCGCCGGCAACGGCCTTGGCCAGCAGCGTCTTACCGGTACCCGGAGGGCCCACCAGCAAAACGCCGCGCGGAATCTTGGCACCCAGTTTGCGATAGCGGTCCGGATCGCTCAGGAAGTCGCGGATCTCCTCGAGCTCCTCGACGGCCTCGTCCACGCCGCCAACGTCCTCGAACTTGACCTTGGGACGCGTAGCCTCGTTGGTCTTGGCGTTGGTCTTGCCAAACTGCATGTTCCTGTTGTTGGCGCCCATCATCTGGCGCATAAAGTAGAACATGATGGCGATAAGGGCGATCGTCGGAAGCACACTCATCGCCAAGTCGCCCCAAAAATCGGGATCGTTGGTGTTGACGATGTACTTGGTATCGGGGTGCTCCGCCATGAGCTCGGCAAGCGAATCGGAGCCGACATAGGTCGAGGAGAAGCTCTTGAGCTCGCTCGTATCGCCCTTGTCCTTCTTCGTCTTCCAGTAATGACCCGTCACGCTTCCATCTTGAACCGTATAGGTCAGATCTTCGACGCGATCCTGCTTGATGGCGCTCACCATCTCGCTCGTCGCGAGCTTAACGGTATTGCTGGAATTGGCAAAGCCGGAGCCCATGTTAAAGAAGGCGTAGCCCAGAAGCGCGCAAGCCAAAATAAAATACAGCCAGCCCGTACGCGTGGGCTTCTTGCCTCCGGACATCCCCGGGATCTTAGGCTCCCGGGGAGTCTGGGAATTGTTATCGTTATGGTCGTCGGGCATCTTACGAATAAACCTCCGGTTTCAAAATGCCCAGATACGGAAGGTTGCGATAGCGCTCGGCATAGTCGAGGCCGTAGCCCACCACAAAGGCATCGGGGCAATGGGTTCCAACATACTTGGGCGTGATGGCCGAGACGCGGTCCTCAACGTCCTTCCACAGGAAGGCGGCGACCTCCAGAGAAGCGGGCTTGCGGCTCTCGAGGTTCTTCATCAGATACTTGAGCGTCAGGCCCGAGTCCAGAATGTCCTCGACGATCAGCACGTCGCGACCGCGGATGTCGATATCCAGGTCCTTAATGATACGCACGATACCCGAGGACTTCACACCGTCGCCGTAGCTCGAAACAGCCATGAAATCGATGTTGGTCGGCAGCTCGATCTTACGCATCAGGTCGCCCATAAAGACCACGGCGCCGCGCAGGACCGCAATCAGCACCAGATCCTTACCCGCGTAGTCGCGCGTAATCTCCTCGCCCAGGCGAGAGACGATACCGTCGATATCCTCCTGCGTAAACAGAACCTTCTCGATATCCGGATGTTGAGAAGCCATGACAACCCTTTCTTGTGCTTATCGCCCACACACCGCCGTATGGACGCGAACTACACATTCTAGCAGCGCACGGGGTAAATTTACCAGCCCGTGCGCCATCAGCGCGGGAATACCGTCAACGTCGCACAGAATAGCAGGCGTGGGACGCTATTCCGCATCGACCACGCGGAGCAGATATGCCACGCGCGTTGCGGCCGTGCACTTAAAACGCTCGTCCGCGCGAACTCCGGCGACCCACACCACGGCACCCCCCGGCGCCGTCCTCACCATGGGCACGCCGGCGCGCTCGGAAACGGGAATGCGAGCCTCACCTAGCAAATCGGATACTTTCTTGCTTCGGCCACTCATCCCTAACGGGCACATCACGTCTCCCGGCGCGGGACCGTCCACCCACAGGCGCGCCAATCGCGCCTCGGCAGGGATCTCGCCACGCGAGCCCGCCAGGATCCGCTCACTATCGCTGTCGGCAAAACCCAGGGCAGCCGCGTCTACCAAAGCTGTCACTTCCCCGGCAGCCGCAAGCTCACGGGCGCGGCGCACGATATCGCATCCCGGCTCAACAGCCATCGGTTCTGTGACCAGCATACGTCCCCCGCCCAACGGCAAACGACCGGGTACGGTAACCCAGCCCGCGACCAGGCCCTCGCGAGCCGCCGGCGCCTTAAACGCCAGCATGCCAAACTCAATGCGTGCGTCAATCCCCGCCGGAAGCGTGACCGAGCCGGTGCCCTCGGCAACGCAGGAAAGGACTCGCTCCACATGTCGCATCTCGGGACGAGCGTCCGGATCGATGCGCTTAATCGCCAGTCGCACGATGCGCCGCGCGATTACCACCTCGGCCGCAGCCAGGCGCCTGGCATCGAGCACCAGCGCACCCGCTGCCTCTTTGCGCAAACAGCTTCGAAACGCCTGTGCCGAAAGCTGAGACAAAAACGCGTCCTCATCGCCTAAGATCTCGCAGGCGGCGCCAATCGTCTTGCAGACGCTCGCGTTGCGCTGCACCACCACTGGCATTACTCGATGGCGCACGTAGTTTCGCAGATACGAGATATCCTCATTGCTCTCGTCTTCACGCCACGGCTGACCATGTACCTGTAGATAGCCCACGAGCTCGCCATGAGTTAGGTCGAGCAAGGGACGTACCACGATATTCCTCCGGCGAGGAATGCTCGATAGGCCAGCGGGGCCCGAACCCTTAATCGCGTTCATCAAAAACGTTTCCGCGCGATCCGAAGACGTGTGCGCGGTGCAGATACGAGCCGCCGTTCGCGGTGCCCCCGTCTGGGCGCAGAGCTCGCGAACATACCTCCGCGCCGCGGCATAGCGCACTTCGCGGGCCGCGGCCTCAATATTGCCCGACTCCCCATCAAAATAAGCGTGCTCCACGCACAGCGGTAAACCATATTTCGCGCAGAGCTCACGCACAAAGGCCTCGTCGCCATCGGACGCCTTGCCGCGCAGATGATGGTTTACATGCAGCACATGCAGGCGCTCGCGAGCAATGGGGGCAACACCGCGCCCGTCTTGGATATCCAGCTTTGATGTGCACGCCATAAGAAGCAGTGCCGTCGAGTCCGCGCCGCCTGATACCATGAGCACGACAGGAGCAGCCTGCTGCCTCGTTCGGGTCTCATCGACTGCCCCGGGCACGGCATGGTGTCCGTAATGCTGTGATACCGTAGGCATTTGCTTCCTCCTCTATTCGTCCGCACCCATTGTATCCTTTGGAATCTTATGTCTCGTCTGCACCTTCATATCCTTGGCAGCGGCTCAAAAGGCAACTGCGCGCTCATCGAAGGCCCCCGGGGGCTCATCATGATTGACGACGGTCTTTCTCGCCGCGAGACATTAAAGCGCATGGCAGAACTGGGACTCTCGGCAGACAACGTCTCGGCTCTTCTCATTACTCATGAGCATAGCGATCACATCAAGGGTCTCGATGTCTGGTGCAAGCACTGGCACGGTCCCCTCTTTGCCAGTAGGGGCACACTTTCGAGCAAAGAAAATCTTTCGCATCTGCCTGTCGAGGAATTCGACCCCGGTGACACCCTATCCATTGCCGGCATCCACGCGCAAACCTACTCAACATCACACGATGTCATCAATCCAGTCGGCTATCGATTCGACGCCCTCGATGATTCCATCGGCTTTGCCACCGACACCGGAGAGCTATCGAGCCAGGCCATGAACACCCTCAAAGATTGTCGAGTCCTCGCGCTCGAAAGCAACCACGATGTGGCCATGCTGCGCGAGGGAGAATATCCCCGCTTTCTTCAGGAGCGTATCCTGTCTGCAAGGGGACACCTCTCCAACGACCAAGCCGCCGAAGCCGCGCGCGAACTTGTTACCGATCGCACCGAACAGCTCATTGCCATGCATATCAGCCAAGATAACAATCGTCCGAGCCTTACCGTCAAAAGCTATGCCAAAGCTCTAGCCGCAACCCTGGATGACGAGGTCGGCAGCTCCGCCACCCTTCTCCAAGGATCGCGAAAACTCTCGATACGCCCCGCAAGTCAGTATCGGCCAGCAACCATTCAATAGACTGTCCTAAACAGCAAAAGGGGCCGGGAATCGCTTCCCAGCCCCTTTTGTTGTCATTTAATAGCGAAGAACACCAACGAAGTTAGTCGATGGAGATCTTCGTAACGTTCTTCTTCTCGACGATCTTGGGAACCGTAACGGTAAGGATGCCGTCAGCGTACTTAGCCGAGAGACCCTCGCTCGAAGCGTCCTTAAGATACACGCCACGCGTCGCGCTGTACGAGCTGAACTCCTTCTGCAGGAAGTTCTTGCCCTCGTTCTCCTCGTCTTCCTCGACATTCACGCTAATGGACAGACGGCCCTCGTTAAGCTCGACATCAATATCGTCCTTGGCGACGCCGGTCAGATAAGCCTTTACCTCATAGCCATCGCCCTTATCCTCAACGTCAACGGGGAACGCCTTAGAGGCAATCGAGCTGTTCGCTAGGTCGCTCATATCATCAAACAAATCGAACAGCGAGCTTGCAGAGGGACGAACGCCAAAAACCGAACGATAAGGAACCATGCTTGCCATGTTTACCACTCCTTTATAGGACTGCCGAGTCATCTTCTAGGTGACTGGGACTTCTTTTGACGCTCTTATATATGCCCACCCGATGCTCATATATACATCGACTATAAAGTTTTTTAAGTCCGTTACTATAAGCATATCTAAGTGCGTAGCACTAAGGTTTTAGGAAGGTTAAGGTTCTTTGAACCAGAGCTTAAATAACGAGTATGTCCACAGCTACAAATAACAAGGGGCTTACAATGAGCGCGTACACGTTGTTGGTAACGAGCTAAAGGGCATCATGGACGACCAAAACCAGAACAATATGTTTATGCCGACGCAGGGGGAGGATACTTCCACGCAGCCGCCACGGTTCCATCGCCCCCACATCTCGCAAGAGCCCATTAATGATGCAGAGCCCGAGTATGTGACGAGAAATCGATATCAAACGCTCGAGGATGCCCAGACGGGACGTAAGCACATGGGCGTCGCATCGAGCGATCCCGTATATCTGAAAGATGCACCGTTATCAAAAAACAGCGCGATTATTGACGACCCGACGAAAACGCCCATAACTCGGCAGCAAAGAGGTCCACGACCCAAGCAGACCTTAACGCATTCGGCTCGTTATCTCGAGACGCCAAAACAAGGGAAAACGATCTTCGTCTCATCAAGTAAACGACGTAAGCAGCATCGACTCCAATTCCTACTTTTGATCATCGTGATCATAGTAGTTGCCCTTGTGATTCGATTTATCGTCTTTAAATAAAAGCTCATTACCCATAAGCCCAATCGGGTTACAGGTGAAATGCAACTACATTGTGAAGTGTTAACGCAAAAAAGGGGGAGGCCGCGAGGCCTCCCCCTTCTAAGTCCAAGCGTACGGCTCGGTGCCGTCCACCGGTCAGCGGCGCCCTGGCCTCCCA
>NZ_JAJFDP010000048.1:0-526 GCF_020709435.1 Collinsella aerofaciens
AAACCGAAATCCTTCAACCGCGACATGAAAAGGGAGCTCGCCGGCACGCTCGCGGCCCACGGCGTCGCCGCCGTCATAGCCTGCGCCGCGGCCGCCGGTGCCTGGGACTACACCAGGTGGTGGACTCTATCCCTCATCTCGGGCCTCTCCGTCCTGCTGCGGCTGCCCACGGCCGACCCGGGCCCCGAGCCCACCTACGTCTTCCGCGGCCCCCTCGAGGCGGCCGCCGACGCGGCGGCGTCGGGCCAGGCGGGCGAGCTGCTCGCGGCGCTCGCCCTCGTCGCGGCCTCCGTCCTCGCGCTCGGATTCGTTTCTTGGGGCCGTTCATGGGCGAGGCTCCACGACGGGACGTTCGCCGGCGACCGCGCGCCCACGCGCACGCACGGGGACGCCTGGCTCGAGTCGAGGCCCTCCAGGGTCGCGAGGCGCTGCCCTCCTTGGGACGGGAAGGCCGCCGCGGAGGGGCTCGTGGCGGCCGGCTGCATCGGCGGCGGGATCGCGATGGTCCCCGCCGTCCACTGCCTCA
>NZ_JAJFDP010000002.1:0-250809 GCF_020709435.1 Collinsella aerofaciens
TGTACCACGTGCTCATGGACCCGAACCCCGACGGCGCCGCGCCGGAAGGCCCCGAACTCGCGAGGATGCGCAAGGCGATGCGGGTGACTCAGAAGAAAGCCGCCGCGGAGCTCGGCCTGTCCGCAGCCACACTCGGGCACCTGGAACATGGGAGACGGCGGTCGACGAAACTGGAGAGGAGGTATTACGAGCTCCTGTGCGAATTGGAGAGAGCGCTCCCGCAAACTGCCTCTTGACAACTTATAGGAGCGTCGGTTTTAGCGTCGAAAAACGTGGGTGCTTCAGGGGTCCAAATTAGGTCGTTCACTTCTCGGGAAACCATTCACCTTCGATTTACTGGTGCTTATAAACAGCGAGGGGGTCGCCCGGCAGGCGGCCCCCTCGCTTGTTATTCATCCCTCGGCAGCGGTTTCATGCTCCAAAAGACAACGTTCATAATCACGACAACCACCAACACCACGCCGTTGGCCACCCAAAAGCCCATGTTAAGGCCGAGCCACTCCGTGGTGCCAAACAAGTCCATCCAAATCTGCGTCCAGTTCATGCAAACGCTCCTTTCTGCATCAATCCCCCACTACAGCAGCTCGCCGTAGCGCTTGACGTAGGCCTTCTTAAGGCTTGTCGCCAGCGCCATGTACAGCAAGATGCACGGAATCAGGAACAAGAAGTACTCGACAGGCAGGGCGCCCAGACCCAGCGTGGGGCCAAGCGGGCTAAACGGGATCAGCGTGAGCAGCGCGATGCCCGTCATCGTGAGCAGCATCACCGGAGCCGAGGCACGGCTCTGGATAAACGGCAACTTAGGCGTACGGATCATGTGGATGACCAGCGTCTGGCTCCACATAGACTCGACGAACCATCCAGCCTGGAACAGCGCGATGTAGGCCAGCTGCATCTGCTCCAGCGCGGCGCCCGAGTAGACGCTCGCCAGGTCGTTGAACAGCACGCCATGGCTCACGAACAGGGGGCAGAAAACGAAGTACATAAAGATATAGGTCATAAAGTCGAAGATGGAGCTGGTGGGCCCGATCCAGATCATGAACCTGCCAACACTCGAAGCGTCCCAGGTACGCGGCACGCGCAGGAACTCCTCGTCCACGTTGTCCCAGGGAATCGCCAGGCAGCTGCAGTCATAGATCAGGTTGAGCAGGATCAGCTGGATGCTCATCATCGGCAAAAACGGCAGCAGGGCGGATGCGGCAAGCACGCTGAACATATTGCCGAAGTTGGAGCTTGCGGTCATCTTGATGTACTTGATCATGTTGGCGTAGGTCTTGCGCCCCTCGATGATGCCCTCCTCGAGCACCATCAAATCCTTCTCGAGCAAGATGATATCGGCCGACTCCTTGGCCACGTCGACCGCAGTATCGACCGAGATGCCGATGTCGGACGACTTCATGGCCGAGGCGTCGTTGATGCCGTCGCCCATGTAGCCCACCACATGACCGTTTGCACGCAGCACGGACACGACGCGCGCTTTTTGATCGGGCGTAAGCTTGGCAAAGACCTGCACGTCCTCGGCGCGACGAGCGAGCTCGGCGTCGTCCATTGCGGCGATATCGCTGCCGAGCAGCATGTTGTTGACCTCGAGTCCCACCTGCTTGCAGATGGTGCGCGTGACCTTCTCATTGTCGCCGGTCAAGATCTTGGTGGCTACACCGTGGTTGCGCAGCGCCTCGATAGCATCGGCCGTGGACTCTTTGGGCGGATCCAAAAACGCCAGGTAGCCGATCAGCACCATGTCGCGCTCATCATCGGCGCTAAAGGCACCGACAGGCGACGGGTTGGACTTTTGAGCGATTGCCAACACGCGGAAGCCGTCGTCGTTAAGGTCGGCGACCGTTGCCAAAATGCGCTCGCGCACCTCGTCGTCCAGCACGTGAACGCCGCCGTCAATCTCGGCATGCGAGCACACCGACAGCATCTCCTCGACTGCACCCTTGGTGACCATCTGGGTTTTGCCGCTTCGATCGCGCACCACGGTGGTAAGGCGACGGCGCGTAAAGTCAAACGGCACCTCGTCGACCTTCACATAGGCCTCGGAAAGGTCGGTGAGACTCGGGTCGTTTTGCTCCTCTTCCTCGGTGCATTTGATGATCGCCAGATCCATCAGATTCTTGTAGCCCGTCTGGAAATAGCTGTTGAGGTAGGCATGGCGCAGAACGCGCGAATCCTCCTGGCCATCGATGTTCCAGTGATACTCCAGCACCACCTGGTCCTGCGTCAGCGTGCCAGTCTTGTCCGTGCACAGCACGTCCATCGCGCCAAAGTTTTGAATCGAGTTGAGGTTCTTAACGATGGTCTGCTTTTTGCTCATAGCCACGGCGCCCTTGGCAAGGCACGTGGTAACGATCATGGGCAGCATCTCGGGTGTCAGGCCCACGGCGATGCTGATGGCAAACAGGCCAGCATTAAGCCAATCGCCCTTGGTGACGCCGTTAATCATAAAGACAAACGGAACCATCACCATCATAAAGCGGATGAGCACCCACGAGACGCTATTGACGCCTTTGGAAAAGCTCGTCTCTACGGCATCCTCGGACAGGCTCGATGCCATAGAGCCAAACAAGGTCTGCTCGCCCACGCTAAAGGCGAGCGCCGTCGCGCTGCCCGAGATCACACTGCTGCCCATGAGGGCGATGTTCTCGAACGACGTTGCCGAATCGGACTCGGTGCACGTCGCGGGAACCTTCTCGACCGGCTCGCTCTCGCCCGTCAGGCTTGCCTGGCTCACAAAGAGGTCCTTAGCCTCAATGATTCTTACATCGGCGGGAATCATGTCACCGGCGGACAGGTGCACGATGTCACCAACCACCACGTCGTCGATGGGAATCTCGGTCCTAGGGGCATCCTCGCGGGTGACTGTCACGGTGGTCGTAATCATATCGAGCAGCTTTTCGGCCGCGTTGCCGCTGCGCGCTTCCTGGATATAGCGCAGCGTGCCCGAGAGCACGACCATCGTGGTGATGATGATCACCGTCAGCGGGTCAAAGTCTTCGGGCGTGCTGCCCATCATCGACAACGCTGGAAACACCATGTCGGTCGCTGCCGAAATGATGGCCAGGAAAAACAGAATCGCCGTGAAGGGATTGACGAACGCGTCCGCAAGCTTGCGGGCAATCGACTTCTTCTTGCCACGCGTGACCACGTTACGCCCGTTGTCGGCTTCGCTGTGCGCGACCTCGTCGCGATTAAGGCCGCCGAGATTCGAGCCGACCCAGGATAGGGCCTCCGTCAGCGGAATGGTCGCCGCATACTGGATGCGACCCTCCGCGCGATGCCTCATCAGTTCGTTTTGCGCCTGAACCGCAGACGGCGTATGGCGCATAGTCATCTTCTTCAATTGCCTCGCTCCGTTCTATCGATCGGACGCAGGGCGAATCAGCCGCGCGCCCCCATCAAAGTGGACCCGCGCCGGCAACTTCGTCCTGCGTTACTGGTACTGTCACTGCCGCTCACGGTCCTCACCTCTCTTTCGCGTCCGCGACTGTCTACAGAATAGAAAAGCCGCAAGACCGAGCACATGGCTGGTTTCTTGCGGCTTTCTTGCGATTTGGCAAGGATTGTCAAAGTGACTATTTGGATCGATGGGAGCGAATACCCGAAGCGTTACTCGGCCATTTTGTAGCCCACGCCCCATACAGTCAGCAGGTAGTGGGGGTTGTCTGGTTCGGGCTCAATCTTCTTTCGAATTTTGCGGACGAAGGCCATGATGTTGCTGTCATCGAGCAGATACTCGTTTTGCCACACCGCCCGGTAGATTTCCTCTTTGCTAAAGACCGTACCCCGGTTGCTCGCCAAAAAGGCAAGGATGTCGAACTCCTTGGGCGTGAGCGAGACCGGCGCGTCCGACACCTTGACGGTGCGCGAGGCCAGGTCGATCGAAAGCTCGCCGATAACGATGGGTCCAGTGGCGGCACTTGCCTGCGAGCCGGCAACCGCCAGCTCGATAGCAGTCAGCTTGCCCGATGCGATATCGGCAAACACGGGCGCGAGCTCCAGGGCGGCAGCGCTGCCAGACGAGAACAGCGCGCTGCTGAGCTCGGCGGCCTCGGCCGGCGTAATCGCGATGTTGGTTCTGTTGGTACGCATAGAACCGCCCTAGAACAAGCTGCTCGAGCGGGCCAGATAGACCCGCTTGATCGTCGAAGCAACAACAAGATACAACACGCTCAGCAGCGCAACGATGCCCAGATACCATACAGGCAGCGTGGCGAGCCCAAACAGCTGCGCCACCGGACTGAGCGCAAGGAGCGCCGTGACAACGAGCATGACGGCAACCATCACCACGAGCGGTGTGCAAGGACGATCCCCGTCGCGGACACTGCGCGTTCGCAACACCAGGAGCACGAGCGATTCGGTCCATGCGCATTCCAGCAGCCAGCCGGCTTGGAAGGTCGCGATAAAGGCCGCTCGACCCGCCGCGTCGAGCGCGGCAAAGGGCGCGCCGCAGACGGCGGGGCATACGCCCAAGAACAGAATGGCAAACGTAATGATGTCGAAGGCCGAGCTCGCAAAGCCAAAATGAAGCATAAAGCTGCCGAGCCCCTTACCCGACCAGGCCCTGGGGCGGGCAATCTCTGCATCGTCAACGTTATCCCACGAAAGCGCCAGGCAGGTGGCGTCGTAGCACAGATTGAGCAAGAGCAGCTGGGTAGCGGTTGCCGGCACAAAGGGCAGGAAAATGCTCGAGGCGGCAACCGAACAGATATTGCCAAAGTTGGAGCTCGATGCGATACGGATGTACTTGGAGGCATTGGCGAACGAAGTCCTGCCCTCGCTGACGCCCTCGGCGACAACACCCAAGTCGCGCTCGAGCAGCACCAGGTCGGCCACCTTTTTGGATTCGGCCGCAGCCGAGTCCACGACAATGCCGACGTCTGCCGATGTGAGCGCCGGCACGTCGTTCACGCCGTCTCCGATATAGCCGACGATGTGGCCGGAGAGGCGAATCAGGCTAACGATCTGCGCCTTCTGTGCGGGCGTAAGCTCGGCAAACACGCGAGCCTTCCCCACCCGGATCAGCGCTTCGGATTCCTCCATGGCCTGAAGCATGCTGCCGGTGATAACGCTATCGGCGGGAATGCCCAGGCGCGAGCATGTTGAGCGAGCGACCGAAGCCGAATCACCCGTGAGCACGCGCACCTCGACGGAAAGGTTAGACAGCGCCTGCACGGCGGCACGAGCGCTCGCCTTGGGCCGATCGAAAAAGCCCAAAAAGCCGCACAGCACCAGGTCATCCCAGTCCGCCGACGTCGTGCTATAGGCGACGGCGAGCACTTTGATGCCATCGGCGCGCATGTCCTCGGCAACCTCGTAGGCGCTCTGACGGCCATCGGCATCCATGGGCACCAGCTCGCCCTTAAAGTTTGCCCAGGCGCAGCGTGTGCACACGCTTTCAACCTCGCCCTTTACGATGGTCAGATGATTGCCGGGGCGAATCTGTAGCCCCAAACAACCAAGCGCCCCGGGCGTGGCGTCGAGCTTGACACCCGAAGCCTTGGTGACGTGGTCGAAGGGGTCAGAGGCATGCAGTGCAAAGGCGTGGCCAAGGTCTTTCGCGGCAAGGTGCAGCTCGGGTGCCGCGCACGCATCGGCAATGGCCCGATTGAGCTGATTGGCAGCGGCCCCCTGGCTCGTGCTCTCCAGATACGCCAGGTTGAGCGTCTGCTCGCTTTCGTTGCCCAGGATATCGGTGTAGTACTCGAGCACCGCGGCATCTTCGGTGAGCGTGCCTGTCTTGTCAACGCACACCACGTCCATGGAGCCCAGTGACTCCATGGCGTCAACGTTCTTAACGATGACCTGCTTGTTTTTTAGTCGATGGGCACTGCCCGAAAGGCAAACGCTCGTGACAACCGGCAGCATTTCGGGAACCAGGCCCACGGCCGTGCCCAGGGCAAACAGCAGTGCCTGCGCCCAGTCGCCCAGCACAAAGCCTCGAATCATAATGACAAACGGCAGTACGATGAGCATGCATCTTACCAGGGCGGCGCAGATGCTCTTGGCGCCGGCACCAAACTGTGTGCCCATTCGAGCGCGACGGCGCAAAACGGGCTGCTCATCGGCAATGCGGGCGAGGACGGTTGCCGACGCCTTGCCGTCGACAATGGTCGTTCCCGCGCGAACGGTCTCCCCTTCCCGCTTGGCGGTCTGACCGCTCTCGCCTGTAAGCGACGATTCCGAGACAAGGACCTGGTCGCCCTTGGCAAGGGTCACGTCGACCGGGCAGAGCATGCCGGCATATAGGCGGACGACGTCGCCGGGCACAAGCCGGTCGGCATCAACTTGAATCCAACACGCATCGACGCGTTTCCAAACGGCCGCGTGGTTCGCTTTAAACATATGGCGATCAAAGCTGCGCTTGGCCTCATTTTCGTAAAACAGGCGCACCAGGCCGCCCACCAGCCACATCAAAAAGAGCACAGCTGGCGCGAACACGCCCGTCTGGCCTTCCACCTGCGGCAGGACATCGACCAAAAAAGCCAGCCCGGCAAGCGCAAGCAGCAGCGACGAGAACGGATTAAAGAACGATTTTCTAATCATCGAAGCCTCTTTCTAGCACGGCTTCGATTGTATCCGAGGGCACTCGCCGACAACCCCGCCCCAACCCTTGCGACTTCCTTGCTTTTAGCCGTGACAAAAGGGTTGTCCCTTTGTCACATTATTCGGAACGAAGGGCCTCCACGGGGTCCTTTTTGGATGCGCTGCGGGCGGGCAGCAGGCCGGCAACAACCGTCAGCAGCACCGAAATCGCGATGAGCACCAGCGCATCCTGCACGGGCAGGCTCATCAGGTTGGGGACCTGTTTGGCCGCAAGCGCCCAGGCATTGACCGGAAAACTCACGAGCACCACGACGACAATGGCAAAGACACCGGCGATGAGGCCTTCGATAAAGGTCTCGGCATTGAATACGTTGGCCACGTTGCGCTTCGACGCGCCGATCGCGCGCAGGATGCCAATCTCCTTCTTGCGCTCCAGCACACTGATGTAGGTGATGATGCCGATCATGGTGGAGCTCACCACCAGACTGATGCTCACGAATGCGATGAGCACCAAGCTGATGGTGTTCACGATGTCGGTCACCGAGCCCATGATGATACCCATGTAGTCGGTGTACGAGATTGCCTGCTCGTCGTGGCCGGCGGCTTTGACCTGCTTGTTGTACGCATCGATATGGTCGAGTACGCGCTCCTTTGCCTCAAAGTCACGCGGGAAAATCTTGACCGAGATGGGGTCGGCCTCATCCGCATAGCCCAACGTGGTCAGATTGTTGTCGTAGGTGAGCTTCGACGCCTTGGCATAGCTCATCATGAGCGAACTCAGGTCCTCGGCGTCCATGTTGAAGTGAACGGCATTGGCAAAGGCGCTCGCATCCACGTGCATGGCGCTCGCCAGGCTGGCAAAACTCGAAGACATCTGCGTCGCCATCTGGTCCATGAGCCCCGCCGCGCCCGCCTTAAGCTGGGACGATACGGTCGTCGCAATCTGCTCGCTGATTGCCTTCATCACCTGATCCATAGCCTGCTGCAGATACGGAGCCAGCTGCTTTTGCACATAGTCGGTCATCGCCTGTTGCAGGCGCTCGGCCAAGGCATCGCCGCCGAGCGCTTTGAGCTGGGCCAGGATTTGCTGGGCTGCCGTATCACTCTCAAGATACGCCGAGAACGCGGCGGCAAGCTTTGACGTGTCCTTAAGATCTTCGGGTGTCAGCGCCCTAAACTGATCAGACTGCAAAAAGCCCTCAAACAGCTGGTTGGCAAGCATTCCCACCTGCTGCATTTGCTCGGGCGTAAGTTCCAGACCGTCAAAGATACCCGAGAAATCTGGGGCTGGCGCTTTGGCCATGATGTCGCTGAAGTCGATGTCCTTCCCAACGCCCGAAAGGTCAATGTCCAGACCCGACAGATCGATGCCCGTTAGATCAATGCCGCCGCCAGCCGCACCCGAGAGCGCAGACGTATCGAACGAGAACGCGCTCTTCAGCGCCGCCTCGTCCACACTGAACATGCTGCCCAGATCCATGCCTTGCTTGGCCTCGCCTTGCAGCTCATCGAAAGACTTGCCCGTAAAGACATCCGTCTCGGGATGGGCGAGCTGCTCTTGCACAATCTGCGAATCGGCGGCGCGCTCCATAAGCTGGCGAGTCAGAGCATGCGTATAGGCAATGCCCGGAGACAACGCACTCGCATTGGCCGTCTCGTTAGGTCGCACCACGCCCACAATGTGCACGTCGATGCCATCGGCAACCTTGGCGGCCATAAAGTCGGCGTCGTCAGACATGTCGGTCCACATGCCGGTCTCTTCGTTTTTGCGATACGCATCGGCCGGCGACAGCACCTTAAACGTCGTGGACAGCGCATCGTCGTAGGTAAAGTCGGCGCCGGTCTCGGGCGTCTCGACCCCACCGTCAGCCGTCATGGCGCTGCTAACCAGATCGTTGAGTTCATTGATATCCAACGCACCGATGCTGTAGAGCGTGTAGTCGCCCACCGTGCCGCGACTCGAAAGCACCATCACGGCTTCGTTAGCAGACGTAGGCCAATGCCCCGCCACGACGTCGTATTGGCTGTCGAGCAGGCTCTGGTCGTCGATCATCTCGTTAAAGACCGAGGTTCCCATGGATTCCATGCTCACCGTTGCCGCCGAGCTCGCACCTCCGCTCATGGCCTCGGTCATGGCGTTGGGCACCAGCCGGACGGGCTTCTCGTCGCCCTTACCCGCACGATAGACAACTGGCGTCACGCCATAGCCATACTGGATGGCGTTGACCTCTTTGTCGATACCATCGCCGCCGTCGTCAAGCCATGCCTTAAAGCTCGTCATGTCGTTGGACTTAACGCTCGCAAACATATCCTTTACGGCCGTGACCACGGGAATCTTATCGGTTCCCTGAGCCTTGCCGTCGGTACCGTCGTCGGACGAGCCCTCGTTCTTGGACGTCTCATCATCCGCAGCCCCCTGCCCGCCCATCATGGACGACAGGTCGTAATCCTGCTTGGAAATGGTGAGCGGGTAGCTCGAGAGCGTATCCTCCTCGACCTTTTTGATGTAGCCGTTTACGCCGTTGGACAGCGCAAGAATCGCCGCGATGCCGATAATGCCAATCGACCCCGCAAAGGCCGTCATGGCCGTACGGCCCTTCTTGGTCATAAGGTTGCGGGCAGAAAGCCCCAGCGCCGTCACAAAGCTCATCGAGGTTTTGCGCGTAGGCTTGGCCTCGCGGCGCGTGGCGTCAGCGACATCGAAGGGATCGGAATCGTCGGTGATCTTGCCGTCCGCCAGGTTGACAATGCGCGTGGCATATTGGTACGCCAGCTCGGGATTGTGCGTGACCATGATAACCAGGCGGTCGCGCGCCACGTCCTTGAGCAGATCCATGACCTGTACGGATGTCGTTGAATCCAAAGCGCCGGTCGGCTCGTCTGCCAGCACGATCTCGGGATCGTTGATCAGGGCGCGGGCGATGGCCACGCGCTGCATCTGTCCGCCCGATAGCTGGCTCGGGCGCTTGTTAACGTGCTCGCCCAGGCCGACTTTCTCCAACGCCTCGCGCGCACGCTGGCGGCGCTCGGCATGCCCCACGCCCGTGAGCGTAAGCGCCAACTCCACGTTTTCCAAAATGGTCTGATGCGGAATGAGGTTATAGCTTTGGAAAACAAAGCCGATGCGGTTGTTGCGGTAGGCATCCCAATCGCGATCGTGAAAATCCTTGGTCGAAATACCGTCGATCAGCAGGTCGCCGGAATCGAAATGATCGAGCCCGCCGATAACGTTGAGCATCGTGGTTTTACCCGAACCCGAGGGACCCAGAATGGCCACGAACTCGTTATCGCGAAAAGACAGGCTTACGCTGTCGAGCGCCACCTGCGTAAACGACTGCGTAACGTATCTTTTGCAAATACCTTTGAGCTCCAGCATCGATGGGCTTCCTCCCCGCACAGGGACGGGCACGTCGGCCTTTCCCCATCACTCGCGTGTAATGCGTTTTTCCTACCCCATCTCACCTTTGTCATACACGCTAGCAGGAGAATTGGCAGTGAGCTAGAGGATTGGATCACTTGTGGTGCTGCATTGGCTCCGGGTCCCGCGTTGGTGCCGACCCTGAGTAGGAGCCGGCTCTACGGTCGTACCAACGATGCTGCGAAACCGGTCCCGCAACGGCTCCAAACGGGACTTCGGCAACGGTCTCACGTCAGCTCCAGACCCCAACGAGTGGCGGCAAAGCGCTCATTTCCGGCCAAGCCGCCACTCGTTCACGGCAGTCCTCGTTCAAAGTTGCCCAAAAAGGCCCTACTTCTCCAATCCACACGGCATCACATTATCGCTACCGCGACGGTCTTTGGTCACAGCAGCAAAGAAACGATAACCGCCCGAGAAGTTATAGCAGTCAAAACCGTGCTGAGCGAGAATGCGACAAGCGATGTAGCTGCGAAGACCACTTTGGCAAATAACATAAACAGGCTTTGCCACGTCAAACTCCCCCAAGCGAGCGCGCAAGTCATCAACAGGGATGTTCATAAAGCCGTCGATATGACCGCGACCATACTCGCCAACCGTGCGAACATCGAGCAGCTGCACGCTTCCGTCGCGCGGCAGATCAGGCTCCTGTTCCCAATGCCACTGCTTGAGGATGCCCGAGTCAACGTTCTCGATCATAAAACCAGCCATGTTTACCGGGTCTTTTGCCGAAGAATATGGCGGCGCATAAGCCAAATCCAAATCCTTGAGTTTATCGGCCCGAATACCGGCCTGGATTGCCGTCGCCAGCACGTCGATGCGTTTATCGACGCCATCGACGCCCACAATCTGCGCACCCAGCAGACGCAAGGTTTCCCTCTCAAACACGACTTTCATGGTCATGGGCGTCGCTTCGGGATAATAGCCCGCATGCGATCCGGGCGACAGCACAACGCTCTCGCAATCAATACCTGCCGCACGCGCTGCTTTCACAGAAATTCCCGTGCTCGCAGCTGTCAAGTCGAACACCTTGATCACCGAAGAGCCCAACGAGCCCTGATAGTGACTGTCTAGGCCACAGATCACATCGGCGACGATACGCCCCTGTTTATTGGCGGGGCCCGCAAGGGAAATCACTGCGTCCTCGCCCGTCACCTGATGCTTGACCCGCACGGCATCGCCCACGGCATATACGTCGAGAGCAGATGTCTCCATGCGATCGTTCACCACAATGGAGCCCTTGATGCCCAGCTCGATGCCAGCTTCCTTTGCCAAATGGCTCTCGGGGACAACGCCGATAGCGAGCAGCACCATATCGGCCACGATAGAATCTTCGCCCGCCACATGAGTGACCACACGGCCATCGACCTCTTCAAAACCCGTCACGTCGGCACGAAGTCGCAGGTCAATGCCATGCTCGCGCACTTCCGTGTGAAGCAGCGTTGCCATATCGTAATCCATGTTGTTCATTAGTTGACGAGGGCGCTGCAGAAGCGTCACCGTAAGGCCCAGGTCGCACAGGTTCTCGGCAGTCTCGATGCCGATAAAACCGCCGCCGATCACCACAGCGCTCTTCGGCCTATGCTCTTGTGCATAGTCATGGATATGCAGCGTGTCCTCGACCGTTCGCAAGCTGAAGATCTTATCCGAATCGATCCCCGGAAGCTCAGGGCGAATCGGGTGCGCGCCAGGCGAAAGAATCAGCTTGTCATATGTCTCGACAAATTCTTCGCCGGTGAGCAGGTTGCGGACGTCAACCGCATGCACATCGGGGTGAATGGCGATCACCTCATGACTCGTCTTCACGGCAATGCGGAATCGATTCCAAAATCCCTCGGGCGATTGCAGCGTGAGCGCAGACTCCTCCTCAATCACGCCGCCAATAAAGTATGGCAATCCGCAATTGGCATAGGACACATAGCCCGTGCGCTCGAAAACAACAATCTCCGCCTGCTCGTCAAGCCTGCGCAAGCGCGCCGCGGCCGATGCGCCGCCGGCAACGCCTCCCACGATAACCACCTTCATGGTTAACGCACCACCTTTCCACCGTAGCTATTGATTCCGCCAATGTTCTTCACGTTGCTGTAGCCTGCACGCTGGAGAAAACTCGTGGCACGACCGCTACGAGCACCACTCAAGCAATGTACAAACAGCGGGGCGTCCTTCTTTGGATATTCGGCAAGCACGCGGTCGATGCTATCGAGGGGAATGTTGACGGCCCCGGGGATATGCCCCTGCCGATACTCATCGGCGCCGCGTACATCAATCAATACCGCGCCTTCGGTCGCCTGGCACTCCTCAACACCTTTGTTGATATCCACCCCAGCAAATAAATCAAACAATCCCATGATGAGCTCCTTTGCTCGCTTGTCCTATCGCTTGATGCCAGTATGTCCGGAAGACATAGGCCGGTTCCGTGACCAAGTCACCATATGGGTGGTTTTCTTGAGAGCAAGCAGCGAGCAGCGGGCGGATAGGCACCACAGCAAAGTCATCGCTACGGCAGGCGCGCCAAACCGTCGACATCCAGAACAAGGATGCGCCCGCGCTTCACCTCGATAAGGCCCTCATCGGCAAGACGACGCAACACGCGTGTCACCGCCTCGCGAGCAGAGTTGATATCACGCGCCAATTCGTCTTGAGTGATCCGGAGCTCCATCGACTCCGCTGCCCGGCATCGCTCAACCAGATAGTCGGCAACGCGCTGGTCAAGGCGCCTGAAGAGCATCTGCTGCAGCACGCGAACCACCTGGGAGTAGCGCTGCGCCTCTACTTCGAGCATGAAAACCTTGACGTGGATATTAACGTTGGCAAGATGCTCGCAAACACCAATAGGAACAACGAGGAGCGTGGATTCTCGTGTCGCAGTTACGAGCGTGTCGAATGAGATTTGCCGAATAACGCACGACGCGGTGGTGACGCAGCATTCTCCCTCACCGAGCCGAAACAGCGTAACCTCCTTGCCCTCCTCGGAAAGAAGGCTGACGCGGATATCGCCGTGGACAATGAGGAAGACGCCCGTGCAAGAGCTGTCGCTGCCGCCAATAAGCTGTCCGGCATCAAAGGCGCGCAAGGCGGATTGCCCTAAAACAAGAGCGCGTTCGTCGTCAGACAAATGCTCCCAAAACGGAAACTTCTTTACGATATCTTGCATCCCGTCCATTTGTGGCTCCTTTCCCCATTAGGTTTAATCTAGCAGGAAAGATGCAGGTGAAAAGGGACGGCGGCATATAAATGAGCTGCCTCCCATTTCTTGGAAACGAGAACATAACAAGAGCAGATTTGATCTCGAAGAATCGAAATCAAAGAGGCCCCGGGAATCCCGAGACCTCCTCAATATACATAGTTCAGCTTGTTTATTGCCCGCTATTCGCAATCGCCTGGTCGATAAGCTTGTCGAGCGCTGCGCGCTGCTCAGCGGAGCTGATGGCGCCCACGATGGGCTCCCCTACGATGTTGCCATTCTGATCGATGACATACGTTGTCGGGAACGAGAACAAATTTGACGTAAACTTACCGGCCTCGCTATCCGACTTGAACCAGATGTTCTTATATGTCACGCCCTTCTTGCTCAGTACGTCCTTGGCATCTGCAATCTCGCCCTTGTTGCCATCGAGCGTAAAGGAATTGACGCCCACGACCTGGCCGCCCTTCTTGGCAAGCTCCTTATTCAGGTCCTCAAGGTCGCCCAACTCACCCACGCACGGCTTGCAAGTGGTGAACCAGAAGTTCATGACGGTGACCTTGTTCTTAGAGAACAGCTCGTCGCTGTTCACGTCGTTGCCATCCAGGTCCTTGCCCGTAAAGCTGGGGAACTTCGTCGCCTCGCTCGAAGCATTGGCACCAGCCGTCATGCCAGCGGTCGAAGCGTCGACGCTCTCGCCTGCACTCGGCGTGCTTCCACAGCCGGGGAACTCCTTCTCCAGGCTCTCGAGCTTGTCCTCGATCTCCTTGATCTGCTGTGCACCGGCCTTGAGTGTCTTAAGCTCATCCGCCGTGAACTCATCCTTGGCGCCGTCGATGGTCTTGAGCAGAAAATCGCCGTAATTGCTGCCGTCCTCAATCATTGCCGAGTCTTTATTTGCCGCATTAAATACCTTTTCCCACAGCGCGTTATCACTCGAAAAGATCTCGTTCTCCTTCTGCATGAGTTTTGCATACAACTCGGCGGCCTCGTCGGCATTGGCCGGCTTCTGCGCAGTGAGTTCTGCGATCTTAGGATCGGAGCTCGCAGATTCGCTCGCATTGCCACCGGGCGCCGAACATGCCACAAGGCACAAGGCCAATACCGGCACCATAAACAGGGCCGCAATCTTAGAAAGCTTCATAGTCATTCCTCCGTTTTGTCGAAGCTTGTTTACTTTTTATCGGCGGTCAAGGGAAGCTTTTCCGCCGACACATCCAGGCCATAGCGATAGCTGATGGCATCGACAGGACAGGCCCCGATGCACTTTCCGCACCGGATACATTCGGCATGATCGGGCGCGCGGACCACATCAACGTCCATCTGACAAACCTTTGAGCACTTGCCGCACGAGACACATTTGCATGCATCGACCCGAATCCCCAGCAGGGATACCTTATTCATGAGCGCATAGAATGCGCCGAGTGGACAAATCCATTTGCAGAAGGGGCGGTAGAACAAAACGCTCAGCACTACCACGGCAATGAGAACGGCAAGTTTCCAAGTAAAGAGATGTCCCAACGCAGATCGAATGCCGGCATTGGCAATGGCCAGCGGAATGGCGCCCTCGAGCACACCCTGCGGACAGATGTACTTACAAAAGAACGGGTCGCCCATGCCCACGTCGTTAACCACCAAGACGGGTAGCAGCACCACGGCAAACAGCAGCACGACGTATTTGATGTACGTGAGCGGCTTAAGCTTTTTCGTGGAGAACTTTTTGCCGGGAATCTTGTGCAGCAGCTCCTGCAGCCAGCCAAACGGGCACAGAAAGCCACATACAAAGCGTCCCAGCAGCACGCCGAGCAAAATGAGCGTACCGGTAACATAGTAAGAAAAGTTGAACTTGGACGAGCCCACCACCGACTGGAACGACCCGATGGGGCACGCACCCGATGCCGCGGGGCACGAATAGCAATTAAGTCCAGGTACGCAGACTGTTTTTCCCGCGCCCTGATAGATGCCGCCTTTGGCAAAGTTTGGCAGGTGAATGTTGGTGACGAGCGTCGCCGCCGCCTGAATGAATCCGCGAAATCGAGCCAAAACATGCGACGCAGTGTTTTCTCTTTTATCCAATTCCGATACACTCCAAGCACAGCCTAATCGCTTTGGCCAGCACGGCATCTGCCTCGCCACGCATAACGCCAAAGCACACCATGGCAATTCCGACGATCAACAAAGCGACCTGTACCACGGGTTTTACCGCTTTGAACAACCTGACCACTCCTTTCGTTACGCGACTATTGGACCATATCGGCTATAAAATCCGTGTTAAGCGCGATTTGAAATGTGCAAGGAGACTGTTATGCGTATTTTGATCGTCGAGGACGAGCGGGCGCTGTGTGACGCAATCGCGCGCAGCTTGCGAAACTTGGCGTACAGCGTCGACTGCTGTCACGACGGACAGGAGGCGCTCGACCTGCTGGGCGTCGAAGTCTTTGACCTCGTGGTACTCGACCTCAACCTTCCCCGTATCGATGGCATGACCGTGCTCAGGGAACTTAGGAAAACCGACTGCGAGACCAAGGTGCTGATTCTGTCCGCGCGTGGCGAAGTATCCGATAAGGTCGACGGACTCGATGCCGGCGCCAACGATTACCTCACCAAGCCGTTTCATCTGGACGAACTTGCGGCAAGGATCCGCAGCCTTACCCTCAGGCGCTTCGCACAAAGCGACATAGTATTAACCTGCGGAAAACTCAGCTTTGACACCAAGGCGCGCATCGCTTCCGTGGGCAGCGAGGCCTTATCTCTTACACGCAAGGAAACGGGAATCTTGGAATACCTGATGCTTAATCAGGGGCGTCCGGTAAGCCAAGAGGAGCTTATCGAGCACGTTTGGGATAGCAGCGTGAACAGCTTTAGCAACGCGACCCGCGTTCACATCTCGTCACTCCGCAAAAAGCTACGCATCGCTTTGGGATACGACCCGATTCGCAATCGGATTGGAGAGGGCTACGTTATGGAGGATAGCGAATGAAAAGGCTTTCGTTGCAATGGCGCATAACGATTATGACGGCACTGCTCACGTGCGCTGCGTGCGTGCTGACGAACTGCCTGGTCGGCTATACGGGCATGCGCTACATGGATGCTATCGGCAGCGACGTCTCGGCCCTTAGCGCAGCCGGCGAAGATTCGCCCCAGGCGTTCGACCCAACGAAAGCGACCCTCGATGACGAGGTCACGATCGTCGTAAACGACGCACAAGAGTCTTTTGGCACGACAGCCTGGTGCATCACGGCTGGAGTCACACTCCTTGGCGGCGTGCTGGCATACTTTGTGAGCGGCCGTGCGCTCAAACCGCTACGAGCTTTTGCCGCCCAGGTTGAGCGTGTGCAGCCTGACAACCTAAGCGAAATCAGACTCAGTGAAGATGTGCCCACCGAGCTACAACGATGTAGCGCCTCTTTCAACGACATGATCGCCCGTCTTGGCGAAGGGTTCTCTGCACAGCGTCAGTTTACCGGCAACGCCGCACACGAGCTGCGCACCCCGCTCGCCCTTATGCAAGCACAGATTGAACTATTCATCTCCGAGCACTCCGGTTTGCAACCCGAAACAGCCGAGCTGCTCGGCCTGCTACAAGAACAAACCGAGCGCATGTCTCGAATGACCAAGGTATTACTCGAGATGAGTGAGCTCCGCAGCGTTCCTTGCGAGGACGATGTTGAACTCGGTCCCTTGTCCGAAGAGGCCCTCACCGACCTTGCGCCACTTGCCGAGAATAAGGGCATAGCCCTCAATTGTGCTGGAGACGCTTTGACAATCGGAAGTGATACGCTCCTCTATCGGCTGGTGTTCAATCTGGTCGAAAACGCCATCCGTTACAGCCGCCCCGGCTCGACTGTCAACGTCTCCATCAGCGACAGCGACAGCCACGTGCTCCTGCGAGTCAAAGATGAGGGCCCGGGAATACCCAAACAGTACCGAGAGAGCATCTTCCAGCCGTTCTTTCGTCTAGATAAATCCCGCAGCAGGGCATACGGCGGCGCAGGACTCGGGCTAGCGCTTGTTTGGGAGATTGCAGCCCTACACGGCGGCACGGTAGAGGTCGAAGCAAGTTCCGAGAACGGGACCACCATGCTCGTGACCCTCTCAAAGGGGGCCACCACGTGATCCGACTGTCCAGGGGTCCCACTCGGCATTGCGAAACGCGTCCCAAAACTTGGACATGAGAAATGGGAGGCAGTTCGCATCTGTGCCGAGGACGAAGTCCTGGCGGGAATTCAGGATGCGCAGAGGAAGCTTACGGCAGAAAACCCCGACAGAGTCGTGACCGTCGGCGGCAACTGTATGGCGTCGCTTGCCCTCTTCGATTACCTGCACGGGAAATACGAGAACGTTGGAATCGTCTGGATCTATGCGCATCCGGATGTATCCACGCTGAATGATGGCTACCCCAACGCTCACGCCATGGTACTTGGCAACCTTTTGGAACAGGGTGCACCGCAACTCGTTTCGCGGATGCGGCATCCGGTGTTTAAGCCGAGCGATGTCCTGCATGTCGGGCTACAGCAGCTCCACGACTATCAGGAAGTTTGCTTAAACAAGCATAGGTGTTGCGGTTTTAGCCGATGTCCTCATGGAGGAAAACGACATGCTGGGTCTGTCTGATTAAAGTCCAACAGTTTCCATGAGGCATCTAGCACGGTAAAAGCTAAAGACCCGGGAGACCCCAAACTGTCAACCATCTTTACGGGTGCAAGGGAAACGGGCAAGACAGCCCCCTCTCGCTCCTATCCGAAACGGCGCTTGAACACGGCTGGATTGCAGCGAATGTCTCCGCCATGCCCGGCATGCTCGAAGATATCATCGAGCACACAAAGGAGGCCGCAGGCCGTTACCTCTCGCAGCCCCATACACGCGTGAGCGGAGTTCAAGTTGGGCAGCGGGGCGGTTTAGCGCGCCAATATAATCAAATCGTGCACTTCCATAGCCTCTCGTCTACGTGGTGTACCGTCGTCTCCCCTTTTATCAGAGTTGGGCGATTTCAGGCACCCGAGCTGAACTCAAATTGAACTCAACGATGCCTTATCGGTCGAGGGCGTCCTAGCGAGAATATACAGAGGCGCACATTTCGCAGGGAACCTCCCATTCGTTATCATATCGGGATGCTGTCAAGGCAGCGTCAATGCGTTCGACCTACACCTTCTCGCTTTTCGAGGCCTCGTCTGCAGGACCATCGGAATCGATACGGAATCGATCGGCATACCATTCATCCGAAGCAATCACCTTATGGAGCATCTGGAGATGCAGGTCGACATAGTGGCAGAACGCCTTGCCGCATTCCACGAGAGGCGCATTGTTTCTCTCGTTGGGCTCGGCTCCAAAATTAAACTCGACCTCATAGCCCTCCCCAGGCACACCCATGCTCGGCAGAACATCAATGGAGAAGTGGACGAATCCAGACGTCACCTTGTATACATCTTTTACCTTTGGATCGAACTTCTCGAGTAAGTCTTGAAGTCTTCCATCGGACATCTTCTCACCCGAGAAATCTTTCAGCTTGTTCACAGGCACACCTTGAAACACCTGCTTGAGAAAGTCATCCTGGTCTTCGGCGGCGAATAATGCGAATGTCCGCAGGCAGACTCCAACCTGTGCGCGGAGAAGCTGGGCGACGCAAACAAGATTCCTCGACTCGAGCATGGAGATGAATCCGTCTATCAGTCTCATCGCATACTCAGAGGAGGATGCCAGATATAGATCCCATTGGGTAAAGTCGCCGTTCATGAAGGGAATCACTGCATTGCGCTCGGCGACTCTCAAGGCACTCAGGCTTTGTTCTATTTTCTCAGCTTCTTGTTTGAACTGTTCGCTATCCAAAATGCCCCCAAATGCCGGCTTCTCAACAAATCAAAAAAGCAGGAGAGATAGAGATTAGGTTCCTGCTCCACTGAACCCGCGCTTCCAGTCGAGACACTCCTCCTCGAAGATCTCCCCAGAGTCCCGTCTCTCGCGCCCCTCACGGAACTGTCCATATCAGTGTAGCCAATCCAAGCACAGCCCCACCGCACGGCCCAGTCGCTTCCGGTCCTGCGTGGCCCCATGAAGGCGGAAGGGCGTGGTTGTCGTCATCGCGTTCCTTTCTCCTCATACCTTTTGGGCATGCGTCACGGGCCCCCGCGCGGCGCCGAGAGCGAATCGGCGCAGGCTTGGGGCCAGTTGCGTAGAGGTTGAGGTTCGGGTTTCGCCGGCTTACGCAGCTTGGCGGGCAGAGCGCCCGGGCTCGCTGCGCCTAGGGCGCGGCGGGATCCGCGACGCCGGAGGTGTCGATCTCGCCCAGATTGGCGAGCTGCTCGATGAGGGGGAGGCCCATCGGGTCGTCCACCTCGACGCCGCCGAGCACGATGGTGCTGTCGCGCGTGTCGATTTGGGTTGTGAACACGGCCGGGTCGAAGCCCGAAGCGATAAAGCCAATGCCCGCGAGGACAACACCCGCGGCAACGAGCCCGCCCGCCACGGCGAGGTAGATCTTCTTCGCGCTGGTCATGGTACTCACTCCTTTCTACGCCGCGAGATGCGCGGCAGCGCCGCCCTTCTCGCCCTTGCCCTTCCAGAAGGGCGAGGCGGCCTTCCTCGCCCAGAGCGCCGAAAGGCGCGCAATTTGTTTTGAGGCGGCCCAAGCGCCAGCACCAACGAAGAGCGCCACGCCGACGAGGCCGAGCCCCACGCCCGCCGAGGCGAGGGCGTACGGGAAGTGGCCGATGGTGACGCCGCTTACGGCAAGCAGGAGCTCAACTACGCCCACGCCCCCGAGTGCCGCCGCGACGATCCACACGCAGAGTGCCAGCAGCCAGATGCAGATATAGACCGTGACGGCCACGGCGGCGAAGGCGGCGAGCAGCGGCACCCACACCGGGGAGCCCACGATGGTCAGCACCCACAGCAGCGTGGTGCTGCGCCGGCGCGTCCTCGCGATCGCGCGCGGCACGGCGGGCAGGTCGTCGAGCGTGGCCTCCGCCACCTCGCCGGGTGTGCCCATGGCGGCCACGGCCTCCTCCTCGCTCATACCGTCCTCCATGCGGTCAGCGATGGCCTCCGCATAGAACGCCTTGGTCTCCTCCACCTGCTCGGCCGGCAGGCAGGCGAGCAGCTCGCCCAACCGGCCCAGAAACTCATCGCGCGTCATGGTGCGCCCCCTCAACGTATGCGTAAATCTCCCGTACGGACGGCCACTCGGCCAGGAACTCCTCGATGCGTGCTCGCCCGTCGTCCGTGATGCGGTAGTACCGGCGCAGCCGCCCGTTGTGCTCGGCGGAGCGCGCCGTGATGCACCCGGCTTTCTCCAGGCGCTTGAGCAGCGGGTAGAGCGTCGACTCCGTGAGCCCCATGCTCGCCGGTACGTCCTTCACGATCTGGTAGCCGTAGGACTCCTCGCCGGAGACGGCCGCGAGCACGCAGGCCTCCAGGAAGCCGCGCTTCATCTGTGCCTCCATCCGCACACCTCCTCTCGTCATATACTATGCTATACACACTATACGATGCAAGGTATTAGACGTCAACTCTCATCGCGAAGATTCTCCGGCCCCTGCGCGCTGCGAACGTGATGTCGCGGGGCGGTTGGCATTATGCATGAAACGTCAAGTAACGCTCTTTTGATCCACTTCCACTCGGCCCCATTCGCCTTGTACAACGCCCCCTTTCAACCTTGGGTTCAAGAGAGCCGCTAGGCTGGACGTGCCGGACGGTAAAGTCCTGGACGCCATGGTGAACTTCTCCGATGCCATGGGGGTCATGGGTCTACGCCGATGGAGTCCCACGTACGCGGCAGGGCTCGCCCGTCACCGCTGGTCGCCGGACGGTCCCCACGCCCCGCTCGCCAACGCGCAGGCGACAGCAGCAGTCCAGCGCTGGCTGGAGACGCCGGAATGCCCAGAAGATGCGTTTCCCATCGCTGCGGCAGAGCTTTTTGCAGGGGTGGCAGTTTTTCTATATCCCAAGGTCAGATAGGCTTCGGTAGCCACCTTGGAAGCATCGCCAATAGACTCTTCCTTTATACGTTCGGCATAATCGTAGGCGATACCCACAAATTCCAGTCCCGAGCAACAGGAGTACAATTGCTGCAATTGTTGCCAGCTGTTGGGAGATGGAAGATGGACTGCGATGGCTACCCGCGCATTCCCATGCCGTTGATGTGCACCGCCTTTGTGCCGGGGCAGATTGACGCTGCGGTTGCAGGCATTTCCGACCCCGATTCACGCACCATCGCCACGGCAGAAGCGCTGTACTTTCGCGGACAGGCCACGCTCGCTGCCAAGACGGCGCGCCCCTATCTTGACGCCACCGATCCCGCACTGCGCTATTCCGCATGCCTTATCTGCGGATATGCCAGTCTGTCGCTCAACCGTATCGCCGACGCCCGCCGGTGCCTTGCTGGCATCCTCGATACGCCAACTGACGAGGAATCGCCCGCCGTCCACGCCACGCATATCCTGTTCGCCTCGGCCGCGAGTGTCCTGCTGCACTTGCCTTCCCCGTATTCTGCTGAAGAGTTTTATCCACTTGCGGCGCATCTGCCCGAAGGTCTGCGCCTGTTCGCCAGCTACGTGATGGCGCATGCCCTATACCTGCGCGGCGAATATGGCCGCAGTCTGGGCATGGCAGAAAACGCCCTGATCATGAAACAGGGAAGTTATCCCATCTCGGAGCTGTTCCTGCACCTGTCGGCTTCCATGGCCTGCATGAGCCTCAAGGACATCGACGCCGCAAAGGCACACTTCGGAGCCGCTTGGGACGTTGCGCGTCCCGACGGCCTTATCGAACTCATTGGCGAGCACCACGGCCTTTTGCAGGGGCTTATCGAGGCGTGTCTAAAAACGCAATACCCTGACGACTTCGCACACATCATCGAGATTACGTATCGATTCAGCTACGGCTGGCGGCGCATCCACAACCCCGATTCGGGCGAGGACGTGGCCGACGATCTGACGACCACGGAATTCACCATGGCCATGCTCGCCTGTCGCGGGTGGACCAACGCCGAAATCGCACGCCATATGGGAGTATCGCCGGGCACCGTCAAAAACCGCCTATCCGGCGTATACGCAAAGCTTGGCATCGGCACACGCGCCGAGCTGGTCGCGCATATGTTGCGTTAGCAACCGGGCTGCCAAGCGCATCGAACGCGTTCCGGAACCCGGCGCTTCGCTCAATCAATTTGGACATTTTGACCCTTGAACGGCACTACCGCCACGGGGAACCTTCTCGCAAAATTGGATTATTTCCACCGATACCTGCGGGATGGGAGCCAAAGATGCTTGATCGCCGTTCGTTACTTGTTGCCGGAGCATCCTCGTTGGCAGGCATCATGCTGTCTCGCGTGCCGGGAAGCAAAAATGCATTCCTGCTGCCGTTCGCCCCCACCGAGGCATACGCCGACGAAGATGATCCCTTCAAGGTCTTGGTGCTCTCGCGCACCATGTTCGGTGTGGTCGTGGTCGACGTCGCCAACAAGAATACGCCCATCACGGGTGCCCAGGTCACGCTCACATCGCGCTACGCCGCAGGCAAGCGGCTCACCGCTACGACCGATGACGAAGGCACGGCCATCTTTGAGGTCGCGCCGCTTTCGGAAGGCTACGTGGACGAGGCGACGCTTCTCGACGCGTACGACTTTAACGGCGGTATCTCCATTAGCATGGCGGACTACCGTGATGTCGAGATTCCCCTCGCGCGTATCCAGGGCGGCACCGCCATAACCGCGCCCACGCGTCCGCTTTCCGACGGCGAGCCGTACTTCCGCCAGCTCACATTCGACGAATGGGACATCCAATACGCTGAAGCCACGTTCATGGCATTGCCGAAGAACGACACGGCAAACGAGCAGCCCGATACGCACGCCTTTACCGTGCAGGCACATCTGCCACAGGGTGGACAGGCAACGCTGCACATCAACAAAGTGACGCCTGCCGCGGGCAGCTCACCCGAAACCGTCACGCAGATTGGCCAAGTCAAGGCCAGCGCATCGGGTGCGGATAATCTGGCGACGTTCACACTCGAAGACAAGTTCCTCGATGCGGCATCGGACCTTCTGGAAGAAGGCTGCAAGCTGTGCTTTGTCCTCGACTATCGGGGCAAAACCTACACGCTCTCCTCCCCCATGGCCGTTGTCACTGCGCCGGCCGCAAAGGCAGAATCGGGATCGACCACTATCGTCCCCACTACCATGGACCAAGAGATCACTCCGTTTGATTTCCCGGCGGCGTTTCCCGGCATCGGCGGCAATAAGTTCACGTGCTGGATGCCCTCATTCCCCATTTTGTTCGATTTCTCGTTTGCTGGATACGTGCTGTTTGGCGGAGGATACAAACCGGTCGGCTACATGAACGATTCAGGCAATCCGGATCCGGAGTACTGGAAGAAATCGCCGCGCGAGTCGGGCGCCAAGCAGGCAAACCGCTACCTCGACGAGATGGAGGGGAAGTGGAATCAGTACAAGAGTATGAGTGCCGGTTCGGGAACCGATCCAAGAAACACTAAGCTCCTTCGCCACCATTGCACGCTGCTGTTCACGATGGATATCGCCACACAGCTGTACGGCTCGCTCGCCTACGATTGGGTGGGCAAAACCTGGGGCAACAACAACGACCCCGCATACGGCAATATTAAGGCGCTCTTTCAAGTAAGAACCGACCTCAATTGGACCGAGCAGTTTACCCTAGGACCGGTGCCGTTTTTCCTAAACGTCAACCCCTGGGTGCTGGCGAAGCTGGCGCTCGCCGTGGGTGCCCACACGCACGGCAGCGGCGCGGCGTTTTTTAAAAACATTTCGCTCGACTTTTCAAACACCTCGGGCTCATTCACCATCCAGATCGGGCTTGCCGTCACCTTTGGCGCCGGCGTTGCAGGCGTCGCTTCGTCTGCCGTGCGCGGCGCCGCATCCCTCACGCTGTTCATTGGGTACGAGAAGGCAGATGGACACCAGCTTCCGCGACTGCGCGTAGGTGCAGACGTCGATGTCGATGTGATACTCCAGTTCGTAATGTTCAAGTGGACCACCAAGGCTTGGTCGGGGTCGTGGCCCACACTCCTCGATTCGTGGAATATGTCGGTGAACAATGGCAACCAGTATGTGCTCCAGCGCTCTGAGCTCGCATTGGGTGGAGATACGCCTTACACGTTGGATGCCCGCTTCGGCACGCCCAGCAACATCGAGGCGGGCGGCGTGCCGCAATTTATCGCATCGGCCACCATCGTCACCAACGCCGAGCTGCTCGCACGCGCCGAGGTTAAGGCCGCTGTCGTAAACGCCGCGCCTGTCGCACGCGATTGGGAGCAAGCGGTCACGCGCATTGAACTCGAGGCAGATGCAGAAAGCGACGACACGGGGCAGATCGAGCATTTCGTCCACGCACTGATAGAGAACGGCGAAAACGCCGCGTCGATGTATAAGTACACCTATATCGGGCAGGCGAAGGACGCCGCTGCGGACCCCAACGCCAATTCTGCTGGTGTATCGGAGGACGAGCGTGGCGGCATCAAGCCCTCGAGCGACAACGTGCTGTTTGCTGGCGTGCTCAGCGAAGCCCACATGAAGCTAACGGTGATTGCCGGCGTGGAGTGCTTGTTCCGTATCGCCTCGGTGCGCTACGGCGAGAATGGTCGCTCGCGCCTGGTGGTGCACACAAAGGCAAACGGCACGTGGTCCGCTCCCACGCCCGTGGACTTTCCCCTTGGGTTTGGCGAGAACGACGTGGAGCGCGACGGCATATACGATTACGACTTCGACGTGGTGGAATATACGGACGGAAGAGGAAACCAGGACGCCTACGTGCTACTGGTCTCGGGCGAGCGCCCCGACGGCGACAACACCCTTTTCGATACGGCAAGCACAGCCGGCATACTGTCCGTCGTGCGCCTGCGCATAAGCAACGGCGGAGTTCGCGTGGTGTCGCATACGTCATGGCGCAGCATTTCGCGCGGCCGCCTGCAAGAGGATGGCTACCATTGCCTGCAGTGCCCGCGCATCACGGTGGGCAAGACGCTGGTCGACGGACGTCTGTCGGGTGCCTACCTCCACCGCCGCGGAACCACCGCAGAAAAGGCGCTCGGCAGCGAGGCCGAGGTTGCGCTGGAGTGCTTTACCCTGTGGTCGGACGTTTCGGGCGACAGCCTGACGTTCCGCCAAGTTCTCCGCTTTCCACAAGCACCGTCGAGTATCGAGCTGGGCGAGCCCGAAAATATCAACGGCAAAATGGTGGTGCCCGTTGCGTACGAGACTGCAGACGGTTGCGGCTGCGCATCGTACGCCGTGATCGGCCAGTCCATCGCGGGCTGGGGCGTTATGTCGCCAGATGCCACAGTACCCCACGCGGTGCCGTGGCCGCAGCACACGGGCTTTTTGGCTACCGTCAACGAGCAACTGCAGCATATTACTTGGACGCGAGGCGCATCGGTATTTGCAACGCAGCCCGTGGGTGCCGCAGGCTGCGGCCCGGCATCGTTTAGCGTAAGCAACAACGGCAGGTGCGTGCTCTATGTAGAGAACACCGATGGCAAAGTGGGACAAACCTACGACGAAGAAGGCAACCCGGTAGCAGTGATGGGCAAGCACTTCCGCATCTTCGCCAGCACCTTGGCAGGCGATCTGTTCACGGAGCCGTTCGTGATGTGCGAGCTGGACCATCCCGTCGATCAGATAACGACATTTTTGACGTCGGGGAGCATGCTCTCCGCGCTCGCCACGCACATTGTGAGCGCGGAGAAGAGCGAGGCAGAACTACACGGCATCGAAGTGCCCTTGGTGGCGTGTGCCACTCCGACGGGCGCGGTCGCTACCTCGGGCGCGGTGGTGCCCGGAGCAGCAGGCGAATCCTTCATGGTCACGGTGCGAAACGACGGCAACACCTTGCTGACCGCCGGCACGATCGATCTGTACCGAGAGGGCTCCAGTCAGCCGTTCTCCAGCGCATCCATCGGGTTCGGAGTGAACGCACGCATGGCATCGATCTACGATCCAGAGCTTGCCGAGGACGCTTCGGCCAACGACATGACACACGTGAAGTACACGCTCGAGACGCTGGGCGCACATTTTGCAACGCACCCGCTGGTAGCCGACAGTGGCAACGCCGTGCTGGCACCGGGTTGCACGGCACAGTTCCGCATGAGCTTCGCCATCCCCGAGAGTTGGAGCGACGAAGTGGGCAAACGCGTAACGCTGTATGCGAAGGCGCGTAATCTGGTGGCGCTCGATCCCGTAACGCTCGAGGAAATTCGACCGGGCGCAAACTCGGCGCTGGGTGCCGTACTGCACGAACTTCATGTGCCCGACGCGGCATGCGAGCGCTCAGAAGTTCAGGTCGGCGTATGCGGCAGCGCGGATACGACAGAACTTCACGACGCCCCGATGACGGTCGACGGCGATGGCGGCACGAGTGGCGGCAGCACTGACGAGGGCGGCGGCTCCGGCGGAAGCAGTTCCGGCAGTGGCAAGGACCACGGCAATAACAAGCGCTCCGGAAAAGCGGGCGCGCTTGCGGGCACGGGCGATGTCAACGCTCCCCTCACGGCAGCCGCTGCAGCACTCGCCGCGGCAGGCGCCGGCCTTATCGCCTACAGCGCCCGCCGCACGGCGCTCGAAACCGACACCGCCAATGAGGTCAATTCTGATAGACCTCGCTAGCTCCTAGCTACTTTTGTGAGAGACGCCGACTCGGCTCATCGAGCACCAAAAAGGGCTGGCCCCGATAACTCGGAGCCAGCCCTGAGTCGCCTGACATGGGAATCGCAGTCCGCTACTTGAGCTTCAGCGCCTCCATCATGGGCACGGCAGCATCCCAGTCGATCTTCCAGCCGATCGACACACGGACGGTTTCACCCGTCGCGGGAGCCGTCGCAAACAGCGTATGGCCGTTTTCGGGACCGGTAAAGCGCAGCCACGTTATGCCGTTGTACTCGACCTGGTCGGTTGTTGTCTCCTTGCCTTCGTAGACCTGCTCTAGGCTTGCAACCTCTTCCTCCGGCGAGCGCGGGAAAATGCTGATGTTCAGGCGTCCTCCAGTCTCGTCGTGGAAGAAGTTTGCCTTTTCGCGCTCTTCGTCGGACGAATCCAGCGTGTACCCATCGGCGGCCTCGATGCTGTACGATGCGCAGTCGATGCCCGTTAAATCTGTCTTCTCGCCAGAATCGGCCACGCCGCCGGCCGCCTTGAACTCCTTGGTCTCGCAGTCCGTGGTGTCAAAGTGCATGGCCTCATGATTCTTGGCAGGGGCGTAAGCGTCTACGAACTCGACAGTGATGGGCCCGTAGTACGCCGTCTTGGGCGCCCAGAAGTAAACATACTCAACGGTCTCGCCCGGACCGATATCTGGCCTCTCGGAAAGGTCAATTCCCTTGTGCAGATCATCGGGAGCTTCGCTTGCGACGTAGTCGAGCACAGCCGCCTTGCCAGAAGTAAACAACGGGTCGCCTGCCTCAAGATCGCCCTGAGCAGCATGCACGTTAAAGGAACTGAACGTCCTGTTCTTTGTGTTGTTGTTGGTAATCTTGATGTGCAGGTAAAAGCCGTCCTGCTGCTTGGCATCACCGCGATAGAACGTACCGTGAGCCACAGACTCATAGGTAATGCCTGCTACCTCGACCGTCTGCGAATCATAGGCCTTGGCCTTCTTGGACTTCTCCTGCACAGGTGCGCTCCCGCCCGAGCCACTCGGCGCATTACCGCCGCAGCCGGCAAGCGTACACGCCAACACAGCCGAAAGCGCCACGGTGGGAATTCCTAACAGCAGCTTCTTCGTCATGGGCTTCATCATCCTCACCGCTCCTTTCGCTTGCAGCTCATCCGTTGCCCGAGGCCTTCGTCGTCCCGTGGCATCGGCTTCCACAATGAGCGTATGACGAAACACGGCGCCGGCGAAGTGACCCGTGGCCCAAATAACGACCCACCAGCGTTCCTTATGGGCCAAAAGAACTCGCACATGCACGCCCCCGGCCCATAAAACGAGACGTCTGTCCCAATGTTCGATTCGATCCAACAATCCGCACGACACGTTTTCGACAACGTATCCAACCGCAAACGCAGCAAGACGCATTCGGCCGCCTTCAAATTTACTCGGGCAGAACCGACTCGGTTTTGTCCGAGTAAACTCGAGCATAAACTGATCCATGCGATACAATTAACTCGGACAAAACCGAGTCGGAAGGAACCGAGTAAGTGGAATTTATTGGCAGGGAGCGTGAGCTCGCCCGTATTAAGAAAACGCTCAAAGCACCCGAGCAGCGCAATGTTCTCATTTACGGCAGGCGTCGCGTCGGAAAAAGTGAGCTCATCAAGCAGGCACTAACCGATTTGTCGGACGTCGCAACGGTCTATTACGAGTGCCGCCAAACCTCCGAGGCAGACAACCTCGAGAGTCTGTCCGTCCTTGTTGCTGAAGCGCTGAGCTTTCCTCCGCTCGCCTTCACAGGCATCCGCGAGCTCATCGAATTTCTGTTTGCCCAAGCTAAAGACAAGAACATTACCCTCGTTCTCGACGAATACCCCTACTTGAGAGATGCGGTTAAAGGCCTAGACAGCATTCTTCAGACCTCAATCGACGCCCACAGGGAAGACTCACGTTTAAACATTGTCCTGTGCGGCTCCTACGTTGAGATTATGAAATCCCTCATCGAGCATGAAAGCCCCCTCTACGGGCGAATTGATCTCGCGCTTGAGCTTAAGCCCATGGATTACTTTGACGCTGCGAAGTTCTATCCCGCGTTCTCGCCCGAGGACAAGGTGCGGCTCTATAGCGTTTTTGGCGGTATCCCCTTTTACAATCGCCTCATCGATCAATCCCAAAGCGTACGCGACAACATCATCGAGCTCGTCACGGAACCTGGCGCCCGCTTAGAAAGCGAGGTGCCGTCCTATCTCAACGCCGAGATCTCGAAGATGACCAACGCCAACGAAGTTTTCGGGGCTCTCGCACAAGGCTACTCCCGTTGGGGGGACGTGCTGGCACAGTCGCATGTCTCGAGCGGTCCGGCCATGGCAGACGTGCTCGACAAGCTCATGTCACTCGAAATCGTCCAAAAGCGTGCACCCATCAACGACCCTACGAACAAGCGCAAGTCTGGCTACTTTGTAGTGGATCCGCTTTCGCTCTTTTACTATCGCTATGTTTTCCGCAATGCCTCAGCGCGTCAGCTGCTCGACTCGGAAGTCTTCTATGATCGTCACGTCTTCCAAGACTTCGAGGAAAACTACGTTCCTCATATGTTCGAGGAGATCTGCCGTCAATACCTCGTGCGGCAGAACAGGACCGGCAAGATCGAACCGGCTTTCGACGCCATAGGCAAGTACTGGTACGACGACCCCGCAAACAAAACGAGCGGCGAATTCGATGTGGTAACGCAAGACCCCGAGGGCTACGCATTCTACGAAGCAAAGTTCCGCAAATCCCCCATCACGCAAAAAATGGTCGACGAGGAAATCGCCCAAGTCGAGGCAACGGGACTCAAGTGCCATCGCTATGGATTCTTCTCCCGTTCGGGCTTCGAAGCTGGCGAAAGCGATCGAACCGTCTTCATCGACCTGCCGCAGATGTTTGGATAGGACAGGACAGGTCCCTCCCGCATTCCAAGCATTCATTATCTAATCGAACGATTGTTCGATGGATTTCGTGTTGGTTGGAATCGTCTGTGGGCTGGGCTATGCTACCTTGACTATCTATATGACTAAAACGCAGCAAAGGAGCACCGAGAGAGCGAGTATGGCAAAAAACACCGCAAACTATGGTAACGACAGTATCCGCCAGCTCAAGGACGAGGAGCGCGTACGCCTGCGCCCTGCCGTCATCTTCGGCTCGGACGGACTCGATGGCTGCGCGCATGCCGCCTTCGAGATTCTGTCCAACGCCGTTGACGAGGCGCGCCAGGGCTACGGCAAGCTCATCACCCTTACCGCCTTTCGCGATGGCTCCATTCAGGTAGAGGACAACGGCCGTGGCTGCCCGCTCGACTGGAACCCCTCCGAGAAGCGCTTTAACTGGGAACTCGTCTTTTGCGAGCTCTACGCCGGCGGCAAATACAATAACAACCAGGGCGGCGACTACGACTTCTCGCTCGGTACCAACGGCCTGGGCTCGTGCGCGACCCAGTACGCCTCCGAGTACATGGACGTCACGGTTTGGCGCGATGGCAACAAGTACTCCCTGCACTTTAAGAAGGGCAAGGTTGTCGGCGCCAAGAAGAAGGCACTCGAGATTGAGCCCAGCGACGAGAACCGCACCGGCACCACCATCAAGTGGCGCCCCGATCTTGAGGTCTTTACCTCGATCAGCATTCCCCACGACTGGTATCGCGAGACCATGCGCCGCCAGGCCGTGGTCAACGCCAACGTGACCTTCCGCCTGCGCATCGAGGGCGACGATGGTGAGTTTTCCGAAGAGGATTTTTGCTATCCCAAGGGCATCGAGGACTATGTGCTCGAGAAGGTCGGTACCGACTACCTTACCGAGCCCTTCTTTATCGAGGCCGACCGTCGCGGTCGCGACCGCGAGGACCTGCCCGACTACAACGTGAAGATTACCGCGTGCATGTGCTTCTCGCGCACCTTCATGATGCAGGAGTACTACCACAACTCATCGTGGCTCGAGAACGGCGGTTCGCCCGAGAAGGCCGCCCGCAGCGCTCTGACCAGCGCCATCGATGCCTACATCAAGCAACAGGGCAAGTACAACAAAAACGAGAGCGGCATTAAGTGGCAAGACGTCCAGGACTGCCTGGTGCTGGTGACCAACTGCTTCTCCACCCAGACGTCCTATGAAAACCAGACTAAGAAGGCCATCAACAACCGCTTTATCCAGCAGGCTATGACGGCCTTCTTTAAGGAGCGCCTCTCGACCTACTTGATCGAGAACAAAGACGCTGCCAACAAGATCATGGAGCAGGTGCTCATCAACAAGCGCTCGCGCGAGAACGCCGAAAAGACGCGCCAGAGCATCAAGACCAACCTGCAGCAGAAGACCGACATGGCCAACCGCGTGCAGAAGTTCATCGACTGCCGCTCCAAAGATAAGAACCGTCGCGAGATCTACATCGTAGAGGGCGACTCGGCAGCAGGCGCCATTCGCACCTCGCGCGATGCCGAGTTCCAGGGCGTTATGCCCGTCCGCGGTAAGATCCTCAACTGCCTGAAAGAGGACTGCCCGCGCATCTTTAAGTCCGACATCATCATGGACCTTATGCGCGTGCTGGGCTGCGGTGTGGAGATCAAGGACAAGCGCATCAAGAACCTTGGTGCCTTTGACCTGGACAACCTCAACTGGAACAAGGTCATCATCTGTACGGACGCCGACGTCGACGGTTATCACATCCGTACGCTCGTGCTCACCATGCTCTACCGCCTGGTGCCCACGCTTATCGACGAGGGTTACGTGTATATCGCCGAATCGCCGCTCTACGAGATCAACTGCAAAGAGAAGACCTACTTTGCCTACACCGAGCTCGAGAAGAACGGCATCCTCAAGGAGATTGGCGACCAAAAGTGCTCCATCAACCGCTCCAAGGGTCTTGGTGAGAACGACCCGGACATGATGTGGCTCACCACCATGAATCCCGAGACGCGTCGTCTGATCAAGGTGGAGCCCGAGGACGTCACCAAGATGGAAACCATGTTCAACCTGTTGCTGGGCAACGACGAGGCAGGCCGCAAGCGCCATATCTCCGAGCACGGCAAGGAATATCTGGACCAGCTGGACCTGCAATAGCAGCAAATCGATAACGACGGCCCATAAGAAGTTCAAGAGGAAATCGTGGCAAAGAAGAAGACGAAGAACCAGCCAAAGAAAAAGCAGGTCAACGCCGAAAACGTCATCGGCCTGCACTCCGAGGTCACCGACCAGCCGATCACGCAGACGCTCGAGGTCAACTACATGCCCTACGCCATGAGCGTCAACGTCTCGCGTGCGTTCCCCGAGATCGACGGTTTTAAGCCCTCGCACCGCAAGCTGCTCTACACCATGTACAAGATGGGTCTGCTCAAGGGCGAGCGCCAGAAGAGCGCCAACATCGTGGGTCAGACCATGAAGCTCAACCCGCACGGCGACGCCGCGATCTACGAGACGATGGTGCGCCTGGCGACGGGCAACGAAGCGCTGCTTGCCCCCTTCGTAGAGTCGAAGGGCAACTTTGGCAAGTACTATTCGGGCGACCTGAGCTACGCCGCCTCGCGTTATACCGAGGCCAAGCTCTCCCCCATCAGCGCCGAGATCTTCAAGGACATCGACAAGGATCCGGTCGACTTCGTCGACAGCTACGACGGCGCCATGAAGGAGCCGCGCCTGCTGCCCACCACGTTTCCCAACATCCTTGTCTCGGCCAATAAGGGCATCGGCGTCGCCATGGCATCCGACATCTGCGGCTTCAACCTCAACGAGGTCTGTACTGCCACCATGCACTACCTGCAGGATCCCGACTGCGACCTGCTCGAGTACATGCCCATGCCCGACTTCTCGACCGGCGGCGAGATTATCTACCGTCGCGAGGAGATGGAGAAGATCATCGAGACCGGCCTTGGCAGCTTCCAGATTCGCTCCCGCTGGCGCTGGATTCCCGAAGAGCGCATCATCGAGGTGTACGAGATTCCCTACACCACCAAGACCGATGTCATCATCGAGCGCATCGTCAAGCTCTCCAAGGAGGGCAAGGTCAAGGAGATCGCCGACATCCGCGATGAGACCGACCTTTCGGGTCTGCGCATCGCCATCGACCTTAAGCGCGGCGTCGACCCCGACAAGCTCATGGCCAAGCTCTATCGCTCGACCACGCTGCAGGATTCGTTCTCGTGCAACTTCAACGTGCTGGTCGATGGTTACCCTCGCGTTATGGGCGTGCGCCAGATTCTGCACGAGTGGGTCAAGTGGCGTATTGAGTCCACGCGTCGCCGCATTAACTTTGACCTGGGCAAAAAGTCCGAGCGCCTGCACCTGCTGCACGGCCTCGAGGCGATCTTGCTCGACATCGACAAGGCCATCGCCATCATCCGCGGCACCAAGCTCGAAGCCGAGGTCGTGCCCAACCTTATGAAGGGTTTCGACATCGACGAGACCCAGGCCGAGTTTGTTGCCGAGCTTAAGCTCCGCAACATCAACGAGGAGTACATCCTCAACCGCACCAAGGACATTGCCAAGCTTGAGGGCGAGGTTGCCGAGCTTGAGGAGATCCTCTCCAGCGAGGAGAACATCAAGAAGGTCATCAGCGACGAGCTGGCCGCGGTCAACAAGAAGTACGTGATGCCGCGCCGCACGGGCAGGATCGAGCCCCACGAGGTCATCGAGGTAAGCCTGGAGCCCGAGGTCGAGGAGTACCCGGTTACCATCATGCTCTCGCGCGATGGCTATCTTAAGAAGATGACGGACCGCGTGCTCAAGAAGGCGACCACGCTCAAGTACAAGGACGGCGACAAACCCTTTATCGAGTTCCCGTCCTCCAATACGCACGAGCTGCTCGTGTTTACCAACAAGAGCCAGGTGTATAAGTGCAAAGTCGCGGCGTTTGAGGATACCAAGTCGGCACAGCTGGGCTCGTACCTGCCGACCGATCTCGAGATGGAACCCGACGAGAGCGTCATCTGGGTCATCGACCCCGAGGACTACAAGGCCGACGTGCTGTTTGTCTTTGAGAACGGCCGCGTGGTGCGCGTCGCGCTTTCTGGATACGTCACCAAGACCAACCGCAAGCGCCTCAAGAACGCCATTTACGGTGGCAGCAAGCTGCTGTATGCCCAGGTACTCAAGGAAGATCGCGACATCGCGCTGGTCTCGAGCGACTATCGTTTGATGAACTTCAACACGTCGCTGCTCAAGACCAAGACGACCACCAACACGCAGGGCGTCCAGGCCTTTACCGCCAAGAAGGGCCGCTCGGTCACCACCGTCGGCACGACCGAGGAAATCCTTGGCGCCGGCGTCTCGGCCGAGAAGTTCACCGCGCAGAGCCTCCCCTCAGCCGGTGCCCTCATGAAGGAAAACGACATGCCGAGTCTGTTTGACTAAAACAGCGGCAGCCAAACCGTCATGGTTTTACAAAGCAGCGGGGCCCGAAGCGCAGCAACATCGCGCTCCGGGTCCCATGCATTACAGCAGCATCATCCCTATAGACAAAATGCTGCATAAAGTGGAACAGACATAAGCCCATCATTCATTCCAAAGGGCTTAGTCGATAGCCTGATAAGGCGCACGCCTGGATGGGTCTTTTTTAGCGAGGACAGACTTCGAGATCTTGTGTTCTCCCCCGCCTTGACTTCAATCGCAGACAAGCATCCCTGTTTCTCTACTACAAAGTCGATTTCCGCACGATTGTCTCGCGCCCAATAATGCAGCGGATAGCCCATGGCTGAAAGCTGTTGGGCAACGTAGTTTTCGGTAAGTGCGCCCATGAATGTGCCACCGATACCGGCAAGAATATCGGCGCGTTGAGCACCGGCTTTGGAGACGAGCAGCCCTGTATCAGCCTGATAGATTTTAAAAGCAGAAGGGTTAACAAAGGCCTCTAAGGGGCTTTCGATCTGCCCGACTAGGCTGCAGCGCGCCACCGTACCCGACAATACAAGCCAGTCGAGAGCATCTCCAAAGAGAGACGCATTGCCCCCCGCTCGCACTACCTTGTATTGAAATTTACGATTCTCTTTGGCAAGCTGCTGTGGAATGGAGTCGAAGCACGCACGCGTCTTTGCGCTCAAGCGTTCATCAGCATATTTATTGGTGTCGGCGGAATATCCGTCGAGAATAATCCGATGCTTTTCGGCCACATCAATGATTGACTGATCATCGATGTACGTTTGGACCGCCTCGGGCATTCCGCCAACAACAAGATACTGTCGATAGAGCCCAAGCGCCTTTTCATGAAGGCTTGGCGCAAGAGGTCCCATTGACTCGAATGATGAGCGTATCTCGTCGACCAGCTGATCGTGCCCCATCGCCCAGAGAAACTCCTCGAAATCGAGTGGAGTCATCTCAATCAAGTCGGTCTTTCCAACGGGGAACGAATACGACTGATGGTTAATGGCAACCCCAAGAAGCGACCCAGCAGCCGCAACGTAATACTCGGGAGCATCTTCGCAAAAGTATTTAAGGGAAGTGAGCGCTTCCTCGCATGCCTGGATCTCGTCAATGAACAGTAAGGTTTTGCCAGGCACGATACGCTGCCCCGTGCGAGCCTCGATCGCGTGTACGATCGAATGAGGGTCAAGACCGCCCGAAAAATCCGCTCGCGCCGACCGGTCGTTCTCAAGATTAACGTAGACAACCGATTCGAAAAGATCCTGGGCGTACGTTCTGAGCAGATAGGTCTTGCCACACTGGCGCACGCCTTTGACCAGCAAAGGTTTTCTATCAGCCTTGTCTCGCCATTCCCTAAGGAGCTCGTCTGCCTTGCGACGCATACGCAACCTTCCCTCATGAATTTCTGTTCAACAATATTTTAACGCAGATTAATTTGTTTTCAGTTATTTTTCTGCGTTTAAAAATTGTTCTATACGGTACTTGAGGGAATACACCCCTATTCATATACTCGCGATACAACCGATTGCTATGTGTTCTTCTTGTCCTTAGGCCAGCTTGCGAGCGAGCTCTCGCACCTCTTTCAACTTGGGCGACGATGCCATGCTGTCGCGCTCGGTCATACCGCTGATGGCGACAATGCCCTGGTCCTCCCACTTGCAGTACGCGCAGGTTGACTTGTACATAGCGATCGCCGCATCATAGACGCCCTCGCTGTGGCTATCGAGCAAAAGGGCCGTCTTGGTGAACGGGAAGCCCGTGGCACCGAAGGCGTACAGGCGGTCGATGGCGGCCTTCTCCTGCGCAGTGATATCAAACCAGTAGATGGGCGAAGCGAAGACTCCCTCCTTCATGCCGCAGGCGCTCGGCACGCATTTTGTTGTAAGCAAAACAGATGGAGCTATTCAGTCGTCTGTAGATCGCATCTCTCGTTCGCGCTCTCCAAAGAAGGTGCAAGCAGAAGCATCACGGGCATTGATCGGCGCCGATATGGATCACGACATGAAACCGTAAGGGTTGGCCAGAGGTTGCTAGATTCAGTAGCTCGCAGCAATAGAGCGAATGACGACTTCGGCGATATAATCCGTGTCATCTTGATTGTTCCCGCGCGGAAGGTACAGCTCATGTCCAAGCTCAACATCGACCAGCGATCGATTCGCGATCTTCTCACCGATAAGCGATCAGACTTCCTCATCCCCGACTACCAGAGGCCCTACGCCTGGGGCGAGGATGAATGCGCAACGCTGTGGGATGACCTGTTCTCGTTCGCTTTTCCAGGCGATGACTACGAGCGTTTCGACAGCGAGAACGACGAATACTTCCTAGGACCCATCGTCACCTTTAAGAACCTCTCTGGCCAACTCGAGATCATTGACGGCCAGCAACGCCTCACCACCATCATGCTGCTGCTCCGCGCGTTCTACGACAAGTTCACCAACATGAAGGATAAGCAGTCTGTGAAGATGCGCGAGGCAATCGCCCGTTGTGTATGGAAGACCGACGAGTTCGACGAGCCCGACATGGAGCGTCTCAAGATCGACTCCGAGGTTGCATCGGACAACGACAAAAATGAATTCCTCGAGATTTTACGAGAGGGCAATGTAGGCGATGGCTGGAAAAGCGCCTATGCCCGCAACTTTGCTTTCTTCCAGAGGAAAATTGAGCAACTGGTGAGCGAGTGGCCCACCTACACCGTCTACATGGCCACACGCGTCATCAACAATGTGATACTGTTGCCCATTGAAGCGGAGTCGCAGGACACCGCGCTACGCATCTTCTCGACTCTAAACGACCGAGGGTTGCCTCTCTCGGATGCCGACATCTTCAAGAGCCAGTTCTACAAGCATTATTCCGACACGGGGCGCAAGGATGAGTTCATCCGTCGCTGGAAGGGGCTCGAGGAGGGAGCGAACGCTATCTTCCGGCCCATGCGCGGTACACCAACCGATGAGCTATTTACGCGCTATATGTACTACCGCCGCGCGAAGAAAGGCATCCGCGACACGACCACCGCATCGTTGCGCGACTTCTTCGGTGCCGATGGCTACGCCATACTCAAGGAGGACGCCACGCTCGGCGATCTTGAGGCCCTACTCGGCTTCTGGCAACGCGTCGACGCGCAGGAAGGATTCAGCGAGCGCGTGCTCCGCAGGCTCTTCGTGCTGAACTACGCCCCCAACGGCATGTGGACCTATCTGCTAAGCGTATGGTTCCTTGCCAACAGCGACAGCAAAGGTGTCCTCGATGACGAGGCACTCTACGGCTTTCTAAACAAGATCACGGCATTCATTTTCGCCTACGCCATTGAGCGACCCGGCGTGAACGCGCTGCGTTCGCCAGTGTATCCCGAGATGATCAACATCGTGGAGCACCGCCCGGTGGAGTTTCCTAACCACCACTTCAATCGCGCAAATATTGCTGAGCGATTCCGGACCTACGTGTTCACCAACGGCAGGCCTGTAACGAAGTCCATGCTCACTTGGTGGGCGTACGCAGACCCAGATCAACCACTCATGGACCTAGACACCACGCTCGAAATTGAGCACATCTATGCCAAGAAGCGCAACGAGATAGACCCGCTCGTCGATCAATCCAGCCTGGAGGCGCTGGGTAACAAGGCGCTGCTCGAGAAGCGTGTAAACATCCGCGCGGCCGACTACAGATTCTGCGATAAACGCAAGTACTATGAGGGATACACCGACGGCAATGGCAAGCGCAAAGCCGGAACAAATATCGCGGAACTCAAGCGCCTGACGCAAGTCATGGGAGACTTCACCGAAATAGACATCGCGACTCGCACGGCACGGATCATCGATGCCTTCGTGGACTACCTGGGCGACAACGGGCTTTTGAGCTAAGGAGCGAACATGTTCGAAAGACTAACCAAGTACGCTGGCAAGCTGGCGGACAGAAACATGAATGTCGAGTTTGGGGGCGGGACGTTCGGACTCGAGGATTTCGTCGACGATTTCTATGAACTGGACGGGTTCGCGGACACCAGCTACTTCGAGACGCTTGAACGCCATAGCATCGACACCTCGGAAGGCATAGACAGCTGCGACATCGACCATGGGGACATTGACCTGATACGTGCATGCATCACGTGGTGCGTTCGTGGCGACCGCTTCTGCGACGGACTCCTTGCCGCGCAAGCCAGGAGCGGGTTTCTGGACCGTTGCCTCTCCCGGCTGAAGGAGCTCGACGAGGGCCGATCGACTGCCGCGAAGACATTTCGACCGTGACAGCTACCAACGATAAGCAATAAATCAAGGAGCGTTCCTCAGATAAAGGCCAGTTACAGCTGGTAGCAAAACTTGCAAAAAATAGCAAAAGTTGCAAAAGAAAATGTCAGCAACTATGCATGGCAATCAGTAACCCTCTTGGCAAGGGAAGTAGGCTTTCCACCAACACCGATTGCCATGCGTTCTTCTTGCCCTTAGGCCAGCTTGCGAGCGAGCTCTCGCACCTCTTCCAACTTGGGCGACGATGCCATGCTGTCGCGCTCGGTCATACCGCTGATGGCGACAATGCCCTGGTCCTCCCACTTGCAGTACGCGCAGGTTGACTTGTACATAGCGATCGCCGCATCATAGACGCCCTCGCTGTGGCTATCGAGCAAAAGGGCCGTCTTGGTGAACGGGAAGCCCGTGGCACCGAAGGCGTACAGGCGGTCGATGGCGGCCTTCTCCTGCGCAGTGATATCAAACCAGTAGATGGGCGAAGCGAAGACAACCATATCGGCGCCTTTCAGCGACTCGATCACGTCGGCCATGTCATCCTTCTGCACGCAAGTGCCCTCGTGGGCGAAGCAATACTGGCACCCCAGACAACCAGCGATCTTCTTGCTGGCAACGCGGATGACCTCGACCGTATTGCCGGCCTCGCGCGCGGTCTCGGCAAAGGCCTCGACCATAGTGTCGGTATTGGCGCCCTTGCGCGGGCTACCGCTCAATACAACGATATTCATAAGAATCTCCCTTCTTCATGCCGCAGGCGCGCGGCACACATTTCGTTGTAACCAAAACAGATGGAGCTATTCAGTCGTCTGTAGATCGCATCTCTCGTTCGCGCTCTCTAGACACAATCTCATTGCCTGATAACTCCTCGACCGTCTTGATTCTCTCTCCGAAAATTGAACAGCAAATCGTTGCTCACAAAGTATCGACTGTGGGAAAATTAGCTTGAGCTTTCTCCCTGCTCGCGTAAGCGTTCGCGTGAAAGAGCCTAGCCGCATCGGCCAGGCGCAATATAGATCCGCGAAACCGGCCTACGAACAAGGAGCGTCTTATGTATGAACAGCATGTTGCACCGCAGACCCATAACAAACGGACTGGCCTGTCTATCCGCGACGTCAAGCGTCATGCAGACGCCAGAATCGCCGCCTTCGGAGTAAGCATTCTTGTGGCAGGACTGCTTTTGCTACCCTGCGCAGCACTGGCGACAGAAATGCCCGAAACCGATGTCGCAGCACCCATTACCTGCAACGAAGCCAACGCAGAAGGCAGCCTCACAGCTACCACCGTTGTCGACCATAACTATGACCTGGAGCTCCCTCCTGCCTTCATGTTGGTCCAGAATGAGGCGTTTGTATACGATTTCCCCGACAAACCCGAGGACTTCATCTACGGGCTTAACGACACCGTCCATCTCTTCAAGATCGACACCGATACCGAAGGCCTTATAAAAACCGAGAACCCCAAAGAGGCCAGCGTCTCTATTGCCCTGACCATGATCGACAATCACGTTAGAGTAACCGCTGTCTTTACAGGCGGCTACGCCGACGACCAAATCCCTTACAGACTGAACCTCACCAGCTCAACCCGCCTCGGCACACACGTTGACCGCGACTTCGACAGCGGGCAGGGGATTACGCACGAGACGCGGCACGATTACTACATCCGCTACGTCTTCGACAGCGACGTGCACTTGATTGCAACCGATACGAGCGGTTCCAAACCCGATCCAAGTGTTAAACCGAGCCCAGAGGTCAAACCCGAACCGGAAACCAAGCCCGAGCCCACACCGCAGCCCAAGGCAGAAAAGCCCGCGGCAAATCCCGTTTCCACTAAGGCAGTAGCGGCGGTTAAACCAGCCAGGACCACCCTACCCGCTACGGGCGACAACGGCGCGATAGCAGTCGCCCTGAGTGTTGCCGGTGGCGTAGTTGCATCAGTTAGCATTTCCGCAACAAGGCGTCGCAACCGCTAGCTAAAACAAATACGCCATTCACACAGGCAAACAACCAAGCTCCAACGAAAACGGTCCAGTCATCCGACTGTGCCGCACTCCAGTAGTTCGCAGAGGATATCAAGGAGGTGACCCAGGCTTCCCTTGTCGCCCTCGAGCTGTGCGACAGGCAGATCAGGTTTGGGAAGTAGAACGGCCCTTGCGCGAGGCGTGAATCGGCAAGTCTGACGTTTATTCCCGGGGCCAAGCAGGGCCGGAGGTTTTATTGGCGGCTCTTACGGGCGGCGCGAGTTTTGGCGAGGACGTAGGCATCGGGGTCGTCTTTGAACCAGGGGCAACGGCGCACGCCGGAGACCATATGGCGGTGGGGGCAGCCGCCCATGCACATGGGCAGAATGTGGTGCACGGATGATTGGGCGTCCACAGGCCGAGTGAAGCCATAACAACACTTCGCGCATCGAGCAGTTTGAGCCGGCGTGCGCATGTCGGCGCCATACCGGGAAGGGAGGGCCTTCTTGTGGGGCGGACGACCCCATTGCAGTCTCCTTCCGCTCTATAACTACGGAATCAACGGCAGCCGCAGGAGAATCGCTATCGTACTCGTAGCGGTTCTCCGCCCCCTAAGCAGCGTGTCCGCTACGAAACGACCGTCTTGTAATAGGCGCCGAAGTCTGCGAGCGAGTCCATGATGGGCATCATCTGGCGGCCGAGCTCGGTAAGGCCATACTCAACGCGGGGAGGATTCTCGCCATAGTCATGGCGAAAGACCAGCCCATCATCCTCCATCTGCCGTAGGCTGTCGGTAAGCACCTTCTGAGAGATCCCCTCAAGGTTGCGGCGCAACTCGTTGAAACGCCAAGGGCGTACGCGCAAGTTACGGATAATGAGCAGCTTCCACTTTCCGCCAATGAGCGCTACCGCCGTTGCGACCGGACACTCCGGAAGCTCCTCTTTCGCCATCATGGGAGACCCAACCTCCTTGACCATACCGGTTTCACAAAAAAGTACACAGTTACAAATATGTGCGTACTCGTATTTGCATGCGCCTTCGCGTTGAATATAGCTCACGCAGGAGATGCCTACAAGGTAAATTAACCCCAAGAGAGGAACCATTATGGCTAATTATGCAAAGACCCACATCGGTAATGAGAGCCGTGTCGAGCTGCACGAAGTGCTCGGGCTTACCGGGGCAGAGGTGAGTGTCAACAATCTTCCCGCCGGCGCTGGCGTTCCGTTCGTCCATGCACACAAGGAAAACGAGGAGATCTATGGCGTGCTCGAGGGCGCGGGCTCGGTCACGATCGACGGTGAGGAAATCGAGCTTGCAGCCGGCGACTGGCTGCGCATTTCCCCCGCCGCACACCGCCAGTTCCGCGCCGCGTCCGACTCGGGCATCGCATACGTCTGCATCCAGGTCAAGCAGGGGTCCCTTAATGCCTTCACGGCCGACGACGCTATCATGTTCTAATTCGCAATCGATGCGCAAGGGGCCAATGAAGCCCCGTCCGTTGGCCCCTTGCGCAAATCTGCTGACGCAAAACTACCCCACATCCCGGCCGGCTTCACGCAAAAGAGGCGGAGGCACGCTTTGTCGGTTCCGGAAATAAAAGCCAAGACAGTTACAATATAATCACTTCGGACTCAGGACGTTGAGCTTTCGTTTTGTCCCAAATCCTTGCCAGCTCTGTGGCGGATACCGAAAGCTGCAGATCGATTATCTGCGGATTGTATTAATCCATGCCTGAATATCTTTCTCAGAAGTACGGAGCATGGATTCATCAAACTGCACATCGAGACCCGGCTTCACGATTGCGCCCTTGCAGGCTTCCTCAAAGTCCTTCAGCGCGTGTCCCAGCCAGCCGCCATTGGTGGCAAACGGATACACGATCTTCCCGGTCAGGTCAGCCCGCTCCAGGAAACTGCGCATGGCGGGCGCAAAGGTGTACCACCAGACAGGAGAACCCAGGATGATGGTGTCGTAATCTCTCCAGCCAATGTGCAGCGGCTTCAGTTCCGGGCAATAACCCTCGGCAATCTCACGCTGCCCCTGATTGACGACTTCATCATAATCGCCATCGTAGGGAACAACCGTATCCATACGAGCAATATCCCCGCCGATTTCCCTCTGGATCATCTCGGCGATGCGCTTCGTGTTGCCTCCGTAGGAGTAGTACAGAATCAAGGTTTTCATTTCACGCTTTCTCCTCATGCAAGAGGCTTTCCGCTGAACACGGGAAATGCGCTGAATTCACCATAGTTGGCGATGCGCTCCATGTTCTTGAGAGTTTCCATGTCTTCCTCGGAGATTGCGAAATCCACGCCCGCGTTGCTTTCCATGTGGGCGGGATCTGCCGTCTTGGGAAGCGCGACGGCTCCAAGCTGAAGGACGTAGCGGATGCAGAGCTGGGCGGCAGATACGCCGTACTTCTCTGCCATCTTAACAATCGCCGGATTCTTCAGCGCCTCGCCGTGGGCGATGGGAGAGTATGCCTCCACCTGAATGCCCTGCGCCTTGCAGAAGTCCACCAATGCCGAATCGGTGTTGGTGATGTGCAGGAGGATCTGATTGACCATGGGCATCACGCGGCAAGAACCCAGGAGGTTCTCAAGGTCATCTTGCAGGAAGTTGGACACGCCGATTACCTTGACCTTGCCCGCCGCCCGCGCGTCCTCCAGCGCACGCCAGACCTCCTTGTTCTCCTCGAAATAGCGCTTCTCCACACGGAACTCGCCCCACGGCTGGGGAGAGTGGATGATCATCTGGTCGAGGTAGCCGAGCCCCATCCTCTCCAGCGTCTCATCGATGGACTTCGCCGCATCCTCGTAGGTCTTCAGCTCTGCCGCGATCTTGCTGGCGACGAAAAGCTCTTCCCGGCGAACGCCGCAGGTGTGCACGCCCTCGCCGACGCCGCGTTCGTTTCCGTAGGCCTGCGCGGTGTCGATCAGGCGATAGCCCAGCTTTACCGCCTCGCGAACGGCTTCCGCCGCCTCGGCATCGTCGATGAATCAGGTGCCCAGTCCCAGCTTGGGAACCTGAACTCCGTTTGCCAACGGGTAGGCTTCATTCAAGATCATCGTTCTACTCCTCGCCCCAGATATCCTTTGCCATGCGGAAAACCGCCCACGCCTTGGGCCAGCCGCAGTAGAAGGCTGCATGGGTCACGACCTCCGCGATTTCTTCTTTTGTAATACCGTTCTTCTTTGCCGTCGTCAGGTGATAGCGGAAGCTCTCATCGGTAAGCCCCTGAGCCATCAGCGCGACGACGGTCACGAGGGGGCGGTCGCGGAGGCTGAGCTGCCCCTCTCGGCTCCAGACCTCTCCGAAGAGCACGTCATCGTTCAGTTCCGCGAATTTCGGGGCGAATTCGCCCAGGGCATCTCTGCCTGCCGTCTGCTTGACTGCCATGTTTCGTTCCTCCCTACAGCCTTGCGTACTCTTCATGGGATACCGGCTCGCACCACTCGTTCTCGCAATTCACGCCGGGAACCTCCACGGCGATATGGCTGAACCAGCTGTCCTCCTTCGCTCCGTGCCAATGCTTGACGTTGGCGGGGATCATCACGACGCAGCCCTCGTGCAGGCTGACGGCGGCCTTGCCTTCCTCCTGGTACCAGCCCTCACCAGCCGTGCAGATCAGGAGCTGACCGCCTCCTTTGTCCGCATGGTGGATATGCCAGTTGTTGCGGCATCCCGGCTCGAAGGTCACGTTGGCGGCGAACAGGCCGCCTTCCGGATCGGTCAGCGGATTCAGGAACGACTCGCCGGTGAAGTACTGGGCATAGGCGGTGTTCGCCGTTCCCGTGCCGAATGCGTTGACCTTCTCGAACTGCTCTTTTCGTTCATACCTCATAATTGAAACCTCCTGCTAAAGATTATCGATTCACGCCATAGCGCAGCCAGACCGCCCCGCCGTCCATGGCCTTCGCCTCTTTCGGCGTGAAGCCAAGGGCCTTGCTCTCCGAAATGCCTTCTGCGGCTCGGAAAACCGGAGGCGTATCCGGGCTCCCGTCTGCCGCCGCCGCCAACACGATGCTAATCTCATCGCACATCCCCGCTTGCAGGAACGACCAGTTCAGCACGCCGCCACCGCCCAGCATCAGGGTCTCGATGTTGAATTCTTCTTTCAGCTTGGAAAGGGCCAGACCGTGATCCAGCTCCGTTTCTCCCGCGATGATGTACGAGATTCCCAGCTTTCTCAAAAATGCCCTGTAGGCGTTGCCGACCCGCTCTGTCAGCACCTCGACGACATGGGCGGTGGTGTCCACATAGCGCAGGGTGCTGCTTTTCCACCCCAGCTTGCCGTGGGGGTCCACGGAGACATAGAACATTCCGAAGTCCGGCTGCGCGATGAAATCACCTGCCGGAACGACCGGCGCATCTTCGTCCAGTTCCGGCTTCCTGTAGAAGGTGAAGTTGTCGTCCGTTGTCACTCTGCCGGACAGCCAGCCCTGGTGATGGTAAAAGGGCTCTTTCCCAAAGGCGATGTCGTAGAACGCATCGCCCGCCGCTCTGCCCTGCGGCGTTCCCATGTAACCGCCCATGATCTTTCCGTCCAAAGCGCACATCATGTGGCAGAAAACATACGGCCTGTTCACGTTCGATTCCCCTCCTTATGATTGACAAACATTCTGTTTGGAAGCATGCTTCCTTTAAACTTCATGTGCATCCTAGAACTTAAAGTTAACTTTAAGTCAAGGGGATTCTGGAATAATTCGGAGGGGTTTTCAGATGGTCTATACGGTGGGGGAAATGGCGAAACTGCTGGGGGTTGCGGCGTCCACCTTACGCTACTACGACAAGGAGGGGCTGCTGCCCTTCGTGGAGCGCTCCTCCGGTGGCATTCGCATGTTCCGAGAATCGGATATCGAATGGCTGCAGGTGATCGGCTGCATGAAGAAAGCCGGGATGTCCATCAAGGACATCCGGCAGTACATTGAGATGGCGCTGCAAGGAGACGACACCATCGATTTGCGCCTTGCCATGTTCCGGCGCCAACAAGAAGTTCTGAAACAGCAGATGGCGGAATTGCAGCACACCATGGAGATGGTGGATTATAAGTGCTGGTATTACGAAACGGCGAAGGAAGCGGGTACGGTCGATGCCCCGCAGAAGATGGAGCTTGCCGAAGTCCCGGAACGCTTTCGGAAGATTCGGCAGGAGCTGCGCACTGCGCCGGGGACTGCGGCAACGATATAACAAGACTGCTTAGGCAACGGCAGTCAACCGCTTGATAATCACGGTAACTTTACCGTTCAAAAAAGTACTACCAACAAACGACCACCCCGGCTATCCGCTGTTCGCGGAAGAGCAGGGGAGCTCTTGTCGCCGGGATGGAACCTTTTCAACTCGCAGAATAGCAGAATCGCCTCGCAAGCCAGAATCAGCACGGGACGGCAGCGGGCAGAACCGCCACCGCTAAATTACCCTCACGCTGTCACTGGCAGCCCTGATTAAATATGCTAGGTATCTCGGGATAATGCTATCGGTCGCATACGCGCAAGAGTGTCCGCTGATTGCAGCCGGTTGTTCCCCTTCCTACGCCAATGGTGTGCAGACATCTTCGATATTCTTGCTCGTTCTGGCGAAAATCGCGTCTCCAGGGTTTGCCTTTTTCGATTTAGCGTATTGCTCTTCAGATCATCGTGGTGTGCTCGTAGCCGCGCTCCACGAGGAGCCGCTCGGCAACGTCGAGAATCTTCTCGACCGTCTCCTCCAGGTACTTATTGCGTGCCACGAGCACCTCCGTCCTTGTTATCGCGATAAACATACCATGAGTGGCGTACGGGTCGAGAAGGGCTGGCGCCAAAAGAGCCCAACGGCCGTTACAGCTTCGTTAGAAACGCGCCCCACCATGGATGTTGAACCCGAAAGGTAAGGCGCGCGGGCACGGCGACTCGGCCCGCGCGCCCGGAAGAGAAAGGATAAGCCCATGGATTACATGCTCGAGACGCGCGGGCTCACCAAGCGCTTCGGCCGCGGCGACCAGGCGCAGGACGCCGTGGCCGACGTGAGCCTTCATATCCGCGAGGGCGAGGTGTACGGGCTGCTCGGCCCCAACGGCGCCGGCAAGTCGACAACGCTCAAGATGATCTGCGGGATGCTGCGGCCGACGGCCGGGGAGATCCTCTTTGCCGGGCACGCCTGGCGCCGCGAGGACCTCTACGCAATCGGCAGCCTCATCGAGGAGGCGCCGCTCTACCCCAACCTCACCGCACGCGAGAACCTGCGCGTGCGCACCACGCTGCTGGGCCTTCCCGAGAGCCGCATAGATGAGGTGCTCGCCGCCGTGGACCTCGCGGACACTGGGAAGAAGCGCGCCGGGCGCTTCTCGATGGGCATGCGGCAGCGCCTGGGGCTCGCGCTGGCGCTGATCGCCCGGCCACGCCTGCTCGTGCTCGACGAGCCCACCAACGGCCTCGACCCCATCGGCATCGAGGAGCTGCGCGACCAGATCCGCGGCTTCGCGGCGGCGGGCACGACGGTGATCGTCTCGAGCCACATCCTCTCCGAGGTGCAGCAGATGGCGGACACCATCGGCATCATCTGCGGAGGGCGCCTCGCCTACGAGGATGCGCTTCGGCCCGGGCAGGACCTCGAGGAACTCTTCATGAGCTTCTGCCGGGAAGGGCGACGAGCACGCGGGGAGGTGGCGGCATGACGGGCGAGAAAGGCGGCCTGCTCGCGGGCCTGCGCGCCGAGGCCCTGAAGTCGCGCCACGCGGCACCGGTTCGCCTGGCCGTGCTCATGGCGCTGCCGATGCCGCTGCTCGGCGCGATGCCCTACCGGGGCGTGCAGATCTTCAGCGCGTGGAACTACTGGTACGCGCTCTTCCTGCCCGTGTCTCTCTCACTCGTGGTGGCGTGCGTCGCGCGGGCGGACGCTCGTACGCGGATGCGGGGGCTTCTGGGCCTGGGCTTCCCGCTCGGGCGCGCCTGGTGGGCCAAGGCGCTCTGGTGCCTCGCACTCTGCATGCTCTCGAACCTCGTGGTCTTCGGCATCTACCTCGCGGGATCGGCGTTCTCCTCGCAGGGCCTCACGGCCGCGGGCACGCTCACGATGCTCCTCTGCGCGCTCACCAACACGGTGACCGCGGCGTGGATGATCCCCGCAGGGCTCTTCCTCACGGCGCGGCTCGGCATGCTCGCGGGCATCTTCTGCCCGCTCGCCGCACAGCTCGTGGGTGGGTTCGCCTGGTCGCTGATGCCGCTGCCGCAGCTCTTTCCGCCGTCGGCGAGCATGGTCATCCCCACGAGCTTCATCCCCGTGCTGCCGAGCGGCGAGCCACTCGCGGCGGACATGGCGCTCGGCGGGGCGCTCACGGCGGACGGCATGCTCACACTGGCGGGCCTTGCGGTCTGCGCGCTCGCGTTCGCCGCGCTCACGGCGGCGGGCGCGGCCTGGTTCGCACGCTCCGAGGAGAGGTGATGGCCATGACACGACTCTCCGACCCGACGCCGCGCATGACTCTCCCGCGGGCCCTGCTCTCCGAGGCCCTGCGCCTGGCGCGCTCCCCGCTCACGGCAGTGCACCTCGTCTGCGGCCTGGCAGCCGGTCTTGCCTGCGGCGAGTACTTCTCCATAGCCCGATGGGACCCGGCGCTGGGCGCAGACGCCTACGCCCAGTTCCTCGGCGCCCTCATGCCGCTCATGTCCGCCATCGTCTGCGGGCTCGCCGTGGACGAGGAGCGCGCTGCCGGGCGCCTCGCCAACCTCACGGCAGTCCCCTCGCGCGGGCGCGCCGTCGCGGCGAAGCTGCTCGCCCTTGCGGCGCTCGGCGCGGGCGCGCTGGCCGTGGCGCTCGGCGTGTTCGGGGCCGTGCTCGCCGTTGCCGGGCGCCTGCCGCTCGGGCCCGCTCCACTTGCGGCCACTTGGGCGGGCATCGTGCTGGGCAGCCTGCCCCTCTACGCGCTGGGGCTCGGCGTGGCTCTGCGCTTCGGCCGCAACGCCACCATCGGCGCCGGCGCGGCAGGGGTGCTCCTCGCGTTCTTCTCAGTGGGCGGACTTGCACACGGCCTCATGACCGGCGAGCTCACCGGTGCCCTGGCGACGCCCCTGAGCTGGGTGCCGCTCGCCTGGCCCGCGCGCCTGGGGTCGCTCGGGGTAGAGGCCTTCATCGACGCCGCACGCGCGGCGGGCCCTCTCCTCACGACTGCGCTCGCTGGCCTCGTGCTCACCCTGGCAACCGCCGCCGTCCTTATCGCCTGGTTCTGCCGCTTCGAGGACGGGAGGGCAGATGCGTAGGAAGCCGCTCGCCGCCGTGCTCGCCCTCCTCTCCGCAGCGCTCGTCCTGGGCGGGAATGCCCTGCTCGTCGCCGGCTGGGGGTCGGCGCTGCGCTCGATCGCCGACCGCGTGCTGCCCAACCCTGAGATCGCCATGTGGGCGCCCGCGCCCGCGGCTGCGCGCGGGGCTCTGGACCGCTGAGCGCGGCGCAAGTACAATGCCGACGGGAGTTTCAGGAGGTCGAACATGGCGAGGATACTGGCAGTGGATGATGAACGGGCGATCCTCGACGCGCTCGCGCGCGTCCTCGGCCGCGACGGCCATGAGGTCGTCAAGGCAGCGGACCCGACGGCGGTCCTGGAGATGGACCTCTCGCGCTTCGACCTCGTGCTCTGCGACGTCATGATGCCGGGGCTCGACGGCTTCGAGCTCGTGCGGCAGATCCGCCCGGACTTCGACGGGCCCATCATCTTCCTGACCGCGCGCGTGGCCGAGGAGGACGCCGTGGCCGGCTACGGCCTGGGCGCCGACGACTACGTCCGCAAGCCCTTCGGGGCCGCGGAGCTGCGCGCCAAGGTCGCGGCCCATCTACGCCGTGAGCGCCGGCCGCGCTCGCACGCCCTCTCCTTCGGGGAGGTGCGGATCGACCTCGGGGCGCGCGGCCTCGCCGTGGGCGACGAGGCCGTGCCGCTCACGCCCACCGAGTACGCCATCTGCGAGTACCTCGCCCGCCACCCCGGGCAGGTCATGAGCCGCGCACAGATACGCGAGGCGGTGCTCGGCTGGGAGAGCGACGCCGACGACGCGGCCATATCCATGCAGGTCAGCCGCGCCCGGAGGAAACTCTCCGAGGCCGGCGCCGATCCGATCGCGACCGTCTGGGGGATGGGGTACAAGTGGCAGCTCTGAGGACCGGGGCGCGAGGTCGCGGGGGCATGCCGCTCTCCTTCGTCATCGCGCGCTACTTCGCCTACGCGTTCGCGGCGGTCGCCACGGCGTGGCTCGCCGCGTTCATGGCGCTCTCCGCGGCGATCAACGCGGGCTTCGTCTACGAGGCAAGCTGGGGGCCGGCCAATGCGCGCGAGGTCGCGGAGGGCCTGGCACGCGACGGCGTCTGCGGGCAGCAGGACGTGCCGACGGCGTACCGCTACCTCATCCTGAATAAGGACGGATACGTGCTGATGACAGACCTCGAGGGCACGCGGCTCGAGGACGCGACGGAAATGGCCCGTGCGGCACTCGCCGCGGATCCGGGCACAGTGGAGATCGAGGGCGGAGGCTCGGGCCTCACCTACGCCGCGTTCCCGCTCAAGGGCGGCGGGGCCTGCGCACTCGTCAGCGAGTACCTGCCGCAGTGGGTCTCGCGCGACCTCGCCGGCCTGCTTCCCAACCCGCAGAACCTCATGCTCGTCGGCGCCGCTGCGGGAAGCGCGCTCGCGCTCGCGCTCGTGGCGCGCCGTGCGAGCCGCGTGATCTCGCGCAAGATGGCGCCGCTCGCGGAGGCAGCGGGGCGCGTCGGCGCGGGGGATCTCGACTTCGCGGTCGGCAGCACTAACGTGCGCGAGGTGAACGACGTCCTCGCCGCGATGGACGCCATGCGGACCTCCCTCGCCGAGTCGCTCGAGGCCCGCTGGGCCGCGGAGCGGGGGCAGCGCGAGCAGGTGGCGTCGCTCGCCCACGACCTCAAGACGCCGCTCACCGTGCTGCGCGCCAACGCCGACTTCGTGGCGGAGGAGCTGGAAGACGAGAAAGACGCCGACCTCGCGGCCGCCGCGCGCGACATAGCCGGCAGCGTCGAAAGGCTCGACGGCTACGTGCGCCTGCTCATCGAGGCCTCGCGCGGGTCCGGCGGGGCGGAGAGGGCCCCCATGCGGCCGGCCGAGCTCTGCGAGCAGGTCCTCGCCGAGGCCGCCCAGATCACCCGGGCGCGAGGCGTGACGCTCGACACGACCACGGGCCCTGCTGTCGCGGGCGCGCCCGAGGCCCCGCTCGACCGAACCGCCCTGGCGCGAGCCGCCGCGAACCTCGTGGCCAACGCCGCCGAGCACGCGCGCTCGCGCGTGGCGGTCTCCTGCGACGTCGAGGGCGGCCACCTCGTCATCGAGGTGGCCGACGACGGACCGGGCTTCTCTCCCGCCGCCCTCGAACGCGGCTGCGAGCGCCTCTTCACAGACGACTCCTCCCGCTCCTCGCGCGACGGAGGCCGCCACTACGGGCTCGGCCTCCACGCCGCCTCCGAGGCCGCGAGCGCCCACGGGGGCTCCGTCTCGCTCGCCAACAGCCCCTCGGGCGGCGCGGTGGCCACCATCGCGGTCCCCCTGTGCGGGGCCTGACGACTCAGGCCCTCACAGCGGCGTGGCTCGCAACCAAACGCTTCCATCTTGAAACACGGGGAGTAAATCGCGAAATCGCAGGTGAAAGAGAGTAAAAAGGCAAAGAAAAAGCCTCCGTTCCAACATGGGAACGGAGGCTCGATAATCGAGTTTACTCACCAATGTCGCTGGTGGTTTTGCCGTAACTCTCGTACGAAACGAAACTCAGGAGCACAGTGCGGCACTCAAAAGTGCAGGTCAGAACCCTGTCAGCCTACTCCCATTCGATCGTCGCGGGCGGCTTAGACGTGATGTCGTAGCACACGCGGTTGGCGCCGGGGACCTCAGCAACGATGCGGCCGGAGATGCGGGCCAGGACGTCGTAAGGCAGTTTGGCCCAGTCGGCGGTCATGGCATCGCTGGACTCGACGGCACGCAGGATGATCGGGCGCTGGTAGGTGCGCTCGTCACCCATAACGCCGACGGACTTGATGTCGGGCAGAACCGCAAAATACTGCCAGCAGCTGTGCTCGGAGTTACGCTCGCCGGTCTGCTCATACAGGCGCTGGTTGTAGGCGTCGAGCTCCTCGCGCACGATAGCGTCGGCGTTCTTGAGGATCTCGAGCTTCTCCTTGTCGACCGCGCCGATGATGCGGATGGCCAGACCCGGACCCGGGAAAGGCTGACGGAACACGATGTGACCCGGCAGGCCCAGCGCCAGACCAAGTGCACGGACCTCGTCCTTAAAGAAGTGATCGAGCGGCTCAATAAGGTCGAAGTGCACGCCCTCGGGGAACGGGATCAGGTTGTGATGGCTCTTGATGGTGGCCGTCTTGCCGCCCGTCTTGCGAGCGCCGGACTCGATGATGTCGGGGTAGATGGTGCCCTGAGCCAGGTACTTGACCGGCTTGCCATCGGTCTCGAGCTGCTGAGCAACCGCGAAGAACTCTTTCCAGAACTGCGTACCGATGATGCGGCGCTTCTCCTCGGGCTCGGTCACGCCGGCCAGAAGCTCGGCATAGCGGTCCTCGGCGTGGACGTGGATAAAGTCGACGTCAAACTGCTTGGTGAAGACCTCCTCCACCTGCTCGGGCTCGCCCTTGCGCAGCAGACCGTGGTTGATGAACACGCAGGTCATCTGCTTGCCCACGGCGCGAGCGCCCAGCGCAGCCACGACGGAGGAGTCGACGCCACCGGACAGGGCCAGAATCACGCGGTCGTCGCCGACCTTCTCGCGGAACTCGGCCGTCATGGTCTCGACCAGGTTGTCCATACTCCAGTTGGGCTCCAGGCCGCAGATCTCAAACAGGAAGTTGCTCAGCAGCTGCTGACCATACTCGGAGTGCTTGACCTCGGGGTGGAACTGCGTGGTGAAAATCTTGCGCTCGACGCACTCCATGGCAGCAACCGGGCACACGTCAGTGCTGGCGGTAACGGTAAAGCCCTCGGGCACCTCGGAAACGGCGTCGCGGTGGCTCATCCACACGGTCTGCTCCATGGGCGTGGAGTTAAAGAGCTTGGCGCCGGCCGTGCGCGTGATGGTGGCGCGGCCGTACTCGCCCACCTCGGAGTGACCGACCTTGCCGCCGAGCGTCACGGCCGTGATCTGATGGCCGTAGCAAAAGCCCAGGACGGGAAGGCCCAGGTCAAAGATGGCAGGGTCGATGGACGGAGCGTCTTCGGCGTACACGGAGGCCGGGCCGCCAGAAAGGATGAGCGCAGAGGCGTTCATCTCGCGAATCTCGTCGGCCGAGATGTCGCAGGGGACAATCTCGGAATACACGTTGAGGTCGCGGACGCGACGGGCAATGAGCTGACCGTACTGCGCACCAAAGTCGAGTACGAGGACCTTTGCGGAAGCCTTTTGATCCATGGTTTCCCCCTCTTGTTGGCGGGGAGCCGGTGCCCACCCGCGTGAATGAACGAAAATAACCTCCATAGTGTACACGTTATATGGGGTTTCTCGTCCCTCGCAGCCATCAGCGCACGGCAAACGCACGACCTGGGCCCCTATTTGACGGCAATTGAAGTGTTACCAGACGTTACAGATGATGTAATACGTTTGAACATTGAACGCTCTGTGCCACAATACTGCCGAACGACTCCGCCTCTGCGGCGGCAAATACGATAGGAATACCAGCATGAAGCGCATCCTTCTCATCGCCACGGGCGGCACCATCGCATCGACCGAGGACGGCAACGGCCTCTCCCCCGCCCTGACCGGTGAGGAACTCGCCCAGAGCGTCCCCGAGATCTCGGGCCTCTGCGAGCTCGACGTCGTGCAGCCCATGAACATCGACAGCACCAATATGCGCCCGAGCGACTGGATGCGCATCCGCGATGTCATCGTCGAAGGTTATTCCGACCACGACGGCTTCGTGATTCTGCACGGCACCGACACCATGAGCTACACCGCGGCGGCGCTTTCCTATCTGATTCAGGACAGCCCCAAGCCCATCGTGCTCACCGGCTCGCAAAAGCCCATGGGCAACCCCTTTACCGATGCCAAGCTCAACCTGTACCAGAGTCTGCTCTATGCACTCGATGAGCACTCGCACGACGTCTCGATCGTGTTTGGCGGCGTCGCCATTGCCGGCACGCGCGCCCGCAAGCAGCGCACCATGAGCTTTAACGCGTTCATTAGCGTCAACTATCCGCCCATCGCCTATATCCGCAACGGCCGCATCGTGCGCAACGGGCTTCACGGTACGCATCAGGGCGAAAACCCGGTGCATTTCTACGACAGCATCGACCCGCGCGTATTTGTACTCAAGCTTACGCCCGGCGTAAACCCGGGCATCCTCGACGCCCTAGCCGATAGCTACGACGCCGTGATTCTAGAGACCTTTGGCATTGGCGGTATCCCCGAGTTTGGTGAGTCGGGCGAGTCGTTCCAAGAGGCAATTTTCCGCTGGGTCGATTCGGGCCGCACCGTCGTTATGACCACGCAGGTCCCCGAAGAGGGCCTCGATCTGGGCGTTTATGAGGTTGGCCGTGCTTACGCCGATCATCCGGGCATTCTGCGCGGCGATGACATGACCACCGAGACGCTCGTGGCCAAAACCATGTGGGCGCTCGGCCAGTCACGCGATGCGGCTGAGATTCAGCGTCTGTTCTACAGCCAAGTCAACCACGACCGCATCCCGATGGCGTAATTCAGCTGTCGGCGGGTATCCCCTATTAGATACCCTCAAGAAGCTCTGACACCGTCATACCGAGTGCGGGTGCGATCTTAAATAGAACCTTGAGCGTGATATTTGCCGTCCCATCTTCGATTCGGTCGAGGTAGGGTCGGCTGATTCCTGTCGCCACACAAAAATCAACCTTGGAGATACCAAGGTCTCTGCGTGTCTCTTCGACCCGCCTACCAAGAATCTGTTTCGCACGTTCGTCCATGCAGCCGAGTTTGAAATGGAGCCGAACATAAACGTAAACTATAGTTTACGTTTTGCCGAATACACAGGAGTTTTCTATGTCGGGTTCTTCGGTCCGCATGTACCGAGCCACGCCTCGCACAAACAGCGCGCCGCCCAAGCTCGTCGTCGTTGAATCAGAATGCCTTTCGCCCGATGAGCGCACAGCATTTGCATTGCTATCAAGTCGCGTCGCCGCCGTTCTGGTCCCTTGCCCGGCGCAAGGTGAACTTGCTATCCAATGCCAGGCGCACAGCTGCTCGCTCAATCAGGCTACCGTGATCGCAACCAGCCAACGCGGTCTGCCCCTTCTCCTGGAAGCCGGTATCGCACTCGCCCTTCGCGGCGCCGGATACGAAAACGAGGCCGCCGCCGACATGGTCTTTAGACCACGATCGAGCGGCGGCCTCGCAGCAGCTATCGAATATGTGTGCAGACTCGTTGCCTAAAAGGACAAGCTAGAAACCAAAGCCAAAGCCCGTTCCGGTAATCGCCGAGTACATAAAGTAAACGTTGATCACGTTGAGGAACACACCCGTGATGCAACCGTTGCGCAGGTAGCGTTCGCACACGATGCGCGCCATGGCGGCGGAGTCATCATTGTTTTTAGCTTGACGTCCCGCCGTAAAGTATGTCGCCACGCTCAGCAGCAGGTTGAGCACCGGCAGCGCCAGCAACTCGTAGCTCTTGCCCCAGCGCGTCACCTCGCCGGCGGCGTTAAACTTCGTTGCCACCTCGGGACCAATGTTGGGGATAACGCACGCTGCGACCACCAGCGGAATCACCGCAAGTACGAGCAGCGCAATACCCATGTAGCCAGCTTTTTTGCCGTATTTAAACATATGCGTCGCCCTTACACGTTAAAGCGGAAGTGCACGACGTCGCCATCGGCCATGACATAGTCCTTGCCCTCAATACGCAGTTTGCCGGCGGCCTTGGCGCCCTGCTCACCGCCGAGCTCGATGTAGTCGTCATAGCCAATGACCTCGGCCTTAATAAAGCCGCGCTCAAAATCGGTGTGGATGACGCCGGCGGCCTGCGGGGCGGTCGCGCCCTGACGAACCGTCCAGGCCTTGACCTCCATCTCGCCGGCCGTAAAGAACGACTGCAGACCGAGCAGCTTATAGGCCGCCTGCGCGAGCACGTCCAGACCGGGCTGTTCCAGGCCCAGGCTCTCCAGGTAGTCGGCGGCGTCCTCGGGATCGAGCTCGGAAAGCTCAGCCTCAATCTTGGCGCAGATGGGCAACGGCTTGACGCCATCGATGGGCGCCAGGTCGTCGTTGAGCATATCCTCGTCCACGTTGGCCACATACAGGATGGGCTTCATGGTGAGCAGGAACAGCCCCTTGGCGGCGGCACGTTCCTCGTCGGTCATCTCCATGGATGCGGCGCGCTTGCCCTCGTTGAGCCAGGCAAGCAGGCGCTTGGCGACCTCGAACTTGGGCATGAGCTCCTTGTCGCGCTTGGCCTCCTTCTCGAGCTTAGGCAGCTGCTTCTCGAGCGTGCCCATGTCGGCCAGGATGAGCTCGGTCATGATGGTGTCGGCATCGCCGGCGGGATCGACGAACTCGCCCGTGCGGCCCACCTCACGCATGACGTTGGGGTCCTTAAAGTAGCGCACGACCTCGCAGATGGCATCGGTCTCGCGAATGTTGGCCAGGAACTGGTTGCCCAGGCCCTCGCCCTCGTTAGCGCCCTTCACCAGACCTGCGATGTCGACGAACTCGACCGTCGCCGGCACAATGCGGCCCGGGTTAACGATGTCGGCAAGCTTTTGCAAGCGGCTATCGGGCACGTCGACGATACCCACGTTGGGGTCGATCGTGGCAAACGGGTAGTTGGCGGCAAGGCCGGTCTTTTTGGTAAGCGCGGTGAACAGCGTCGACTTGCCCACGTTGGGCAGGCCCACGATACCGATGGAAAGGGACACGACAGCTCCTTTTGGTACAGGTACTTCAAACCGTATAAGTATAGCGCCGCCGCAGCATCCGGGCGAATCCGGACACCACGACGGCGCAAATGAAGCAGAGATAGAGCTCGCTGACTAGTCCGCGAGCTTTTCCACCTGGTCGAGCATCTTGTCCAGCTTGGCCTTTGCCTCGGCCTTAACCTTCTCAGCTTCTTCGTGAGCCTTCGCCTTCTGAGCGGCCTTTTCCTCGGCCTCGGGGTCGACAACGACCAGATTGGACGCATCGTGCTCGACCAGCTTGAGCGCATGCTCGGGGCACACCTTGACGCAGGCTCCGCAACCTAGGCAATACGTGGACTCCAGTGCAAAGCGACCGCTTCCCACCAAATCGCAGGCAAACGTGGGGCACACGTTGACGCACTCGCCGCACGACGTGCACTTGTCAAAATCGCATTCCGGTGTGCTCACCTGCATATTCTGGGCAAGCTCGGGGTGGTTCTGCAGCGTCGAGAGCACCAGCTGCCGCCCGTGCGTGAGCGAACGGCGACGCTTGGTCGTCGTGGTGCCGCACATGGTGTTGAGCGTGCGCTCGAGCTGCGTGATCTGGTGACGGTGAGCCTTCAACTTCTGCGTCACCGAGGCCAGCGCCGCCGTCGCCGGATTGAGCTTGGTCACCGTCAGGCCCGTGGTGCGGGCAATCTTATCCATGTACTCCTTGCGCTCGTACTCGCGGCGCTTATGGCATTTGAGGCTCTTGGGGTCGACCTCCAGGCCCATGCCCGTACCCGCCCACTCCTCGGCGGTAGCAATGGCCTCGCCCAGAATGTCCTCGCCACCGGTGTTGCGGCACTTATCGCACACGCCCAGTGGCAGGTAGACGCTCACGTTGGGATAGTCCGCCAGTACCGAGAACCAGGTCTCGGCCGTAATATCGCCCACGCAGGCAACGACGACCTCGTTTTCGCGCGGCATGCGCTTGAGGGCGCGTGTGCAGGTGACGTAGGCGGTCTCGTGGCTCGTAGCAGCGGAGACGATATCGTCATACAGGTTTTTAGGCGCCAGGCGCGGCGAGATGATCGCCTCGGTCGGACAGGCAGCGGCGCACAGGCCGCACTTGCGACAGGAGTCGAGGATCTCGATGGCGTCTTCCTCGACCTCGATAGCGTTGACCGGGCACACGTCCATGCACGCGGTGCAACCGCTCTTTTCGTTTTTGCAGGTCAGGCACGGAATGGTGTTGCCGCGCGGGCGCTCCTTGTAGTCGGCAGGATTCCACTGCGGCGCCGACGGATCGAGTGCATCGGTCACGCCGCCAAGCGGGTTTTTAAGAAAGTCGAAACCCTTGCTGATCTCGATAATGTCATCAAACAGATCGTGTTCCTGCGCCATGCGCGGCCCCTCCCTGAGCAGTGCAAACAAGCAAGAGATAATGATACGCTATCGGCCCACGCCTCGGGCAAATTACACGCGGCTCATCTTTGCGGCAAATAGTCCATGGCCTATCGCTGCCTCGATTGCACAAGGTCAATCAAGCGCCAAGCTATGCCTCGCACATGAGCTGCACGAGCTTTTGTTTGGTCACCTTGGTCTGCTCGTTGGCCATGTTGCGTTCGTTTCTAAAGGCCGCATCTGCAACGCTCATCAGGTCGGCATCGGAAATCGCACTGCACGGACCGTCCATCGACGCCGCTGTGGGGCATACGCACAACGGCAACTCGGCATAAAACGCAACGGCCTTGGCGATATCGAGCATTTTGCCGCCGCCAATACCCACTACCATGTCGCAATACTCGGCCTGGGCTTCCTTAGCCATTTCGACAACGGCCTCTTCCGTACACGGACCGTCATAAATCTTAAAGAACGGCTCACTCAGATCGTCGTCCAGAAATCCATCGACGATCTGCCTGCACAGCCGATCCTCGGTGCCCTGGTCAAACAAGACATAGGCAGCGCAGCCCAACCATGACAAATACCTGCCCTGACGCGAGAGTTCGCCCGGCCCCTGAACATACCGGCCGGGACCGCCATAAACCATGGGAAGTGCCATGCGAGAATCCGCCCTTCATCAAACAACGATTGGTGCAAAGTAACCTGACCCCTTTGCGCCATAGCAAAAAGGGGCAAAGCCATCTGTCGGCTTTGCCCCTTCCTTACCTAAGTTTACTCATCCATAAGGTAGTAGTGACCCAGTGCGTCGGCACCCAGGATGGCGTTGGCGACCATCTCGGGCGTCACCTCAAACGGCATGTTGCACATGGTGTCATCGGGCGCGCAGGCGGCCTCGGCAACAATCATGGCCTGCTCGCGCGTAAGCTCGGCAACGCCAAGTTCCTTCATCGTGACCGGCAGACCCAGCTCAATGCAGAAGCCCAAGACTTCCTCGAGCTTCTCGGTCGGAGCATCCTCGAGTACCAGCTGGACGATGGTGCCGAAGGCGACCTTCTCGCCGTGATACATGCCGTGGCACTCGGGCAGCATCGTCAGGCCATTGTGGATGGCATGAGCAGCAGCAAGGCCCGAGCTCTCAAAGCCAATACCCGAAAGCAGCGTATTGGCCTCGATGATATGCTCGACGGCAGGCGTGAGCGCGCCCTTCTCCAGCGCGACCTTGGCCTTGACGCCATCGGCCATAAGCGTCTCGTAGCAGAGCTTGGCGAGCGCCAGGCCGGCCATGCCGCCCTTGCCGCCAGCGCAGGTGCCGCCGTCGGCATCGTGCGTCGCCTGGGCCTCGAAATAGGTTGCGAGCGCATCGCCCATACCGGAAACCGTCAGGCGCACCGGGCTCGCCGCGATAACCATCGTATCCATCAGGACAATGTTGGGGTTTGCCTTAAGGAAGAGATATTTATCGAACTGGCCGTCATCGGTGTAGAGCACCGAAAGTGCCGAGCACGGTGCATCGGTCGAAGCGATGGTGGGGCAAATGATAACCGGGGATTCCAGGTAATAGGCAACGGCCTTCGCGGTGTCGAGGATCTTGCCGCCACCGACGCCGACGATGATGTCGCAACCGTTGTCTCGGGCGAGCGCAACCAGGCGATCGACCTCGCCCTTGGAGCACTCGCCGTTAAAGTCCTCAAACAGCAGCTCGGCCTTAGCCTCGACAAAGCCGCCCTCGATCTTGGCACCGACGCGCTTCTTGCCCGAAGGCGTCACGATGACGAGGGCCTTAGCGCCGAGCGGCTCGACATAGGAGCCGAGCTTGGCGAGCTCGTCCGGACCCTGGATGTACTTGCTGGGGCTATTGAAAATTGCAGCCATAACTATCCCATTCTCTAAAAGAAAAAAGAAAGGGGCTCCGTACAGATACGTGCGGAGCCCCTCGTTACGATAACAAGAGTCGATTAGAAATCGATGTCGGTGTCGTAGTAGCAGGCCTTGAGGATCTTCTCGAAGTCGGCAGCCTTGGTCTCACGCGGGTTCTCCGGCGTGCAGGCGTCGGTCTCGGCGTTCGCGGCGATCTCGGGCAGCTTGGCGAGGAACTCCTCCTCGGAAACCATCTGCGGGTTCTCGGCGTCGACCTTCACGCCACCATTCGCGTAATCCTTGATGGACTGCGGAATGTTGAGCTGGTCGTTGAGGTCGCGGATCTTCTGGACGAGCGCAGCGATGAGCTCCTCGTTGGTCTTGCCGGGAAGGTGCAGGATCTCCTTGGCCACGTAAGCGTAACGCTCGGCAGCACGCGGGTCCTTGGAGTTCCACTGGATGACCTTGCCCAGGTACATGGCGTTAGCAGCACCGTGGATGATGTGGCCGTTCTCGAAGGCAGCACCGGTCTTGTGAGCCATGGAGTGAACAATGCCCAGCAGGCCCGAGGAGAAGGCGATACCGGCGATGCACTGAGCCTCGTGCATGTGCTGACGGGCCTCATGGTCGCCAGCATAGGACTTGGGCAGCCACTCGACGATCTCGCGGATGCCGTGCAGAGCGTTGGCGTCGGTGAACATAGAGGCGCAGGTGGAAACGTAGGCCTCCATGCAGTGGGTCAGAGCATCCATGCCGGTGTGAGCGCACAGCTTGGCGGGCATGGTGTAGGTGAGCTCGGGGTCGACGATGGCGACATCAGGGGTGATGTTGAAGTCGGCCAGCGGGTACTTGATGCCCTTGGCGTAGTCGGTAATGACGGAGAACGCGGTGACCTCGGTAGCGGTGCCGGAGGTAGAGGAAATGGCGCAGAAGTGAGCCTTCTGACGCAGCTCGGGGAAGCTGAACGGCTGGATAATGTTATCGAAGGACTCCTCGGGATACTCGTAGAAGACCCACATGGCCTTAGCAGCATCGATGGGCGAACCGCCGCCGATAGCAACGATCCAGTCGGGCTCGAAGTCGCGCATAGCGGCTGCGCCCTTCATGACGGTCTCGATGGAGGGATCGGACTCGACGCCCTCGAACAGCTTGACCTCCATGCCGGCCTCTTTGAGGTCGGCCTCAACGTCCTGCAGGAACCCGCCGCGGCGCATAGAGCTGCCGCCAGAAACGATGATGGCCTTCTTACCCTTGAGGTTCTTCACCTCGTGGCGAGCGCCCTCACCAAAGTACAGATCGCGAGGATTGGTAAAACGTCCCATACTGTGCCTCCTAAACAAGCCCCTCTTAGACTTGCGTATATAACGGAGCACCCAATTGGCTCCGTTAGGACCGGTTTGCGCGTTGCCGGCGATGACAATGCGCGATGTCTAAACGTCTCAACGCTCAGACAAACACTATTTTACCGTTCTGGTTGGTCAGTTATTCACCTAAAGCCGCCAATGATGAAACGTTTTTTCTATCCCTGAAGACCCTTGTGCGGCATTCATACTCCCAAGCTGGGCAAACGTTTTATCAAGGTTGACTACATATCCCGGGCAGGACCGTGCCCCTCCAAAATATGCACCGTTCGCCGCCAAAAATCGACCGTTTGCGGCACCGTGATACCACTCGGTCGTCCAAGGTGCCGACATTTGTGCGACATCCGTCTTCGTGGTGCAAAGGTGCAAGTCCAAGTGCGGCACCCCCGTTGTGCCACATGCGGGTAAACTAGAATTTTATATAGAAACATTTGAACCCTAACCGCAGCAAAGGAGGCCCCATGGCATTCGATCCCATTCAAGAGGATTGCCATCGCCTCGTTCTTGAGGCCTTGCGCCGTGACAATATCCCGCTCACCGACGGTGCCGCCGTAGAGCGTCTGATGGAACAATTCACCCGCAACCCCGCACCGCTCATCGTGCACGACCGCGACCGCGCCGGGCACCTCATTGCCAAGGTGGTCGAGGCTGTCGACTACCGCATTCCCTTTATCCCTGACGATACCCAGGCAGAGCAAGAAGAGGCCACTGCCGAGAACATGCTTCGCGAGGCAACCGAGCTCGATCCGGCCAACTGGGACGCTCAGCGCATGCTGACCGCCCTCACCGCCAACTCCAACGAGGAGTACGTACAGTATCTGGTGTCCAAGTGCGACGAGGTGGAGCACGACCTGGCACTCAAGACCGCCTCGGCGCAGGACCCCTACGAGCGTGAGGCCGCAGGCGACCTTATGCGCCGCCCCTACCTGCGCTGGCTTGCCGCCCTTGCGTCACGCGCGCTCATTAGCGGCCGCTATCGCATGTCGCTCGAAGCCGCAAACCGCAGCCTCGACTTTGCGCCCAACGACCCCGCTGGTGTCCGCCACACCGCGATGCTCGCCATGGCAAAGCTCGAATACCCCGCCGAGGAGCTCAAGCGCTTTCGCTCTGCCCACTCCGTCCCCTATCTCGCCAACACGCCGCTGCGCCGTCGTCCCAAGGATGCGGAGCGCGACTTGGACCCGTGGACGCTCATCGCGCTGATGAGCGCTGCCTGGCGCGAGCTGGACTACGAGGGCGCCGAGCACTATTTGCGCATCCTCGCACGCTCGTGCCCGCACGCGGCCGAGGCGCTCTACTTCCAAACCGAGTTTCCCGATGGCGTCTATGCCCGCGTCAACGTGGGTGTGGGCTCCACCGACGAGCTTGTCCTCGCGCTGTCCGAGGCGACGCCGGTACTGCAGGAGGGCCTGGGCGCCCCCGACAACGCCAGCTTTGCTGCCTGGGTCGCCACCAACGATATCCTGCGTTCCCAAATCGATGAGCGCATACTGCGGGCGGCCGAGCAGGGTTTGCCGTTTAAGGGAGGAGACCTCTAATGGATCCGAGCGTCTACATCCCCGCCTACCTGGAACGCACCTATCTGGCGTCGCACCCCGAACTCACCGATGCAGCACGCGAGCTTGTCCATAACGACATCAGCGCAAACCCTCACAAGTATGCGCAGACCGAGCATGCCCAAGCGCTGCTGTCCTATGCCGGCGTTCATCGTCACTTGCTTGACGAGCTTCGTCGCATCGAAGACATGGGCAGCGACGAGGAGTTTGAGCAGACGCGCAATCGTCTGTTCGACGATATGCGCGATGAGCTGCTCAAGATTGTTCGCGTCGATGCGCATGTCCTCGACGCCCAGTTGCTCGCCATCATCCTGGCGGACACGCCCGTCGATGCCTGCCTGGGCGACTTGATGAAGCTCGAGACGAGTACGGCCGACTACCTGCAACAGAGCGTGCCCGGGTTTGATATGGAGGCCCCGCACTACTGGGCTAATAATGTTTTGGCCGACGGTGTCACCGCAGCAGACCTTACCGTGAGCGAGCCGGCGCTTATTGGCTGGCTTCACACGCTCGAGGCCATCTCGCAGCTGTGCATGGCGAGCGCTCGTTACCGTGCTGCCGCCAACTATTCTCGCCGCGTCCTTAAGGCAGAAGGCTATCCCACCCGAGCTGCCGGCACCGTCCTGCTCGCCCTCGCCCGCTTGGAAGACCAGGACGGCTTTTTTGCCCTGGCTCACCAGCTCGAGGAGCAGGTGGGAGCTGATGCACTCGAGAACTCCCCCTGGTACCTGCTCGCCCGCACGATTTTGCTGTTCAAAACAAACAAGATGCGTCCGGCGACACGCGCGCTGCGCGAGTTTGCCAACCGCTGCGAGGGCGGCGCGTTCTTCTTGCTGAACCCCATGTACCAGACGCCGTATCTTCCCTGCCGACCCGAGCCGCACGACCCGTGGGATCTTTCGCACCAGGCCGTTTGGGAGGCCGACGGCATTATCTCGGATACTCCCGACTTTGCCCCCTGGGCCAACGCTTGTGAAGACGTATCGCAGCTTGCCCAGGAATTTGCGCGCCGTTACGGCTTTTAACGGCGCAAACGCCACGACCATGTCATTCACGTTAGGAACGGCTTCATGAACTTCCGCTCATCTCTCGCCTGCACCTCGAGCGATATCGCCCGCTGGGGGCTGCGCTCCGTCCTTAAGCGCCAGGGCGGCGTACTCCCCGGCCGCATCGCCATGAAGATCAACCCCGAGCTGCTGAGCGACCTCGCGGGCCTTGTCGACCGCAGCGTGGTGATCACCGGCACCAACGGTAAGACCACCACCTCCAACCTCATCGCCGACGCCGTTGCCGCCAGCGGCGCCACCGTGGTATGCAACCGCGCCGGCAACAATATGGAGCCGGGCGTGGTGGGCGCGCTGCTCGAGGCCCGCGGCGGCCTTAAGCACACCAGCAGCGGCAAGCGCGTGGGCGTTTTTGAGTGCGACGAGCTCTACACGGTGCGCGTCCTGCCCAAGCTCAAGCCGACCTACTTTGTGCTGCTCAACCTGTTCCGCGACCAGCTGGATCGCTACGGCGAGATCGACCACACCCAAGACGTCATCGCCCACGCGCTGGAGCTTTCGCCGGCAACGACGCTCATCTATAACGCCGATGATCCGCTGTGCGCCTCGATCGCCGCGCGCGTTCCCAATGCAAGCATCGCCTTTGGCATCGACGGTGCCACGGGCACCGAGTCCGACCGCATTAGCGACTCGCGTTTTTGCTCACAGTGCAACGCACCGTTGGAGTACGACTATGTGCAGTACGGACAGCTTGGCGCATACCATTGCCCCTCGTGCGGCTGGACCCGCCCTGGGCTTGTCCGTCGCGTGACGAGCGTGGAGCTCGGCTGCGACGGCTACGGCTTTGACCTGGTCTTTGGATCTACGCCCGACGCGGCTGCCGTGCACATCGCCACACGCTACAACGGCCTGTATATGGTCTACAACGTAGCCGCAGCCTTCTTCGCCGCCCACGAGCTGGGCGTAGACACCGCACGCCTGCAGCCCACGCTCGACGCCTACGTGCCAGCAGGTGGTCGCATGGGCCGTTGGAATATCGCCGGTCGAACCGTCGAGGCAAACCTGGCCAAAAATCCCGTGGGCTTCGATCGACAAATCCAGTCCATCAAGACGGCAGGCGGCAGACTCTGCGCGTTCTTCCTCAACGACAACGACGCCGACGGCCACGATGTCTCGTGGATCTACGACGTCGACTTTGAGCGCATCGCCGATACAACGGGGCTTGTCGCCTTTGCCGGCGGCACGCGCGCGCACGACATGCAGGTGCGCCTCAAGTACGCCGGCATCGATGCCGCGATTATCTCGAATATCGAGCAGGCGATCGGTGCCGTTGCGGATGAAGCCGCCGGCGACACTTTCTATGCCGTCGCCAACTACACGGCCTTTCCGCCGCTGGTCAAGGAGCTCGACGAGCTTAAAGGCACCGATGCGGCTACGGTTGCCGCCCACGCTGCAACGTGCGCCGATGGCAGTGCCGTCCCCGTCGGCGTCGCGCCGACCGAGCTTTCGCGCCCCCTGCGCATCGTCTATCTGTACCCCGATGCCCTCAACCTCTACGGCGACGGCGGCAATGTCATCGCCCTCGAGCGCCGCTGCGCCTGGCGCGGCATCCCCGTTCGCGTGGACGAGGTCCGCATGGGCGAGGCGCTCGATCTCACCGACGCCGATATCGTCATGATGGGCGGCGGCTCCGATCGCGACCAGCTGGCCGTGGCGCACGAGCTGCTCGCTCAAAAAGACAAGGTTGCGGCCTATGTTGAGGACGGCGGCTCGTTGCTTGCTATCTGCGGCAGCTATCAGCTGCTCGGCCGTTCGTACTACATGGGTGAAGATCGCATCGAGGGCTTGGGCGTCATTGCCGCCGAAACTGTACGCGGCTCCGACCGACTGATCGGCAACGTCGCCGTCAAGACCGACCTGGCACCCGAGCCCTTTGTAGGATTCGAGAACCACGGCGGCCGCACTCTGCTCGACGCAGATGCCACGCCACTCGGAACGTCCGTCGTCACGGGCACCGGCAACAACGGCGAAGACGGCTTTGAGGGCCTGATCTACAAGGGCGTCATCGGCACGTACCTGCACGGACCGGCGCTACCCAAGAATCCCGAACTCGCCGACTGGCTCATTACCCACGCCCTCGAGCGCCGCGGCGATGCGCAGGCCACAGCCCTGCTGCCGCTCAAGTCCCTCGACGACACCTACGAACACGCCGCCCACGACGCCGCCATGAAGCTGCTCCCCTAGCACCTCACCACCACAAAGGGACAGGCACCTTTGTGGTGGTTTTCCAGTTTGCCAACGATATACGCGCCGGCAAAAAAGTCTGCTATACTCTTTCCCGCTGTCCCCATCGTCTAGCGGCCAAGGACGCCACCCTTTCAAGGTGGATATCGCGGGTTCGAATCCCGCTGGGGGCACCAACCCGAAAATGTGCGAACCCGTGCGATGCTTAGTCGTGCGGGTTCGTTGCGTTCGTCGTCGCAGTAGAGCGTGGCCACGCACTCCTCCGGCGTCACCATCACCTGATAGACAAACGAATCGAGGACGGCCGCGTCGTCCATCCCGCCGCCGCACTGGAGGAAGTCCGCGAACTCCTCTGGGTCGATGCGCGCCTCGTCATAGGAGGCCAGATCGCGCTCGGCGCGGGCCTTCTGGGCCTGAAGCTGGGCTATGCGGTCGGTGAACTCGGGCATCACGATACCCTGTTCAATCGCGGCCATGATGTTTTGGAGGCCGTTCTCGGCCTTGCGCTTCGAGGCCATGGCCCGCCTGCGCGCGTCGGCTATCTCCGGCTCCGGCTCGTCCCAGAGCATGTGGGATATGCGGAGGGCCGTCTCGCGGTCGCGCAGCATCCCCCTGATGGCCTCGGCCAGCTCGTGCTCGAGCCAGTCGCGCCGGACGGGCTTGGCACCGCAGCGGCAGCCGTAATACTCGTACTTGACGTTCTTCTTGCCACGGCCAGACGTCCCGGCCATGTTGTGGCCGCACTCCGAGCAGATCGCCCTGCCGGACAGCGCGAACGTGCCCCAGTCCTCCGAGGCCCGGCGCTTCTTCGGCTTCACCTCCTGGGCCATCGCAAAGGTCGCCTTGTCGATAATCTGGGGCATGCCGCCGTCCACCTCTATGCCTCCCCACGAGTAGAAGCCCGTGTACTTCCTGTTGTGGAGCATCTGGTACACCATCGAGTAGCCGCACGGCCTGCCCGTCCTAGTGGTCACGCCGCGCCGCGCGAAGTCGCTGGCGATGGAGTCGACCGGCTCGTGGTCGCAGGAGCGCCGGAACGCCTCGCGCACTATCGCGGCCTCGTCCTCGTTCACCACGTACTCGTCGTCGTCATTCCGGCCGTAACCGTAGACGCGCACGCCGTTGGTCTTGCACTTGAGGGCGTTGCCCTCCATCCCGCGCCGCGTCCTCATGGAGGTCTTGACCGATTCCACGGCCGCGAGGCCCTCGTAAATCTTCTCGATCAGGATGCGCTCGGGGCCGTCCGGCATGGCCTCCATGGCCGACACGACCTCGACGCCCTTCCTGCGCAGCTCATGCTTGTATGCGGGGGCGTCGTACTCGTCGCGCGAGAAGCGGTCCATCATGTACACGAGCACGATGTCCGATTCCCCCGCGTTGGCTATCATCTTCTGGAACTGGGGGCGGTCGTCGCTGCGGCCGCTCATGGCGTAGTCGGAGTACTCCCCTACGATGGCGTAGCCCTCGCGCGCGCACCAGTCGCGGCAGACGCGCAGCTGGTCGTCAATCGAGGCCTCGCGCTGCTTCGAGCACGAGAAGCGGGCGTATATGACGGCGGTCTTTATATCTTCTGGCATAATCTAGGATGCCCTCCAAACGGGCGGCTATCTGGTAAACCCCGCAGCAGCGTTGGCGCGCTTCGACCTGCGGGGTTTCACTTTGCCGCTACCAGACCTGGGCGTATACCTCGAACGAGGAGTGCTCGGGCATGTTGAAGCAGGAAATCTCGAACGGCTCGGACTCGCCCTTGGACGGGGTATCGACGAACGTCGTGTTTCCGTAGTTAATGGCCCCGGAGGCGTCGCGAGCAATCACGGAGACGGCGACCTGGCTGTACTGTTTCTTGTCCAGATCGTAGTTGGCGGTCAACTCGCCTGTGTACGAGACGCCGCCGTACGAGTCAGGTACTTCAGCCGTGTTCGATACGGTAAAGACGTCTTCGTCCAGCGTCTGGCTGTCTACCCAGCTCGGCTCATTCGCCTTAAACTCGACCGTTGCGGGAGCGGTGCCGTTTCCCGCCTGGAAACCGTAGTGTACGGTCTCACCGGGGAGGACGACGAACAGGGTCTGCTTGTCGGAGAAGACGATGGAGCCGTCCTCGGCCTTGCCAGTTATCGTCACCGTAGGCATCTGGGCCTCGACGTCCTTGTTGGTGTTCTTCAGCGCGAAGCCGTAGTAGACCCATCCGTCGCCGACCACCGACCAGCCGGACTCGGTAATCTCCAATGGTTTCGGTTCGCTCCGATTCTCGACCTCCTTGGACTCGCCAGACGATTGCTGACCGGAACCGGCTTGTTGCCCGCCGGAGCATCCGACAAGCGGCGCTAACGAAGCCGTGGCCATAGCGGCCAGGAACGTTCTGCGGGTAATCATGGGTTACTCCTTCCCCTGCGCCGCCCGCAGCTCGCGGGCGACAGCCAATAAGACATGCTTGTGCGGCGACGTAAGGTCGCGGTACGTGTCGACGAGATCGCGCTCATCGTTTGAGATTGGTGCCAAATCACCGCTCTCGCCGTAGAAGTCAGCTATGTCGACATCGAACAGTCGGCAGAGCCTGATCATGGTGTCGGCGTCTGGCTGGCCGCGCCCGACCTCCCATGCGCTAACTGTCTTACCGCTCTTACCTATGGCATTGCCTATGTCTTCAACACTTAGGTCCTTCTCCAGGCGGAACTTCTTGATGTTATCCGCGATGCAGCGCCTTACAGGCTCCATGACTCCTCCTAACGTCGCTATCTGAAGTATAGGGCATGTGTAGTCAAAAAACTACGTTTTGTAGGAAATAATTCTATATACAGGCTAGACTTCCTACATTTTTGCGGTAGTATTCAGGTCGTACCTACAAAACCTAGGAGAGGAGAACAGATGAAGGCATACGAGGTTATTGGCGCAGCCGTCCAGGAGCGCGGCATCCCGTGCACCGAGCTGGCGCGCCGCACGAACATCAACGCCGAGCTTCTGCGCCGCAGCCTGAACGGCGAGCGCAAGATCGCCGCAGACGAGTTCGTATCGCTTTGCGCAGAGCTCGACCTGACGCTCGACGACTTCAAGGCGGTGGCGTAATGCCCCGCAACCAAAGGCTCGACATCATGCGCCGGAAGTTGCAGCGCCGCTTCAAGTCCTGGAAGGGACGCCGGGCGTAATGACGTGGACGAGCAGCGAAGTCCGCTACCTCGAGGAGCACGCCGGGGACGGGGCCGTGGCCATAGCCGAGGCCCTCGGCAAGACGGTGAGGGCGGTGGAGGTCCAGGCGTCCAAATACGGACTCTCACTCCGCAGGCGCTGGATATGCCCGCGTTGCGGGCGGCAGACCTTCAAGCCGCTTTCCAGCCGGACCGGGTGGTGCGTCTCCTGCACAAGGGAGCAGCGCGCCTCCGAGATCGCCGAGCAGGTGCGGGCGATGGAGGAGGAGGTGAAGAGGGAGGACCGCGTGAACAAGGAGCGGCAGCGGCTCTACAGCCGCAAATACCGCGCAAAACGTCAAATCGACGAGAAGTTTTCGAGAAGCGACAACCAAGGAACGGAGGAAGAATGACCCCTCAAAACAGATACGCGGGCACCCCCAGCAACCACACCAAGAGCGCCCGCACGTCCAACAGGACTCCCCGCATCGTAGCACGCGAGGGCTACCGCCTGCCAGCGCAGGAGCGGGCCGACAGGCAGAGGGATGCCTTCAGGGCCGGGCTTCTGGTCGGCATCACCGTGACGGCGCTCGCCATGTGCGCGCTGCTGTGGCTCTGGATTATCCCGACCATGGACGGCGCGGTGCACAGCGCGCAGGTCGCATACGAGGCGGTGGGCGTCCATGCGTAACGACGAGCGCTACAACCCCAAGCCCCAGAGCGGCAAGCTCGAGATATTCGGCCTCGGGGCCAAGGGCGAGGCGGACGCGGAGGACGCGCGCCGCTGGATTGACGAGAACCCCGGCGCATGGAACTACATGGTCGAGAACGCCGTGAGGCTCTCCAAGAAGGGCTACGTGAGCGCCAACTACCTCGTCAACATGGTCCGAAACGAGCTGCACGTGGGCGTGCGCAACGGCCTCGCGCCGTCATTCGCCCGAATCATGGAGGCGCGCTACCCCAGCCTCAAGGACGCCTTCAACAAGCACCGCAGCCAGTCCGACGGGTTTACGGCATGAGCTGGGTCAGGCACAGGGAGCGCTCCATGACCTTCCAGCTCGAGCTGGAGAAGATCGTGGGCAAGGAGCGCCACCGGACCGACCCGCGAACCGGACGCAACTACACCCCGAAGCAGACGAGGCTCGCCGAGGAGGCCGTACGCAAGGCCTACAGGGCCGAGCACGAGGACCACGGGGACTTCGACGGAATCGTGACCGTCGCCATCGAGACCTTCAGGCCACTGGCCAAGAGCAACCCGAAGTACTGGGTGGGCCGCGCCGACCTCGGCAAGCCCGACTGGGACAACATCGGCAAGCTCATATGCGACGCGCTCAACGGCGTCGCGTACACGGACGACGCCCACGTGGTGATGGGTGGCGTCCAGAAGGGATGCCGCACGCCATACGGCACGCCGCCGCTGGCAAAGGTGTGCATCACCCACTTCACCGAGGAATACATAAAGGAGAAAAAGAAATGAACGACAAGTACTTCGACGGCAACCTCTTCGAGGAACTCCCGGCGGACCACTTCCACAAGAAGGTGCTCGATCACGCCACCTGCATCGCGGCCAACCTCATGTTCGATGCGGCCCACCCCGACCACACCGGCGGCGTGAAGAGCGCCAACGCCTACCACATGATGATCGCGCTGTGCGAGGCCGGGCTCGCGAAGCTCGACGAGAAGGACGTGGCCGAGAGCCGCGAGCTCGTCGCCAAGGTGCTCACGCCCATCACCAAGGAGAACGAGCGCGAGATGTGCCGCGAGTTCATGGCCGCCATCTTCGGCATCAAATAGGAGGCATCTATGGAACCCATGGAGATCAGGGCCAACTTCAAGCAGGCGACGGTCAAGGGCGGCACGGCCGTGCTGCAGCTCGAGATTCTGACGAGCGACGCCAACGCCTTCCCCATCCTCAAGCTCTCCGGCAAGCCCGTCGTCCTGACGGTGGCCGACATCCAGGACGAGCTGCCGCTCGACTACGACGAGGAGGACGAGGGCGAGCCGCTCCCGTTCGACCGACCGGCGAACGTGGACGCTGATACGGGAGAGGTCTACGAGGTAATCACGGACGAGGCGCGAATGATTGGAGACGGTGAGTAATGGAGTACACGCAGGACGAGAGGCTGGCCGTGCTCACGGCCATGCAGAAGCAGATCGAGCCCGCGCTCGACGAGGCCAAGGCCATCGCGCGGCAGGAGATCATGGAGGGCTTCGCCGAGACCCACACCGACCGCCGCGCCATCATCGTCGGCGACGAGAAGGTCGGCGAGATCGGCATCAGCTACAGCAAGGCGGCCCCGGTAATCCTCAAGGAGCGCATGGACGAGGCCGTTGCCTTCCTCGACTCCATCGGCATGGTGGACATCGTGCCCAAGAAGGGCTGGGAGGCCCACTTCGCCAAGGCCGGGGACAAGGTCGTGTGCACCGACACGGGCGAAATGGTCGACTGGGCCATGTGGTGCCCCAAGTCGCCCAAGACCGCAGCGGTGCGCGGCTGCGCCCCCGAGGACGTCATGCAGGCGCTCGGCCCGCGCGTCGAGGGAATGAGCGCGGCCGCCCTGCTCGGGGACGGTGAGCTGTGATGGCCCAGACGGTGAAACCGGATACGTTTGACCCGTCCGCGCTGTTCACCCAGCTGCTCGCGGAGGCGCAGGCCGAGATGGCCAACCCGCCGAAGAGCAAGACGGGGCAGAAGGGATACCAGACCTACTCGTACTCCCCGCTGGACTTGGTTCTGAACATCATCAGGCCGCCGCTGAACAAGCGCGGAATCTTCTTCTACCAGCGCTCCGAGGTCGCCGCCAACGGCGCGGGCATGCTCCTGAACACCGTCGTGGCCTACGGGGACGAGGAGCGCGTGCTCGACGTGAAGCCCTACGAGTACGCCAGCGACCCGCAGGAGTTCGGCAAGCGCGAGACCTACGCCCGCCGCTACTCCGCGCTCATGGCCTTCGGCCTCGTGGGCGAGGAGGACACCGACGGCGACACAGGCCCCAAGGAGACGAAGGAGAAGGCCCCGACGAAGCCGTGCCCGAGCAAGCGCAAGGTGATGCTAGCCAAGATAGCGAAGCTCAAGGCCGAGTGCATGCAGAACGGCGTCAAGGAGGAGGGCCTCCGCGCGTACGAGGAGGCCAACTTCGGCACCGACGACACGACCAAGCTCACCGACAGGCAGCTCGAGGAGCTCGGCAAGCATCTGGCCCAGATGGCCAGGGACAGTAAGGAGATTGACTAGTGAGCAGCGGAATCAACACGGTCACCATCAGCGGCAACCTCGGGCGCGACCCCGAGCTGCGGGCCACGCAGACGGGCACGCAGGTGCTCCGGTTCTCGGTGTGCGTCAACGAGCGCCGCAAGGTCGGCGACGAGTGGCAGGACGTGCCCAACTGGGTCGACGTCACCGTTTTCGGCAAGCGCGCCGAGGCGCTCAACCGCTACCTGTCCAAGGGCACGCACGTTTGCGTCCAGGGCAGGCTGCGCCAGAGCAAGTGGGAGAAGGACGGCCAGAAGCACAGCCGCCTCGAGGTGATCGCGGACAACGTCACGTTCTCCGGCGGGGCCAAGCGAGACGACGTGCCCGACGAGGTCTACGACGACGATTGCCCGTTCTAAGGAGTGAAGATGGAGCAGTATTCGATTCTCGACCTCGCTCTCGAGGTCTACATCCCGGGGGCCACCGGCTACGGTTGCCCCGAGGGCCGGTGCGTCTACACGGTCACCAACGGCCAGGCGCTCCTAGTCGAGGCCAAGGTCAAGCGCTCGCGCGGCAACGACGCAGCGCCGAAGGTCAACAAGAAGCGCCTGCAGCGCGTGGCCATGTGCTTCGCCGCCGACCATCCCGAGGTCGAGGCCATCAGCTTCGACGTGCTCGAGGTGATCGTGGGCAGCGAGGCAACCCTGACCTTCAACGCGGCCAAGGCCGCCTTCACCTGGGAGCGCTGACATGGAGGAGGCCCAATTCAAGTGGCTTCCCAAGTTCACCGCAGCCTGCGCCAAGGCACCGGAGGAGCAGCGCGGAAAGCTCCTCTGGGCCTTGGCCCAGTACGGCACCTACGGCATCGAGCCGGAGCTGGAATGGCCGCTCGATGCCATCTTCGCCAGCGTCCGCGAGGACATCGACTACTCGAAACGGTGCATCGCGGCAGGCAAAACGGGTGGACGAGGTAACAGAAAGCCCCCTTTAGACGGTGCTAAACCCCCCTTTAGCGAAACCGAAACCCCAAACGACGAGCCTGAAGGAAACGACGAACCCCTTTCGGTAGAGCAAAAGGGTGACGGGTACAGCGCCGAAGCCAAAGCAAAGCAAGGCAAGGCAAAGCAAGGCAAGGCAGTTAGTAAGAGATTCGTCAAACCCGCGCTCGCGGAAGTCGAGGAGTACGTCTCGGCCAAGGGCTACACGTTCAACCCCGAGGCGTTCTGGAGCTACTACGAGGCAGTCGGGTGGAAGGTCGGCAGCAAGCCGATGAAGAACTGGAAGGCCGCGTGCTCCACGTGGCAGCAGCGCGAGGCGAAGAAGGAGGTCGGCCATGATGCGTACTCAAATCTCTAACGTGCTCATGCCCGACGGGGCGCGCGAGCAGATCGCCGCAATCATGCGCTCCCGCCTCCGCAAGGCCGGGCTGCGCGGCCCCTACGCCGAGGCCGACTGCGACCTCGGCAAGCGCATGGCCAAGCTCACCGGGAAGGGCGAGGGCGCATACCTCTGGGGCGAGCCGGGCACGGGCAAGACCTACGCCGCCGCCTGCGCCGTCCGCATGGCCGTGCTGGACGGGACGAGCGCCAAGCTGGTCACCACGAGCCGCCTACTCGACGACATCCGCTCCGAGTACGACGGCGGCGAGCGCGGGGCGCTCCGCAGGGCCGAGCGGTACAGGCTCCTCGCCCTGGACGACCTCGGGGCCGAGCGCCCGACCGAGTGGGCCATCGAGACGCTGACGCGCCTCATCGACACCCGCGTGGCCGAGGGCCTGCCCACCATCGTCACGAGCAACTACCGCATCGGCCAGATCAGGGACCTCTGGGGAGGCATGGCGGGCAAGCGCGTGGCATCGCGCCTCGCCGGTGCGTGCAGGCCCATCGAGGTCAAGGGGCAGGACAGGAGGCTCGGATGATAGTTAGCGCATCGCAGCTCCGTGGAGTCCCGAAGGACCGCGCGGAGCTCTACGGAAAGCCCCACGTCGGCGCGCGCTACGTGGGCAACCGCTACGAGCTGACCGCCGAGCGCTGCGGAATCTGCGGGCGGCAGGCCACGAACTGCCACCACATCGTGCCGAGGCGCTGCGGTGACTTCGCCCTCGTCACACCCAGGGGCACGTGGCGGCTCCGCTCGCCGCTGATCGCCCTGTGCGGGAGCGGCACCACGGGATGCCACGACGGGTTCCACGGCGGGGCGAGATACAGGCCCGAGTGGGTGTGGGACGAGCCGGAGTTCGAGGAGGCGTGGTGGGACGGCACGCTGCTGTGCGAGCACGAGCCGCACGACCCCGCGCTCTACGCCTACGGACACTGGGCGATAACCGATACCAAGACGGGACGAACCATCGAGATAACGGAGGGTTAGACATGGAAATCACCAACTGCGAGCAGTACGTGCTCGCCGAGCTGGACTACGAGCAACGCCGCAACGAGCGCCTCGTGGCCGAAAACAACAAGCTGGCCAAGCAGCTCTACGCCATGACCAAGAGGGCCAAGAGCTACAAGGAGACCATCGACCGCCCCAAGACGCCCATCGAGGCGCTCGCGGACACGGTCATGCGCGAGGAGATGCTGACCCGCTTCTCCTATGCCGAGGTCACGGACGTCAAGGGCGCGTTCAGCGGCAAGCTGCTCGACTTCGACGAGTGGTGCCATCAGGCGGTGCGCTTGAAGCCGCTGCCGGACGACATCAGCGAGGAGACGCTCATCCGATTCATGCGCGACGACCTCAAGGCCATCTATGACGAGCAGGTGGCCAAATGTACCGAGTAGAGGCGGTCGTGTTCGACAAGAGCGACGGCGGCAGGCCGATGCCGTCGAGCGGCTCCTTCTACGACGTCTGCGCCGGGAGCTTCGAGAAGTGCATGGAGTTCATCCGCGCCAACGCCGTGACCCCGCCGGACTGCATGCCGACCTTCTACCGCATCGCCCGTGATGAATAGGGCGTGCGTGGGGCAGACGGTCCTCGACCTCTTCCCCGCGCCTCCGCGCGACCACGTCGAGGACACGCTCACGTGGATGTGCGACGTGCACGGGTGCATCAGGGGCGAGATAGAGGGCGATGTCCGCGAGCTGTACCGGGACTTCGGCACCGTGGAGGCGTTCGACCGCTGCAAGGCGCTGGTCCACTTCCATGACGGGAAGAGGTGCCACGAGCCGCTCCTATGCACCAGCCCACGGCAGATAGGCGTGTCCGACCCTGATGTGAAGGTCCACACGGTGTGGGACCGCTGCTGGGCGGCGACCCACGGCCTGCCGATGGGGCAGGTGTTCAGATTGAGAAGTTGGGACTATGGCCACAAGAGGCCGGGGAGCTGGATGGAATGAGGAGACCGACCGGGGAGGACGCCATAAGGGCCGCAGCGCTGCTGTTGAGCATCCCGCTGCTTTTGGCGTGCCTCCCGCTCATCGCATACGACTGGATTAAGGAGAGGAAGAAATGAACGAGATCACCACGGAGGAGCGCCTCCGCATCGTCGAGGAGCTGAACCGCACGGCCAACGACAGCCTGGGCGGCGAGAGCCTCCAGCGCGCGCTGGCCAGAATCACCGGGGCGGAGGACACGAGCTGGCGCGGGGTCATGCGCCGCGTGGCCGAGCTGGCGTACCGCCCGACGACGCAGGTGCAGGTGGCCCCAGACGGTCGATACCACTGCTTCGCCTGCGGCCACGACGGCAGGACCGAACCCACGGGCGGCCTGAACTACTGCGAGCAGTGCGGGGCGGAGGTGACCAACTGATGGATAGGCCCGACATCTACACGGACGGGGTGAGGCCGGAGCGCTGCGCCAACTGCGACCATGCCAGGACGACCGTGTTCCGCAGCGTCTACGGGACCGAGCGCATCGAGTACGAGTGCATGCGCAGGCCCGAGTTCATCCACCGCACCCAGGGCGAGGCGCGCTGCGACTACTGGGCCGACGCGAGCTACGAGACCGGGGAGGACTGATGGCAATTATCGAAATGCCCAAGGGCGTGAACCCATTCACGCTCCCCGAGTATGCAACGCCCAACGAATGGGCCAAGGCTTTCAACGTGAGCCTGAGGACCGTCTACAGGATGTGCAAGGACGGGGAGCTAATGACCGTGAGGACGCCCGGCAGCATCCGTATCTGCCGCGACATGTCCTTTGTACTGCTGGGGCTAGATAGGTGATAGCAATGGAGAATATCGAGTTACCAAAAGATGCCGAGGGGCGCGAGATTCCGCTGTACACCAAGGTGCTGTACAACGAGGACGGCAAGTGTTTTAAGGTCAACCGCTTTACCTATTCCGTGGTGCAGACGATGCCCGGCCTAAAGTGGGGCGTCGTGTTCATGGATTGCCAATATGACTATTGCAGCTCCTTCTACCTAACGCCACCGGAGACGCCCGACAGTTGGGAGAAGCTTGAAGCGGACTTTGACAGGTGCATCGAGGAGAGCAACTCCTGCTGGTATTTCAGCCCGGGAGGGAGCTGCTTCAAATGCGCCAGACCTGACAGCGACACATGCGGATGCACGGCCTCGGTGTTCAAAGACATCAAGAGGCGCATCCGCAGGCTGCGGGGCGAGAACCGATGAACTTTTCCGATTATGCCGAATTGGAAAAACGCGCGGAGGCACACGGCCTAGGGGACGACCCGTCGCTGGCGCAGCTCCTGCACATTATCCAGTTCAAGGAGGTCGTCAAGAAAGGACACAAGCGGACGATGAACGACCTAGCCACCTGGGAGAAGAACATCGCGGAGAATGTAGAGCAGCGCATAGAGGAGGCGGAGGCTGCAGATGGCCAATGATGAGAAGCGGCGCGAGGTAGCGGCTGAACTGCGCAGGCAAATCGGATACATGAGCGAGCGGTCAAAGTGGTACGAGGACGATATTGACGTCAGCGAATGTGGCAACACGGCCTACCGCAACATCGCCGCTTCGGTCGAGCGATGCGGACATGCGTTCCGAGGCAATTACATCCATATCTGCGAGACGCTCGCCGACCTTATCGACCGCCCGACCTGCAAAATCATCCTCGCGAGAAAGCTACGCACGGCCTACGGTAAGCCGATCACCGGGATAAACGGCTACATACTGTCGTGCGGGCACCAGGCGGTCGGGTTCGCGAAGCCTAGGTATTGCCCGGAGTGCGGGATGGAGGTCGGCGAATGATTGACCATGGCCTGTACAAGCGCTGTCCCTGCTGCGGCACCACCGAGCATCTGGGCGAGTTCGTGCGCGACGCCCCGAATGGAGCCATATTGCAGTTCGTGGCCTGCGCCTCGTGCGGTGCGTTCGGAGACGTCGGCCTGATGGATGCCGTCGAAGCGCGCAACCGATGGAACCGGGGGCCTATCCAGATACGAGCGGAGGTGGCCTGATGGACACGATTGAGGACATCCTCGAGGACTGCAACGAGGTGTTCCGCTACGACGAGACGAGGCCGCAGGACCGCGCCCACGCGTACCTCAAGGAGCACAGGGTCTGCCGGGGATACGACGACACGGCCATGGAGCGCGCCGCCCAGGACATGATCGAGCGCGCCTACACGGTCGGCCGGATGGAGAGCAGCAAGGCGGTGGCGAGGGAGACCGCGCGCATCATCGCCGAGGGAAATAGCGAAGGGGCTGGAGACTGATGTGCGATAACGAACCTGGCAGTGGCTACAACCTCCCCGCCGGGTGCACCGACGCGGCAATCGACAGGCACTTCGGCGAGGGCAAGCCAACGTGCGCCGAGTGCAAGCGCATGGTCGAGTGCTGCTGCGACTACGGCATCTGCGAGGTCGAGTTCGACCGGGCGTACGCCGAGGAGTTCGGCACCGGCGGCGCCGAGAACTCTAGCTTCGGGGCGATGTGGGCACTCGAGTGGATACCGAACCACATGAGGGACATGCAGGAGGCGGCGTGCGAGACCTTCGAGAGCTACTAGCGCTGGCCCTTTTGGCGGCAGCCCTGCTGGCGGCATGGGCGTGGACGGTCCGCGCCCTCGCCGCAGGGCTCCTCCTGCTCGCATTCATGGCACTATAGGAGGGACACATGATCGACTGGAAGAGGGCGGGCGGATGCCTGCTCATCATCGCGGCCTGCCTCGCCATAGACGCGACGGCGGTGGCCGTGATGTTCAAGATGCTGCTGGCGCTGTCGGCGGCGATTGGAGTTGGATAGATGGACAACGGGAAACAGTACGACCAGCACAAGGTCGAGCAGGGAATCACGGCGGCGCTCAAGGCGTTCGAGCTGCTGGGCCTCACGCCGCTGGAGATATTCCAGGCGAGCCGCAGCATCAGCCTGGGCGTGGCCGCCAAGGCCAAGGCCGAGAGCGGGAGGCGCGAGCTGTGAGCGTGTACTGCCCGCACTGCGGCCGCACGCACCCCGAGGGCCAGCGCTGCCCGTGCAGGCCGAGGCCCAAGCGCAGGCCGACGGAGGGCGACGCCACGAGGGCCGAGCGCGAGCCATGGCGCGCCGAGTACTCGTCGAGCGCGTACCGCAAGGCGAGGCAGAGGGCCATCGGCAGGCAGCTGGGCAGGTGCGCCGACTGCGGCAGGGTGTGCGCGGAGTACCGCGACGGCCGCTGGTACACGGCCGGGATGGGCGGCGAGGTGGACCACGGCCGCGCGCTGTGCGAGGGTGGCGGCAGCGAGGTGGAGAACCTCACGCTGCGGTGCAAGAGCTGCCATAAGAAGCGCGATGATGCACGCAGGGCGGCGAACAGATAGCTTTTATGCACAAGGGTGTGGCCTCGGACGGGGCTGCACCCTTTTTTATGCACGACCCCCCTACCCCCTCGGAAAATCGGGTTTCTTTCCCCCTACCCCGCGCGCCCCTATCCCCCGCGTTTCGCTACGAAATTGGAGGCCGGGGGGGGTTCAGTGCAACGCCAAGGCGAGAGCAAAACGCAACGCTAAATCTCACGCGGCCAATACCATCACGCCAGCAATGGAAGGAGCGGCAATGAGACCAATGCCGGAACTGGAAGTGCGCGAGATGGCGGTCGCCGACCTCGTGCCATATGCGAACAACGCCAAGATGCACCCGAGGGAGCAAATCGACCAGATCGCCGAGAGCATCAGCGAGTTCGGCAACTGCGACCCCATCGCCGTCTGGCACAACGAGGACGGAGAGGCCGAAATCGTCGAGGGCCACGGCCGCGTGATGGCGTTGAAGAAGCTGGGCATCGAGACGGCTCCGGTTATCTCCCTCGATCATCTGACGGACGAGCAGAGGCGCGCGTACACGCACGTCCACAACCAGACGACCCTGAACAGCGGCTTCGACTACCAGACGCTCGTCGAGGACATGGACAACCTAGACATGGACTGGGAGGCCCTCGGCTTTGCCGAGTTCATGCCGAAGTTCGACGACGATGAGGAGGAGCCGCAGGATGAGGAAAACGAGAGCGTGAAGCTCGCCGACCGCTTCGGTGTGGCACCGTTCTCCGTCCTGGACGCGCGCAAGGGCGATTGGGCCGACCGCAAGCACCAGTGGATGTCGCTCGGCATCCGCTCGGAACTCGGGCGCGGTGCCGCTCCGGGGGGGCACCCATGCCGCTTAACCGTGCGGGGGGGGGTGGTCGCTCGTAGGCTCACCTACAACATCGACGCCAGCGCATCCGCGTACAGGAAGTAAGACGCTGGGGACGATAGCGCCGAACCAGAAGCACCTATTCGAGATCATGAAAGGCAAGTAATGGGAGTCCTTTTCAACAGCGCCTCGGGCCAAGACCCGCGCTACTACGAGAAAAAGGCGAAAGTCGAGAGAGAGGCATCTCGATGACTAACGCCGAGTTCGAGGCCTCCGGCCTTTACGACGGATATTCCGGCAACGCCGGAACGCTGTCAGACTCCGGAACGTCGGTTTTCGACCCCGTCCTCTGCGAGCTCTCCTATGCCTGGTACACCAAGGAGGGCGATACGATCATCGACCCGTTCGCCGGAGGCTCCGTGCGCGGAATCGTGGCCGAGAAGATGGGGCGCTTCTACACTGGCGTCGAGCTTCGCGCCGAGCAGGTGGAGGCGAACATCATCCAGGGCTCCGAGCTTTGCGATGCCTGCCCAAAATGGGTTCAGGGCGACAGCGCACATATCGACGAGCTGCTGCCCGAGGACGGCTTCGACTTCATGTTCACCTGCCCTCCGTACGCCGACCTCGAGGTGTACAGCGACGACCCTGCCGACATAAGCAACATGGGCATAGACGGTTTTCTCGAGATGTACGAGATCATCCTGCGCAAGACCGTCGAGAAGCTCGCCGATGACCGCTTCGCCGTCGTCGTCATAGGCGACGCGCGCGGCAAGGACGGTTTCTACTACAACCTGCCCGGCAAGACGGTCGAGTTCATGGAGCGAGCCGGTGCCCGCTACTACAACGAGGCGATTCTTGTAACACCTGCGGGGAGTCTGCCGATAAGGGCTGGAAGACAGTTCGCCGCTTCGCGTAAGCTCGGTAAGATCCATCAGAACGTGCTCACGTTCTGCAAGGGAAGCCCGCGCGAGGCCGCAGGACGCCTCGGCGAGGTGGTGATTCCCGATCTCGAGGAGCAGGAATGAATTCTTACGACGAGGCGTGCTGGGCACGAGATATGTACCGGGCTGGACAGATAACCAGAGGCGAGGCCCAGCGCAGGATGGCCGCCTATAAATCAGAGTTCAACGCGAAATCGAGGGAAATAGCGAGAAAGCACGGCATGAGGCCCAAGCTGTTCAACTTCACCGCCTTCTGCCGATAGCAACAGCGCATGCGGCACCGTCGGGCGGCTGGCCCGTTACCCTCGCGGCCAATATGGCCGATTGCCAGCCGTCCAGCGATGCCGCACCGTTGTCTTTGGAGGCAGATTTGATAAAGAGATGCGAGTCATGCGGGCGCGAGTTCCAGGCGAAGAGGAGCACCGCCCGCTTCTGCTGCTCGACGTGCCGCAGCCACGCATACAGGGGCTACGCCTACGTTGGCGAGCTTCAGGCACCGGCACCAAACGCCGCCATGAGCGACGACGAGGTGCTCGAGGTAATCCAGCGCGCGCACGTCGCCGCCTCGGATATGTCCCGCGCATCACTCATGACCGCCGCCCCGCTGTGCCTGTCCCTGAAGAAGGCCGCCAAGAAGATGGAGGACGCGCTGCGGGGTGAGGGCCTGTGAAGGGTGCCAAGCCGAAACACGACGCCATCCGGCGCGGGATAACCGACGCATACGGGCTCGCGGCAAAGACCGACGCCGCCGGAGTCCTCATGCCCGAGGACATCGCCCTCGACCCCGTCCAGAGCGAGATATGGGCGTGGCTGTGCCCGCCCGTGAACAACTTCAGCGAGCAGGACATACCGACCCTGCGCCTCCTCACCTACTGGCACGCCGTGGCCGAGCAGGCGCAGCAGGCCATCCACAGCGAGGACGGCCGCATAAACATCTTCGACAAGATCGGCGTGAAGCCGTACAAGACACCGGATGGGAGGGAGGTCCCGCTCGTGCGCAAGAACCCGGCACTGACAATCCTGAAGGAGGCGTCGAGCGAGATTCGCGCCCTGTCCGACATGCTCGGCCTGTCGCCGCTCGCGCGCTCGCGCATCGGCCTCATGGACGCCACGACCGTCAAGACCGCAGCGGACACGGCGTCCATGTTCCGCTCAATCGACGCGGCCTACGAGCTGCCAGCGGAGGTAGTGGATGTATCGGACGCCGACTAGCTACTCGCGCGAGGGCCTCGTCATGGCGCGCGACTACGAGCGCTGCTTCACCTCGATGTGCCGCCACGTCGCCAACGACTCCTACTACGCGCAGCCCTTCTATCTGGAGGAGTTCCAGCGCGAGAATATCTGGAAACCGCTCTTCGCCTCGGGCAAGATGACCGCCAGGGGCTTCAAGCGCAAGTACCGCCGAGCCATCATCGGCCTGCCCTCCGGCTACGGCAAGTCCGAGACGTGCGCCGGAATCCTCCTCACCGTGGCCACCATGGAGCCGGTCCACAACGGCCAGTACGGAATGGTGGCGTCGTCGAAGGACCAGATTCGTAACGTCTACGAGAAGATCTGCACGATGATCAAGCTCAACCCGACGTGGCGCGAGCAGTGGGACATCGGGAAGAACATCATCACGCACAAGGAGACCAACGCGAAAATCATGATTCTGCCGAACACGGCGGACGCGCTGGAGTCGTGGCACTTCAACTTCCTGATATTCGACGAGCTGCACACCTACCCGGACTCCAAGGTCTGGGACGCCGGGGTCAAGGGCCAGAAGGTCCTATGGAACCCGCTCACCGTGGGAATCACCACGGCCGGAGACAAGCGCGAGGGTTTCCTCTGGGAGATGTACAGCGACAAGGCGCGCCGAGACCCCGGCATGTACCTGTACTGGCTCGGCCTCGACGATGACGACGACATCGAGAAGCGCTCCGACTGGGAGAAGATCATGGTGGCCTCTTGGGTCACGTGGGAGAGCATCGAGGACCAGAGGGGCATGGCCGCATCCGCCCGCCAGTTCGAGCGTTACACGGCCAACCGATTCCCGAAGGACAACGACGCCTACTCGGTCTTCAAGGCACCGCAGCTCGACCGCTGCGAGCGCGGCACCAACAGGTTCGACTTCAACAAGCCGTGGACGCTCGGAATCGACGGAGCCACGGCGGGCGACTCGTTCGCAATCGTCGCGTACCAGAAGCGAAAGACCAAGAAGGGGAAGACCGTCTGCCTCACCAAGGAGTGGGTGTTCGATACCCCCGACGAGGAGACGGGTCACTACGACTTCGAGCAGATAACCCAGCTCATCGCCGGGCTGTGCTCGGAGCACTGGCCGCAGGTCGTGGGAATAGACCCAAACCGCCTGATCGTCATGAACTCGCGCCTGCGCGACGTGTACGGGATAGAGACGGTCTCGTTCCCGCAGAACAACGCCACGATGTGCCAGGCGACGTCAATCGTCGTGAACGAGGTCAAGGCCGGGGAGCTGCGCCTGCGCGGGTGCCCCAAGCTCCGCGCGCACCTGGCCAACACCGTCGAGATGGAGCGCGAGCCGTACGGCATGCGCTTCGGCAAGGACTCCAAGAAGTCCAAAATCGACGCGGCCATCGCGCTGGCGATAGCGGCCCTCGCATACGACAAGCTGGTGAGCGGCACGGAGTCCTACGTGCCCGTCAGCTAATCTCACGCGCCCCATACGATGCCCCCGACAGAAAGGGGACGTATGGGACGTTTCTACGACATGTTCTACAAGAGGGAGCCGGTGCAGGACGTCGTGCACGTCACGCTGCCGCCGGGCTTCGCCACGCCGCACGGATACGGCGCGCTCATGTCCATCGACTTCGCCGCCTGCGAGCAGACCAAGGCGCGCAGCATGGCCAGCCTCCCGTTCTCGGTGATGCAGTCCGGGCGCGACGGCCACAAGCGGCTCGATAACCACCCGCTGGCCAAGATTCTAAACGGCATGGCCAACGAGGAGATGACCGCCGCGAAGCTCATGGACTGGACCGTGCTGCGCCGCGACACCTTCGGCAACGCCTACTGGTACGTCGAGTGGTTCAAGGGAAAGCCGGTGGCGATCTGGCCCATCACGGCCAGCGTGATGCACGACTACGACAAATACGCGCCCAGGGGAAGGCGCACGCGATACTACGTCTCCCCCGGTGACGACCACGTGCCCGCCGGGTGGTACTACCCAGACGAGGTCGTGAACATCTCCACGCACATGACCAAGGACGGCGTGAGGGGCATCTCCCTCGCGCGCCTCGCGGCCGAGGAGATCGGCCTGTCCATCGACCTCGAGCGCTTCTACCGCTCCATGCTCCACAACGGCAACCACCAGCTCGGCCACGTCGAGGTGCCCGAGGGCCGCATGGACGAGAAGGACCTGAAGGCACTCCGCGCCGCCGTGGACGCCAAGAGCGGCGTTACCGAGGCGGGCCGCGCGCCCATCTTCGGCTACGGGGCCAAGTGGGTGACGGACCAGCAGACGATGAAGGACGCATCCGTTATCGAGCAGCAGAAATGGGTGCTCCATCAGGTCTGCCGCGCCTGCAACGTGCCCCCGTGGAAGGTCTACGACAGCAAGGGGGCCACGTACAACGGCGGCCAGCAGATGCGAATCGACTACGTGACCGACACCATCACGCCGGACGTGCGCGACCTCGAGATGGCGCTGCAGCCCGTCCTCGACGCCTGCTACCAGCGCAACACCAAGGCCAAGTTCAAGCTGAACGGCCTTATGCGCGGAGACGACGCGGCCCGCACGCAGTACTACCGCGAGCTCGGCTACTTCGGCGCGATCACCCGCGCGGACGTGCGCGACCTCGAGGACATGGAACCCGTCGAGGGCATCGACCAGCCGCTGTTCCCGCTCAACTACGGAACCGTCAACGACGACGGCACCGTGAACGTATTCAGCGCAGACAAGCCGGGCGGCACCGCCGACGGCACGCAGGAAGGGGCAACGAATGTTCCGAATCAAGAATGAGGCCGAGAAGGCCACCGTGTACCTCTACGGCACCATCGGCAGCGACTTCTGGTCCTCCGAGGAGTCCAACACGGCCAAGAACTTCGCCAAGGAGCTTGACGGCCTGAAGGGCAAGCCCGTCGACATCCGCATCGACTCCCTGGGCGGCGACGTCTACGAGGGCTTCGCCATCGCCTCGGCAATCCAGCGCTACAAGGGCGAGACCACGGCGCACATCGACGGCATCGCCGCATCTGCGGCCTCCTATATCGCAATGATGGCCGACAAGGTCGTCATGAGCAGCTTCGCCCAGCTGATGATCCACGACGCATGGACCTACGCGCAGGGCAACGCGCAGGAGCTGGCCGACGTCAAGAAGGCCATGGACGAGGAGACGTGGTACACGGCCGACGAGGCGCTCGAACTCGGCCTCGTCGACGAGAAGGTGGCCACCGAGAAGCGCGTGGCCGACGCGCTCGACCGCACGCTCATGGGCCGCTTCAAGCACGCGCCCGCCGACGCAATCGAAAAATCTCACGCCGTGGATACAGTCGCCCGGAGCGAGGAGGGCTTCGTCCTCCTCGGCAACCACGTCTACCGTAAGGAGTAAGCATGCCGCTCAATTCCAAGCAGCTCTGGCAGGAGCGCAGCCGCCTCGCCGAGGAGCAGCACAAGGCCGCCGATTCCGGCGACCAGAACAAGGCCCTCATCATCGAGGGCCAGATTCAGCAGCTCGACCTGACCCTCGAGCACGTCATCGAGGAGGAGGACGCCGCCCGCAACGCGCCCGCCCCCAAGGTGCCCACGCCCAAGGCATCCTTCGCCGAGCGCATCCTCGGCCCGCGCGACGAGTTCCGAGGCCTCTACCGTGGCTTCAAGAACGAGGCCACCGTCGTCACCGTCGGCGCGCCCACCGAGATCGAGCTGACCCTCGACCCGAAGCCCGACAGCCTGTTCGGCAGCTTCGCCGACACGCTGCGCGAGACCCCCGCAACCGGCTCCGTCACCTACAAGCAGCGCTCCACGCAGACGGGCATGCCCGCCACCTGGGACGGCGTGGTCGACGGCACCTCCGCGGCCAAGGCCAAGGTCCTGTACTCCTACAAGGACGCCGTGGCCAACAAGGAGACCATCGCCGGATACGTCCCCGTCTCGGAGGACACGCTCAAGGACTACGACGAGCTCTTGAGCATCATCCAGCACGACCTCCTGCTCGACTTGAACAGCGTCACCGACGACCACATGTTCAGCGGCAACAACTCCACCGGCATCGTCGGCATCAAGAACACCACCGGCATCCTCGAGTTCGAGGAGCACGTCGGCGGCCTGTACTACGAGGCCATCCGCAAGATGCGCACCAAGGTCATGCTGACCGCCAAGCGCGTCCCGACCCACGTGCTCGTCTCCCCGATCATCAAGCAGGAGATCGACCTGTACAAGACCGAGACCGGCCTGTACCAGTCCATCACCGGCGACGTGCTCTGGGGCATGAAGGTCGTGGAAGACCCGAACTGCGACGGCCTGCTCGTGTACGACTCCTACGCAGCCGAGCGCCGCTCCATCCACGGCACCACGGTCGACGTCGACCGCGTCAACGACCAGTTCATCCACAACGAGCTGTGCATCCGTGCCGAGCACACCAAGGCGCTGCAGGTCCGCTACCCCGACGCCTTCTGCTACGCCTCCAAGACGAACCTCGACACCGCAGCGGCGTAAGGGGGAGCCATGGAGACCTACACCTCACCCAAGCGCGTCGTGCGCGACGGCCACCTGGTCGCCTTCGAGGGCGAAGTCATGTCCGCCGACGAGGCCGTGCGACGCGGCCTCGCCATCGAGGCCGTAAAGGCCCCCGAGCCGCAGGCCGATGACCTCACCGTCAAGGAGATCAAGGCCAAGCTCGACGCCGAGGGCATCGAGTACCCCAAGGCGGCCAAGAAGGAAGAGCTTCTGGCGCTCCTCGAGGCCGACCTCTACGACGACGAGGAGGAGTAGCGGTGCTCGTCCAGCCCTACAGCACGCTGCGCGTCGCCTACACGGACGAGCTGACACTTGAGACGGAGGCCGCGCCCGACCGCGCGGCCCTCCTTTTGGGCAGCGGAACGTCCCTCGAGTACAGGCTCGAGGACGGAAAGCTGAAGCTCCCGCGCATCGCGGCCCCCGATTCCGTGCGAATCAACTGGTATCGCGGTGACGACCTGCTGTTCACCACGTTCCTCGCGGTGGTCACGCGCCACTACTTCAGGCTCGAGCAGCTAAAGGGCATGGACGACACCGACGACTTCTCCGACGTGACCGAGGAGGAGTTCTGGGCCGCGCGCCAGGCGGCCACCGAGACGTTCGAGCGCAACGCGAGGCGCAGCTTCGTGCAGCAGATGGGCGTCACGGAGACCTTCGGTGGCGGCTTCGTCTGGCTCGACCACAACGACGTGGCCGAGGTCCTCACCCCCGGCTGGTCGCTCGTGAGCGACTGCCAGGCGGTCGGCCCCGAGGGCCGCGCGACCATCCGCTACCGCTACGGCCTCACCGAGGTGCCGGAGCGCGTGAGCGAGGCCGTCCTGCGGCTCGCGGCCTACTACCTGCGGCCGTCGGCCACGCCCGAGAGGGCCACGGGCGAGGCCACCGACGCGGGCTTCATCCGCTACACGCTCGCCGGGCGCGACGGCGCGACGGGCCTGCCCGAGGTCGACGCGGCAATAGAGCAGTTCGGCCGGTGCAGGGCGGTGGTCATGTGATCGCCATGCCCTACGCCGAGGCCGCCACGGCCCTGTTCGAGCGCGCGTCGCTCGTGCTGTCCGAGAGCGCGCTGGCCATGTACGGCGACGGCGGCAAGGTGCCCGAGGTCCACGACCACATCCCGTCGAAGCGCCCGCCGTTCCTCGCGTGGTGCGACCCGCTGGCCGACATGGACAGCACGACGGGCGGGGCCACGAGCGCCGAGTACGCCAAGCAGTTCACGCTGCACGTCTACCTGTTCGCCACGCACGCCAAGTTCGACGTCGCGCGAGAGAGCGTGCAGCGCTGGGTCAACTCGCTTTGCTACGGCATCGCCGCCGACGCGACTCTCGGCGGCGCGGTCGACTGCGCGATTCCGCGCATGAGCGACGCGGGCTACGACTCGACCCCCGACAAGAAGTACGTGGTGGCGGCGCAGGTCGATGTGACCTGCAAGGTCTTCTCGGCCTGCCCCAGAGAGTTCAAGGAGCTGGTGCGCAATGCTTCGCGCGGCTAAGGGTTTCGAGGCCACCTACAACGGCCTCACGTATCGAGCGAAGAAGGGCGAGCAGGTCGAGGGCCTGCCCACGTCCCTCCTGACCATCCTGAAGCGGGACGGAATCGTGAAGGAGTCCCGCACGTCCAAGAAGGAGACGGCAGATGATTAACACATCCATCGGCCTCCTCGGCGTCGCCCGCCAGGAGTCCAAGACCAAGGCCGCGCCGACGCCGACGTTCCGACACGGCCTCACCGGCGGCAGCCTCATCAAGCCCGAGCGCACCGTCGAGCAGAAGAACGTGGCGTGCGGCCTGCGAGCCAACACAACCAACGGGGCCTACGTCTCCGAGGTCAACATGGCCGTCGACTTCGAGACGCTGGCCTACGCCGACTCGCTGGTGCTCTACATCCTCGCCGCCATGGGCAACATCGTCACCACCTCGGCCGAGAAGCCCGGCTACTACAAGCACGTGATCACCCTCGGCTCCGAGATTCCCTTCCTGACCTTCTGGGGCCAGGTGGGCAACACGTCGGCCGCCACGGTGCACAAGGCCACGGGCTGCAAGATCGACACGCTGTTGCTGTCCTTCGAGGGCAACGCGCCGCTCGACATCGGCATCACGGCCGCAGGCATCGACGCCGCCCTGTTCGGCGGCTGGTCCGGCGAGACGGAGCCCTCGTGCTTCGACGGCTACTTCATCCCGACCAACGGCGTGTTCAAGTTCTCCCCCAACGACCAGACCCCCATCGAGGTGCTGGTGACCAAGGGCGAGTTCGAGCTGTCCAACAGCCTCACCTCCTACCGAGGCGCGGGCCGCGTCATCGCATCCGAGGTCGCCGAGTCCAAGCTCAAGACCACGGTGAAGCAGACCATCATCCCCGAGGACTACACCGAGATTCGCAAGGTCCTCACGGGCAGCGAGAACGGCACGACCGTCACCAACAAGGTCGTCTACGGCTCCGCAGCGTGGGAGTTCACCCACTCGCAAGACCCCAACTGCACCATGAGCGTCGTCTTCTCCAACGTCCCGTGGAACTGCGAGACGCCCGAGATCGACCCCGAGGGCAGCGCCGCCGAGGTCGAGTTCAGCGCCGACGACATCGGCGTGGCGGACAAGGACGGCTCCCCCGTGACCATCACCATCGTCAACAAGGTTCAGACCTACGCAGCAGCCTAGGAGGCACTAAATGCTCAAGTTCCACTTCACCCTCACCGACGGCGACAACGACCCCATCGAGTTCGACGCGGGCCGCACCTCAAACTGGAAGTCCATCGACGCCATGGCATCCATCCCCGACTCCCCGCACAAGACCGCCTACAACGACTTCGTGTGGTGCGTGATCGCCGCCGAGCAGGCGGACAAGGCCAAGGAGGTCGGCATCGAGGGCATGGAGCTGGCCGAGGCCGCCGAGTACATCGCCGACACCTACGACGCCGTCGTTATCGACGACAACACCAAGCTCCTCGCCAAGGAGAAGGACGCCCCTTTAGCATCTGCGCCCGCCAAGTAGCAAGCGCCGCGCGAATCACCGGGGCCTCCCCATACGACATGGCGCGCCTCCTTGACGAGTACCCGTTCGTCTTCGAGGAGTGGCTGGCCCTGTTCGACCGTCGCGGCGAGGGCTTCGCGGCCAAGCGCGAGAGGACGAGGGGCGAGCGCGTGCAGCGCCTGTTCGACCGCATGGGGAGGAAGAAATGAGCAGCTTGAGCATCAGGGTCGAGGGCCTCGCGGAGACGCTGAAGGGCCTCCGCGAAATCGACCGCGAGCTGCCGAAGGAAGTAAAGAGGGGGCTGCGCGAGGACGTGCGGCCCCTTTTTGCAGCCTATCAATCTTACGCGCGCGGCCTCGGCGGCTCCGGGCAGTACGCCGCCAACGCCTCGATGCGGACCATATCGGCGGGCGTGAAGATCGCCAACAGCGACCCCGGAGCAGGCCCCATCGAGTTCGCAAACCCCGGCGCGTTCTACCTGAACGGCCCCAGGGCGGGCAGGCGCATGGGCGTGCCCCATGCCGGGAAACCGCGCGCGCTCATGCGCGCCGTCGACGAATACGAGGACGAGGTGCGCGACCGCGTGGAGTCGCGCATCGAGAAAGTAATCCAGAGGTACCTAAATGGGTAAGGCATCAATCTCCATCGCCGTCACAGGCTCCTATAACGGCTCCGCGCTGGAGAAGGCGGAGAGGCGTCTCGACAGCCTGTCCAAGAAGGCCGTGGCCGCGAGCGGCAACCTAGACACCGCCGGGGGCAAGCTGGTTAGCAGCGGCTCCAAGCTAGCAAAGGCCGGAGGCGAGATATACAACTACGGCGAGCGCGTGGAGCAGGCCGGGCAGAAGATGATGCCCATCTCCGCAGCCATCGCCGCCGTCGGCGTGGCCACCGGTGCCGCAGCCGTCAAGATCGACACGTCCCTCACGGGCGTGCGCAAGACCGTGGACGGCACCGAGGAGCAGTACCGCCAGCTCAAGGAATCGGCCATCGAGTTCTCCAAGACCAACGCGGTGAGCGCCGACCAGATTCTCGACATCCAGGCGCTGGGCGCGCAGCTCGGCTTCTCCATCGACGAGCTGGACGAGTTCTCGCGCGTGGTATCCGGTCTGGACATCGCAACCGACATGAACGCCGAGCAGGCGGCCACCGAGCTGGCGCAGTTCGCCAACATCGTGAAGATGTCGCATAGCGACGTGAGCCGCTACGGCTCGGCCATCGTCAACCTAGGCAACAACCTCGCCACAACCGAATCAAGCGTCTCGTCCATGGGGCAGCGCATCGCTGCCGCATCCAACCAGGTCGGCATGAGCACGCCGGACATCCTCGGATGGTCCGGTGCCATGTCCTCCCTCGGCATCGAGGCCGAGGCCGGTGGCACGGCGTTCTCCAACACCGTCGCATCCATCGACAAGGCCGTGGCCACGGGCGGCGACGCGCTCGACTCGTTCGCGTCCATCGCCGGAATGAGCGCCGACCAGTTCGCCCAGAGCTGGAGGACGAGCGCCACCGACACCATGCTGGCCCTCCTCAAGGGCACCAACAGCGCCGAGAACATGACCGTGGCGCTGGAGTCCATGGGCGTGACCGGCATCAGGCAGACCGACGTGCTCAAGCGCCTCGCGGGCAACACGGACCTCGTGAGCCAGGCGCTTCAGGTATCCAACGACGGATGGCGCGAGAACACGGCGCTGCAGGACGAGGTCAACAACCGAAACGACTCCATGGCCGCCAAGCTGGAGATTCTGCAGAACAAGGTCACGGCGGTGGCCGAGGACATCGGCACGCCGCTGGTAAACGCCGCCACCGACGCCGTCGACGCGGCCGAGCCGCTCTTCGAGTCCGTCGAGAACGTGACGCAGGGCTTCGCCGACATGGACGAGGGCGCGCAGCGCAATATCATCACGCTCGCCGCCGTGGCCGCAGCCGCCTCGCCGTTCCTCACCACCACTGGCCGAATCGTCAAGACCGTTGGCAACGCCGTCACGGCCGTGGGCAAGGCCAAGCAGGAGTGGGGCGTCTACGCCGACGCGCTGACCACCACGAACGCCTCGGCGCTGAAGACCTACAGCAGCAACGAGAAGTTGAGCAAGGCCCTCGAGAAGAACCCGGCGGCCAAGGCGGCTGGCGGCGTCGAGAAGTACGTCGAAGCCGTGCGCAACGCCAACAGCGACACGACCAAGTACAACACGGCCGTCCGCAAGCTGTCGAACGAGCAGAAGAAGGGCAGCAAGGCCAACGCCGAACTCGTCGAGAACCTCAAGAAGGAGGTCGTCGAGAAGCGCAACGCCATGAACCAGTCGAACGGGCTGGTGAACGGATACAGGCAGGAGGCCGCTGCGGTCAAGACGTCCGAGGCCGCCACGAAGAGCCATGCCGCCGGACTCATGATGTGGGCGAAGGCCGCAGACGTGGCCAAGCTCGCCCTCGCCGCCGTCGGCCCGGCGCTCGTGATCGGCGCGGTTGGCATGTTCATCCAGAGCATGGAGGACGCCAAGAAACACGCGGACAACCTGAAGGCATCGACCACCGAGCTGGAGGCCGCCGCCGCTGGGGCCAAGAACGAGGTCAAGGAGGAGGCCGGGGCCTTCGACGTCCTCACGGGCTCCACTGGCAGTGCCAAGGCCGACGTCGACAAGATGCTCGAGAGCCAGGCGCAGCTCGCCACCACGCTCAAGGAGACAAACACATCGGCCGCCGCGCAATCGGCACAGCTCACGGCCGCATACGACACCATCAGGGAGTATGCGAACAAGAGCGACTTGAGCACCGAGGCGCAGGGCCGCCTGCGCGCTGCGGTCGATACGGTCAACTCGATGTGCGGCACGCAGATAAGCGTCGTCGACCAGGCGAACGGCAAGCTCGCCGACGAGCACGGCGCAATCAGCGACGTCACCGGGGCGCTCGGCGAGTACGTCGAGAAGAAGCTCGAGCAGATCAGGATAGACGCGCAGCAGTCGAACCTGATGGCTCTCTACGAGCAGCAGGCGCAGGACATCCAGACGCTCGCCATGGCCCAGAAGGACTACAACGACGAAGTCAACCGCTGCATGAAGAACAACCCGCAGATGACGCGCGAGCAGGCCGAGCTGACCATGAGCTACTCGAAGCAGGGCAAGGCGCTTGACGAGGCCAAGGCCGCGCTCGGCGCGGTGAACAACTCCATCGACACCGTCACGGAAAGCCTCGGCGCATCCGTGGCCGTGGCAGACGGGGCCACCGCGAGCGTGAAGGACCTCGCTGCGGCGTCCCCGGCCGTCTCCTCCGCGTTCCTCGGCCTCGACAAGGACCTCGGCCAGTTCTGCGACGACCTCCAGAGCGCCGGAATCAGCGTCGAGGACTTCCAGAGCCTGAACGATGAGCAGCTGATCAAGCTGTCCGCATCGTGGGACGGCACCACCGGGAGCATCATCAAGGCCCTCGGCGACATGGGCATCAAGTGCAAGACGCAGGGGCAGGCAGCGGCCGACAACTGGGCCAGCGGCCTAAGCGCGGGCGCGCAGAGCGCCATCGGCGCGGCCCAGCAGGTCACCGGCTCCACGCTCGAGGAGTTCAAGCGCAACTGCGACGACTACGGCATCGCCGGAGACGCCGCCGTGACGGCCTTCGCCAACGCGCTCGCCCAGGGCGACACCTACGACGTGGCGTCGGCAAAGGCCAGGGAGGCCGTGGGCGGCCTCGACGAGGCCAAGCAGGGCGGCTCCGACGCTGGAACCCTCGCCGGAGCACTGTTCGCCGAGGGAATCACGACCGGAGGCGCGCCGACCGAGGGCAACGCGGCCGCGCTGGCCGCAGCGCTGGCGAGCGGCATATCCACCGCCGCCGCCGACGCATCCGCGACGGGCAACTCCGCCGGAGCGGGCTTCGCGCAGGGCATCGCCGATAACACGCCGCAGACATCCAGCAACGCCGCAGGGCTGCGCGCGGCCCTGTCAGGCGGCATCGCCCCTGCGCCCGGCGACGCATCAAGCACGGGCAAATCGGCGGGCGCGCTGTTCGCCAGCGGAATCGGCTCCGCGTCCGGCAGCGCCAACGCCAACGCGCGCTCGCTGGCCAGCAACGCCAAGTCCGGCGTCTCCTCCTCCCCCGGTGCCCTCGGCGGCACCGGTAGCTCGGCCGGTTCTAACTACGCACGCGGAGTCGGCGCGGCTGCTGGGGCATCGAGGGCGAGCGGCTCGTCGCTCGCCAGCAGCGCCTCCTCCGGCGCGAGCGGGTGGAGCGCATATACCAGCGGCTCGCACCTCGGCCAGCAGTTCGCCAGCGGCATCGGCTCGGCGTGGAACTCCGTACGCAGCTTTGCCACGTCGCTGGTCAATGCGGCCAAAAGCGTCATGGGCTTCTCCGTTCCCGAGGACGGCCCCTGGTCCGGTGCCGAGAAGGGCGGCGAGACCTCGGGACGCCACCTCGGCGAGAACTTCGCCCACGGCATGCTCGAGGCCCGCGCGGACGTGAGGGACAGCGCCAAGCGCCTCATGGCCACGGCGCAGCTCGACGGCAACGTGGCCTACACGGGCAACGGCGGCACCAAGACCACCGTGGTCAACAACTACTACTCGCTGGGCGACGTCAAGATCGACGCCTCCTCGATAAGCGAGTTCATGACACTCAACGACTTCTTCCAGACCGTCCGCAAGGCGAAGGCAGGGATGTAAATGGCATGGGGCAACGAGGTCTGGCCTACGGGCCAGACCGCCTGGAACACATATATCGAGTGGAAGATCAAGGAGTACGGCGAGAACTCCTGCTACGTGCAGGTCAAGTACAGCTCATACGTCAAGTGCGGCGACATGCAGGGCACTATCCTCAACCGCTCGTGGGGCGGCCAGTACCGCATGTACGGCCCCGGCTGGTACGGCGATAGCGGCTGGCTCGACGTCGGCTGGGTCAACTACGGAGACCCCGTCACGCGCGAATGCTCGGCGTGGTACACGGGCTACTCCGGGACTTTCCGCAAGTCGACGTGCAGGGACACCTTCAGGCCCTCGGCCCCGGTCTGGACTCCCCAGACGCCGAGCAACGCCAAGGCCGTGCGCAAGTCCCAGACCCTGAACGTCATCACGTGGACGCGCAACACCACGGCCGCCCGACCGTACGACGGCATCTACGTCGACCGCCAGACCGACGGCGGTGAGTGGGAGAACATCGCCAAGCCCGGCGGCGACAAGACGGAGTACAGCGACGACACGGTGCGGCCGAACCACACGTACCGCTACCGCATCGGCGCATACAACACGGCCGGAAACGCCGGTGGCCACTCCTACACCGAGACGCTGCGCAACCCGCCCGAGAAGCCCACGGCGCCGAGCGGTGCCAAGGTCGAGCGCTTGAGCGACGAGAAGAACCTCATCACGTGGGTAAACCACGCCACGGACGAGGCACCCTACTCCGAGGTGCGCATCGAGCGCAGCACGGACGGGGGCGGCTCCGTCCAGATCGCCCACGTGAGCGGCTCGGCATCCTCCTACACAGACCCGACGTGCTCGGCCGACCACTACTACCGCTATCTGGTCCGCGCGTACAACGAGAGCGGATACTCCGAGCGCGTCATGACCGACCGCACGTTCAACACGCCGTCCGCGCCGTTCAAGCCGAGCGGCCAGCGCACGGGGGACACCTCCGTCGAGCTGACCATCCCGAACCTGTCGCGCACCGCGAGCGCCACCGAGATTCAGCGCTCGCGCGACCGCAAGGACTGGACCACCATCGCCACGGTGACCGGCAAGGCGCTGTCGTTCGGCGACAACCCCGGAGGCGGCACGTTCTACTACCGCGCGCGCAACTTACGAGGCAGCCTCGTCTCCGCGTGGTCCGAGCCATCCGAGGCCATCGTCACGATCTGCGCCCCGGCGGCACCGACGCTCCTCACGCCGACGAGCGGCCAGGTGCTGCTCGTCTCGCAGGGCAGGGTCACGTTCACGTGGCACCACAACCCCATCGACGGCTCCGCGCAGAGCGCCGCCGAGGTCCAGTACTCCACGGACGGCACCGCATGGAAGACGGTGACGGCCGCGACCGCCCAGAGCGCGAGCGTGCCGAACTTCCCCCTCAACTCCACCGTCTACTGGCGCGTACGCACCAAGGGCGTGCACGCGGACTTCGGACCGTGGTCCGGCAACAGCTCGTTCCACGTCCGTCAGCCACCGCAGCTCGCCTTCGACGCGCCCGGCCAGACCGTGCGCAACGTGCCGGTCGGCGTGAGCGTGCAGTACGTCGACGCATCCGGCGCGCTCGCGGCCATGGCCGTGGCCATTACCGATACGGGCGGCAACGTGCTCTACGAGGAGGCGCTCGGCACCTCCACGGCCACGAGCGTCACCAAGGACGAGTGGATGCCGGAGGACGGCGGCGAGTACCGAATCGTGGCCACGGCGCGAAGCACGAGCGGCCTGCAGTCTACGGCCTCCATGCCTTTCCGCGTGGAGTTCGAGCTGCCGCGCCGCGCCTCCCTCCGCATCGAGGCCGACATCGAACGCGGATACGCCGAGCTGCAGTGCATCGTCGACAACAACGACGAGGGGCAGGACGTCGAGAGCCTTAGCATCTGGCGCGTCACGCGCGACGGTGAGAGGCTGATCGCCTCCGACCTGTCCGACGGCTCGTCGGTGGTCGACCGCTACGCGCCGCTTAACACCGAGTACAGCTACCGCGTGGCGGCGTATGCCGCCTCGGGCGCATCGAGGGCGACGGAGCACACGGGCAGCATCAAGACGCCCTACTGCTTCGTCTACTACGGCGACGGCCTCATGGCCCGCGCGCAGTTCGACCCGACCGAACAGCGCAACCTCGAGCGCGCCAACCGCACGCTCGTGCGCTACGCGGGCAGGTCCCATCCCGTCCTATACGACGCGGGCGGCATCAGCGACACCCGCCCCCTGACCGCGCACGTCATAGGCGAGGAGGAGGTCCGCGCCTTCGAGGACCTCATCCTCTACCCGCGCGCCATCTTCAAGAGCGTGGCCGGTGACGTGTTCCACGTCGCCGCCGACGTGAGCGTGAACCGCGACCTGTGCATGCCCACGACGCACGCCGACATCAGCCTCTCGCTGACGAGGGTGGACGGTGAGGCCCTGTGATCTGGACAGGTTTCCGGCAGGAGTCGTACATCTACCGCCGCGTGACGTGGCCCGGCCTCGTCGAGGCCGAGGACTACGGCATGTTCACCGGCGGGCGGCTCACGCACTCCGCGCTATCGCAGCTCCGCTCCCAGGGCACACTCGACTTCTCCGGCAGCGCCATACCCGACGAGCACGACCTCGTGCGCGTGTACTACCAGATGGAGGACGAGCGCGGCGAGGCCGGGACCTTCGCCCTCGGGACGTACTTCTGCAGCATCGGCACGCCGAAATACAACGGGCCGCTGGTATCCGGCAGCGTCGACCTCGAATCGACACTGCGCCTCGCGGTCAAGGGGAAGTACGGCCGCTACTACACGGTGAAGGCGGGGACCAACGCGGTCGCGCACGCCGACGGCATCTTCAAGCGCCTCGGCCTCCGGACGAACGAGCCGCGCTGCGACTACGTCCTGCCGAGGGACGTGGTGTACGAGCCGGACGACAGCTGGCTGAAGATAGCCAACGACCTCCTCGCCATGGCCGGGTTCGCATCGGCCTACCCCGACGCATACGGAGTTATCCAGATGGTCCCGTACGTCGAGCCGCAGGCGCGCAAGCCGGTGCGCACGTTCAACGACGGCGAAGACTCCATCATGCTCCCCGAGGTATCCAGATCGGACAACGCGGACGACATACCCAACGCCGTGTACCTGACCTACGAGACGGAGGAGGAGAGCCTCTGGGCCGTGTGCCGGAACACCGACCCCAACTCCCGCGCGTCCATCCCGTACAGGGGCTACGAGGTCCCGCTCGTCGACCAGGTGACGGAGCTCACGGGAGCCACCAAGGACGAGCGCCTAGATGCCCTCAAGGCCAAGGCGAAGACGAAACTCGTGGACAACTCCTCGTCCATCGAGTACGTCGAGTGGGGCCACCCGTGGGTACCGCTGCTGCCAAACGACGCGGTCGGCATCGACTATCTCACCGCCGGGCTAAATTGGCGCGGTGCGATAACGGAGCAGGAGATAGAGGTCGGAGGCCACTGCGCGGTGACGGGCAAGGCCCGCCGCTTCATCCGCTCCGGCTTCGTCACCGAGACGGAGGGAGGGTCATGGTAAGCGGCCACGAGCTGTACGAGCTGCTGTTCGGCGGGACGGGCGCAAAGGAGTCCCACACGTGGGGCACCGTCGCCGCAGTCAACAAAGACGGGACCGCCGACGTGCGGCTCAACCCATCCATATCGACCACCTGCACGTGCCTGGCCGAGGTGAAGGCCGGGGACCGCGTGCTGGTGCTCGTGTTCAAGCAAGGAGCAGTAGTGCTCGGGAAGGCGGTCTAGATGCTCATAGACCTCACGCTCGACATCGAGAAGGGCACCAACCGCTTCTCGACGCTCGACAACCCCATCACGCTTCGGCAGCAGGATGCCGAGGCGTACGTGTTCAACGTCAACCTGCGGCAGGGGGGCGCGGTGCTCGACCTCACGGGCATGACCGTGCGCTTCTACGCGCTGCGGCCGGACGGCGGGAAGGTCATCGACGGCGAGAACGTCGCGGTGCTCTCCGCGCCGGACGGAATCGTGCAGTACACCGTCCCCGCCAAGCTCACGCAGGCGGCCGGGGACATCCCGACCTCGTACATCCGCATCAGCTCGGGCGACTGGTCGGCATCCACGGGCAACATCGCCATCAGGGTCGTGCCCTCGGTGGCCATCGAGGCCACGGGCGGCGACTACATCCCCGAGATCGACCACCTCATCAACGCGCTCGAGGCGCAGCGCGTCACCTACGGCAACGCCGAGGATGTGCGCGCGTCCGAGTGGCAGGCAATCATGGACGAAGTCTCCAACGCGCGCGGCCGGGCGAACAGCGCCGCCGACCGCTGCGAGGCCGCGCTCGCGTCGCTCAAGGTCGACTACGACGACCTGACGGACGACGCGAAGGAGAAGATCGCCGCCATGGCCAGCGCCGGAGTGGTCTTCGCCACGCACGCGGAAATCGACGAGGCGTTCGAATCCATCATCGCCCCGGCAATCGGCACCGACACGGTCCTCGACGGCCTCACCCAGGAGGACTACGACTACGCCTTCGGCAAGGTATTCGGCCAGTAAAGGAGAAATAATGGCAGTACAGGTAAACAAGGTCATGACGTTCGGCGACACCGTCGACCTCATCACCAAGGTGCACAAGGCCTCGGCGAACCCCGTGGCCGTCGCGCCGCACTACGACGGCACCAAGGGCGAGTACGACAACCTCGGCGAGTGGTTCAGCCTGCGCCGTGACGGCAAGGTGTACGGCGTCGACATCCCCGAGTACACCTACTCGAACGACCCCAAGGGCATCAAGACGCGCGACAACGTCGGCCTCGTGTGCCAGCCCGCCACCAACACCACGGCGGGCCGCGACGACTACTCCAAGCTCAACGCCTTCGAGTACTTCACGGTGAACGGCACGGTCGACGACAGCGGCAAGTTCCACTGCACGGCCATGAAGGGCGACGGCCGCTTCAGGGCCGACGGCTCCAACGGCGACGTCTGGGTCATGGCCTGCCCCGGCTACTACAGCATCACGCGCAGCAACGGATACAAGCGCCTGCTCTACTCCGACACCAAGTACGAGGGCATGAGGCCGCTGCCGGGCCAGAAGTACGCCGACGGCACCGAGCGACCGCTCCTCGTGTTCTCGCCCTATCTCGCGTGGTGCGATTCCAACAACGTGCCCCACAGCTACTCCGGCAAGGTCCACACGTTCCAGTTCGGCTCGCACGACACCGGCATCAGCTACAGCAAGAAGAAGGGCGCGGGCTACACGGGCCGCACGGTCGCCGACAACTTCTACCTCCAGCTCATGCTCATGCTCAAGTACGCCACGCAAGACCTGCAGAGCCTCGGCGGCTGCACCGACTACGCGAACCAATACAAGGTCCTCGAGGCCGAGACGGGCGTGAACCGCGTGCTGCTGCCGAAGGCTGCGGCCGACTACTTCCTCGTCGGCTCCACGCTGAACTGCGGCCCGAACAGCGACCGAGGAGCGACCGCAGGCCAGTCCACGTTCGCCTACCGCACCGTCACCAAGATCGAGACGATGAGCGACCGATGCGCGGTCTACGTCGACGGCGCACCGTTCACCACGGCCGTCGACGACTACGTGAGCGCCATGCCGTGGAAGACGGGCACGTGCGACAACCTGCTCGGCACGGACGGCTACCCGCTCGCGGGCAAGCCCAAGCATCGCCAGCCGTACCGCATCCAGGGCATCGAGGTGCTCTGCGGAGCGTACGAGCCGCTGTGCGACGTGATCGTGAATCAGGTCAAGACGTCGGCCGACGAGGGCCACTGCGAGCTGTACAAGTGCTTCGATTCGCGCAAGTACTCCTCGGCCCTCGACGCCAACCACGTCAAGCTCGACCTCGAGCTGCCAGCGCGCGACAGCAAGACCAACGGCCAGTGGATGTACAACGAGGACTGGCAGGAGTCCGCGAAGTGCCCCGGCCTCCTCGTGCCTACAGGCTCCAAGGGAACCTCGACGACGGGCACCTGCGACGCGATATATTCCGACCCGATCTCATCCCCCGGCCTGCGAGAGCTGCGGTGCTTCGGCGATCTCTGGACTGGGTCTCTGTGCGGTGCCTTCTACGGCGGTTCGAACTTCGGGCTCGGCGGCGCCTGGTGGACCTGTGGCGGTCGGCTATCTGGCCTGGGGGTCACCATGGCCTAGCCATGGTGCGGGGGTGAAGCGCAAGCGAGGGGGCAGCGCCCCCTCATCACCCCTCCCAGGCCCCTTGGGGGTTCTCGGCGGTAGCCGCTTGGTTCTCGGCCTTCTGCAGTGCTTCGGCAATCTCAGGAATGGGTCTATGTACGGTGCCTTCTACGGCAATTCGAACAACAGGCTCGGCAACTACAGGTGGAACTATGGCGGTCGGAAATCTGGTCAAACGCGGAACACGCTCGTCGAGTCCACCCGCTTCGAGCGGGCTTGCCCCGTCAACTGACGAAAATATAAACCACACGGCGTTTGGTAGCCAGGCGGCGAAGAACGCCAAAACCAGATAGGAAACAATGAGGCGTTACTGCAAGCGCGTGGACATCGAGGACGAGGGCTTCTGCCTCGTCGCGGTCCGCGACTTCCTGCGAGGCAAGAGCGGGCGCAGGGAGGTGCAGGCGCTTCTGGACGAATACGGAGGCGAGGAGGAGCTGGCGCGCTCCCTCGCCGCCGAGATACGCGAGCGGCGCGTCACGGTCGCCCCCATCCAGTATTTCAATAGAATCGAGCCGATCAACGGCAAGCACCGCATCATCGGGCGCGAGACGCCGAAGCACCAGTGCTTCGACTACATCGCGGTGAACGGTCTGTCCGAGATGCTCATGGCCAAGATAGGCGACTACCAGACGGCCTCCATACCGGGGCGCGGGCAGATATTCGCCAAGCACGCCATCGAGAAGTGGATACGCGAGCCGGGGGCCAAGTACTTCATAAAGCTGGACATCCGCAAGTTCTACCCGAGCATCGACCAAGACGTGCTCCGCGCCATGCTCGCGCGCGACGTGAAGAACGAGGCCCTGCTCTACCTCGTCGGCGTCCTCCTCGACCAGTTCCCGCACGGCCTGAACATCGGCTCGTTCCTAAGCCAATACCTGGCCAACTACTACGCCTCGCGCGCGTACCACTACGCGCAGGAGCACCTGCGCAAGACGCGCGTGAACAGGCGCACGGGCGTGGTGACGGATAAGCGCCTCGTGGACCATGTGCTGTTCTACATGGACGACATCCTGCTCATGGGCCACGACAAGCGCGACCTGAAGATGGCCGCGCGCCGCCTGTCCAAGTTCGTGAACGACGAGCTGCACGTCGAGCTGAAGCCGTGGAAGGTGTGCATCATCGACAAGGAGCCGCTGGATATGGTCGGCTTCGTCTTCTACACGTACAAGACAACCATCCGGCCGGGCATCTTCCTGCGCGCCAGGCGGGCCTTCATGCTCGCCGGGCGGTCGGAGGTCATACCGCTGCCGCTTGCCCGGCGCTGCATCAGCTACTACGGCTACCTGAAACACAGCTGCAGCAAGGGAGTCATCGAGAAATATCACGCGGAGGATACATTCGCACGGTGCAAGGACGTCGTGAGCCTTGCCGAGACCGAGAGGAGACTCGATGAGAGTTTATTCGACGGCGGAGCTTCAGGCCGTGGACTACCACGAGCGCCCGGACGGCTTCGCGGACATCAGGCTGCGCCGCAACATCCAGAAGGTGACGCGCGAGCAGATCGACCCTGCCGGAGAAGCCACCGTGGAGTGGCAGGCTGACGAGCAGTACGTCCTCGCAGCCATCTCGAAGGACGAGGCCACCGAGGCGTTCGACCGGCTCTGGGAGCAGGCCGTGCGCGACGGCATGACCCTCGACGAGCGAATCGACGAGACCGAGCAGAGCGCCAGCGACAGCGGCGACGCCCTCGCGGAGCTCGGCGACATGGTCGCGGAGCAGCAGTCGGCAATCGAGGACCAGGAGGCCGCACTGGCCGAACTCGGAGACCTCGTGGCGGCAATCAAGGGAGGTGAGTAGCAATGGCGAAGATCTATTACCGACAGGTCAAGGCGGGCAAGCGCACCATCGACGAGGTGCCCGAGCTTTGGCGCGAGAAGGTGCAGAAGATGCTGGACGAGGAGGCCTGATGCTCTCCACCGTTATCAGCGGACTGACGCTCGCGGTGGTGACGGGCCTCGCCGGGTATCTCGGCAGGCAGCTGCATGACATCCGCAAGGAGTACTCGGCCGTCATATCCGCGCAGCGCTCTCAACTAAAGGCCTCCATCGTGCGCAGCTACGAGGAGGCAGAGGCCAGGGGCTACATCACGGCCATGGAGCTGGACACGCTCAACAAGCGCGCCGACAACTACGCCCTCCTCCACGGGGACACGTACATCGAGACGATCAGGGCGCACGCCAACACCATGGACATACACGGCAGCATCCCCGAACACACGCATCCCGAGAACCACAATGGTTAGGAGCAACTATGAACAAGGACGCGCTCAAGCGCTGGCTCATCGCCGCAGGAGTCCGAGCCGTGAAGACGGCGGCCCAGACGGCCGTGACGCTCATCGGCTCGACCGCCGTGGCCATCACGTCGCTCGACTGGGGCCAGATCGCGGCCGTGGCCGCGTGCACCGCAGTGGTATCGGTACTCACCTCAATCGCCGGAGTCCCGGAGGTCGAGGAGGGTACCTCGCCGTTTGCGATGCGGCACTAGCGCTGCTCGCGGCATCCGTGCTCGTCTTCCTCTCTCTCGAGCTGGGGATGCCGCAGGTGCGGACGGCCGGAAAGGCGATACCGACCGTCTATGACAGGAGCGCCCCCGCGCAGGTCCCGACCTACCTCCAGACGGACGAGCGCTGGGGTGCTCTCCCCTATGCGGGGGACGACATCGCAACGAGCGGCTGCGGCCTCACGAGCGCGGCCATGGCGTACACCCGCCTCACCGGCGAGGAGTGGACGCCGCTGCGGCTCGCGCTGACCGTCGGCGACACGTGCACCACGGACGGCCTGAACGACATGCAGAAGTTCTGCGCGTGGATGCGCGCGAACGACGGAGGCCTGTCGAGCACGGGCCTGCTCTACGACCAGCAGGAGGCGCTCGGGTATGCCGGGCGCGGCTGGATGGTGTTCGGCTCCATGACCGGCCAGCTCCACGAGGGCGGGAGGGCCTACGGCGGCCACATCGTGCTCATATGCGGGTGGGACGGCAGCACGGCCGACATCCGCGACCCAGACGAGGGACAAGTGAATCTGAACACAGACGAGTTCGCCAGCGTATCGTGGGCGTACTTCATCGCTATAGGGAGTGATTGACGGTGCATGGCATCGACATCAGCAACTACCAGAGGGGCATCGACCTCGACAAGGTCCCGTTCGACTTCATGATCTGCAAGGCGACCGAGGGCACCGGAATCGTCCACGACACCTGCGACGGCTTCGTCCAGAAGGCCAAGGCGCTCGGGAAGAAGTGGGGCTTCTACCACTTCCTGAACGGCGAAGACCCGGTGAAGCAGGCCGAGTTCTTCGTATCGCAGACCAAGAACTACTTCGGCAACGGCGTGCCCGCGCTCGATTACGAGATGTACGGCATGGTCCACGGGGCCGCAGGAGCCAAGAAGTTTCTCGACCGCGTCCACGAGCTGACGGGCATCCGATGCGCTGTCTACATGAGCCGCAGCGTATGCACCGAGGACGACTGGAGCGCCGTGGCCAAGGACCACCCGCTGTGGGTCGCCCAATATGCCAACACGGAGCGTACGGCATACCAGGCGACCCCGTGGCTGCCCTTCGGCGGCTTCGGCGCGTGGAACGAGTGCGCGCTCCACCAGTACAGCTCCAACGGCCGCCTCGACGGATATGACGGGCCGCTCGACCTCGACATCGCGCACCTCGATGCGGACGGCTGGGACAGGGTGGCGAACCCCAAGGGCCTGCCCGTGCCCGATGCCAAGCCGAGCGGGACGGTCCCGCAGCCGCAGGAGACGGCGCTCGAGCTGGCCGCCCGCGTCATGGACGGCACCTACGGCAACGGAGACGCGCGCAAGAAGGCGCTCGGCGGCCGCTACGACGAGGTGCAGGAGTTGGTGAACTACGTCCTGAACACGAGCGCCACGGAGCTGGCCGACGCGGTAATCCGTGGGCAGCTCGGCAGCGGCGAGCTTCGCAAGCGCGTGCTCGGCGGGCGCTACGCAGAGGTTCAGGGCGTGGTCAACGACCGCCTCGGGGCGTCGCCCAAGAAGACCTACACTGTCAAGAGCGGCGACACGCTCTCGGGCATCGCCGCCAAGTACGGCACGGACTACCAGACGCTGGCCAAGGCGAACGGGCTGGCGAACCCGAACGTGATCTACCCCGGCCAAGTTTTGGTGGTCGGATAGCCAAAAGGAAAGGGGAGGCTCCTCGCGGGGCCTCCCCTTTTTCAGTAGTTGCTATTTTAGGCGGCCCGGGAAAACCTGATGAACACGGAACGACCGAGGGCCAGTACCTGGGTTCGACTATCTTTTGAAACGGGGCACCATTTAAACTGAGAAGCCCGTTGCCCTCGCGGTGACGGGCTTTTTGCTATCCATGTGCCGGGGATTCGAACCCCGAGGGCATTAAATCACACTGTCATCCAAGGGCCCGTGGGCAAAAAATAGCAAATATGAGTACTGTTACCAATTTAGTAACAGCGATTGCATATCACCAGAAGGCGATTTAGACGCCAGGAATCCTACGGCGGAAGAATTGCAGACGTTTATCAGCTAAGTACTTGGACATATGTTGCGTAACACAGCATATTTTACAAAAAAATAATGCTACAGCACTTGTGACAGTACTCATATTTGACGTTTTTTGCCCACGACCCCTTATTGCGTGGGTGAATCAGTTGCAAAACGGGCTTCAAAGCGTCCTTCTCAAACAAAAAGCCGGGGCCCGCGCGATGCGGACCCCGGCTCAATACCGTGACGATATGTCAGTTACGTTCTACACGTAGAACAGGATGTCGTCGTAGGTCGGGACCGGCCAGTAGTCGGCGGCAACGATCTCCTCCATGGCGTCCACGGCGGCGCGCAGCGTATCCATAGCGGGAACGACCTCGTGTGCATACACATTGGCCTGCTCCTGGCCATCGAGGGCCTCGGCCTTCTGATGCACGGCGTCGAGCGCCTTGATGGAGTCGTTGATGGCGGTGATGCCGTTGCAGAGCTTGTTGAGCGTGTTCTGCTCGCACTGCATGGCGGCCTCAGCACCGGCGGCACGAATAGTCTCGAGGCCCTTAGCGACCTTGGTGGCGTAGGCGGTAATGACCGGGCGATAGGTACGACGCGCCTCGCGAACCATCGTGGTAGCCTCGATGTTCATGAGCTTGTTGTACTTCTCGAGCTTGCAGTCGTAACGGCACTGGGCCTCGGCCTTGGTCAGGACACCCGTCTCCTCAAAGAGCGCAATGGCCTTATCGGAAACAAAGGCGGGCAGGGCGTCGGCCGTGGTCTTGTTGTTGGCAAGGCCGCGCTTCTCGGCCTCGATGGGCCACTCGTCGGAGTAACCGTCGCCGGAGAACAGGATGCGCTGGTGATCGGTCAGCACCTTCTTGCAGTACTCGAGCGCGGCGTCCTGGAACTTATCCTCGGGCGTACCCTCGAGTGCGTCGGCGAAGGACTTGAGCGACTTGGCCACGGCGGCATCGAGCACCAGGTTGGAGTCGGAGACGTTCTGCTCGGAGCCGCAGGCACGGAACTCGAACTTGTTGCCGGTGAAGGCGAACGGGGAGGTGCGGTTGCGGTCGGTGTTGTCCTGCATCAACTTGGGCAGGGTATCGGCGCCCAGGTCGAGCACGCCGCGCGTGGCATGGACGGAAGCCTTGCCATCGATGATCTTCTCGACGACCTCGGTAAGCTGGTCGCCCAGGAAGATGGACATAATCGCCGGAGGAGCCTCGTTGGCGCCCAGACGATGGTCGTTGCCGGCCGAGGCAACGGAGGCACGCAGGAGCTCCTGATAGTTATCGACGGCCTCGATCACCGCGGTGAGGAAGACGATGAACTGCAGGTTGTCGAGCGGAGTGTCGCCCGGATCGAGCAGATTCTCGGACTCGGTGCCAAGCGACCAGTTGTTGTGCTTGCCCGAACCGTTGATGCCCTCGAAGGGCTTCTCGTGCAGCAGGCAGACCAAGTCGTGGCGGGAGGCGATGAGCTTCATCTTCTCCATCATGACCAGATTCTGGTCGATGGCCTCGTTGACCTCGCCATAGACAGGGGCGAGCTCATGCTGGCAGGGAGCGACCTCGTTGTGCTTGGTCTTGGCGGGAATGCCAAGCGCCCACAGCTCATCGTCCAGGTCCTTCATATAGGCCGAGACGGTGGGGCGGATAGCGCCAAAGTAGTGCTCCTCGAGCTCCTGGCCCTTGCAGGGAGCAGCACCAAAGAGGGTGCGGCCGGTGATGACCAGGTCCCTGCGCTTGCGGTAAGCGTCTTTCTTGATCAGGAAGTACTCCTGCTCATCGCCCACGGAAGGAACGACCTTCTTGGGGGTCTTACCAAACAGCGCCAAAACGCGCTTGGACTCACGCGAGAGCGCGGTCATGGAGCGCAGCAGCGGGGTCTTCTTGTCCAGGGCCTCGCCCGTGTAGGAGCAGAAAGCCGTGGGGATGCACAGGACATCGTCCTTGATAAAAGCGGGGCTGGTGGGATCCCAAGCGGTGTAGCCACGGGCCTCGAAGGTGGCGCGCAGGCCGCCGTTGGGGAAGCTGGAGGCGTCCGGCTCGCCCTGGATGAGGTTCTTGCCCGTAAACTTGGTAATAGCGGTGCCGTCGTGGTTGGGCTCCAGGAAGCTGTCGTGCTTCTCGGAAGTAATGCCCGAAAGCGGCTGGAACCAGTGTGCGTAGTGCGTCGCACCCTTGGAGATGGCCCAGACCTTCATGGCGTGGGCAACGGCGTTGGCCACATCCAGGTCGAGCGGCTCACCGCCCTCGAGGGTTGCAGCAAGGCGCTTCCAAATGTCCTTGGGGAGGTAGTCCTTCATGACTTCCTCAGAGAACACCATGGTCCCGAAGCGGTCAGTAAGATCGGCCATACGGAACTCCCTTCGTATCGGCACCGCGTGAGAAGCGGTGTTGATTACTAACGAACGAGTCATAGATTAGGCTCGTCGTGTTTCCGCGACATTACCGTTATGTTGCTGTCACGAAACCAATCAATGAGGTTACCCTATCGAGGCGGCATTGCCACCCTCAACAGCCAATCAACTGTATAAATTGCAGACCTCTCCCCATAGTTTAAGGGTAGTCAATTTGGGATGGGCTCTATTAACTGGTATTTCGCATCAAATACCATTCAATATAGTCCGATCTTAGATTGACTACCCCGTTATAGGAAATGCCGATAGCGAAGCATTTTCGATTGGTATCCCCAAATAGCGAGTGAAACTCCACCGTAACACAGTGGTGCTGTAGAATCCTTACAACACATCACACTATTAAGTATCTAAAGGAGCACGATATGCGCGTCGACGAGGTTTTTAAGCAGGCAGCATCCCAGGGCACCGCACCCGTTTCGTTTGAGATGTTCCCGCCCAAGGGCGAGCTTACCCTCGACACGGCTCGCGAGGTGGCAGGCAATCTGTGTAAGCTTTCGCCGAGCTTTGTCTCGGTCACCTGCTCGGCCGGCGGCTCGGGTAACGGTGCCACCACCGCCCCCATCGCGCATATGATTTCGAGCGAATTCGATACGCCCTCGGTAGCGCATCTCACCTGCGTGGGCCGCACCCACGCCGACATCGCCGCCAAGATTGACGAGTATCGCACTGCCGGCGTGGAAAACGTGCTAGCCCTGCGCGGCGACCTGCCCGCCGGCGCGACCGAGGACGACAAGCCTGCCTCCGACTACGCCTACGCCCGCGACCTCATCCCCGAGCTCGTCGACGCCGGCTTTTGCGTGGGAGCCGCAGCCTACCCCGAAGGCCACATTGCCTGCGAGGATCTCAACCTCTCGGTCGAGCACCTCAAGCAAAAGCAAGACGCCGGCGCGAGCTTCTTTGTGACACAGCTCTTCTTTGATAACGAGTGCTTCTATCGCTTCCGCGAGCTTGCCGACAAGGCCGGCATCACCGTGCCCATTACCGCGGGCATCATGCCGTTTATGGGCAAGTCGCAGATCAGCCGCATGGTCTTTATGTGCGGCGCGTCGCTGCCCTCCCCCGTCATCAAGATCCTCGCCAAGTACGAGAACGACCCCGAGAGCCTGCAGGCAGCCGGTGTAGATTATGCTGCTCGTCAGCTTTGCGACCTTAAGGAGCACGGTGCCGACGGTCTGCACCTGTACACTATGAACCGTCCTGCAATCGCCGCGACCATTATGGAGCGCCTGGGGTAATGGAAAAACCGCACGTCGATACAACCGTTGCTGAAGTGCCGGCCGACCTTGCGTCGCCGGCGCTTTACCGTATCGACGCTGCCCACCACCCTCGTGTCGACCGTGCCGAGATGCTGCAGTATCTGGGCTACGGCGGCCAGCAGATTGAGCCCGATCTGTCACGACGAATTGAGCTTGTGGTCGAGCGCCTAGAGCTGGATATCGAGCCCCGCGGCGTGCGACGCGTGTTTGCCGTCGATGCCACGGGCGTTGACGAGCAGGGCGAGCCCTGCATCCGCTTGGTTGGCACCAATGTTGAGCTGCGGGGTCGTGATATCTATCGACATCTCAAAGACGCCCGCCTGGCGGCGCTCATGGCCTGCACCCTCGGCATGGACGCCGAGCGTCGCCTGCGCACCACGGGAGCCCAGCAACCCCTGGAAGGCGCCGTGCTCGACGCCGCATGCTCTGCCTATGTAGAAGCTGCTGTTGAGCAGATGGACCGACAGGTCAAGACAGACGCCGCTGCACACGGGCTCGCCGGCAACTGGCGCTTCAGTCCCGGCTATGGCGACTGCCCGCTTACGGCCCAGCGCTCAATCGTGGACGCGCTCAACGCCACACGGCTCATCGGGCTTACCGTCACCCCCACCAGCCTGCTCATGCCCACCAAGAGCGTGACCGCGGTGATCGGTCTGTTCGACGGCGAGGTCCACGACGCCCAGAGCCGCCCCACCTGCAATATCTGCCGCATGCGTGAGCACTGCCGCTTCCGCGCCGCCCACACCACCTGCTATTCCAGCCATTAGGAGCCATCGATGTTTACTCCGCTTATCACTCATGATCTGGACGGTGCCGCGCTGGCGGCACCCGTCAATGCTGCGCGCTGCAACGGTGCCGCGTACAAAACGCGCACGATCGATGACCTTCGCATTAAGGACGATCGCCTGCGTGCCGCCATCGAGGGCACCGGGCACCTGCTGTTTGACGGCGGCATGGGCACCATGTTGCAGGCCGCCGGCATGAAGGCAGGCGCCCTGCCCGAACTGCTCAACTTTGAGGAACCCCGGGTCATCACCGATATCCAGCGTCAGTACGTCGAAGCTGGCTGTGACGTGATCACCGCCAACACCTTTGGCGCCAACGCCCACAAGCTCGACGGCGCCGCCACCGTGGCAGACGTCTTTGCCGCGGCAGTCACCTGCGCCCGCGAGGCCGGCGCCCGCTACGTCGCCGGCGACATCGGCCCCATCGGCGCCCTGCTGCGCCCCCTGGGCACCCTCAGCTTTGACGAGGCCTACGACCTCTTTGCCGAGGAGGTGCGCGCCGGCGTCGCTGCGGGCGTCGACCTCTTTATTATCGAGACCATGACCGACCTGGCCGAGATCAAGGCGGCCGTCCTCGCCTGCCGCGAGAACTCCGACCTGCCCGTCTTTGCCACTATGACCTTTGAGGAAGACGGCCGCACCTTCTTGGGCACGAGCCCCGAGGTCGCCGCCATCACCCTCGACGCCATCGGCGCCGACGTCCTGGGCATCAACTGCAGCCAGGGCCCGGCCGAGCTCCGAGGGCTCGCCGCGCGCATGCTCACCGTCACCGACAAGCCCGTTATGGTGCAGGCCAATGCGGGACTGCCCCGCGTGGACGATGACGGCAATACCGTCTTTGATATCCAGGCACCCGAGTACGCCGAGGCCGTCGCCGGCATGATCGAGGACGGCGTGAGCGTCGTGGGCGGTTGCTGCGGCACCACGCCGGCGCACATGGCGGCCTTGCGCACGCTTATCGACAACCACACGCCCAGCCCGCGCCACCGCAAGCCCAGCATGTCGGTCACGAGCGCCCAGACGGTCGTGGACCTCCCCTGCGACGGCCACAAGATCGCCGTCATCGGCGAGCGCATCAACCCCACCGGCAAAAAGCGCCTGCAGCAGGCCCTGCGCGACGGCGACCTGGACTACGTCGTGAGTCAGGGCATCAGCCAGCAGGAGCAGGGCGCCGACATCCTGGACGTCAACGTGGGCCTGCCCGAGATCGACGAGGTCAAGGTCATCCAGCAGGCCACCGAGCAGCTCCAGGGCTCCACGCTGCTGCCGCTGCAGATCGACTCCACCGACCCCGCAGCCGTCGAGGCCGCCGTGCGCCGCTACGCCGGCAAGCCCATCATCAACTCGGTCAATGGCAAACAACAGATCATGGATGAGATCTTTCCGCTGGTGGCCCACTACGGCACCAACGTCGTCGGCCTTACGCTCGACGAGGGCGGCATCCCCGATACCGCCGAGGCCCGCTTCGCCATCGCCGAGCGCATCGTGGCCGAGGCCGCCCATTACGGCATCGGCCCGGACCGCATCCTCATCGACTGCCTGGTCATGACCGCCTCGACCAACCAGCGCCAGGCTGAGCAGATTCTACGTGCCATGTCTCTGTGCAAGGAGCGCCTGGGCGTCAAGTGCGCACTCGGCGTATCGAACATCAGCTTTGGCCTGCCCGCGCGGCCGCTGCTGGGCTCGGTCTTTTTGGCCGCCGCCTTTGGTGCAGGTCTGGATGCCCCCATCATGAACCCGGGTTCCAAGCGCTTTATGGATACCGTCTACAGCTATCGCGTCCTGAGCGTTGAGGACGAGGGCTCGACCGGATACATCGAGCGCTACGCCGGCTGGACCGATCCGTACAAGATCGCCGCGAACCCGGCGGCGGCTCAGGCAGTATCGACCGACACTGTGCCCGCTGCTGGCACCGACGGCAACGACGACCCCATCCGCCACATGGTCGTCTCGGGCCGCAAGGGCGAAATCGCGGCCGAGACCGAGCGTCTGCTGGCAGATCACGACGCCATGGACCTCATCAACAACCACTTTATCCCCGCCCTCGACGAGGTTGGCGTCCTCTTTGACCAGGGCAAGTTCTTCTTGCCGCAGCTCATGGCCTCGGCCGAAGCCGCACGCGTGGGCTTCGACACCATCAAGCGCCTGATGCCCGCCGGCGAGATTGCCGACAAGGGTAAGATCTGCGTGGCCACCGTTAAAGGTGACATCCACGATATCGGTAAGAACATCGTTAAGATGCTGCTCGATAACTACGGCTATACCGTCTTTGATCTGGGTCGCGACGTCGATCCGCAGGAGGTGCTCAAGACCGTCAAGGAGCGCGACATTAAGCTCGTCGGCCTTTCGGCGCTTATGACCACCACGGTCGTCGCCATGGAGGAGACCATCAAGCTACTTCATGCCGAGGTCCCAGGCGTCAAGATCATCGTGGGCGGCGCCGTGCTCACCCCCGAATACGCCAAGCAGATCGGCGCGGACTACTACGCCAAGGACGCCGCCGAGAGCGCGCGCATCGCCGAAGAGGTCTTTGGGCAGTAACACAACGGAAACAACCGAGCACCAAAACGTGCCGCACGCGCCACTTGGCACGTGCGGCACGTTAGAATAGATAAGACTATGCTCGTTTTGGCAGATAGGAGCGCAAGGATGGCGATCACGCCCGCAGAAATCGCGGAAACCCGCGGCATGGTTGAGGAGCAGAACCTCGACATCAGAACCATTACCATGGGTGTTTCGCTCATGGGTTGCGGTGACGAGAACCTCGACCGCATGTGCACGAAGATCTACGACCACGTGACGCACACGGCTGAGCACTTGGTCGAGACCGCCGAGAACCTCGAGCGCGAGTACGGTATCCCCATCGTCAACAAGCGCGTTTCCGTCACCCCGGTGGCGCAGATTGCCGCGTGCTGCAAGGATGAGGACCTCACCCCCATCGCGCATGCCCTCGACCGTGCAGCCGAGACCCTCGGCATCGACTACCTGGGCGGCTTCTCCGCGCTCGTCCAGAAGGGAATCGGCGACGCCGACCGCCGCGTTATCCAGTCCATTCCGCAGGCGCTCGCCACCACGAGCCGCGTCTGCTCCAGCGTCAACGTCGCCAGCCTGCGCGCCGGCATCAACATGGACGCCGTGCTCATGGCCGCGCAGACCATCATCGATGCCGCCAAGCTCACGGCCGATCAGGATTCCGTCGGCGCTTCCAAGTTTGTCTGCTTTGCCAACATGGTCGAGGACTCCCCGTTTATGGCGGGCGCCGTCCACGGCGGTGGCGAGGCCGACGCCGTCATCAACGTAGGCGTTTCGGGGCCCGGCGTTATGGCCGCAGCCCTGGAGACGCTGCCCGATTCCGCATCGATGATGGAAGTCGCCGAGAAGATTAAGCAGACCGCCTTTAAGATCACCCGTGCCGGCGAGCTCATGAGCCGCGAGGCCGCCCATCGCCTGGGGGTCGAGAAGGGCATTGTCGACCTGTCGCTGGCTCCCACGCCCGCCATCGGCGACTCCGTCGCGCGCATCCTCGAGATCATCGGCGTGGGCACCTGCGGTGGCCCGGGCACGACCTGCGCGCTCGCCATGCTCAACGATGCCGTCAAGAAGGGCGGCGTCATGGCCAGTTCCAGCGTGGGCGGTCTCTCCGGCGCCTTTATCCCCGTGTCCGAGGACGCCGGCATGATCGCCGCCGTCGAGGCCGGCGCGCTTTCGCTCGAGAAGCTCGAGGCCATGACCTGCGTGTGCTCCGTCGGCCTGGACATGATCGCCATCCCCGGCGACACCCCGGTCGAGACCATCGCCGGCATCATCGCCGACGAGATGGCTATCGGCGTCATCAACAACAAAACCACGGCCGTCCGCGTGATTCCCGCCATCGGCAAGGGCGTGGGCGACTGCGTCGAGTACGGCGGCCTGTTTGGCCGTGCACCCATCATGCCGGTGAACCCCAACGCCGGCACCGTGCTTGCCCACCGTGGTGGACGCTTCCCGGCACCGCTGAACTCGCTGAAGAACTAGCTGAGGGGTTCGGGCGAGGAGCCCCGCCGCCGGGCGGCAGACATATAAGGTCGCCTGCTCGGACAGTCCTGCGCAAGACGGAGGCCACATTAAGTGGCCTCCTTTGCGTGCGAAACTCGCGATCGACCTTATATGTCTGCCGCCCGGCGGCGGGGCTCCCGCACAACGGGACCTCAGTTGGGTTCTATCCCGGTTGCAGTCGCTTCGCTCCTGCACCACTTGGCTGGTGCGGCGGTTTGGCGTTGGAACGGTTCTTTTTCTGATATATGCTTGTTGCGGCTCTTCTTTTGGGAGGGGCCGCTTTTTTGTTGCTAGGAGGTTGGCCCGTGGTTGATGGGGAGAATCGTTCTGAGCTGCTTTCCACAGATTGGAACCAGGAGTGGATGCAGATGCAGGCCGCTCGGCATCGGGCTGATGATTCTTTTGAATGGGATAAGCGGGCTCGGCATTTTCGGCCGTTGGAGACTGCCCCTTATGCTCGGGATTTTATAAAGCTGTTGGCGCTTGAGCCCGGCGAGTCGGTGCTTGATATGGGGTGTGGGGCTGGGTCGATTGCTATTCCGCTTGCTCAGGCTGGGCATTCCGTGATTGCTGCCGACTTCTCTCCTGCCATGTTGGGCACGCTTGATGCCGGCATTGAGTATTACGGGCTCGAAGATCTTATTACGCCGCTTGAGCTTGCTTGGGATGATGACTGGTATTTGGTTGGACCGATCGCAAAAGCGGTAGATGTTGCCTTTGCCAGTCGGTCGGTTACGACGACCAACCTAAAAGGCGCGCTTGCCAAGCTTGATCGTACGGCTCGTCGGCGTTGCGCTGTCACGATGGTCGCCAACTCCAGCCCGCGCTATGATCTGCACCTGATGAACGCCATCGGCGCCTCGGTTACCTGCAGTAATGGCTTTGTGTATGCTTTTAATATCCTCATTCAGATGGGTGCCCTGCCGCAGGTTACGTACTTTGAATCGCCCCGTCGCGACACCTTCGATAGCCTTGAGGCGGGCGTAGCAGATTTTTCCCGTATGCTCGAGCATGGCAACGAGGATAAGATCGACCGCCTGCGCGACTACATCGCTCAACACATGATTGAGAATCCCCGTGCCGGCGAGCCGGGCTCCAAGGGCGTGCCGCAGGGACGCTACATGCTCGACCACGTCCGCAAGGTCCGTTGGGCGTTTATTGCATGGGAGCCGGTCTCTGCGCCCAGCTCATAGCCTGTTCGCAGCCCGCACTGCCCACTCACTCGGCATCCGCATTCTTTTTGAACTGGGCAAACGCGCTCCACACCGCACCGTTCCTGCGCTATCGTGGGACAGCTCACGTAAATTAAGGCCCCGTCGCGGGGCGCCCCATACATAGAAAGCGAGAACCCATGGCACTGACAGGAGCACAGGTCAAGCAGCTTCGCAGCATGGCCCATCACCTCAACCCCGCCATCATCATCGGTAAGTCCGATGTCAACGAGGGCACCGTCGAGCAGACGGTCGCCTATCTGGAGAAGCACGAGCTCGTTAAGTGCTCCGTGCTCGATGGCTCCAGCCTTTCCGCCCGCGAGGCCGCCGAGGAGCTCGCCGAGCGTTGCCACGCCGAGGTCGTCCAGGTCATCGGCCGCAAGTTCTCACTGTATCGCGAGTCCTCGCGCAAGGACATCGAGAAGATCAAGCTCGTCTAAGAGCCAATGATCCGGCGATCCAACACATAGCAAGCTTACGGGTGCCCAAGTACTTCGGGCGCCCGTTTTTTTATCGCTCGACCAACACGCGATTGAGCCGCCCCTCCACCAAGCGCTCGTATAGACGCCGCGTCTCGGGCTCGGGCACGCCATTGACCTGCTCCCTCAGATGGTGCATATGTCCACTGTATAGCTCGACGATATCGCGCCGCCGCCCCGCCGCACTGTAGACACGCATGGCGCAGCGCACCATATCCTCACGCGCCGTTTCCTGTCGAAGCCCCGACTCCGCCAGCCAAATCGCCGACTGCAAATCGTTTTCTTCTAGAGCGGCATTTGCTCCCTTAATCATGCAATCGATGAACTTTGACTGCATAATGCGTCGCATACGCAAAAAGTAGGTGGGATTACAGCCATTGGGAACATACAGCGGTCCGGCATAAAGCTGCTCAATCTTAAGGCACAGCTCAACTAAATGGGGCCCGCGCGCACCCGTGCGATTTCCCAAAACCTCGCGGCTTATCTGGTCAAACAGCCGTACATCGGTCTTGACGTAGTCACTGTTGAGCCCAATGCATTCATTTTGGATGAGCACGCACGATTTGCCGTCCGGCGTCGGCCCCAAGGCCGAGCGCAGGCGTGATATCGTCGAGTACAAGTTGTTGCGGGCGCTATTGAACTCAGCATGGGGCCACAGTTCCATGGCCAGTGTCTCGCGGTCGACCAGCGCATCCATGCCCAGCGCAAGCCGTTCGGCGAGCGTTGCCGCTTTCTTGCGGCGCCACATCTTGTCCGTGATGGGAAACCCGTCGCGCTCGGCGCGAAACGCCCCAAACATGCGAATCTCGATATGTTCGATAGCATCGACGGCTTCAACCTCGCCAGCCTGAAACAGGCGCTCACCCTCCCCTTCCAGATCGTCACGCAGCGAGTACCGCGATAGCTCGCGCACGGGGAGTTTCTTACGAATTCTGGCCGCCGGCTCGCCCAGACAATGCATGGCAAGGCGTGCAAAGAGCCGATACGATGGCTCTAGAATCCCCGCGCGATTCATGGACATCCAGGCCGCAAGATCGCTATCTCGCCCCGCGCAAGCCAAATGCAGCGCCACCATCCATGCTTCTGCACCACCAACCTGCGTCTGGCTTATATCGAGCAGCTCCGCCTCCTCGCGCACCGAAACCATCGAGGTGTTACGCAGATACGCCGTACGCTCCAGCAGCAACGCATTGTCGCGCATGTATGCAATTGGCTCCTCAGCTAGTTTGAGCACCTGGACCGCGCGGAACTTCGCATTGACCGGCCGACCTTCTGCCAGCGATTGCCAGCCTTCTAGCAGCAGGCCAAACAGCTGAATCTGGTTGTCGCGCATGCGTACGGCAAAGCGATCGAGCTCGTTGAACGCCGCGTCGTCGGTTACCGGCAAGCCGGAAAGGAGCCGCCGTGCCGCCAGCACCATGCGCACCCAGATAGCCGGCGCCTTAAGTCCACGTACATCGAGCGCGTCCCGTATCAGCGCCATCTCGTCGTCGCGCTCGTCGATCCCCGCAAACGACCCATCGAAGAGCTCCACTAGCATGCTATCGGCCCGTATAAAAGTCCCCGCGATATCGAGCTCGCAGTCATATGCTTTGCGCGTTTTGAGCTGCTGCAGAGCACCACCGTCGTCTCCCCGCTCAGCCAACCAGTGCTTGGCCCCGATATGTGCAAAGAGCATGTCGAGTGCCGTGTGTTCCGTCTCGATTTCCGGCACAGCAAGGTTCATGGGAAGCCCAAGCCCGTTGTCCCCATAGCAAACTGCCGTAAGGACCTGGGCGACCTTCCACGAAACGGGATCTATTTCACAGGCTGCCCGATCGCCCGCATGCTCAATGAGCGATGCCATGCAGCGGGCGAGCTTTGTGTTGGACACGCTGACCGCCGCCAAATATACGCCGAGTGCCTCGGCAGGCGTTGGCTCTGGAGCGTGATCTTCGGCATCGATCGTACTCAACGCCGCCCGGCAGACATCGGCACCGTGCCCCGTCAGAGCAAGATCGACCCCATACTGCCCGGCAAGTTCAAGGACCACGCTACGGTCCAGAAAGGCGTCGGCCAGGTCCATCGCCGCATCACATCGGCCTGCCTTGAGCAAAATTCGAGCCGCCCGCGGAACTAGCTCGGGACGGATCTCGGCCACCAACTTTCGCAGGCGAAGCCGTCCGTTATCCTCGGCGCCCAGGCACGTAAAGCTCCGGTCGGCCGGATCTAAACCAAAGATCGGGTAATCGCGTACAAGGTAGGACTGGTCGATCATCGACAGCCTCACTCCACAAGCCTCGAGTTCTGCAATATTGCCCTCGCCCATCAAAACCATGAGACATGCCACGCAAAACAGCGCATTATTGTCGAGCGAAGCAAGATCGACAAGTGCCGCACCATACACGTTGACAATCTCGCTTTCGAGCAGACCGGCAACATCGCCCTGGCCGTACAGACCCGTCTGCAAAGCCGAAACAAGCTCGGGCACACCCTGTGTGAGCTGGTAAAAGTCAAGCGATGTGCTAATCGAAAACGCCGATGCCCACGCCGAATACTCATAGGCATGCACCTTGAGCATTTGCGCATTGATCTTAACCGAGTCACCCAGCCCATGAATCAGCTGACGATTTGAAGGACGGCAGGAAATAAAGACCCCTACCCCCATAGCGCGCAGGCCGCGAATCCTGTCAATGAGGTCTTCGGTATCGTGCTGATCGAGATTTGGCACATTATCAATCGCGACAAGGGAATGCGGCTTGTCTTTGAGCTCTTCGGTTACCACCTCGAGCTGCATAAACACCTCGCGCCCAATGGCTCGATCCGCCTCGATAATCCGCACGGGGCCTCGCGTCGGGTCACTTTTTACCTCTTGGGTGTACTGCAGCAGCACCGAGGTTTTCCCAAAGCCATCAGGCGCGTAGAGAACCACGATGCCGGCCTTTCGGCCCTTGGCGATAAGCTCATTTAGCAGACGCTCACGTCGCACCATATAGCCTCCGCCCAGCGGCATCAGTTCGAGGTCGTCTATACTATCCAAATCGTTTACCATACCTGCTCCTCTACTCGACCGTATGGACACCGTAACCGCAAGACTATACAAGCCGCACCATGAATAGAGCGGTTTTGTGTTTTAGGTTGTCTTTCGGTACGCAAGCGGCAAGTTTTTGTACAGCGAGGGCCGATTGTTATTAATCCCCCGACTAATCGGTCTTTAAGCAGGTAAATGAGCTTGTCAGCTTGTCCCATCTAAGCGGCAGTGTAACGCAGATGAACAAGGTTCAGCTATGTCATTCAACTCGCCTAGCACCCGCTACCGTCTACGACCTTTTAGTGGCATTTTTGCATAGAATCTGGTATGAAATGAATCAAACTGTTGGACATCCGGCATTCGTCAAGCTTGCGGCAAGATTTTGGTCAAGCGGGCGGAAAGGGATAGCAAAAAGGCCCCCGCAAAGCGGAGGCCTTAGGCAAGGCTATGTCGAGGTGCAGGATTCGCGCTACTCGCAGAGCGAAAGGGCGGCCTCGTCGGCAACGACAACGCAGTTGGTGTGCAGCTGCAGGATCGAAGCCGGGCACGCGGGCGTAACCGGACCGTAGCACATGTCATGCACGGCCTGAGCCTTGGCCTCGCCGTTGGCGACGACCAGGATCATGCGGGCATACATGATGGTCTGGGTACCCATGGTGTAGGCCTGACGGGGAACGTCGTCGATGCTGTCGAACAGGCGGCTGTTGGCCTGAATGGTGCTCTCGGTGAGGTCGACGCAGTGCGTGCCCTTGGAAAAGTGGTCATCGGGCTCGTTGAAGCCGATGTGGCCGTTGTTGCCAATGCCGAGCAGCTGCAGATCCGGGTAACCGGCGGCGGCGACGATCTTGTCGTACTCAGAGCAGACAGCGGCGGCGTCGGGGTTGGAACCGTCGGGCACATGCGTGTTGTTCAGGTCGATGTTGATGTGATCGAAGAAGTTCTCACGCATAAAGTAGTGATAGCTCTGGGGATCGTCGTGCGAAAGGCCGCGATACTCGTCCAGGTTGTAGGTGCTGACCTCGGCAAAGTCGACGTCGCCCTTCTCGTACCAAGCAGCGAGCTGCTTGTAGGCACCGATCGGGGTGGAGCCGGTGGCAAGGCCCAGCACGCAATCGGGCTTGAGGATAACCTGCGCCGAGATGATATTGGCGGCCTTGCGGCTCATATCCTCGTAGTCTTTAGCTTTAATGATCTTCATTACGCGTCCTTTCTCGTACAAGAGAGGCAAGGCTCCCCTTACAAGCACTTGCCCGCGGCCCGCGTCGGCCGCAACCAACGTGTGCGGCCACCAGGGCGAGGTCGCGTAATGTATGTGTCTCGTGTCTAGCCGCGTCGAGGCCCCTGCCCGTCCACGGTGACCCGAAGCCTTTTAGCTTCGGACAAATCCCATCTTGCCACGGAGGGCGTCCTCTTTCAAGGGCGCCCTCCGTAAACGTGTTTGAATTGTAGGCTAATGGCCACGTGCACTTGCTATCGCTCGCGAGCAACGATGAGCTGGTCCATCTCTTCGACATGCACGCCAACGGAGCCCTTGATACTCGAGAACTCAACGGAGTTGCACACCAAGATGGGAACCGTCACATCGTAGCCCTCGGCAGCAATTGCCTCGCGATCGAACTCAATGAGTACATCGCCCTTATGGACGATGTCACCCACTTGCGCATGTACGGTAAAGTGCTTGCCCTCGAGCTGAACAGTGTCCAAGCCAACGTGGATGAGCACGTCCAAGCCATCGACCGTGTTGAGCGCAGCGGCGTGTCCCGTGGGAAAAATGGCCTCGACCTTGGCGTCTGCCGGCGCAATCACGCGCGTACCCGTAGGCTGAATCGCCACGCCCTGGCCCAAAAGGCCGGTGGCAAATGTCTGGTCATTGACCTCGGACAACGGAATGACGTCGCCCGAGATGGGAGCATCCAGCGTAAGGACTCGACCACGCATACCAAAAGACCTTAGGACTTTAGTGAACATGATCCCCCTCGGACATACCAATCAACCAAAATAGCTTTAACAGTTTACCACTTGGCACCCGTTTTTGACCATTAGGGAAGTTCGCGCTTGACAACCTCGACGATGTCGTCGACAACACGCTGGGTCAGCTCGTGCGTCTCCGCCTCGGCCATAACGCGAACCAGCGGCTCAGTACCGCTCGGGCGCACCAGAATGCGGCCGCGGCCGTCAAGCTCCTTCTCGGCGGCAGCGACGGCGTCCCAAATGGGCTGGCAATCGTCCAGGCCGGCCTTGTTGTCCGAATGCACGTTGACGAGCACCTGCGGGTACTTCTTCATGATGCCGGCAAGGTCGGTAAGGGTGCGGCCGGTGCGCTTGAGCACGGCCAGCAGCTGCAGAGCCGTCACCAGACCGTCGCCGGTGGTGTTGTGCTCCAGGAAGATGATGTGGCCGGACTGCTCGCCACCGATAACAGCACCGTCCTCGAGCATGCGCTCAAGAACATAGCGGTCGCCCACGGCGGTCTGGACCATCTCAAAGCCCTGCTCCTTCATTGCGATGGAGAAGCCCAGGTTGCACATGACGGTCGAGACGATCTCGGAGTTGGCGAGCTTGCCGCGAGCAGCAAGGTCGGAGCCGCAGATAGCCAGGATGTAGTCGCCATCAATCTCGTTGCCCTCGCTGTCCACGAACAGCACGCGATCGGCGTCGCCGTCGTGGGCAAGGCCGATATCGGCGTGGGTGCGCAGCACGAGCTCGCGCAGGGGCTCAAGGTGCGTGGAGCCACACTCAACGTTAATGTCAGTGCCGCAGTAATCGGTGTTGATGGCATGGACCGTGGCGCCCAGGCGCTGCAGCGCGGCGGGCGTGGTCTGGCAGGAAGCACCGTGACCGCAGTCGACGGCAACAACCAGGCCGTCGAGCTTAAGGCCGTCGAGCGTGCTGATGGCATGATCGACATATGCCTTGCGGGCGTACTTCATCTTGATGATGTGACCCACACCGGCGCCGGTCGGCAGCGTGTCGGCAGCCATGGCCTCCTCGGACATGACCCAGGCGCTGATCTCTTCCTCAACCGCGTCGGGAAGCTTCATGCCCTTGCGGCTAAAGAACTTGATGCCGTTGAACTCCGGCGGATTATGCGAAGCAGAAATGACGATGCCGCCATCGAGCTCGTTTTGGACGGTGAGCAGCGCCACGGCCGGCGTAGGGATAACGCCGCAGCAGTGCGGACGGCCGCCCTCGGCCATGATGCCGGCGGTCAGCGCGCTCTCGAGCATGGTGCCCGAAAGACGCGTGTCGCGGCCGATGCAGATATCCGGGCCGAGGAACTTGGTCGCCGCGCGGCCCAGGCGAAACGCGAGGTCGCACGAGAGGTCGGCGTTGGCGACGCCACGGACGCCATCGGTACCGAAGATGTTCTGGGGCATAGGATCGCTCCTTCCCAAGTGGGCAAAACGCAGTCGCCCACCCTAGTCGAAAAAGAAAAGCGGGACCCGCCGAGCAATCGGCAGGCCCCGCTTGTACATTGTATCTCGAAAGGAGATAAAACCTTAGCGCTTGGAGAACTGTGGAGCGCGGCGGGCCTTCTTGAGGCCGTACTTCTTGCGCTCGACCACGCGAGCATCGCGCGTAAGGAAACCGGCCTTCTTGAGGTCAGCACGGTAGTCGCCAGCGTTCAGAAGAGCGCGAGCGATGCCCAGGCGCAGAGCGCCAGACTGACCGGAGATGCCGCCGCCATCGCACAGAGCGATAACATCGAACTGACCGGCGGTGTCGGTCACCTTGAAGGGAGCAAGGGCGTTCTCAACGAGCTGATGACGGCCGAAATACTGCTCGGCGTCACGCTTGTTGATGGTCACCTTGCCGGTGCCGGGGACGAGACGGACGCGGGCGACGGCGTTCTTACGACGGCCGGTACCCTGGTAGACAACGGTGTTCTCAGCCATCTTTAAGCCTCCAGCTCAATCTTCGTGGGGTTCTGGGCAGCATGCGGATGCTCGGCACCAGCGTAGACCTTAAGCTTGGTCATCTGGGCACGGCCGAGGGTGGTCTTGGGCAGCATACCGCGAACGGCGCGCTCGATGACCTTCTCCGGGTGCTTCTCCATAGCCTGGCGGAAGCTCTCAGCCTTGAGGCCGCCGTTGTAGCCGCTGTGGCGATAATAGGTCTTCGTGTCGGCCTTGTTACCGGTAAGCTGGACCTTATCGGCGTTGATGACGACAACGAAGTCGCCGCAGTCGCTGTTGGGCGTGAACTGGGGCTTGTTCTTACCGCGCAGGATCATTGCGATCTGGGTGGCAAGACGGCCCAGGACAGCACCATCGGCGTCGACGAGAACCCAGTTGCGCTGGACCTCGCCCTGCTTGGCGTAGTGAGTCGATTTCGAAATCACTTAGACTCCTCCATGTACAGTACGTGTTGTTACAGAGATTCACGGGGCTCTGCAAGTAACCCGTCCATATTACCCCGCTCGCCGTACGAGTCAACAGGTATTTTGGCTCCGACCAGAGTTTCTGCACATGTCATCCACGAGCTGTGATTTTCCAGCTCTTGAGCTGTTGTCATTTTTTTGAGGGTTCGCCGTCGTTAGCGTTCAACGAACTCTTGGATTTCCGCGAGCAGGCGCTTTGCCTCCTGGCGGCCCTGAATATACAGGTCGAGGAGCTTTGCCGGATCGTGTTCGACATGGCCGACCTCGACCGGCTTTTGCGGAGCAACGACCAGCGCGCGGCCCTCGCGCTCATACTTCCACAGGTGCATGCGCTGGAGGTTATAGCGGTCGTGGCGCGTCTCGATAGCCTCGAGCAGATAGGGGTAGTCGGCGTAGCGGGCGCGCGCGGCCGGCAAAAACTCGTAGGGCTTTTTCTCATACGAGCGGTCCTGCGTGACAATGACAACCGCGCGATCGAAGCCCGCCTCCTCCAGCACGTGCTCGATGGGGACCGAATCGGCCACGCCGCCGTCGACGTATTTGTGCCCGTCGATCTCAACCGGCGGCGTCACCAGCGGCAGCGACGTCGAGGCGCGCACGGCGTCGAGGTCAAGTACGGCGCTTTTGACCGGCAGGTACGCGGCGGTTCCAAAGAGCATGTCCGTCGCGACGGCGTACATCTCGATGGGGCTCGCGTCGAACGTCTCGCTGTCAAAGGGATCCAGGCGGTCCTGGACATCGTTGAAGATAAAGTCGTAACCCACAATGGAGCCCGTGGACGCAAACGATGCGGCGCCCATGAAGCGGCTGTCGCTGCAGAAAGCCAGGTTGATGCGGTTGGCACGGCCGATCTGGTGTGACTTGTAGTTCACGCCGTTGAGGGCGCCGGCCGATACGCCATATACCGCCGGAATCTCGACGCCGGCCTCCATAAGAACGTCGAGCACGCCTGCGGTAAATTGCCCGCGGAAGCTGCCGCCCTCCAAGACGAGCGCGACCTTGCCGGCGTTCTTTGCCTTATCTTCTGCAGTCATATTGACCTCCTGCGATTGCGTTTTGGCTTTCTTCTACCCAGTTTTGGGATGGCGAGCGCGCAGGTTTTGGAGCAGAGTTCGATTCTCCGCGGTACGGGGGGATCCGTTGACGCTGGGCGAGGCCAGCTGAGATTCGATCAACATCGCATCCGTTTTGAGTCGGAAGTTTGCGCGGAGAATCCGCGTATTTGCTTCGCAAATCCGCACCGGCTTCGGTCGGCTGCCGCCGCCCTCGCCCGCGGGCTAAAAACGCTTACGCGTTTTCTTTACGCCCGCGCCCTGCGCAGAGTTCGATTCTCCGCGGTGCGGACTAGAAATAAAAAGGCAGGTAGATACGAATATCTACCTGCCTGTTGCTTATGGTGGAGGCGCGGAGAATCGAACTCCGGTCCACGAAAGCCCCCTGATTGGCATCTCCAAGCTCAGTCGCTGGTTTAGTCTCGGACGCTTTGCGCGCAGCGACACGCTCGCGGCATCCCAACCGGTTCGGTCTTAGCCCGCGCCATACCGATTACGTGCGCGGGAGCATTCCCCTAAAATGACGTCGCGCCGGTGTCGGGGAAATCACCGGGTTGACGCGCCGCTATAAACTAAGCAGCGAGAGCCATAGGCTCAAAAGAAGAGTTGTTGTCAATTCAATTTGACGGTACCCCTGTTTAACGAGGCGAGGAGACCTCGGCTTGCTTCCTCTCTCAGGGCTATCGTGTCGAAACCAGTCGCCCCCGAATGTTGGGAAAGTCTGGATGGTATCGGGTCTGCAAACACCCGATAACCGTCGACTTTTCAAGGAACACGCGGGGTGAACCCCGCTCGTGGATAGCTATCTTACCACGTTCTAAAGGTAGACAGCTGTTCTATGCACGAGCTGTGAAGACCCCAATGTGCGCTGCACTTCACACTTTTGCTACCGATCGCATCACGTATATTTTCGCCAAGCAAAATTGACCCGTCGAAAGGACCGTTATGGATACCAAGCAGCAACTCGTCAATGCCCTCGCAGGCCTGGGCTCAACCATTACCGAAGCTATGGATGTCATCGAAGGCTTTGTTCCCTGCGGACATCCCGCCCTCACGGTATCGAACGCACTCGTCGCGCTGGACGCTGACGATGATGCAGCTCTCGCCCAGCAGCTTGAGACCGTCGAGGGCTTTATCGACCACGTGAGCGAAAACCGCGGCGTGACCGCCTACCACGGCGTCGAGGTCGAGCTCGCGGGTCCCAAAGCCGATCTGCTCGCAGCAATCCGCGAGGTAGGCGCCCTTATGCAGACCGCAGGCGTCAAGAACACCCAAGTCAACGAGTGGGTCTACCGCAGTCTGGCAGCACTCGACAGTTCCGACGAAAAGGCAGCCGAGCAGCTCGCAGAAAGTCCCGCCATTAAGGCAGCGCTTTTGTAATTAAAGGATGCGTGGCCTTCTGAGCGCCGACGTTCCGAAGGCCACGCAGACAGCCAGGCGCTATCGGGACACCCGCCCACCACGCTCGGCCAAAGCAAGAATCGGCATCATTTGACGAGGTGTCTTTGCTGCAAGATCGGCATGTTCGAGCAGCTTACGATCGTTGGTCACCAAGTAATCAACCTGGGCGCGTTTGCATGCGGCGAGTACCAAGTTGTCCTCGTAATCGCGATGGAGCGTCAGATATTTGTCTGCTAGCCACAGATCGGATGCATCAGCGCCCACGGCCATAGCGTTTTCGGTCATATTCCGAACAAACGCCAACGTCGCATCGCCAATTGCACGGGCAGACGCCTCGTCGAGCACTCCCCCGCTGGCAAGAACGCTACGCTTCAGCTCGTGTTGGACAACGTACAGCACGTCCTTGACGATATTCACCGGAAAGAACAGCAACGCCCCCGTCTCCGTCGCCTGCCCAATAAACGCACGCGCGGCAAGCGACTCGGCATGGTCGACGCAAAACGAATCGACCCATACGTTGGCGTCCACCATTATTTTGAGGGGAGCCCCACTCACTGGATCATCCCCTTTTGGCGATAATGCTCATCCATGGCTTCGGAATAGATTGTGTCCCAACCGCGATCGTCGGATACGGGCGACACAGCGATGCCCAAGTCCGCGTAAAGCTGATCAGCCGCCGCCCAGGATGCGGCAAACGGAGAATCCAGCGCGGCACCCCGCTGCCGGTCGTTAACGGCCTCAAGGATTTCCTCACACGAACCGCCGCCCTGCGCAACCTTGGCCACAACCTTTTTGATGAGCTCGGGCAGCGACCCACCCGAGAGCCGCAGTGCTTCCTCGGCACGAGCCTTGACCTGGCGATCAACGCGAACATTCACTTGCGCCATGCCGCTAATAGCACCCACGCCATTCACGCTCCTTCAATTTGCTAGCCATGCTAGCACCACTATATAGAGAAGCTAGCAGATGGTCAAACGCAAAAGGCCCGCACACGGATGGCGGCAATGCCATCCGGGCGCGGGCCAGATAACGTGGGCGAACACGCCTGCTAACGCAGGTAAGCCTTTGCGTTGTTGAGGCTGTAGGCGATCGTTGAGCCGTTGTGCAGCAGCGACGACGCCTGCGGGGTAATCGCGCCGGTAATGCCGAGCGCCAAAAGCGCCGAGTTGGTGAGCATCACCTTAGAATAGGAACTCGTCAGACGATCAATGAGGCCCTGGCTCATGCGGCGCAGGCGCACGATCGCGGCAAGATCCGTATCGGTCAGGATGATATCGGCGACCTCCTTGGCAATATCACTTCCGCCACCCATGGCCAGGCCCACGTCGGCCAAACCAAGCGCCGGCGAATCGTTGACGCCGTCGCCCACCATGGCAACATGGCGCCCCTCGCTCTTAATGCGCTCCACATAGGCGTACTTGTCCTCGGGCAGCAGCTCGGCCTTAAACTCGTCAACGCCCGCTTCGCGCGCAATGCGCTCGGCAGTGCGCTCCGAATCGCCCGTGAGCATAACGACATGCTTGACGCCCAGCGCATGCAGGTCGGCGATGGCCTCACGGACCCCGGGCTTAAGCGGATCCTCGATGCCGAGCACGCCGACGACCGTGCCGTCGACCGTCAGATACAGCGGCGACAGGCCCTGCATCTGAGACTCGATGCGCTCCTTGATGTCGGATTCGAGCTGTGCGCCCTCGTCCTCAAATACAAAGTGCGCGGAACCGATGATGGCACGACGTCCTTCGATGGACGAAGCGATGCCGTGCGCCACGATGTACTCGACGGCAGCATGGCGTTCACGATGCTCGAGCCCGCGCTCACGTGCCGCATTGACCACGGCGCGCGCCACCGGATGCGGGAAATGCTCCTCCAAGCAAGCGGAAAGGCGCAGGACCTCGTCATCGCTCCAGCCATCGGTGGTGAGCACGCAGGCAAGACGCGGCTGCGCCTCGGTGAGCGTGCCGGTCTTATCAAACACAATGGTGTCGGCCTTGGCAAACGACTCAAAGTACTTCGCGCCCTTGACCATGACGCCCATCTTGGCAGCATCGCTCATGGCAGTCATGACGGCGACGGAACCCGTGAGCTTGAGTGCGCACGAGTAGTCGACCATCAGCGCCGCCGAGGTCTTGATAAGGCTGCGGGTGGTAAGCGCAACCAGGCCCGCGAGCAGGAAGTTCCACGGGACGATCTTGTTGGCGAGGTCTTCCATGTGCGACTGGCCCTCGGACTTGAGCGAGTCGGCCGTCTGCACGAGTGAGACAATCGAGCGCAGCTTGGTCTGTGCCGTGTTGGCGCGCACGCGCACCAGGATACTGCCGTCCTCCACGACGGTGCCGGCGAACACGTCGTCGCCCACGCTGCGCTCGACGGCAAGCGGCTCGCCGGTCAGGGTCGCCTGGTTGACCATGGCGCTCCCCTGCTCGACAACACCGTCGATGCAAATGGACATGCCAGTGCGCACGGCTACCAGATCGCCGGGCTCAAGCTCGGTCGCGGCAACACTTACCTCGGTGTCGCCGACGACCTTTTGCGCCTTGTCGGGCACATCGAGCAGCGAGTTGATGAGCTCGTTTTCGCTCATGGCGCGGGTGTAGTCCTCGAGCAGCTCGCCCACGTTGAGCAGGAACATCGTCTGGCCCGCGGTATCGACATCGCGTTTGACAAACGAGATGCCGATGGCCGAAGCGTCGAGCACGGGAACGGTCAGGCGCGGCTGCGCGAGCTCATGGAGGGCGGCGCGCAAAAAGGTCATGTAACCGGCCACGACAAACACCGCACGCAGCGGCGTAGGCAGAAACCAGCGGCGCGCGTAATGGGCACCGACGAGTGTCGCCAGGTCCATAATGAGTTTGTGCTTGCGCGGCTCGAGTTGCATCACGTAGCCCGACTTGGCATCGGCGATAGCTTGAGCATCGAGTGCGCCCAAGGTGTCGAGCACGCTCTCGCGGCGCGGCTCGTCGTACTCCAGCGCCATCTGGCCAATGCGGCCATAAACGCGCACCTTGCGCACGCCGTCGATGTCGCCGCTGAGCTTTAAAAGCGCATCGAGATCGCTCTCTGGCACAGGACCCGCCAACTGGAGGCGGGTCCTGCCGGGGATCTCGCTGATAATCGAGAATCTCATAGTTTGTGCCTGGGAGCGCTACTCGGCTGCGTTGTCCGCGGCGGCCTCGCTCTGGGTGATGTAAGCAGCCTCGGCAACCATGTCATCGACATTGGCCTTGGCCTGCTCGACCATGTCCTGGTAGCCGTTCTTGATGCGCATGCCGCACGCGATACCCTGCACGCAGGCGTTCTTTACCGGAGCGCTGGTGAGCAGCTTGATGCCAGCCGTACCGAGCAGAAAACCGCCACCAACAAGCAGGGTGTTGAACGTGGACTTCTTCATGATGTCTCTCCCTTTTGCCGCATTGGACGCGGCACGGTGCCTCAGCACCCGAGTAAACAAGTTTGCTCGAGCACACTTTTGGAAAATAGTTTAGTTTATCTAACTATTAAGTTCAACAAAGGTTAACTTTTTGGAAACTATGGGGGCGAACTCAATATGACCAGGGGACCGTCCCTTTGTCATATTCCTACAGCTGCCAGGCAGCCGCTTCCTTTTGCAGTGCGACCATACGGGCAAATTCTCCACCTGCCGCCTTGAGCTGAGCCGAAGCACCCTGCTCGGCAACCACACCATCCTTGAGCACAACGATTTTGTCGGCATTTTCCACCGTACGCATACGGTGGGCAATAACGATAACCGTCTTACCTGCAAGCAGACGGGAGAGTGCCTGCTGTACCACGGTCTCATTCTCCACATCCAAGCTTGCCGTCGCCTCGTCCAACAGCACGATGGGCGCGTCTTTGAGCAGCGCACGGGCGATAGAGATGCGCTGGCGCTCACCGCCGGACAGCTTGGAGCCGTTCTCGCCGATCATGGTGTCGTAGCCCTGCGGCATGCGGCTCACAAACTCGTCGCAGTTGGCGGCACGCGCGGCCGCAAGCACTTCCTCATCGGTGGCATCACGACGCCCGAGGCGGATGTTTCCCATCACCGTGTCGTCAAAGAGCAGCACGTCTTGGAACACAATGGCGTAGTCGCGCAGCAGCACCTCGGGATCAACGCCCGCAACATCCACGCCACCCACGGTGACCGTGCCTTCGGTGGCATCCCAAAAGCGCGCGGCCAGGCGGCTCACCGTAGACTTACCGGAACCCGAAGGACCGACCAGCGCCGTAACTTCGCCTTCCTTGGCGGTAAAGCTCACATCGGTAAGAACTTTCTCGCCGGCACGGCCGTCCTCGCCCGCACCATAGCCAAATGCCACGTGATCGAACACCACATCGTGGCCCACGGGCTCAAATTTCTCGCTGCCCCGCGCCACAGGCTCTTCCATGATGGAACGCATGCGCTTGGCAGACGACTCGGCGGCAAACAGCTCGGACACTAACATTAACGCCTGGTCAAAGGGTGCATAGATACGGCTCACCATGAGCAGGAAGGCAAACATCACCAAAAAATCGACCTGCCCGGAGGCGACCATCGCGGCGCCCGTGACCAGCGTGGTGGCAATGCCCAGACGCAGGATGGCAAAGGCGGAGTTGACCAAAAGCCCGTTAGCGAGCTCGCCCTTGGTGGTCTCGAGCTCCTCGGCATCGATCACGGCGTTGAGTCCCTCAAGATAATGGGCCTCCTGATTGGTGGCACGGATCTCGCGAACGCAGTCGAGCGTCTCTTGAATTGCCTCGGTAACCTTGACCTTCTCGGCGCGCACGCGATCGAACACCGGAGCCATAGGGCCGCGTGTTAGATACAGCACGGCGAAGGCCACGGGAACGCTCCAAAACGCCGCAATCGCCAGTTGCCAGCAAAAGAACAGCGACGCCACGAACACAATGGCACTTGCGATGATGGCACCCCAAAGCTCTCCCAGCACGTGGCTGTAGGCGTGCTCCATGGCCTGGACGTCACCCATGATGGTCTCGGTTAAATCGGCCAGATCACGACGACCAAAAAACGACAGCGGCAGTTTGCGCAAGCGCTCGGCAATTTCCATGCGCTGCTTGCCGCACTCCTCGTAAAAGATGCAGTAGGTGTAGTAATACTGCTGCCAGTTAGAGGCAAAGAGCAGCACGAAAAAGACCAGGAGGCCGCCCACGATCGGCAGGGCATCCGGCAGGTCAGCCCCGCTGGCGAGATGCTCGACAAAGCCGGCCATGACCAGGAATAAAAAGCCCATGCCGGCCATGGTAATGAGATTAGTGAGCGTGGTCCAGAAAATGCCACGTTTTACGCCGGCGACACCTTTATCGGATAGGAAATACTTCTTTTGGAATGAGGCGAACATTTAGGCCTCGCCTCCCTTCGTGACGGCGGCATCCGCGGTCGCTGCAGTGATTTTCCAGCTCGCAGCCTGTTCGTATTCGGCCCACATCTTGGCATACAGACCCTCTTGGGACAGCAACTCGGCATGGGTACCCGACTCCTGCACGCTGCCCTGGTTGAGCACCACGATTTGGTCTGCGCCCACTACAGTCGAGAGTCGGTGCGCGATCATAATGACCGTGCGGCCCGCCGCCAGCTTGCTAAAGGCGCGCTGGATGAGCGCCTCGTTCTCGGGGTCGGCAAACGCCGTGGCCTCATCGAGCACCACGATAGGCGCGTCTTTAAGGATCGCGCGGGCTAATGCCACGCGCTGGACCTCGCCACCCGAAAGATATGCCCCGCCGGCGCCGAGCATGGTATTGATGCCCTGTGGGAGCTTGGCCACAATGTCGTCGCACTGAGCTGCGGAGAGGGCCGCACGCACTTCGTCGTCAGTGGCCGAAGGCTTGGAGGCACGCACGTTATCGGCAAGTGTTTGCCGGAACAGCTGGTTGGTCTGGAACACGAAGGCGACCTGGTCCATAAGCTCGTGCGGATCCATATCGCGAACGTCCACACCGCCTACGAGCACTCGACCCGAGGAGACATCCCAAAAACGCGGGATCAGGCTTGCGCAGGTTGACTTACCGCCACCCGAGGGACCCACCAGGGCGAGGGTGCTACCAGCGGGAACGCTGAAACTCACATGGTTGACGGCAGGTGCTTCGGCGCCCTCGTACGTAAAGCTCACGTCCTCAAATCGCACGTCGCCGCCGGCAGGGTGCTTGGGTTGCGCGGGCACGGAGAGCTGCTTGGAATCCATGACGCTTCGAATACGAGCCAGCGAATCGGCACTCATCTGAGAGGCCTCGCCCACAAACATGAGCTTGGTCATGGCCGTCGGTACCACGGCCGAAAATATCGCGTAAAACGTGAAGTTGGCCAAAAAGTGTGCAAAATCCGTCTCGCCCGGAGCCAGCAACAACGCCACCGGCAAAAAGAATGCCACGAGGCCGTTGAGCGCGGTAAGATTGAGTACCTGCGGACCTCGGCAGAACGTGCCCGCATAGTTTTGTGCCATGTCGGCGTATTCGGCGATCGCATCGTGGAAGGCCTTAAAGGAGTAGACCGTCTGCTGAAACACCTTGACCACGGGAATACCGCGTACGTATTCGGTGCCGGTCTTGTTCATCTTGACCAGCGCTCCCATGTAGGCCTTCATGAACTCGGCGCCTTTGCCGCCCATCATGGTGGCCATGGCACCAAGCGAAATGGCCACCGAGATGAGGCATGCCGTGCCCAAGCGCCAATCGAGGGCGAATAGCAACACGAGCAAGCCCACGACCATGGCGGTGGCGCCGGCGATATCGGGCAACATGTGTGCGAGCAAAGTCTCGGTAGAGGCGGCGCATCCGTCTACAATACGGCGCAGCTCACCGGTGGCGTGCGTGTCAAAGAAGCCAAGCGGCAGCTTAAGCAGGTGCTCGCTCGTAGTCTTGCGGATATTGGACGCGCAGCGAAACGCAGACAGGTGCGTGCACATGAGCCCCACGAAATAAACTACGATGCTTGCCAGCGCAAAACCCACGGCCCACCAGCCATACATCGCGATGTCGCAGGCTTCGCTCCAGTTAGGTGCCACGGCGATCAGATCGCGCGCGACAAGCCAAATGCACACGTACGGGCCAAAGCTCAGCAGCTGCGAGAGCGCCGAGAGCGCCATGCCCAAATACGTTAGGAATTTGCGGTCACCGGCATATGCAAGCAGCTCGCCGATACCGCCGCCTTCCCTTTTTGATCCCTTTGCCATGAGATTCCTTTCTAACGGCTTGAGAGTTAACCGTAATGAACTTATCATTGATGTGTTAGCCATGGCTCACAATCAAGCCAGGCGTGGACGTTTCTGCAAAGGAAAGGGACGCTTTTGCAAATACGGCAGGCAGCGACCGACATAACCGAGCTCTACGCACCGCAATTTGAGCAGTTTGGCCTGGAGCTTACCGGCAAGGGCGCCGTCTTTACCGGCGAGGTGGCAAACGATCGGGCGCACGGACGCGCATGGATCATGCCCCTCTCCCCCACCTGCATCGTCATGGAGCATTTCATCACCCCGACGCACGATATGTACCTGGCCGAATACACACCCGAGCCATACGCCTGCGTGAGCGAAGTCAGCGCGCCCACACTTACATGCATGCCCGAGGCTGGCATAACGCCCGCGAACCTCAAACCATTGCATGGACCATGGCCAAACAATGCCGTTTGCAGCTTTATCCAAGATAGCTGTGGCGAGGAATTAAGCCCGCTGTTTGCGGGGGAGCTTTATCACTCGCGCTCGGTGCTCTTTTTGCCTGGATATTTTGACGAACTGGAACACCGCTATCCCACCGAGTTCGCGGGAATCTTTGAGGCGTTTGCCGAGCCATGGCACGAGGAAGCGACGTCTGCCATCTGCCACACGCTTCGCCGGATTAACGAGGACCGCGCCCGCACCGCAGGCGGACACGTCTATATGCAGGGCATCGTGGAGACCATGGTCGCGGAGCTCGCCTGTTCGTGCGCGGCCCACAAGCAGGCGCGGCAGGCGGCAGACACGCGCGTCAGCGTAACCATTGCCGAAGAAGCAACGGCAATGATTGAGTGCGCGCTCGATAAAGGCAGACGTGTGGGTGTCAACGAGGTGGCCGAGAGGCTCTACACAAGCCGCTCCAAACTATGCGCCACCTTTAAGGCCCAAACTGGCGAGTCCCTGGGCGCCTACATTCGCAGACGCCGTATGGAACGCGCGCAGGACCTTTTGGCCGACAGCCCCCTTTCGATAGCCCAAGTAGCCGAGCGACTCGGCTATCCCCAACAGGCGGCCTTCGCCCAAGCGTTCAAACAATACACCGGCATGACACCCACGGCTTGGCGAAGCAAGCACCGCTAAGGTCCAAGCTCCCTGGCCGTTACGGAGCGATTTAATTAGCCGCCGCCCATCAGCTCGCCCAGGATCTAAACGTCAAGATGCGCACAATCAAGCGCCTTTTTGATAAGAGGGACAGATCGATCAGCCAAATACAACGGAATGTTGAGCACCCCGTCGTCGAGCTTTAGGTTCTTAAGTGAGTAGCGGACCCTCAGTGGAGTCGTCTCCGCATGCTTGTCGGCATAGTACTTAAGGCTCTTGGAATGAACGACCTCTCCCGATTTGACCTCGACGGGAACGATTTCGTTTCCGACTTGAATCAAAAAATCGACTTCGTGTTTCGGTTTCTCGTTTGTCCAATAGCGCGGAGCGACATCCAGCTGCAGAAGCAATGCCTGAAGCACATAATTCTCGGCGAACGAACCTTTGAACTCCGAAAATAGCGCATCCGAGATGGCAAAAGCGGACGCATCCAGTCTTGCCATGCGGCGCAGCAAACCGACATCAAGACAGTAGACTTTAAATGCCTTGAGGTCATCGTATGCAGAGAGCGGCACGCCACCGGCAGCATTAAGGCGAACCGCCATGATGAGCCCAGCATCGGCAAGCCATTCCAGAGCATCCTCGTATTCTCGAGCACGAGCCCCCTCGCGCACCGCACCCCAAACGAACTTTTTATTCTCGCGCGCCAACTGAGTTGGAATCGAGTTCCATATTTGCGAAAGCTTGGCGAACTGCGCACGGCCACCATGCTTGGCAAAATCGCGCTCGTAGGAATCCAAGAGATCGGACAACACCTTATCGACCTGAACGATATCGCCCGTCTCCACCCACCGACCAAGAGCCTCTGGCATGCCGCCACATGCAAAATAACGACGAAGATGCTCGACGAGACGGATATGGAAGAAATCGGGCACTGTCTCGATCTGATCCAGGCCGCCAAGGTATTCGTCGTAGTTTGCAGCGCCCTCGGCTTTCAGAAACTCGGAAAAGCTCATAGGGTGCATCTCCATGAACTCGACCTTTCCCACCGGAAAAGCGCTGGTCTCACGGGACAAGCGAACGCCCAACAAAGACCCTGCGCATGCGACGTGATACTCGGGGGCCTCGTCACAGAAGTATTTAAGGGCGCCGACTGCAGAAGGACAATCCTGGATCTCATCAATAATAAGCAGCGTCTCGCCGGGATCGATAGGCTGTCCAAGTGCCAGGGAAAGGTTTGAGATGATCCGCCGAGGATCGCGCGTGCCTTCGAAAAACTGAGCGTACTCGCTCTGTACCCCAGGTGACGGTTCCTCGAGCGTCAGATACACAAAATTGCGGTACGAGGTTCGACCGAACTCCTTAAGCGCCCACGTCTTTCCAACCTGGCGCGCCCCCTTAAGGATAAGCGGCTTACGATATTCCGACGCTTTCCAAGCGTTAAGCTTGGCAATGATATCTCGCTGCATGACCGAACCTCCCGCAAAGAAACTTCCGTAAACGTGATATTTCCCACATTTTACCCTAGGTAAAACGTGACATTTATCACATTTACGGAAGTTTTAAGCTCATTTCGCCACACTTTCATCACATTCATTGCAATGTGACAAAGGGGCAGTCCCTTTGTCACCCGCACAAAAATGGACGCGCCAACGGCGCGCCCATTCACTCTATTTATATCAGCCCGCCTGACCCGAACGGCTGAGTCGTCACGGAACCGAGGGGCCGGGCGCAGGGCCTTGCCTCTCAATGAGTTCCCTTCAAAACAATGGGCGCGCCAACGGCGCGCCCATTCACTCAATTCCATTCAGCCCACCTGACCCGAACGGCCGAGTCGTCTGGCCGGGGAAGCCCCGAGTCGCCGGGGTGTTTGCTCCAAATGAGTTCCGCATGCAAAGAAGGCCACTAAATGTGGCCTTCGTCTTGCATAGGACTGTTTGAAATTTGGAGGAAACACCCCGGCGACTCGGGGCTTCCCCGGCCTCGCAGCTACGAGAGCGACGTTCTCAGCAACTCGTTGAAGAGCTTCGGGTTGCCCTTGCCGCGGCTCGCCTTCATGCACTGGCCCACCAAAAAGCCGATGACCTTCTGGTTGCCATCGCGGTACTGCTGCGCCTGCTCGGCACAGTTTGCCAGCACCTCGTCCACGATCGGTTGCAGCGCGCCGGCATCGCTCACCTGACGCATGCCGCGCTCGTCGACAATCTTGTTGGGGTCATCACCGGTCTGGGCCATGGCCTCAAAGACCTCGTGCGCCTGGTTGGAGCTGATGGCATCGGTCGCCAGCAGCTTGGCAAGGGCTGCCACCTGAGCCGGCGCGATGCCGGACTCGGCGAGCGACACGCCCGCGCCCTTAAGGTAGGCGATCATCTCGTTCACCAGCAGGTTTGCGACCGTCTGTGCCTCCTTGCCAGCCATACCGGCAGCGGCAGCCTCAAAGAACTCGGCAAACTCGGGGTCGCCGGCAATCTGCTCGGCATCGGCCGTCTTAATGCCAAAGTCGGCCTCAAAACGGACGCGCTTGGCATCGGGCAGCTCGGGAATCTCGCCTCGGCAGCGGTCGATGAACTCGTCGTCCAGATCGAACGGCGCCAGATCGGGATCGGGGAACAGACGATAGTCGTCGGCCGTCTCCTTGACGCGCATGACCACGGTGCGCTTGCGGCTGGGCTCCCAGTGGCGGGTCTCCTGATAGATGATGCCGCCCTCCTCGAGCACCTCGGCCTGGCGGCAGATCTCGTAGGCAAGGCCGTCATGCAGGCTCTTAAACGAGTTGAGATTCTTGAGCTCGGTCTTGGTGCCCAGCTTGGTCTCGCCGCGGCGACGCAGCGAGACGTTGCCGTCGCAGCGCATGGAGCCCTTCTCCATGGAGCAGTCCGAAATGCCCAGCGTCACAAAGATGCGGCGGAGCTTCTCCATAAACAGGCGCGCTTCCTCGGGCGTACGCAGATCGGGCTCAGTCACGAGCTCAATCAAAGGCGTGCCGCAGCGGTTGTAGTCGACGAGCGACTCGGCCGCGGCGGTAATGCGGCCCTCGGCACCGCCCACGTGGATCATCTTGGCGGCGTCCTCCTCCATGTGGATGCGCAGGATGCGAATGGGCACCGTGTAGGAACCGTCCTCGCGACGCTCGGGCATCTGCAGACTGGACGCGTCGTAGCTGGCCAGGTGACCGGCGCGCTGGTTACCCTCGCGCATGGTCGACGTCATGGACGTGGACAGGCCCTCGGCGTTGGCCGAGGCACTCGCCAGGCTCTGGGCCTCGGCCTCGCCAAACGCGCAGTCGGGGCGCTCGGCGGCACCGCGACCGGTCACGTCCAGGTCCAGGTGACCGTACATGGCAAAGGCGACCGGACCCTGCGTGGTCTGGAAGTTCTTGGCCATATCGGGATAGAAATAGTGCTTGCGGTAGAACATCGAGTGGCGCTGGATCTCGCAGTTGGTGGCCAGACCCGCCTTGACGATGCTCTCGATGGCGCGCTTGTTGGGCACCGGCAGGGCACCGGGCAGGCCCAGGCACACCGGGCACACGTTGGCGTTGGGCTCGTCATCGTGGCTGAGCTTGCAGTTGCAGAACATCTTGGTATCGAGTGCGGTGAGCTCGGTGTGGATCTCCAGGCCGATCACGGCCTCCCAATCCTGCAGGACCTCGGAAAGCTCCTTCATTACAGCTCGCCTCCCTTCCCGGCAAAATCGGGCGCGACGGAAAGCGCGGGCGCACCCGTGGCGGCATCGGCAAAGCCGCGCTCCAGGGCGCGGGCAAACGTGAGCAGCTGACGGTCCTTAAAGGCCGGACCCACCAGCTGGGCAGAAACGGGCAGCTTGCTGTCCTCGCCCAGACCCAGCGGCACCGAGATACCACCGTTGCCGCAAATGTTGAGCGAGATGGTGTACAGGTCGGAGAGGTACATCTGCGTGGGGTCGCTGATCTCGCCAAACTTAAAGGCCGTGCGCGGCGAGGCGGGCATAAGGATGGTGTCCACCTTGGCATACGCGGCATCGTAGTCCTGCGTGATGAGCGTGCGGGCCTTTTGCGCAGCGTAGTAGTACTTGTCGTACACGCCCGAGCTCAGCAGGTAGGCGCCGAGCATCTGACGGCGCTTGGCCTCGGCGCCAAAGCCGTGGGCGCGCGAAAGCGAGCTCTGGTCGGACAGGTTGGCGCAGCCCTCCTCCTGATAGCCATAGCGAATGCCGTCGAAACGTGCCAGGTTGGAGAACGCCTCGGCCGGGCCGATGACGTAGTAGGCGGCGATGGCGGCGTCCAGGTGCGGTAGGTCGACCTCGACCAGCTCGGCACCCTGGTTCTGCAGCTCCTGGGCGGCGCGCTGAACAGCGGTCTTGACCTCGGGCGTCAGGCCCTCGGCCTCCATAAACGCAGGGATGATGCCCACGCGCTTGCCCTCGACGCTGTCGTTGAGATGCTCGGTAAAGTCGACGGCGCAATCCTGGCTGGTGCAGTCGTACGGATCGTGGCCCGCGCCGGTAAGCGCGTTCATGGCCAGCGCGACATCCTCGACCGTGCGGCCAAAGGGGCCCACCTGGTCGAGCGACGAGCCAAAGGCAACCACGCCGTAACGGCTCACGGCGCCATACGTGGGCTTAAAGCCCACCACGCCGCACAGCGACGCCGGCTGGCGAATGGAGCCGCCGGTGTCCGAGCCCAGCGAGAGCGCGACCTCGCCCGCGGCGACGGCTGCAGCGGAGCCGCCCGAGGAGCCGCCGGGCACGCGCTCGGTATCCCAGGGGTTGTTGGTGCGGTGGAACGCCGAGCTCTCGGTGGAGCTGCCAAAGGCAAACTCATCCATGTTGGCCTTGCCCATGGGCAGGCAGCCGGCATCGAGCATGCGCTGGACGCAGGTAGCGGTGTAGACGCTCTGATAGTTCTCGAGCATGCGGGAAGCGCAGGTGGTGCGCGTGCCCACGAGGTTCATGTTGTCCTTAATGGCCAGCGGCACGCCCGCGAGCGGGGGCAGCGGCTTGCCTGCGGCACGGTCGGCATCCACGCGCGCGGCGGCCTCGTGCGCGAGCTCGGGCGACACCTGCAGGAATGCCTGAACCCCGCCCTCGCGCGCCTCGATGGCGGCAAGGGAGGCCTGGGCCACCTCGGTAGCGGTAAAGTCGCCGGCGGCAACGCCCGCGGCAATCTGGGCAGCGGTAAGGGAATCGAAGCTCTGCGCCATTACTCGCTCTCCCCCTCTCCCAAAATGGACGGCACGCGGAAGTAGCGGTCGCGCGCGCTGCCAGCGTTTTCGAGCGCGACGTCGAGCGGCAGATCGCGCTCGGGCTCGCGCAGGTCATCGCCCATCACGTTGGACAGGCTTCCGATGGGATGGAACGTGGGCTCCACGTCGGGCAAGTCATATTGCAGGACGGGCTCGAGCATCTGGACGGCATCGTTCATGTAGGACGTCATCTGGGTGAGCTCGTCATCGGTCAGTGCGATCTTTGCGTACTCGGCGATGCCGCGCACGTCTTTCTCGCTGAGTGCCATAGGCGCTCCCTTCCGCATAACAGTTAAACCGCTTTAGTATACAGGGCAACGCCGACTTGGAGCAGGCGCTTTACCCAAATGCAGCGAAAACGTAACGAGGACGGCGGGCTGGCAGGCGGCGGGCTGGCGGTTCTGCAGAATGTCTTATGCCGAGGCCTTGGCCTTGCGGCGCTTGCGGACCGCGTGGATCACGATGTCCAGCAGCAACAGCACAATGGCTACGACCACGATGAGCACGGCAAACTCGCGCTTGCCCCAGTGGCGGCCAGCCAGCGACTTTTGCTTGTCGACGTCCTTCTTGCTGTACTTGGTGCGTACGCAATGCACCAGCAGGCGGTGGTCGTTCACGCCATAGGGCGTGCAGGTGACGAGCGTCACCTTGTCGGCGCCCGGCTCGATAGTCAGCGACTCCATCTCCTCGGGCAGCACCACCTCGGAGTCCACCATCTTGTAGGCGAGCGTCTTGCTCATGGTGTGCAGCAGCACCAGGTCGCCGGGCTCCAGCGAGCGGATGTCGTCGAACATGCTCAGGTTGCGCATGCCCGAGTGCGCGGTGAGCACGCAATGCGTCGAGGCGCCGCCCACCGGCAGGCTCGTGCCCTCCAGGTGGCCGACGCCCGCCATGAGGACCTCCTCGCTCGTGCCGTGGTAGATGGGCATGCTCACGTCGATGGAGGGGATCTCGACCCAGCTCATCATGGGGTCGCGGTCAAAGATGAGCTGCTGGGCGTAGGGCTCGATCTGGTCGGCGGGAAGCTCGGTGGCCTCGCCGGCAAGTTGCTCGTTATAGGAGCGCGCCTGAAGCAGAATGCGCTCACGCTCCTCTTCCGACAGCGCGTCCACGGTGCTGGACACGGTGCTGATCTGGTTGAACACGCCCGAGGCCTCGAGCCGGTCCAAGATCCACGGCCAGGTCATAAGGCCCACGCCAATAAGGATGATGACGATGGTGATGAGCCGATCGGCCCAGCGCGGCAGTCGCTTGCGGCGGCGCTTGGGCTTTGGTTGAGGTTTGGGCTGAGGGCTTGAGCCGCCGTTGTCCGCGGCGTTATTGCTCTTCATATGTTTGGCGCCCTGCACCATCGCCGGTCACTCCTCTACAACTCAAGTTGTCTAAACAAATAATAGCCGATTATCGAGCCACGTGCCGGTTAACGCAGCTAGGACCGAAGCACCGCCTACGATTCGAATTCTTGGAGACCTTCTACAGCGCTTCTTGCCATGGATATTCCTTTCCAAACATGCGATCGACTTCGAGCTGAATTCGCTCATCGTCGATTGCCGCCAAAGATAGCGCAAGCGAAATGTTGTCGACACGAGAGGAGTCGGCAAACACGGGTGCATAGCGCCACACTTGGATCATCGCCGTCTCGTTATCCGGCAACTCCCCGTCTGCGACTTCGAGGTCGCTCAGTTGACGCCATGTACTTCTTAAGACGGCCTTTTGTTCCATGCCCGGCGCAGCGAGCATGGAACGCGCAGCGAGAGCCGTCTCCCCGGCGTCAACAAGATAGTCGATCTGCGCCGTCTTCCTTACAAAAAAGACCTTCGAGACAGGCGAGGAGAGCTCTGCCATGTGCTCGCTGAGCAGAAGATCAACGGCAACAGGGAACACGACGACACGTCGCTCGCGACGCTCGCGCCTCGCGAGTCCCCTGTCAACAAGCTCGGTTATGGCCTCACTCGCGCGGCTTGCCGAAATCCCAAGCGCACGACAAAGGTCATAGGGACGATACGGCTCCTGGGCTGCTCCCCAGATTGCGGCAGCCTGCGCGTTGGGTGACATCTTGGTCGCGTGATTGCGAAACCGGGCACCGCCCCTCTCCGTGCAGGCTGTGCCCATAAATGGAAGAAAAGCCTGTCTGCCGGGGCAAACAAACGGAATCCCTTGTGCGACCAATGCTTTGCGCTGACGTGCATCGGCATCAGGAAACGAAACGACAACAGGAGTCTCCGCGCGCAAGGCTAGCTGACTATAGACTCTCTTAGCCTCGGGAAGCCCGACACCAGTAGGCAAACTTGCAAGCAAAAACGAAAAACCGTTTGCGTCAACAGCGCGGACCTCAATCGTCCGCAGATGCAGCGGCAAGTGTGCGGATCCAGGCCAAGTTTTGGTCTTGGCAGAGAGGCCTAGTGCTTCTTGTAAGTAGATTAGTGCTTCGTTCATTTCCATTGTTTTCGTTTGATTCCAGTTTGTATTGGAATTATACATAATTTTCGGAATTAAAGAGATACCGTTCGTGCCTAAGCCCGCATTTGAGTTTTCAAAATGTCCCGGATCGGCGGGACGATTCGGGATACAATGTCAATAGAAAACGACGCATCCCGCGTAAATGTTTGGGAGCGCGGGCGGCCTAGTTTTCAGCTTTTGTTAAATGCCCGGGATCCGACCCCCGGGCATTCTTATTTGCGCTTGCGGCGCAAACGCCGAGAACCGTCCGCACCGCGCGTGCGCCTACGGACCTTAAACCGAACCTCATACGAGTCAAAAAACGCGATGACGAACGAGCCCACCGCCGCGAGGGCGGCGAGCGCGTTAAGGAATTTCAGCATTTGGGGACCTCCGATCGAGTCGTCGGCCGCCCGCGCACGGGATGCGTCGCAAGGGTATTTTACTGCGAGTACGTGCACTCACGCCTGGTAAACGCAATATTTGCAAACATTTGTTCGATAGTTACACACACGATCCCTCGAACGGCGGAGCCTGGCCGCGTCGTCCGGGTTTGCCCGACGTGTTTGAGTTTTCAAAATGTCCCGAATCGGCGGGGCGATTCGGGATACGATGTCTATAGGAAACGACGCGCCCCGCGTAAGTGTTCGAAAGCGAGGGCGACCAGTTTCCGGTGTTGTTAAATGCCCGGGCCTCTAACCCCGGGCATTCTTATTTGCGCTTGCGGCGCAAATGCCGTCCACCGTCCGCACCGCGCGTGCGCCTACGGACCTTAAACCGAACCTCATACGAGTCAAGAAACGCGATGACGGATGAGTCCGCATCGGACGGTGGAGGCTGCCTGTGTTGTCCAAAAAGAACGGGGCAAACTCCAGCGTGGAGTCTGCCCCGAAAAAAGAATGGCAAAGCAAGAACGTCGATGGACGAGAAAGTGTCCGCAAGTCTCATGGCCATCACATCCCACCTGCCAAAGGGATGGGTGAGTGAGCGCTACTCCTGCTCGGACTCCTCAGCCTGCTTACGGCTGCGGATGAGGTGCGCAACGCCAATGCACAGCACCGCGCCACCAGCGATCCAAGTGAAGGTCACGCCGTTGAGACCGGTCAGCGGGAGGTTGGAGCCCTTCTTGTCGACGATGGTGAAGCTGAGCTTGCCGACTTCAGCTTTCGCGGAGTTCTGCTGGACAACATCTTGACCTGCTACAATGGCGCTCGTAGTGTCGGGCGTCACATCCGCACCGTCCTGATTGAGCGTGCGGCTGATAGTAAAGGTCACGCCGTTTGCCGCGGAGTTGTTGTAGCCGGGCGCAGGCTTAACCTCAGTGAGGACGTAGGTGCCCTCGTCGAGACCGACAACGTTAATCTTGCCGTTGCTGCCGGTCGTCAGAATTGCATCATCCTTATTTGACGTCGTGGTACCGTCGGCCTTGATAAATTCGCTGGAGTCTTTCTCCTGCAGCGTGAACTGAACGCCTTCGAGGGTCTTGGGGTTGCCAGTCTCGTCCTCGTCGTTACCAACCTTGGTGACATCGATACCATAGGTGTAGTCGTAGGCCGGATGGTCAACCGTGGTACCGGTGCCATTGGTGTGCGGGTTGTTGGAATAGGTCAACTTGACATTGTTCACCTGGGCCTTGCCGAGCATATCCGCGTTAATCTTGCCAGCAACCAGTTTTGCCTTATAGTTCACATAGACTGTCGAATCACCGCCAACGTTGATGAGATTGCCGGCCTTATCCTTTGCTTCTTTGAGGTTCTCGAAGGAAACAGTGAGCGTATTCGTGCTTTCCCCCGGGACATAGGTCGCACTGTAGCAAGCGGGATCCACGGCTGAATCGTCAATCTTGACCTCAACGACTGGGTTACCACCCTGAAGCTCTGGAACCATCGTGGAAGGGAGCTCGTCAGTGAAAGTGTAGCTGTACTTGGCATACGTGTTAATGTTGCTAGCCACAGTGCCGGCAAGCTGATATTCAACAGGCTGTTCAGCAGCGGAGTCGGCAGCCTTGTTGGCTGCGGTAAAAACATCCTTGCTATCGTCCGTAACAAACTTGCCGTTCTTGTCATCCTTTACGGCCTTGGTCACTTTGGGGACGTCCTTCTTGGGGGCCACGTTAACGTCAGAGCCACCGACGATGGTGAAAATCGGCGAGGTATACGCATCAGTATTGCCATTAGCACCGCTGGTCGTACTGGGCGTATCGGTCACGAAAAGCCAGTAGCCATTATCAAGATCCTTAAAGCTGCCTTTGGTGGAATCGCTTGGCTTTGTCCACGTGAGGGTCTTGTCCCCTTCCAAGGCCTTGGCAATCAAGTCAAGAGTTGTGCCAGTATCAACCGCCGTAGTCTTTCCAAAATTAGAGCCCTGAGTCGTGCTGATGAACTCCGCCCACGTCTGGGCGTCAGCATCTACGTCAGGTGCTCCAGTAACGCCTTTGAGCGCAGTCGTAACGAGGGTTTTCACATTACCCGGAGCCCACTGAATATCGGAAAGAGTCTTAGCGGCCGAGCCATCCCAGCTCCCATCGCCCTTCTGATCCTGCGTGACCTTCGCGGTGAAGATCTGAATGCCCTTGAATGTCGTGCCGGTGTATGTTTCGTCGGTGATAGCCACCTTACCCTTCTCCGTGGCCACCGTCGGCGTGCCCTCAGCAAACGCCATGGTCACCGGGGCCATGACTCCACCGAAGCTCAGCGCTGCGGTGAGGCCTGCCGTTACTGCCAGGCGGGCGATGTTCTTGCTCATACTCATCTTCTTTTCCTCTGCTTTCTGCTTGAAGTCCATTTGATCTAAAACCATCTGTCTGTGTCTAAGCATTTGCTTGGTTATGTCTCGCCCCGCTCTCTGTGGGGCTGGCAACTACTCTGTATGACTGCCACCTCCCCGCTTGATCAGGAGCGCGACCACGATCAGTGCAGCTCCGGCGACCGCTGCGGCGGCCACGGCGTACATTGCCATATCGCCTGTCGAGGGCATAAAGCCTCCGGTGACAGTGCTAGGGGGCGTGCCGGTGGGCGTGTTGATGAGCGACGCCTCCAGGCTGCCCGTTGACCCGTCCGCGCTGTCGGCGCGCAGGGGCGACTCAGCGGTGATGGTGAGCTTGGGCTTGGCAGCGGCCACCTGGTCAACATCCAGGCCCTCGGCCTTGACCGTCACGGAGCGCGTGCCATCAAAGGCGGTGTAGCCCTTGGGCGCCTTGAGCTCACGGACCTCCAGCTTGCCCGAGTCCACGCCCGAGACGGTCACGCGGCCGTCCTCGCCCGTGGTGACGGTAACCTTGCCCTCCGCATCCCACGTGCCATTGGCCGCGAGCGTGCGACCGCGATCGTCGGTGATGCTCAGGACCGCCCCGGGCAGCGGCTTGTCGCCGTCGCTGCCGCGCTTGGTGAGCGCGAGATCCCAGGTGTAGGCGCACGCGTCATCGCTCGGCGTGCGGGTGAAGCCAGCGTCGCCGGACTGGTCGGCAAAGGGAGAGCGCGGGTAGCGCAGGTAGACCTCGTTGGGGTTGCCCTTGGCGATGCCGTGGTTGCATGCGCTGTTGAGCGGCGCGTTGTACACGGCGACCACGCGGGCGCCCGCGGTGAAGGCGTCGGCCCCGCCGAGCGCGGCGATGAGATCGCCGGTACGCACGGTGAAGGTCTTGCCGTCGGCCGCTACCTTGGTGGCGCACTGGGCCGTGATATCGGTCCAGCCCTTCGCGGGCTCGGTGCCGGCGCGGCCGTCCTTGCCGGTCGAGACGGCGTCGAAGCCGCCGTCCGTGCCCGCCGCCACGTACACGCGCATGCTCGCGGCCACCTTGGAGGGGTCGAGTCCCGCGCTCATGGTGTCGACGAACCGCACCGTATAGGTGTCATAGGCCGTGAGCCCCGCGGGGACCGTAGCCGAGAGGCGCCAGTACAGGTCGTCGGCGACCGTGGCGTCGGCGGCCTTCTGCCAGGCGGCGGTGCTGTCCTCCAGCACATGCTTTTTGACCTTGGGGGTCGCGGCCTTGGGCTTGACGGCGACGGCGCTGCCGCCGACCAGGGCCATGATCGGCGCGGTGCCGGCCTCGTTCTGGGCGATGGCGTCGTCGTCGGCGACGATGAGCCAGTAGCCGCAGGGCAGCTCGGCCGCCGTGCCCGCGTTAAGGGCCACGGGCTCGGCGCCAGAGCTCTGGAGGGAACGAGCGAGCTGTGCGCTCAGCGCGCTCGAAAGGTGAGAATCGGCGTTGAGCCACTCGGCGGCTTCCTGCGCGGTGGTCTGGGAATTGGGCATGCCCGCGCTGTGCAGCACAGGCAGGACAGCGTCGCGCGCGGCGTTGTTTGCCCAAGCGAGGCCGGTGGCGATCTTAGCGTCGTTGTCACCGTCGACGACATTGGCGCTAAAGATCTGGTAGGCGTTGTAGCTGCTCGCCACGGTGCCGCTCACCGTAATGGAACCGGTCGAGGTCGGCGCGGCCTGCGCGGAAGCGGGGAACACGACCGCGCAGGCACCGATCAAGAGGGCGAGCAGCGCAAATAAGATCGGGAAGGAGCTAACATTCTTATTCACGACGCTCACCCCCCTTCGCATTCGCCTTGCGACGAATGTGCATCCAGGCCGCAGCAGCGCAAAGCACCGCCGCGCCGGCAAGGTACGTCAGAGTGACGCCCGACATACCAGAAAGGGGCAAAGAGGTGGAGTAGGTGTTGGTGAAGGTGGGGATGGAGGTGTCGGTGGAGTTGGGGGCGGAGGTGTCGATGAACGTCTGTTCTTTGGCATTGTCTTCTGCTGTCCAATTGCCTTCGGAGTTAACGGTTCCCTTCATGTAGGTCACCCTACAGTTGATCTCTCCTGTTTTGGTGTCATACATTGGCTTAACCGTGAACCTATAGACCGAGTGGTCGTACGTGTAGTGCGAGAACTGCGAACCGTCGGTTTTCTCGCGCACATAGTACGTAAAGGTCTTGAAAGAGCCACCCGTGGAGCCGCCCGGGTCGCCGGGATTATTGCTGATATCAGAGAGCGAGTACTTGAGCTCAATCGTGTCATTGTTTTCGTCCATGAACGGAAGCGTCTGCGTCTTCTCAGAACCAGAGGTCACGGCAGCACCGATGATGTTTTTAAATTCGCTGTCTTCCGCAAGTTGAAGCGTAAACTCCTTCATCTCGCCACCCTCAACAACCTTAGTCGCCTTAGGAGTCCAGGAAACCTCAGGGTCGTACGTATTGGTGAAGGTTGCCTTATTGGTGGAGGTTGCGCTGCTGGAGTCGACGATCGAATAATACCCATTATCATCTGCTGACGCAGTCCTCGGCGAGCTAGCTGAACCCCCAGGATTCTTAGTCACGTCCACCCTATCAATCGTGAAGTTATAGACCTTAAGATCTTTAGGCTCATCCGGCTTTCCCTGTGTCGGAACAGACATAAGTACAGTCGGCGTGCATTTGACTGTCACCTTAATCTCGTATACAGCACGATCGTAATGAACACCAGGCTTATCGCCCGCATCTTCGACCAAGTAGTATGTAATTTCGCCAGTACCCTGCGCTAAGAATTGCTCGCGAAGCTGTTCGTTGTTAAGAAGCTCGCTAAGCTTCTCGCTAAGGTCAAAGGCGATGTTGCCTGCGGTATTCTGGGCAGATTTGACAAACTCGCAGCCACCATTGATGAAATTACCATTATCGTCCCAAGAAGGCGCCTTCGCAGTACCCGAGTTCTTGCGATAAACCGAAAAGGTGAACTCCCCATCTTTGAGGTCTCGGCCGGCCAACTCCTTGGTCGCCTTCAGCTTAAGGCTCGGGTAGGCGTACGCATCCGCAGGCTCGCCTAGGTACAAGTCGCCATTCGACATGATGCCGCCGCCATGGTCCCAGGAATAGTTGCCCGTGATGAAAGTTGTCGCTTCATTCTGCGCTTGATTCCGCGCATTAATCGCCGCCTCATCCTTGGCCATAACACCCGACATAACACCCGAGGTCAGACCGATGCTATTTTTTACCCCAACAGCACCGTTGGCGGGGATGTTGATAGCTTTTTCAAGTTCGATGCTTCCCGAGTACCGGGCGTCTCCACCACCAAGCATCTCACCAGTCACAACTGCGATCGACGTATTGTGATCATGCGCTGCGAGGAAAAAATCGGCATGACCATTGTCACGAAAAACCGGTTTCAAATAGGCGGTATAGTCTTGATTCTTACCGTCGCCGCCTTTAGAAAGATGGGGCGCTTTGTCATTGCCGGAATTGCCCTCTTGCTTGTAAGCAGGATTAGGATGATTTTCGCCAGGAAACTCATTACCGGCAGACTTATTGCCAAAGATTGCCGTGCCTTCAGTGTTCGTTACCAAGGTCTTACCCGATGGGCAAACCGCAACGCCGCCACCATAGCCGCCAGCGGTATTGCTGCTTATATACGAGTTGTATACAAACAGCCTGCCTGCGTTATCCGCGTTATTCGAATCACCCTGAACAAAGATGCCGCCGCCGCCCCAGTCGTAGCGAGACATGCAGCGATTGTTTGTGATGTAGACTGTACTTTTTTTAGTGCCGTTACTATCTTTAGGGCCGTTAATCATCGCGTCAACCTTCTGGCCCACTCGGATGCCGGCACCTTCAGATCGGTAGCTCATGTTAGAGGCAATATATCCTCCCGTAATGTTGAGCCATGCCATACCTTGGTAAGAAATATTGGTAACGTAAACGCCGCCGCCAGCTTCCTCGGAATAGTTGCCAGTAATCTGGCCGCCTTTAATGGCGACATCGGCGCCGTTTCTGGCAGCAAGCCCAGCGCCGCCATGACAACCATCGCCATCTTTACCGCAGAATTTGGCATAGCGATTGTTCGTAATGTAACCGCCGGAAACAGTAACGCTGCCGCCATATTCGGCCATGATGCCGCCACCAAAGCCAGCAGAATCAAGCGTGCTGTTGCCGGAGATTACGCCATTAGTTATGGTGACCGTGGAAGCGTTGGCATGCACACCACCGCCACTATAAGCGCTGTTGCCGGCAATTACGCCACCGGAAATGTTGAGGCTCGAATTGTTGCATATTTCAATTCCGCCGCCCGCACGCAAGCTGGAAGCACCACACACATAGCCGCCGCTCATGTTGACGGTAGAGCCGTTCTCGGCATAAACCAAGCTGCTAACGCTGCCACCTTGTTTTTGCGTGATCACGCCGCTCACAAGGTTAAACGTGCCGCCCTTGCCGTTGTTGTTATACAGATTGATGAGCTTTAGATTTGCGTTGCCGCCGCACGCCACGATGGCACCCTTAATATCGACGTTATGACTGACAAGCGTCTCGATTGTCCCTGTACCACTCGGGGTCGATTTGGTCACGTAGTAGGTAAGATTAGACGGAATGCCATCAACGTAATTTAGCACGGCTTTCTTGCCATAATTATCGGGATTCAGCTTCTGCCCCTGATCAGTCAGCTGTTGGACATCGTTGACCGTCTCAGTCACCGGCGCGGAGTCCTTAATTTCGTCCTTAATTGTAAGTGTTGCGCCATTAGCAACATCAAATAACGGCTTATCGGTGTTCAAGCACTTGATCTTATGACCGTTTAGATTAAGGGTGATATTGATAGGGTTGTTGTCAGTTTGTTCAAACCTAATCTCTTGGTTGCATTCAATATCGTTAACGAGCTCAAAAATAGCTGAGCCGGATGCATCGCGAAGTTTCATGTCAAGAAGCTTCGTGCTGAGTTCAGCCCCACTGCTGATTGTATAAGTCAATTCATTATTTGCAGCAAGTGAGATTGCGCCCTCGCCGTTAGCACCGTCATCCGCAGGTTGTGCGTCGGAAGGCTGCGTGTCACCCTCGACCTTCGTGTCGTCGGACGGCAGGCCTGCGGCAGCGGCGTCTTCGCTCGCGCCACCCTCAGCGTCGTCACTATTCTGGTTTTCGGTATCCCCGTTGGTAGTGTCGTCTACATCAGTAGACTCAGTTGAGGAACCCCCCCCCCATCACAGTTTCCTCGGTAGAAACCGTCTGGGCATCGTTGGCAATGGCCTGCGAGATCGGAGGCATGACGAGCGACAGCACCAGGCTCAAAACGGAGGCTCCGCACAAAACGCCTGCCAGTACGCGGCGCGTCGCTTTTTTACTCTGCTTAGTTTTTTCTGAATTCGCTTTCATTGATGTCTCCTCACCAAGAGACCGCGATCTTGCTCTTTCACTATCAAACGTATCTGCGCAATCTGTAATTGCGCACGCTTAGTAATACTATTGTAACTATTGTTTAAACATCCGAGCAACAAAACCGACATTTTTGTAGCCAGTTCTCAATTCGCTTGACATTTACTCAGATTTGCTTTCTTTTATTCGCTATAAAATATCTGTTTCTACTGGTAATTAAGTTAGTTATCAGTTTTTTAATAGCATTTTATTTATTTGCACAACATTTTGCTCAAGAGCAAGCATCCTGTGAACGGTCGAAAATCGACCGTGAACGGTAGGTCATTAACCGGGAGGAATAGACTACCAAATTGATGGGAATATCTTTACCTCATCGGTAGTTAGAAGCATGATGTTCAGACAGCGTTATTTGAATTTTCGCGCAGATTTTAGGTATCAATTCACCCAAATCGCCAGAGGCCACCGCAAAGGAGCCTGCCCCCTTTGCGGTGGTTCTCCCCCCCCGGGCGCTACAGCAGATGTTCCTCGATAAAGATCGCGATGCCGTCTTTGTCGTTGCTCGCGGTTACAAAATCGGCGGCGGAGCGGGTGTCATCGCTGCCGTTTGCCATGGCCACACCCACGCCGGCGTCAGCCACCATGCAGGTGTCGTTATCGGCATCGCCAAACACGCAGATGTCCTGGAGCTCCATGTCGTTGAGCTCTGCCACGCGCGCAAGACCGCGCGTCTTGGACACGCGCGGATCCATGAACTCGTAGAGCCGCTGCGTGGTTTGCAGAGCCGCCGCCTTAACGGTGTTATCGGCAAACGTCGACGCCCGCTCAATCACCCGCGGCATCACCTCGGGCGCCATGGTAAACATCACCTTGGGCTGCGGTTCGCGCAAAAACTCGGCAAAATCGACAACCTTATAGGGCACGCCGTCGACACGCGATAAATGCTCGACGCACGCGTTGGTCTCGGGAACGTAGAACACGCCGTCTCGGGGGCAAACGGGCGTTGCCGGAAGGTCTGCCATGTGCTTGCAGATGCGCGCGATGGTTTCGCCCGGCAGCGGGTAGCTCAGCTCGTTGATGCCGTGCGCGCGATCGATGACCTCGGCGCCGCCGCAGCCCACCATCACGTCCACCAAGCCGTCGATGCCCCAGAGCTCATACATGGCCTCGGTCGCGTGGGCGTCGCGCCCGGTGCACAGGCCAAAGAGCACGCCGCGCTCGCGCAGGGCGCGGATCGCCGCCACGGCGCGCGGTGACACCGTGTGCTGACTCGTGAGCAGTGTGCCGTCGATATCGCAGAACACGGCTTTGATGTGGTTGAAGGTGGTGTCCATGGGAGCCTTTCTGGGTTGTGCGGCGGTGCTGGATGTATTCGCAAACGGCATACATGGTATACCAAGGCGCAGGTGCGGCCCCTCAAAGCAAAACCATCACAAAGGTGCCTGGCCCCTTTGTGATGGCCTGGCCCGCAGAGGAGCCGGACTCGCAGGATGGCCTGGTCCTGAGCGCAATCCATCACAACATTCGACGTTTTTCGGCAAAATCGCGATTTTCATCGAATGTTGTGATGGTTTTACTGCCTTGCGGCACGATCCAAATGCCGGCGTCCAAACAGCAGCAGCGCCGCGGGAACCGCCGTCACGACCATACCCGCCCCGATGAGCGTCTGCTGCACGCCAAACGTCGCCGCCAGCCACGGGGCAATCGCCAGCGGGGCCACGCCGGCGAACATATTGCCAAAGCCCATGACCGAGTTCACGCGACCGAGCTGCTCGAGCGGGGCCGTCGTTTGCACGATAGTGTTGTGGAGCGGGTTGACAACGCCCCAGGCCACGCCCAGGGCAATCTGGCCGACAAGGGCTACGTCCACGTACGGCGTTCCCACGTAGAGCAGGCTTCCCAGACCCACGGACATAAGTGCCGCGAGCAGCATTTTGAGGCTGACGAAGCGTGGCGGCAAGCGGAGCGCGACCACGGCGCCCAGCACCGCACCCACGCCGGATGCCGAAGAGAGCCAGCCCATCCACTCAACGCCGACGTGCAGGACATCGCGGTAGAAGAACGACTCCAGCGGATCGAAGGCACCGTAGCCAAAGTTCGAAAGAAAAATGATGCAGAAAAGTAGCGCGAGGACGCTGTTGGTGAAGACTGTCTTGATGCTGGCTGCGAAGGTGGCGCGGGTGGATGTGCTGGGGTTGGAGCTTTGTCCCGCACGCTCCCCTTCCTCTGACGAATCGGCATCCGCATCTCCGGCGACATGGCTGGTCTGCGGCCTAAAGCCCCAACCGGCGACGAGCGCCAGTACGGTAAAGATCATCATGAGCACGAACACCGCGCGCGACGACGCAGCCGCCGCGACAAAGCCGCCCAGCGTGGGGCCAACGATGATACTCACGTTTGAGAACATGGCGATGGCGGAGTTGATGTCTTTGAGCTCAACGGGGTCGTCGGTGAGATACGCCGGATAGGACGTGGCGATGGGCTGGGCGAATCCCATCACAAAGCCCAGGAGCACCGCGCCGGCAAGGACTGTTCCGGTCGCGCTGCCAAAAACGAGGATCGCCGCGCCAGTTGCGAGAGCGCCGATGATGCTCAGCAAGAAATGACGGCGTGGGCCCCAAGCGTCGAGCGCCGCGCCGCCCGCAAAGGATCCCAAGATCACGAATACGTTCATAAAAAGGACGGCCAGCGATGTCGCGACGACCGAAGCGCCGTCCGCATAGGTGAGCGTCCCGATGACGCCGATAAAGTAGCTGGTCTGAAAGCCGGTGTAGATGAGAAAGCGCATCGCCACCAGGCGCTTGGCCTGCACGGACAGCGATGATTGAGGCTTTGAGAAAAGAGAGGCGAGCATGGAGACTCCTTGTTTCATACGAATGCGGACGGCGAGCATTCGCCACCGTCTGCCAAATCAATCTATCCGTATGAAACATTAAGGACGCATCAAGCCCCCTTCTCTCCGTTTTTCGCCCGTCATGAACTACTTGGTAGATTGTAAGGCATGCCCCACACATCTACCAAAGCAAAATCCACCACAAAGGTGCCTGGCCCCTTTGTGGTGGAAATGGCGCTTGCTCAGATAAAACCTGCCAAAATAAACCTGTCCCTTTTTGGCAGGTTTTAGGCCAGATGATCTTGGATAAGATCGCAGATGGCTCGGGCGTCGTTGATGTTGATGGCTCGGGTCGCGAAGCCGGCGTCGAAGGCCTGACGCGCCAGGGCTTCGTTGCAGGCAAGGGCCAGCGTGTGACCGTCGACCAGGTCGAGCGAGCTCTTGCCGCGCAGACGGTCGACACCGGAGCGCGCGACGACGATGCTGTCGAAGCCCTCGGTCTTGTAACCCTCGATGATCACCACGTCGACATCGTTGTAGCGCGACAGCAGCTCGCGCGCGGGCATCTCGTCCTCCTCGCGCGTATCGGCGTACTCCGCCCAGCGCGTGGCGCAGATGAGCCCCACGTGCTTGGATCCGGCCTGGTGATGGCGCCAGGTGTCCTTAGCGGGTACATCGATATCAAAGCCGTGATGCCCGTGATGCTTGAGCGAACCCACGCGCAGGCCGCGGCGGGTGAGCTCGGCGATAACCTTCTCGACGAGCGTGGTCTTGCCCGAGTTTTGGTAGCCGATAAACGCGATCGCAGGGACGACCGGTGCCGGAGCTGCGGGCGCGACGGCGACGGGCGCGGGCGCGGGTGCGTCGCCCGCAGCTCCCGCGGCTTCAACAGCGGCGGCCTGACGCTCTGCGCGATTCCACACACCCGAGCGGCCGCCCTCCTTGTGCAGCAGACGCACGTCAACGATCTCCATGCCGCGATCGACGGCCTTGCACATGTCGTAGATCGTTAGGCACGCGGCGCTCGCGCCGGTCAGAGCCTCCATCTCGATACCAGTCTTGCCCGTCACGCCGGCCGTGACCAGTACGTGAAAGCCAACCTGCCCGTCCGCGCGCGCCGGCGCCCAGCCCTCGAGCACGTCCTCGGCCGGCGTCCCCGCCGCAGCGATGGGCGCAATGTCGCACTTGCTCTTGGTAATGAGCAGCGGATGGCACATGGGGATGATGTCGCTCGTGCGTTTGATGGCCATGATGCCCGCCACGCGCGCGCAGGCAAGCACGTCGCCCTTTTTGGCGCGGTCCTGCAGCACCATGGCTTGCGTCTCGGGGTGCATGAGGATGGTGCCCTCGGCGATGGCAATGCGATGAGTCTCGGCCTTGTCGGACACGTCGACCATGCGTACCTCGCCCTTGGCGTCTACGTGCGTCAGCTCGTCGCGACGGGCATCACGGGTGGGCTCGACGGCAGTGTTGGCAGTCGGCTGCGCGGACGCGTCGGCGTTGCCAGCATTCGCCGTAGCCGTGACTTTGTGGGCAGACATCGCGGCCCTGCGAGCGGCCTTGGTGGCATCGGCGTACCTGCTCTTGGCCATATGATCATCCTCCGATTTGGGACATAAATCGTTGCGTGCCCTCAATTATCGCGTGTTCCTGCGGTTTGTGGGCCACGGCATCGCGCCAAATCGAAAGTACCTGCATATCATCACCACGGCGCAGCGCCTCACGCACCGAATACTCGGCATCGCTGAACAGGCACGGACGCACGTTGCCATCGGCCGTCAGGCGCAGACGGTTGCAATTCGCACAAAAATGGTTTGACATGGCGCTAATAAAGCCGACTGTTCCCGCCGCGCCCGGAAAGTGCCAATAGCGCGCAGGGCCCGCGCCGGCAGGAGCGTCGTTGATGTCGAGCGACTCGAGCTCGCCCAGTCCCGTCGCGGCGGCCCCGGCATTGATGCGCTCCCGCAGCTCGTCGCTCGGCACGGTGTCGCTCGCGTCCCACAGCTCGGGATTGAGCGCGGGCGCATGCGGGTCCACAGCGCAATGCGAGCTCGTACGCTCGTCGCCAATGGGCATGTATTCGATAAAGCGCAGGTGGATGGGGCGATCGAGCGTGAGCCGCGCGAGGGCCGCCACATCCTGGTTGAGCCGGCGCACAACAACGCAGTTGACCTTAACGGGCTCAAAGCCCCAAGCCAGCGCCGCATCGATGCCAGCCATGGTCTGCTCGAGCCGACCCAGGCGCGTGATCTTTCCAAACAGCGTAGGGTCGAGCGTGTCGAGCGAGATGTTGACGCGGTCAAGCCCGACATCTTTGAGCTGCGGCGCCAGGTTGGGCAGCAGGGCGCCATTGGTGGTAAGCGAGATGTCCTCGATCTGCGGGATTGCGCGGATGTCACGAATGAGCGGGATGATACGGCGGCTGACCAGCGGCTCGCCACCCGTCAGGCGCACGCGGCGAATGCCCTCCCCCGCCACCAAGCGCACAAAGCGGGCGATTTCCTCGGCGCTGAGCAGCTCGTCGTGCGCACGGGGCGCCACGCCGTCGGCCGGCATGCAATAGATGCAGCGGAAATTGCACTTGTCGGTAACGGCAATGCGCAGGTAGTTGATATCGCGACCAAAGCCATCATGTTGCACGAGCCCGTCCATGCAGCCCTCCCCTCGTGCAGCGATTTATTCTTCGGGAAACATAATACCCCACGGGAAGAATGGGTCGACATGCGTACGACAGGACAGGTCGCTTCGAGCAAAACGGACTTCCCAAGCCCATCCTCAACATCCAAACCGTCCCAAAAATCGATGATTTTCTTCAATATCGAGAAAAGCATCGATTATTGAGACGGTTTGCCTGCCCACGGCACCCCGTAGAAGGACCAAAGCGCCCCTAAAGGCCGCCATCCCAGTGCCGAATCACGAATTCTCGCAGGTCGTTCTGACGTTTCTGGAATGCCTCGCTCCGGTCGCACTTAAGGCCCATAGCGAGCGCGATAGCGTTCATCGCCCGGTGCAATTGCAGCTGATGGGCAAACTGAGTCCCGGTGAGGATGATCATCCTAAAGCCCAGCGCACCCAGCACGGTCATACGCTCCGCATCCGACGCGCTGCGCTGTTTATCAAGATGGTCCGAGCCGTTGTATTCAATCCCCGTACCGCTCGCGGGCGCATATACGTCGATCTCGAAATACCCGGCCTTTGCGAGATACTTGAATTCGTTGGGAACATCGACCCGATGGCTGAGCTCAACCTTGGCGTATCCCAGCCCTCCCTGGGAACGTTTTGCTACGACCATGATTGCGGTGGCCGTCTCCATGGGCGATCGCGCGCCATCGTGCACCCGCTTGAGCACGGCGGCCGCGCGTATAGCCCCCTGACGAGATCGGTTCTCATTGCAATAAGCAATCAAGTCGGCAACGGTATACCTCTGCCCCATCTCGGTATAATCGCCTGTCGACAGATGATTCAAATGGTATCGGGCACAGATTTCGTAGCCATATTCCAGCTGCTCGGGCTCGCTCATCCACGAACCCGCTTGGACAAAGCACATGGCCTCATCAACCACCAGAAGGCCCTCTGCCACCTCGATAAGATGGCCTGGAGGTACCGGCGCCCCAAACACATGGCACCTAAATCCAGCCGGCGTCGAGCGCTCAAAATCGAAGTTGACGAGCGTATCGATATGATCGAGCTCTTCTCGTGGAATACCAAGCGAGACCAGATAGTCGGCAACGATCCCAACTGCCATTGAAGCCCTCAGCCCCTTGGCATCGAGTCCCAATTTGGGCAGGCTCGCGGTCGGCTCCGCCTCGCTAGCAAGCGAGTCCTCATCGTATAGGCTGCTTGCTCGCGAGAGCGGCTCGGACGGGCGCGCCACGTTGTGGTACAGCCAGGCAGTCTTATGGGACAGGACGATCGGCAGGTCCATGAGCCCTCCAATGGAGTCGGATAACCAACCTTATTCCCCTGCCCACTGATCCGCACACCTTCGTGCACAAGAAAGCGATTCCACCCGGTCGAGTGGCAGAAAAACCATCACAACATTCGATGCTTTTCCTGATTTTGGCAAAAACCGTCGAATGTTGTGATGGTTTGAGGTGAGGGGCACGGAGGGATCAAAGCATCGTGCTCGAACGGGTTAATCCAGCTCTTTTAAGCCATGCGCCAGCTGCCAGTACTCGCCGTGCTGGGCGAGCAGCTCTTCGTGTGTGCCGCGCTCGATGATGCGGCCGTGTTCGAGGACCATGATGGCGTCGGCGTCGCGGACAGTGGACAGGCGGTGCGCGATCATAAACGTGGTGCGACCGCGCATGATGCGGTCCATACCGCGCTCGATGAGCTTTTCGGTACGCGTGTCGATGGAACTCGTGGCCTCGTCCAGGATGAGCACCGGCGGATCGGCGACGGCCACGCGCGCGATGGCGAGCAGCTGACGCTGACCCTGCGACAGGTTGGCGCCGTCGGCCGTGACCGGTGTGTCGTAGCCCCGCGGCAGGCGGCGGATAAACGAGTCGGCGCAGGCGGCCTCGGCAGCGGCGCGCACCTCCTCGTCGGTCGCGTCGAGCTTGCCAAAGCGGATGTTCTGCGCAATGGTGCCGCTAAACAGGTGCGTGTCCTGCAGCACAATGCCGAGCGACCCGCGCAGGCTGGCCTTGGCAATGTGCTTGACGTCGATGCCGTCGTACGTGATCTCGCCGTCATCGACCTCGTAGAAGCGGTTGATGAGGTTGGTGATGGTCGTCTTTCCGGCGCCCGTCGAGCCCACAAACGCGATCTTTTGCCCTGGCTTGGCAAACAGGTTGAGATCCGTGAGCACACGGGTGCCCGGCACGTAGGAAAAGTCCACGGCATGGAAGCGCACGTCGCCGGCAAGCGGGACCAAGCCGCACGTGAGCTCGGTGCCGTCGGCGGCCACCGCGCGGCCCGACTCATCAACGGCTGCCACGTCATGCAAGTGCCCGTACGCGCCCACGCCCTGGCCCTCGGGAATCTTCCACGCCCACGCGGCGTCGCCCGTCTGCACCAGCTCCACGCAGCCCTCGTCCACCTCGGGCTTAAGGTCCATAGCCGCAAACAGGCGCTCGGCACCGGCCAACGCATTGAGCAAGAAGTTGCCCAGCTGCGTAAACTGGTTGATGGGCATGGCCGCCTGGCGAACGAAGACCAGGTAGCTTGCAAGCGCGCCCACATCGGCCAGGCCCTTGATGCAGAGCATGCCGCCCGCCACGGCGACGATGGCATAGTTGACGTAGCCAATCACGACGGTCATGGGCACCATGGAGTTAGCATAGCTCACGGCGGCGGTGCCGGTGCGGCGAAGCTCGTCGTTGCGGCAGGTGAAGCCGGCGACATTCGCTGCCTCGCGGTTAAAGACCTTGATGACCTTTTGGCCCGAGACCATCTCTTCGATATATCCGTCCAGGTCGCCAAGCGATGCCTGCTGGGCGGCAAAGAAACGCTTAGAACGCGCGCCCGAGTAGCGCGCATACAGCACAATGGCCGCATCGCACACGAGTGTGATAATCGTGAGCTGCCAGTTAAGGATGATGAGCATGGCCGTGGTGCCCACAACCTGAATAGCGGCCTGAATCACGTTGGCAAAGCTGTTGTTGAGCGCCTCGGAGACAGTGTCGACGTCGTTGGTGAAAAAACTCATGATGTCGCCCGAGCGCGTGCTGTCAAAATAACTGAGCGGCAGCGTCTGGATGTGCGCGAACAGGTCGCGGCGAATATCGGACACCACGCGTTGGGCCGCGCGCACCATGATCTGCGAGTAGCCCAGGGCCGAGAGCACGCCCGCGGCGTAGATGATCGCCGTCAGGATGACCTGCTTGGCGAGCAGTTCCTCCCCGCCCGTGGCCAAACCGTTAACGATGGGGCGCACCATGTAGGTGCCGGCGAGGCTCGCGATGGCGGCGACGGAGGCGAGCACGCCCACCGCGAGCAACGAGAACTTGGCATGCCCCATGTAGGAGAGCAAGCGGCGTACAGTGCGCTTGAGGTCGGCCGGGCGTGCTTGGGCTGCGGTCTTAGGCATGGCGCTCACCCCCTTCCAAGGGTGATCCGCATGCGACGGAGGAAAACGGATCATTCGCGCAGCCACCGTCGTTGCCATCGCCGGCGTCCGCGTTCCCCGCAAACTCCATCTGCGAGGCGTAAATCTCCTGGTATATGTTGTCGCCCGCCAGCAATTCCTCGTGCGTGCCCACGCCGTGGACACGACCGTCGTCCAGCACCACAATACGATCGGCATCCATGACACTCGCGATGCGCTGGGCGATGATGAGCACGGTCGCATCGGGAATCCGAGCGATGTGCTCGCGAATCTTTGCGTCGGTCGCCATATCGACCGCGCTGGTGGAGTCATCAAAAATGAGCACGCGCGGGTGCTTGAGCAGCGTGCGCGCGATGCACAGGCGTTGCTTCTGGCCACCCGAGACACCGGCGCCGCCTTGGCCCAACTCGCCGTCCAGCCCGCCGATGCGATCAAGGAACTCGTCCACGCACGCCGCGCGGCAAGCCGCGAGGAGCTCATCGTCCGACGCCTGCGGATTGCCCCACTGCAGATTCTCGCGCACGGTGCCCGTAAACAGCACGTTCTTTTGCAGCACAATGCCCACGGCGTCGCGTAGGGTCGCGAGGTCGTAGTCACGCACGTCACGTCCGCCCACAAGCACGGCGCCCTCGGTAGCGTCGTACAGGCGCGCAATCAGCTGCACAAGCGAGCTCTTGCCCGATCCCGTACCGCCGAGGATGCCCACCGTCGAGCCGCTCTCGATGCGAAGGTCGATATGCTCGAGCACATCCTCGGCTGCATCCGCGCGGTATTTAAAGGAAACGTCGCGAAACTCGATACTGCCGTCCGCTGGTGCCGCAATCGCGAGGTCTCCCGCGGGGTTGGCGATAAAGGGTTCCTCATCGAGCACCTCGGCGATACGGCCCACACTCGTAAGAGCGCGCGTGAGCAGCAAAAACACGTTGGAAATCATCATGAGCGAATTCATGATCAGCAGCACGTAGCTCATAAAGCCCGTGAGCGAGCCCACGCCCAGCTTGCCGGCGAGAATCATGCGGCCGCCAATCCACAGGATAGAGAGCGCAGCCACGTACATCGACAGCTGAAACACCGGCAGGTTGAGCACCGCGTTGCCAAAGGTCTTCGTCGCAGTGCCGGCGAGCTCGGTATTGACGGTGTCGAACTTGGCCTCCTCGTGCTCGGTACGAACGTAGGCCTTGACGGCACGCACGGCGGTGAGGTCTTCCTGTACCACGCCGTTGAGGTGGTCCATCGAGGTCTGGAGTTGGCGGTAGAGCGGACTGACGCGATAGGTGATGGCGCCCAGTACGATTGCCAGCACGGGCAAGATGATCGCAAAGACGGTGGCGAGCGGGCGCGACAGCATCAGCGCGTAGATAAGGCCGACGATAAGCGTCACCGGGCCGCGCACCATAGGGCGAAAGCCGTTGCCCACAGCATTTTGGATAACGGTGATGTCCGTGGTCATGCGGGTGACGAGTGAGCTGGCGTCGTAGTTGTCCAGGTTACCAAAAGCGAGCGTCTGAATCTTTTTGTACTCGGCCTCGCGCAGGTTAGCGCCTAGGCCCGAGGCAACGCGGGCGGACGTGCGGGCATAACCCAAGCCCAGTACCAGCGAAAGCGCGGCGCACACCAACATGTACGCGCCCTGCAGCAGCATGTAGTTGATATCACCCGCAGGCACGCCCACATCGATGATGTTGGCCATGATGACCGGGATAAACAGCTCGAGCACCGTCTCGACCGACACAAAGAACACGCCGAGGATGGCGTCGCGACGGTATGCCCCTAGATAGGAAAACAGTATTTTGAGATTGCGCACGCAGGTTCAACCCCCATCAAACGTTGTTCGCAAACGCACGTATTATTGCGCGCCGAATAATGGTGTCAAGTATTCCGAAATCGTTTTCTGCAAGGTTAGCGCCGGCGGCGAGTTCTCGTGATGTGTGTCCATATTCACTCGGAATAATGGTGCGCGAGACTTTTTTCGCTCCGGCGTCAACACAAAGCTTGACTCTACAATCGTTGTAGGGTTTTCACTACACTGGTACGTAAACGAAACAAGCCAGAAAGTCCCGCCCATGGAACACGACCTCACACGCGGCAATGTCCTTAAGACCATCGCGGTCTTTGCCCTGCCCTATATGCTCTCGTACTTTTTGCAGATGCTCTACGGCATGGCCGACCTGTACATGATGGGGCAGTTTAGCGGCGCTGCCGGCATCACCGCCGTGGGCAATGGCGCGCAGACGCTCTACATCATTACCGTGACGCTCGTGGGTCTGGCCATGGGAACGACGGTCATCGTCGGCCACGCCGTGGGTTCGCGTCGCTTCGATCGCGCCGAGACCGCCATCGGCAACACCATTACGCTCTTTATGGGTGTCTCGGTGGTGCTGGCCGCTGTCCTGCTCGCGCTGTGCCCGCAGATCGTGGCACTCATTGGCACGCCGGCCGAGGCAGTCGAAGGAACCGCCGCCTACCTGCGCATCTGCTTTGTCGGCATTCCCTTTATCGCCGCGTACAACATTCTTTCGGCCATCTTTCGCGGACTGGGCGATTCGCGCTCGCCCATGTACGTGATTGGCGTGGCATGCATCATTAATATCGCGCTCGATTTTCTGTTTATCGGCCACATGGGGCTCGGCCCCGTGGGCGCGGCGCTCGGCACGGTGACCGCCCAGACGGCCAGCGTTGCCCTCGCGCTCGTGTGGCTCAAGAGCCGCCGCACGAACATCCACGTTAAGCGCAGCGACCTGCGCCCCCAGCCCGAGGTGCTCGGCAGCATTCTTAAGATCGGCGTGCCCGTGGCCGTGCAGGACGGCTGCATCCAGGTGGCGTTTATGTTTATCACCGTCATCGCCAACCACCGAGGACTCGTCGACGCCGCCGCCGTGGGCCTGGTCGAGAAGATGATCAGCTTCTTGTTCATTGTGCCGAGCTCCATGGGCGCCACCGTCAGCGCACTCACGGCGCAAAACGCCGGCGCAGGCAAGGGCGATCGTGCACGTCAGGTACTCAAAGATGCCATGACGATCTCGGTAGTGTATGGCTGCCTGATCACAGCGCTGATGTGGCTGGTGGCGCCGGCGTTTATCGGCTTTTTTGCCAAGGACGCTGCAGTGGTCGCGGCCGGTACCGGCTATATGCGCAGCTACATTTTCGACGCAATCTTTGCCGGCATCCACATTTGCTTTAGCGGCTTTTTCGCTGCGTACGGCAAGAGCTACATCGGCTTTGCGCACAACGTGCTGGCCGTGGCGCTCATTCGCGTGCCGGGCGCGTGGCTGCTGTCGAACGCCTATTCCAACACGCTGTTTCCCATGGGCATCGCCTCGCCGTGCGGATCGATTTTGTCGGCAGTCATTTGCGTGATGGCATTTACCGTACTCAACCGCCGCGGAGCTTTTGACAAGCTGATGGCGTAGAGGATCGTTTGCGTCGTACGACCTCGGCGCCCCTTCCCCGTCCATTGAAAGGAGCGGCGCCATGACCGACTCGCCAACTGAACATACCGAGGGTCTGCTCCGCATTGGCGAGGTGGCGCGCTTGTTTAACCTAAGCGTGGGCACGTTGCGCCATTACGAGCAGATGGGCTTGCTGGACCCGGCACACATCGATCCGGCGAGTGGGTACCGCTACTACGGATCGCGGCAGCTCTCCACTCTCAACACCATCAGCCACCTGCGTGTTCTCGACTTGCCGCTCGCGCTAATCCGTGAGTTTGTGACCACGCGCGACGTGAACCTTATGCAGCGGCAGCTGGCTCAGCAGCAGGAGCTCATCGAGCGCAAGCGCCGCGAGCTGGAGCGCGTGTCGCGCAAGATCGACAACCGGCTTGCCCTGCTTCACAATGCCCTGAACACCGAGCTCGATACCATTTGCGCAATCGATGCGCCCGAGCTTCGCTGCGCCGTATTGCGCGAACGCGTCAAGCCTACCGACGCCTATGCGCTGGAGTGGCAGATTCGTCAGCTGCAGAAGGGCCAGCACGAGACCTTTGTCTTTCTGGGCAACTTGGGCGTTGGGATTAGCGCCGAGCGCCTCGCCGCCGGCGACTTTGATGGCTACGACGAGGTCTTTTTGCTGCTCGATGACACCGATGATTACGTGGGCGACCTCGAGACGCGACCCGCCGCGCGCTGCCTGACCATTAGCTTTCGCGGCACGCACGGGCAAGCAACCCCACGCTATGAGCAGCTGCTCAGCTATATGCGCGAGCGCAACCTGACACCCGCCGATCCCTCGCGCGAGATCGCCCTGATCGACGACATCATCAGCGACGACCCGGGGGCGTATGTGACGAGGATCGCGATACCGGTCCGCTAATCACTCCCATTTATCGAGCAATTCCATCCATTTACCTTAATCCGAATTAGATTGTATTATGTAGCAAATAAAATGACAGCATATTGCCCCCCATAGGCAGGAGACATTATGCCCAGAGTTCAATCACGTCGCTCGTTTCTTCTCGGCCTAGCCTCGATCATCGGCTTATCCGCGTCACGCCCAACAAGAGTATTCGCTGCCGACTCAAACTCATCCGTCGCTTTTACATCAGACCTAGCACAAGACTACGCGCTTTCCCTGTTGCCCATCGTCGACGGATCCGCGAACTTAGAGATCGAGCAAATCGTTCCCGTATGCCAACAAATCGGCCTTATCTGTGGCTATGAAATCAGTGTCACAAGGGAAGGAAGCCCTTACGGTTATTTAATACTTGACGCATCATATCCTGGGCTTCTGAAGGAGATAACCCTCGGCGATACCATTCTTCCGATTTCAGCTTCTCTATCAAACGCCATTTCAACTTATTCCGGCCAACAGGCCACAAACCCAACCGTACTAATTTCGTACAACGATATTGAATATGGAACTTTGGTGCCAGGAACTAGAGACTGTGTAACCAACTATAACAATATACGGTCTGTCCCAATTGTCACCGAAAAGGGTATAGCACCTCAAAGCAATAACCCAACTTCATGGGATGCAGTCATTATCAATGAAGATGACTTGATGTTGCATTTCCAAATAGACGATTTAAACGGAATACCGTTCCGAGGAGTCTCGGAATCATTAGTTGAAGCCCGCACTAATAAGTATGCATGCGTCGTTTCTGCCTTGTACGCTGTATCAATGCATTACGGTCTCACCAGTTCAAACGCTAATCAATTTAATCCCGATTATTATAAAGAAATATGGAACGTCACTGGCACAACAACGTATAAGACCAATGATCAGGGCGTCGAGTACGGAAGCACGATCATCCCAGATGGAATTGTTCCGTTTAAAAGTCTTGCCGCTCAAAAGGGTAGAGCACTTAATACTCAATTTTTCGGTTATCAGCCTCAATTCGCTCAGTACAGAGCAACTATCGATCAAGGGAATATCGGCTTGTATCATATGTGGATCAACAGCCGAAACAGTGAAGGATCCGTCGAGCTATCAGGTCATACAGTCACGGTAACTGGCTATTTTACTGGGCATAATGGAAGCTCTGGCATCGAACTGCAGTGGCTCGAAGTATTCGACGGATGGAACACTTATCCCCGAGCGATTAACTATGCAACGCCCAATATGGTCAAATTGAACGGAACAGTCTTTTGGTAGACCGGATGGCACCATCAAAATGCTATGGCACCACGGCCTTTGCCCTGGTTACGATATTGGTGATTTTCGCTATGTTTGCATCCGTTTCTTCATGCACAGATAGAGCCCGCTATAGCGGAGGAGATGATTACCTTGTCTTTGGAGCCGGCAGCGTTCATTCTATTGAGGGAACGGAACTCGTAATCCAAACAGACAACAGTCCCCGCTACACCGACGCTGGAAAGCAAACCCGGATTACATTCCCCTCATCTGGCCGAATCAAAGACAAGCTTTCCCAAATCAAAGTTGGGACAAGAGTTTCCTACTCACGCTTTGAGTCGGTAGACGCATCTGGATCATACGAGGGAAACGATATCGAAATTGAACAGGCAAACACTATAAGGAGATGTTGAGGAACTGAGCCTCTGCGCAGTTCCTCAACAAATCATTATGCCTCCGGGACCCTACCCGTCGCCAAAATCTGTTCAAGTGCAGCCTCATCCAACACGGGCACACCCAGCTGCTCGGCCTTGGTGAGCTTGGAGCCCGCTTTGGGACCGGCAACCAGATAGCTCGTCTTCTTTGACACACTACCCGAGACCTTGGCGCCGAGCACCTTGAGCGCCGCGCCCGCCTCGTCGCGGGTGCGGTTGACGAGTGTACCAGTGAGCACGAAGGTCAGACCCGCGAGTGGCTGTGCGTCGGCGAGCTCGCCCGCCACGCCAGCGTCGGCTGCGGCTTGCGCGTGCGCGGCGCCCAAGTCGACCTCGAGCGACAGGCCCGCCTGACGCAGGCGCTCCAGCACGGCAAGGTTTTCGGGCACGGCCAGGAACTGCTTGACGCTCGCCGCGATCTTGGGACCGATGCCCTCGCACTCGGCGATGTCCTCTTCGCTCGCCAAGATAAGTTTGTCAATCGACAGGAATCGTTCGGCGATGACCTCGCCCACGCTCTTGCCCACGTGGCGTATACCCAGGGCAAACAGCACGCGACCGAGCGGCTGACTCTTGGACTTGTTGAGCTCGGCGATGATCTTCTCGGCCGTCTTGAGGCCTACCGGAATGGGGTCGCCCTTCTTGACGCCCTTTTTGCTGTTGGAGCTGGCATAGGTGCGGCCCGTGTCCAGGCCGGCGATGTCGTCGACCGTGAGCTGGTAGAAGTCTGCGACATCGTGGATCAGCCCGGCGGCGATCATCTTGTCGACAATCTCGTCGCCCAGGCCGTCGACGTCCATGCAGCCGCGGCTCACCCAGTGGAGCAGGCGCTCCTTGAGCTGCGCGGGGCAGTCGATGGAGACGCAGCGGTAAGCGACCTCGCCGTCCTCGTGGACCACGGGACTTCCGCACACGGGACAGACCTCGGGCATGTACCAGTCGACCGAATCGGCCGGGCGCTTGTCGAGCACCGGGCCCACGACCTCGGGGATCACGTCGCCCGCCTTGTGCACGATGATAGTGTCGCCCTCGCGCACGTTTTTGCGACGGATCTCGTCAATGTTGTGCAGCGTGGCGCGCGCGATGGTGGAGCCGGCGACCGTCACCGGGTCGAACTCGGCGACCGGCGTGAGCACACCGGTGCGGCCCACCTGGATGCGGATTTCGCGCAGGACGGTCTGCTTTTCCTCGGGCGGAAACTTAAAGGCAATGGCCCAGCGCGGCGCGCGGGCAGTAAAGCCCAGGTCGAGCTGCTGCTGGAAGCTGTCGACCTTTACGACCACGCCGTCGATGTCGTAGTCCAGGTCACCGCGGTGCTCAAGCGCCTGGGCACAGAACTCGTTGACCTCGGCGGGCGTGGCGCAACGGGCAACGTTAGGGTTGACGCTAAAGCCAGCGTTGCGCAGCCAGTCGAGGAACTCGCGCTGGCTGTGGACGTGCAGCGGATCGGTATCGGCGATGGCATAGATAAAGGTGGCCAGGTCGCGGCGCGCCGTGACCTTGGGATCCTTTTGGCGCAGGCTGCCGGCGGCGGCGTTGCGCGGGTTGGCGAAGGGGTCGCGGCCCTCGGCATCGGCCTCTTCATTCAGACGAACAAAGCTGCCCTTGGGCATGTAGACCTCGCCGCGTACCTCAATGGTGCGCTCGCGGTCGGCGCCCATGTGGGCGAGCGCCGGCTCGGACAGGTGCATGGGCACATCCTTGATGGTGCGCACGTTGAGCGACACGTCCTCGCCCGTGGTGCCATCGCCACGTGTGGCCGCACGTACGAAGGTGCCGTTTTGGTAGGTAAGCGCCACACCCAGGCCGTCGATCTTAAGCTCGCAGGTATAGGTGACGCTGCCGGCACCGAGCGCATCCTCGGCGCGATGGAGCCACGCGTCGAGCTCGTCCAGATCCATGGCATCGTCCATGGAATACATGCGTGCCATGTGCGTGACCGGCGTAAACTGCTCGCTCACGTAGCCGCCCACGCGCTGGGTATAGCTATCGGGCGTCACCAGGTCGGGGTAGGTGGCCTCAATTTCCCGCAGCTCAACGAGCATTTTGTCAAAGGCGGCGTCCGTAATCTCGGGCGCATCGAGCATGTAGTAGCGATAGGCGTGGTAATCGAGCTCGTGGCGCAGCTCGGCCGCGCGCGCTGCCGCCTGGGCACGGGCATCAGCCGGTGCGGCGGCTTCCGCGGTCGCGGGTGTTTCGGTATCGATGTCCACGCCGTCACCAAACAGGCTCGATTGCTCCATAGCGGCACTCCTTCGCTCGATTTCAAACGGATACAAGAGTACCACCGGTCGCAACGGGGTCGAATAGCGGTCTCAAACCGCACCGAATCGGCAGCCGCCAGACCGGGGCGGACAGTTAGTTCAGGTACGTATAAATCCTAGAGCTGGATCAGGCACGAACACCCCTGTTTCAACTAATTTGGGCTCCCTGAGACCATGTAAACGTCCCACTCTCCCTTCCAAACACCCATTCGAGCCCCATCCCAATCAAAAATTGCTCAAAACGCATCCCAAGCTGCCCCAGATTTATACGTATCTGAACTAACTGTCCAGACCATTACGAACCAGGCCTCTTGTCAGCCCCAAGTGATCCGTTTTCCTCCGTCCCCAACGGATCAATAAGAAAAGAGGGGCTGTCCCGCGTTGATGGGACAGCCCCTCTGGCTTCGGCATGTGCGAAATGGCTCGTTAGTAACCCTGGCCGTAGCCCTGACCCTGGCCCTGCTGGCCCAGCAGCTCCTCCAGGTACTGGCGCAGCTGCTCGTCGGTAATACCGCCGTTGCCGGTGTCGGTCGAACTGTCGTCCTGCTGCTGGTTCTGCAGCTCCTCATCGGAGCCCAGCTCGACGGTGACCTTCTTCTCTTCCTTGCCGCGCATGAGCGTGATCTCGACCTTCTCACCCACCTCGTGGCTGCGCAGTGCGATGATCAGGCCATCGGCGCTCGTGATCTCGTCGTCGCCCAGCTTGGTGATGACGTCGCCCTCCTGAATGCCGGCCTTGGCGGCAGGGCCGTCCTCAACGACGCTCGCCACATACGCGCCGCTATCGGTGCTCAGCTTGTTGGTGCGGGCGTTGAGCGCATTGACGCTCGAAAGCGTAGCGCCCATGTACGGATGCACCGGCGTCTTGCCGTCGATGATCTGGTCGGCAATGTTCTTGGCGTAGTTAACCGGAATGGCAAAGCCCACGCCCGAGCTGGAGCCCGAGTAGCTCTCGATAAGCGAGTTGATACCCACAAGCTCGCCATTGTCGTTGACGAGCGCGCCGCCGGAGTTGCCCGGGTTGATGGCGGCATCGGTCTGGATCATGTTGGCATAGATGGTGTTACCGTTGGTAGAGCTCATGGCCGTGGAGCGATACAGCGCCGACACGATACCCGTGGAGACAGACTGCTCGTTGCCGAACGGCGAGCCAATCGCCATGACCCACTCGCCCACGTTGAGCTTGGAGGAATCACCGATCTCAATCGGCGTGAGCTTGGAGGCGTCGGCGTCCTTGAGCTTGATAACGGCCAGGTCACTCGAGGCATCGTTGCCCACGAACTCGGCCTCGTAGGTGGTGCCGTCGTCCATGGTCACCACGTACTGGTCATAGCCGTCGACCACGTGGTTGTTGGTGAGGATGTGGCCCTCGGTATCGAGCACCACGCCCGAACCGACGCTGCCCGAGTTGTCCGACTCGTCGGCAGACTGCGAAAGCGAGCCATTCTGGCTGCCGCTCGAAGTGGCTGTGATGGAAACCACGGAGGGCAATGCCTTGGCAGAAACGGCCTCGGCCAACGTGGTGTCCTCGGAGTCGATGGTGATCTTTTGCGTCGACGAACCCGAAGCACCCGCCGTCACGGCATTCTTTCCGCCGCCAATGTTGAGCGTGCCGCTCATAATGAGCGCGATGACCAGCAGGGCGCCGCAGGCGCAGCCGGCAAGCGCTGTAATAAAGATCGGCAGCTTTTTGGTCTTGGTCTTGACCACCGTGTGCTTGTTCACGACCTGCGCACCGCCCAGCGGCTTTCCAGTCTGCGTGTCGTAGGCCTGCACGTAGGGAATGTTGCTACCGGCAGGCGTCGACTCCACCTGTACGCGCGGCTGCTGCTGGGTCTCGCCAGCGTTGCCTGCATCCTGGGGACGCTGGGAATCGTACTCGCTCATAGCTGCGATCCTTTCGTCAAATAACCAAAGGCCCGCCAAACATGTGGCGGGCCATCATTGTTCACGTTGAGTTGTACCCCAATATGCGGGCGTACGTGTATGAGAACGCAATCTTTTAGGAAGGCTTAAGTTCTGTTGCAGGCCCGAAAGGAATCCACGCATGCGGCGAAACCACCACAAAGGCGTCTGCCCCTTTGTGGTGGAAATCTAGTCCTTAAACAGATAGCCCACGCCGCGGACGGTGGTGATATGTGCCGCGATCTGCGGGCCCACCTTGGAGCGGATACGTCGAATGTGCACGTCAACGGTGCGCGTGCCGCCGCAGTACTCAAAGCCCCACACGCGGTGCAGCAGCACTTCGCGGCTGTAGGCACGGTTGGGGTGCGTCGCCAAAAAGCTCAGCAGCGAGTACTCCATCAACGTCAGGTCAATGGGCTCGTTATCGAGCGTCACCTGGTAGGTGGCCAGGTTAATCTCGAGGTTGTCGATGTTGAGCGCGTCATCGGCGGTGACGGTCTCCTCCTCGCCCATCAGGCGCTGTGCACGAGCCTTGAGCTCGTTGGGCGTCGCCGTGGGGCATACGAAGTCGGCATGCGCGTGATTCGGCAGGCGCAGGGTGCCGAGCGCCTCGTCGTCAACGATCACCAGCATGGGAACGCCGCCGCGATCGTCGAGCCACTTGGCAATCTGATCGATACGGTCGCTGCGGATGCCATCGGAATCGAGGATCAGCAGGTCAAAGTCGTGCGCCGCAGTCGGCGAATCGGGGGTGGCCAGGCTCACCTCGACACCCAGGGTGGTCGTCAGGCTGCGGGCAAACTCGTGGAAGCGCGTCGTGCGCGCCATGAACAGGGCACTCTTTTCGGACATATCGGCCTCCAAAGAAATGAGCTCAATCGTACTGGAACAAGCCAGCGGGATTAGGAGTTCGCCAGGTAGTGCTTGATCTCCCACTCGGTGATCGTAGACTCAAACTTATGCCACTCGTCGCGCTTCTTTTTGAGGAAGAAGCTGTGGATGTGCTCGCCGAGGGCATCCTTCATAAACTGCGAGTCCTCAAACACGTCGAGCGCCTCTTTGAGCGAGCGCGGCAGCGGCGTGTAGCCGGCCTCGAGCATCTGACGGTCGGTAAGCTTGAGCGTCTCGGCCGTTGCCTCGGGCGGGAGTTCCAGCTTGCGCTCGATGCCGTCCAGACCAGCCGCCAGCGTGACGGCGTTGACCAGGTACGGGTTGGCCATGGGGTCGGGACTGCGCAGCTCGATGCGCGTGGACAGCTGCTTGCCGGGCTTGTAGACCGGGATGCGGACCATGCTCGCGCGGTTGCGCAGGCCCCACGTGGCGTACTGCGGCACGGAATCGCCGCCCGTGGTGATGCGCTTGTACGAGTTGACCGTGGGGTTAGTGATAGCGCTGATCTCGCGCGCGTGTGCCAGAATACCGGCCATGTAGTGCTTGGCGATATCGGAGAGGTGATACTTCTCGTCGTCCTCGCCCCAAAAGACGTTGTTGCCGTCGTGGTCGAATAGCGACTGGCACAGGAACATAGCGCTGCCGTCCTCGCCCGCCAGCGGCTTGGGCATAAAGGAGGCGTGGCACCCGCTCTCGTAAGCCTGCTGCTTAATGATGAGTTTGGCCGTGGTGATGGCGTCGGACATGCTCAGGGCCTCGGCGTGGCGCAGGCTCATGCCGTGCTGCGAGCGACCGGCGGCGTGGAAGGTGTACTCCACGGGCACGGACATCTTCTCGAGCGTGAGGACCGTGTTGCGACGCAGGTCGCGGGCGGCATCGCTTACCGAAAGATCGAAGTAGCCCACGTTGTCGAGCGGCTCAGGGGTGTGCTCGTCGGGGAAGTAGTAATACTCCAGCTCGGCGCCCACGTTGAGCAGATAGCCAGCCTTCTCGGCCTTGCGGAACATGCGGCGCAGGGCATCGCGTGGATCGCCGGTAAAGGGCTTGCAATCGGGAGTGCACACGTCGCAGAACACGCGGGCGACGCCGTTGTGGCTCGGGCGCCACGGCAGGATCTGGAAGGTCGAAGCATCGGGAAACGCCAGCATGTCGGCTTCCTCGGGCGTGGCAAAGCCCTCGATGGCGGAGCCGTCAAAGCCAATACCCTCCTCAAAAGCGACCTCGAGGTCCTCGGGGCTAATGGCAAAGTTCTTGAGGCGGCCGAGAATGTCGACAAACCACAGACGCACAAAGCGGATGTCACGCTGCTCTACGGAGCGGAGTACGTAATCGATGTTCTGCTGGTTCATGTCGCTCCCCTTTCTTTCGGGCGGGTTTCGACTGGTCTATATCGCAGATACTATCGCAGAAAAATGTTTCCGCAGGGTTAAAGCGTATCAAGCGCTCAAAAAACGTGCGCGAACAGGCAGTTGCGAACGAGCGGCTAACGTGAGGTCGATGCGCGGTATTCGATGCGGCCGGGGATCTCGATGCGTTTGGGCGCCAGCTTTGCGGCCTCGCCCACGGTGGTGGTAACGACGTCGATGCGCTCGGACAGGCGCTCGACTACGCGCTCGGCAATGGTAAGGGTGTCTTGCGCGGCCGTGGTCACACCGCCAAAGAGCACATGGTTCCAGGGATAATCGTCAAACGTCGCGATTTTGAGCCCCGCCGGCAGCGAGGGACCAAGCTGCGCCAGCGCCTCGGTCAGACGCAGGAAAACCAGGCCGTTGACAGCAATGAGGCCGAGCTTTTTGCCTGCATAGCCGCGGATGGTCTCGTCCAAGCGGCCGACGCCCGAGGCGCCACCGTCGGCCAGAGTGACGACCTCACCCGCAAGGCCGCGTCGCGAAAGTTCGTCGGCAAAGGCCTCGGCACGCTCGCGACGCACGGGGCTGTCGTCGCTTGCCTCGGTGAGCAGGCACAGGCGCTCGCTGCCAACGGCGGCGAGCTCGTCTACCAAGCCAGCGACCAGCTCACGGTTGTTAGATGTCACCAGATCGACACCGCCGTCGGCAACGTCGCGGTCGAGCAGCACAACGGGCAGGCGCCCCGCGGCCGCGGCGATCGCCTTGTCGTTGCCTCCGCAGGTGTTGACGACCAGGCCGTCCACGTCAGCATCGATAAGTCTGGCGAGCGACTCGGCCTCCTTAGCGGGGTCGTTGCCGCTAATGGCCGTCATGAGCGAGCAGCCGCGCGCGGCGGCGCTGGCGGAAAGTCCTTCAAGCATAGCGCTCGAGAACGGGTTGGCGATGTCGGCCAGAATCACGCCGATGAGGTTGGTGCGTGAGCTGCGCAGATTGCGCGCGGCAGCACGTGGGCGATAGCCGGTGCGCTCGATAACCGCCGCGATGCGAGCGCGGGTTTCCTCGGTCATCTGCCCGGGGCGGTTGTTGAGATAGCGCGAGACCGTGGCCGGGCTCACGCCCGCCTCGGCGGCAATGTCCTTGATTCTCATCTGCGCCATGGCGCACCCCGTTTCCCAATTGTCAGCAGTCTGAGCCATTTTAGGCATTTTTTTAAAAATCTCGCTTGCAAAACGCTGTAGGTGAGTATACTACAACTCGAAACGAAACCGATTTCGTAAACCGATTTCGGCAAGCGTTGGCGCGGAGGTGCAAAGATGTACCCTACCGTCTTGGCACCTCCGCGCCAACGCCATATCAAAGGTGTACGCACGAGCAAGAAGGAGCTGCGCGACCATGGGTAAAACGGTTCTTACCTTCGGCGAAATCATGATGAGGCTCTCGCCCAAAGACCACCTGCGTATTGAGCAGGCAACCGAGTTTGACGTCCGCTACGGTGGCGCCGAGGCCAACACCGCTCTTTCCCTGGCCTACCAAGGCGACAAGGCCGCTTACGTATCCGTTGTCCCGGCCAACCGCCTAGGCGAGTGCGCGCTGCGCTCGCTGAAGGCCTACGGCGTCGACACAACGCGCGTCGTGCGTCAGGGCGACCGTCTCGGCTCCTATGTGTTTGAGGTCGGCGCCTCGCAGCGCGGCAACGGCTGCGTCTACGACCGCAAGTTCTCTGCCATCAACATGGCCAAACGCGACGTCTTTGACTGGGACGAGATCCTCAAGGGCATCGATGTCTTCTATTTCTCCGGCGTGACCCCCGCCGTCTCCGATGAGATGGCCGCCGCCTGCAAGGAGGCACTCGCCGCCTGCCGCGCCAAGGGCATCACCACCGTGTGCGACGTGAACTATCGCGGCAAGATGTGGTCGCCCGAGAAGTCGCAGGCCACCATGAAGGAACTCCTGCCGCTCGTCGACATCTGCATCGCCAACGACGAGGATGCGCCCGCCGGCCTCGGCATGACCTGCGTCTCCGGCTCCCTTGCCCACGGCATCGAGGAGCGCGACACCTACGTCGAGATGGCCCGTCAGATCTGCGCCGAGTACGGCTGCAAAAAGGTCGCCTCGGTCGTCCGCAACATCTCCTGCGTCGAGCGCTCCATCTGGATGGGCATGCTCTTTGACGCCGAGAGCGGCGAGCACTGGTTCTCCCCTGCTCACGACGTGCACGTGCTCGAGGGCGTTGCCGCCGGCGACGCTTTCAACGCCGGCCTCGTCCATGCCCTCACCAACGACTTTGCCCCGCAGGACGCCGTCAACTATGCCATCGCGGCCTCGATCCTCAAGCTCACCATCAAGGGCGATTCCAACTTGGTGACCGCAGACGAGATCGCAGCCGTGGCATCCGCCGCCGACGGTGGCACCCGCGTCGCGCGCTAATCCGTCCCCATTCCGCGGGCCGCAGCTTTCCAATCCCATACCCCTGCGGCCCGCTCCCCGATTCCTCCGGTCGGGCAAAACCACCAGTCCCATTCCGGTTTTGCCTGGCATTCCCTACATGACTGGTCGAGCAGCTGGTTTTGGAATTGCTTGAACCCCAAGCAGTGCCTCCGATAACCAATCCAAAATCGGCTCCTGACCAGCATATTTGGCAATCACGCGCCCATGCGCGCCATACATCGAAAGGAACATCATGTTCGATCAGTTCTACACCACGCTTGAGTCCCTGGGCATCGTGCCGGTCGTCGTGCTCGACAAGGTCGAGGACGCCGCTCCGCTCGCCCACGCCCTTATGGCCGCCGGCATGAAGTCCGCCGAGGTCACCTTCCGCACCGCCTGCGCCGCCGAGTGCATCGCCGCCATGGCCGAGGCCGAGCCCGAGATGTGCGTTGGCGCCGGCACCGTCCTGACTGTCGAGCAGGTTGAGCAGGCCCGCGCAGCCGGTGCCAAGTTCATCGTCTCCCCGGGTTACAACGAGGACGTCGTGAAGCACTGCATCGACATCGACCTGCCCGTCCTTCCCGGCACCGTGACCCCCTCCGAGGTCACCGCAGCCGAGAACCTGGGCCTCAAGGTCACCAAGTTCTTCCCCGCGTCCCAGTATGGCGGCCTGAACACCATCAAGGCCCTCGCCGCTCCGTTTGTCGGTCACCGCTTTATGCCCACCGGCGGCGTGAGCACCGCCAACGTCGAGGAGTACCTGAGCTCCTCCGCCATCATCGCCTGCGGCGGCACCTGGATGGTCAAGCCGGCCCTGTTCGCCGACGGCAACTTCTCCAAGGTCGAGCAGATCGCTCGCGAGGCCATGGACGTCGTCAAGAAGGTCCGCGCCTAATCCAGCTCTCTATCGTGGAGGGCGCGACCTAGACCGCGCCCTCTTTTTTGAAGCGGCTCGGAAGCGTGCCGTTTCCGTCACGGACAAGAACCGAAACCGTCTTGTATGCTGATAGAACGTGACGGAAGCGACACGCCCCCGAGCCGCTTTTTCTTCGGCTAAATCTTTGCCCTAACATAATCCAGAGCGCCAAAACAAACGCGGTGCCGTCTGGAGGAATCGACCCCTTGCTTCCGGTCTGTTCCTCCAAACGGCACCGCGTTTTTATGCCTCGGTCACGCCCCAACGCAGTTGCGGTGAAATAGGGACTGTTTGCGCCACCTGGACCGCACAACAATCCCTATTTCACCACAACTTATGAGGGGATAGATTAGATGGACGAGTCTTTGGGCAGCTCGAAGTAATCGGGATGCAAGGCGATAACTGGGCCCTGCTCTTCGGGCATCAGATGCAGGTGAGTCTCTGCCAGATAGCTCGCTGTATCAGTGTCGCCCTCCTTAATGGCCTCAAGAATTCGACGATGCTGCCGACGAATCGGCTCCCAATCCAGATCCTGCGACACCGCGCGCAGCCAGTTATATCGCTCAAAATGCGTGTTGATGCTCTTCATCCAATCCCACAGCATGTGGCGACCGGCAATCTCAAAGCACGTCTCGTGGAACAGGTTGTCCAGGTCAAAGAAGCGACGCGTCTCGCTGTGGTCGAGCGACTCGGACTCGGCGAGAATCTGCTCAAGCTGGCGCTTTTGATCAGGCGTGGCGGCCGAGCAGCATTTGATCAGCACGCTTCTCTCGAGCTTCTCGCGCAAAAAGCAGGCGTTCTCGGCACGCTCCATGCTGATCTTTGAGACATAGGTGCCGCTCTTGGGGCGCGTTTCCACCAGCTCTTGCTCACGCAGGCGCACAAAGGACTCGCGGATGGGCGTGCGCCCGATCCCCGTCTCCTTTTCCAAGCCAATCGCCGAAAGGCGCGTGCCGGGCTTGAGCTCGGCATAGATGATCTTGGAGCGCAATGCGTTGTATGCCTGGTCTTGCAGGCTCTGATAATGCTGGTGCTGTTCCATAAAGCCCTCGGATAAGTCCTCGGTTAGTCGAATACCAACACGTAATACTATCGCAACGCCGCCCCCCCCCATAAGTTGCGGTGAAATACGGACTATTGGAGCCAGCTAAGCCGCTAAACAGTCCGTATTTCACCGCAACTTATAGGGGACGAAGTTTTACAGGTTGTCGATGATTGCCTGGGCGATTTCGTCGTACTGAGCCGGCTCGAGCGTGACGCGACCGGGGTTCATGGCAAACACGTCGCCAAACTCAAACGGGTCGCTCTTGTACTTGGGGACGATATGCACATGCAGGTGATGCATGGTGTCGCCGTAGGCACCAAAGTTGATCTTGTCGGGGTTGAACGCCTTGTGCAGCGCGGCGGCGACGTGGCGGACATCGGCCATAAAGGCGGCAGCGTCCTCCTCGGACATGCAGGAAATGTCATCGACGTGCTGCTTGGAGGCCACGATCACGCGGCCCTTGTGGCTCTGCTCCTTAAACAAGATGAGCTTGCTGGCGGGCAGGTCGAGCATGGGGATGCCAAAGGCATCGACGAGCGTGTTGTCGGTCCCGCACATGCAGTACGAGCAATCGGTGTGCTGTTCCATGGTGATCCTTTCGATCCGGGTGAAGGCGTTCGCCGCAATGCGACCGGCGGGCGCGACCAAGCTGCCCGGCAATCTACGACGAACGTACAATGCACTCTCTAACCGTTGCGAAATCGGTTTCGAGTATGTCCTTGTCATAATACAGCCAACGAGTTGTTGCGATTAGGTGAACGTTCACCTTTTTATTATTTTTCTCTTTGCAAATAGAATCCCGTGCGTATACTAAGGCTCAAACGAAACCGATTTCGTTAAGCGTGGGCAATAGGATGCTAAGACGCACCCTACCATCTTGGCATCCTATTGCCCACGCTATGTCATTTGCTTTCCTCCCGTCTCGTTGGCCCTTCAGTCCCATTCCGGCACAGCGAGACATTTCCTAGACGACTGACCGTGGGGCCGGCTTTTCTGCTTTTACAGCAGTGCCTCCGATAACCCTCTTTTGCCGGCCCAGGTCAGCCTTTTCTTCACAACCGAAAGGACGGGTAGCAGCATGCGACCGCTCATCATTATGAATGGCGAGAAGATCAATTGGTGCCATACCGTCATCAGGATGTTGATGTATTTAGCAGGCGTCGCGACGCTCGCCCTCGGCATGAGCATCCAGACTGCGTCGGGCCTAGGCGTGGCAGCGCTTACCTGTTTTGCCACGACGCTGTCCATGCTCACCGGCAAGACGCTCGACTTTTGGATTACCGCGACCTATGTCGCCTACATTGCCGCACAGGCAGCCATCTTGCGCCGCGAGTTTCAGCCGCGCATTTTGCTCGAGCTCTTTTTCTCAACGCTGATCGGCGGCTTTACCGATTTCTTTATGAACGTTAACCCTCTGCACCCCACCGCGCTGCCGGCACAGGTCGTAACCATGCTGCTCTCGCTTGCCATCACCGCGTTTGGCGTAAGCCTCGTCGTCAATATGGGCGTCGTTCCCAACGCACCCGACGGCTTGGTACAGGTCATTGCCGAAAAGCTCAAATGCCGCTTTGGCGATGTGAAGGTCGTATTCGATTGCTCGCACGTCGCCGCCTCGCTCGCGCTGTCGCTGGTCTTTATGCACAACCTGGGCGGCTTTGGCGTCACGACCGCCATCTCGACACTGTTCCTGGGCCATGTCATCAACGTCGCCAATAAGCTCTTCGCCCAGCGCTTTATCCGCGTGGCCTTTGGAAAATAGCGCCACCGCAAGAACCCGCGAGCAGCGCTATACGTTGCTATATCTCACTATACTTTGCTATATCTTGCTATACTTTGCTATATCTTGCTATATTTTGAGCAAAGGTGGCTCGCATGCAAACAAACCCTTTTAAGCCCACAGCAGGCAAAACACCTCCCACGATTATCGGCCGCGAAGATGTCCTCGAGGAATTCAATGAAGGCCTCGTCAACGGGCCTGGCGCCCCGGGACGCCTTATGCGCATAGCCGGCGTCCGCGGAACGGGCAAGACGGTCCTCCTTGACGAGTGCTCACGTTTGGCGCAAAGCCATGGCTGGACGGTCATAAAAGAAGTCGCAACCGAAGGACTTTGTCAGCGCATTCTCGAGCAGCTGCAGCCCAAATTCCAGGCCAAACACGCCAGATTTGAGCCAAGCGTAGCTGGCATATCCATCGGCAGCATAGACATTGAGCGAATCGGCCCATCGCTGCGTGACGCCATGAGGCAGGCAATATCAAAGAACGGCAATGGTCTGCTCATCACCCTCGATGAGGTCCAAGACGCAGAGCTCGAAGAGGTCCGAACGCTCTCCATTGCGATTCAGCAGGTTATCGGCGAAGACCTTGATATCGCCTTTGTTTTTGCGGGGCTGCCTTCGATGATAGAAAGCGTCATCAACGGAAAGACACTTACGTTTTTGCGCCGTGCCCTCCCCTTTGACCTGAAGGCTGTGGCAGTAACCGAAGTGTCGTACTCCCTCGAAGAAACCATTGAAGCGTCTGGCATGGAGCTGCAACCAGGTATTGCCGGCCAACTTGCCGAGGCAACGCAAGGCTACCCCTTTATGATTCAGCTCGTTGGATATTACGCATGGCAACTGGCACGACGCGCCCATACAACTGTAATTGGAGAGGAAGAGGCAAAGCGAGGCATCGCAACAGCACGCGAACGCTTCTGCGCAATGGTGATTGAGCCCGCGCTGCAGCGCATTCCGCCCACGTGCATCGCTTATCTGCTGAGCATGGCGTCCTTAGGGCAGACGAGCTCGACCAGCATGGTTGCCGATGACTTAAACAAGACACCTCAACAGGTAAGTTCCATCCGCAGTCGTCTGCTGAGAGAGTCGATCATTGAGGCGCCCTCGTACGGCAAGGTCTCATTTGCCATCCCCTACATGCGCGACTACCTCAACGAACACAAAGCCGAACTGGAAGCTGAACTGTAGAGGCGCCAATATCCCAGAGGACAGCAGGCCCCAAGCCGGTGTAGGCTTGGGGCCTGTTTTGTAGCTTTGCTCTTTTGAGCTATGCGCGCTCGTATTTCGTGGCGCGTCCTGTCCCCCGCCTTACGATCGAGTTTCGGTTGAGCAAAGATTCAAGCGCCGTCAACGTGCGCGTGCGGCTCAATCCCGTCTGTTGCTCAATCTCACCCCGCGACAGTATTCGTCCGCCTGACAAAACCTTGAGAACCTGGACCTCTTCCTCAGACCCTTCAAAGGCATCGATAACGGGCAACGTGACGGCCACCATGCCGCCGCGAACATCAAATACCGGCTGGCTCAAAGAATCTCGATACGCTCGCCTGATTCGCGCGATTCCCGTACCGAACTTCTCGATGTAATCCAGCTTTAAAAAGACCTCGGCGACAATTGGGTTTCTGAGCACGGATATCTGCCCATACAGGTATTGTTCCGTCGTCAAACCGGCGGGTAGCGATCCGGGGGAAGTCACAACGACGCGATCATCGTACAAAGCGATTTGAACATTCGCCCGAACGTCCCATGTCCGATGCACCAAAGCGTTTGCGACAGCTTCGCGGAACGCCTCAAGAGGAATTCGATCGGTTTGGACGCGTTCCATCCCCTCGATACGCTCATAACGGTAGTAGCGTGCAAACATAGCAACCGCCCTGTCCACCTGCTCAATTGCAGATAGACCTGTCGCCGTCTCACGATCTAAGAGAACGTCCTCGGTCTCACCAAACCGCACACAGTCGATGCCCGGAAAATCGTTTTTATCCGCCAATATCGCCGCGGCATTGGTATAGCCGTCCTTGCCGAGCAAGCGAAGCGTACGCATGATATCCGGCGTTAGCTCGGAAATACCAAGGTGTTCAACACACTTATGCTCGAGCGTGTGAAAACTCAAGTCCTGAAAAGCCGACGTGAGCGCATCGAACGTCAGGTTACTGCCCTCGAGCGTTAGTCTGCCATACTCAAACCGATCGACCTCCACCGTTGCCGAATCGTTACGCCTATATGCCTTTCCTTTGCTTCGATAGGGTTTGTCCTGGCCCTCATAGACCGTAAGGATTACGGTCCCGTGTTTCTCATCGGGCTCAAGCGAGTAACGGGGGGCTGGATCTAAGCTGTCATTAATCATATTTTCGATGCGCAGACATTCGGCAACCGGATCTGCAAGACCGACAGCAACGCCCTCGTCATCAACGCCAAACTCAATCTTGCCCGTCCCGTAGTTTGCATAGGCGCTCACCGTTTTAAGAAACGTCGGCGTAACGCTTTCCTTGTATTCGACTGTAGGGCTCTCTCTAACAACCATATGCACCGCACCTCTCTATTCATACTCATCTGAATCGTATTATAAGACGAAAACCGTTTGCGTACGGATTTCAGACAGACGCAAACGATTTTCGTCTTGATTTACGTCCGGAATTAAGACGCAAATTGCGCTTTCGTACGGCTAAATGCCAGACGCAATTCGTTTTCGTCCGTCAATACGTCCGCAATCCAGACGAAAAAGCCCCGAGCTCGTATGAACTCGGGGCTCTTTGTGCCGCGCATCTATGAGAGGAGAAATTCGATGCGTACGGGCGCTACTCCATGTAGTCACCCTGAATGGCGGCAACCTCGTCGTTCCCCGCCTGATGGGCGTGCTCAAGGCATCCGTTCCCCTCTTTATCGACGTTACGGGCAAAAAGCTCGTCGAGGAGACCATCCGCACGCACCGCGGCGTGGCCGACGCCATCGAGGCGCGCAACCCCACCGCCGCGCACGACGCCATGTATCTGCACCTGGTCTACAACCGCAACATGATCGCGGAAGGCGCGATGGCGAAAAGCGAGTAAGGGCATCGCGACAACCGATTTCAACCGTTCACCTTTTAAAAGTGAACGTTCACCTATTTTTAGGAGAATAGGGGCGTCAATTCCTCCGCTTCTCCTATACTGAGCTTGTATTAAAAGCAAGACTTATATAGATGAACGTTTCTTTTGAAAGGATCGCTATGTCTGATCTTATGGACAGCTTCCGCCTGGATGGCAAGGTCGCACTCGTGACCGGCGCCACCTACGGCATTGGCATGGCCATTGCCGAGGCGCTCGGCGAGGCCGGCGCCAAGATCGCCTTTAACGCCCGCCACGCCGACAAGGTCGCCGAGGCAGAGAAGCACTACCGCGAGCTGGGCTTTGAGGCTCACGGCTACGTGGCCGATGTCACTGACGAGGCCGTCGTCGCCGAGCTCGTCGCCAAGATCGAGGCCGATTTTGGCACCACGCCCGACATCCTGGTCAACAATGCAGGTGTTATCCAGCGCACCCCCATGCTCGACATGAGCGCCGAGGACTTCCGTCGCGTCGTCGACATCGATCTTAACGCCCCGTTCATCGTCTCCAAGGCCTGCCTGCCCGGCATGATCGCCAAGGGTCACGGCAAGATCATCAACATCTGCTCGATGATGAGCGAGCTTGGCCGCGAGACCATCGCTGGCTACGCCGCTGCCAAGGGCGGTCTGAAGATGCTCACCAAGAACATCTGCTCCGAGTTTGGCGAGGCCAACATCCAGTGCAATGGCATTGGGCCTGGCTACATCGCCACGCCGCAGACCGCGCCGCTGCGCGAGACGCAGCCCGACGGCAGCCGTCACCCGTTTGACCAGTTCATCATCGCCAAGACCCCGGCCGCCCGTTGGGGCACGCCCGAGGACCTGAAGGGCCCCGCTGTGTTCCTGGCCTCCGATGCCTCGAACTTCGTCAACGGCCACATCCTCTACGTCGACGGCGGCATCCTGGCATACATCGGCAAGCAGCCCCAGTAGGCGCTGCGCTCCCACATTTAGGTTCATTTAGTAGTTGCGGTGAAATAGGGATTGATTTTGACTTCTACCAGGCAAGACGGTCCGTATTTCACCGCAAGTTAGAAATAGGAAAGGTATTTCGCAATGAAGATCGCTCTCATCAACGAGAATTCTCAGAACTCCAAGAACCCCATGATCGAGGCTGCCCTTAAGAAGGTCGTCGAGCCCATGGGCCACACCGTCTTTAACTACGGTATGTATGCCGATGCCGACTCCAAGCCGCTCACCTACGTTCAGAACGGCATCCTTGCCGCCGTGCTGCTCAACTCCGGCGCTGCCGACTATGTCGTGACCGGCTGCGGCACCGGCGAGGGCGCCATGCTCGCCTGCAACTCCTTCCCCGGTGTGCTCTGCGGCCATGTCGCCGACCCGCTGGATGCCTACACCTTCGCCCAGGTCAACGACGGTAACGCCGTCGCCATGCCCTTCGCCCTCAAGAACGGCTGGGGCCAGGAGCTCAACCTCGAGTACACCTTCGAGAAGCTCTTTGGCTTCGGTTCCGGCAACGGCTATCCTGCCGAGCGTGTTGAGCCCGAGCGGCGCAACAAGAAGATCCTCGACGGCGTCCGCGCTGTGACCATGCGTCCGCTCGTCGACGTCCTGGGCGAGATCGACCAGGATCTGGTCAAGGGCGCCCTGGCTGGCGAGCACTTCCAGGAGTACTTCTTCGCCAACGCCACCGACGAGGCAATCATCGCCAAGGTCAAGGAGCTCCTGGGGCTCTAATCGCACGACCCATCGCAGCGAACGCAAGCGGCGGCCGCCCCAACACGGGACGGCCGCCGCTTTTTGCTATCAAATGGTGCAATGGGGTCAGGTTATCTCACACCATGTTGGCTCAAAGAGAGCAAGATTAGGATTCCTCGATAATCTGTCGGCATGCCGCTGCAAGAGCGGGAAACTCTGATGTCACCGCGTCCCAAACCACGGCGCGATCGACGTTGCCGTAATCATGGGCAAGATAGTTACGCATCCCCACTATACCGCGCCACTCAATCTCGGGATGTAGTCGCTGCGCCTTCTCGGACAGCTTACCCGCCTCCTCCGTCACCCTGAGGGCACACATAAGGAGAGAATCGGCGAGTGTCCTGGCCTTGATGTCATCCGCATGGAGGAACTCGTCTTCCGTCACACCGAACGCTTTGATTCTCTCGGTCGTCTCATCAATCGCCTCGAGAATCTCCTGGGCGCGCAACGCATCTGATTTACGGGCGAACATACAGCACCACACCCTCCCTCTCGATGGCATGCGCAATGTCTTCTCGCAAGTGTTCGCTCGAAACGACGTCGACCTGCTTGCCTGTTGCCTCTTTGATCTCCTCCGCGAACGAGGAAAGAGCGAATAACCCAAATGTCGCATCGGAATCGACCTCTATACGCAGGTCGATATCGCTATCGGTATTTGCGTCACGTCGAGCATACGAGCCGAACAACGTGACCGACCGAATCGCCTTTCGAGTACCCGCCGCGCGAGCAACGGCATCCCTGATTTCAGCAACGGTCAAAACGTCGGTCTTCGCCTCGTCCCGTTTGACTGAAAGAGAAGGGGTAAATGGAAGCGACCGCTCCCGCAGCATCTGACGCATGAACATGTTGACCGCCACGGAAGACGTCATGCCGAGCTCCTCGCAGAGCTCGGCAAACGATTCCTTAATTGATGCATCAACACGGACGCTCAAAACTGAAGCACTCATCTTAGCCTCCTGTATGACAGTAGCTATACAATATCATACAGAGAAGCAAGATGACTGGTGCAAAGGGGTCAGGTTTGTATGCACCAGATTGGTGCAAAGTAACCTGACCCCCATGCACCAAGGGGTTGACTAGAGTTCGCAGGCAACCTTGTAGCCATCGCCGATGGCATCGCGGATGTTGCCGCACTTGTTGGCATCGCCCAGCACGTGGGTGGCAACGCCGGCAGCGGCAAGGTCGTCGGCCAGCTTGGTATTGGGACGATAACCCATGGCAAGCACCAGCGTATCGGCATCGGCGATGGTGTGGATCTCGCCATCCTTCTCATAGCTGATGGCATCCTCGGTAATCTCGGTCACCTTGGCCTCGGTCAGCACGTGGACGCCCTTGGAGAGCATGCGCGTGATGAGCACCGCGCGACCGGCGCCACCTTCGTTGGCGGCGAGCGTCTTGGTCATCTCGATGACGGTGACGTCGCGGTTTGCCGGCGACAGGTCGTTGACCAGCGGAGCCAGATAGTCGGCCGTCTCGCAGCCGACGGTGCCGCCGCCCACGATGACGATCTTCTTGCCCGGGAAGGCATTGCCGCCCAGCAGGTCGTCAGCCGTCATGACCTGCTTAAAGCCCTGCATAAAGGCCGGAGCGATAGGCTCGGCGCCATAGGCCAGGACAACCTCATACCCGGCGTAGTCGCGCTGAATGTCCTCGGCAGTAAGCTCGGTGCCAAATACGCACTTCACGCCGGCCTCGGCCAGGCGACGATACTGATACTTGATCACGCGGGTGAGTTCCTGCTTTGCCGGCGGAACGGCTGCGATACACATCTCGCCGCCCGGCTCGTCCTGCTTATCCACGAGCACCACGTTGTGACCGCGCTTGGCGGCAATGAACGCCGCCTCCATGCCCGCGGGACCGGCGCCCACAACCAGTACGTTCTTGGCCTCGGCGGCAGGCTCGTAGCCGGCCTCGTCGCGCTCCACGTCCGGGTTGACGGTGCAGGAGATGCGCTTGCCGAACATAATGCCGTTCAGGCAGCGCAGGCAGCCAATGCAGGGACGGATATCATCGGCGTTACCGGCAGCGGCCTTATTGCAGAACTCGGCATCGCACAGATTGGCGCGGCCCATCATGCAGATGTCGGCAGCGCCGTCCTCGATCAGCTCCTCGGCAATCCATGCCTCGTTAATGCGGCCGACGGTAGCGACGGGAATGTTCACGTGCTTCTTAATCTCACGCGAGCAAGCGGCGTGCGAGGCCTGCTGCGTGCCAGCGGCGGGAATCGCAGAGCCGCGCTTGATGGTGGTGCCGCCCGACACGTGGATCATGTCGACGCCGGCCTTCTCCAAGCGACGCGAGACGTAGATCATGTCGTTGAGGGTCAGACCGCCATCGGTGTACTCGTCGCCCGAGATGCGGACGTCGATGATGAAGTCCTTGCCGCAGCGCTCGCGAATCTCGGCGATAACCTCGAGCAGGAAGCGCATGCGAGCATCGAGCGAGCCGCCGTACTCGTCGGTACGCTTGTTGTAGAGCGGGGTCAAGAAACCGCCGAGCATGCCGTGGGCGTGCGCCGCATGGACTTCGACGCCGTCGACGCCAGCCTTCTGCATACGCACGGCAGCGTCGCCAAACTGATGCGTGAGCTCGTGGATTTCATCGACCGTGATAGGACGCGGCGCCTCGCGGGCATAGGACGGGCCCACAAAGGACGGAGCGATCAGGCGCGGCGTGCCCGGAATGTTAAAGGCCATGTAGGCGGGGTGGAAGAGCTGCGGCATGATCTTGCAGCCGTACTCGTGAACGGCTGCGGCGAGCTTTTCCCAGCCGGGGATAAACGTGTCGTCGTAGCAGCACATGTCACCCGGCAGATAGGTATAGGTGGGCTCGACCGTCACGACCTCGGTGATGATGAGGCCCACACCACCCTTGGCGCGGGCGCGGTAGTGGTCGACCAAGTCGTCGGTCACATAGCCATGATCGGCCAGGTTCGTGGATACCGGCGGCATAAAGACGCGGTTCTTGACCTCGGTCGTACCGACCTTGATCGGGCTAAAGAGCATCGGGTAGGCGGATGACTCCATACAGGCTTCCTTTCGTTTGAGCCGCTCGGCGGCAGTTGCTAACGTACCTATCGTATCAGCAACCGCCGCGTCCGTACCCGCTCGCACTCCCCCGCCTTTAATCCGATCCCCACAAAAAGTTGCGGTGGAATACGGAGTAGATGAGGCTTTTGACAGGCAAAACAGTCCGTATTTCACCGCAACTGATGGGCGGAGTGGAATTGAGGGCTCAGGTAGTCAGTCATGCCCTCATCCGCCACTCCCTCACCTACAGCGCGCCGTCCAGCATAAGGTTCACCTTGAGCACGTTGACCGTGGGCTCGCCGAAGACGCCCAGGAATCGGCCCTTGGTGCACCGGGCGATGATCTCGCGCACCTCGCCTTCGCTCTTGCCCGTGGCCTTGGCAAGGCGCGGGACCTGGTACTCGGCGGCATCCGGAGAGATCTCCGGGTCGAGGCCGGACCCCGAACACGTCACCAGGTCGACGGGCACAGCGTCCATATCGGCATCGGGGTTGGCGGCGCGGATCTTCTTCACGCGCGCATCCACAAGCTGCCGATACTCATCACTCGCCGGGGACAAATTGGACGGGGCACCATACGCCATGAGCCCGCCATCTTCGCCTTCGACAATTGACACGTTCTGGATACGACCCCACATGTGGGCTTCGTCATCGAAGTTCTGGCCGATGAGCTCGGAACCCACAACCTTGCCGTCGACCGTAATGAGCGAACCGTTCGCCTGATACGGGAACGCAACCTGGGAGATGCCGGTCACGACGAGCGTATAGCCCAGGCCGCAGACAACGGTAAACAGCGCGAACACGCCCAGTGCGCGCGATGCAACACCTTTGAACATACATACCTCCGTCTACATCATGCCAATGCCGAACAAGGCCAGCAGCATGTCGATAATCTTGATGAATACGAACGGCGCCACAATACCGCCCAGGCCCCACACCAGCAGGTTGTGGGTCAGCAGCTGGCCGGACGAAAGCTCGCGGTACTTCACGCCTTTCAGGGCGGCAGGAATCAGCGCGACGATGACCAGCGCGTTGTAGATAATGGCGGACAGCACGGCAGTCAACGGGCTGGTGAGCCCCAGGATGTTGAGGGCGTCCAACCCGGGGTAGATCGGCGAGAATAGCGCCGGGATGATGGCGAAATACTTGGCGACGTCGTTGGCGACCGAGAAGGTCGTGAGCGAGCCGCGGGTCATGAGCAGTTGCTTGCCGATACGCACGATATCGATGAGCTTGGTAGGGCTGGAGTCGAGGTCGACCATGTTGCCGGCCTCCTTGGCAGCCTGGGTGCCCGTGTTCATGGCCACGGCGACGTCGGCCTGGGCCAGAGCGGGCGCGTCGTTGGTGCCGTCACCGGTCATGGCGACCAGGTGCCCCTCACGCTGGAACTCGCGGATCTTCTCGAGCTTGCCTTCAGGGGTGGCCTCGGCCAGGAAGTCGTCAACGCCGGCCTCGGCGGCGATTGCCGCGGCGGTGAGCGGGTTGTCGCCCGTCACCATTATGGTCTTGATACCCATGCGGCGCAGGTCGGCGAACTTCTCCTTAACGCCGGACTTGATGATGTCCTTAAGGTACACAACGCCCAGCACACGGCAGTTCTTGGTCACGACCAGCGGGGTGCCGCCGGCCTTGGCGATGCGCTCGACGGCCTCGTCGCACTCCTGGGAGAACACGCCGCCGGCTGCCTCCACATAAGTGCGCACGGAATCGGCAGCGCCCTTGCGGATCTCATTGCCCTCGTAGTTCACGCCGGACATACGCGTTGCCGCGGTGAACGGGATGAACTCCATACCCTTATCCTCGAGCGTGCGACCGCGCAGACCGAACTGCTCCTTGGCGAGCACGACGATGGAACGACCCTCGGGGGTCTCGTCGGCCAGCGAGGAAAGCTGGGCGGCATCGGCCAGCTCCGCGGGATCGACGCCGTCGACCGGGATGAACTCGGCGGCTTGGCGGTTACCCAGGGTGATGGTGCCGGTCTTGTCGAGCATGAGGATGTCGACGTCGCCGGCGGCCTCGATGGCGCGGCCGGACATGGCCAGCACGTTGGCCTCGTTCAGACGGCTCATGCCGGCGATACCGATGGCGGACAGAAGGGCGCCGATGGTAGTGGGAGCCAGGCACACGAGCAGTGCCACGAGCGTGGTCACGGCCGTGGGGTTGACCATGTCGTTAAGACCGGCCGAGAAGCAGGAGTAACAATACAGGGCCAGCGTGACCAGGATAAAGACGATAGAGAGGGCCACCAGGAAGATCTCCAGAGCGATCTCGTTAGGGGTCTTCTTGCGCGCGGCACCCTCGACCATCGCGATCATCTTGTCCAGGAAGCTCTGGCCGGGTTCGCTGGAGATCTTGACGATGATCCAGTCGGATAGCACCGTGGTACCGCCGGTAACGGCAGAGCGGTCGCCGCCGGCCTCGCGGACCACGGGGGCGGACTCGCCGGTGATGGCGGACTCGTCAACGGAGGCAGCGCCCTCGATGACGTCGCCATCGCCGGGAATCTGCTCGCCGGCGCGTACGATCACCAGGTCGCCGCGCGTAAGCTCGGTGCCGGGAACGACGGTGAAGTGCTCCTTGTCCTCAACGGACTCGATGCGATGGGCCTCGACATCCTTCTTGGCCGCACGCAGGGAATCGGCCTGAGCCTTACCGCGGCCCTCGGCAAGCGCCTCGGCGAAGTTCGAGAACAGGTCTGTGAGCCACAGGATGACCGCGATGGCGACCACATAGTAGGTGGGCACACCCGCGTCCTGCACACCGAAGATGGAAGCGACGGCCAAGACGGAGGTCATGCCGGCGGAAAGCCACACCAGGAACATGACCGGGTTTTGAATCTGGACGCGAGGATCCAACTTGGCAAACGAGTCGCGGACCGCGCGGCCCATCATGTCTTTTTGCATAGCCATAAATCTGCGCCCTCCTTTACGCAATCATCTGGAAGAACTCGGCAACGGGGCCAAGCGCCAGGGCCGGGAAGAAGCTCAGGGCACCGATCAGCAGAACGATGAACACGAGCAGGAATACGAACATGCCGTTGGTGGTAGACAGGGTACCGGCGCTCTCGGCGACCTTACCTTTCTTGGCCAGCGAGCCGGCGATAGCCAGCGTACCGATGATGGGCATGAAGCGGGCGAACAGCATCTCGAGGCCGAGCATGACGTTGATCCAGGGAATGTTGCAGTTCATGCCTGCAAACGCCGAGCCGTTGTTGCCGCCGCATGAGGTGAAGGCATACAGCACCTCGGAGAAGCCGTGCGCGCCACCATTGTTGAGCTGGTCGGCAAGACCGGGCACCATGCAGGCGATGGCCGAACACACCAGAATGGCAAACGGAGTTGCCAGGCACAGGACAACTGCCCAGCGCATCTCGCCCGGCTCGATCTTCTTGCCCAGGAACTCAGGCGTGCGTCCGACCATGAGGCCGGCGATGAACACTGTGAGGATGGCGAAGCCGATCATGCCGTACAGGCCGCAGCCCACGCCGCCGAAGACGACCTCGCCCAGAGCCATCTGGAGCATCTGGACAAAACCGCCCAGCGGGGTGTAGGAGTCGTGCATGGAGTTAACCGAGCCGTTGGAAGCAGCCGTCGTGAAAGCGGACCAGGTGGAAGAGGAGGCGATACCGAAGCGGCTCTCCTTGCCCTCCATGTTGCCGCCAGCCTGGCCATCGGTCATCTCGATGTTGACCGCGCCGCCATCTGCCAGCTGCGGGGTGCCCGCATGCTCGTTGAGGGCGATGATGCCGGCGAAGATCACCAGCAGGATGAACATGGCGGCAAAGATGGCCTTGCCCTGCTTGGTGTTTTTGACGCCGATACCGAAGGTGAAGCAACAGGCGGCCGGGATCAGCAGCAGGCTGGTCATCTCGATGATGTTGGTGAAGGCACTGGGGTTCTCATACGGATGAGCGGAGTTCACTCCGAAGAAGCCTCCGCCGTTGGTGCCGGACTGCTTGATGGCGACCTGAGGAGCCGCGGGACCCTGGGGCAGGAACTGCTCGGTGACCACGCGCGCGCCCTCGACAACCTTGCCGTCGACCTTGACCGTGTCGCCCTCGATCTGGGCGCCGTCGATGACGCTCCAGCCGCCGTCTGCATTAGGCTGGACAGCGACGGGCTCTACGAGCTCAGCCTTCTGAGCCGGCTGGAAGTTGGAGATGACGCCACCGGCAGCCAGGCAGATGCCGAACACGAGGTTCAGCGGGATGAGCACATACAGGACGGTGCGGGTGAGGTCGACCCAGAAGGAACCCAGACCCTGCTCCTTGACCTGACGGAAGCCGCGGATCAGCGCGAACATGACCGCGATACCGGTGCCGGCGGAAACGAAGTTCTGCACGGTGAGACCCATGAACTGCACAAGGTAGGACAGGGTGGTCTCACCGGAGTAGGACTGCCAGTTGGTGTTGGTTATGAAGGAAGCAGCCGTATTGAACGACAGGTCCCATGACACACCCGGCAGGTGCTGGGGATTGCCTGGCAAGAAGGACTGAAACGCCTGGAGTGCCACAAGAGCCACGAGGCCGATCCCCGAAAAGACCAGCACGCTCGCCAGATAGCGCCTACACCCCATCTGCTCTGCCGCGTCGATGCGAAGCAGACTATAGACGCCACGCTCCACAGGAGCAATCACAGGCGACAGGAACGTATGCTCACCATCCATGATATGGGCCATGAACCGACCGAGCGGAACGGCCAGGACGACGAGCACGGCAAAGTACAAGATGTACTGAATCGCAGCGTCCATAGTTTACGAATCACTCCTCATCAGAATGTAGATGTAATAGATAAGGAGTCCAATGCAGACGACTCCGATGATGGGAATGAGGATGTCCATTTACCGCCCCTTTCACGCGCGGTCCGATGTCTCGGACGCCTGCTCTCGCAAGCGTCTGGGGACAGTAAACGCTTCTAGGGATTAAAGAGGCGTGAGGGCCGGGGCTCACGTCCTTAAGATGCCGTAAAGATGCAGGTAGAAAGCACTATTGCGGCTGCAGTGCGCCTATACTCGACCTCGCGAGCATACAGTGGCGTCCTCACCGCGTATGCACGCATGGACAACGTTTCAGAAAGGCTACGCTATGCAACGCGACGCATCGGACACTCGCGTCAACCCAGACCTCATCCTCAAGGCAATTGAGAAAGACGAGGCCGCCGATGACGCTCGAACCAGCCGGGGACACCTCAAGATTTTCTTTGGCTACGCTGCTGGCGCAGGCAAAACCTATGCGATGCTTCAAGCCGCCCACGCCGCCAAGCGGCGAGGTGTCGACGTCGTCGCGGGATACATCGAGCCGCACGAACGTCCGGCAACTGCCAATCTTGCACAAGGGCTTGAGAACGTGCCCTGTAAACTCATCGAGCACAACGGCATTGCGCTCAGCGAGTTCGATCTAGATACGGCTATCGAACGCGCCCCTCAGCTCATCCTTGTCGACGAGCTTGCTCATACGAATGCGCCGGGGTCTCGCCACGACAAACGCTATCAAGACGTCGAGGAACTTCTACATGCGGGAATCGACGTCTATACGACCGTGAACGTTCAGCACATCGAGAGCCTAAACGACATGGTTGCATCCATCACCGGCGTTGTCGTGAGCGAACGAATCCCCGACCGTATCTTCGATGATGCCGACCAGGTCGAGCTCGTCGACATAGAGCCCGAAGACCTACTTGAGCGCCTTCGCGCCGGCCTCGTCTACCGTCCCGCACAAGCCGACCGAGCGCAACAGCATTTTTTTACCGTCGAGAACCTCACCGCACTCCGAGAAATCGCGCTGCGCCGCTGCGCCGATCGCACCGGCCACCTCACAGATGCCGCACGCGTGCTGGGAAACCGTGACTACTACACCAGGGAGCGTATCTTAGTCTGTGTCTCCCCGGCGCCGACCAATCCCCGCATCGTCCGTGCCGCCGCACGCATGGCGAAAGCGTTTCGCAGCGAGCTCGTCGCCCTGTTCGTAGAGAGCCCGCGCACGCAAGCCATGAGCGATGATGAGCGCGCCAAGCTTGCAGCCAATATCGCCCTAGCCGAGCAGCTCGGAGCACATATGGAAACCGTCTATGGCGACGACATCGCGTTTCAGATCTCCGAGTTCGCGCGCCTGTCGGGTATTTCGAAGATCGTCATGGGGCGCACGGGCGAGCGCAGCAGCGTCCGTCAGGCCCTCTTCGGCCGCAAATCTCTCGTAGAACAGCTCATAACATTCGCCCCGAACCTCGACATTTACATCATTCCAGACCAGTCGACTCCGCCCTCCCGGCCCAAAGGACGCCGCCGCGCGGTCGCCCTGCAGCCGCCCAACAGCCGAAACGTGCTTCGCACGCTGGCCCTCTCTCTTGTCGCCACGGCGATCGGCACGGCTTTCCGCCATCTGGGATTTGCCGATTCCAGCATCATATCCCTCTATATCCTCACGGCCCTGCTGACCGCCGTCACCACGACGGGGCGTATCTGCACGATCGTATCGAGCGTGCTCTCTGTAGTGCTTTACAACTTCTGCTTCGTCACGCCTCTGTTTTCGCTCGCCAGCTACGACCGAAGCTATCTGGTCACGTTCGGCATCATGTTCGCTACCGCTATGGTCGCCGGCGAGTTAACTGCGCGCATCGCCGACAACGCCCGTACCTCCGCCGAGAACGCATTCAAAACGCGCGTACTCCTCGAAACGAACCAGCTCTTGCAGCAAGCCCATAGCGCGGAGGAGTGCGCCCGCGTCGCCATGAACCAACTCGTCAAACTGCTAAAACTCGACGTGGTCTTCTACCCCGCCGAACACGGCACGCTCGGCAAGGCGCTCTATGAGTCCGCTGGCACCGAAAACCGATCCGCGTCGCTGCTCACCGACTACGAGCGCGCCGTTGCAACCTGGACCTACACCAACAACAAGCGCGCGGGCGCAAGCACGCGGACCCTGCCTGAGGCGCGCTGTCTCTACCTCGCGGTTCGCACCGGCGACAAGGTATTCGGTGTCATCGGCATCGCCCTGGAGGGGCGCGAGATCGAAGCCTTCGAGCATTCGATCGTCCTATCTATCGTAGGCGAATGCGCCTTGGCGCTCGAAAGCGACCGGGCGGCGCAAGAGCGCGAAGAGGCTGCGGTCTTGGCGAAAAACGAGCAGCTGCGCGCCAACCTTTTGCGCTCCATCGGCCACGATTTGAGGACACCCCTCACGGCTATATCCGGATCTGCGGCAATCCTTCGGAAGAGCGACGAGAAGCTCAGCCTCGAACAACGCTGCGATCTTGCCGATGCCATCTACGACGACTCCCTCTGGCTTATCGATACCGTGGAGAACCTCCTCGCCATCACACGCGTCGAGGACGGCACCATTCGCCTCAACTTAACATCCGAGCTCATCGACGAAGTCATCGAGGCCGCCCTCAGCCATGTCGCCCAAGCATCGCATGGACGTGCCGTCACCATCGAGCACACTGACGACATCCTGCTGGTACGCATCGACGTCCATCTCATCATGCAGGTGCTTACGAATCTCATCATGAACGCCTTCAAGTACACGCCCGAGGACTCGACTGTCACCATCAGCGCGCGTCGCGAGGGTGCGTTCGTCGTGGTGGACGTCGCAGACGATGGGCCGGGTGTGGCAGACTGCGACAAGCCTCATATCTTTGAGCGCTTCTTTACCTCAGGCAATACGCGGCCCGTGGATTCGCGTCGAAGCATCGGCCTTGGGCTGTCGCTCTGCCGCTCCATCGTGGAGGCGCATGGCGGCGTCATCGAAGTTCGCGACAACCACCCCCATGGGGCCGTCTTCCGTTTTACCCTGCCCGCTGAGGAGATCGAGATTCATGAATAATGCCGCTAAGCCACGCATCCTCCTGGTCGAAGATGACCTGACCGTTCAAAACCTCGTTTCGACCGCGCTTGACCTCCACGGCTATGTCGTGAGCAAGGTTTGCAACGGCCAGGCCGCCATCATGGATGCGGTGTCGCACGGCCCCAGCCTCATCATGCTCGACCTCGGCCTTCCCGACATTGACGGTATCGAGGTCATCACGAAGATCCGAAGCTGGTCGGCAGTCCCCATTATCGTCATTTCGGCGCGCACCGAAGATTCCGACAAGATTGCAGCACTTGACGCAGGGGCAGACGACTACCTCACCAAGCCCTTTTCTGTGGATGAGTTGCTCGCGCGCGTCCGCGCGAATTTGAGGCGCTCCTCGATGGCGTCGAGCGAGTCGACAGAAGCGAGCACGTTCGACAACGGTCCGCTGCATATCGACTACGCCGCGGGATACGCGACGAAAGACGGACGCGAGCTCTCGCTCACCCCAACCGAGTACAAATTGCTCGTCCTTCTGGCGAAAAACGTCGACAAGGTGCTCACCCACACCTTCATCACCCGCGAGATATGGGGCACGAGCTGGGACAGCGATCTGGCGAGCCTGCGCGTGTTCATGCGCACCCTGCGCAAGAAGATCGAGGCAGACCCCTCTCATCCCAAGATGATTCAGACGCACATGGGTGTCGGGTACCGCATGCAGCGTCTCTAGCCCACCCCACAAAAAGTTGCGGTGGAATACGGATTAGATAAGGCCTTTGACAGCCAAAACAGTCCGTATTTCACCGCAACTGATGGGTGGGATGGAGTTAGAGGCCCAGATAGGTAGTCATGCCTTCGACGGCGAGCTTGGCGCCGGCTACGGCGTGAACAACCGTCAGCGGGCCGTTAACCACGTCGCCGGCGGCAAAGACGCCAGGCACGGTGGTCATACCGTACTCGTCGACCGAAAGAAGGCCGCGATGATCGGTCTCCAGACCGCCCGTCGTAAGCACAAGCTTGTCCTTGGGCACCTGCGAAGCCGCGATCACAACTGTGTCGGCGGACACATGGTCGAGCTCTTCCTCATAGCCCACCACGTTGTTGTCCTCGTCAAAGATAGCCGTCTCGAACACCGGACCGTTATCATCGATGGCGCAGATCGCCTTGCCGCGCACAATCTCGGCACCGTCAAGCTCGGTCAGCTCCACCTCGTCATCGATGGCAGAGATATGGCGCGATCGGGCATACACAGTGACCTTGCGGGCACCCGAGCGCAGGGCCGTGCGGGCAACATCCATGGCCACATTGCCGGCGCCGATAACCGCCACGTTCTGCCCGATTGCCACGCTCGTGGGATCGACCAGATAATCGATACCAAACAGCACGTTGCCGCGCGACTCGCCGGGAATACCCAGCTTTCGAGCTCGCCAGGTACCAGTACCGACAAAGACCGCATCGTAGCCGTCGCGCAGCAGGTCGTCGATATGCAGCGCGCCACCGATGGTGGTCGAGGGACGCACGCGCACGCCAAGCGAGCACATCACGTGGCGATACTTTTGCACGAGCGCACGGGGCAGGCGGAACTCGGGGATACCGTACTCCAGCACACCGCCGATCTCGGGCCGCTGCTCAAAAACAGTGACGGCGCAACCCAGCTGCGCCATCTTAATTGCCACGGTAATGCCGGCTGGGCCGGAGCCGACCACAGCGACCTGCTTGCCACACGACGGCGCGGGCGTCCACTCCTTACGATCCAAATACGCTGTCGAGATATAGTTCTCGATGCTCGAGAAATGCACCGGCGCGCCCTTGCGGCCCTGGATGCAAGCGCCCTCGCACTGGCCCGAATGATTGCACACCATGGAGCAGACCGCGCTCATGGGATTGTTCTGGAACAATAGCTCGCCCGCCTCTTCTAGACGACGCTGTTTGAACAGGTCGATGACCTGCGGAATAGGCGTCTGAACCGGGCAGCCCTTAATCTGACAGAACGCCCTTTTACAACCTAGGCAACGATTCGCCTCTTCGACAATGTGGATAGCCACGCAACTCCCCTTTTTAATGCAATCCAATGGGGCGACGATAAAGACCCTTCACCGCCGCCCCCATGCAGGTAATCTCAATCTGCCGACACGGCAAAAGCCAATGCTATAGCTCGCGATGCGAAGCCCCGCAGCGAGCGGACATGTGCTCGAGTGTCGCCAGGCAGTCAGCCGCCGTCGCCGGCACGCTGTTCTCGACCACGCAGGGAATCCCAGGACAGGCGGCGGCAGCCCAGGCCACCACGGGCTCAAAGTCATAGCGGCCCGTCTCGCCCACGCCGTGGCACACCAGGCGTGAACCCGTACCGTCGCACCATCCGGCTTCGTCCTCGTTATCAACGACCTCAAAATCCTTGGCGTGCAGCACGCGGATCTTACTGCCGCATAAGTAGAGCATGCACGCGGTGATTTCCTGCGCTTCGTCAACGACACTGGGGTGCAGCAGCGATACCGGGTCGTAGATCACGCCGAGCGACGGGCTCGAGACGCGCTCCAGCACCTCACGGCAGCGATCCGGCGTGTTGACCGTCTCGTTCCAGCCAGGCTCGATCAGTATTTGCCCGCCCACGGCCTCGGCCCGATCGCAGACGCGTGCAAGCCCGTCTGCAAACGTATCGAGTGCCTCGTCGGTCATGCGGTCGTCCGCGACGCGGTTCTGCGCATTGGGGCGACCGGTCTCGGTACCCACCGGGCAGCCGCCGAGCATCTGGGCAAAGTTCAGGCATGCCTCGTACTCGGCAAAGTTATCCATGAGCTGTTGGCGATCGGGCGTCGCCAGATTCTTATAGCACCCGAGCACGGCGACCGAAACGCCCGCCTCGTCGAGCACCGCGCTCAAATGGTCGGCAAGCTCGCGGGTCAGGCCGCCTCGATCGATCCCCATCGATGCGTAGAGCACCTTGCTCGGCAGCTGAATGCACGAAAAGCCCAGCTCTCCCGCCATACGAATGCGTTCCTCGACGGTCCCCTGCGGAAGGTCGTGCAAACGTACACCCGGAGTAATAGCCCCCACGTTATTCACATCCCTTATGAGCGTTGATGCCCGGGGTGTATCCGCCAAACGGGTCCTCGATGGAGCACACGCCCGAGGGGGCGAGCGGATCGCGCTTACCGGCCAGCTTGTCGTGATGCATGGTCTCGATATAGGCAAGCACCAGCGGCGCCACACCCTTTGCATCATTTTTGACCACGGGCTCGCTCATGTAGTAATCAAACGTGCCCTCGCGGTGCGCGGTGTTTCCCAAGCCCGCAACCAGGCAGATGTTGTCGAGCGCCAGCTGCCCGTCATACTCGGACAGGCAGGTCTCGCAGATGCCGTCGAAGGCGCGACGGCCGTACTGGTAGTAACGCTCGCCCAGCACGCCCAGACGCACGCCCTTCATGATGGCATTGGCAAAAATCGCGCTACCGGACTCCTCCAGGTAGTTGGGGGCGATATTGGGCAGGTTGATGACCTGATGCCACATGCCGGTCTTCTCGTCCTGATACGGCAGCATGGCGTCGATCAGGTCGTGGAACATCTTGCGAATCTCGTCCTTCTCGGCTGACATCGAAGGCGGCATGAGCTCCCAGGTATCGATGAGTGCCATGGCAAACCAGCCCTCGGCGCGCAGCCAGAAGTTAGCCGAAAGGCCGGTGACCGGGTCGCACCAGAACTGTTTGCGGCTCGCGTCGTAAGCGTGATAGTACAGACCGTTGAGGGGGTTGCGCATCAGGTCATGCACAACCTGGAACATATGGAAGCTGTCCGAGCAGGCACGACGGTTGTGGAAGCTCAGCTCATACTGCATGTAGAACGGCTGCGCCATATACATGCCGTCGAGCCAGATCTGGTTGGGGTAGACGGCCTTGTGCCAAAACACGCCCTCTTTGGTACGCGGCTGGGTTTCGAGCTGACGATAGATGGTATCCATGGCGGCGCGATACTTGGGCTTGCCCACCAGGTCATAGAGCTTGTAGAGGGTCTTGCCCGCATTGACGTTATCGAGGTTGTACTCCTGCGGGTTGTAATGCTTGATGGTGCCGTCGTCCTGGACAAAGAAATCGATATAGTCGTCGGCAAAGGTCAGGTAGCGCTGCTCACCCGTGATCTCGTACAGTTCGATGAGCGCCTTGATCATGCAGCCGTCGATATAGTTCCAGGTGTTCTCCTTGCCGGCGCGAATCTTTTCGATATTCCAAGCCGGCGCCTGCGGCGTAGAGGTTTCGATCAACTGCTCGATATAACGGTCCAGGATTTGATTGCAACCCATTGCTGCCCCCTCTGACATAAACGATAGGTGAACGTTACCCCTAGTGTAACGCGAACGAGGAATATAGGGTGAACGTTAACCCTATATTCCTCGCGAACGGCAGACTTTTAGCGGCAAACGGCGGTGAGACCCGCGGCGATGCGATGCGCCAGGCGCTCATAGCCAGCCGGGCTGTAGTGCAGACCGTCCGGCATATAGAGCTCGCGGTGCTCCGGCAAAAACGAGCTGATACCGCTTTGCGCATACAGGTCAATCACCGGCACGGAGTAGCGGTCGCAGACCTCGAGCATCGCTCGCACGTAGGCGACCTGCGTCAACCCCAGGTGGTTGAGCTCGTCGCTTGCCGGGATATCCTTCTCGTGCTTGCCGCTCGTCTTGCACGGCGTCATAAACACGAGCTTTGCCCGAGGCGAGCGCGCCGTGATGGTACGGATCAGGTAATCGAGTGCACCATAGAACTCATGCACGTCCGTGCTGCCGAGCTCTCCAAGCGGCACGTTGCGGCTAAAGTCGTTGACGCCGCCAAAGACGATGTAGATATCGGCCGCATCGTCGATACCGTCAAGGCGCTCGACAAACGAATCGGTACGGTCGGCCTTGATGGCGATACGCGAACCCTTGATGCCAAAGTTCTCGACGACCGCGCCTCCCAGCAACGCGCCCAGATGCGAAGTCCAAGAGATGTCGTTGCCGCCTGCGCCGCATCCGTTATCGCCCCATGTGGTCGAATCGCCAAAGCAGCAAATGGTCGATTCACTCAAACTCTTCGTTTCCATAATCTTCTCCTCATCCGCCCATCGGCGGTCATACAGGAACGTACCGTTTATTCGCAGCATGCCGAGGGGCTATGCACGGGCGCATTCCGCAACGTGCGAATCGAGCCATTCGATATCCTCGACAAGATGTGCCACGCCCAGATGGTGTTCACCCGGACACACCTCGTGCCGCAGGCCATCTCTGCGACCCAGCAACTTGTAGGCATCGCGCACGATCTCGAGCTGCTCGTCAACATTTTTCAGCCCGCGCGAACCGTTCAGATGATCCTCTTCGCAGCTTTGCACTAACAACGGGCGCGGCGCAATAAGCGAGGCAATATCGCCCATGTCGAGCAAGCGCCAAAGTCCGGGTGTGTAGTTGCAGCTGCAATTGCCATTGAGATGCAGCAGCGAATCGTCGACACCGTACAGATAGCCCGAGACAAACGTCTTGCATACGCGTGGGTCGAGCGCCGCCAGATACAGCGTCATGTATCCGCCGCCCGAAAAGCCAAAACAGCCCAGGTCGTCCATGGCAATGTCGCCGCGCGCCTCTAGGTAATCGATCAGACGCATGTTATCCCAGGCGTTGAGACCCGCAACGGTAAGTCCCAGCGGCTCGGCCATGCGCGCCTGGTTTAGGCACGTGCCGCGCAGAAAGCTGTTCTCGTCATCGCCCTGGCCCTTCCAGTCACGACGGTATCCCCAACCGCGTGCGTCGGGGCAAACGGTCACGTAACCCATACGCGCCAAACGCAGACCGTAGTCGTAATTGAACTTACGCACAGCATCATCGACCGCCGGCACGCCCGTCACGCCCGCAACACTTGCGGCGCCTGCTCCCTGATGGCCATGCGGGCAGATATAGCAACACTTGCGGCCGTGTGCATCGAGCTTAGGCGACTGCGGCTCGAGCAGGTAGAACGGCATCCAAACATCGCGCTCGACCTGCAACATCGCATGGGTGCGCACGATGCCGCCGGCAACCCGCACGCGGCTGAGCTCACGAATCTCAATCGGGACGCGGTCCATAAGCGAAAGGCCCAAAACATCGTACAGACGAGTCCTGGTCGCAATCTTCCATGCCTCAAAATCTGCAGGAGTCTTGCCCGTAAAAGCAGCCGAACGCCCCTCGCGCTTCAGCCGGGCACGCAGCGCAGGTTCGTCTTCGCAGCACGTCTCGATGTGCACGGTGCGACCGTTGGCAGACAGTTCAGCCGTCTCAACCGCATCACCGTCGCCGCCCTCGGGATCCCAGCCATCCACACCGGCAAGCACCTGCTCGCGAGCGTACCCGGCGGCAGCCATCACATCGAGTTCATTCGCCCACGGCACCCAGTCGGTAGTATCACCCGCCGGCCCATGCAGAATCGCGCCAGCATACTGCACGCAGCTGTGTGCCGCCGGCTTATTCCAATCCCACCAGCCTTCGCGCTTGATATGTCGCCCCAGCCAGCAATCGATCAGCACAGTTTGCGCCCATTCGCGCCAAGGACGACCCAGGTAGACCGAATCCGGCGCCACGCCATCCGGAGCTGTAAACGAACAGCCGTGGAACACAAAGCCGTGCGGCTCGCCTTCGGGCGTCGACGCCGCCGTCACGTAGCCGTTCACGTCCATATCGCGGTTGAGCGAGCGAATCTCGCACCCCTCAAAGTAGGCACGCGCGCCGCCAAAGATAAAGTCGACATCGCCCTCGATCCGGCAACGTCGAAAATACTGGCGCCCCACCCGGCGCGGCGCATACTGTTTGGGTCCTATAAACCCGCCCGGTTTGGCCTCATGCGGCGGCAGCGGACCCAAAAACAGCGTGTCCTGGTGTCCCTTAATGCAGCAGGCATCGACAACCAGACGGTCGCCATCAGCATACAGGGCAATCGCCTGACCGACCTCGCGCCCATCGCCCGCATCGTTTTCGATCGTGAGGTTTGCAAGCGTCACGTCATCGGCATCGACCAGCACCGTATAAGTGCGGAAGGTGCCGAGCTTTCCGTCCTGGCCGCTGCCGTCCTCCGAGGGCATCTGCGCCGCAAGGCCGCCAACGATACGCACGCTGTCGGCCGTCTCTCCCTCAATCGTCACATGCGAGCGACGAATCTCGACCCGTTCGCGGTACTCACCCGGATCGACGCGAATCATCACCGGTTGCTCGGCATCCGGATAGAGCTGATCGGCTGCCGCCAAGGCATCGGAAATCGTTGGATACGCTCCTGCCGCAGCCCTCGAAACACGCAGCGTATAGATACTTTCGCTCATCGTCCATCACGCTCCCATGCAACGAACTGTTCAGGCCAGCCCTGAACCTGTGGCTGAATATGCTCGGCGCAGCCCTTAAATGCCGTTAGGGCCGTGGCGAGCGATGCCCCATGCTTTCCATGCGGAAAGACATGTAGGCTAAAGCCAATCCCGTGGTCGGCAAGAGCCTGCGCAAGAAGGAGGCTATTTTGAACTGGTACCGATGCATCCTCGGCGGTATGCCACAAGAACGTACGGGGGAAGCCCTCGCCCACCATATTCTCGATCGACAACTTTTGAGCCAAAGCGCCATCGGCACCCGTTAGGTGTTCAAATGAACCACGATGAGCATAGGCCCCCGAGCTTACGACCGGATAGCCCAAGCAAAGTGTGTCAGGCCGAATCGACTCAGGCGACGACGCAATCGACTCTGCAAGCCAGGGTTGGTCCCAAAGCGCCCCGAGCAAGCCAGCTAGATGCCCACCGGCCGAAAAACCCATGACCGTAATCCGATCAGGATCGACACAGTACTCTGCCGCATGGCTTCGGACGGTATCGACCGCCCGCGCGAGTTCTTGCAATGCCAGCGGATAGACAGCCGGAGCAACCGAATAGTTCAGTACAAACGCTTGGTAGCCCATCGCCAACAAACGGAGCGCTACCGGCTCGCCTTCGCGCGGCGAAACGTGATCGTAGCCGCCTCCTGGCACGACCACAACTGCAGGCAGCGGTTTTAAAGCATAAGCATCTTCGGTCGGGGCAAAAACATAAGACGTAATCGTGGCAGACGAGCCATCGACCCCGACAGGAATCGTTTTATTGAGCATGTATTCCCTTTCACCATGATGCGTAGCGCAGCGCACACGGCCGTATCGCACAAGGGCTGCATTGCCGATTTATCCGACAATGCAGCCCTGGTCATCAACCCGAGTTAGGAGCGGACAACCTTGTCGACGTTCTGGAGCTGCAGCTCCTCGCCGTCCTGGCCCTCGATCACCACATTTTGCAGGTCGAGCACCTTGACGTTTTGCGCAATGATGCCCTGACGCACCATGGGCTCAACGCCGCAGGCCATGGCCGGAACAAAGGGCTCAGCATCATCGGCAAAGGTCACGTGGACATCCTGGAACGTCAGGCGCGTCACCTTGCTCTCGGGCAGACCCGTGATATAGGCCGCGGCAGCATGGCAGTTGGTGGCCTCGATATCGCAAAACGTCGTGGCACCAAAGCCGGGCGTGCGGTCGTCGACAGGCAAAGCCTCGCGAGACTGCACGTAATCGGTCTTGCCGTCCTTGTCACAGAAGTAGAACGAATTGACCACGAAGGGCGTGAGCACCTCGTCCATGCGAATGTGCTCGAAGGTGATGCCCTCGTTGACGGCATCCTTGCCGCGTCCACGGCGGGTCTTGACGCGCAGGCCACGGTCAGTGCGCTCAAAGAGGCACTTGCTCACGGTAAGGTCCTTGATGCCGCCGGCAGCCTCTGAACCCAGGACCACGGCGCCGTGACCATCGTGCATGTAGCAGTGAGAGATCAGCACGTCGTGCGTGGCGGGACGAAGCTCGGGCTCAATGCCCAGCTTGCCGCTCTTGACGGCGATGCAGTCGTCACCCACTGAGAACTGACAACCAAGGATGCGAACAAAACCGCAGCTCTCGGGATCGAAGCCGTCGGTGTTGTGGGAGTTCTTGGGACCCTCGATGGACAGGCAGAGCGCATCGACGTGCTCGCACAGGTCGGGGTGGATGTTCCACGCCGGGCTGTTGCGGACAGTGAAGCCGGCCAAGCTCACGTTCTCACACTCGGATAGGAAGATCATGCGCGGGCGGGCGACCTCGCGGCCCTCCTCGGGACGGAAGATGTTCTTAAAGTCCTTGTTCCACCAGTTGTCCTCGGCAAAATCGGTCTGACCGTCAATCGCGCCGCGACCATAGATGCACACGTCGTGCACGCCCAGACCCGTAAAGGTAGAACAGTAGGTCGAGAAGCTCTCCCCCTCCCAGCGGCCCAGGGGCAGCATATCGGTACCGGCATAACCGGCGCCCTCGTTGCCCGTGACCGTGCCCGGAATGTAGGCAAGCGCGGCACGATCGTGGCGGGCCAGCAGCACTGCCCCGTCGACGAGCTCGATGTTGATATTGCTCTTAAGGAAGAGGGACTTGATACGATAGCTACCGGCGGGAATCAGCACGCGCCCGTCCTTGGGACAGGCCATGATGGCAGCCTGGATGTTGGTGGTGTCGTCGTGCTCGGCATCGCCCTTGGCGCCACAGTCGCGAACGTTGATGGTAAAGGGCTCAGCCGGCGTGGTGACACCTACGCTCAGCTCACGCTCGCCACAAACAAAACGAACCAGGTTGCGCTTGCCGGGGATCAGGCCGTCGACATAGGTCTCGACCGTATTCGTGGTACCGGCGGGCTCGTCGTTGACAAAGATCTCCCACGTATCGGCACAGGTAAAGTAGCCGCCGTCGTCAAGCTCGATCACGGCCGCGCGGGCGTTGCGCCAGATAACGTTCGTCTCCATGGATTTCTCCCTCAAAAAGATGCTCTAAAGGCAAATTGTACGCTGTTAAAAAAGGGCCGTGCCTGCCGGCGGAATTCCGGTGGCACGGCCCTGTGATTTGGACGATATGTCGGCCTTACTCGGCGGGGGTTACGCTACCGTCCTGGAAGCCAACGTTGTTGTGGGCAAAGCAGTCCTCGTACTTAAAGCCGGAGAGCTCCTCGCAAAGCGCCTTGACCTCGGGCTTGACGTCGGCCATCTTGCCACCCTCCTTGACGCGGTGAATCTCGTCGCAAAGGATGTCGCACTGCTCCTTGTCGATCTTGATGCCGCGGGCAAGGACGGCCGCAAGCAGGAAGAAGCCGGCGCAGCCGATGATCATGTAGCCGCAGATATACAGAGGCACGGTAGCGGGCTGGGTCACGGCGTCGCTATTGCCGGCGGTCTGAATGAAGCCGGAGGCAGCAAGGACGATAGCCCACACGTTGACGGCGATAGCCTGGGCGATCTGCTGGCAGAGCTGCTGCGCGGAGCTGTAGATGCCCTCGCGACGACGCAGGGTGATGAGTTCATCGACATCGGGGATGTAGTTGAGCAGAACATCGGGCAGGTACTGGAAGCCGACGTAGAAGAACTTCCAGATGGCGAAGATGATGGGGTAGGCGATCATGGCGATGGCGACCGTGGAGGTGCCGTTGATCTGACCAAAGGCGAAGTAGTTGTAGGCAATGATGCACGCAGCGCAACCGGCATTTGCGAGGTACCAAGACTTGTGGAAGCCCTTCTTGGCCATGAGGGCGACCCAGATGGCGGTGCAGACGATAGCGACGACCTTGCCAGGCATCTCCATCACGGACTCGTAGGACTTAGGAATCTGCAGGCAGTAGACGATGAAGAAGGACAGGCAGGCAGACCAGCAGGCAGCAGCAAGCTTCGTGGAGACCTGTGCATACAGGACCTTGCGGAAGGACTTGTTGCGGAAGGTGGAGATAACGTCGATGAAGAACTTCTTGATGCCCTCGCCGACGCTCTCGATCTTCTCCTGAGCGACCTCCTCGGGGGTGTGCTCCCACGTGGACAGGTACACGCAGAGCAGCGAGATTGCCATGACCGAAGCGTTGATCGTAGCGATGATGAAGTAGCTAAACGGGTTGGTCTCGCCGAAGGTGCCAAAGCCAAAGCCGACGAGTGCTGCCATCAGGAAGCCGGCGGCGTTACCAAAGAGATGCTTGTAGCCGGTAAGGTACGTAAGCTCCTTAAAGTCGTCGGTCATCTCGATGGTAAGCGGCGACAGGTTGGCGGTGCAGAACGTGTACGCGACGTTGTAGATCAGGTACAGCACAAAGTAGTACGGGAAGCCAAACGGCGTAGCCACGAAGATGAGCGGCTCGGCGATCATCATCGGGATGGCCAGCAAGATCCAGAAACGACGACGACCAAAGATGCGGCCAATCTTGGTGGCATAGAAGTTATCGGCCACAAAGCCCATCAGCGGGCAAAGAATGGCGTTGACATAGATGGCAAACGAGCTGATCAGTGCAGCCTCGCCTGCGGACAGGCCACACTCCGTGGACAGGAACAGCACCATGTAGCTGTGCGTAAAGGTCAGGGCACCGGAATTGAGCATACCGCCCATACCAAAGCCCAAGCGCGTCCAGAATGTGATCTTACGCTTTTTTCCGATCTTATTAGTCATCGAGCTCCCTCTCTTTTCTCGATTGTCTTGTAACAAGACAGTTGAGTCCACACTGACATCTGTCTGCCCAGCGTTCAGGGTGAACGTTTAGTTAGATTATGCGCGATTGCTTACGACAGGTGAACGTTCACTTGAATAATATCCTTGAACGGTCGATTTTTACCGCTGAACGGACACAATTGAGATCCTCACACCTATTTTCTGCTGGTAAAGGTGCCATGCTGGACAGCCATGAGATAGGTGAACGTTTATCAGACATACCAACATATTCACTTAACCATGAAACGAAAAGGCCCCGCCGGGAACACTCCCGATGGGGCCGATGACATCTCGCTATGCTTGGGCGCACTTGCCGCTACAAGCAGACGCCGTCCTTCCAGATACTGATCTCGTGACAGCCACGGCGCTCAGCACTCGTGAGCTTACCGCTCGCCGTCTCCAGCACCAGCTGGTACAGATCGTGGGCAGCCTCGTCGAGCGTGCGCTCACCCGTGGCAATCACGCCAGCGTTAAAGTCCATCCAGTTGGCCTTGTGGTCGCACAAACGCTGATTGGTGAACACCTTGAGGGTAGGCGCCGGCGCGCCAAACGGTGTGCCGCGGCCGGTCGAGAACAGAATCACGTGGCAGCCGGCAGCCGTCAACGCCGTGGTGGATACCATGTCGTTGCCCGGACCGCACAGCATGTTCAGGCCGTGTTTATTTGCCTGGCCGGCATACGGCAGCACGTCGACGATGGGGGCAGATCCGCCCTTTTGCACGCAGCCGCAGCTCTTGTCCTCGAGCGTGGTAATACCGCCGTCCTTGTTGCCGGGACTCGGGTTCTCATAAACGACCTCGCCGTGGCTAATAAAGTAGTCCTTAAATCCATTGAGCATGTCGGAGGCAGCGTTAAAGACCTGCTCGTTCTCGCAACGGTCGAGCAGGATGCTCTCCGCGCCAAACATCTCGGGCACCTCGGTAAGCACCGACGTGCCGCCACGGGCGACGACCATATCGCTCACGCGACCGATCGTGGGGTTGGCGGTAATGCCCGAAAGACCGTCGGAGCCGCCACACTTAAGACCAATGACCAGCTCGGAGGCCGGAATGGGCTCGCGCTTGGACTGCTTTGCCAGGTCTGCCAGCTCGGCCAGAATCTTGTGGCCCTCGATTTGCTCGTCGGCTACATCCTGGCAGGTGAGAAAACGAACGCGCTCGTGATCGAAGTCACCGAGCTCGTCGAGCACCTGCTGATGCGTGCAGTTCTCGCAACCGAGCGACAGGAACAGCACGCCCGCGGCATTTGCGTGACGCGACAGTGCCACCAGCAGACGACGGGTCTGGGCATGGTCGGCGCCGGTCTGCGAGCAACCGAACGGATGCGGGAAGTAGTAGACGCCCTCCAGCGAGCCATCGACCAGATCCTGGGCCTGCTCGCACATGGCACGGGCGACTTCGTTGACACAGCCGACCGTGGGGATGATCCACAGCTCGTTGCGCGTCGCGGCACGACCGTCGGCGCGGCGGAACCCCATAAAGGTCTCGGGCTCAACCGGCTCAACGACCGGATGTGTGGGGTTGTAGGTATACTCGACCTCGCCCGAAAGGTTGGTCTTCACATTGTGCGTGTGGAGCCACTGACCGGGCTGGACATCGCCCGTCACATGACCGATAGGAAGGCCGTACTTAATGACGTCCTCGCCGGCGGCAATCGAGCGCACAGCCATCTTGTGGCCTTGCGGAATATCCTCTGCGGCCACGACCTCGCCCACCCCGGGAACCGCGACGGCAGTGCCCTTGGCAAGCGGCGACAGCGCAACGATCACGTTATCGGCCGGATTGATCTGGATAGTATTCATTACAAATGGTCCTAACCCTACAGGTTGAGCAGAAGTCGAGACGCGGGCACGCCGTCCCGCGCCCGCGTCTGCGCCGGAAATTTACGCCTGAGCGTTGGCGAAGGCCTGCTTGGCGCCCTCGGCACGCACGACAGCGAGCGCGCTGACGACAAACTCCTCAAGACCTGCGATCTGCGTAAGGTCCTCGCCCCACATCTGCTCGTTGGTGAGCACGTCGTGCACCAGCTGGGCATCGTCGGCGCCGGCATGGGCGGCGTAGAAGTCGAGCACGAAGGCGTCGTCCTGAGCGGTGTACTCGGTGCCGTCGGAGCGACGCAGGTGCAGGCCGTCGCCCTCGCGGGACACGAGCTCCTGCGTGTAGAAGGAGATGAGCGTAGCGAGGCTCGTCGCCAGGCACTTGGGCAGGTTGCCGGTCTCGGCAACGTAGTCCTTGAGCGTGGGCAGGTCACGAGCGCGCCACTTAGCCGTGGAGTTGAGGCAGATGGAGAGCAGCGCATGATCAATAAACGGGTTGTCGAAGCGGTTTTCGACGGCGGCGGCAAAGGCCTTGCAGTCCTCGACATCCAAGTCGGCGGCAAGCGTCGGAATGACCTCGTCGTAGAGCATGGTGTTCATGAAGCCGCGAATGGTCTCGTCATGCATGCAGTCGCGCACGATATCAAAGCCGGCAACCCAGGAACCCGGAACGAAGGCGGTATGGGCACCGTTGAGGATGCGGACCTTGCGCTTTTTGTACGGGGTGACGTCGGGAGTCACAAAGACACCCGGAAGACCAGCCTTCACAAAGGGAAGCTTCTCGGCAAGCGACTCGTCGCCCTGGATGCCCCACATCTGGAAGGGCTCGCGCACGGCCAGGAAGGGATCCTCGTAGCCCAGACGCTCGGCAACCGCCGCGGCCTCCTTAGGATCGCGGATGCGGCCGGGGACGATGGTGTCGACGAGCGTGGTGCAGACGGTGCAGTCGTTAGCCATCCACTGCGCAAACTCGTCCTCCCAGCCCCAGTCGCTCACATACTGGTTCATGATGCGCAGCAACTCCTCGCCGTTGTGATCGATGAGCTCGCAGGCGAGGACGATGACGCCCGGCTTACCGGCAGCCCAGCGGGTGTGGAGCACCTGGGCAAGCTTGGCGGGGAAGCTCGCGGGTGGCATGTCGTCGGCCTTGCAGGACGGGTCATAGGCGATACCGGCCTCGGTGGTGTTGGAGACGATGATCTCTAGGTCGTCGGAGACGGCGACCTCCATCATGGCGCGGTAGTCGTCCTCACGATACGGGTTAAGGCAGCGGCTGCAGGCGCTGATCACGCGGGACTCGTCAACCGTGTTGCCGTTCTCCTTGCCGCGCACCAGCACGGTGTACAGGTCGTCCTGGGCATTGATACCGTCGGCAAAGCCAAAGGCACCGTTGATGGGCTGCACCATGACGACCTTGCCGTTCCAGCCGGTGGCCTCGTTGCCCATGTCAAAGAAACGGTCGACGAAGGCGCGCAGGAAATTGCCCTCGCCAAACTGCAGAACCTTCTCGGGAGCATCCTTGGGCAGCAAATAGCCCTTGTAGCCGATCTTCTCGAGCGCATCGTAGCTGATGTTCTCCATCTGTGTCTCTCCTTAGATAGCTGTTAGCGTGCAAGCAAAACGGGGGCGCCGCGTGTGGCAACGGCGCTCCCGAGTTCGATGTGATTCGATGCAGGCTTATGCCTCGACGGTGTCCAAATCAAAGCCAAAGTAGCGGACCGCGTTGTTGTAGCTGATGTCACGCACAACCTCGCCCAGCAGCTCCATGTCGGCCGGGTACTTGCCCTGCTCGACCCACTCGCCGATCACGCTGCACAGCACGCGACGGAAGTACTCGTGGCGCGGATAGGACAGGAAGGAGCGGGAATCGGTAAGCATGCCCACAAAGTTGCCCAACACGCCCTCGTTAGCCAGAGCCGTGAGTTGCTCGCGCATGCCGACCTCGTTGTCGTTGAACCACCAGGCGGAGCCGTTCTGGATCTTACCGGCGGTCGGAGCCTCCTGGAAGCAGCCCATGACGGTATCGATCATGGTGTTATCGATGGGGTTCAGGCTGTACAGGATGGCCTTGGGCAGGCCGCAGGTCTCCTGGATGGAGTTGAGGAAATCGGCGAGCTGGTCGGACGGCGTGTAGTTGGAGATGCAGTCGTAGCCGGTGTCGGGACCGAGCTTGGCGAACATGGCGCGGTTGTTGTCGCGCTTGCAGCCAAAGTGCAGCTGCATGGCCCAGCCCAGACGGACATACTCGCCGGCAACGAACTGCATAAAGGCAGTCTTGTACTTGAGGACCTCTTCCTCGGTAAGCGGCTCGGCAGCCAGACCCTTGACAAAGATAGCCTCGATCTCGTCGGCGGTAGCCGGGACGTACATAACGTAGTCGAGTGCGTGGTCGGAGGCGCGGCAGCCCAGCTCGTGAGCAACGTCGTAGCGCTTGGAAATGGCAGCCTTCATGCCCTCAAAGTCGCTGACCTCAACGCCGGCAACCTCGGAAAGGTGCTTGCAGTAGTCGGCAAACTCCTGGCCGCGCTCGATGCGCAAAGCGGCATCGGGGCGCATGGCGGGAACGACCTGAACGTCAAAGCTGTCGTCGGCGGTAATCTTCTTGTGCCACTCAAAGCTGTCGGCGGGGTCGTCGGTAGTGCAGATCATGCGGACGTTGGACTGCTTGATCAGGTTGCGGCAGGTAAAGCTAGCCTCAGCGAGCTTGGCGTTGGCAAGGTCCCAGACCTCCTGGGCAGTCTTGCCGTTGAGGACGCCCTCGTAGCCAAAGTAGCGCTTAAGCTCCAGGTGGCTCCACTCAAAGACGGGGTTGCCAACGCAGCGACCCAGGGTCTCGGCCCACTTTTGGAACTTCTCGCGAGCAGGGGCGTCGCCAGTGATAAAACGCTCGTCGACGCCGTTGGCACGCATCAGGCGCCACTTGTAGTGGTCGCCGCCCAGCCAAACCTCGGTGATGTTCTCGAAACGCTTGTCCTCCCAAATCTCCTTAGGAGAAATGTGGCAGTGATAGTCGACGATGGGCATGCCCTCGGCAAAGTTGTGGAACAGCTCCTCGCCGGTCTTGGTGCTCAGCAGGAAATCCTGATCGTCCATAAAGTTTTTCATCAAACAGCCCCTTTGCTGGCAAGGCGGGCGCACGGCGCGCTCGTTATCCTTTAGGTGAACGTTCACTATACTAATCCATTGCACCTCAAAAGGTGAACGTTCACCTAACCACCACGGGATGAACGGTAGATTTTGCCCGTTCAACGGTTGCTGGGGATGTGACTTGCATGTATTGCGGACTGGTTGGCGTCCCCGAACACCGAACTTGAGCGCTTTTGCTCAGGTGGGTCATGTCCCGACGTACATTTTTGGGAGTATTCAGCATTGGAGCGCGCCGTGCGCCATCCTCAGCGTCCTATTTGGAACGCAGATAGCGCCCGATCGGCATAAAAAGTGCCCCCGATGGCAAATTACGCCATCGGGGGCACTTAAAACAGTCGTTCTGCACCTCATTCAGGGCATGCCAATGCTGAATACTCCCAAAAATGCACGTCGCAAGAGGGGGTACCTGCTCAATCGGCTAAATACCCGCAAGTTCGCAGTAGCGATCGACATTGCTGGCAAATACCATCTCGACGGCGCCCTTCTGGACGGGCACCGTCGGGGTCCTTCCCCACAGCAGATAATCGCCCAGCGTCTTAGCGCCGCGATACGCCAGGCTCGTCGGGTCCTTATAGACAATATTGGTAAAGATACCGCGGCGCAAGGCCAGAGCACTTTCGGGAAACAGGTCGTTGCCGATCACCATGACCTGACCGGCCTTGCCGGTCGAAACGAGCGCGTCGGCAACCACTTCGGAACCAACGGCAAAAACGCTACAGATAAGTTCGGGGGCGTCCGGCGCACTCAAGCGCTTTTCGAGCTCATGCTCGAGTTGTTTGACTTGCGCATGGGCACCTGCAAGATCCTCAACCTGCCATGGAATATCACGTTCGCGCAGGTAATTGTGGAAGGCGCGGGCGGTTAGATAGTGCGAATCGGTATATGGGTCGCCTGTCAAAAGGAGCACGCGGGCGTCGGCCCCAGAAGCATGGACCAGGTTTGCCGCCTGCTCGGCCATAAGGCTGCCTGCCGTCGAATAATCGGCCAAGCTCGCACCCAAACGATTCAAATGCGGACGGTCGCCGTCGACAAGCTCAATCGTCACGCCCGCCTCGGCGATCTGCCCCAAAAGCTCAGTCGCACGATCGTCGCCCGGCGCATAGGCGAGCAAGCCATCGATCTTCTCGCCCACCTGCAGACGCTCGTCGATTTGCTCGAGTGCATCAGCGTAGCCGCCCACGCCAAATTCAACGCGTTCAACCGTAATGCCCCGGTCGATGACCTCCTGTTCAAAGCGATTGCAGCCTTCCCACAGGTAACGGAAAAAGTACGCTCCCTCGCGCGATGCGCGGGGCAGGCAAAACACCAGATTGATATCCTTACGGCGCAGGCTTGAGGCACTTGTGTTGCGGTGATAGCCCATGGCCTCGGCCTTAGTGTTCACCTTGGCGCGCACGGATTCGCTCACGCCGGCCTTTCCCGTCAGGGCCTTGTGCACGGTATTGATGGAAACGCCAAGCTCGGCGGCTATGTCCTTCATGGTTACGCGAGCGCTCATGGGATTACTCCGTTATAGATAAGTTGCCAATTAATAGTCCAGTTAACGATACCCCAAAAATACTCTTCGACTCGCCGTGCTCTCCCTCAAATGCACAAAGCGCCCCGCGAACGGATGCCCGCGGGGCGCTTGGATGTCCAGACCTTATTTGATACCGCGGCCCAAGTCTTCGGCGATTTTGTCTACGCCCTTAAGTGCGGCGCACGTCTTTTTGTTGGAGCAATGCCCCGTGCAAACGCCACCCTGAGCGCAGTCGGCGCAGGTGCCCTTGCGGTAGATGCGCACGCACACGGCGACAAACGCAACGCCGATAACAGCCAGTACAACAATATCGATAGGTGCCATAGCAAGCCTCCTCTAGTTAACCAGCACTTACTTTACCCCATTCTCCACCTACCAAATAGGGACAGGTTTATTTTGGTCGGTTTTATCTGCGGAAACGCCACATCTTACTTCTGGAGCAAAGCAATCTGTCCCCCATTGCGTCAAAAAGCCCGAGTGTCACTGAGACACCCGGGCTCGTGGAAAGGGGTTGATCCTTATTCGGACTTAGGCGGAAACTGCAGCGGAAGCAGTGTTGGTCTCGTCCTCGTCGGTCCAAGCGTGCTTGGGCATAGGACGGAAAATCTGGAAGAGCATCGCGACCAGCAGCACGATAGCCACAACCGTCCAGAAGCCAAACTGCCCAAGGACAAGCAGGTTATAGAACTGGTTGATGAACAGGCCGATCACCCAAGCGAAGGCGCACTCGTAGCCGAGGGCAATCGCGGTCCACTTGCCGGAATCCATCTGGTTGCGGATGGTACCCATAGCGGCAAAGCACGGAGCGCACAGCAGGTTGAACGCGCCGAAGGCAACGCAGGCGCCCATGGTGGGGAACATGCCGGCAAACGCGGTCCACAGGCTCGGGTCGGTCTCGCCCGCGTCGGCGACGGACAGCAGCGAGCCGGCGGTGGCGACGACGTTCTCCTTGGCGACGAGGCCAGAGACAGTCAGCGCGGTTGCCTGCCAGGTGCTAAAGCCGAGCGGGGCGAAGATCCAAGCGACCAGATTGCCCAGCATGGCGAGCACGGAGTAGTCCATGAACTCCTCGGGGATGCCGTCCATCGCAGGCAGGAAGCCAAAGGAGCCGTTGTAGCTACCAAAGTTGGAGAGGAACCAAACCACGACGGTGGACGCGAAGATGACCGTGCCGGCCTTCTTGATAAAGGCCCAGCAGCGCTCCCACACGTGCAGCGCCCAAGAGCGGATCGCCGGGAAGTGGTAAGCAGGAAGCTCCATAACAAACGGCGTCGGGCGACCGGCGAAGAGCTTGGTCTTCTTGAGCATGAGGCCCGAGGCGATGACGGCAAAGACGCCCAGGAAGTAGAAGAGCGGGCTGATCCACGCGGCGGTGGTGGAAGAATCGCCGATGATGGAACCCATGAGCAGGGCGATGATCGGCAGCTTAGCGCCACAGGGAATGAACGTGGTGGTCATGACCGTCATGCGGCGGTCCTTCTCGTTCTCGATGGTCTTGGTAGCCATGACGCCGGGGACGCCACAGCCCGAGGACACGAGCATGGGGATAAAGGACTTACCGGACAGGCCAAAGCGGCGGAACACGCGGTCCATGATGAAGGCGACGCGGGCCATGTAGCCGCAGTCCTCCAGGAAGGACAGCATGACGAACAGCAGGAACATCTGCGGCACAAAGCCGAAGATGGCGCCCAGGCCGCCGACGATACCGTCGCAGACCAGCGAATCGACCAGGCCACCGTCCTCGGTGCCACCCGCCACAAGGGCATCGTGCACCATGGTGGTAATGCCGGGAACATAGGGGCCATACTGAGCCGGATCGACCGAATCAGCGTTGTCACCCGCGGCCTCGACGGCAGCGTCGTAGGCATCGCGGCCCTGACCGAGCACATACCAGCCGTCGGTACCGAAGAGCTGGTCGTTGGTGAAGTCGGTCACCGTGCCGCCCAGGGTGGAAACGGCGATGTAGTACACGCAGAACATGATGACCACAAAGATCGGCAGACCCAGGATACGGTTGGTAACCACGCGGTCGATCTTCTCGGAGGTGCTCATCTTGGCCGGAGCCTTGGTGAGGCACTCGTCAATGATGTGCGCGATGACGCCATATCGCTCACCGGTGATGATGGACTCGGCGTCGTCGTCGCAATCCTGCTCGCACTGGACGACCAGTTGCTCAACGCGAGCGGCCTTCTCCTTGGTGAGGTTGATGAGCTTGCAGGCGTCCGCATCACGCTCAAACAGCTTGACAGCGTAGTAGCGACGCTTGTTGGCGGGAACGCTCGCCGGCAGGTTGTTCTCGATGTGGCCCAGAACGTCCTCGATGGAGGAATCGAACTTGTGCTCCGGCACCTGGCCCTTGGAAGCAGCGGACTTCTTGACCTGCTCGAAGAGCTCCTTGATACCCTTGTTCTTAAGGGCCGAGATCATCATGACCGGGCAGCCGAGCTTCTTGGAGAGCTTGTCCGTGTCGATCTTATCGCCGTTCTTCTCGACCAAGTCGGCCATGTTGAGGGCGACGACCACGGGCAGGCCGGTCTCGATAACCTGAAGCGCCAGGTACAGGTTGCGCTCGAGGTTGGTGGCATCGACAACCTGGACGACCACATCGGGCTCGCCGCTCATGAGGTAATCGCGCGAGCATTGCTCCTCGGGGCTGTAGGGGGAAAGCGAGTAGATGCCAGGGAGGTCCGTGATGGTAACGTTCTTGTCGCTTAGGAGCTTGGCCTCCTTTTTCTCAACCGTGACGCCGGGCCAGTTGCCAACGTAGCCGTTGGCGCCGGTGATCAGGTTGAAAAGCGTGGTCTTGCCGCAGTTGGGGTTACCCGCCAGCGCGACATGGATCTGAGAATCCGCCATTCAATCCTTCTTCCTTGTGTGCCCGCGCTGCTTTCTCCGCACGGGCTGGATAATGTGCTTCAAAGTTGCTGCATTAAGTTAGAAAAACCTAACTTTATCTGCAGAAATATGCGCCACGAGTCCTTACTGAACCTCGACGACGGCGGACTCCTCCTTGCGGATGGAAAGCTCGTAGCCGCGAACGTTGATCTCGACCGGATCACCGAGCGGTGCAACCTTCACGACCTTGAACGAAGTGCCCTTGATGAGTCCCAGGTCCATAAGGTGGCGGCGAAGCGCACCCTCACCGTGAAGCTTGACGATGGTAGAGCTCTCGCCCACCTTAACGTCACCCAACGTCTTCATTTACTTGTCCCCCTTTCAGTGCGTACAGAAATACCGACGACTAACCGACGGTCATGATGTGCATGGCAACCTTGGAATCGATGCCAAAGCGTGCGCCCAGCACCGTGACGATGATATTGGCGCCACTCGAGCTCACCACGTGGATTTCGTTGCCCTCGACAAAGCCGAGGTCCTTGAGGTGGTGCTTCATGTCCTCATTGCCCTTTACACGAGACACGCGCACGGTTTCGCCCGCTTTTACCATCGAAAGCGGCATGGCCGGCATCTGCGGTCCGCAAGACATGAGTGGCTCCTAACGTCAGTTCGTCCTCAACATCGACGCGATAAAAGTTAACCACGTCTATGTTCGCTTTAGTAAACTAGCACGTGGTTAACTTTTTGGAAAGGGTCCCCATTCAGATTTCGAAAAAGTTTCCTATACGAAACAAAAGAAGCACCACAAAGACCATCTCTTTGCGGTGCCTTGTCATACCAATTTATGCAACAAAGGGGACTGTCCCCTTGTCACATTGATGCGCTTAGAGCGAGAGGTTTCTGATCGACGTGATGCAGGAGGCCTCATCCACGCCCGAAACGCGGAACACGACGTCTTCGCCACATTCGCCGCAGAGTGCCATGAGCCCTATAACGTCGCGGCCATCGGTGTAGCGGTCACCAATCGAAACCGACACGTCACTACGGTGCTTGGCAATGATGTCATAGAGCAGCGCAACCGGGCGGGCGTGAAGTCCCAACGGATCTTTAATCGTCTTTGTAAACTCGACCATGTCCCCTCCCACGACATCGCACATTCGGCCGGCAAAACCCAGCCACGTGGTAGTTATTGTACCGTTAGATGCTTGTTGAGGGCGGGACGGAAATCGCATCCCATTTCGAGCGTCAATGATGGGACACAGTTTCCGCCAGAAGGCTCAACCGGAAAGTGCGACCCGTTATTTGGCTGGATTCTGGGACGCAGTTTCCGCTGAGCGACCCTGGCGGAAAGTACATCCCATTCTGGACGCAAATTCCGGGACGCAGCTTCCTCGACGTCCGGTCACCCCATGCCCTCACAACCTCGGCGCATAAAAAACGAGGGAAGGCACACGTCCTTCCCTCGTTACAGGCAATAGGTAGCCGCTTGCCTACATCAAGCGCAGGCTGACGTCCTTGAGCTGGGCGCCGGAAACGGCACTCGGGGCGCCCGACATGAGGTCGGAGCCGCTGGCCGTCTTGGGGAACGCCATGACGTCGCGGATGGAGTCGGAGCCGGTGAGCAGCATGCACACGCGGTCCAGGCCCAGGGCGAAGCCGCCCATCGGGGGCGCACCAAACTTGAGAGCCTCCATGAGGAAGCCGAACTGCGACTCGGCGCGCTCCTCGGTAAAGCCCAGGAGCTTGAGCATGGACATCTGCATTTCGGCGTTGTGGATACGCATACCGCCGCCGCCGGCCTCAAAGCCGTCCATGACAAAGTCGTAGGTGCAGGAACCGGCTGCCAGCGGGTCGGCCTCGATCTTGGCGATGTCGGTCTCGGTCGGCAGGGTAAAGGGCTGGTGCTCGGCAGCATAGGCCTTGCGATCCTCGTCCCAGTGGAACAGCGGGAAGTTGACGACCCACAGGAAGTCGTGGCCCTCGCGCTTGACCTCGAGCGCATTGGCCATGTGGGAACGCATGCCGCCCAGGATCTCGTCGGAGAGCAGGCGCGGGCCGGCGGCGAACATCACAAGGTCGCCGGGCTCGACGTCCATGCGCTCGCGCAGGGCAGCCATCTCCTCGTCCGAGAAGAACTTGACGATGGGGCTGTTGATGGAGCCGTCCTCGCGGAAGGCGATCCAGGCAAGGCCCTTGGCGCCAAACGTGGAGGCCACGCCGGCGAGCTTGTCGATCTTGGCGCGAGCCCAGACACCGGCACCCTTGGCGTTGATGGCCTTGACGACAGAGCCCTCCTCGTTTGCAGCAGTCGCAAAGACCTTGAACTTGGAGTTGGCAAAGATGTCGGTCAGGTCAACCAGGTGCATGCCGTAGCGAGTATCGGGCTTGTCGGAGCCATAGGTGTCCATGGCCTCCCAATAGTCCATGCGGCGCAGCGGCGTGGGCATCTCGACACCCATGCGGCCGAAGGCGTCGGCCAGGACCTCTTCGAGCGCGCTCATGACGTCGTTCTGGTCCACGAAGGACATCTCGATATCGACCTGGGTGAACTCGGGCTGACGGTCGGCACGCAAGTCCTCGTCGCGGAAGCACTTGGCGACCTGGTAGTAGCGCTCGACGCCACCGACCATAAGCAGCTGCTTCAGGAGCTGCGGGGACTGCGGCAGAGCGTAGAAGTTGCCCGGCTGGATGCGGCTGGGGACGATGAAGTCGCGGGCGCCCTCGGGCGTGGACTTGAACAGGGAGGGCGTCTCGACCTCCATGAACTCACGGTTGTGCAGCGCCTCGCGAATGGCAAAGGTAAAGTCGGAGCGCAGCTTGAGGTTGGCCATCATCTCGGGACGACGGAGGTCCAGATAGCGATAACGCAGGCGGGTGTCCTCGCTGGTCTCGATGCCGTCCTCGATCTGGAACGGCGGGGTGACGGACGTGTTGAGCACCTCGGCGTGGTCGGTCAGGACCTCGATCTCGCCGGTCGCGAGCTTGGTGTTGGTGGTCTCCTCGCCACGGGCGCGCACGACGCCGTGGATCTTGATGGGCCACTCGGGACGCATGGTCTCGGCGATCTTAAAGGCGTCGCCGTCGGAGTGCTCGGGGTCGAAGGTGAGCTGCGTGATACCCTCGCGGTCGCGAAGGTCGCAGAAGATAAGGCCGCCGTGGTCGCGGCGACGGCTCACCCAACCGGTGAGGGTGACCTCTTCGCCCACGTTCTCGCTGCGAAGCTCGCCGCAGGTACGGGTGTGCATGGAATGCTCGTCGATGGGACGGGTCTGGCTCATACCAGTGATCCTCCTTTATGGATCTGTGCCGCCCCGTGTCGTTCCGGGCGGCGTCGTACAGATTTGCCCGGCCTGCGTAAACCGCGCAGCCAGACATGGCGTTCTATCTTATCGCACCTGTGTCGATGTGCCGCGGAAAAGTAGCTCCTGCCCAAAGACTTGACGGAGACGAAACAATTGACGCGCCGCGGCACCCGCCCGCGCTCGTCACGTGCGACAATGTGCCCCAATACAACTGCACTCGGAAAGGCCCGTCATGACCGCACACCTCATCGTTATGGATATCGACTCCACGCTCATCAACCAGGAGGTCATCGACCTGTTGGGCGAGGAGGCCGGCGTAGGCGAGCAGGTGGCACAGATCACTGAGCGCGCCATGCGCGGCGAGCTTGACTTTAAGCAGGCACTCGAGGAGCGCGTGGGGCTGCTCGCCGGCCTGGACGAGAGCGTGTTCGAGCGCACCTTTGAGCGTGTGACGTTTACCCCCGGCGCGCTGGAGCTTGTGCGCTCGGCGCACAGCAAGGGCTGGAAGGTCGGCGTGGTAAGCGGCGGCTTTCACGAGGTCGCCGATAAGATCGTGACCGCCGCGGGCATCGATTTTTGCCTGGCCAACCGCCTGGAAGTCGTGGACGGCAAGCTCACCGGAAAGCTGGCGGCAGACATTGTGACCAAGGAGTCCAAGCTCATCCAGCTGCTAGATTGGGCAGTTGAGTGCGGCGTCGATATGGCCCACACGGTCGCGATCGGCGACGGCGCCAACGACATCCCCATGATTCAGGCCGCGGGCACGGGCATCGCGTTTTGTGCCAAGCCCAAGACGCGCGAGGCGGCCCCGTTTGCCATCGACGAACGCAACCTGATGCTCGCCATGGACATCATCCTGCGCGACTAGTCGATCCATCTAACAATTGAATCAGTCTGTCCTATAGTTTCCGAACAATTTTGTCTTAGTGTTCGGAAACATACCCTTTGAGTGCTAGACTTTGCGCCGTCGAAGGGAACATATATGGATAAGCGAGATCTTGAGCAATTGCTGAGCGATGTTGCCGGCGGGGCAGTCACCCCTGCCGACGCCCTCACGCGCATCCAGACGGCTCCGACCGCCGATCTGGGCTTTGCACAGCTCGATCTTTCGCGCGGGGTGCGCCAGGGTGCCGGCGAGGTTGTCTACGGCGCCGGTAAAACCGCCGAGCAAATTGCCGCCATTATCAAAGCACTGCGCGATGCCGGCCAGGAGCGCGTCCTGGTCACGCGCCTGGATGCCGAGAAGGCAACCCGTACCTCGGAGTTCCTCGACAACTGCATCGACCTGGGATATGTCCCGGACGCACAGCTCGCCCTCGTGGGCGGCAAGCCCTCCCCCACCGGCAACGGACGCATCGTCGTCGCCTGCGCCGGCACGAGCGACTTACCCGTCGCCGAAGAAGCCGCGTTGACGGCCGAATTCTATGGCAACGAGGTCGACCGCCTCTACGACGTAGGTGTCGCCGGCCTGCACCGCCTGCTCGCGCATGCCGAGGAACTTGCTCAGGCGCAGGTGGTCATCGCCATCGCCGGCATGGAGGGCGCCCTGGCGAGCGTTATCGGCGGTCTGGTGAGCTGCCCGGTCATCGCCGTTCCCACCAGCGTGGGCTACGGCGCAAATTTTGGAGGCGTAGCCGCGCTGCTCGCCATGCTCAACTCCTGCGCCAGCGGCGTTTCGGTCGTCAATATCGACAACGGCTTTGGTGCCGCCTACCAGGCAAGTCTTATCAATCATCTGAGCGCCGGCACATCCTGCGCCCGTTAAGGAGCATTCCATGTCCAACCATCAGCACACGCTTATCATCGACGGCACTTCGGGCATCAGCGGCGATATGACCGTCGCGGCCCTGCTCGACCTGGGCGCCAGCGAGGAGCACCTGCGCGAACAGCTCGCCACGCTGCCGGTCGACGGCTTTGAGATTGCCGTCACGCGTGCAAACAAGCATGGCATCGACGCCTGCGATTTCGACGTCCAGCTTGCAGAGGAGCTCGAGAACCACGACCACGACATGGCCTGGCTCTACGGCAACGAAGCAGCTGCCGAGCACGCGCACGAGCATGAGCACCACCATCATGACCATGGCGAGCACGAACACGAGCACTGCCACGAGCATGACCATGAGGCCCATGGTCATGGCCATGAGGACCATCATCACGCCCATCACCATCACCACCGTTCTTTGGCGGACGTCACCGCCATCATCGATGGCTCGCAGCTAAGCGATGGTGCCAAGCGTCGTGCCCTCGCCATTTTTTCCGCACTCGCTGATGCCGAGGCAAAGGCTCACGGCAAAACGCCCGACACCGTCCTGTTTCACGAGGTGGGCGCCGTCGACTCCATCGTCGACGTCTGCTCCGTCGCCATCTGCCTCGACGACCTGGGTATTGAGGATATCGTGGTCGAGTCGCTCTCCGAGGGCCACGGAACCATCCGCTGTGCCCACGGCCTTATGCCCATCCCGGTGCCCGCCGTCGTCAACCTATGCCAAGCAGGCAATATCGCCCTCACGCCCGCACCGGTCGCCGGCGAGCTCGTGACGCCCACGGGCGCCGCCATCGTCGCCGCACTGCGCACGTCCGAGCACCTGCCGGCCCGCTACCGCATCGAGGCCGTCGGCTACGGCACCGGTAAGCGCCCCTACGAGGGTTGCTCCGGTACGCTTCGCTGTCTGCTCGTTCACGCGGACGCATAGCCATGGATGCCCGCAAGGCAAAAAGCCGCGCTGCCATCGTTGCGGCGTTCTCCGAGCTGCTGCGCGAAGAGGACTACGGCAAGATCACCGTCGGCGACATCATCGCTCGCGCCCATGTGGGTCGGGCCACGTTCTACGGCCTCTTCAAGAGCAAAGATGACCTGCTCGCTGAGCTCGTGTGCGATATCTGCACCCATGCCCTCGACGATGACGGTACGCCCCTCGACGACCCACTCGTGCAGGTCGAGCATATTCTCAACAATCTATGGGAACGTCGCCAGGGCGTCCGAGCGCTGGTAGCCGGCGCCGGCTCACGCGTCTTCGCCGACTGCTTACGCAAGACCATCATGTCACGGGCAGCCGAAACCGTCCCTACCGACCCAAACGGCCCCGCCGCCACCATGGACCGAAGCTTCCTACTACACCACATAGCCTCAAGCTTCGTAGGAATGGTCCAATGGTGGGCCTGGCACAACTTCCAAGCAGCCAAAGCCGACGTAGCCAAAGACTACCTATCAGCCATTAAGCCTCTCTTCAACTGAGTAAACCCCTCATCCCAAAGTTCCGACCTCATCTCAAAGCGCCGCCCCAACCCAAAGCACAATCCATCCCAAAGTGTCGACAGAAGCCCAACGCCCCTACCAGCAACAAGCCCCTCCCATCCAAATTCAGATATATATTGGGTTGCTTGTACGAACGCAACAAAGACCCCGCAGCCGTCCGCATGGGGTAACTTCCCAGCGCACTCCGCAGGACGCAAAAAGGCTCGCCGCACAAAGTGCGCAGCGAGCCTTTTTGCATGTCCGAGGACGCGCTGGGAAGTTACCCCATGCGGACGGCGGACAACTATGTAGCCTCAGACTAGAACATGCCCAAGAAACCATGCACAAACAGCGCGGCCAGAGCGGCACCGACAAACGGCGCGATACCAGGAACAAGCAGGCCGTACTTCCAGTTGTTGTCAGCCTTGTTCTTAATCGGCAGCACCTGATAGGCCATGCGAGGACCAAGGTCACGAGCCTGATTCATGGCGAAGCCAGTGATGCCGCCCATGCCCATGCCAACGGCCCAAACGATCAGGCCGACGCAGATGGCGAGCATCAGGACGTTCTCGCCAGCACGGTTAGCAGCAGCAAGGATGGCGCTGATGAACACAAAAGTGCAGATAGCCTCGCAGAAGAAGTTACGAGCATAGTTGGTGCCCTCGGTGGTGGGGTTGGTCGAGAAGATGTTGCGCTGGGCAATGGGGTCGACGACGCCCTCGGAAGCCTTGAACTCATCGGCATACATAAGCCAAGCGATTACGGCGCCCACAAAGCCGCCGAGCATATCGGCAATCATGAAGGGGATGCAGCTGCCCCACGGCACCAGGCCGACGATGCACTGGGCAAGCACCATGGCGGGGTTCATGCACACGGCACCGCCAAAGACAAACAGGCAGACCGAGATGCCAAAAGACCAAGTGGTGATGGCAAACATGTGGCCGGAGCCCTGATACTTGGTGCCCTTGAGCACGGTATCGCAGTGCACGCCCACGCCAAAGATGATCATGAGGGCCGTTGCGCCGAATTCGCAGAGGAGTTTGGTAAGCATAAAACCTTATCTTTCTTGTCGGTTATAAACGATTCGTTTAGGCCGCGCACTAGTGCTGCGCGACGACAACGCCCAGGCCATCGGGAATGACGGCCACCTTGGCATCGGCACCCTTCATCTCAAAGGCGAGCTTGAGCGCCTCCTCGAGGGTGTTGACCGGCGTCATGTGCATATCCTTGATCATCTGGTGATCGCACAGGTCGGTGACCATGATCACAGGGTGATGCGCCAGGATGCGGGCAAAGATCTGGCTCGTCCACTGGTCGGGCAGGGTCTCGTCCTTAGGACGGTCGATACAGGCGCGCTCAAACTCTGCCGGATCGTTGTCGGCGATGTTGTGATAGAAGCCCTCGCCGCCGTGACCGTCGGCACAACCGGCGACGTCGATGATCACACCGCCCTCGGGAAGCGTGGCCTCGGCAGAGCACATGCCCTTCACGGCCTGGTAGATGTTCTGGTCGAGCGGGTAGCCGCCGTTGGTGGTGATGGCAATCTCGCACTCGACGGGCTCAACGCCGGCAAGGCTCTTTACGAACTCGCAGCCAGCCTCGTGTGCCTTGTGGATGTCGCCGGCGAAGGAGCCAATGACCTCGTGCTTGCCGTTGAGCACCACGTTGAGCACAAAGGCAAGGTGAGCCATCTCGGCGGCGGCGAACATGTCCTCGCTCACGTGATTGTGGCAAAGGTTGCCGGCACGCGAATGAGAATCGTTCACAAACTGGCCGTTGTGGTTGTACATGATGGTCTTGTAGCTGGCGATGCCAGGCAGGACGGACTTGCGGCTGCCGGAGAAACCAGCAAAGAAGTGCGGCTCAATAAAGCCCTCGGCAAGCAGCAGATCGCAATCGACGGCAATCTTGTTGATGATGCACTCGCCACCAGAAGGCAGGGTGCCGATCTTTTTCATCATGCTGTCGTCAGTCGCGACGTGCATAACGATTTCCTCGTTGGCAACGATCTCCTCGCCGTACTTGTTGACGAGCTCCTCGTGCGTCGACGGACGATGCATACCCGTAGCAACCAGAATGCGAACGCGCGCCTCAGTCGCAACTGAATGGATGTGATGCAGCAGAATAGGCATCGTCACACGCGAGGGAACGGGGCGCGTATGGTCGGAGCTGATGATAACGATATCCTTCTTGCCAGCACAAAGCTCCTCGAGCGAAGGCGAGCCATAAGGGTTGGCAAGCGACTCCTCCACCAGCTCTTCCTGCGATTTTGTAGTCTTAAACTCGTTTTGATGACCTTCCATCACACCCGCGAAGTTCTTATCCTCGAGCTCCAGATGCAACGTCTTGTGGTCAAACGGCAGTTCACATTCAAACAATGACGAGCGCCCTCTTCCTTTCAACTGACACACTAGATAAACCGTTGGAAGGATACGCCGCTCACCGAAAAACACCACCGTCCACCGACTCATTAACACAACGTTCATATTTGACCCACAACAAAACGGCCGCGATCCCAAAGGGAACCGCGGCCGCCTGTCAAAGACACTATAGACAGGATGATTTACGCAGCGCCGAGGCAAACATCTACTCCGAGACGTTCGCACGTAAGCCATTTTGCATAAATGCGTTAATTAATTGCATAAAATGGCGAATGGATTTCTAGCCGTAACAGGGTGGTACCCTCCGGAGCGTGCATTTTTGCGAGTATTCAGCATCGCGAGATAAGATTTTGGTGTCAAAAGTCTTTCAAAAAGTAGATAGTCCTCATGACTCGACCCATCTGGATAGCATGCGGCGAGAAACCAGCCATATATGATCGTCGCCAAAGCCCAATCGTCGTGCAAGAGCATCAACAGGGGCCGCAAACGTCACCCATAGCCTTATGCACCAATCTTTGGCTGCTGAAAACTCCGTATTTTGCACGTCACCCCAAGCACCACCCTCACCCAGCGGCTGATCCGCCGTAAACCGAGGACGAAGGGACCCGATGGGTTTCCCTCTGAATGCATTCCGCAGCACGAAGCCCTTTCCAAACGCGCGAAGCGCGCCATTATTCCCCCAGCAGTAATCCACTGAAGACCGGACATCGCAGGGCCCGCCATAGGCTTACTTTTAGGCACACTCTGCAGGACGCAAGAAGCCCTCGCCGCACGAAGTGCGCAGCGAGGGCTTCTTGCATGTCCGAGGACGTGCCTAAAAGTAAGCCTATGGCGGGCCCGAACGACTCCAGGGCTATCGATTACCCCGTGTTTTGCAAACCTGCCGAAACTCCGGTCACAGTCGAAAGAATCAGGCTCATGTACTCGGCCTTCTTCTCCTCGGCCATCTCGTCCTGGTTCATACGCACCTCGCGAAGGGCGCGAACCTGGGCAATGGACAGGGCGTCGACGTAGGGGTTACGCACGCGAACGGCGCAGCCGAGCACGCGGCGGCGCTGCAGCGGCCACTCGTCACCGACGATGGCAAGGACCCACTTACGCGTGAGCTGCATCTCGGTGAAGACCTTCTCGGACAAATCATCGCGGTCGCCCAGGTGCAAATACATCTTGGCGATGCGCTGGTCGGTCTTGGCGATCGACATCTCGATGTTGTCGATAAAGGTGCGGAAGAACGGCCACTCCTGGTAGGCAGCCTTGAGCTGGTCAAGATCGCCCAGCTGCTCGCAGGCGGTGCCCAGGCCATACCAAGCGGCCAGGTTAATGCGTGCCTGGCTCCAGCTGAAGATCCACGGAATGGTACGCAGGTCGTCGAGCGACTTGGCGCCCAGGCCGCGCTTAGCGGGACGCGAGCCGATCGGCAGCAGACCGACTTCGGTCAGCGGCGTCACGGTCGAGAACCACGGTGTAAAGTCCTCGGTGTTCAGCAGGTCCAGATAGCGCTCGTGGCTTGCAGCGTTAAGCTTCTCGGCCATATCCCAGAACTTCTGCGTGGTCTCTGTGTTGGTCTTCTCGACACTCGGGGCCGACTGCAAAAGCGTTGCGGCGGCAACGGACTCAACATGGCGCTGAGCCAGCGTGCGGTTGCCGTAACGGGCAAAGATGACCTCGCCCTGCTCGGTGAGCTTAAAGAAGCAGTTGACCGAACCCTTGGGCTGCGCCAGCACGGCCTTGTTGGCCGGGCCGCCGCCACGGCCAACGGCACCGCCGCGACCGTGCATGAGCACCAGGTCGATATCGTTCTTCTCGGCCCACTTGGCAATGCGCTCCTGCGCGGAATGCAGCGCGAGCATGGCCGTGGTAGGACCGGCGTCCTTGGAGGAGTCGGAATAGCCCAGCATAACCTCCATGCGGCGGTTGGTCTGGGCAAGACGCTTCTGCACCACGGGCAGCGTAAGCATCTGGTCGAGCACGTCGACGCAGCCCTCGAGGTCCTCGAGCTGCTCGAATAGCGGGATCACGTCGAGCTCGGGGACATCTTCCTCGTGTGCGAAGGACAGGTGGGCCAGCTCGAAGACGTCAGCCACATGCTGGGCGCTCTTGGTAAACGAGATGATGTAGCGGTGCGCCATCTTCTTGCCGTAGCGCTTTTGGATGGAGCCGATGGCACGGAAGGTATCGATGACTTCGCGCGTCATGGGCTGCAGGTCGCCATGGATACCGTTCTCGTGGATATCCTTGAGGGCGCGGGCATGCACCACGGAGTGCTGACGGAACTCCATCTCGACCATATGGAAGCCGAAGGACTCGACTTGCCAGATGATGGTCTGGACCGGGCCGTAGGCGGCACGGACGGCACCGCAGGCGGCCAGCGAACGCTGGACGACGCGCAGGTCATCCAGGAACTCGTCGGCGCTGTGGTACATGGTGTCGGTGATACGGCGCACGGTGGCGTTCAGACGGTCGGCCATGACGAGCATGACGGCGCGATGCGGCTCGTGCTCGGAGATCAGCTCGGCGCGGGCCGTGTACCGAGGGCTCATCTCGACCTGATGGTTCCACAGGTTAATGAGCTCGGCCGACGGCTTGCTGTAGGTAGCCTCGAGCGTGAGGTTGCGGCCGATGTGGCGGCACTTGTCCTCGAGCTTGAGCACCATGTGCGTAAAGTACTTGGCGGCGACCTCACGGCTCACCTTGGCGGTGACGTTGGGGTTACCGTCGCGGTCGGAACCGATCCAGCTGCCGGGATGGAAGAACGCCGGGCACAGCGGCGGCACAGTACCGGCCTTGTCGCCCAGCACCCAATCGTCAAAACGACGATAGATAACGGGGATAACGTCGAACAGCGTGTTATCGAAGATGTCGATGATGGTATCGGCTTCCTCGACCGGCGTGGGCTTCTTGAGCGCGATGGGGCTCGTACGCACCAGGGCGTCGATCTCCTGCAGCATATGGCGCTCGTTCTCCACCAGGTCGGAGCCGCCCAGACGCGGACGCTCCTCCAGCAGGTTGGAGATACGGCGGATCTTGCCCTCGACGGCCTTACGACGGGCCTCGGTGGGATGTGCGGTAAAGACAGGGTGGAACTCGAGCTTGTCGAGCAGCTCGTTGGCACCCTCGACACCCAGCTCATTCACCAGCTGGTGATAGGCAACGGTAAGCTCGTTGGCAGGATCGACCTCGGTATCGGTCGACGCACCGGCCTCGCGCTCGCGCAGCTGCGCCACACGGTAGTTCTCCTCCGACAGGTTTGCCAGATGGAAAAAGCTCGTAAAGGCGCGAACGATGACCTGCTGCTTATCGAGCGGCAGGCTGTCGATCAAATCGACGACCTCACGAAATGCCACGGCAGTGGGCTCGTCGGCGGTGGGCACGCCCTGCTCGTCGACGGCTTCGTCGGCAGCGCAGGTACCGGGGTTGCCGGCATTGACCACAATCTCGGCTGTCAAAATCTTGTCGAACAGGTCCGCGATCTCGGGATCATACTCGCTAAGCACACGGCGCTCCAGGCGCAAGAACAGCGCCAGATTGTCGCGCAGCTCCTCGGGGATCTCGATCTCGGCGAGACGCTCCCTGGACTCGGCATTCGAGCCGATTCGGTTAACGAGGCGGTTGACCACGGCAGCGACGCGCGCCGCGGCTTCGGGTACAGACTGGTTGCTTAGGTTCTCAGCCACGTTTCCTCCCATTCCTCCTTCTATGCACGTAACATGCGGTATTCATTATAGGCGCTTGAGAAATACTTTCGACACTGATTGCGCTTTACCACACAAAAGTATTTTCTGCATTGCAAAGGTTTTTGCCCTAAATGGTCGTATTTCTCGGTGGGCGGCATACGTAAACGGGGGCATTCCGCATAAAAGCGAAACACCCCCGTAACAATCGCTCTCCATGAGCAGGGCACGTTAGCAGGCCCGAAGCTCAAAAAGATGCGCTACAGGCGCTCGCGAACCGCCTCGACGACGTTGTCCAGATCGGCGAGCACCTCGTCATGGCTCTGCATGTCGCGCACTTTGACCTTGCCGGCGGCAAGCTCGTCGCCACCCAGGACCAAGATGAGCTTGGCGCCTACCTTATCGGCTTGCTTAAACTGGGCCTTGAGCGAACGGCCCTGATAGTCGGCCTCGGTCACGATGCCTGCGGCGCGAAGCTCCTGCGTGATGGCAAAGACGTTCTGGCGCAGCTCTTTGCCGGCGTTGGCGACATAGACGCACGGAGCCTCATCGGCACCCAAATCGCTGCCAAAGGCCTGCAGGGCCAGGAGGGCGCGCTCAAAACCGACGGCAAAGCCGACGCCCGCCGTGGGCTTGCCACCCTCGAGCTCGACCAGGCCGTCGTAGCGGCCGCCGCCACCGATGGAGCCGACACCGGCGCCGGGGGCCTCAACCTCAAAGACAGTACGGGTGTAGTAGTCCAGGCCGCGCACCAAGGTGGGATCCTCGACATACTCGATACCGGCGGCATCCAGATAGCGCTTGACCTGCTCGTAGTGCTCTCGGCACTCATCGCACAGGTTGTCGCCCATCAGCGGTGCGTCGGCCATGATCTCGCGGCAGTGGTCGTTCTTGCAGTCGAAGGCACGCAGCGGGTTAAGCTCGGCGCGCTCGCGGCACTCGTCGCACATCTCGTCTGCGTGATCGAGGATAAACTGCTTAACCTGCTCGCGGTAAGCCGGACGGCACTGGGCGTCACCCATCGAGTTGATGAGCAGACGAAGCTTGGAAAGATCGAAGCCCAGGCGCTTGTAGAACTCCATGAGCATGATGATGCACTCGGCGTCTGCCGCCGGATCGGGAGCGCCGAGCCACTCGATGCCCACCTGGTGGAACTGGCGCAGGCGGCCCTTCTGGGGACGCTCGCCGCGGAACATGGCCTCGGCGTAGTACGCCTTAAACGGCGTGGAGCCCTGGGGCACCAGATTGTTCTCGACGACGGCGCGCACCACGCCGGCCGTGCCCTCGGGGCGAAGTGCCAGGCGCTGCTTGGGCTTGAGTTTGGTGTCGGTGCCCTCGGTAAAGACGCGCTCCAGGTTGGCACCGCTGAACACGCGGAACATTTCCTTGCGCACGACGTCGGTCGACTGGCCGATGCCGTGGACAAACACGTCCACCTGCTCGATCGCGGGTGTCTCGATGGGTTTAAAACCAAACGGCTCGAACACGCCGGCCGCAATCTGCTGCATCTTTTGCCAGGCGCGCATCTCGGCGCCGATAAGGTCGCGGGTTCCCTCCGCCTTCTGTGCCTGCATGGGCAAACACCTTTCTTTTGTATCGCGTCATAGGTAGTGGTCATTATACGGCACAAAAACAAAACGCGGTGGCGCGTCTGACCGAACGAGGGTATGGGGGCTCGTTCGGCCAGACGCGCCACCGCTGTTTGTGATCCGCTTTCCTCCGTCCCCTTCGAATCACGTGATCTGTTGGGGACGGAGGAAAACGGATCATTTCGTAGGCCCGTGGCCGCCTTGGAAACCGAATGATGGTACGAGCATCCATTCGGCTTCCAAGGCGGCCACGGACAGAACAGGGCGAACAGAAAAGAGCGACGGACGTCTACTCCCCCGCCACGCTTGCGCGCAGCTTGGCGGCGATGGGCTCCGAGACCAGCAGGAATACGAGCATGACCACAGAACACACCAGGCACACGATCCAGGTGCTCGCAAAGGAGCCCGTGGCATCGAACAGCACGCCCGAGACAATGGCGCCTACGGTGCCGCCGACCATCTCGAGCGAGGTGATGGTACCCGTGACCTTGCCGAGGTCTGCCATGCCAAACTGCTTGGACGCGGCGATGGTAGGCGTGATGGTGCCCATGCACGTTCCGATACCAAAGCTCACAGCGGCGACAATAGGACCGAGGTCCGTCGTCGGGAAGCACAGCGCCACACAGGCGATAATGCACGCAACGGAGCCAAGGATATTGCCAAAGCGCAGGCCAAAGCGGTCATAGATCGCACCAAGCGAAATTTTGGCGACAACGACGGTGACCATATAGGCCGAAAGCACAGTGCCCGCCCACATGGGATCGTGACCGCCCGTGACGATCTTGGCGCCGTTGACGGTAACGCTCGTCATGTTGGTAACCTGGTTGGGCAAGATAGCGCCGTTAACGAGACCCATAAAGAGGAAGGCGACGACAAGCAGCCAAAACGCCGGGCTCTTCTTGATGCGAGACCAGCCGACGCTAACCTCGGGCGCCGTGTGCTCGTCCTTGTCGCCAGCCGTCGAGACGGACGGATCGCCCGGGTTCTCGCCGAGTGGCTTAAGGCCGATCTCGGAAGGCTTGGTGCGGAAGGAGTAAGCCGTGATGGGCAGTGCCGCCACCATGCAGACGGCAGCGAGTACCAGGAACGCAGAGCGCCAGCCCACACTCACGATAAGAGAGCTCACGATCGGCGAGAGAATGGCTCCGCCAAAGCCCGAGCCCGAAAGTGCGATGGAAATGGCAAGGCCGCGTTTAGCGGTAAACCAGTTGGCGGTCACCAGGCTAATGAGCAGACGGGTCGAGGCCACAGCGAAGCAGCCCGAAACGGCAAAGAGCACGTAGACCTGCCACAGCTCACCGACAAAGCTCATGCCAGCAAGCACCGCCGAGGTAGCGATAACGGTGAGCGAGCCCAATACGCGGCCACTCACCTTATCGGCAACATGGCCGATAACGAGCGAAACCACGACGCTCACTACGGTGGAGATGGCATTGGAGATGTTGTACTGCGCAAGGGAAATGCCCAGGTCGCTGACGATCAGCGGCTGGAACAGGCTCATGCAGTTGACGAAAATTGTGTAGCACGTGGCCATGATCACGAAGCCGGAGGTCACCACGAGCCAGCCGGGGAAGAACTTACGCTGCTGGGACATACTGTTCCTTTTAAACAAACGAATAGCAAGATTGGGTGCTACCGGTGGTCGGCGATATAGCCCAAAGCGACGGCGGTATAAGCCGCGGCACCGAGGGGAAGCTCGGCATCGTTAAAACGTGCCTTGGGATGGTGCTGGGCAAAGTGTTCGTCCGTGTCGGTTACGGCCGCGCCCACGGTAAAGTACGCACTTGGGATCTTGCTCGAGATAAGCGCGAAGTCCTCACTCGCCATGGCATGGAAAAGCGGCAAGAAAGCCGTCTTGGGCAGCACTGCGCCCACGTAGCCAAGCGACGCCTGAGTCATATCGCTGTCGAGTACAAGCGGCGGAACATCCGAAAGCGTCTCGATGGTCGCCGGCGTACGATAGGTCGTAGCAACGCCGTTAACGACCTCCGCGATGCGGGTCTTTAGGTGAGCCATGAGCTCAACATCAAAGCCGCGCAGCGTTCCCTCGAGCACGCAGGTGTCGGGGATGACGTTGGCCGCCAAGCCGCCGGCGAACTTACCAACGGTAAGTGCGACTTCCTTGGCCGCCGGCACCTCGCGGGAGATAAGCTCCTGGAGCGCCAGGTGCACGTGGACGCCGGCCGTGATGGGGTCGATGCAGATCTCGGGGCTGGAACCGTGGCCGCCCTTGCCCTGGAGCGTGATGCGGAAACCGTACACACCCGAGAGCGCCGGGCTGCCGTAGAGCACCAGGCCAAGCGGCGACTGGCTGTTGACATGCATGGCAAAGGCCGCCTGAGGGCGCGGGTTCTCGAGCAAGCCGTCGGCGATGGCAGCGCGTGCTCCCTCAAAGGTCTCCTCGCCCGGCTGGAACAGCAACTTGACGGTAGCGTTGGCCTCCACAAGCTCGGCCTCACGGGCCTTGAGCAGGCGCGCCGCACCAAGCAGGGCCGTCGCGTGCATATCGTGACCGCAAGCATGCATGCAGCCATTGGTGGATGCAAAGGGCTCGCCGGATTCCTCGACAACGGGAAGGGCATCCATATCGCCTCGGAGCATGACGACCGTTCCGGCCTGCTCGTCCTTGCACGTGCCATTGCCCTGAGCGGCCGCACCGGCACCGATCAGGCCAACGACGCAGGAACCGTCGACTAGCGTGGTATGGGGGATGTCCATCTCGTCCAGACGTGCCTGGATATAGGCAGACGTCTGCGGAAGATTGTTACCCAGCTCGGGCATCTGGTGTAGATCGTGTCGCCATGCAGCGAGCTCGTCTGCAAAAGCCTGAGCTTCTGCGACAAGACCGTCACCGATAGCGGCCTGCGCCGCCGCGGTGGCCTGGGGCGCTGGTTGCGGTTGAAAATCGGACAGAGCTGATGCCATAGAAGCCCTCCAGTAACGTTTTTGCAGCACGCACTTTGATAGCGTAAAGTGCAAGGTACAACTGTAAGGGCATGACATAAAAATGCCGCCCTGGGAAGGCGGCGCAACAAGTTGTTTACAATTGCGGGTGTGATTTTCGGCGCAAGAAATCGAAATGCGTCTCGCTCAAGATAATCGAAAGAAAGATGAGCGCGAAGCCGGCGAGCAGGCGCGAGGTGAGCGCCTCCCCCATCAGCAGCACCGAGAACAGCACGCCCGAAGGCGACTCCATCGAAAGGAGCAGTGAGCCCGTCGAGGCAGAGACATGCGCCAGGCCGACGTTTTGGATGAGCAGAGCCGCGCATGTGCAACCAACCGAGAGAAACGCCATCGCGCTGATAAAGCTCGGCGTCCACACGGACAGAGGCGCTTGGGTCTCGAATAGCAGCGACGTTGCCAGGCTCAGCACGCCGTTGCCCACAAACATCCAAAACGTGATGACGTTGATGTCCATTTTGCGACCGTACTTGGCAGTCACCGCCATCTGGATGGCGAAAAAGACCGCACCCGCCAGCGTAATGACATCACCGATGTTGAATTCAACGCTATCGAGCGCCACCAAGCCAATGCCCGCCAAGCACAGCAGCGCCGCGCCCAGGTTATAGCGGGTGAGTTTTTCGCCGCTCAGAAAATAGCTCGCGAACGGCACAACGATGCAATACGTGCCCGTCAAAAAAGCATTCTTGCCCGCCGTGGTGTGCGCCAGACCGACTGTCTGCAGGGCGTAGGCGGCCCACATAAGTGCGCCCATGCCAAGTCCGACGATAAGGTTGCGGGCGTTGAGGTGCGCGATGATGCGCTTGTGGAAGATGAAAAACATGACCAACGCCGCAGGCAGAAAGCGCACGTAGAGCAGTTCGAACACCGGAATGGTGTCGAGCGCGTCCTTCATGGTCGTAAAGGAGTAGCCCCAGACGACTGCCACCGAAAGCAGCAGGACTTTCCAGAACAGCGGCGAGCGAGCGCCGGCGCCGCGGGAGGTGCCGCCCGCGCCCAGGTCCTCGCGAGCAACAGGGCTATCGGGCATCATTTCGATATTGTCAGTGGCATGCTGGGCCATAGGGCATCCTCGCGCTCAATCTGGGCGTGGTGTCCGCACGCGCATGGCTGCGTGCCGCCTCATGGTCAAATAAAAGCAGGGCGCACCGGACCCCCGGCACGCCCCGCTACTGTAGCAACAACCAAGCAGCCCGTGCAATTCACTACGCTAAAGCATCGGGTTGGAAGATCTCGATGTTCCGACGGCGTTTACGTTGCTGAACTAAATCAATTTGGTTGACTCCAGTTTTTCGATGATCCAGTCGTTGGCTTTGATGACCGGGCGGCGGAAGACGACGCCCAGTGCCAGCGACGGAATCAGATAGCTCGCCAGAATGCCTAGCTCAATCCAGTACTCCATGTGGTACGCACCGGCCATGGCGGCATGCATGGCGTTGATGCCGTGGGTGAACGGCAGGAACGGATAGATCGCCTGGAACACGGGGCCGGTCATCTCGATGGGGAACGTGCCGCCCGAACCGCCGACCTGCATGACCAGCAGCACGACGGCGAGCGCCTTGCCGATATCGCCAAACGAAACCGTAAGCGTGTAGACGATATTGGAGAACACGAGACTCGCGACCCAGCCCGCCAGCACAAACTGCAGCGGGTCGTCGCACTGGATGCCAAAGAACAGGATGTCGCCCGCACACACGAGCGTTGCCTGCAGCAGGGCCAGACCGCCAAAGAACAGGTAGCGGCCCAGGTAGATCTCGTGCAGGCGCACGGGGATGAGCTCGTTGATAAGCTCATCGTCAACCGAGACCTTCATCATGGCCGCCAGCACAATCGAGCCCACCCAGAGCGACAGAATCGTGTAGAACGGTGCCATGGCCGAACCGTAGTTGCGGATCGGATAGACCGGCTTGCGATCGAGCGCGACGGGGCCGGAAAGCGACACGGCCAGACCCTCGGGATCATTGCCGATCATCGTCTTGATCGTAGCGAGGTCATCCGACATCAAGGCGCCGTCGAGCTCGTCCTTAAACGCACTGATCTTGTCCGACGCCTCGCCCAGCTGATCAGAAGCCTTGTTGACCAGCTTTGCAGCCTTGGAGAGGCCCTTTGCCAGCGAACCGGATGCGTCGGTCAGGCCAGCAACAGCACTATCCAGATCGTTCGAAATACCGTTCAGCGAATCCAAAACGCCCGAGATGGTCTTCTTGAGCTCCTTTGCCTTGGCCGAAAACGTAGAGTCGTAGTCAGTCTTGGCGCCCGAGATACCAGCCTTGGCATCCGCGATTGCCTGATCGACCTCGGCACGCGACTTATTAACCTCTGCCATGCTGTCAGAGAGAGACTTCGCGGTGGCCGTCAAGTCCTTGGCGTTGTTGCGATACTCCACAGCAATCCTGCTCAGCGATGTTGCCACAGACTTGAGGCTGTCCTGGAGTTTTTCGTCAGTCACCTGATCGGCAAAGCTGCGGAGCTGGTCGGCCGTGGCGTCGATATCGTCGGCACGCGTGTTGAGCGCCGCCGCGGCATCGTTGAGCTGGGACACTGTAAGGTCGACATGTTGATTCGCGGCATCAAATGCCTTCGCAAGCTCGGCGGACACGTTGTCAAACGAGCCCGCGCTTCCGTCAATCGCGGCATTGATGGCGTCGTTGGCGTCCTTCAGCGCTTCCTTGGAATCGCTAATACCGCTCTTGACATGCTCCATCAGCTGCTTCGTTGACTCATCGACCGTGCCCGTCTGCTTGAGCATGCCGCTCGCCGACGTCAGCGAATCGGACGTGGAGCTCAAAATGCCCGCAAGCGACGTTGCGCTGGCCTGAACGTCCTGCAGGTCCTGGACCGAATCGCCGAGCGTCGAGGACAGGTTGGCGATAAAGTTGCTGACCTGGTCGGTGCTCATGTAATCGAGCAGGCTGGACACCGTCTTAAGACCGATGCTCGTAATGGTCTCGGTAAAAGTTTTGTTAACCTGGCTCTGGACGGCGCTCGAACCCTTCTCGGTCACGATCTGCGCAATGGCGTTGGCCTTCTGATTCTCGTAGAACTCGATATCGGCATGCTTCACGTCGGTCGAGAAAAGCGTCATCATGTCAGCGCTAAACGTTTTGGGGATAACGACGGCAGCATAGTACGCGCCCGACTTAACGCCCTCGATAGCCTTTTCGCGATTGTTGAGCACAACCCAATCGAAGCTCTCGTTGCCGCGTAGGGTGGCGGTCACGTTTTCGCCCACGTTAACCTCGACGGGGATCAAATCGCTCTCGTAACCCTCATCGGTGTTGACCACGGCGATCTTAAGATTGCCGGTGTTGCCGTACGGATCCCAGCTGCCGGCGATGTTAAACCACGCGTACAGACACGGTACGATAATGAGGCCCATCACGACAACCAAGCCGATCACGGAGCGAGACACGTTTTGGACATCGCGCTTAAACAGATGCAGGATGTTCTTCATTTATGCCTCACCTCCTTTGGAGTGCTTGCCAAGCGCGGTGGTATCTCCATCATTTGTGGCTGTGCTGTCGCTGCCCTGAGATTTATGGTGCGAGCCGATATGCGGCAAGCGGCCCGTGGACTGATCGCCGCCCTTGGCACCACGCTCGCTGGCGTTGAGGCCAAACATGTGGCGGGCGGCAGGAATGGCGGCCGTGTGTTCGCGCATCTCGCGACGCAGGTCCTCATCCGAAAGCGCCGAGATGCGCATCTGGGTATTGAGGCTCGCTCGGATATATTCGATATTGATAAGCCAGCCGCAGATGGCAATAACCGAGATGATCCAAATGACAAGCAGGATGATCTTGCCGTTATTGTCGATATCGAGAACCGTCGACAGGACAAAGAGCAGGACCTGAACGCCCACCACGGCGGCAAAACCGCCCTTGATGTAGTACGGGTAGCGATGTTCAAAGGCGACCGCATGATCGAGCAGTTCGCGACGGTACGAATCGGAATCGAGCATGACGCGCATGGCCGTGCGCAGCGAGTAGCGCTGGCGCGGCAGGTCGTTGGACTCGCAAATCATCATACCGGTCGTGGAGAGCTGTTTATCAAAGAGCAGGTTAAGGTTGAGCAGCAGCGGACGCAGCTGCAGGCCGATAAAGAGCGCCACGATCAAGAACACGCCCAGAATGCACAGGTTAAACAGGTAGTTGAACGAATACATGCCGCCGACCGTCTCGCGCAGCAGATTGATGCCGTAGGTAAAGGGCAGCAGCGGGTGCAGCCACTGGAAGAAGCCGGGCATCATCTCGATGGGGTACATGCCCGACGAACCCGGGATCTGCACGATGACGAGAATGACGCCGATAGCCTTGCCGATATGCTTAAACGTGGTGGACAGCGCATAGATGATATTGACGTAGGTGAACGAAATGGCGATGCCGCCCAGCACGAACAGCAGCGGGCTGACGCACTGCACGCCAATCACCAGATCGCCTACCGTAACGATGATGGCCTGCAACGCGCCCAGGATCACCATGAGCAACCAGCGGCCAAAGTAGCCTTGGCGCGCCGTAAAGCTGCCAACACCTTCACGGTCGACCTCGAGCTTGTAAATGGCGATGAGCACATAGCCGCCCACCCAAAGCGCCAGATTGGTGTAGAAGGGAGCGATGCCCGAGCCAAAGCTCTTGACCGGATAGATTGACTTGGACGTCAACTCAACCGGAGACGCCATGAAATCTGCCACGTCATTGACATCGACGCCCATCAGATCGGCCAGCTCGCCCATGGACTCGGAGGTCTGCAGCGCCGCGATGTCATTGGCGGCGGTTGCAAGCTTGTCCTGGACCTTGGCAAGCGAGGAATCGGTCTGGGACAGCGTGGTCTTGGCCTGGCCGAGCGTAGCGCTAAGCTGCGCCAACGTGCCGCGCGCATTTGCAAGTGTAGGTGTCATACCCGAGACGATACCGGTCAGGTCGCCCGAAACGGCAGCAAAAGAGTCGAGCGCGCTCGAGGCCTTCGGCAGCGCGTTTTGGCCCAAGTCCGTCTGGGCTTGGCCAAGGTTGGTCGCACCGGTATGAATTGCGTTATTGATAGCGTCACTGGCACCCGAAACAGCCGCTGCGTCATTCGCCATGGCGCTCGACTGCGCGGACAGACCGTCCTTGATGCTCTGAAGCTTTTCATTCTGCTCTCGAAGCAAATCGATGGTCGATACAATGCGCGCGTCAATTTCCTCGGAACCTGTCGACGTGTCATTGGCGAGAATCTCCAAGTGCCCGATAACGGCCTTATTGTGGTCGATCGTCGCTTGAAGAGACTCGAGCGAGTTGTCGATACGGGTGGTCGTAGATGTGACCGCGCCCGTCAGCTTGCCGATGGCAGCGTTCGCAGAGGCCGACGTCTTGGTGAGCGCAAGGCTGCCTTCCGAGAGCGCCTTGGAGAGCGAGGTGATGGAGTTGCCCGCCGTGGTGCGAGCTTCGCTCAGCAGGTCGTTGCCCTGGGAGATCGCCTGCGTCAGCGACGGTGCCTGGCCTTGCAAGCCGGCAAGTGCCGCATCAGCCGAGGCGATAGCGCCACTCGTCTTATCGATGGCGGCATTCATATCGCCAATCGAATCGCGCACCTCGCCCAAGGTGTCGGACGCCTCGGACACCGAACTTGCCAGCGAGTCCTGAGTCTGGGTTGCCTTGTCCTTTAAATCGACACCAGCATCCTTGGCGATACCGGCAACAGTCTTGCCTATCGTAGAGACAAATTCCGAGTTGATCTGCTCCTCGATGGTGTTTGCACCGGTATCGGTAACCTTGGGCGCAATGGCGCTCTTCTTCTCATTGACGTAGTACGTGAGCTTGGGCTGATGGTAGTTGCCGTCGAGCATCGAAACCAGGTTATCCGAGAAGTTCTTGGGAATCACGATAGCGGCATAGTACTCGCCGCTCTCGACGCCCTCCTTGGCATCGGCCGTCGAGTCGACGAACGTCCAGCCCAACTGATGATTCTCCTTGAGCTGGTCGACCACTTTGTCGCCAGCGTTGAGCTCACCCACCAAGTCGTTTTGGGTGCCTCGATCGTTGTTGGCGATAGCAATCTTGATGCCTTGGGTGTTTCCATACGGATCCCAGTTTGCCACGATGTTATACCAGGCATACAGCGAGGGAATAACGCACACGCCTAGGGTAACCACCAGGGCGACGGGGTTCACAAGCAGTCGCTTAATGTCGCGCTTAAATATCGCAAAGGACACCTTTGCATTGGATAGTTTGCTGCCGAGACTCACGCTTGGACCATCCATCCTGTCGTTGAATCGAATCGTACTATCGATAACCATTGTACGTAGGCGCTTTAGCGTCTCAGTGCACAATGGTATTGAGTTTTGCGGGTAGCAATATACTACGAAGACAAATTAACGTACAGTTGTACAGTATCCTAAATTTCAGCAGGTCACAAAACCACAACCCGCACAAATAAATGATCCCTTGGGGACGGAGGGATCATTCAAAAGGAAACGAGAGTGGAAAATCTCTCACTTCAAGCCCGCATTCGAGCCAAAAGTGGGAGATTATCCACTCTCGTTCTAATCTAGTTACGGTGCCGTATCCCCGAACTACATCAAGTTGCAAACAGCCGCCGCGAAGGCTACAGGATCCTCGGGGAGGATGCCCTCGACCAGCAGGGCCTGGTCATAGAGCAGACCGGAGTACTGCTTGATCTTGTCGGCGTCGCCTGCCTTCTGGGCAGCGACAAGCTTGTCAAAGACCGGGTGCTTGGCGTTGAGCTCGAGCACGCGTTGGCTCTTGGGCATGCCGTCGGGCGCGCCCTCGGGTCCCTTCTGGAGCACCTTCTCCATCTCGAGCGAAAGTAGGCCCTCGGTGGTGATACAAGCGGGGGCATCGGTCAGGCGCGCGGAGACGGCGACTTTCTCGACCTTGTCACCGAGCGCCTCCTTCATAGCGCTAAAGAGGTCCTCGTTCTCCTTGGTGGCGTCCTCGGCCTCCTTCTTCTCGTCCTCGGTCGCCAGGTCAAGATCACCGGTCGCAACGTTCTTGAGCTCTAGATGACGATCCTCGACCTCGGGCTCGGCACCGTCGGCCACGGCCTTTTCGGCAGCCTCGCGAGCTGCGTCGTCCTCGTAGATCTTGGGCATATCGGCGGCAACGTACTCACGCATAGCTTGGAACGTGAACTCATCCACATCCTGCGTCAGCAGCAGCACGTCATAGCCGCGGTCGAGCACGCCCTTTACCACGGGCATCTTGGCCAAGCGCTCACGCGAGTCGCCGGCGGCGTAGTAGATGGCCTTCTGATCCTCGGGCATGCCCTTGGCATACTCGGCCAGGGTAATCATCTTCTGTTCCTTGGCAGACCAGAACAGCAACAGATCGGCGAGCTCATCGGCCTTCATGCCATAGCTCGAGTAGATGCCGTACTTAAGACCGCGGCCAAAGTTCTCAAAGAACTTCTCGTAGGCCTCGCGGTCGTTGTCACGCATATCCTCAAGGTCGGCGGTGATCTTCTTTTCCACACGCTTGGCGATGGCCTTGAGCTGACGGTTCTGCTGCAGCGTCTCACGCGAGATGTTGAGCGACACATCGGCGGAATCCACGACGCCGCGGACAAAGTTGTAGTAGTCGGGCAGCAGGTCGTCGCACTTCTCCATGATCAGGACGTTGGAGCTGTAGAGTGCCAGACCCTTCTCGTAATCCTTGCTGTACAGATCGAACGGCGCGCGGCCCGGCACAAACAGCAGGGCATCGTACTCGAGCGTGCCCTCGGCATGGAAGCTGATGGTGCGCGCAGGATCGTCAAAGTCGTGGAACGTGGACTTGTAGAACTCGTCGTAGTCCTTCTGCTCGACATCGGAGCTGCGCTTCTTCCAGATCGGTGTCATGGAATTGACGGTCTCGAGCTCCTGGTAGTCCTCGTACTCGGGCTTGTAATCGTCGCCGGCGTCCTCGGGCTTGGGTTTCTGGCGGCTCTTGGACACCATCATCTGGATCGGGTAACGCACATAGTTACTGTACTGCTGAATCAGGCTCTTGAGACCCCACTCGGTCAGGAAGCGATCGTAGGTCTCGGCCTCGCCGTCGGCATCGAGCTTCTCGTTCTCGCGCAGCGTCAGGATGACATCGGTACCGTGCTCGGCGCGCTCGCCGTCCTCGATGGTGTAGCCCTCAAGACCGTCGGATTCCCACACATGGGCGACATCCTCGCCGTAGGCGCGGCTGACGACCTTCACATGGCTGGCGACCATAAAAGCCGAGTAGAAGCCCACGCCAAACTGACCGATGATGTCGACATCGGAGCCCTGCTGCTCGGCGTTCTCGGTCTTAAACTCCTCGGAGCCGGAATGGGCGATGGTGCCCAGATTGCGCTCCAGCTCCTCGGCGGTCATGCCAATGCCGTTATCCGAGATGGTAATGGTGCGGGCGTCTTTATCAAAGGAGACGCGAATGGCCAGGTCGCCCTGGTCGATCTTGACGCTCGGGTCCTGCAGGCTCTTAAAGTTGAGCTTGTCGACGGCGTCGCTCGCGTTAGAGATAAGCTCGCGCAGGAAGATTTCTTTATTGGTGTAGATGGAGTTGATCATGAGGTCGAGCAGTTTTTTGCTCTCGGTCTTAAATTGACGCATGTGCAGTCCTTTCGCGCTACCCCTGTCCGCAAAAACGGCTCGGTCGCCCGAGCCGCATCGCAGACCTGCTATGTTCAGACTTAGATTTTATAACCCATTAACGCGCATATATACATACGGAATCGAAAAACTGTATGTCCGAGCGCTCTGATGCGCCAATTGCCAAGGAGTGTCCCAAACTGCCGGCAGGAAAGGAACGTTCCTATCTGCCATCTACGCGCTTGGCCATCCAGGCATGAGGCTGGCCCTCGTCTTCGTAGTCCACCGGGGCAATCTGCGTGTAGCCCGCCTTGGCATAGAGCGGCAGCACGTATTCCTGAGCATGCAGCTTAATGAGCTTGGCGCCGGCATCACGCGCGCACGTATCACTGGCCTCGACAATCTTGCTCGCCAAACCGCGACGGCGCATGCTCGGCAGCACGGCCACGCGCCCCATAATGTAGGTCTCCCCCGCCGCGACACCTTCGTCCAAGTCGCACGCCGGCGACACCGGAGCCTCTGCGTCAGCCGCGCGCTCAAGCTCTTCGGGAAACACGCGCGAGCAACCGGCAAGCTCGCCGTCTACATAGAGCGTCACATGAATGCAGTTCGGATCCTCGTCGATAGCGTCGAACTCATTCTCGTAGCCCTGCTCGTCCATAAAAATGACGCGGCGCACCAACGCCGCGTCATCAAAGCATCCCGTCTTAAGTTGGATATCCATGGCTGCCCTTTCATTCAATGCGAACGTTAGGGACAGATTTTAGCGAAAATGAGCTCCGCGCACGCTAAACTTCGCGCGAGCCTTCGCCAGGCAATCGTAATGACCCACGTTATGGGCATCGCTCGCGATGAAGCTGTACAGGTTCTGATCGAACAGGCGCTGTGCCGGCTTTTTCTCGCGACCAAAGCGACCGCCGGCAATAAAGTCCGCCGAAGCCTGCAGCTTGCAGCCCATATCGACCAGGCGCTCCGCCACGCTTACATCCTTTTGAACCGCACGATAGCGCTCAGGATGAGCGATGATCACCTGGTAGCCACGGCACTGCAAATCGTAAATCGTGTTCTCGTACTCTCTAAACGCATACGCATCGGCATGCGTCGAAAGCTCGAGCAGAAACTCGTTGGTCCCATCGAAATGCAAGTGCTCCGCGGCATCGATACCAAGCTCAACGAGCTTTCGATGGTTGACCTCGAAGCCCATCTGGAGCGGAAAACCGTCAGCGTTATCGCGCAGCAGCTCAAAGGCATCCCACATCTTGTCGTAATCAAAATAGGGATCACGGCAGTGAGGAGTGCAAACAATTCTGGTTACACCAGCCCGCTTGGCAGCCTCGAGCATCGCCAAGCTCTCATCGAGATCGGCGGCGCCGTCGTCTACACCCGGCAAGATATGGCAATGAATGTCACGCATAGGTCAGCCTTAATCAACTAAACGTTTGCTCGGTTGGTGAAGATGCCCTTTTTGGAAGTCCCCTGATCGTCGGAGCCCTTCTTCACCTTCTTACCGTCCTTGGTGTAGTAGGAGTAGTAGTACTCGCTGGTCTCGGTCTCGCAGTAGTTCATAACGGTACCGATGAGCTTGACCTTCTCGGACTTTTTAAGCTGACCGATGGCGTTGAGCGCCTCCTCGCGCTTGGTGAAATCCTCACGCACCACGAACAGCGTGCCGTCGGTCAGGCTGGCAATCTCGGCAGCATCGATGAAGGTGCCGACCGGGGGAGCATCAAAGATGACGTACTGGAACTTGGCGGACAGCGCCTTTACCAGCTTGGCAAAGCGGTGAGAGACGATGATGTCGGCAGGATTGGGAATATGCGGCTCGGCATCGAGGAAGTAGAAGTTCTTCTGACCCGTCTCGACAATTGCCTGGTCAATGGAGATCTGCTCGGAAAGGACCGCATAGAGTCCGCCGCGCGAACGAACGCCGAGCATATCGGAAAGGGACCTGCGGCGCATATCGGCCTCGACCAGAAGCACGGACTTGCCGCTCGTGGCGATTGCCTGAGCAAGGTTAATGGAAACCGTAGACTTGCCCTCGTTGGGAATCGAGGAGGTAATGGTGATGGTGCGGATGGGGTCGTCCACGCTCGCAAAGCGGATGTTGGCCAGAAGGGTCTTGGCGGCATTCTGTACAACGAGCTTGTCGGTGTTCTTTGCCTTAGCCATGCCTATTTACCACCTTTCATAGCCGGAATTCGGCCAACAACGGGAATGCCCAGGAGCTCTTCTGCCTCTTCGGCACCGCGGATGCGGGTATTGAGCATGTCTGCCAAAACGACATAGGCGACTGCGATAAAGATACCGGCGAGGAACGCGACGGCAATATACAGCGTGCGCTTGGGGCCGCTGGGGGCTTCGGGGGTCTTAGCCTCGTCGATAACGTTGATGCTCTGGGCAGCGCCGACGTTCTGAGCGACCGTACTCACCGAGCTAGCTATGGCCTTTGCGACCTTAGCCGTCTCCTTGGCATCGGTGCCGGTAACCGAAAGCGTAATGACACGCGTGGTGGTCTCGGAGGAAACAGACACCTTGTAGTCATCCAGATCGGTGAGGCCCAGTTCATTGGCTGCGCCGCTCTTAACGCTATCGCTATCCAGCAGCGTGGCGATATCGTTGGAAAGCATCTGACTCGCCGAGAGATCGTTGTAGCTCATCTGACCGCTATCGTCGGTCTTGGCGAGAATGTACATGCTCGTCGTCGCGGTATAGGTGTTGTCCATCGCAACGAAGGACACGATGCCCATGGCGATCGCGCAGACCACCGGAAGGGTGATGACCAGCTGAAGGTGCTTCTTCAGCAGCTGGAACAGTTCGAGAAGGGTCATGCAGCTTGCCTTTCATTTCCCCAGTTCGGATTGACAAAACTGTCCGTATGTTATCGCATCTTTTTACCGAGACCAAACTCTATACATAAGAAACAGGCTCTCCTGTAAAAATGTCGGAAGCAATCGTAAAATTGCACAACAACGCCGCACCCGAAAGTCAAATGCGGCGTCTACATCAATATCTATGTTGTATCGCTATGCGAATGGCTCGTCCTGCTGTATGGGAAACGTCACCGTAATGGTGGTTCCCACGCCCAACTCGCTCGACAGATCGAGCGTGGCGTGATGATACAGGGCCGCATGCTTGACAATGGCAAGTCCCAGACCGGTTCCGCCGCGTGCCTTGGACCTACTCTTGTCCACGCGATAGAACCGCTCAAATACCTTGCCCTGTTCTTCAGGCGCGATACCGATTCCCGTGTCGGCGACCGCAAGGAACGGATGGCCTTCGTCGTTGGTGCCGCACTGCAGCGTAACCGTACCGCCGGGTCGATTGTAGCGGATGGCGTTGCTTGCCAGATTATAGATGAGCTCGTCAATCAAGCGCGACACGCCCTCGATGACCACAGGCTTGGTCTCATGACTTATCGTCACATTCGCCTGACGGGCGACCTGTTCAAGACGCTGCTCGACCGCGTAGATGGCACGCGAGAGCTCAATAGGCTCCGTGGACCCAATGGGCACCGCCTCGCCCTCAGCTGCACGCTCGGCCTCGTCCAAGTTAGACAGCGTAAGGATATCGTTGACAAGCGCTGCCAAGCGGCCCGCCTCACGATAGATGCGACCGCCAAAGTTGCGCAGGTCGCCCTCGCCCTCGACCATGCCGTTTGCGATGAGCTCGGCATAGCCCGAAATCGCCGTAAGCGGCGTCTTGAGCTCATGGGTGATATTCGCCGTGAACTCGCGGCGCATACGGTCGTTGTCCGCTAGCACCGCCATTTGGCGCTTGAGTTCCTGGCGCTGCGACTCGATACGCTCAAGCATGGGGACCATCTCGGCATAGGCGTGCTCATAGCTACGGCGTGGGTGGTCCAAATCCACCTCTTGCAACGGCGCGATGATGGCACGGGACTCGCGGCGCGCCATAAAAAACGAGAGTACCGCACCCGCTGCTGCGATAAGCAGCATCGGCGCCACCATCGACAGCAAAATCGCCGCAACGCCAGGCTGGGCCTGCGCCAAGCGGACAACCTGGCCGTTATCAAGGGCGACGGCGCGATACAGCATAATCTCGTCGAGCGTAGAGCTTGCGCGCTCCGCGGAACCCAAACCACTCTCAAAGGCCTCGATGACCTCGGGGCGATCGCCATGGTTGGGCAGTGTGGAAGGCGACGCCTCGTTGTCGTAGGCAACCGATCCATCCTTGTTAATCAGCGTGATGCGCAAGTCCTCGCGATCGAGACTACGCAAGAACGGGATGGGCTCCTGCTGTTCGTCGAGAGCGGCAGCAATGAGCTCGGTTTCCTGCGCCAGATTGGCACTCGTGGCATCCGCCAAGGTGTTTTGCACAAAGAACGCACCCAGCACCGTAAACGCCACGATAACCGCCATGGCGCAGACAAAGATCGTCACAAAAACGCGGTGCGACAGCGTATGTTTTCCCTGGGGGGCGAAGACCACGGGTTACTCCTCCGATGCGGTGGCCGCGGTGTCGTCGCCTTTGGCACCATCGCCGGCAGAAGGCTCGGCCAAGCGGTAGCCCACGCCGCGCACGGTCTCGATGGCGCTGGCATGCTCGCCCAGTTTTTGGCGAAGCGTCTGCACGTGCACGTCAACGGTGCGCGAACCGCCGTCGAAGTCCCAGCCCCACACGCTCTGCAGCAACGACTCGCGGGTAAAAACCACGCCGGGCTTGCGCATGAGGTACTCGAGCAGGTCGAACTCGCGCAGGGTGAGCTTAAGCGGCTCGCCGGCAACGGTCACCTCGCGATGGCTGGGCGAGAGCACGATGTCGCCCACGCTGAGCACATCGCTCGCCTGCTTGACCATGCCGCCGCGACGCAGCAGTGCGCGGCAGCGGCTCGCAAGCTCCATGAGCGAAAACGGCTTAGTCAGGTAATCGTCGGCACCGCCATCGAGCGCCATCACCTTGTCGAGCTCGGTATCCTTGGCGGTAAGCATCATGATGGGCACCGTCGCCGTCAGGCGATCGGCACGCAGTCGACGCATAATCGCCAAGCCATCGGTATCGGGCAGCATGATGTCGAGCAGGACGGCATCGGGTACCCGTCGCGCCACGGCAGCCTTAAACTCACCGTCGCACGAAAAGCCTTCGGCCTCAATCCCCTGCTTGCGCAGCGCATAGACCGTCAAATCCCTGATGTTGTCATCGTCCTCGACGTAATAGATCATGTTGAACCCCTTTGCGGCCGGCATGACCGCATCTTAACCCTAAAGGTACCTTTACTAGATGGTATCAGCCAAAACGCCCCGTCAAATAATCCGCCGTGCGCGGATCGGTCGGATTCTTGAAGAGTTGCGCGGTGGGCGCGTGCTCCACCAGCTCACCCAGCAAAAAGAATGCGACCGAATCGGAGATACGCGCCGCCTGCTGCATATTGTGCGTAACGACCACGAGCGTGCAGGTCTCTTTGAGCTCACAGGCCAGCTGCTCCACCACCAGCGTCGACACAGGGTCGAGTGCCGAGGTCGGCTCGTCCATCAGCAGAATGTCGGGCTGCACGGCCAGCGCGCGGGCGATGCACAGACGCTGCTGCTGGCCGCCCGAAAGACCCAGACCCGACTCTTTGAGCTTGTCCTTGGCCTCGTCCCACAGGGCGGCGCGTCGCAGGGAGTCTTCGACCAGCTCGTCGAGCACGACGCGATCGCGCACTCCCATTCCGCGAGGACCGTAGGCGACGTTGTCGTAGATGCTCATGGGAAACGGGTTGGGGCGCTGGAACACCATGCCCACGCGCTGGCGCAAACGGCAGATGTCGTAATCGCCCAGGATATCTTGACCATCGAGCGCAATCTTGCCCTCGATACGGCAATCCTTGATGCCGTCGTTCATGCGGTTAAAGCAGCGCAGCAACGTGGACTTTCCGCAGCCCGAAGGCCCGATAAATGAGGTGATCTGCTTGTCGCGGATCTTGATATTCACGTCCTTGAGCGCATGATGGTCGCCATAGAACAGGTCGAGGCCCTCGACGTCGATGCGCGTCGGCGAGGCGGCAAGATCCTCTGCCGTGGGGCGAGTCGCATCCCCAACCTCGCGCTCGTGCGCGGCCTCGGCCTGCGCTTCCATGAGTTCTTCAAGCTCCGTGGGCTCCACAGCCGCAGCAGCCGTCATACCGCATACCTCCACATCGATATCAATTCAGCAGTATCGATAGTAGAAATCGCGGCTCATATGCACGTGAGCGCATTGTCAAGTGTTTGTAAGGGCACGCTGGCTATGCGGCGGGCAGCTCGATGGTGAATATCGTGTGTTCGGGCGTCGATTCACATACAACGGTACCGCCGTGTGCCGCGATGATCTCCTTGGCAATAGCAAGGCCCAGACCGGCACCACCGCGATTGGTCGCACGCGCCGCATCCAGGCGATAGAACTTCTCAAAGATCACCTTGAGCTTAGCCGCAGGGATAGGATCGCCCTGATTGATAAAGCGAACGCGCACGCCGCCATCGTCTTGGCGCCCGGCCTCAATCGTGATAGTCGAGCCCTCATAGCTATAGGCGACGGCGTTTTTCATGATGTTGTTGAACACGCGAGCCATCTTGTCGCCATCCACGAGCACCGTCAGGTCCTCGTGGATATCAACTTGGGCTTCCTTATGCTGCTCGTTGAGGATGGGATAGAACTCGTCAGCCACCTGAGCCAGCAGCAACCCCAGATCAACATAGCCGCGCGTGAGCACGATATCGTGGAAGTCAAAGCGTGTGATATCGAAGAACTCTTCGATGAGTGCATCGAGCCGGTGCGCCTTGTCGAGAGCCACGCCCGTAAAGTGCGCACGTTGCTCAACCGGCAGCTCAGGAGCCTCTTGCAGCAGCGAAAGATAGCCCACCACACTGGCAAGCGGGGTGCGTAGGTCATGTGCCAAGTACGTGACCAGATCGTCCTTGCGATGCGACTCGTCACGCAAGGCCTGTTGCACCTTGCGCTCACGGTCACGCACGCGGTTAAGGGCGCCCTCGACCTCCAAGAAGTCGCCGTCGATGTTGTCCCAGGTGTCGGGGTGATCGATCAGGCGATCTTGAATACGAGCGGCCAGCACACAATCGGCATGCTGCTCGCCCTGTTCGTAGCCCTGGTAGTACAGGGCGCGGCCACACAAGAACAGCACGCACGCGGCAAGCGCCAGCACAAAGCCAAGCATGTTGAATACAAAGCCGGCATCGAACAGCACCGGCCCTTCGATGCCGCCGAGCGCCATGGCGCCAATCGCCAACGTCATGGCCCACGCGGCGCCGCCAATCACCATGCAGCGGCGCACGATCTCAAATCGATCGATCAGCAAAAAGCCGGCAAGCAGCACCGTCAAGATTCCGGCGATGTTGTCGATGCCAATCAGCAGCAGGCTCAGCAAAAAGAGCAGCACCGTTGCAAGTGCGCGGTTGTCGACGACCGACCTCACGTATTCAAAGAGCCGATCGGGTACCTCGAATGCCTGCCTATCGTCTTTTGTCATATCCACTTCCCCACCATCAAAGGCGCTATTCGATGATGTAGCCGACGCCCCAGACGTTTTTGATAAAGCGTGGCTTTTGTGCGTCGTCGCCGATTTTTTCGCGCAAGTGGCGAATGTGCACCATCACCGTATTGTTGGAGCCGGGCATAAAATCCTCGCTCCACACCGCGCGGAACAGGTCCTCCACGGCCACCACGCTGCCGCGATGCTCGACCAGATACAGCAAGATTGAATACTCGGTGGGTGTGAGGCGTACCGGTGCACCGTCCACCGTCACGGAACGAGCGTCGCGGTTGATCTCCAAGCCGTCGAGCTGAATGGTCGGCGACTCGGCCGCCTGTGCACGGCTACCGCAGCTGGTGTAGCGGCGAAGCTGAGCGTGCACGCGCGCGATGAGCTCCAGCGGACGGAACGGCTTAACCACGTAATCGTCCGCGCCAAGCGAAAGGCCCCCGATCTTGTCTTGCTGGGCATCGCGCGCCGTCAGCATGATCACGGGATAGGTATGGCTGGAACGGATCGTACGCAGCAGCTCAAACCCATCGATATCGGGCAGCATGACATCTAGCAGCGCCAAATCGAACTCCTGCTCCAAAATCGCCTTGGCAGCATCGGCCCCGCTATAGGCAATCTGGACATCAAAGCCCTCTTTTGTAAGGTAGATGCCAACCAAGTCGGCGATGGCCTTTTCGTCATCAACTACCAGTATGCGCTCGTTCATGCGTGCTCCTCTCGCGCTCCATTATGCCTGAGGCGACGCACGCCACACACAACAAGCGTGGGTGATTAAGTCGGTCTTAAGCACCCTTGTGCCCGTTCGAACGCGGATGTGGGCCACGCACGCACGCGATGATCGCCGACGCCGGCAAACGATATACTCTAGTTTCAGAAGAGACCATCCCGTCGAAAGCGAAATCTGTGAAGTCCCTCACCTCTTTTGCAAAGCGCTCAGCCCAGCTTGCCGCCGGCTTTGTCTGCGCTATCGCCCTTGCCGCTGGCGCGCCCACCGTCGCCGGCGCCCAAGTGCTCACGACCGACAATGTTTGCGGCAAAACCGCCGATGCGCGCGGCATCACGGCCGAAAACCTGCCCGATATCGATGCGACCAATGCCCTCGTCATGGGCAAAGACGGTACCGTCTACTATGGGCGCGGCGCCGATGAGCAGGTCAAAATCGCCTCGATCACCAAGGTCATGACCGCAATCCTAACCGTCGAGAATTGCAAGATGGACGAGAAGGTCACGGTGAGCAACGCCGCAGCCACCGTGGGTAATTCGACCGCCGGCTTGCTCGAAGGCGACGAGCTTACCGTGGAGCAGGCACTACGCGGTCTGATGATTCCCTCGGGCAACGACGCCGCCATCGTGCTCGCCGAATATGTGGGCAAGAAGATCGACCCCAAGACCAAAGACGCCGAGGCCACATTTGTGAAGGCCATGAACGAGCGCGCTAAGAAGCTCGGCTGTACCGGTACGCTTTTTGAAAACCCGCATGGTCTGGACTTTGATGAGTGGGCTGGCAATATGCACTCAACCGCACACGACGTAGCGCTGATGATGCAGGAGGCCATGAAAAACGACACGATCCGCGAGGTCGTAGCGAGCGAGGATTCCTGGATCGAGGTCACGGGCGCCGACGGCACCGACCATTCGCATTCCATGGACACGCATAACTATTTGCTGGGCCAAGATGGCAACATCGGCGGCAAGACCGGCACCACCGACGACGCGGGCTATTGCTTTACGAGCGCCTACAACCGCGACGGCGACGAGATCTACACCGTTATTTTGAACTCCACCACCACCGATCAGCGCTTTACCGATACCGCCACCCTTGCCAACTGGTACTACGGTCACAAGGTGACGGTCGCAATCGCCAACACGCAAGAAAAGACCGCCAACGGCAACCCGCTTATGGCGCGCATTAGTCAAACCGACTGGACGGATAAGACAATCGACGCCACGCTCGCCGATCCCACGGCGCAAGCGACCGTGTTTTCTCTTGCCGGCGAGGTGACCGAAAAGGTTAGCTACGACGATCTTTCGGGCACGGTGCATGTGGGCGACAAGGTGGGCAGCGTTACACTCAAGCAGGACGGCACCAAGATCGCCGTCATGGACCTGGTTGCCGACGAGGAAGGCGCAGGGCCGAATCCCATTGAATGGCTGCTCGTGAAGCTCGATCGCTTGGGCCGCCGCATCGACAACCGCCCGCTCACAGCCGAGAGCGAGACCGTAGCCAAGGCGCCCAAGGCGTAGGGCCGGAGCGATATCACATCGAACCAAATGAGGCGTCCAACGGGGCGCCTTATTTTTGAGGGTTCGAATCCCCAGCGCCCTTTCTCGATAATAAAAAAGGGCCCCCGATGGGACCCTTCTTTAAAGTTAAACTGGCGGAGAGCTGGGGATGTCCGGACATGCTACGCATGCCCTCCGGCTTCAAAGCCTGGCGGCTTTTCGCCCACGGGCTACAAACGCTTTCGCGTTTGCTTAACGCCCGTGCCCTCTCGGGTTCGAATCCCCAGCCTCCTTTCTCCGCACAAAAAAGGGCCCCAAATGAGACCCTTCTTCAAATTCGTACTGGCGGAGAGCTGGGGATTCGAACCCCAGATGCCCTTTTGGGGCATACTCGCTTAGCAGGCGAGCACCTTCGGCCTCTCGGTCAGCTCTCCGTAACAGCCGTTCTATAGTAACCAAACAGCCTAAGATGGGCAAGAGGAAATTTTCTAATTGCCTAGCATCCTTTCCTCATTGGAAGCTTCGCCTACCCCAGCGAGCGGTTGAGGGAGCCGAGCTCGTCGTTGCCCATGGTGCGCCACATTTGGAAGATGCAACCGCGTGCCAGGAAAAAGAAGCCGTTGTCGACCAGTTGAACAGCGGCATCTGCCAGCTGATTCGTCACGGCGGACACTGGCGGCAGCTCGAGTCCAGCCTTGCGAATGGTCTCGACCGCTTCCTCGAACGTCGGAGGCTCGCTGACGCCCATCTCGTTCATAAGGCCCTGCATTTCTTCCAGCGCGCTGCTGCCCGACTCCTCGCCACGTGGCACCAGACGGTAACAAGCCAGCGCAAGGTCGAGCTGATCGCAATTCCAATAGGCAAACGCCAGGCGATAGAACAGGTAGCCGATTGCAGAGCGATCGCTGGCAATACGTAGGCCGTGGCGCGCCACCTCGATAATCTCGTCAAAGCGCTCCAGACGCGCAAGCACGTTGATGAGCGCAAAGTGCGATTGCATGGACGAGCGCGCCAGATCGTAAAGATGGCGCACCTCGGGCAGCGCTCGTTCAAAGTCCTCTTGCTCGGCATAAAAGCTGCAGATCTCGTGCTGGGCAAAGTACAGCGCATCGGGCGCACGAAGGATTCGCACAGAGCGGTCTTCTTCCAACACCGGTAGCATCATGCGCACCAGCTGGTTATCGCAAAACTGCGTTTGAACCGGACCTGTCGCCAAAAGCTCGGCGACGGCGCACTTGGCCTCCAACTCCTCAACAAGACGGGAAAAGCCTTCAAAAGCACCTGTACGGTCGACTTTTGCCTGCTCGCGCAATTCAACAACACGGGCCACGTATGGGTCGTCGTCCTCTTCCATGACCTCCAGCTCGTCAGCCGTATCGGCAAGCAGCAGATCGCGCAGCGCCGGCGGCAGCATGCGATGGTCATCACGCGGACGAGCATGAACCTCCGCAGGTTCAATCGTCTCCGGAGCGGTTGACTCATACGCCTCAAGCACACGCTTGCACGGCATATCGTCCATGTCCATGCTCTCAAGATCCTTGGCGACAGGCACGCAATCGGCCAGATAGGCCGCGCGCCCAAAGAAATACGTTGCGACAACGCGCTCGCCCTGCTCACTGTCGGGAGCAGCAATCTGCACATAGCAGCGCGTGATGCAGGTGCCCGCGGCAAAACACGCTGCCGCAAGCGTGAGCGCCACGCGCGCATCGTGCTCCGCGGCCCAGATCGTGCGCGTGTCCTCGTCCAGCTCGTGCCAGGCGTCATCTTGAGCGTCGTATTCACGTTGCGGCATGGCATCAACGACAGACTGCCCAAACCGAACGAGCATGATCCCTTCGGCAACGTTTGCCCGATAGGTATAGTCGAGCCGCGTGACCACGTTAAGTGCCTCGACAATACGCGCGAAGCGGGTACGCACATCCCACTCACCGCCCGGCTGGCAAGCCACCGTACCCGGTTTGCCCCACGGGTTATCGCTCGAGGTTGTATCGAGCAGTCGGGGAACATCGTTGGTCGTCTTGGCGATATGCCACGCATCAAAGAGCGCGCAGCCCTCAAGGCTCGGCGAGGATGCCGCAGGGACCAATCCGGCCCCGATGTGCTCAAGGATGCCGGAGAGACGGTTAAGACGGCACTCGATGGCAAGCAGCATGTCAATCTCGTCCTGGTCCAACAGGCTACGATCAAAATTGAGATAGAAAATCTTTGAGCGATCAATGCGAGCCAGGCTCATCTCGGACTTGGCAGCGATGGTGCGCAGGCGGGGCAAGTCAATTTCGCTCATAAGGGCGGCGGCATAGCGCTCGATACCGCTCGGATTCTCGGCATGGTCAACGCGGTAGAGCAGCGTCTCGATAGCATCGGGGAGCGGTGCCGTGTTAAAGCCCAAAAACACCTCGACCGGCTCGGGCAACTTTACGAGCTTGATCTTGTCGACAACGTTTTGCATACCCTCGTCGAGTCCGCCGGCGTCCGCCGTGTTCACAATAGCGCTTTCGGAGTTGGCAAATATCACGTAGCGCAAGAACATCGAGGCCATGAACTCGCCGTAAGGAAGGGCGCGGGTCGAATTCCATGTCTCGTGGTCGGACTGCTCGCGCATGGGGCCTTCGGGAGAGCCGGCAGTTTGCGCACACGCGCGCATTGCACCGTTGGCTTCCCTTACCATAATCTCACCAATACTGGAATCCGACTCGTCAAGGACCAGTTCCATGTCGGGATCGTTGGGCAGCGGAGCCTCGCTGACGGGGCGGTCCACCTTGTACACCTCACCCGAAACGCTTACGTAGCCCAAAAGCGACACATGACTTTTGCCAACGAATTCGACGGCATAGCATGATTCATGCGGGTCCTCGCCAAAGAGTTTCCAGACCACGCCATATGAGCGTCCCGCAGGCTGCTCGGGCATCACCGGAAAGCGCTTCTTGGGATCGAGAAACCTGAGCTTGTATGTCGGACGCTCTGCCACGAAGTATCACCCTGATCGGTCGTTGAGAGAAGGAGTGATCGCGGATGGGCCGCGACACCTACTCGGAATCTTACACGAGTCGACAGGAAATAGTCCGCTTTACGCCCGCGCCTCGACCGAGGTTCGAATCCATGCAGTGTTTACGTAAAAGAAAAGCCCCCGTTGCCGGGAGCTTTAATCTCAAATGGTGCGGCGTATAGGATTCGAACCTATGACGTTCTGATTCGTAGTCAGACCCTC
>NZ_JAJFDP010000020.1:0-33853 GCF_020709435.1 Collinsella aerofaciens
GACAGGTCGGATTTGAGGACGGCCGAAGAGGCGTCAGCAGGTCAGTGGGTCATCGTCCCGGCGTTCAGCATCAGGGTAGCGCTGCGACGCGGAAATCGCGCGCCGTTGCCGCGCCCCCGCAGTGCCCGCTTCCCCCAAGGACAATTATCAGTGCAGGTCAGAGCTGTGGCGTTTTGGGGCGTGCTTGACCTCCTGCAAAAAGCCTACTCACTTGGTTTTTCTGCTAGAAGACCGCCGCGAGGGAAGGCAGCTCCCTCGCGGCGGCTGACATTTGCCCAGATAAAACCTGCCAAAATAAACCTGTCTACTCTTTGAGCCAGAGCCGACACTAATTCAAATGGCGAAATCAAAGGGCGTTCTCTGCATGGAGGGCGCCCTTTTTTATCGCGGGATGTTTTGCGTGGCAGTCATGAGGCCCAGGCGGTTGCTGACGCCGAGCTTGCGATAGATGGCGTTGACATGCTTCTTGACGGTTGACTCGCTTATGAATAGCTCGTTTGCCATCTGTTTGTTCGTTTTGCCGTCGAGCATGAGCCGCATGACTTCGGCTTCGCGCGGTTGGATATTGTGTTCTGTAATGAAAGCATTTAGCTGGTTTGTGTCTTCTGTCTGGGTGAGTTTAATGCCCCGAGGATAGAGGTTGGCGAGCGCGAGGCTCGCGTGCCGAGCGACTTCGAGCAGGATTGCGAGCTCGGTGTCGGTGAAGTCTCCGGCCGTGCGTTCACGAAACAGGGTGATGCTTCCTAGCGGGCTGTCGTTGTGCGCGAGCGTGGCCGTACAGCCAAAGTAGACGCCCTGCGGTTCCATCCATTTGCGATAGATGGGCGTGGCATCGCGTCGCTCGACGTCGACGAGGTCGAGGTCGCGGTAGACGCCGACCTTATGTAAGTCAAAGCTCCATGTTGTATAGTCCATCGCGGCGTAGCGGTTGTAGTAGTCGCTCAGTGCGCGGTCGTCCATTCCGCTGCTTGCGGGGTGGACGTAGCGTGGGGCATCACTGCCCGCTGCCTCGATCAGGTCGAACATGGCGATCCGATGGGGCACGAGCCCTGTCGTTCCCTCGAGGGTCTCCTTTTGCAGCTTATCGACACCGTGTGATGCGTGGATTGCAAGCGCGAGCTCGTTGAGAGCAGTCCAGGTCGTACTGTCCAACTCAATAGTCTGCTGATTATTGCATGGGGGCATAGGGCATCCTTTCCATTGTGGAACCCAGTATGTCATGTTCTCGGCCTGAATAGAACTTTAGGTCAGCGAATGGTATACCGTCGGTCGCTGAAAGGGGCTCGAGGGACCATTGAGAACATCTCGGTGCGGCCGCATCATGGTCTCGTCAAGCAAAAGCACCGAGATTTAGGAGCTTGAAATGAAGACCATTTACGAGAGCGAGTCTACGCCAAAGAAGGACGGATTCTACATGCCCGGCGAGTACGAAGAGCAGGAGCGCACCTGGATTTTGTGGCCGCATCGCTCGGATGTGTGGCGCTGTGGTGCCAAGCCGGCGCAAAAGGTCTTTACCGAGATTATTAAGACCGTTGCACGTTTTCAGCCCATCACTGTGGGCGTCAACACTGAAGACTTCCCCGCGGTGTGTGAGATCTTCGACGGCGTTGAGAACGTGCGCGTTATCCACATGGAGTACAACGACAGCTGGATTCGCGACCCCGGCCCGGCGTTTCTTGTCAACGACAAGGGGGACGTGGCACTCTCGCACTTCCACTTTAATGCTTACGGCGGTTTCATTGACGGCCTGTATTTCCCGTGGGACAAGGACGCTTCCATTGGCCTGCAGGTGGCACAGCTCGAGCAGGTTAACCGCTATCGTCCCGAGGATTATATCCTCGAGGGTGGCTCGTTTAACTGCGACGGCCAGGGCACCGTGGTGACCACCGAGATGTGCCTGCTCAATGAGGACCGCAACCCCCAGTACACCAAGGAGCAGATCGAGGAGAAGCTTGCCGAGTACCTGGGCATCGAGAAGGTCATTTGGATCAAGGATGGCATCGACCCGTTTGAGACCAACGGGCACGTGGACGACGTCGCATGCTTTAGTGCGCCCGGCGAGGTCTGCTGCATGTGGACCGATGATCCCAACCATAAGTTCTACAAGGAGTGCCAAGAGGCGTATAAGACGCTTTCCGAGACGACGGATGCCCGTGGCCGCAAGCTCAAGATCCACAAGGTGATTATGCCTGCGACCTCGGTATATATGACCGAGGAGGAGGCCAGCACGATTGACCCCGTCGAGGGCGTGCTGCCGCGTACCCCCGAGGATGCTTTCGAGCCGAGCTACCTCAACTTCCTGCCCATCAACGGCGCAGTGCTTGTACCGCAGTTCGGCGATCCCAATGACGCCCAGGCGCTCAAGGATATCCAGGCTGCTTATCCGGACCGTGAAGTCATCGGTATCATGACTCGCGAGGTTATCTACGGCGGCGGCAACATCCACTGCATCACCCAGCAGCAGCCCAAGGCGCGCTGTAAATAGCAGTTCCATGGTGAACAGTGCTTGATTGTCCGCACGCGAAAGTCCGCCGACTTCAATGGTCGGCGGACTTTTTGTGTGGTGGTTTCAGCTGAACGGCGGGCCGTGCGGCTTGGGTGTGCGGGCACACAATCTGGGGAAACCAAACAGATTGGGGCCTTATATGATCGACTCGAAGGGAAACGTGCGACCCGAGGGCATGTTTAACAGGGCGTACCTGGCCCCCGAAGCCCAGCGCGCATACGATACGCTGCTCGAGTGCGTGCTCAACGGGCAGAAGGGTTGCGAGGCTTCGGCGCATGCGGGCATGGATACCATCAAGGCGCTCGTATAGCTTTACGCTTTCGGATGTGACACATAGGACTGCGTGCGCCGCTCCCGGCTATATTGCCCCCGAGGTGCTTCAACTCATGGAGATAGCCGGCATCAGCGATTTCGAGAGCTTGGCAGCGTCCACGAATGCCCCCGTGTTTACGCCACAGACGGATGACTTTGGACTCGCGGTCCATATCTTTAAGATGCTTAACCGCGGAATACACCCATACGCTTCTGGTGAGCTGGACTTGGACATATTTGACCTGGACGACGATGACATTCCGCCTGCACCATTGATAAACAGCTGCGTGTGTAATGGGCACAGCCCGTTTGTGGGGACGTTGGTCGGATACGTTGTCCCAAAGTACGCTCTTGAGCTCGATGATTTTAGCGGCACTATGGGCGAGGCACTCCGTCGATCGCTGTATGGCAGGGCGGAGGAGCGTCTTGACGCACGCACATGGGCGCGCCTGCTCGACCGCTATCTATCCGAGACAGTTGTGTGCAAGCGTGGCCATCTCCACCACTCGTTACAGCACGAATGCCCTTGCTGCCGAGGAGAGCGCGCCTTGTTGACTCGTCTTGGTTGATGGTTTGGGCCGTCTTGTAGAAAGCCCGTGAGGCGACATGCAAGTTAATCCTGCGTGTCGCCTCCGTACATATAGACGATAAATCCGTCGCCGGTGTCCTGGCTGTGATCCTCCAAGATGCGCTTCATGTTGAGGTGCTCGTAGAACTGCCAGTCGGAGTTGCAGTCGCTCATCAGGAAGAATTTGGTGCACCCGGCTTTGGCGAGTTCGGCGCGCGCAAGGTCGATGAGCGCACGGCCGAGCCCCTTGCCCTGCCATTCGGGCACGATGATGATCAGGTTGAGCTGGCCTTGGGCATATTCGTTGCCCGTGGCGGCAAAGCGGTCGGCTGTTGCCTTCTCGCGGCTATCGCCAAAGAGCGAGCCTTCGAGCTTGGCATCGGCGGTCTTTGCCATCTCGGTTGCCTGGACGAACATCTCGTTGTAGCAGGGCTCCCACGTGGGATTGGTGCGTGGTTTGCCGTCTTCGAAGATACCGATGCAGCAAGCGGCGATGATGCGGCCTTCAGCTTCGGCAACGAGCGCGATGGGGGAGCGCTGCAGCTGCATGGCGATGTTAAAGCGCGCACAGAAATCGGCGGCTTCGACGTCGCCTCGGTTGCGCAGCGTGTTGCACCACAGCTGGTTGTAGATGGCGGCGATGCCGGCCAGGTCATCGAGCGTGGCGGCACGCAGAGTTACGTTGTCAAGGCTCATGGGGGCTCCTTCCAAGTTGGGTCAGGCCACCCCTGAGTGTGACATGGACGCAGGACGGCCGCATCGACCATTCGGCAGGCGAGCCTCGAATCCTCGGGGACGGAGGGTCCTAAGAAGGAATGAGGGCGGATTTTCGGACACTTGCTCGATGAGAGTGGATAATCTCCCACTTTTAGCGCTGGTATAGGCCAAAAACGGGAGATTATCCACTCTCATTCTGGGTAGTCGTTGGGGACGTTCTTAAACGACCAGTCATTAAAGAACGTCCCCAATGACTACCCCAAGGAACATCCCAAACTGCCGGCAGAAAAGGAACGTCCCTAACTGCCGCATCCGGAGTAAGACAACGCCGCAGGTAGAGGACGGACAGCGAGCGGGCCGCATTTGAGACAAGGTGACGTGAAACGAAAGGGCGCTGACCTTCTGGTCGCGCCCTTGAAGTTGAACGTCAGATTGTCCAAATGCGGCCCGCGTAACTAAACCCGCTCCGCGATCTCGTGGATGAGGTAGTCGGTCTTTTCCCAGCCCAGGCACGGGTCGGTGATCGACTTGCCAAAGACACCGCCGTCGACCGGCTGGTTGCCGTCCTCCAGGTAGGACTCGATCATAAAGCCCTTGACCAGCTTGGAGATGGACTCGTTGCGGCGGCAGCTGTCGAGCACCTCCTTGCAAATGCGATACTGCTCCAGCGGACGCTTGCCCGAGTTGTCGTGGTTGCAGTCGATGACCGCTGCCGGATTGGCATAGCCGGCGTGCTCGGTGTAGCGCTCGGCCAGGCGCTCGAGGTGCTCGTAGTGGTAGTTGGGGTAGGTGCGGCCATCGAGGCCGATGTAACCACGCATAACGGCGTGCGCGAGCGGATTGCCGTCGCACTCGACCTCCCAGTTGCGGAAGATGAAGCTCTGGTGCGCCTGCGCGGCGTAAATGGAGTTGAGCATAACGGTGGTAGAGCCGGCAGTGGGATTCTTCATGCCAACGGGTACCGAAATGCCGCTCGACACCAGGCGATGCTCCTGGTTTTCGACCGAGCGTGCGCCCACGGCAACATAGCTCAGCAGGTCAACGAGGTATTGGTAGTTGGACGGATAGAGCATCTCGTCGGCGGTGAAGAAGCCCGTTTCCTCAATAACGCGCAGGTGCATATGGCGGATGGCCTTGACGCCCTCGAGCAGATCGTCGGGAGCCTCGGGGTTGGGGTTGTGCAGCAGGCCCTTGTAGCCGGTGCCCTTGGTGCGCGGCTTGTTGGTGTAGACGCGCGGAATGATGATGAGCTTGTCCTTGACCTCCTCGGCGGTCTTGGCCAGTCGGTTCATATACTCAAGCACTGAATCTTCGCGGTCGGCAGAGCACGGGCCGATGATGAGCACCTTGCGTGCGTCCTCGCCGGTAAAGACTTTGGCGACCTCGGTGTCAAATGCCTGCTTTTTGGCGGTAAGCTCGGCAGAAAGCGGCATTTCCTCGCGGATCTCCATGGGGATCGGCAACTTGCGTTTGAATTCCATGGCCATAGGGGCCTCCTCAATCTATAGAAAGAGCAATAAGCGTATTGTCGAGTGTCCGGAATTATCCGCTGTCGCACGCTAAAGTGCAAGCCCTTGTCACCCCGAAACCTGCCAAAAAGGGACAGGTTTATTTTGGCAGGTTTTATCTGGGGAAACGTCAGCTGGACCTGGAATGGAATGATGCCACGGGGCTTGGAGTGGGCTGTCAATCAGGTCACAGGGGAGGCGGTTCGAGGGCCGCAAAATAAAAGCGGGGGCACAGGTTGTCCTGCGCCCCCGTTCTCGGGCGTCATTCGTTCCCTGCGGCCGAATCTACGCCGCCTCGTCAAACTGCGAGTTGTACAGGTCGGCGTAGAAGCCGTCTTGGGCGAGCAGCTCGTCGTGCGTGCCCTTCTCGACGATGTCGCCGTCGCGAATTACCAAGATCACGTCGGCGTTGCGTATCGTGGACAGGCGGTGCGCGATGACAAAGCTGGTACGGCCCTGCATCAGCGCATCCATGGCGCGCTGGATGAGCTCCTCGGTGCGGGTATCGACGTTGGAGGTCGCTTCGTCCAGAATCAGCGCCGGGCGGTCGGCCAAAATGGCACGGGCGATGGTCACGAGCTGGCGCTGACCCTGCGATAGGTTAGTGCCCTCCTCGTTAATCATAAAGTCGTAGCCGCCGGCGAGCGTATGGATAAAGTGATCGCAGCGTGCGGCGCGTGCTGCGGCCTCGACCTCGGCATCGCTTGCATCGGGGCGTCCGTAGCGGATGTTCTCGCGGATGGTGCCGTTAAACAGCCACGTATCCTGCAGCACCATGGCAAACTCGCCGCGCAGCGCCGCGCGGTCCCAGTCGCGCACGTCGACGCCCTCGACGCGCAGCGAACCGCCGTCCACGTCGTAGAAGCGCTGCAGCAGCTTGATGAGCGTGGTCTTGCCGGCGCCGGTGGGGCCGACGATGGCGATGGTCTGGCCGGGCTGCGCCTCGCAGCTAAAGTCGTGGATGATGGTCTTGTCGGGCGTGTAGCCAAACTTGACATGGTCAAACTCCACGTGACCGGGGCGCTTTTCGGGAATCTGCGCGTCGGCCTTCTGCTCCTCCTCGGGCGCGGCCAGGAACTCAAAGACGCGCTCGGTGGCAGCGGCCATCGATTGCATCGTGTTGCTCACGTTGCCCAGCTGCTGCACGGGTTGCGTAAAGTTGCGAACGTACTGGATAAAGCTCTGGATGTCGCCGGGCGTGGCATTACCGGTCAGCGCGAGCTGCGCGCCCACCACGACGACGCCCACGTAGCCCATGTTGCCCACCAGGCTCATAAGCGGCATCATCAGGCCCGACAGGAACTGCGAACGCCAGCCACTAATAAAGAGGCGGTCGTTTTGATGGTCGAACTCTTCGATCGAGGCCTCGGCGCGGTCGAACACCTGAATAACGTTCTGGCCGGCAAAATCCTCTTCGATAATGCCGTTGACGGCGCCCAGGACCTGCTGTTGCTCGCGGAAGTACGGCTGCGAGAAGTGAATCATCACGGTCAGGATAATTGCGGCAGCCGGCAGCGTGAGCACGGTGACGCCGGTGAGCGGCAGGCTGATCGACAGCATCATGACGAGCACGCCGATAATCTGCGTCACCGACGTGATGAGCTGTGTCACGCTCTGGTTGAGCGACTGGCCGAGCGTATCGACGTCGTTGGTGATGCGGCTGAGCACGTCGCCCTTGCTGTGGCCGTTGAAGTAGCTCATCGGCACGACGGCAATCTTGGCGACGATCTCCTTGCGCATGCGGTAGCAGATCTTTTGCGTGACGCCGGTCATGAGCCAGCCCTGGATGAGGCTGCAAACAGAGCTTGCCAGATACAGGCAGAGCAAAAAGCCGAGCGTCTTGGCGATCCAGGCAAAGTCAACGTCGCCCGTACCGTTGACCTTGGCGACCAGGCCTTCGAATAGCTTGGTCGTAACCTGGCCGAGCACCTTGGGTCCCACAATGTTAAAGACGACCGAGCACACGGCAAAGGCGACGGCGGCAAGCACGGCAATCTTGTGCTGGCCGATATAGCCGAGCAGCTGCCTCATGGTGCCCTTAAAGTCCTTGGCCTTTTCGCCGCGACGCATGCCACCCATGCGGCCCATGGGACCACGCTGGCGGGTGGACTTGGGAATCTGAGTCTTGGTCTCGTCTGCCATTAGTGCTCGCCTCCTTCCATAACGGCTGCAATTTCTTCTTGGGTGAGCCCCAGCTCCTCGGCGGAAAGCTGCGACTGTGCGATCTCCAGGTACGCCGGGCAGCTGCGCAGCAGCTCCTCGTGCGTGCCGGTGCCCACTACGTGGCCGTCGTCGAGCACGATGATCTGGTCGGCGTGCATGATGGTCGCGATGCGCTGGGCCACGACCACGAGCGCGGCGTCGGTAACGTTTTTGGCCAGCTCCTCGCGTAGGCGCGCGTCGGTCTTGTAGTCGAGGGCACTAAACGAGTCATCGAACACCACGACCTCGGGCTTTTTGGCCAACGCGCGGGCGATGGCCAGACGCTGGCGCTGACCACCCGAAACATTGGAGCCGCCCTGGCTGATAGGGGAGTCGTACCCGTCCTCGCGCTCGGCGATAAAGTCCTCCGCCTGGGCGACGCGTGCTGCCTGGCGCATATCCTCGTCACTCACCATGTCGCCGGCAAACTTGAGGTTGCTCTCGACGGTACCCGAGAATAGACGACCCTGCTGCGGAATATAACCGATGCGGCGGCGCAGCTCGGAAAGTGTCATGTCGCGCACATCGATGCCGTCGAGCGAAATGCTGCCGCCCGTGACGTCGTACAGGCGCGGAATCAGCTGCACGAGCGTGGACTTGCCCGAGCCCGTGGAGCCAATGATGCCGAGCATCTGACCGGCATGCGTGGTGAAGTTCACACCGCTAATGACGTCGGCGCGGGCATCGGGGTACTGGAAGCTCACGTCGCGGAAGGTGAGCTCACCGCGCGGCGAGCTGGCCGCGGGCAGTTTGGGCGAGGCAGGGTCGTTGATGCTCGTGGGGCAGGTGATGACCTCATCTACGCGCTCGGCTGCGACCTCGGCACGGGGCAGGATGACCGAAACCATGGTGAGGATCATAAACGCCATGACGATCTGCATGGTGTAGGAGATAAACGCCATCATGTTGCCGACCTGCATCACGCCGTCGGACACGCCCTGCGCGCCAAACCAGACGATAAGCACGGTGATGCAGTTCATGACGAGCATCATGAGCGGCATCATAAAGCTCATGGCTCGGTTGGTGTAGAGCTGCGTGGTCATCAGGTCGAGCGACGCCTTGTCAAAACGTTCGAGCTCATGTTCCTCGCGGTTGAACGAGCGGATGGGCATAAGGCCGTCGAGCAGCTCGCGGGCGGTAAGGTTCACGCGGTCAACAAAGCTTTGCATCTTTTTGAACTTGGGCATGGTGAGGCCCATGAGCACGCCGACAACGGCCGAAACCGCGATGATGGCCACGGCGATGGTCCACTCCAGGCCGGTGTGGTTGGCCAGGACGCGCATGACGGCGACGATGCCCATGACGGGGGCCATCAGGCACATGCGGATAAACAGGGTTGCGGCCATCTGGATCTGCTGAATGTCGTTGGTGCAGCGGGTGATGAGCGAGGCCTGGCTAAACTTGCCCACCTCGGCCGGCGAGAAGTGCATAACCTTGTTGAAGGTCTCGCGGCGCAGGTCGCGGGCGATGGAGCAGGCGGTGCGCGAAGCCACGGCACCGGTCAGGATGGTGGCGACGAGCGACACCAGGCACAGACCAAACATCGTGGTCGCCATGCGGCCCAGGTAGGCGTTCTGCACGTCGGCGGGGTCGATGCCCTGCGCCTTGTACTCGTCTTGCACATAGCTCACGGCGCGTTGGGTCACGATGGAGCCCGACATGGAGCCCATTTTGTCTGCCATATCGTTGGCGCCCTCGACGAGCTTGCCCTGGTCGATTAGGCCGCCTTCAACGCCTAGACGCAGGCTCTTCATGGTGATCTTGCCACCGTCGGCATCAATCTGTTTTTGCATGTTCTGCGCCGCAGCGGCCTTCTGCTGCATCTCGGCGAGTTGCTCGGGCGTCATCGCCGCCATCTGCTCGGGCGTGGGCATGGCCTGGGCGCCGCTGTTGTCTTTTTCACCGGACGTGCCCATCATGTCGCCCATGGAGTTGGCGTCAATGCCCTGGTTGAACGAAAGGACGACAGTCTCGGGGAGGCTCATGATGTCGGCAATCTTGCCGCCGTCGGCGCGCTTCTCCTCGGTGCCCTTGTACGTTCGAATGCCGTTATTGTCCGCCTTGCCAAACACGGCCTCCACAGCTTTGGCGTCCTTGGTGCTCATAAAGAGTTCGAGGTCGTCGAGCGATTCGGCGCGGATGGTGTCGGGCACGGGCGACGCGATGCCGCCTTGCTGTACACCCACGTCGACGATGTCGCTCATATAGGTAGGCAGCGCCAGATCGGCGTTGCAGCTGATTACGATAAGTACGATAGCCGCGAACAGTGCCAGGATATGTTTTTTAAAGAGCTTGAGAATCCTCACTTGGCATCTCTCCTTTCTTGATTGCGGTCGATAATTTCGTTGGCACGTCTAAGAAGGCGCACCATCTCTTGGGTATCTGTTTCGCCAAGCTCCTCGAGGAAGGCCGCGGTGCGGTCCTCGAATTCCCGACGTTTGATTTCGATAACCTGGAATCCTTTGTCGGTCACCGTGACGTGTACGCGACGACGGTCGGTCTTTGAGTGCTCGCGCTCGACCCAACCCTTGGCCTCGAGGGCGCGCAGGATATTGGCGATACGGGCGCTCGAGACCCAGGCACGATCGGCGAGTTCGCTCGGCGTGAGCGAGCCGCCGGCGCGCATGAGGGCGCGCATGACGGCCATCTCGCCACCCAGAGCCTGGTCGGCAAAGCGCGAAACGCGCTGGTGCATGCTGCCAAACTCGGTAAAGAGCTGACGCCCAAGCTCATGGAAATCGGTATCTTCCACCGAAAACCCCTAACACTAGAAACTATTTTCGGTGGAAGATGATACCCTCATACGCGGGCCTCATACAGTGGCAATATAAAGAGCGCATAAAGACTTAAAATCATTCAATTGCTGAAGCGTTTTAAAGAACTATCATGCACGCGGTTAGGCGAGGGGTTGTCACCACCATGACGACTGGGACTCATATAATCGCCACGTGCGATGCTCCAACTTCCCGCGAGGAGACACCTTATATAAAGGGGGATGGAGTCATGGCATTTGACTTCACGGGCAAGACCGCGATTGTCACGGGCGGCACTCAGGGCATTGGCCTCGAGATCGCCAAGGGCATCGTCGCGGGCGGCGGACATGTCGCGCTCATCGCAAGGAACGCTGCTAAGGGCGAGGCCGCGGTGGCCGAGCTTGGCGAGGGCAACAAGTTCTATCAGCTCGATGTCGCTGATGCACCCAAGGCGCGCGAGACTGTCGAGCAGATTTTTACGGACCTGCCTCAAACCAATATCCTGATTAACTGTGCTGGCGTCATCAGCACCAAGAAGTTCGACGAGATCGATGACACCGAGTGGCGTCGCACCATCGACATCAACCTCAACGGTACCTTTACCATGATGAATGCCGTGTACCCGCACTTTAAGGCGGCCCATGCCGGCACTATTGTCAACGTGAGTTCCGTTGCGGGCAAGATCGGTGGCGGCCTGCTCGGCACCGCGGCTTACGCGAGCTCCAAGGCCGGTGTTAACGGTCTAACCAAGGCAGTCGCCAAGGAAGGCGGCAAGTTTGGCGTTCGCTGCAACGCTGTATGCCCGTCGCTCACGTTGACCGATATGACCTCGATTCTCTCTGACGAGAACTCTCAGCGTATCATCAACGGTATTCCTCTGGGCCGCGCCGCCCAGGCCAGCGAGCCTGCGCAGATGGTACTGTTCTTCGCTTCCGACCTCGCCAGCTTCGTGAACGGCGAGATCGGTGACTGCGACGGCGGCATCGTCCTGGACGGGTAATACCCCGCGGTGATCGTTTGGCGGCGACCCTGGCGACTCGGGGTTGTCGCCTTCTTTCTGACATAGGCGCGTGCGGCTACGATTCGCATGCATCCAAAGGAGATATATATGAGTGAATCGACTGCGGTGGAGGCGCCGGCGGCAAAGGAGCCGTTCTTTAAGATGTCCTCCATCCCGGGCGCCAATATCTTGGTGCCGCTTCTGTTGGGCTGCCTGCTCAACACGCTATTCCCCGACCTGTTCAAAACGCTCGGTAGCTTTACGCTTGGCATGACCCAGCAGGGTGCAGGCCCGCTCGTGGGCGCTTTTTTGCTCATCGTCGGTACGACGATTTCGTTTAAGAGTGCTCCTGCCGCCGCTGCCCGCGGCGCCATCATCATCGCCGTCAAGCAGATCGTGGTCGTTGCCGTGTCGCTGCTCATCCTTTATGTGTTCAACGACAACCTGTTTGGCATCTCTGCCATGGTGATGCTGGCGGCTTGCACCGGCGCCAACAACGCTATGTACGCTGGTCTGATGGGCACCATGGGCAACGAGGCCGAGCGTGGCGCTGTCGCAATCACCACGCTCGTTGTCGGCCCTCCGGTCACGATGATCGTGCTCGGCGCTGCCGGCCAAGCTCCGATTGGCTGGTCGCTTGTGGGTGCCATCCTGCCGATCGTCGTCGGCATTATTCTGGGTAACCTCTTCCCGAGCTTTAAGAAGATGATGGCACCGGCACTTTCCGCCGTCATCGTGCTCGTCTTCTTTGCCATGGGCTCGACCATGACCTTTGGCCAGCTCATTAATGGCGGTCTTCCCGGTATTCTGCTCGGCGTGATCTGCTCGGTGGTCTTTGCAATTCCCGTTATCGCGGTCGATAAGCTCACGGGCGGCACGGGTGTCGCAGGTGCGGCCATTTCGAGCTGCGCCGGAGCCAATGTGGCCACACCTGCTGCCATGGCAAGCGTCAACGAGGCCATGTACGGCGGTGCGGTGCTCGCGACGGCTACGGCACAGGTTGCTGCCTGTGCAATCGTGACGGCTATTTTGACCCCGCTGGTCACCAGCTGGTGCTACAAGCATTTTGAGGGCCAGCAGAGCAACGGCAAGGCAACGACCGACAAGGCCTCCGCAGCCGCCTAATGCTAAACGGTAATCAAAGCTAAAAACTAGCTACGCCACAGGGCGGCCACGGGGGATCCCGTGGCCGCCCTGCAGTTTCTGTAGGGTCTTTGGGACACTTTACCATGCTAAAGCTGGCATAACAGCTAGAGCGAACGTCGTACAAAGGCAAGGAAAAATAACATACAAATCGGTGAACGGTAGTTGTTTGCACTCGCATTTCCTGCGGATTTGTAAAAAACGCCATTATGATATAAAAAAAGAAACATATAACAGCCCAGATGGAGAGGGTCGCTATGTTATCCTTCTCAGACGGATGAAATCTTGGGTTTTGGGTTGTAGTTCCAAGGTGGACAAACGTTTTCCCTGCACCAACGTGTGGTGAAGAACGGAAGAAGCCGGTAGTGCAAGCCGAAAATTCAAGAATTCAATAAGCAGCGGTGTGAGAGAGCGCCGCATAACACGTAACTAGGAGCGTGGTTACACAATGCAGGAGGCATGGGAAGGCTTCAAGGAAGGCATTTGGACGGGAGAGGTTGACGTCCGAGACTTCATCCAGAAGAACTACACCCCCTACGAGGGCGACGAGTCGTTCCTCGCCGGCCCGACCGAGCGTACCAAGGAGCTGTGGGGCGAGGTTCTCGACCTGCTGCTTAAGGAGCGCGAGCAGGGCGGTGTCCTCGATATGGACACCAAGACCGTTACGGGTATCGTGAGCCACCCCGCTGGCTACATCGATAACGCCCACCGCGAGAAGGAGACCATCGTCGGTCTCCAGACTGACAAGCCGCTCAAGCGCGCGCTGCACGTCAACGGCGGTATCCGCATCGCTTGCCAGGCTGCCAGCCAGCACGGCTATAAGGTCGACGAGAACGTTGTCGAGCGCTACACCTTCGAGCGTAAGACCCACAACGCTGGCGTCTTCGATGTTTACACCCCCGAGATGCGTGCTTGCCGCTCGGCTCACATCATCACCGGTCTGCCCGATGGCTATGGCCGCGGCCGCATCATCGGCGACTACCGTCGTGTTGCCCTGTACGGCGTCGACTACCTGATCAAGGACAAGGAGGCCCAGAAGGCTTCCACCCCGACGGTCATGACCGCCGACAACATCCGCGATCGTGAGGAACTGCAGGAGCAGATCCGCGCCCTCGGCGAGCTCAAGATGATGGCCGAGACCTATGGTTTCGACATTTCCAACCCTGCTACCAACACGCAGGAGGCCATCCAGTGGATGTACTTCGCCTACCTCGCTGCCGTCAAGGAGCAGAACGGCGCCGCTATGTCCATCGGCCGTACCTCTACGTTCATCGACATCTACGCTGAGCGCGACCTTGCCAACGGTACCTTCACCGAGGAGCAGATCCAGGAGTTCGTGGATCACTTCATCATGAAGCTTCGCATGGTCAAGTTTGCCCGTACCCCCGAGTACCAGGCCCTGTTCACCGGCGATCCGCAGTGGGTCACCGAGTCCATCGGCGGCATGGGTGTTGACGGCCGTACGCTCGTTACCAAGATGAGCTACCGCTACCTGCACACGCTCGAGAACATGGGCACCAGCCCCGAGCCCAACATGACCGTTCTGTGGTCGACCCGTCTGCCCGAGAACTTCAAGAAGTTCTGCGCCAAGACTTCTGTCGCCAGCTCCTCGATCCAGTACGAGAACGATGACCTCATGCGCGTTTACCACGGCGACGACTACGGCATCGCCTGCTGCGTGTCCTCCATGCGCATCGGCAAGGAGATGCAGTTCTTCGGCGCCCGCGCCAACCTGGCCAAGTGCCTGCTCTACGCACTCAACGGCGGTGTTGACGAGGTCTCCAAGAAGCAGGTCGGCCCCAAGTATCGCGCCGTCGAGGGCGATACGCTCGATTACGACGACGTTGTGGCCAAGTACAACGACATGATGAAGTGGCTCGCTGGCGTGTACGTCAACTCGCTGAACATCATTCACTACATGCACGACAAGTACTGCTACGAGCGCATCCAGATGGCCCTGCACGACAAGCACGTGCACCGCTGGTTCGCTACGGGCATCGCTGGCCTTTCCGTCGTGGCTGACTCCCTGTCCGCCATCAAGTACGCCAAGGTCCACCCCGTCCGTGATGAGAACGGCATCATCGTCGACTTCGAGACCGAGGGCGAGTTCCCCAAGTACGGTAACGACGACGACCGCGTCGACCAGATCGCTCACGACGTTGTGCACCAGTTCATGGAGTACATCCGCATGAACGACACCTACCGCAACTCCGTGCCCACGACCTCGGTTCTGACCATTACCTCCAACGTCGTGTACGGTAAGAAGACCGGCTCCACGCCCGACGGCCGCAAGGCTGGCCAGCCGTTCGCCCCGGGTGCTAACCCCATGCACAAGCGCGATAGCCATGGCGCCATCGCTTCGCTGTCTTCGGTTTCCAAGCTCCCGTTCCGCGATGCTCAGGACGGCATCTCCAACACCTTCTCCATCATCCCGAGTGCGCTCGGCAAGGAGGACCAGGTGTTCTTTGGCGATATCGACCTTGATCAGCTGGGCGAGTAACTATTGTTAGTGCTATACTAACAATAACGATTACTGATTAGCGCGCCGGTTTCGGCCGGCGCCTATTAATCGAAGGAGACACATTATGAAGGTTTCTGAAGTTTCCGAGACCCAGGCCGATAACCTGGTCCACATGCTCGACGCTTACGCCGAGAAGGGTGGCCACCACCTGAACATCAACGTTTTCAACCGTGAGACGCTGCTCGACGCTCAGGCTCACCCCGAGAAGTACCCGCAGCTGACCATCCGCGTTTCCGGCTATGCCGTGAACTTCCACACGCTCACCAAGGAGCAGCAGGACGAGGTCATTTCGCGTACCTTCCACGACAAGTTCTAAAGGGGTTTAACTCCCGCAGGATCGCCGGGCCGGTTTTGGGTTATTTCCCAAAACGTCCTCGGACATGCAAAGAGGCTCCGCTGCGCGCGTTGCGCGGCGGAGCCTCTTTGCGTCCTGCGGGATGTTTTGGGAAATAACCCAAAACCGGCCATGTGGGGTCCTTTGGAGTCACCCTTTAGGCGGAACTCTCCTAATTATTTGGATGAGTCGTTTACTTACTTGTACTGTTACCGTCTTCCCGCTCTTGTTGGGGTATGCTTTGTTCGTATGTAAACGTATGACATGTTGATGGGGGAGGGTGCTATGGCTCGCGAGAGTGCTCGTTCTAAGGATACGGCTAAGCCTGGCATCAAGGAAGTTGCGGCGGTGGCGGGGGTTTCGCCTACTACGGTATCTCGCGTGCTTAATAATCGCGGCTATATTAGCCAAGAGACCCGCGATAAGGTCCATGCCGCGATGAAGCGCATCAACTATACGCCCAACGATATCGCCCGTGCCATGCTCAACGGTCGCCTGAATCTTATCGGTATGATCGTCCCCTATGTCAGCAGTCCGTTTCATGCCCAAGTGGTTCAAGTCATTGAGCATACCCTGGCCGAAAACGGTTTTAAGATGCTGCTGTGCAATAGCGCCAATCGACCCGAGCTTGAGCGCTCTTATATCGACATGCTTCGACGCAATATGGTTGATGGCGTCATCGTCAACTCGCTTAATATCGGTGCCGAGGCGTATGCCGAGATGGGCTTGAGTCTGGTTGGTATCGACTGCGACCTTGGCGAAGCCTCTGTTCAGATTGCGAGCGACAGCTATAGCATCGGCGAACTTGCCACGCGTCGCCTGATCGATGACGGATGTTCACGCATCCTGTGCCTGCGCAGCAATAGCCGCATGCGCATGCCTGCCAATAAGCGTACCGATGCCTACCTCGATGTTGTTGAGCAGGCCGGTTTGCCCGCGCTTGTCCGTGAGGTTGAGTTCGTTAAGCCCGACGACGAAAAGAGCGCGGTCGTTGCGAAGATCCTCGATGAGAACCCCGATATTGACGGCATCTTTGCGGGAGACGACACGATGGCGGCTATCTGTCTTAACGTGATGAAGCAGCGCGGCTTGAGCGCTCCGGGCGATATTAAGGTCGTGGGCGCGGATGGTGCCCGCCGCACTATGACGTTTATGCCTGACTTAACAACCGTACGCCAAGATATCGATCGCATCGGAGAGCTCGCGGCGCAATCCATCATTGCTCTTATTAACGGCGAAAAGCCCGAATCGAATATCAAGCTCCCCGTTGAACTCATTGAGGGTAAAACCGCGTAGTTCATCCCGTGCCAAAAGAATTCCTCAAACACCTCTGATGACCGTTCGCCGGCATATGTCAACCGTTTGCCGACGACTGGAACTGCGAAAAGACGTATTGGTGTGAAAACGTTTGACATATGAAAACGATTGACATATCTTGCAGTTGTACCGAGTTAGTATCTCGTGAGAAAGGAAGTCTCGGATGCACAAGGTGTATTACCAGCCTGAGGGAATTTGGGTAGGCGACATCATGCCGTACGGCGAGGACGGCACGTTCTATCTCTATCATCAGCGTGACACGCGAAACCCCGGACCTTTCGGAGAGCCGTTTGGCTGGGCACTCGCGACAACCAAGGACTTCGTCAATTACAAAGACTTTGGCGAGAGCCTTGAGCGTGGCGGCGACGAGGAAGTCGACCAGTATGTTTATGCCGGCACGGTGTTTAAGGTGGGCGACAAGTACCATGCGCTCTACACTGGTTGCAATCGCGATAAGGTCAAGGCACGCTTGATGAAGCAGGTTCTTCTTCACGCAACGAGTGACGACGCCGTCAAGTGGGAGAAGAACATCGCCGAGACGCTGCTTCCGCCCCAGGAGGGTTACGATGACCGCAACTGGCGCGATCCCTTTGTGCTTTGGGATGAGGAGAACGAAGAGTACATGCTCATCCTCGGCACGCGTGTGGGCGAGGACAAGCGTCTGATGACCGGTCGTCTGGTCAAGTTCACTTCCAAGGACCTGGATACCTGGGAGTTCCAGGGCGACTGGTGGAATCCGGGCCTGTACACCATGTTCGAGATGCCTGATCTCTTTAAGATGGGCGACTGGTGGTATCTGGTGTTCTCCGAGTACAGTGATGGCAACAAGACCCGTTACCGCATGTCTCGCTCTATCAACGGTCCTTGGATCACTCCTGCGGACGATTCCTTCGATGGCCGCGCGTACTATGCCGCGCGTACCGCATTTGATGGTGAGCGCCGCGTTCTCTTTGGTTGGGTTCCTACGCGTGACGAGGGCGGTGACCCCAGCTCTTACCTGTGGGGTGGCACCTTTATGCCCCTCGAGATCGTTCAGCGTGCCGACGGAACGCTCGGCACCAAGCTCCCCGACAGCATGCTTGGCGCCTTTGGCGAGGGCAAGGCTGTCGAGACCTTTGAGCTTTCCTGCGAGTCGGGCAAGGTCGAGCAGGTGCTCGCCGCGGATGCCGGCTCCACCTACTTGCTCGATGCCGACATTGAGCTCGGCGGTAACGCTGCCGGCTTCTCGGTCAAGTTCGCCGAGGACGCCGAGACTGGTCTTGCCTATGAGTTCCGCGCCAACCTGCGCGAGGGCAAGCTCGAGTTCACGCCGGCTCCCCAGTACCCGTGGTTCCAGGTCAACAACATGGGCCTCGAGCGTCCGTTGTTCTTTAAGGGCGAGGGCACTCACCATGTGCGTCTGGTCGTCGACGACGACATCGCGACCATCTTTGTCGATGATGTTGCGCTCAACGCTCGCTTCTGCAACAAGCAGGGCCAGGGTGTGGCGCTTACCGTCACCGACGGTGCGCTCAAGTGCGCAAACGCAACGATCGCGTCTCTGTAGCGGCAACGAACCGTTTTATGATTTAGAAAAGGAATGGAGAGGAACATGGACTACAAGGCAGTGTCCCAGCAAGTCGTCGACAACGTCGGCGGACTGGAGAACATCGAGGGCGCCACGCATTGCGTGACCCGTCTGCGTCTGGTGCTCAAGGATACGAGCAAATACAACAAGGCCGAGCTCGAGAACATCGATGGCGTCAAGGGCGTGCTGTACAACAGCGGCCAGCTCATGATCATCTTCGGTACCGGTACCGTCAACAAGGTTTACGATGAGTTTATGGCTCTGACGGGCGTTAAGGAGATCAGTGCTTCCGAGGTCAAGGGCGCCGAGGCGGACAAGAAGGGCAAGTTCTTCTCGGTCCTCAAGGTATTCTCGGACATCTTTATCCCCATCATTCCCGCCTTCGTCGGCGCTGCAATCATCATCGGCCTTAAGTCGCTGATCGTTGCCAACGGCCTCTTTGGCATGGAGGGCAGCCTCGCCGATCACAGCGAGTTCCTCAAGAACCTCGCAAGCTTCTTTGCCATTATCGCCACCACGTTCGACTACCTGCCTGTCCTGGTTATGTACAGCGCGGTCAAGCGTTTTGGCGGTAACCCGATCCTGGGCATCCTCGTCGGTATCGTCATGGTTCACCCGAGCCTTATGAACCGCAACACGTTCGTTATGGACCCGACGGGTGCTGAGTACTGGAACTTCGGTCCGCTATCCATTCCCATGGTTGCTTTCCAGGGCGGTGTGTTCCCCGCAATCCTGACTGCCTGGTTTATGGCCAAGGTCGAGAAGATTGCCCAGAAGTACATCCCCGAGGTCGTTTCGTTCGTCTTTGTCCCGACCGTTACCCTGATTCTTGCTAACGTTGCCCTGTTCACCGTGTTCGGCCCGCTCGGCAACCTGATCGGTGACGTCCTCGCCGGCGTAATCGATATCCTGTACAACAGGATGGGCGTCTTTGGTGCCTTTGTCTTCGCCGCGTTCCTGCAGCCGCTCGTCGTTACCGGTACGCATCAGTTCATCCAGGGTATCGAGGCAAACCTTGTTGCCACGACTGGCTTCAACTACATCCAGGCCATCTGGTCGGTTTCCATCATCGCCCAGGGCGGCGGCGCCATCGGTATGTACCTCATTCACAAGAAGCACTCCAAAGAGCGCAACATCTGCATGTCGTCCTTTATCCCGACGCTGGTCGGAATCTCCGAGCCCGCTATCTTTGCTGCAAACATGCGCTATTCGATCATTCCGTTCATCTGCGCATGCATCGGTGCAGGCTGCGGCGGTGCCTTCGTCAAGCTCTTTGAGGTGCGCGCTATCGGTCAGGGTCTGACCGGCGTGCTTGGCCTGCTCATCGTCACGCCCGAGACCCTCGTGTGGTATGTGGCTGGCAATCTCATCGCCTTTATCGTGCCGATCGTCTTGATCTTTGCCTACAACAAGGCAAAGGGCGTGCCGACCACCGATGAAGAGGGCGCTGGCGCTGGCTTCGACGTTAGCTTCTAGTTGAGCCGTTCAGTGTAATCTGAGGATAAGTCCATTTGAGGAAGGGCGTTCGACTCGTGTGAGTCGAGCGTCCTTCCCCATAGACGAGAAAGTCAACGGCGATGTTAAATCAAAAAAACAAGGTGACACGCGCGGACTATGAGCAGTGGCGTGTCGGACAGGATGAGACGGCGGCTCGCATCGCGTCCGACCCCGATAGGCTTCTGTTCCATGTGGAGCCTGAGCTTGGCTGGCTCAACGACCCCAACGGTTTGGTTCAGATTGGTGATACGTATCACATCTATCATCAATACGATCCGTTCGATGCTGCGCATGGCGGTCCAGTGCTTTGGAACCATCTGACGACAAAGGATTTTGTGACGTACGAGAATCACGGCCCCGTGCTGTTCCCCGATTCCGATTTGGATTCGAGCGGAGCGTATTCTGGTTCTGCCTTTGTACGTGATGGCAAGATTCACTACTTCTATACCGGCAACGTCAAGCATTTTGACCGCGATGATTACGACTACGTGTTGACGGGCCGTGAGCAAAACCAGATTCATATGGTTGCCGAGAATCCCGACGAATTGGGCGAGAAGCGCATGGCTGTTGGACCAGTCGATTACCCCGACGATATCGGTACGCACGTGCGCGACCCCAAGATCCTTGAGCACGATGGTATCTACTACATGGTTCTGGGCGCTCGTACGAAAGACGACCGTGGCTGCGTGCTTGTCTATACTTCGCGTGATTTAGGGGTCTGGAGCTATGCGACGCGCATTGAGCTGGGCGAGAAGTTTGGCTTTATGTGGGAGTGCCCTGATCTGTTTGAGCTTGATGGCGAGCTTATTCTCGTTTGCTGTCCGCAGGGTGTGCCTGCCGATGGTTGGCGTTACCGCAATCCGCATCAGTGCGTGTGGTTCCCCATCGAGGCCGATTGGGAGGCGCCGAGCTTTAAAATCGTCGGGAAGGGCATGCCCCCGATGGTCGATGCCGGTTTTGATTTCTATGCTCCGCAGTCCTTTGAGGATGCTGCAGGCCGGCGATTGATGATCGGATGGTCGGGTTGCCCCGATGCGACGGCGGAAAACCCGACGGTGGCGCGCGGGTGGCAGTGCGCGTTGACGGTGCCGCGAGAGCTGAGCATGCGCGATGGTAAGCTCTGCCAGTGGCCGGCGCACGAGATTGAGAGGATGCGCGGCGATTGCGTTCGTGCTGTAGGCGGTGAGACCGTTGAGGAGCCGGGACGCCTGTTTGATGTCGTGGTTTCCTGCGAGGGAGCCAAGATGATCGAGCTCGAAATCCGCAAGGGTGTCTTTGTGCGTTATACGGACGGGATGCTTACCCTCGATATGGGCGACGAAGGCTATGGACGCGACCAGAGGTCGATCGAGCTCGGCGAACTTCGCGACCTGCGCGTGCTTTCGGACACTACGATGGTCGAGATTTTTGCCAACGGTGGCGAGGCGGCACTTACGAGCCGTACCTATTCGCCGGCGGTTCCGGCGATGGAGCTGCACGCCGAGGGTGCGGCGTCGATGGATTTCTACCGCCTCGCTCATTAACCGTGCATGGAGCACGATTGGACTTGTTGGGCGGAATGTGTCGCAGTTGCCGCGGCCAGCTACCGCTTATCGCGTATAGCGACCGTTTGCGGAATAAGTAACACTCCTTAATAAACCGTGTAGAATCTCAGATAAGCACGGAGTTTTCCAGGGAGACGCTGTCCTTTGTTGTGCGCAAGGGGCGGCGTCTCTTTGGCGCTTGGACGCCGTTGTGCAACAGTGCGGCGGCGCGTGTCATGTATTGAAAAGCCAACGTCGAGATGGGTCGTGATAATAATGGGCAAGTACGTAATCGTGGTTGAGTCTGGGTCGGATGTGACGCCGGAGCTCTGCGAGCGCTACGGCATCGTGCGCGTGCCTATGCATGTCACGATTGGTGACGAGACCGTCGAGGACGGCTCGATCGATCCGCTCGAGATTTATTCGCGCTGCAACGAGTTTGGCGTGATGCCCAAGACCAGCGGCTGCGCACCTGCGGATTTTGCTCACGTGTACGACCGCATTCACGCTGAGCAGCCCGACGCGACTATTTTGCATCTTGCATATTCCGAGGCCACGACCTGTTCGCATCAGTCCTCAAAGATTGCGGCCCAGGGGCGCGACTACGTGTTCTCCATGGACACGCGCTTTGTCTCGGTAGGCCAGTCGCTTGTTGTCGTCGAGACCGCCAAATACATCGAGGCTCACCCCGATGCCACCGTCGACGAGATCTTTGCATTTACGAACTCCGTCATGGACCGTGTGCTGCTGGGCTTTGTTCCTACCGACCTAGCCTTTCTTAAGGCGGGCGGTCGTCTGTCCAACGTCGCGTTCCTTGGCGCCCACCTGCTCAAGATTAAGCCCTGCATTGAGGTAACGGGCGGTAAGTTTGTGGCGACCAAGAAGTTCCGCGGCTCTATGCTCAAGTGCGCCCGTGCCTTTATTGACCACATGGTTGCGAAGGGCGAGATCGACTACTCGCATATTGGCCTGGCGTATTCGGTGGGTCTTTCCGAGGAGTTGCGCGACGACATGGAAGTCTATGCACACGATCTTGGCTTTAAGGACGTTACCTGGACTCAGGTCGGCGGCGTCATCTCGAGCCATTGCGGCCCGACCGCCTTCGGCGCGGTGCTTACGCTTAAGGCGTAAGGCCTGGTGTCTATCGATATCTATTGCCTCGGCGGCGGGTGGGTTGTGACAACCTTCCTGCCGCTTTTGTGTGGGGCCAAATAGAACAACCCAATTGACCACTAAACCGTTTCACCATCATGCGTATGGGCTAGAATGGCTCTGGCATTTATGTAACTAAAACCAATGAGAGGCAAGGTAGCGGGAATGGCTGAGATGACGCTCGAGGGTGTGGACGCTCGTCCCGAGGACTCCGCGTTTGCCCTGGGCCGCGTACATTCGATTGAAACGATGGGTACGGTCGACGGACCCGGCATCCGCTTCGTAGTGTTTGTCCAAGGCTGTCCCATGCGCTGTGCGTATTGCCACAATCCCGATACCTGGTCTGTTAACGGCGGCACCATGGTGACAGTCGAGCACCTGATGGACGAGTTCCAGAGCAACCATGAGTTCTATCGCAGCGGCGGCATTACGGTTTCGGGTGGCGAGCCGCTCCTACAGCCTGAGTTTTTGGCCGACCTGTTCCGTGCAATGCACAACAACCCCGATGGCCGCGTGCATACCTGCCTGGATAGCTGTGGCTACGCCTTCGACCCTCAGCATCCCGAGAAGTTCGATGCCGTGCTCAACGAGACCGACATGGTACTGCTCGATATTAAGCATGCCGACCCGGTCGAGCATAAAAAGCTGACCGGTTGTGATCCCGCACGCATCCTGGCGTTTGGCGATGAGCTTGCACGTCGCAAGATTAAGGTCGTTATCCGCCACGTGGTGGTGCCGGGCATTACCGACACGGTGGAGGAGTGCGAGGCACTCGGTCGTCTGATTGCCCCGTGGCATAACGTGGTGGGTCTGGAAATGCTGCCGTATCACACGATGGGCGTCGTCAAGTATGAGCAGCTGGGGATTCCCTATAAGCTTGAGGGCGTTCCACAGATGGATACCGCGCGCATGCCCGAGCTGCGCAATGCCGTTATGACGGGCATGAAAAAGCGCCGCGCGGAACTCAAAAACGCCATCGGCTAGCGTGCCATTTGGATAAATACGCTTGTGGTTTCTTTAAAGACACCTTAAACGCCGCTGAATATCTTTGGAAAGAAATGCCTGCTCGGTATCATACTGCTCGTATATAAACGGTGGCAGTCAGGAGACCACGTGCGAAACATCGCATCGCGGGACGAGTATGTGCCGCAGCATGGCAGCAGATATAAGACGAAGGGCACGTCTTCGCGTGGCCTTGCCGGCGCTCGCATCCGCGTGAGGAAGATTGCCGCCATTGGGATGCTAACGTCGGCGGTTATTATCCTCGGAATTACCGTTAAAACCTACGCCTCGGAGCGAACGGTGCGCCCAGATGCGTCAACGGTACAGCTGCAAAACGAGAAGGTTTCAAAGTCCAAAGCGTCGGCAGATCAAGCTCTGTCGACGGCAGATCTCAAGACGAGACTTTCGAAGGCGGACTTCAACGATATCCCTTCGGGTGATACCGTTCGGACCTTCTCGTTGGTGGATAACAAGACTCCTGCCTTGGAGGATGAGAGCCTTGCCTCGCTCCAGGATGCCCTGTGTCGGGCGCAGGAGCTGGGCGACGTGGGTGTAGTGTTCTACGACCTATCGAGCGGTAGGGGCGTGACGTATAACGCCGATGTCGAGGTGTATGGAGCGAGCAGCTACAAAGCGCTGTATGCGCTCTATATTTGCGAGACGTTGGTCGAATCGGGGCGGGTGTCGCTCGATGGGCCTTTAGCCACGTATGGTGGTTACAGCATGGGCTGGCAGACAGTGCGTGACCTTATCGAGGCCGCGGTCGTCAACTCAGACAACGATTCGTTTATCGCGTTACGCGTGGCGTTTGACCATGATGGCTATGAGGATTGGATTGCCAATCTGGGTGTTGATGACGAAACGGCACTGAATCCGATGAGTGATTTTCCGACCTACTGCCCGCGCACTTCTGCGAGGTTATGGCGTGAGATGAGCGAGTATCTGAGCATGGATACCGAGACTTCACAGTGGTTGTCGGGCCTTCTGGCATCAACATCGCGCTCGTTTATTCGCGATGGCATTGCGGACGAGCAGGTTTTGGTGCGCAACAAGGCAGGCTGGATTAGCGAGGATGGTTACTACTCGACATGCGATGCGGGCCTTATCGACATCGATGGCTGTACCTATGTCATGAGCGTCATGACATCGATGCCATGGAGTGACCGTTCGAACGAGGTTACGGCCGCGATTGCAAAGGCTCTGTTTGATACGCGAGCTGCACTGGCTTAGCGTGTTCGTTTGGCGAGGTCAAACAAAATGCTGGTACCATACCTTGGTTGAGAATTTCGTATAGGTTTGGGGAATGGTATGGCTACCATCGCGATTATCGGTGCGCTCGAAAAAGAGATCATGCAGATTAAGGAAGAGCTGAGCGACGTTTGCGAGGCACGGGAGGCGGGCTTGACCGTTGTGAGCGGTGAGCTCGACGGCCTGACAGTTGTCGCCACAACGGCGGGCATGGGCACGGTGAACGCCGCTGCTGCAACACAGCACCTCATTAGCAAGTATGCTCCGCAGGCTGTTGTGTTTTCGGGCATTGCGGGCGGTTTGAACCCCAAGCTCCATATCGACGACGTGGTCATTGGCAAACGCCTACGCTATCTGGATACCGATACCGCGCTTATCGCCGAGTCCGCACCGGGGCTCGAGGAGTTTGGCTCGACGCCCGCGCTGGTCGATATTGCCGCCGACGTGCTTGCTGAGCGTGGGTTTGTTGACGCTTCGAAAAATGCAGTCGCTTCGAATGAGGGCACCAAGCAGTTCCTGGTCGGCACGATTGCCACGGGTAACCGTTTTGTGACGGGCGCCGCCATGCGCAACGACGCTATCGAGGCGACGCATGCCGATTGTGTCGGCATGGAGGGCGCGGCAATTGCCCATGTCGCAACCAAAAATGGTGTCGATTGCCTGGTGTTGCGCGCTATCAGCGATAATTGTGACGAGGCGTACGATGCAATTTGCGAGCGAGAGTTCGATCTGTTCGAGTACGCGCGTGTCGCAAGTGACATTACGCTCGATATCGTCCGCCGCATTGCCGCTGCGCAATAGCGCGTCTATTTGTAAGAACCTACGACCAAGGAGTGTCCATGGCCGATTCCATTAACTACCAGCTTGCCAAGTTCGTCGCCAGCTATGGCAAGGTTTCGCAGATTCCCGAGTCCACCTGCCCCGAGGTGAGCTTTGTCGGCCGCTCCAACGTGGGCAAGTCGTCGATTATGAACAAGCTATTTGGCCGCAAGAACCTAGTCAAGGTTTCCAGTACGCCGGGCAAGACGAGCAACATCAACTTCTTTGAGGCCGACGACGTGCATTTCGTGGACCTGCCGGGTTACGGTTTCGCCCGTCGCTCCAAGGCCGAGCGCGACCGCTGGGCCGAGCTTATCGGCGACTTTTTCGACTCCGAGCGCAGCTTTAACTTGGTCGTCTCGCTGGTGGACATTCGTCACGATCCCAGCAAGCTCGATCATGACATGATCGACTACCTGCAGGGCAATGAGTTCAACTTTATCGTCTGCCTCACCAAGGCCGACAAGCTCAGTCGCACCCAGCAGGCCCGCCAGGCAGCAGCCATCAAAAAGCAGCTCAACGTTCCGGCCGAGAACGTAATCATCACAAGCTCCCAGACCGGCACCGGCATCGACGAACTCAAAAAGCGCATCGCCGAGGCTTGCCTCTAGTAAGGGTTCTTGGCAGGCAATAGTTTGCATCTATCTATATCACCCCAGTGATAGTTATTGGTACACTATCACTGGGGTGATATTTTTGTTTGGAGGTCGATATGGAGCTTTGGCACGGGTCGGAGGTTGTTGTCGAGCATCCGTCGTTGGATAAATGCAGACAATTCAATGACTATGGGTGTGGGTTTTATTGCACGCCACATGAGGAAATGGCAATGGAGTGGGCATGTCGGACTGAGTCTGATGGCATTGCAAATCGATATGAGCTCGATATGGATGGTCTCGCAGTCTTGGATTTGGAGTCCGGGGAGTTTTCAATTCTCAATTGGCTTGCGATTTTGGCTAACAATAGGGAGTTCAATGTTTCGACACCGCTGGCGCGCGAAGGACTTCGCTATCTGCTGGATAACTGCCTGATTGATATTTCTCCCTATGACGTAATTCGAGGTTATCGCGCCGACGACTCCTATTTTTCGTTTGCAAGACAGTTTGTCAGCGGCATGATCTCGCTCAGGCAGCTGCAACGTATCATGCGCTTGGGTGATTTGGGTATCCAATATGCTCTTATGAGCGAGTGCGCATTTTCGGCGATTAGATTCTGCGATTGGAAGCAGGCTTTGGGGTCTGAGTTTTATCCCAAGCGTTTTGAGCGAGAGCAGAATGCTCGACGCAAATACTTGGATACGGTTAACGGGTTCGATTCCGAAGGTATCGACATTAGGGATTTAATGGCAGGGAGGGTTGATTTAAATGATCCAAGAGTTAACGGATTGTGGGCCGAGTAGGACATACCCCGTCTACTACCTCGAGGATGCAATGAACAACCTCGGCGACTGCTTTGACTATGCCGTTAACGATTATGGAGCAGAAGGATCGGAAGTTGCTGAACTCTTTTGCCTGAGCGGCGTAGCTCGCGAGTTCGAACGCGGCAACGCATGGGTCGTATCGGGAAAATCGGGCGTTGAGCTGTTCGCGCTTATCGCTGAAAGGTCCGGCTATCAGAGCGGGTCTATACCGGATCGCACCTATCGTTTTGAGAAGACGCCAGAGTATTGGACAGGCTGGATACTGGCATATCTGCAGTGGCGTTTAGGGGAGTCTTTCGAAGACCTGCTGCATGTCGTTCCGTTTGACGCACTGCGCAGTCTGTACTATCCCTGGCATGAAGCCTCGGAGGAACGCGTGGCTCGCCTCGTCTGCGATATGGCGAAAAAAGCGTCCAGGCAAACCAAACTTGCGTTAGCAAGAAAGAAGCTTAAGAAAACCCAACAAGACCTGGCATACGAATCGGGCGTGTCCCTCCGCTCAATCCAAATGTACGAACAACGCCAGAGAAACATCAACGAAGCCTCGGTAACAACCGTAAGGGATATAGCAAAAGCCCTACACTGCAACATCGAAGACCTCCTAGAGCCAGTCTTCGAATACAAAGAAACCAGCGCCGCCTAAACCAGGCACGCAGCCGATGCCCGCCTCTAGGAAGTGCTCCAGCCTAGCAAGAGCCCCTACCAATAAAAAGCCAAACTATCAGCCCGGCGACTTTCCAGAGCGTAGGTCCCTGTAGCCGCCGCCGGCGAAGTTAACATAGGGGAGGCCAGGGGGCTTTGCCCCCAAATCTTTCCGCAGGACGGCAGGACCCCCGCCGCACGAAGTGCGCAGCGGGGGTCCTGCCATGTCCGAGGACGATTTGGGGGCAAAGCCCCCTGGCCTCCCCAGCGAGTATACGGGACGGCGACTACAGGTATTCGATCTGGGCGCCTTCCGTGTCGCACGTCAGAATATGCGTATCACACTTGGGGAACTGCTCGCGCAGCTTGACCTGCAGGAACTTTGCCACGATGGTGTCGTCGGTCACAGCCATGAGGGTCGAGCCCGAACCACTGATCCAGATGGTCTTGGCGCCGCCGTTAAGGCAGGTGTCGCGCACGGCGTTGTAGTCGGGGATGAGGCGGCGGCGATAGGGCTCCTGGATGCGGTCGTCGTTGGCGGCGGCAATCAGGTCAAGGTCGCCGGTCTCCAGACCGCGCGTCATGCCAGCAATGCGGCCCATCTGCCACACGGCGGTGGAGAGCGGAATCTCCTGCGGTACGACCTTGCGCGCCTCGCTCGTGTGTACCTCGTAGGGCGGAATCACGGTAATAAAACGCAAGCGATTGCTTACCTCGTAGCGCAGGCACTGGGGGAGCGAATCGGTCGGCGTAAAGGAGCAGACGGCGCCGCCCAGGATGGCAGGGGCGACGTTATCGGGATGCCCCTCGACCTCGGTGGCAATGCGGACGAGCTCGGCACGGTCGACGGTGTGGCCCGTCAGCGCGGCGGCGGCCATAATGCCGGCGACGACGCAGGTGGAGCTGGAGCCCAGGCCGCGGGCGACGGGCACGTCGGTCTGGATGTCGATGGCAACGGGAAAAGCCGGCTCGCCCCATGCAGCCAGTGCATCGACAAAGCTCACGTAGACCAGGTTGTTCTCGTTTTGGAATTCCTCGGGGCAGCCCGTGATGGTGAGTTTGTCGGCGCGCTCGAAGGTGAAGTGCGAGTAGAGGCTGACGGCCATGCCGAGGGTATCGTAGCCAATGCCCAAGTTGGCGCTTGTTGCTGGGACGGTGATCTTGATCATGTGAGTCCTCCTGGCGTGTCTGGCTGTTTAGTTCGCTGCTCGGGCAGTCCTGCGCAAGACGGAAAGCACATTAAGTGCTTTCCTTTGCGTGCGGAACTCGCGACGAACTAAACAGCCAGGCACGCTATGCACGTTCGTCATCATCCCGGTAGGTATCTGATAAAAGAAGGTGCGCCGGCTTTCGCCGGCGCCTTATAAGGGGTTTAGTTGGTTGCTATCTTTTTTGCAGCCTGCTCTACGTAGCTGGCCATCTCATCGACGTCGCAGACGTCTTCGAAGCGGACGGGCTTGGACTCGAGTTCGGCGAGCTGGGCTGGGGCGACCGTGTTGGTTGCCTGCTCGAGCACGCGCATGGCCTCAAAGTCGTCCTCGGGAACGTCGAGGCCCAGGGCATCGCAGCAGGCGCGCGGGAACTTGTAGGGGCTGGCGGTCGAAAGCAGCACGCGGGCCTTGGCGCCCTCGGTGGGGGCGACCTGCTCAAAGACGTGATAGCCGCAAGCGGTGTGCGGGTCGATCACGTAGCCGTTGGCATCCCAGCAGCTCTTGATGGCGGCGCGAACCTCGTCCTCGCTGGCCCAGCCGCAGCCAAATACGCTCTGGATCTTGGCCAGCAGCTCGGCAGGCACCTCGTAGCGACCGGTCTGGGCAAGCTGCTCCATAAGGCCGGCAACGAGCTCGCAGTCGCCGTCGGACAGGAAGTAGAGCATGCGCTCCAGATTAGAGCTAATAAGGATGTCCATCGACGGCGAAATGGTCGTGAAGAACGGACGGTTGCGGTCGTAGACGCCGGTGGTCAGGAAGTCAGCGAGCACGTTGTTCTTGTCGCTGGCCACGACGAGTTTGGCGACGGGCAGACCCATGCGCTTGGCGTAGTAGCCGGCCAGGATATCGCCAAAGTTGCCGGTGGGCACACAGAACTCAACGGCGTCGCCGGCCTCGATGGCGCCGGCGCGCAGCAGCTGCGCATAGGCGGCAAAGTAGTAGACGACCTGCGGTACCAGACGGCCGACATTGATGGAGTTGGCGCTCGAAAGCACAGTGCCAGCGGCCTCCAGGCGCTCGGCAAGCTCCTTATCGGCAAAGATGCGCTTGACGGCGCTCTGGGCGTCGTCAAAGTTGCCGCGGATGCCGCAGACGGCGACGTTATCGCCCTCCTGCGTGGACATCTGCAGATTCTGCACGCGGCTGACTTTGCCCTCGGGATAAAAGACGGTGATGCCCGTGCCCGGCGCGTCGGCAAAACCGGCGAGTGCGGCCTTGCCGGTGTCGCCCGACGTGGCGGTGACGATCATGATGCGCTCGGCGCCGCCGTCCTTGGCGGAAGTGCGGGCCATCAGACGGGGGAGCATCTGCAGGGCGACGTCCTTGAAGGCGCTTGTGGGGCCGCCAAAGAGCTCCATCACATAGGTCTGAGGGGCGTCAGCGCCCGGCGCAGCGTCGAGTTTGACGAGCGGCGTAACCTCCTCACTCGCGAACGTGCCGCGGTATGCCTCGTCGACACACGCCGAAATTTCTTCGGCCGTGTAATCATTCAGTAACATTCCCAACACATCTTGAGCGATTTCAAAGTACGATTTATCTGCAAGCGAGCTGATATCGACCTGCTGGGTGCCGAGCTCGTCCGAGACAAACAAACCCCCGTCGGGAGCGATGCCGGTGCGGATTGCCACCTTACTTGAGCACGATAAAGTGCGTCCTCGTGTACTATGATAAGTTCCCATATAACACTGCTCCTCGGATGCCTTGGACCCAATCGGTGAAACCATGGTATCAGAGCGCGCAAAACAGGTTTGCAGAGGCTTTTAGAAAGGTAACCTCAAGCCCATGATTAAGATTGCCAAGTTTGGCGGCTCGTCGGTCGCCGACGCCGAACACTTCAAGAAGATCAAGGCCATCGTCGATGCCGACCCTGCCCGCCGTTTTGTGGTGGTTTCCGCCTGCGGCCGCCGCTTTAAGGGCGACACCAAGGTGACCGACCTGCTCTACCTGGTTAACGCGCACGTTAAGTATCACGTGTCGTGCGAGGAACTGCTCGAGGACATTGGCCAGCGCTATTTTGATATCGCTGACGAGCTGGAGCTCACCTATCCCATCCGCGAGGAGTTCGCGGCCTTTGCCGAGCGCGCCCGCTCGGGCGGTTACTCTACCGAGGAGCTCGTGAGCCGCGGCGAGTACTTCACCGCTCGCTTGATGGCCGAGTACCTGGGCCTGCCGTTCCTGGACGCCGCGACGGTTGTGGCGTTCCATCACGACGGTACGCTCAGCATGAATCGCACCTCCGAGCTGGTGCAGGAGTACGGCCAGCAGGGCGGCTTTGTTATGCCCGGTTTCTACGGCGCGACGCGAGAGGGCCAGATCAAGCTGCTCGACCGTGGCGGCGGCGATATCTCGGGCTCGATCCTGGCCAAGTGCCTGGGCGCCGATCTGTACGAGAACTGGACCGACGTTTCGGGTTTCTATTCTGCCGATCCGCGTATTGTTCCCGAGGCTCAGCCCATTGCGCGCGTTACCTACGAGGAGCTGCGCGAGCTTTCGTACATGGGCGCAAGCGTCCTGCACGAGGAGGCCGTGTTCCCCGTGCGCGAGGCGGGTATTCCGCTGGTCATCAAGAACACCAATGCGCCGCAGGACCCCGGCACCATCATTAGCGAGACGGCTGATGAGGGTGAGGCAGAGCCCATCATTACCGGCGTGACCGGCAAGCGCGGTTTTGTCGCCATCAACGTCGCCCGTGACCGCACCAAGCCCCGCGTTGGCTTTATGCGCCGTGCGCTTTCGGTCTTCGAGCGTTATGACGTTTCCGTCGAGCATATGCCCACCGGCGTCGACCGCTTTGGCGCCGTGGTGCAGGAGCAGGACGTTCACGATTCGCTGTACTCACTCGTGGGCGACATTCAGCAGGAGGTCGAGCCACTCGAGATCGAGGTTGTCGAGGGCTTGGCGCTCATCGCGACCGTCGGCCGTAACCTGCGTGGCCGCGCAGGTATCTCGGGCCACCTGTTTGGCATGCTTGGCCAGGCGGGCGTGAGCGTGCGTATGATTTCACAGAGCTGTGACGAGATCAACATCATCATTGGCGTGGAGGAGAAGGACTTCGATCTGGCGATTCGGACCATTTACCGTGCCTTCTCCGATGAGAACGGCATTGTGAAGGTCTCCGACCTGGAGGCTTCCGCGCCGGTCGATCCCGCTCTGGCTGCGCTCCACAAGTAGCTGCTATCTCGCTAGATTTTTGGGACTCGCCTCAAAAATCTACGGCGGGGCGTTTCGTTTCGGTTTCGTTTCGACGGGGCGGGTTTCGTGCCTGCCCCGTTCTTGTATACACTGGCAACAATAATCGGCCTGCTCGGCGTGCGGGCAAAAGCCACAACCTTTAAAGGGGGAAGCATGAAACAGTACACGGTTGCTATTTTGGGCGCGACGGGAGCCGTGGGCACCCAGATGCTTGAGTGCCTCAACGAGCAGGAGTTTCCGGTCGGTAAGCTCAAGCTGCTGGCGAGTGCGCGTTCCGCGGGCAAGACCGTTGAGTTCCGCGGCGAGCAGATCGTGATCGAAGAGGCTTGCCCCGAGGCCTTTGAGGGCTGCGACATCGTACTCGGCGCTGCCGGCGACGATATCGCCAAGGAGCTGCTGCCCGAGGCCGTCAAGCGCGGCGCCGTCGTGGTCGACAACAGCCATGCTTTCCGTATGGATCCCGAGGTGCCGCTGGTCGTGCCCGAGATCAATGCCGACGATATCAAGTGGCATCACGGCCTTATCGCCAACCCCAACTGCGCGACCATCATCGGCCTGGTTCCCACGTGGCCGCTGCATCAGCTCGCCGGTGTGAAGCGCATGATCGTCTCGACGTATCAGGCGGCTTCGGGTGCCGGCGCTCCCGGTATGGCCGAGCTCGAGGCTCAGCTGGCCGCCCTGGGCCGCGGCGAGGAGATTCCCGAGCCGCGCGCGTTTGCCGCCCAGCTGGCGAGCAACCTGATTCCGCAGATCGGCGGCGTCAAGGAGGAAGGCTTTACCTCCGAGGAGATGAAGCTGCAGAACGAGGGCCGCAAGATTATGCACCTGCCCGAGCTGCGCGTGAACTGCACCTGCGTGCGCGTGCCCGTGCTGCGTTCGCACTCCGAGAGCATTACGCTCGAGTTTGAGCGCGATATTACGGTCGAGGAGGCCCGTGCTGCGCTGGCTGCCGCTCCCGGCGTCAAGCTGGTTGACGACATGAGCGCCGAGGATGCGCACGACCGCTTCCCCATGCCGATGGACACCTCCGACCAGGACCTGATTTGGGTCGGTCGCGTACGCCGCGACATCTCGAACCCCGAGGCTGCGCGCGGCATCACCTTCTGGTGCTGCGGCGACCAAATCCGTAAGGGCGCGGCAACCAACGCCGTCCAGATCGCCAAGCTGCTCTGCGAGTAACGGTGGATCTGTCCGGCGGGGGCCGGGCTTGGTTTTCAGAACGTCCTCGACCATGTGTGGCGCCTTGTCCTGCTCCTTCGGAGCCGCGGACAAGGCGCCATACTGGTCTGCGGAGTGTTCTGAAAACCAAGCCCGGCCCCCGCCTGCGGTGACGCTGCTGCAAGCGGTCTGCGATGGGGTCGTTGTTGGTTGGGGCCGCTGGGCTGATGCAGGGGCGCGTGGTTGTTGCGGGCCCTGGTCCCGGCGGCGGCCTCGGCGCTTTGCGCCTGCCGCCTTGGGGGACTGTGGGGCGCGGCCGGCAGCTGCGGCGCTTCGCGCCTGCTGCCTGAGGTGACTTTGGGGTTGGTGCGAATCGGGGTCTAATACTTTCCCGTGAAGTGAACGACCTTATTTGGACCCCCGAAGCATTGGCATATTTTGACCGCTATTTCCTGCGGTTTTGCAGCGTGAATCCTGCGGTGTTAGCGTCGGAATAATTTAGCCAAATATAGTCGGCCGAGATTGACCAATCCCGGCCGACCCA
>NZ_JAJFDP010000049.1:0-512 GCF_020709435.1 Collinsella aerofaciens
GTTCCGCCCCATCGTCCTGTGCCCGCTCGTGGGCCTGGTGCTGGGGGACCTGCAGACCGGCCTTGCTGTCGGCGCCAGCCTGGAGTTGCTGTTCATGGGCTCGATCTCCATCGGTGCCTACGTACCGCCTAACGAAACCGTCGGCGGCGTGCTCGCCTGCGCGTTTGCCATTCAGCTCGGTCAGGGTACCGAGACGGCCATCGCGCTCGCCATGCCTATCGCCGTCCTTTCGCTGACGATCGGCAACATTACCAACGCCTTGTTCGCCGTGTTTGTCGACATGGCAGACAGGTTCGCCCTCAAGGGAAACCTCAAAGGCATCTACGCCGTTCATTGGGGAATTGGAATTTGGGGCTGCGTCGAGTACTTCCTGCTGTGTGGCGGCGCCTTCTATCTGGGTTCCGGCGCCATCCAGGGCCTACTCGACTTTATCCCGTCCTTTGTGATCGATGGTTGCGGCGTTGCAGCCAACATCCTGCCTGCCATGGGCTTCGCCATGCTCGGCCGCCTGG